>DYKO01000027.1 GCA_020722565.1 Rikenella microfusus
GTGTTATATGCCCCGAATTTACTCTAATTATTATTTACAAAAAGCCTAATTCAATTTTTTATTTTGCTTTTTTCGCAAGTTGTTGTATTTTGGTTTCATGAATAAATGGTGGATTTATGGTGAAAAGGTTAGCTAACTTTTTCCATTTTTAAACTTGAGAGGATGAAGATGCTGACAGTTTCCCTTTTGAAACATAAAGAAAAATTAAAGATGAAAATGGTGCAAAAATTACCAAAAGTATTTTTGTTGGATTCTCATTATCATATTGTTACACTGCAAAGCCTTGCCCTTAAATGAAAATATATCAGCAGGGGTAAAGGTCAATCTGAAGGTTGGTACCAAATGTTTTCGTTCCACGAATATATTCTTTAACTCTAAAAGTAAGCAATATGTTAAATCTTAAAAACAATTTCATATTTGCGACTGTAAAAACAGGATACAGCGACGCAACAGGCATAGTTACTAATAGGCATCTGGAATTCTACAAAGCCCGGAGTAAATATGTAGGAGCTATTATTCCCGAACCCCTTTACTTAGACAAGGGATTGCGCGAATTGCCTACCCAAATGGGTATTGACAGCGACGATAAAATTGAAGGCTTAAAAAGGCTTACCGATACCATTCATCAGTTTGGTACCGGGGTTATCGCCCACCTAAATCATCCGGGACGAATGGCAAACCCTAAAATTCCAGGGAATTATTTTGTATCGTCAACCGATGAGCCTTGCGAAAATGGTGGTGCAAAACCCAAACAAATGGATGCTGATGATATGCAGCAGGTGATTAACTTGTTTACCAATGCGGCTAAAAGAGCCGAAAAGGCTGGATTCGATATTATTGAGTTACAGCTCGGACATGGCTACCTTGCAGCTCAGTTTATCTCACCCAAGGTCAACAAGCGCACCGATGAATACGGCGGAAGCTTTGAAAACAGAATAAAATTTCCATTACAGATTTTAGACGCAGTAAAAGCCGCAACCCATTTGCCTATAATTGTCAGAATGAGTGGTGATGAAATGATACCCGACGGAATTAAGATTGACGAAATGATTCGTTTAGCTAAGATTCTCAAAGACAAATCGGTAGATGCCATTCATGTTTCTGCTGGTACGGCTTGCAGTACACCCCCATGGTTTTTCCAGCACATGTTTGTGCCCAAAGGTAAAACATGGGAATTAGCTCATAAAATTAAAGAGGCGGTTGATATTCCTATAATATTTGTTGGTCAAATTAATGAGTTTAAAGATGTTGATAAGGTTTTTAATGAACATAAAGCCGATTATGTGGCTGTAGGTCGTCCATTATTGGCTGATCCCAATTTTGTTGGTAAGTATTTAGGCGAGGTGAAGGGAAATCTTCGTCCCTGCCTGGCATGTAGCGAGGGTTGCCTGGGAGGTGTACGTAGTGGAAACGGTTTGGGCTGTTCGGTTAATCCTACTGTTGGGCATGAAAATGAGGTATTTGAAAAATCACCTGTAAGTAAGACTATTGCTGTGGTTGGGGGTGGACTTGCAGGCATGCAGGCTGCTGTTTCGCTCCATGAACGGGGGCATAGGGTTACCCTTTTTGAAAAAGACAAATTGGGCGGTCAGTTTTTACTGGCTCCGCTGCCACCTCACAAAGACTCTTTAATCAAAATAGTGGACTATCTGAAAAAAGAGCTTCAGGATAGGAATATTCCAATAGTTAAAAGGGAGGCCGTAGCTGACAATTTTGCCAATTTTGATGAAGTGGTTGTGGCAACGGGCTCAAAACCATTCATCCCACCCATCGATGGGCTAAAAAAATACTATTGGGCTGAAGTACTCGAAAATCACAATTTACCCGAAAATAAAAAGGTACTTGTTATTGGTGGCGGTTTAATTGGTACTGAAGTTGCCGTTAAGCTCTTATCAAAAGGCAACAAAGTTTATATCGTTGAAATGCTGGGCGAAATTGCCAGGGGAATGGAAATGCTGGAACAGAAGCTTACCCTGAAATCATTGCAACACGAAAACGTAAACATCTTTTTGAATACTAAGGTTCAAAAAGTTGATGGCGATAGGGTGCATATCGAAGGGCAGGATTATAAGCAAACCCTTGATGACATTGATGTTATTGTTCTGGCTGCGGGAATGAAATCGTACAATCCCTTCGAAAATATGAAGATCAATAAACCCGTTCATATTATTGGCGATGCCCTAAAACCCGGCAAAGCACAGGATGCCATCCATGGAGTTTACGAATTGGCTAAGAAAATTTAACTCGGATTGATTGCCAAAAGCAGTAAAGTAAATTATGGAGGTGAGTGGCGATGATAACCTTTAGGTTAACCTGGTAAACGAATGATGGGTTCCAGGTTTGTTTATCCATGTTTAACATAAAGGGTGTAAGTTGAGAGTAAACCAAAACTTAATTAACTGATCTAAAAACATAAAAAGATGCCTGCATTTGATAGAAACAGTGGCTCTGGGCATGGTCGTGGATTGGGAAAAGGCGGTGGCAGAGGGAGAAATAACGGTGGCGGATACAGCGTCGGTGGGTTTTGCATATGTGCAAAATGTGGTGAAAGGGTACCGCATCAGCGGGGTATAAAATGTACCACTCTAAAGTGCCCTGCGTGTGGGCACACAATGATTCGTGAGGAGTTGTTGAACGAAAAGAGGAATAAGAAATAAATGGTACTAAACCATTTTGCCATATGCATTAGTGAGGTTAACAATCTAAATGATTTTTATCAAAATATACTGTGATGCCTTTTGAATATGAATTTTTGTTACTCTCAGCATTGCGCGATTTCAATTTTTCCCCTGAAGGTATAGCCGCTGTTTTTTTTGAATTGTTTAACCTAAACAGAAATTTCAAATGCTAGTCTTCTGTTTCCCAATAGAGAAAAGGAGGTAAAATGGGTAAAGACGTGGTATATTCAAAGCAATGGTAAGCAAAATTTTTGTTCATTTGGGATATATTATAAGGTGTTTTGAAATAGTGAAGTTATAGTGTTTAAGTTTTTTATTGCGAAACCTTTAGTATAATTTGTTAAAACTACACTTATGACACAATCAAAGAAAATCGGAATCATTATTTGCGATCGCTACCGGGATTGTGCTGGTGGTAAATGCTTTCGTGCCATGAAAAACCTTGAGGGAGCATTTAGCATGTACGATAATGATACTAACCTACAGGTGGTTGCATACACTACCTGTGGTGGCTGTCCGGGTGGAAACATTGAATATGCCCCCGAAGAGATGAAAAAAAATGGAGTTGAAGTAATTCATCTTGCTACGGGTTTAGTGGTGGGGTATCCACCATGCCCTTACATTTCCCATTTTAAGCAGTTTATTGAGGAAAAATATAAAATCCCAGTGGTTGTTGGTACCCATCCCATACCACAAAAGTATTGGTTAACCCACCAAAATCTCGGCACTTGGAAATCGACAGAATGGCAGGACCTTATTGCGCCCACCCTTTGCGACGAGCAAACCAGACTTTCCTATGATTAATGCAATGCAAAAGCAATGCAAATGGTTCCCGGTTTGCCCCATGAAATTTTATTGGGAGCAGGGCAAAATTGATGAATCGTGGGTAAAAAAATATTGTTTGGGCAATTGGGTTAAATGTGTCCGCTACCAAAAGGAAGAGGCGGGTATTTATCACCCCGACAACATGATGCCCGATGGAACAATTAATTCAGAACTAGAATAAAATGTATAAATATCTCTTTGGACCGGTACCTTCACGAAGGTTGGGAATGTCACTTGGCATTGATTTAATACCAAAAAAAGTATGCTCGTTAGATTGCGTATATTGTGAGGTAGGTAAAACCACAAAGCTAACTACCGAACGTCTTGAGTACGTAAAATACGATAAGGTGATAGCTGAGCTCAACGATTTTATGAGCAGCAATCCAAAAATTGATTACATTACCTTTTCAGGCTCGGGCGAACCAACACTCAACAGCCGTATTGGCGATGTACTGAGTTTTATCAAAGAAAATTATCCCGACGTTAAAACGGCAGTCTTAACAAACGGAACCTTACTGTCTGATAAAAAACTTCGCCAAGAATTACTGAAAGCCGATGTAATTTTACCTTCGCTGGACGCAGCCGGACAGGGATCTTTTGAAAAAATAAATCGACCTGCTCCCGAAATTTCACTTCAGGATTATATTCAGGGATTGATTGATTTACGCAAAGAGTATAAGGGACAAATTTGGTTAGAGGTTTTGTTTTTAAAGGGTTATAATGATTCCGAAGACGAACTAAAGCGATTAAAAGGAGCCATCGAGAAAATCAAACCCGACCGCATACAGCTCAATACCTTAGACCGCCCCGGCACTGTAGTAGGACTCATCCCATTATCAAATGACGAATTGCAGCATATTATTGAGTTCTGGGGGTTTACCAATGTAGAAATTATTGCCAGCCAATTGGATCGTCCCAATATTTCATCGTACCGCAGCGATGTGGAATCGGCCATATTGGAAACCATTGCACGCAGGCCCTGTACCCTCGACGATTTGCACCGCCTATTGGGTATACATGTTAATGAAATAAATAAATACCTTGGCACACTTGAATCCGAAGGGAAAATCACAACTAAAAGTCTCGACCGGGGTGTTTTTTATGAATTGAAGAATAAGTAGCTCAATGGCATGGAGCTAACCCCAAAAATATCGAACCATAATTTTAAATCCTTTTTATGGCATGCCACTTTTTTGGCTTTCGCCAAAAATTTTATGGATGTGGATACCATTATTCCATCGATGGTTGTGGATGCGGGTGGGGAAGCCATGCAAATTGGAATTTTAACCGCAATAATGCTGGGCGGTTCAAATTTTACACAAATATTTTTTGCCCCTTACATAAGTAATAAACCATTCAAAAAGAAACATCTTTTATTAGGAATTAATACCCGTGTAATGGCACTCTTGGGTTTGGGTATTTTATTATTTCTATTACATGGCAATCAACACACTTCTGTTTTATGGTTGATGTTCTTTTTTATTGCCACATTTTCCTTTGCCGGAGCTTATACTAACGTTAGCTATGTCGATATATTTGGTAAATCGGTCAGGCAGGAAAAACGAAAACCCTTTTTTTCAGCCAATCAAATAATATCGGGGTTAATTGTTCTAAGCTCAGCATTCTTGGTAAAACGTTTATTGGAATGGAAAGAATATCCGGTAAATTACGCTTTTATGTTTTCTATCGGTGCAATATTATTATTGATTGCAAGTGCTGGTTTTTGGAGCATAAAAGAGATATTCCCTTCTAAGTTAAAGATTTCAGGAATAAAATCGTTTTTTAAAATATTACAAACTGAATTAAAACAAAACAAAAAACTGGGGTATTTCTTAGGTTACATCAACACACAGGGGATTGCAATTTCGTTTTTACCTTTTATCATTTTATATGCCAAAGATACGTTTAATGCCCAAAATGCCGATACGGGTGTATTCCTTATTTACAAGATTATAGGAATTGTTTTTGTAAGTATTCTTGTGCTGCTAGGTGCAACAAAAATTAAATACAACCTGCTTCTTTACAGCAATGTTTTGCTATCGCTTTTTCTGGTTATGATGGCTTTTATTATAAAAGATGTAGCATCAGTAAAATATATTTTTGTGCTGGGTGGAATTGTATATTCGCTCTTCGGCATCTCAATGAATGGCTTGTTGCTCGAGCTTTCCGGAAACGAAAATCGTGCGCTATACGCAGGTTTTGCGGGTGCCGGAAATATATTACCCGCTGTTTTTCCCCTTGCTGGAGGAACTTTAATTAAGGAATTCGGGTATCCAGCATTTTTTATTATTTTTACGCTGATTATTACCATGGCGGCTTTTTTCATTTTTAAAATAAATTGTAAAAAATAGATTATGACCGAAAAAATTTATCCCGATTCGGGAGTCGAACTCAAAGATTTTGTTGCTAAAAATTACGACAGGGTAATGAATATCATGTCCCTTGGCCTGTATTCCGGTTTTATCCGGAAAGCTATTAAGCAAATGGATATTCAACCGGGTAGCTCAATATTAGACTTGGGTTGCGGAACGGGAAGGAATGCATCCTTAATGGCAAAATATATGAGCGAAAACGGCCATATTACCGGAATGGATATTTCTGAGTTGATGGAGAAGCAGTTCCTAAAAAGGTTTAAGGGAAAAGCTAATGTTGATTTTATAAAACGTCGTATCGACCAGCCATTTGATTTAAAGAAACAGTTCGACATTGTTTTTATTAGTTTTGTAATTCACGGTTTCCCACATGAGGTTCGAAATACAGTAATCCAAAATGCCCTAACACATTTAAAGCCGGGTGGAAGTTTTTATATCCTCGACTTTGCTGAATTCGATATGACAAGAATGCCTGTACTGCATCGATTTATTTTTAAAAAAATAGAATGTAAGTATGCCTTTGATTTTATTGAACGCAATTGGAAGGTAATATTAAAAGAAGCTGGATTCGATAATTTTAGCGAGCACTTCTACCTGAAAAATTATGTTCGTCTATTAAAGGCAACGAAAGTAGTAAAATAAATTCCCAATAAATTAAAGCTTATGAAAGTAGCAATTCCTTCCGATAATCAAGAAACAATTACCAAAAGAACCGGTCAAAGCAAGGGCTTTATGGTGTATGAAGTGAATAATGGTAAAATTATCCATTCGGAATACCGTGAAAACATAATGGGGGAGCACGACGAAGAGGCAGAACATTCGCATCGTCAAATTATTGAATTACTTAAAGATGTTGATATTTTGCTCGTGGCCGCCATTGGTAAGCACATGAAAAGGGATGTAGAAAATAGCTCAATGAGCTATCAATTGGTTAAGGAGGAAAAACTCAATGAAATTATAAATAACTTTTTAAAAGCAAACTAATATGGACGAAATTTTGAAGGAACAAATTGAAGATACCATCGCAAGTGTAATGCATCCTGCAATTGATTTAAGCTTGACAACTCTGGGTATTGTTAAAGACATCAAAATTGTCGATAACAAGGTAAACGTTACATTTGCATTCCCCTTTCCAAATATCCCCATTGCCGATCAGCTAATCAATTCTATTAAAACTCCTGTAACCAATTTGGGGGCAGAATTTAGCTATCAGGTGGTAGTTATGACTGAAGAGGAAAGACAAAGATTCTTAGAGCTTGAAGCCTCAGCATGGAAAGGATTGTAGTTTTGTGCTAAAATACTTCTCACAACTGTGAGCATATGGCTAAAATAGACGCTTTTCAAAAATATACCGATGAGTACGACCATTGGTTTGAGGTAAACCGATTTGCATTTTTATCGGAATTAAACGCTGTTAAAAAGGCACTTACTCAGTCCGAGAATGTAATTGAAATAGGTATTGGAAGCGGTATTTTTGCTGAACCCTTGGGCATAAACGAGGGTATTGATCCCTCGGAAGCTATGCGTCAAAAAGCCGAAAAAAAAGGATTAAAAGTGCTGCATGCGGTTGCCGAAAAATTGCCTTACCCAAATGAATCGCTCAACGGGGCAGTAATGATTACCTCGATTTGCTTTGTGGATGATATCTACCAATCGTTTAAAGAAGCTCACAGGGTTTTAAAAAACAATGGCTTTTTAATTATTGGATTTGTCGATAAAGACAGTCCTGTGGGAAAGGAGTACCAAAAACATAAGGAGCAGAGCACGTTTTATAGGAAGGCAACTTTCTTTGGTACACAGGAACTATCCGAAATTTTAATAAAAACAGGTTTTCGTGTGGTGGAAACCTGGCAAACCATTTTTGGTAAATTAGAGGGAATATCGGCCGAACAACCTGTTATTAAAGGTTTTGGCGAAGGAAGTTTTGTTGTGATTAAAGCCCAAAAGGAATAGCACATGCGTTTATAAATGTTCCACAACCCATTTTGATTAACGGTTTCTTTTTCTTTTGATAATTGCGATTTTGCCCTAAATGGTTCAATAAAAAAATAGATAAACAGACCCTACTTCATTTGAAGTGAAGTTTGTTTTGGTGTTAATGGTAATTAAACATTATTTATCCTGCAAAATACCCTTAGGGGTACAACAATTCAAATGCTTTTATGATGTGTTAGTGTTTGGCTAAAAAAAAAGGAAGGCTTGTTAAACCTTCCTCTTTTGGTCGGGGTGATCCGACTCGAACGGACGACCACTTGCACCCCATGCAAGTGCGCTAGCCAACTGCGCCACACCCCGCCTTAATTCGACTGCAAAGATATTCATTTTTTTTATTCGCAAAATATCTTTCTCTGAAATTTTATTTTTCCTTAGCCATTTTGTGGCAACCATACATTAAGAATTGCTATCTTTATCTTTTGAAAAATTGTTTAAAATCAATTTAAATAACCATAATGCTAAAACAATTTTATTACTATTTTTGTATCAAATTAATATATCTAAATAAATAAATAATATCGATTATGGCAATATTTAAGTCGCTAAGTACAGATGAGAAGAATCCAGCGGGTGGAGAGCTACCTATTGAGAAGGTGCGTGTTCTAATTCTGGGTTCAGGTCCTGCAGGTTACACAGCTGCAATTTATTCAGCAAGAGCAAATCTTAAACCTGTGCTTTATGAGGGGATTGAGCCTGGAGGGCAGCTTACTACAACAACCGAGGTTGAAAACTTTCCGGGCTACCCCAATGGGGTTACGGGGACGGAAATGATGGAGGATCTGAAGAAGCAGGCCATGCGCTTTGGAACCGATGTTCGCTTTGGTATTGCTACATCCACCGATCTGTCCAAACAACCCTATCGGGTTACCATTGATGATGAAAAAATCATTGAAACCGATGCCTTGATTATTGCCACTGGTGCAACCGCAAAGTATCTTGGTCTGGAATCGGAGGCTAAATATAAGGGGCAGGGTGTTTCGGCTTGTGCCACATGCGATGGCTTCTTCTACCGTGGTAAGGATGTAGCCGTTGTGGGTGGTGGCGATACTGCCTGCGAAGAGGCAACATACCTGGCCGGCCTTTGTAGTAAGGTTTACATGGTGGTTCGTAAGCCCTACCTACGCGCTTCTAAGGCCATGCAAGATAGGGTTTTCAATACACCAAATATTGAAATTTTCTTTGAACACACTACAAAGGAAATTGTTGGTGATGCGAGTGGTGTAAATGGAGTTATTCTCACAAACACCAAGGAGGGTAAGGATGTAAAAATTGATATTTCCGGATTCTTTTTGGCCATAGGGCATCATCCTAATTCGGATATTTTTAAACCCTGGATTGAAACCGATGAGGTTGGATATATTAAAACCATTCCGGGTACAACTAAAACAAATCTGCCTGGCGTTTTCGCCTGTGGCGATGTTCAGGACCCCCACTACCGCCAGGCTATTACAGCGGCTGGTTCGGGTTGTATGGCTGCAATAGATACCGAACGATACCTGGGAGAACGAAACTTTTAACTAGAGCTCTTATTAATTTTAAAGAGGCTGATTTGTCAGCCTCTTTTTTATTTTCTATTGTTAATCAAACAATAGTTTAAAACGAGTGATTCACTATTGACTTAAATAAGTTTATAACCTATATTTGTTAAATAATCTAAAATTTTTCAGTTATGAAACGTAAAATTTCTTTTCTTTTTGTGATTCTACTTGTTTCTTACATTTCCTATGCTCAAGAGGTTGAAGATCTTATCAATCTTTCCTTAGAGGAACTTATGAACATGGAGGTAAGCATATCCAACAAATCAAAAACATCAATAAGGGAAACAGCAGGTATTGTAACGGTTATTACGAATGAAGATATACAACTCAGTGGAGCCAGGGATTTGCAGGAACTTCTCCAGTTATATGCTCCTGGGTATAACTTTGGTGTGGATGTAGAGGGAGTTGTCGGTTTGGGCATTAGAGGGCTATGGGCTCATGAGGGTAAGTTCCTTCTTATGGTCGACGGACAGGAGCTAAACGATGGCATGTTTGCCTCGGTGCCCTTCGGTAACCATTTTACATTAGCTAATGTACAAAGGGTTGAGATCATTCGTGGACCAGGTTCATCTGTATATGGTGGATTTGCAGGAATAGGTGTAATAAATATTATTACCAAAGAGGGAGAATCTACGCAAGGCAGCGCGTCGTATTTAACCTCTTTTACGGGTAATCAGTTTTCATACAATAATTTGTCCTTTAATAGTACTGTGGTAAGAAATGATCTAAAGCTTAACTTTTCGGGGGTATATGGTAAAGGTGCCAGAAACGAAAGGGAGTTTTATGACATTTATGGCGATTGGAGCACGCTAAAAGGGAATAGCTATATTTATACAAAACAGTTTGAGATAAAAGCAAAGTATAAGGATTTTAGCATTCTTGCATTAATGGATGATTACTCTTATGACCAAATAGATTTATGGGATGCTGTTTACAGAGGGACCGCGCTAAGGGAATCCTTTCAAAGCCATTTTTTACAATCGTCGTACGATTTTAAGGCTTCAAAAAAGCTTACCATAACTCCCCGAATAAACTATAAGTGGCAGCAACCCTGGCGTTTAAACGTGGTTGATCAGGGCTATAAAAACAGTAAGTGCTATACTAAAACTCTAGGGGGAATTACTGCAACTTGGGATGATAGCAAGTTAAAGGGAATTTTCGGTGTTGAGTATGGTTTTGAGCAATTGAAACAGGCACCCTTTATCGATGATACCCTCGAAGAGGTTTTCAGAAATGGGAAAGATTACCTTAGCTATAATAATTTTGCTGCCTATGGTCAGGTTCAATTGAATACCAAATTTATCAATCTAAATGCTGGTGCACGTTTCGATAAATCATCGGAATATGGAAGTGCTTTTGTTCCAAGATTTGCTTTAACCAGGGCAACCGATAGCTATCACATCAAAGCCATGTATAGCCAATCGTTTAGGGTACCTGGTGGAATTATTCCTAACCGTCAGCCAATTGGATTTTCTATTTCACCAGAAAAGGGGACTATCATTGAATTTGAAGTTGGGGCTAAACTCCCCATTCAAACCTATATCACCTTAAATCTGTTTGATGCTCGATTTAGCGAGGTAATCATATATCAGAACGACTCCAATACAGGTATTGGTTCGTATAGGAATTACGGTAAAATTGGCACTCAGGGAATTGAAGCTGAAGTAAAGCATTCAAGTAAATCTGTTTATGCCAATATTAACTTTGCATACTATAAGAGGGAGAAATCTACAACCGATAGCATTTATTTTGTTCCCGGTAAGAATGACTATTTTTTGGCATTTTCGCCTATCAGGATTAATGCATCGGCTTCATATTTTATTAGTAAAAATGTTGGAGTTGGCGCTAGTGTATCCTATTTTGGCGAAAGATATGGATATGTCAACACTTCGGGAACTCCCAAAAAGTTTGATCCCATTGCACTTGTTAACCTTAACTTCAACATTAACAGGTTTTTGGTAGATGGAATGCAGCTCAATTTACATTTAACCAATATTCTTAATGCTGATTTCTATTTTATTCAAGCATATAATGGAAGTCACGCACCTCTTCCGGGTTTTGATCGTTCCCTTGGGTTTAATATTGTATATCAATTCTAAAGATTGATTCATTATGAAGAAGATTATTACTTTTATTTCGCTCATTTTTATTTCATTACAATCATTTTCTCAGATTGAAAAGCTTCAGGCTGCATTTATTTTTCAATTTACTAAAATGATTGAATGGTGCCCTCAGGGTAAACAGGGCGATTTTCAGCTTGTACTATTTGGTAACGATACCAAGTTACAAGAACAGCTTTTAGCATTAAACGGTCGAATGGTAGGTACGCAGAAGATTGTTTTCTCAACCACATCGTCGCCTTCAGGATTATCAGGTAGTGAGGTGGTTGTGGTTTCAGAATCAAGTTTCTCTCGGTTGGCTGATGTTATAGGCGCCATTGGTAATGCATGCGCTTTAGTTATTACTATTAAAAGTGGGGGCGCAGCTAGCGGTGCTGGAATTAGTTTTGTGGAGTCAGGTGGAAAATTACTTTTTGAGATCAACCGATCTTACATGCAAAACCATTCTCTCAATGTAAACGATCAGCTCTATAAACTTGCTAAAAAGATTTACTAATAAATAGCTGTTGCCCTATGCATGGCTTAAGTAAGTTAAAATTAGCTCATAAGCTAATTATTAGTTTCTCAGCAATTATTACTCTTTTTATTATTTTTTCTACCATCTCATTTATTGTTCTCAGAGAAAATGAGCGAATTAATAGCCAACTGGTGAATCAAATAAACCCAACTATTAAAAGTTTAAATACGCTCAAAGGGTTAATATCTGGAACTAAGTTACTTATAAAAAACTGGGTTTATATTGATAAGCTACCCGATACCCCTTCGAAAAAGAGTCTTAAGAGTATTCATCAGGAGGCATATCCTTCAGTTATTTCAACCCTTAAAGAATATAGCATTAGCTGGGACGAAAAGGACAAGGCTTTATTGAAACAGATAGACTCTTTGTGCACAAGTGTTTTGTTTGAGAATCAGAAAAACATCATGGAAATGTTGCCAAATTTTGAAAGTTATAATGATTTTATGAACTTAGCGCTTGCACAAACCATGGTTGATGATGATGGGGAGCTGATGAAGCTAACCGATAAGGTTACAGCATTAATTGATGTGCTGGGAAGTAACAATAACGCTGAAGCATCAAATGTAAATGCTCGGTTAGAACGTTCTAATAAAATTTTCAGATTTGTAATTATTTTCGGAACCCTTATTCTTATTGTTTTATCTGCTTTTGTTTCATATTTAATGGTTTCATCAATTAATAATTCGTTCCGCATTGCACAAAATGCCATTAATGAACTTTCCAAAGGTAACCTGAATGTTAGTATAAAAACCACAGGGAATGATGAAATAGCGTTGCTCATGAGAAATCTTGAAATAATGGTAGCTAAAATAAAGGAGGCAGTTCTTGATATTAACCATAGCTACGGAACAATTGCTGAGCAAAGTATAAACCTTAACAAGATTTCTGAATACATTTCTTCTGGTGCTGCAACTCAGGCAAGCAATGCTGAGGAAATCTCTTCGTCCATGGAGGAAATGGTTTCGAATATCATGCAGAATTCCGAAAACTCAAACAATGCCAATAAATTAGCTCAGAAAATCTCTATGGATATTGAAAAAATCGGAAATGCATCGGAAAAGAATCTTTTGCTAATTAGGACAATTACCGAGAAAATTAATATTGTTAACGAGATTGCATTCCAAACCAATTTGTTGGCATTAAATGCTGCGGTTGAGGCAGCTCGCTCTGGAGAACATGGAAAAGGGTTTGCAGTTGTTGCTTCCGAGGTGCGAAGATTAGCTGAGCGTAGCAAATTAGCTGCTGACGAGATATTGAATATTTCCGCCGATAGCCTTAATAGCACTGAGCATTCTGTTGATTTGATTCGAGAAATCATTCCTGAAATTAAAAAGGTTGCCCAAAATATTTTGGAGGTTAATGCGGCTAGCTCGGAGCAAACCGCAGGTGCTGAGCAGATTAATAGCTCCATTCAGCAACTTAATAACATTATTCAACAATACTCATCGCATGCCGAAGAACTGGTTCATACTTCTAATAGTTTGGCAAGCCAAGCCGATTCGCTTAAAAAAAGTATTATGTTTTTCAAGGTTGAAGATAAAAGTTTTAGCTTTGATAACAAAATGCCTAAACCAGAAAACGTTGAAGCAAAAAAAGTGGATTATAAAAAGAAGGCAGATAACAGTGATAACTGGCTTGACAAGCAGGTTCAAGCACCCAAGGCAAAACCTAAAGTTAAATCAATTAGTAGTTTGAGTAAGCCAAACGCTAAACACGATGATTCCGAATATGAATCATTTTAGCAGTTAATTTCAAGTGCTGCTAATAACTTTAATTTTATCACTACTCCAATTGTAATTTTTATAGGGTAGTCTCCAAATAAAAAAGCCGCCTATAGTTGGTATAGGCGGCTTTATAATTTTAGGGAGTATTAAATTTGAGCAATTTTTTCTTTGTCGTACTTGCCCGCTAAAAGTTTTTCCCTTACAGCTGAAAATGCATTGATGGTTTCCTTAACATCATCTAGGGTATGAACTGCAGTTGGGATAAGACGAAGAAGAATTTGTCCTTTAGGAATTACAGGGTAAACCACCATTGAGCAGAAAATACCATAGTTTTCACGTAGGTCGTAAACCAGGTTTGCTGCTTCGGGAATTCCACCTTTCATGTAAACAGGAGTAACTGGCGATTGGGTTTTGCCAATATCAAAGCCCATGTCTTTTAAACCCTTTTGAAGCGCATTAACCACCCTCCAAAGATTATCCTTTAACTCGGGTTGGGTTTGCAAGAGTTCGAGGCGCTTGTGTGCGCCAATTACCATTGGCATCGGAAGCGATTTGGCAAAGATTTGCGAGCGCATATTATAAGCTAAGTAACGGACTACATGATCCTTAGAGGCAACAAAACCTCCAATCCCAGCCATACTTTTTGCAAATGTTGCAAAGTATATATCTATTTGGTCCATTACACCAAAATGCTCAGGAGTGCCGGCTCCTGTTTTACCCATGGTGCCAAAACCGTGAGCATCATCAACCAAAATGCGGAAATTAAACTCTTTCTTCATTTCAGCAATTGCCTTGAGGTTGCCCAAATCGCCAGCCATGCCGAATACTCCTTCAGTAATTAACAGAACTCCGCCTCCTGTTTTTTCGGCAGTTTTGGTTGCATGCTGCAACATCTTGCGGCAGCTGTCCATGTCGTTATGCTGGTACACAAAGCGTTTGCCAGGGAACAGGCGTAGGCCATCGATAATACATGCGTGTGATTCAGAATCGTAAACCACTACATCGTTACGATTTAGCATGGTATCGATTATGGATAGCATTCCCTGATAGCCATAGTTAAGCAGATAGGCTGATTCTTTGCCAACAAATTTTGCGAGCTTTTGCTCTAGTTCCTCATGCTTGGATGTTTGCCCGCTCATCATCCTGGCTCCCATGGGGTATGCCATACCATACTGCGCTGCTGCTTCCGCATCGGCTTTACGTACGTCGGGATGATTCGCTAAACCTAAGTAGTTGTTTAAGCTCCAGGTTAAAACCTCTTTTCCCCTAAATTTCATTCGAGGCTTAATTTCACCTTCGAGTTTTGGAAATGAAAAATAGCCATGGCTATACTCTTGCCACTGGCCTATTGGGCCCATGTTGCTTGTTTTATCAAAAATATCCACCTTACTATAAATTTAGTTTAACAATATCAAATTGGCAGCAAATCTATACTAATTTTAGTATCTGTGTCATCTTATGGCCAAAATTTTATTTGAAACAATATATATCATACAGATATACAAGTAGATAAATGCTTAATGATAAAAATATTTTATTTGCTAGATTGATTCGAGGTTAAAGATAAAAGTTTAAAGGTTAAAGGTAAAGTTTCACCACGTTGTTGAAGTTTTTTTTCCTTTCTCTCATTGCGAAGTGAAGCGTAGCGAAACTAAGCAATGAGAGAAAGGAAAACGCCCGTAGAAAACTTGTTTTATTATTTTTGTTTGACAAAAAAATAAAAATATGAAACAAGAGTATCACACGAACGCTGTAACAAATTTACACATTCGTAAGCAAATTAAGGAAAGTTCTTTGAAAAATTCTGAATTAGCTGAGGCGTTCAACACTTCTGTTGCAACCATAAGAAAGTGGAAAAACAGGAAGGAACTTGAAGATAAAAGCTCCCGTCCTTATAAAATAATATATGCTTTAAATGAGTTGGAGAAGGGCTTAGCTATATCTATTAGAAAAACAACATGGCTGCCTTTGGACGAGGTATGGGAGACGCTTTTATGTGTAAACTCAAATATTACCAGGAGTTCTATTTACCGGACTTTTTGCAGAAATCAAATAAACAGGGTTCCTCAAAAGGAAAGGGAAAAGGCAAAAAAGTTTAAAGAATATGAG
>DYKO01000016.1 GCA_020722565.1 Rikenella microfusus
CTAAAAAGCTAATCTTTTGCCACTTTTATATCTATGCAAAATTTAAACAGGCTCTAAAACGGTATTACAATTTTTATTTGCTGAATAGCCCTGTCCGTGTGCAACTAATACACTTTTTCAAAATATAGTGGCATCCCCAAAAGTGTGTAATGTTATCAAATGTTGCAAAGTGTTTGTAGCAAAACATAGAGCCTAGAAGGCCAAACGCCTTCTGGCTTTTTAAATTTTATCGTTGGCAACAATGTTTTGATTTAAAATTTTTACATATTTTATTTGAGTTAACTTAATATCGAGGGCTGGAAATAGTTTAGCACAACCAGTTAACTGAAAAAAGTTATAAATTGGGTCAATAAATAATTTGTTAAACCAGTTCAAAAATGGTTAAGATTCTTTAGGGACTTGCACAGCATCAACCATCAATAGTTAGCCATTTATGCCTACAGCATTAACTACCCATCAGCTCCACCTGCCGGGTATGGCGGTTCCACAATACTTGCATTTGCCATTGTTTAACCCAATTATATTGGAATTATACCCCTTACGTTCTACCAACAGCTTTCCACACGAAGGACAAAGGGTATCGGAAGCACCCGCAAGAGCAACATTACCTATGTACACGTACTTTAACCCGCATGTGTGGGCTATATCGCGGGCCTTTATAAGTGTAGCTGTTGGGGTCTGCGGTAATTGGGTAAGCTTGTAAAGTGGGAAAAAACGGCTAAAATGTAGGGGTACATCAGCAAAACCGTTGGATGCAAGCCACTGGCACATTTTGCGTATCATAGCAAAATCATCGGTCCATGTGGGGATAACCAGATTGGTAATTTCCACCCAAACGTTCATTTGTCGGAGTATGCGAAGGGTGTTGAGCACAGGCTCAAGTGTGCCGGCATTCAACTTAAGGTAAATATCGTTGCTAAAAGATTTTAAATCGATATTAGCAGCATCGATAAGAGGGGCAAGTGTTCGTAGGGGTTCCTCATTAATGTATCCGTTGGAAACCAGCAGGTTTCCAACTCCCTTTTGACGAGCTATCGTTGCCGTATCGTAAACATACTCGTAAAAGGTGATGGGTTCCGAATAGGTGTACGCTATGGTTCTGCTGCCGCTTTGCAGCGCCTGGTTAACTACCTGCTGGGGAAACAGTTCTGCATTTCGGGTATCCCTTGGGTTGGCCTGCGATATCTCCCAGTTCTGGCAGTTCAGGCAACCAAAATTGCATCCGGCAGTAGCTATGGAAAATGTAGCGGTGCCGGGCAGGAAGTGGTAAAAGGGTTTCTTGTCAACAGGGTCAACGTGTACGGCACAGGGATTGCCGTAGGCAATGCTGAAGAGCTTTCCGTTGTAGTTTACCCGGTTTCGGCACTGGCTGGTTTCGCCGGGTCGAATGGTGCATTCGTTAGGGCAAAGGCGACACCTAACCCCTCTTGGGGTTGGAGTGTAAAACATGGCCTCACGGCTCCAGCGCCAAGGCTTATCGTCGAGGGCAAAAGCCGAGAGGTTTAAATGCTTCAAGGCTATCAATCCGCCAACAGCCATTAGGCTGCGCCTTAAAAACTCACGACGCGATATTTTTTTCATCATCCTGTAACTTTAAAGGTTTTTATAAAAAACAAAGTGGATGAGAGCATCAGTACCATTATAGTGTAAAGAATTCCGATTAAAGGAATAAGAAACAAAGTAACCAAAACAATGGCTGCAGCAGAACCCAAAAGATCTGCCGCATAGGTTTTTGAGGGTTTAAGCTGATGCTTACCGCCGCCAGTAATTTCAACATAAAGAAAACCAACAGCAAATGCAGCCCAAAGATTTGCCAGAGCAAGCATTACCACCATTAGCCATACCGGGAGGTAAAGCCTTAGCAGCCAAACTATCAGCATAAGAGCAAAAGTTGCGGGTAGAATAAATTTAACCGTATGAATCGTTATGCAATTAAATCGGTTATGCGTAACAACACCAATGGCCAATCCGGCCATAAATAGCGATACCAGTGCGCCAAGAGCGCCATAAAGCAGCCCCGAAACTACCTGAATGGTAAGTAAAATAAGCGTTTGTGCTGCCGATCCGGCAAAACCAGCCATATACATCGCCCTAAATCCTCCTTTGGTAAACAGGAAAGGCAAAAATAAAATTAGCAAGGCCATAAGTACTATCCAAGGCAATCGGCTACTGAACATGTTTATGTAACCTAAGGATGAATGCAAAACCGATGATGGGTTGCTATCGGTATTTATCCTTTCATCTCTTACTATCTGCGATTGAATAAAGGCATCTCGTGATATAAAATGTTCGTTGTTCAAAAAATCGGGGCGCACGAAAACATTGGCATTGCCAATGTTGCGTTCAACTAGCAGCTGAGCAATATCTACACGCAAGGGGGCATTGGATGCGAGCAGGTAATCGCGTTCACCGGCAACCACGGTAACATTTTTAAAAAGCCGTTGAATCGTGTTTACCACCGATGAGTATGCTGTTAACTTATTGGGTGAAGGATAGTTACCCATTGGCGACAGGCTAATCCCCACAACCCCATGGCTACCGATGCATTGCGTTAATAACCGATAAAATTCAAAAGAATAGTAACGATTAAGATAAATGCTCGATGGCTCAGGAAGTGTTAATATAGTTATATCGTAGGTATTGTTACATTTCCTAAGGTACGTACGAATATCAACTTTATGTATATCGATATTACTGAAACCAGCTGGTGCGATGTAACGCCTGCAAATTTTAAGCAGATGTGGATTGGGTTCAATGTAGTCGATTTTAACTGAATCATACTTTTGCAGCTCGTTGAGTAAGCCCACGTAACCACCCGATACCAGCAGCACCTTGTGTGGATTGGGGTGTTGTGCCATAACGTAATGAACTGATTCCTCGCAATAAATGGGGTTGTCGGTGCCAAATAGGAAGGTTCCATCGACATAAAAATTAATTTGACCCTCAGTGCCCGTTACTGTTACGCTACCGTAAGGTGAATCGGAAACCTCGTGAACCTGCTGTCCTGGAAGCAACGCACCCTCAGCTATCCTATCGATTTTAAAAATTTTAGCAGCGGTAAATGCAGCTACAAAAGCAATGGGTAGAACATAGCTCTTCCATGATGTAAATGGATAGGCCAAAAGGATTGCCAGAATTACTCCAAAAAACAAAATTGCTAGGTAGGTGTTAAGAACCCAGGTTATCACCAATGAGAGCAACACTCCGCCGATAAAACTGCCCACCGACTCAATGGCATATATGCTTTTATACTCCCTTGATTTTTCCAGGGTAAGCAATGCAAAAGTGAGCCCCGATGGAATAGCAACGGTGGCCATCATCAGAGCTACCATGAGTATTACATACCACGGCGGTATTAGAACACCCGAAGGGAAAAAAGCATGCCTGATGCTTCCTGCAAAATAACAAAACAGTACTGCTGAAAGATACATGTACCATAACAACCTATGGACCACACCTTTTAGGTTATTGTTTCCCTTGATTTTAAGCCCCAACAAGCTACCAATTCCCGAAAGCACCATCCAAATACCAATAATCCATGTTAAGAGTAGCTCATTACCCTGAAAAACCTTTCCAAACTGGCGAATTAGTAGTACCTGAAGCGAAACACTAAGAAACCCAAGCAGAAACGCATAACGACGATAATCAACACTAACAATATTTGTATCTTTACCTTTGGCGATTAGAAATTGAAAAAAGTAGCCCCTATGCCATAGCACATGAATAAAAGCCACAACACTCATGGCTATTCCCAGCAGCACATGCCAAACCAGAATGGTACTAATAAAGTTCCAACCAAGTTTATAGTTAATATTGATGGTGAGCAAAACTCCTAAAACTGCGCATCCTAAAAAAATGAATAGCAATAGGTAATTCCAAAACCTATAATGGGACTTACGTGAAATAGCTCCAGCCCTAACCAATATATCGCCCAACAAGTAATATAGAACTACCGCAAGAGCAATGGGAATTAGATGGTAGGGGCCATTCATTTGCCAGTACTTACTTTAATCCCAGCTGTTTTTCATCGAAAACTATTGCCTCGTAGGTATAAATTTCGGCATTGCGCCAGCCCTCCCAGCCAATTCCAGCCTTATCGCGGGCACAATGGCCAAGAAACTCCTCGAGCGACCATTGGGTTTCGGTGGCTACCTGTGGCAAAAAGGTTCCTGAGTGCACTCCCTTCCGAATGTAGATGCCATGCCTACCCAGTTCAATCTCATTAATGTTGTTTATCCTTTTCATTGGGGTTAACACCGATATTTCGATATCGATATCCTTTAGCTCATCGAGGGTTACCGACTCAAACCGGTAATCCTCAGTAGCTGCCGAAATGGCCATGGCCATAACCACACGGTAAAGAGGGGGGGTAGTTGAAAAGTTTCCGATACACCCTCGCAGCCGGCCATGATTATGGAGAGTTACAAAGGCTCCCGCGTTAGCTTTAAGTGCATCAGGTAGGCTGGATTCATCAGGAGGCGAGAACTTTTGACCCAACAGATGGCTGGTAATGGTTTTACGAGCGAGTATTAGAAGCTCGCGTTTACCCTGTTCAGTAAGGTTGAAATCGGGTTTGGATGCTTGCTGAATAGCCGCAATAGCCCAGTAGCCCACCACCCTATCCTTGCTCCCATAGGGCGAATCGCCCGAATTGCGATACATAATGGTTTGGTAGTTAACGTTCGACTTGCCTTCGGTTATTTTAAGAAGGGTCAGCCCCGAAGTCCACCCACACATGGCTGTTGCTAGGTCGTCGATTCCGGCATTCTCGTTACGAACTTTTGCCTTCATAAACTCCACAGGGGAGTTGGTCAAAATGGCTTTAGCCATATCGTCGTCGGTTCGACGAGCATCATCGTAAGAGGGATAGTGCGAAAAATCGGAGCTTATAACAAACAGGTTTTCGGGGGTAAAGTAGGGCTCAAGCGCCTCGGCCAGCAACGATATTGTAGCCTGCGACTCGCCTCCTATTACAATAGGGACAATACTGAATTCGTTTTTGAGCCAGTACTGCAGAAAGGGTAGCTGAACCTCAAGGCTATGCTCTTTAAGATGTGGTTTAACATCATCAATAAGCACATCATGATTTTTTAACAGTTCTCCAGCAAGTGAATCGATGGCAACCCTTCCTAATGGGGTAATAAATGCCCCGCGGCTATAAACCGCAGCACCGGTAAAATACATGGTGTGACTTGAGCCAATTAGGAAGATATGCTTGAATTTCCGGTTTCGGTCGAGTTGTCGAAACGCCGACGCAGCCACTTGACCCGAAAATACGTAACCGGCATGGGGTACAATAAGTGCCTGTGGCTGGTCTACAAGTAACTGCTGCGCATTATCGAAATAGCTCTTAAGCTCCTTTTCGAGTTGTGCCCTAGTAGCAGGGTAAAACTGACCGGCAACCGCAGGCTGCCTGTCAAAATCTTCGCTTCTGTCCATATTCTGTCCTTTACACGATGTTTCCGTTACTAGCAAACCCGCAATCGCAATGGCAAATATCCATTCCCGATAATTTGAAGAGCTTTTCATCCCTTTTCGGTTTTGCATTTTCTCAAATATACCCACTGGTAATGGAAAAGTCAAGATATTTAAAAAGAATAGAAGCGATGTTCTTGTTTTTTCTACTTGATTATTATAGCGGCAGGCAATACCAAAAAAGCCCGGAATTCTCCAGGCTTTTCGGGTGGAAGATGGGACTTGAACCCACGACCCCCAGATCCACAATCTGGTGCTCTAACCATCTGAGCTACATCCACCATTCAAATGCGGCAGCAAAGATATTACATTTTTTTGTTTTGCCAAAATTTCGATTCAAAATGGTTTAATCAGGACTTCGGTTAATCATTTTTTCTACTTTAGTGGTACTTTTATACCTTCAGTAATATCACCATGACTGTAAACAAACCTATCCGCTCGCTACAGCTCTTTCAGCTCATTAGGTTTTTAACCCTTCTGGCAATCGGCATAGCCATGGTTAAAATGGGATTAACCCGCAAAGAAATTGGCATTTACGAAAGCGTTCTTTTTGTGAGTAGCTTACTGAGCACTTTCTGGATTACCGGACTAATTCAGGCTTTACTGCCACTTTATCCGGGTGAGGCTAATAAAAGCCGAAATATTTTCTTTACAGTATTTATTGCAATATGCGCTATTGCACTTGCTGCTGTTATTCTGGCCGCATCCCTACATAAATCCGTTATGGGATTTGCCGGAATTAACAATCCCGTAATATTTTACCAAACACTCGCCTACCTAGCAATTGGTACACCTACAGTATTGGCTGAATACATCTACTTCCTAAAAGAAAAATACAAGTTGATGCTGATATATGGTGCAACTAGCCATTTGCTACAGGTAGGTTTTATCATTCTTCCCATTCTTACAGGTTTCGATATATTTATGTCCATAAATGGCTTAATTGCCATTTCGGCCTTACGCTTCATCTGGTTGGTGGGCCTAATATTCAAAAACTCTGAAATAACCATCAATATAACCTTTTTAAAACGATACCTAACCGATGGCCTATCCCTATCGCTAAAATTTCTGATCAGCACATCGGGCCTTTATATCGATCAACTCATAATAGGTGCATACTTTAATGCTTCCACCTTTGCGGTTTATCGATTTGGAGCACGCGAAATTCCGGTAGTAAACATAATTTCGGCATCAACAAGTAATGCCCTGCTCAGCCATTTTGGCAAAGCCGAAGGAATAGGCATAACGCTTGCAATGTTGAAAGATGAGAGCCAAAAACTCATGCATGCTATTTTCCCCATATCCATTCTGGCAATTGTGGTAAGCCCATGGCTATTCCCTGTTGTTTTTAGTAACGATTTTATTGACAGTGCAGGGGTTTTCATGATATACTGCCTGCTGGTTGTGAGCCGCGCCATGTTTCCACAAACTGTAGCCCAAGGATTACGAAAAAACCGTGCTGTGCTGTTAATTTCAATTATTGAGATGCTGCTAAACGTTCTGCTCAGCCTTATTTTAATTCGCCCCTTTGGAATATTTGGGGTGGCAGCAGCTACTACTATTGTTTACACCCTAGAAAAAGTATTGCTTATTGTTTACAACAATATCTACCTAAAAATCTCGCCAACCCGTTATATCCCGATTAAGCTACTGTTCTTTTATACAACTATAACCCTAGCGGCATTTATATTGGCCTGGTTTTACATCCCAAGTTGATTTTGAAATAGGTTAATTTTACTATAAATTTGCTAAAAAAGATAGCTTATGACAACCCTCGAAAAAGTACTGGAAATCAAATTGCAGATTATGCATCGCATGAGTGGCGAGGTTGCCGAAAACATGCATCTAGAGGGAATTGTTTATAAGGTTAACTATGGAGTTACCATACCCGAATTAAAGGAACTGGCTAAGCCCTATATTGGTGACCATAAGTTGGCGCTGGAGCTCTTTAGAGAGGATATCCGTGAATGCAAGATATTGGCCAGCCTTATTGCCGATCCGGCAAAACTTAACGGCGAGGATATCGACGAATGGGCATCGGAGTTCACCAACCCTGAGATTGTAGAACAGGTTTGCACCAATCTACTCTGGAAATCAGAGTACGCCCTCTCGCGCAGCATAGAGTGGTGCCTCAGCGATGATGAACTTTTGCGAAAGGCCGGTCTGCTAATAATTGGCCGAAAGGCATCCGATACCGGAATTAAAGATTCCATTCTTGAACCCTATATCGGCATAATTGAAAACATGGCCGATGACATAACCGACACAACGCAATCGGCAGCACGGTTTGTGCTTCGCGAGATTGCCAAGCACAGCCCCAACCTGGCAAAAAGGGTTGGCGAGGCTGCTGCCCGCATTACCGAATCGAAAAATGAACTGGCAGCCTGGGTTGGCAATGAAATTCTTTTTGAACTTAGCGAGTAAACTAAATCGCTTTATCTATATTTGCACCGATTTATTAGCATAAGTAACACAATCAATTCAAAACGATTATGGATTTAATGAAATCGAGCAATCCGACTCTATCGAATCGTATTTTTTCTAGTGCAGGTACAGCACAGGGAACTGAAGTGATGACACTGCGTGGTACCATGAACAAAGCCCTTTTGATGCTGGCATTAGTAATTCTTGGAGCAGCCTACACCTGGCGAATATTTTTTGAAAGCATTAACCCCCAATCGGTTTACCTATGGATGCTGGTTGGTGGTATTGGAGGCTTTATTGCTGCTCTGGTAACCGCATTTGCACCCAAGGCATCGCCCTACTCTGCCCCCATTTCCGCGCTGCTAGAGGGTCTATTTCTGGGTGGAATTTCAGCCTTTTTTGCCAGTCAGTATAACGCAGGGATTGTTATTCAAGCCATTGGGTTAACCCTGACAGTATTTTTCCTCATGCTGCTGGCCTACCGTAGCGGAACTATCAGGGCAACCGGTAAATTTAAAGTAATAGTAATGGCTGCCACAGGAGCCATACACTAACCTACTTTATATCATTCATTCTGGGTTTCTTTGGCATTAATATGGGCTTTATCCATAGCAGTAGTACCTTTGGCATCATCTTCAGTTTAATTGTAGTGGGTGTTGCCGCCCTCAATATCATTATCGACCTCGATTTTATTGATAGAGCCACAGCTATGGGGGCACCCAAATATATGGAATGGTATGGTGCTTTTGGTTTGATGGTAACTCTAATTTGGCTCTATATCGAAATATTGAAACTGCTGGCAAAACTCAACCGACGCCGGTAGAATTAATTAAACTTTTTTCGGGTCAAGAGTTTGATTTTTAAATAATAGTTAATAACTTTGCGACCCGTTTAAAAGAGTTTGAAGGTTAATAAATTTACAATACAATGAAAAAGGGAATACATCCGGAGAATTACCGACTGGTGGCGTTCAAAGACATGTCGAATGAACATGTTTTCATCACCAAGTCGGCTGTAAACACCAAGGACACCATCACCATTGATGGCGTTGAGTACCCGCTGGTAAAGGTTGAAATTTCTAACACTTCGCATCCTTTTTACACCGGGAAAGTTAAACTGGTTGACACCGCTGGTCGTGTGGACAAGTTTATGAACCGCTACAAAAAACACATGGAGAACAAAAAGTAAATTCTTTTTGCATGTAATACAATAAAAGCTCTTCTGGTAAGAGCTTTTTTTGTTTTTTTACACTATTTGATAACTTTGCATAAAACCCCAAAATAAATGGAAAGACGCATTGTTCTTTTTGATGATGAAAGGCGAAACCATTTACTACCATTAACCTTTACCCGGCCAGTGGCCGAAATCCGCATAGGAATTTTAACTATAGCCGAAAAATGGCAGATAATGGCCAACACCCAACCCTACTACCTTACCGAAGAATATCTTCAGGTTAAATTTTCCAATGCTCCCTTTGGTAGCGAAGTGGTACTAGTTAACGGGGGAATATGCCCTGATGCTCAATTAGCTGAGGCCATACGTTCACTTAAAACAGGAGAGGCCTTGGTTCATGACAATATAATTGTAGCTGGGGCACTCTCACAAACCATAACCCGAATTCCTACCATCAATGATTTTACAACGGTTAAGCAGTATGAACCCGCCTTGCTTGAGGTATGGTTCCCTTGGGATATTTTTCGCCTTAACGACGAAGCCCTTCAAGCCGATTATACCCTGCTAACACAAGGCCGAAAATCGAACCCTATTTCATCGACCAATACCGTTTTGGGACATGAAAACGTTTTTATTGAAGAGGGTGCCCGTGTAGAGTGTTCCTTCCTTAATGCCCAAAGCGGTCCAATATACATTGGCAGTGATGCGGAGGTTATGGAGGGTTGCATGATTCGTGGCCCGTTTGCACTAGGTGAGCACTCAACATTAAAAATGGGCGCGAAAATATATGGCCCAACAACTATTGGCCCACATTGCAAGGTAGGCGGTGAAGTAAACAATAGCGTATTTTTTGCTTTTTCGAACAAGGCACACGATGGATTTATCGGAAACTCTGTTATTGGGGAGTGGTGCAACCTGGGAGCCGATACAAACAACTCGAACCTGAAAAATAACTATGCTCCTGTTAAGCTCTGGAGGTATACCCAAAAAGGTTTTGTAAATACAGGTTTGCAGTTCTGCGGTCTAATAATGGGGGACCATTCCAAATGCGGCATCAACACCATGTTCAACACGGGTACAGTAGTGGGTGTGTGTGCAAACATTTTTGGCGATGGTTTTCCCCGTAATTTCATACCCTGCTTTTCTTGGGGAGGCGCCGCCGGATTTACCATCCATAAACCCGATAAAGCATTTGAAACCGCACAAATCATGATGTCGCGCCGCAATTTACCTTTTACCGAAGCCGATAAACAAATCCTGCTCAAGGTTTTTGAACTCACCGCCCAGTACCGCAATTTTTAGCTTTGGTATCTTTGGCACGTCAATTGCCCATATATGTAACCGGGTTGCAAAATCCGTTTTTATGTCATATTGTCATTAAATATTGAGGAGAAAAAATGAAGAAGAAATCCTTACTACCCATACTAAACCAATTGATTGAAGATTCCAACGACTCGGAGGTTAACTTTATTCCCGTTTTGGCAGAGGGTGATGTTCCAGAGGTCAAAACGTCAGATATACCGGATATCATTCCCGTAATGGCCCTACGAAACACCGTGCTTTTCCCCGACGTAGTTATGCCAATCACTGTGGGCAGAGAAAAATCGCTTACCCTCATTTCCAATTTGCCCCCTAAGAAAAAGATTATAGGTGTACTATCGCAAATTGATGCTAAGGTTGAAAACCCAACTGCTGTTGACCTCTACGAATTAGGAACTATAGCACAGGTAATAAAGGTACTAGAATTGCCCGACGGAAATTCCTCGGTAATCCTTCAAGGCCTTTCGCCATTTAAGGTAAAAGAATTTGTAAGTGAGGAGCCCTACTTCATGGCCAAAATACACCAACTTAACGAGGTTAAACCCGACCCCGACGATAAGGAGTATCAGGCCATAACCGAATCCATAAAGGATATCACCATTCGCATTATTCATCTCTCACCCAACCTACCCAGGGAAGCCATTTTCGCCATTAAGAATATCGATAACCCGCACATGCTCATCAACTTTGTTGCCGCTAATAGCGACATCAAAACCAACTCAAAACAGACGCTTCTGGAACATCTTATCTTAAAAGAAAGGGCTTCGGTTTTATTAGCCATTTTAACCCGTGAGCTGCAAATACTTGAACTTAAAAACGATATACAAAACAAGGTAAAGCACGACCTCGACCAGCAGCAAAAGGAGTACTTCCTTCAGCAACAAATTAAAACTATTCAGGATGAACTGGGAGGTAACCCAATTGAACAAGAAATAAATGAACTTAGAGAACGTGCAAAGCAGAAAAAGTGGAACAAAGATGTTGCAGAACACTTTGATAAAGAGGCAAATAAGCTCACCCGAATGAACCCTATGGCCGGAGAGTATTCCGTTCAGCTGAACTACCTGCAGCTACTACTCGACCTACCCTGGAACGAATACACTACCGATAATTTTGATATCGAACACGCTAAGGCAATTCTGAACGAGGACCATTTTGGACTGGAACAAGTTAAAGAGAGAATACTGGAACACCTTGCTGTGCTAAAACTTAAAGGCGATCTAAAGGCGCCAATTCTTTGCCTCTATGGGCCTCCGGGCGTTGGAAAAACCTCGTTGGGAAAATCGATTGCCCGTGCTTTGGGGCGCAAATACGCCCGAATATCGCTGGGGGGTATGCACGATGAAGCCGAAATACGCGGCCATCGCAAAACCTATATTGGTGCCATGCCAGGCCGTATTATCCAAAATCTCAAAAAGGTTAAATCATCGAACCCGGTTATCATTCTCGATGAGATTGACAAAATAGGCAAGGATTTTCATGGCGATCCCGCTTCGGCGCTACTTGAAGCTCTTGATCCCGAACAGAATAACAGCTTCCACGATAATTTTATAGAGGTAGAATACGACCTTTCAAAAGTGCTTTTTATTACAACAGCCAATACCATATCAACCATTAATCCAGCGCTGCGCGACCGCATGGAGCTGATTGAGGTTAGCGGTTACAGTCTGGAGGAAAAGATTGAAATAGCGAAACGACACCTCATTCCCAATCAACTTCGGGACCATGGCCTTGAAACCAAAGCCATATCCCTTTCCGATAAAATCATTGCCAAAGTAATTCAGGAGTACACCCGCGAAAGCGGAGTGCGTAATCTTAACCAAAAAGTGGCCAAACTGGTAAGGTATGTGGCTCGTAAAATTGCCTCAGAGCAGAAATATAATCCTAAGCTTACAGCAAAAGATATTGAGTTCATACTGGGCGTACCCCGCTATTCTAAAGAGGTTTACCAGGGCAACGATATTGCTGGAGTGGTAACCGGATTGGCGTGGACCGAAACAGGAGGAGAGATACTTTTTGTTGAAACCAGTCTGAGCCGTGGCAAAGGGAACCTCACCCTTACGGGAAATCTGGGTGAGGTAATGAAAGAATCGGCCATATTAGCGCTTGAATACATTAAGTCGCATGCCGAAAACCTGAACATCAAACCCGAAGTGTTTGAGAAATGGAACGTTCACATACATGTGCCCGAAGGGGCAATTCCCAAGGATGGACCTTCAGCGGGTATTACCATGGTTACCTCACTGGCATCGGCCTTCACACAACGCAAGGTTAAAGCAAATCTTGCCATGACCGGCGAAATTACCCTTCGCGGTAAGGTGCTGCCGGTTGGAGGGATCAAGGAAAAGATTCTTGCTGCTAAGCGCGCAAATATCACCGATATTATCCTTTCAGCCGAAAATCGTAAGGACGTCTCAGAAATTGATGCTACTTACATTAAGGGTTTGAAGTTCCACTATGTGAACAACATTATGGATGTTCTAAATATAGCACTGCTCCAAGAAAAGGTTGAAAACCCACGAATTCTTGATTAGCAAAACCTTTAGAGAAAGGCCCTTACCGGGTCTTTTTTCATTTTTTAACCTACAAATCACCATTTTTACCTATTATTGTATGATAATTGCATCCATTTATCAACAGAAAATTAATTCGCATGGAAAAGGCTGCCATATTCCCCGGATCGTTTGATCCCATAACAGTGGGGCATGAATCTATTGTTTACCGTTCGTTGGCACTCTTTGATAAAGTTATTGTGGCCATAGGTTACAATGCAAACAAAAAGGCATTTTTCAGCATTGAAAAGCGTATAGGAATGATCAATAAGGTTTTTGAAAATGAACCCCGTGTAGAGGTAATCAGCTACGAGGGGCTAACAGTTGATTTGTGCAACCGACTGGGCATTCGATATATTCTCAGGGGCCTCCGTACCTCTGCCGATTTTGAATTTGAACGCGCCATTGCGCAGGTAAATAAGCTGATGCATCCCAACATTGAAACCATTTTTATGCTCACTGCACCGCAGCACACTCCTGTAAACTCTACCATAATCCGCGATATACTTTTGCATAACGGCGACGCATCGCAGTTCATCCCCGCATCAATCAACATTAAGAATTATTTATAAAATGACAATGGCACTTAAGCATAGCTTTCCGGTTGCTTTTCTAATTTTCTTATTTGGATTAAGAACCACAGCCGGACAAGAAGCTACAGTTTACGGAAAATCGCCCGAGTACAAAGGAGAGGAACTAATATTTTACACCTATGCCGACTACATTACAGAAACCGAAATCGAAATAGGCCGTTGCCGTGTTCAGCCCGATGGTCAATTTAAATCCCAACTTAAAGTGCTCGAAACCACTTTTGTTTTTTGCCATTTAGGCATTTACCGCATTTATTTTTTTGCAGAACCTACAAAGCGATATGAGCTAAGCCTACCCCCACGAGAGGATAAAACCGAAGCCCAGCGGCTCAATCCATTCTTCCGCGAAACCGATCTTCAGGTGGGTATTCTCAACATCAACCTAAACGATATTAATTATTTGATAAATGCCTTCGATTTACGATTCAATCAGGATTTTGACAAGATAGTTCAAGAAGCCTACAAGGGACGCGAGGTTAATGTTGACTCAATTATTAACAGAATTGAGGGAAAATTTACTAACAGCACCAATCCCTACTTTGTGGCCTATCGCAAATACAGATACGGTTTACTTAAACAAATAACTCTCTATAAAAAATCAACGGCTACCTCCAACGAATTGTTTCTTAACCGCCCCATACTTTACAATAATCCATCTTTCATGGAACTGTTCAATTTGGTGTACGATAAGTACTTTCTGTTCTTTTCGCGAACCAGCAAGGGCAATGCCATTTTTGATGATATTTCGCACTACCGAAGCCTTAGCAGGCTTAAAACCACGCTGGCCACCGATAAAATTCTACAGAACGATACCCTGATGGATATGGTCATCCTAAAATCGCTCCACGATGAGTTTTTTAGTGATAACTTTTCCCGATCGGCGCTACTCACCATTCTGGATTCCCTTTACCGGACAACCCAAATTTCGGAACATGTTATTATTGCCGAAAACATCCGAAACCGTATTACTAAGTTACTTCCAGGTTTTGTGCCAGCCCCTTTCACTCTAAAAGACCTAAATGGTAAAGATGTTTCACTCGAACAGTTTAAGGGAAAGTACGTGTACCTCAACTTCTGCACCACCACCAGTTACACCTGCCTGAAGGAGTTTGTACAACTCGAAAAAATAAGCAAGCTGTACAAAAAACACCTTGAGGTGGTTACCATCTCAGCCGATGATAATGTGGATGACATGAAAAAGTTCCTTGAAAAAAGTAAATACAGCTGGACATTTCTGCATTTTGGAAATCGTCCCGAAATTCTTAAGGACTACGATATTAAGGTATACCCTACCTACTTTCTTATTGGCCCTGATAAGAAATTGATTTTATCGCCTGCACCATCGCCCACAGAAGGATTTGAACGCCGTATGTTTCAAATTCTGCGAAGCAAAGGTGAAATCTAATCCAGTGCCTCAAGTACCATCAACAAGTTAGCATAGCTATTGGTAAGGTAAAGGTAGAGGTCGGAACGTTTGATCCATTTAACCTGCTCAATCCCTTCCTCCTGCTGCGGTGTAAAAATACCATCGAATCGGGTGTGCATGGTGTACCAGTGGGTAGTTTTGAGCATGGGCTTTCCATCAAGAGTATAGGTATGATGCGTTTGGGTTATCACTTTCCCCAATTCAATCTCGGAAACACCTGTCTCCTCGCACACCTCGCGAATAGCGGCAATAGGTATTGGTTCATCGGGTTCAACCTTTCCCTTGGGCAGATCCCAGCGCCCGAAGCGCTTAATTAACAGCACCTCGCCCCTGTGATTAAAAACTACACCACCGGCAGCTTCAATATGATTAAACTGACTAGAAAAATGCTGAAATACCAAACGGGTATCATTGGTACCCACCAAAAGGTTTGGAATTTGCCATTGGCTTTGAAAAAAATCAATTAACTTTGGGATATTGTCAAAAGTTGTGCTCCCCCAGTAAAAACCTGGTAGTGGGCTTTCAAAAATCTCGGATAGATGCGAGGTGATAATAAATTTTCGGTTGCCAAAAAATATAATAAGGTCAGTTGACATGAATGCTGAAATTATTGCACAAAAGTTGCTACAAATTAACGCAATAAAGCTTAATCCTGCAAATCCGTTTACATGGGCATCGGGTTGGAAATCGCCAATTTACTGTGATAATCGTAAAACGCTATCGTTCCCGGAGGTGCGAAATGCCATTTGCAATGGATTTGTGGAGCAAATAAAAAACCTATACCCTAATGCTGAAGTGATAGCCAGTGTAGCCACAGGAGCAATTGCGCATGGAATGCTGGTTGCCGATAGGCTTAACCTGCCGTTTATATATGTTCGCTCAACACCCAAATCGCACGGACTTGCAAATCAAATAGAGGGATACTTTGAGCCCGGGCAAAAGGTAGTAGTTGTTGAAGACCTGATTTCAACAGGAATGAGTAGTTTGGCTGCAGCTGAAGCGCTCCGCAATGCCGGATGTAAGGTGCTTGGACTTCTGGCCATCTTTTCCTACCAGTTCGAGCAAGCCATACAGGCATTTGCCAAAGCAGGTGTAACATTCAACACACTCTCGAACTACAGCACCCTTATTGATGTTGCGCTAAAACATGGTTACATAACACCCGCCCAATTGGAACTGCTCAAATCATGGCGCGATAATCCTGAGGAATGGGGTAGGTAAAAATATCTGACAGCGCTACTGCTTAAACAAAATTTCCCTAAGCTCTGACTTATTTATAATTTATAACTAATTTATTAATAAAAGTAATCTCATAGACACAAAAACAAGATATTTTTTTGCTTGTTGTTGTATGCTTGTTGCCCGTTATTCGTTGCTCGTAAAAAAATCCCGTGTTTTAGCATTTAAATTGTTTAATATCTAATAATCCATAACTTCTAACGTTAATCTTTTTTTCAAAAAAACATTGCTCTTTCAATTTAATGTCGCATGTTTGCGTCATACGTTTATATTTTTACCATGAATAAATCAGATGTTTTTGATGAGCAGCTGCAGGAACTTGCCCGCTTTGCAAGAGCAATATCCTTCCCCTTAGCGAATTGGAACGAAGAATAGATATGCTTCCTACTGAATTTCCTATGATTATCGCGGACTACACTGGGCTTAACAGCCACGATGCCATGAAAATACTTTTATCAAAGGGGTTTACCCTAATTGCCATCCTTGCCGGGTACATTGTTGAATGGGAACTCGATGGGCTCCCTCTAATTATCAACAACAGAGAGCGGCTCAATGGCTCCTGCATGTGTCAACTCCGGCCAAGATTTAAATAACAAAACCAACAACTACAATACTATGACAAAAGTTTTGATTCTTTGCACCGGCAATAGCTGCCGCAGCCAAATGGCCCAAGGCTTTTTAAAAAGTTTTAATAAACGCCTTACCGTGGAATCAGCTGGAACCGAACCCGCCCATCAGGTAAACCCAAAAGCAGTAAGGGTAATGGCCGAGTTAGGTATTGATATCAGCGGGCATAAGCCTAAACTTGTTGATCAGTTCATCAACCAGGAGTGGGACTATGTTATAACCGTTTGCGATAACGCGAAGGAAACATGCCCAACGTTTCTTGGCAAGGTTAAACATAGGCTCCACATTGGATTTGAAGACCCGTCCGAAACTACCGGCACCGAAGATGAGATTATGGCAGTATTCCGCCGGGTAAGAGATGAAATAAAACAAAAATTTGAAAACCTAAGTTTTAACGATTAAAACTATATAGCTATGCCATCGCAAAAACGGTTAAAATTTTTAGACCGCTACCTTACCTTATGGATTTTCTTAGCTATGGCCATTGGAGCGATGAGCGGTCATTTCTTTCCTGAAATTGCAGGTTTCTGGGACTCGCTAAAACCGTCGCCCGAAAGCACAACCAATATACCCATTGCAATTGGGCTTATCCTTATGATGTACCCCCCACTGGCAAAAGTAAAATACGAGGAGCTGGGCGATGTTTTCATAAATTACCGGATACTATCCCTATCGCTGATACAAAACTGGGTCATTGTGCCAATTTAAATGTTCATACTGGCTATTGCATTTTACAAGATTTTACCAGGTGAAACCAATCCTCAATACATGTACGGAATTATTATAATTGGATTTTGCCACGTTGCATTGCCATGGTAATAGTGTAAAACGAGCTGGCTAAAGGCGATACCGAATATGCTGTCGGATTAGTTGCCTTTAACACCATCTTTCAGGTGCTGTTTTACTCCGTTTATGCCTACGTGTTTATTGCCATACTCCCGGGTTGTTTTGGTATCCCAACAAACAACTCGGTTAAGCAGATTACCATTGGTCAAATTGCCGAAAGCGTTTTCATCTACTTGGGTATTCCATTTATTTCCGGCTACGCAACTCGTTTAATTCTTATAAAGTACAAAGGTAACGATTGGTACAACACCCGCCTTATACCAAAAATCAGTCCGGTAACACTGATTGCTCTACTCTTTACCATACTGGTAATGTTCTCACTTAAAGGAGAATACATTGTAAAAATACCCGTTGATGTTTTGCTCATAGCCGTTCCTTTACTTTTGTATTTTATTTTGATGTTCCTGATTTCTTTCTTTATGAGCCGTAAAACCGGGGCTACATATGAGCAATCCGCAACCCTCTCGTTCACTGCCACAAGTAACAACTTTGAGCTGGCCATTGCAGTTGCAATTGCTATATTCGGCCTCAACTCAGGTGAAGCATTTGCTGCTGTTATTGGTCCTTTAGTTGAAGTGCCGGTAATGATAGGCCTGATTAATGTGGCGCTGAACTTTATAAAACGATTTTTCTGATTGCACCAAATAATTTTTAACTTGCTGCTCACCTATTCGGGCGGGCTTTGCTATTTTTATACCATGGAAATTGAGCGTAAATATCTGGTTGATTCCGATAAATGGAACAAGGTAACTAAACCCATTGGCGTTCCAATTATTCAAGGTTACCTTTGCTCGCTACCCGATAAAACCATCAGGGTAAGGATAAAGGGAAACCAATCGTACATGACCATCAAGGGGAAATCGATGGGCATTTCAAGGGAAGAAATTGAATTTGAAATACCATCTGCTCAGGCTCAGGAACTCATTACAAACTTTTGTGGCACAACCATTGAAAAGGAGAGGTATAACATCGATTTTGCTGGTAAAACTTGGGATGTAGATGTTTTTAAAGATGAAAATGCCGGACTTATTATCGCCGAAATAGAGCTAACCGATGAAAACGAATCATTCCTGCTGCCCGATTGGGTAGACCAAGAGGTATCGCACGATATCCGGTACTTCAACTCCTACCTTGCTGAGCATCCCTTTTGTAACTGGAAAAACAATAACATGCAATGATACAGGTTGATATCCCCGGTAACCGGACTCTCAAACTTGAGCATCTAGTTCTCGACTTTAACGGAACTCTTGCTGTTGATGGCCAATTGATAAATGGAGTTAAACCGCTACTGCAGCAACTTTCGCAGCGTTTAAAAATTCATATTATTACCGCCGATACATTTGGAACTGTAAAGGAATCGCTTAATGATGTGGAATGCAAAGTGGTAATTCTTTCCCCCGATAAACAGGACAAACAAAAGGCCAGCTATATCAAAAGGCTTGGCCGTGAGCTTTGCGTTGCCATTGGCAACGGTTTAAACGACAGAATAATGGTAAAATCCGCCCAACTGGGCATTGCAACTATTCAGGCCGAGGGTGCTGCAGCTCCAACTGTCAAATGCGCCGATATTGCTGTATTATCCATACTCGATGGCCTTAATTTACTACTCAACCCACAGAGGCTTACCGCAACCCTCCGAAGGTAGTAGGGGTTTGTAAAACAATTCGTCCGACTATGATGAAAGTTGTCCGGCTTTGATGGACACGTCTAGCATTATTTACCTATATCCCCGAGTCCAAATCATCCGCCATATATTAACGTAAAAAAGATTTTATGACACATTAAGTTACTCAAATACGATTTGTGAAGGGAAAATTAGGAAATAAGAATTATTTTCATTCAAACAACAAACCCTATCATCCATCAACCCAATGGATAAATGTCTTAAAAATGTTAACAAAAACAACCCTGAACTGTTAATAAACACAAAAATAATGTATATTACAAGCAAAATAAACAGGTAAAATTTGGCATCAAGGGTTGCGCTTTTAATTGTAAACGAAATACTTCCCTTCGAAACATTGGAATCAATTCTGAAGGGTAAGGGTTACTCATGCTTAATAATAGACAAGCTTACAAGCGGTATTGAACTACCCATATTTAATCTGGCAGTTGTGGGTATTCCCAGCCCTGAAGTCTTCTCAATATGTCGAAAGATCCTTGTAGATTACGATGGCGTGGTGCTTTACTATACCGAAGCAGAAAAATATGAACTCAATTATCTTAAAATAGATATCCCTGAAAGCCTTTTGCTTTCCAAACAGTTTACTGAAAAAGAACTAGATCTGGCCATTGAGCTTGAATTGCTCAAAAAACAGGTGCACAAAGCAGAACTCTTTTCTAGCAAAAATTTCAATACAAATCATATTCGTCTCAAAAAGATAATTACCGAGGAACAGGCATGGCGAATCATTTTTGAACAATCGCCCAATGGGGTGCTGCTTAGCGATGATGAAGGCAATATTATTTACACCAATACAGCAGCAAGCAACATACTGGGTTACAGCCGAGAGGAATTTTTAAAAATGCGTTTTCATGACCTTGCCCCCAGAGAACTAAGCGAGCAAGTTGATATCAATATTCAAAAGATTTTAAGGGGAGAATCGCTCACTACCGAACTATATAACATTAGAAAAGACGGAAGTAAACGTTATGTACAACTACATGAAAACCGAGTAATATTTCCAAATGGTAAATTTGGAATAATGGTAATATCCACCGATATCAGCCGGGCAAAAGTAGCTGAGGAAGCACTGAAGGAATCGATGGAAAAGTATCGGATTCTGGTTGAGCATTCTAACGATGGAATTATTTACATAAAAGATGGTCTAGTTATCTATGGTAATCCGAAAGTGATTGAAATGCTCAAAACTAGTCCCAAAGAGTTCATTAACCAGCCCCTTGAAAAATTTGTTCATCCAAATGAAAAAAGCAGAATAATAGAGAGGTACAGAAACAGGCTAACTGGAAAGCCTGATCCGCCAATTTACGAAACTATCCTTCTTAACTCTGAAGGCGAAAGTGTTCATGTTGAGTTAAATGTAAATGTCATTGAACAGGTAAATGGCGAAAAATTTTCCATTGTGTTCATCAGGGATATTACCCTGCGAAAAGAAGCTGATAGGGCCTTACGCGAAAGTGAAGAGAGCTACAAGGGTCTTTTTAACACCTCCAGCGAGGGCATTTTGATAATCGATTCAAGCGGAGTAATTCTCAACGCCAACACCAGTGCAATAAACCTATTTGATTACAGAAAGGATGAGCTAATCGGCAAAACTTTAACAGAACTTTGTGAAACCAACCTTTCAAGCATCGATGAGTTAACCCAAAAAATACGGGTTGCCTACCAGGGGCAACCCCAGAAAATGGAATTTTGGGGTACTAACAAACACGGCAATGCGGTTCCCATTGACATGCACTTTAGCAAGGGCTCATATTTTGGCCTTAAGGTGATTATGGTAATGTGCCACAATATAACCGACCGTAAGAATGCAGAGGCGATACTTCGTGAGAGCGAAGAAAAATTTAGAACTCTTACAGAAAAAATTCCGGTTGGTCTTTATCGCATACTACGATCTGGAGAAATAATTTACTGCAATCCCGCATTTGCTAAGATCCTTGGCTATAGTAACCCTAATGATGTTTTTAATACAAACATTAAGATTCATGTAACAAACCTTGATGAATGGCTGAAAACCTGCTCTGCCTCTCCCACTCCCTGTGAGGTGAAAATGATTAAATCCGACGGTACCAATATTTGGGTACAAAACATCATACAACCCAACATAAGCGAAAACCCGAATACCAACCATTTCGATGGCATGCTTACCGATGTTACTGACCGTAAATTGGTTCTCGATGAGCTGTTTGAAAGTGAAGCCAAGTTTAGGGCCATGCTACTGGCCATTCCCGATCACCTCTTCAGAATAAATGATAAAGGAGTTCTTATTGACTTTGCCCCAACAAAACATTTTTTCTACCCCACTATTGGGAATAGTAATCTTGGTCAGTCAATTTCAAACCTTTTTGGGAGCAAAATATTTAAAAAATACACCAAGGCAATCGATTTTGCAAAGAGCTCAGGGGAGCTGCAGCGCTTTGAATACTCAATTGAACACAGCAACTTCATTTATTACTATGAGGCCCGAATTTTACCAGCGGGGAACGACATTTTCCTTGTTCTACTTAGGGATATAACCCAGCAAAAAAAATTTGAGAAAGAAATTCGCATTCTGGCCCAAACCATAATGAATGCCAACGACAGCATCTCCATAACCAATTCCAAGGGTGAATTTATTTATGTTAATCCTGCTTTCACCCGGATATATGGATACACTCAAACCGAAATAATTAGTAAAAAATCAAACATTCTTAAACCAACAGGAACTAAGAGTGAAATAGAAAAAGAGATTAATGAAGCTACTCTCAAAGGAGGATGGAGAGGTGAGTTGCTTAATGTACGAAAGGATGGTACCGTATTCCCAATATATCTATCTACATCTCCTATTTTTAATGAATACAACGAGCATATAGCCTCCGTGGGTATTGCCATGGATATTTCCGAGCGAAAATATATTGAGCAAGAGCTCATAAGAGCCAAAGAACAAGCGGAGGAATCGGACAGGTTGAAAACTGCATTCCTTTCCAACATGAGCCATGAGATCCGTTCACCAATGAATGCGGTTTTGGGATTCATTCAACTACTCAAATCAGAGGAAAAACTTACCGAAACCGGAAAGCAATACATTGAACTCATTGAAAACAGCGGAAATCAATTGCTATCTCTTATTGAGGACATCATTGATATCTCCAAAATACAATCGAACCAAATCAGAATCAACAAAACAACCTTCGATCTAAATTCACTTATGGAGGATCTGTATTTGGTTTACTCCACTCAGCTTACCAGAAAAGAGGAGCAGAAAACGCTGCTTCATAAACCGGATCTCCAGCAATCCTCGCCTTTCCATATTTTTTCAGACCCAGTTAGAATCAGGCAAATTCTGAGTAACCTCTTAAGTAATGCCATTAAGTTTACCCCCACCGGATTTATCAAATTTGGCTACACCATCCTCATCGACGAGGATATGCCCTATATACAGTGCTACGTTCAGGACAGCGGCATTGGCATCTCTCCCGAAAAGCAAGCCCTTATATTTGAACGGTTCCGTCAGGCCGACGATTCATATACCCGGCTCTATGGGGGGTCGGGACTTGGACTCGCTATTTCAAAAGGGCTTGTTGATTTACTAGGGGGTAGCATCTGGGTGGAAAGCACCGAGGGTCAAGGTTCCACATTTTACTTTAACATACCCTACCAGGAGGGAAATAGGGAAATGCTCACTGAAATTTCAGATCAAGAAATCAAAAAAGCAGACAAAACACTTCTTAGAAACAAGAAAATACTAATTGTTGAAGATATCAAAGAAATACAGCTCTACTTTGAGCGATTACTGGAACCCACGGCTGCCAAGTTAATATTTGCAAATAATGCCCGAGAAGCAAGGGCTCTATTCAAAAAACATAAGGATATCGATATAGTTTTGTTAGATATCCGACTACCCGATGCCGATGGCTATGTTTTGGCTACAGAATTTAAAAGGGTACGGCCCAACCTCCCTATAATTGCTCAAACTGCTTATGCCCTGCAATCCGAACTCAACAAAAGCATCGAAAGCGGTTGCAACGACTATGTTACCAAGCCCCTAGACTCCAATATTCTTATTAAGAAAATTTTACGTCTTCTTAATTATAAAAAGAACGGCAACTAAGGCGCAAGCCTTTCAATTTTCCATTGCTTATTAATAAGGGAGTACTGTATTCTATCGTGTAAACGATTTGGACGGCCCTGCCAAAATTCAAACAAATTGGGGACAAGAATGTAACCACCCCAATTAGGTGGACGCTTAATAGTCCTGCCCTTTAGCTCCTCCTCAAAATCGGCCATGAGCCGCTCCAAATATTTACGATTGGGAATTACAGAACTTTGTGGCGATGCCCAAGCTCCAATTTTGCTGCCCTCTGGCCGTGTTTTAAAATACTGGTCGCTTTCGTCATCAGAGGTTCTACGAATTTTCCCCTCTACCCGAACCTGCCGCTCCAGTTCGGGCCAGTAAAATACCAAGGCACCGTATGGATTCTGAATGATATTTTTGGCTTTTCTGCTCTCGTAATTGGTAAAAAAAGCAAAACCTTTGTCGCTGTATTTTTTCAGTAAAACAATTCTGGCCGATGGTTTGCCCTCAAAAGTGGATGTGGCAAGAGTCATGGCATTGGGATCCGGTATCATCGAATTCACTGCCTCACGCATCCATATATCAAACTGGTCGAATGGCGATGCTTTTACTTCTGATTCGTTTAAGGATTTCAAGGAATACTCCCGGCGTAAATCATTCAATTCCTGTTCATTCATAACGCTTTATTCCATTTGAATTTCAATCTTATTCCGATTACCATTTATGGCACTTCGTATACTTGCATTGAGGTCGAAACCAAGTATCAGACCAAAAGCATTAAAATATAGCCATAGCTGGAAAGCAATAAGCCCGCCGAGCGAACCATAGAATTTGTTATACTGGCCAAAGTGATTTACGTAGTATGAAAAAACAAAAGATGTAATAATTATCAGCACGGTTGCCAGTAAAGCACCAGGCGAAAAGAAACTAAACTTATCCCTACGCGATGGCGCCAGATAGTAAACCAATGAAATACCTATGTAAAATATAACAACTGCAAGTAACCACTTAATAATCATTGCAATAATAAATATTAGTTTTGATTGTAAAACGCCCCAACTACCCAAAATGTTTAGTAGATACTCCCCAAAAAAAAGCAAGGCAATTCCTATTACCACCACTAAGGGCAGCAAAAAAGTTAAAAGCAGAGCTATCAGATGCTGCTCAATAAAGGTTCTGGTTTCAATTGTGTGAAAAGTTGCATTAAAGGCATCGATAAGTGCGCTCACCCCGTTGTGGCTAAAGAATGCTGCTGCTAAAAAACCAAACGAAAGCAAACCTGAACTCTTGGTGTTTACCACTTCAATTAATGTGGCTTCAACCGTTTGATACGCATGCAGTGGCATGATACGCTTCACCAGGTCAAGTAGCTGATCCTGAAAATTATCCAAAGGGAGGTAGGGTATCAGGGTAAACATGAATATCAACAAAGGAACTGTGGCCAGAAAAAAACTAAAAGCAACAGCCGAAGCCCTAGTGGTAATGGCCCCGTTAACAATTCCCCTGAAGAAGTATCTTATTACCTCAGCAATCGGAACACCATCTAGCTTTGGGCTTGTGACATACCTAAACCTACGCAAAACCAGGTTAAACAATAAAACAGCAACGCGTCCAATCGATCTTTTTCCCTTTCGGGATATACCCAACATCGCCTTAGATTTTTTTAAGGTTCATGTCGATACTTTTGATTTGATGCGTAATGGCTCCCACCGAGATGAAATCGACCCCGCAGAGGGCGTACTCCCTAATGGTTTCAAGGGTAATTCCCCCCGACGACTCAGTTTCAAACCTGCCATTAATCATCTCAACCGCTTTTCGGGTATCGGGTATACTGAAATTATCGAGCATTATGCGACGAATTCCACCGATCCGTAATACTGTTTCAACATCCGACAGGGAACGGGTCTCTATCTCAATGTCAAGATTTCTGCCTGAGGCAGAGAGGTAATCCTGAGCCTTCTTTATTGCCAGATCAATACCTCCAGCAAAATCGATATGGTTGTCCTTTAGCATAATCATATCGAATAGCCCCATTCTGTGATTCATCCCACCACCAATGGCAACAGCCATTTTTTCTAGTACCCTCATCCCGGGCGTGGTTTTCCGGGTATCGAGTACCCGAGCCTTAGCCCCTTCACAAAGCTTTACATACTGACGGGTTTGAGTGGCAATACCGCTCATGCGCTGCAAAACATTAAGTACAATCCTTTCTGCTTGTAAAAGGCTCTGTACCCTGCCGGTGGCAACAAAAACAATATCGCCGGGGTAAAGAAACTCACCGTCGGCCTTGAGCATTTCAACAGCTACTCCGCTATCTATTTTATTGTATATCCGTTGCGCTACGTTCAACCCTGCAATCACTCCTTCCTGTTTCATTTTAAGATGTACCGAACCGGTTGCCGCATATGGAATGCACGACAACGATGAATGGTCACCATCGCCTATATCCTCAGCAATGGCCAAGTCAATTAACTGGTCAATAAATTTTTCGTATAGCATTTTAAGGTTATTTTGGATTAAACTGGCTCTCTGACTCAATCCTAAGCTGATGAATGAAAGTTTTGCTCTCGTCGGTTTTTAGGAAAAGTGAAACCCTAAAAACCCCGTTTTTACATTGCAGTGTTCCAATTGCAAATGCAGTTAGCTCCTTTGCCCCCTTATGGTCTATGGTGAACCTAACAGGAATGTTCCGCTTAAAAAAGTTTTTTAATAGTTGTAGAGCCTGAACCTGACTGTAAAAATTCTCTTCGCCCAGGAGCTCTATCTCAACTATTCGATAAAAGAACCGAGTTAACTCCTCGGCATTACCTTTTTGAAGTGCTTCGGCGCTTTTCTTGATTATCTCATCAGTGCCATCCTGAAAGTAAAGGGAATCAGCCTTTGATAAAACCAGAAGTAGTAACGAAACCAGATATACAATGGATTTGCGAAACATGATTACAATTAATTAATTGAATTCAACTATAAATCGGCCTATACAATACAACAAATTGCGAGCCATAAAATTACTATTCCAGCTACATGACATCCAAACATACAACATCAAAAATAAAAATTTTATGGGTAGAACTAAACTTTTTCGTTAACTTAAGGGGATACATTGCTTAATCTTTTGCTTAATTTTATGGTTCAAACCAAGTTAATCAGCATTATTCCCATATCATTGAGCAATTTCATGAGAATTACATTGATTGTGTTAGGAAAAACGACAGAAAAATACCTCAACGAGGGTATAGATATCTACCTAAAACGGATTAATCGTTACTGCAAGTTCAATATAAAAGCACTACCAGAGCTAAAAAACACCAAATCGATGCCCGTTGAACTGCAAAGGGCAAAAGAGGGAGATATACTCCTTGAAGAAATGGCTCATTACCAAGAATGCATTTTGCTCGATGAGCATGGAAAACATTACCGCTCTGAAGAATTTGCGGCCATAATAGAGAAAAAATTGATTATAGGGAAACGTGATTTGGCATTCATCGTGGGAGGACCCTATGGCTTCGACCCCAGGGTGGTTAAAGCAGCGCACTCACAGCTTTCACTATCACCCATGACCTTTTCGCATCAACTTATAAGACTTATTTTTGTTGAGCAATTATACCGTGCCTTTACCATAATTAGAGGTGAGCCATACCATAACCCATAATTTAGGCTCAATTTTTGTTGCTTTTAGCAACCTGGAATTATGCATAGAAAGAAAATATTCATAGAAGTTCTATTATCGGCATCAATAGCCATACTTCTGATTATGTCGGAAGTTGGGCTAAAAGAAATACCTTCGTTACAACCAATCGTAGTTAAAAAAAATGCGATTGAGAATAAAATTGAAAAAAGGGTTAACCATACATCGTCCCATATATCAGCAGTATTAAAAGGATTAGATAAAACCTGTAACAAAGATGCGTTTGGATTCGCACTCGATTACCTCAATGCATTACCCAAGAACGAAAGGTTTGAATTATTAATATACTCAAACGATAGGCTCTGCTTTTGGTCATCTGACATCGATGTTAATTACAATTTTACCAAACAGGGCATAGCCAAAGTGGCCAAGATAAAAAGTTCGTACTATTTAATGTTCAGCCAAGATGACAAAGTCAAAAATCTAAAGGCCCTCGCTTTTATTCATATTTCCGATGAATACCCTTACCAAAATAAGTACCTGATTAATAAATACGATGATTCGTTTAAGGAACTTACAGGATTCAGTATATCCGATAAAATTGAGTCGTACTGCATTCCTATTCGACCCAAAAATGTTAAACCGTTTTACCTAATTCCCTCAAATGAGTCAACAATACTAAAAAAAGGGTTGATACAGGGTTTCATTCGGTATATGGTAATTTTTCTTTTAGTTGTCCTAATCCTGTTTGTAGCAAATCGGCAATTTAACAAAAGATTTATAGGCGTAAAGCTTGTTATCGTTACACTACTGCTTCTGATTATCAGAGTAGCAATGCTAAAAAATTCATTTCCGGGACGGCTGCAATTTAAAATATTTGAGCCTGAATTGTATGCGCACACCTGGTTTTATCCCTCGTTTGGCGATTTTATTATCAATTCAATTTTTATATCGGTTTTAGTTATTTTCTATTTTCGTAACCTTAAGTCTTTAAAATTACCAATCAGCACTTTAAAACACAAATTAGCAGCATCAGGTACGCTGCTTATAGTACTAACGTTTTACTTTATCGCCCACTTTTCAATAGGTTCGCTCATTAATCATTCCACAATTCCACTTGGAACATCTAATATTTTCAATTTAAACATTTATTCTTTAGCGGCTTACATTGCCATTGGATTGTGGTTGATTGTCCCCCTTTCATTGAACATACTATGGCTAAGAGTGTATGAGGAATCAGAAAATGCTCCCGCAATCAGATGGATAGTAGAAATTTGTTTTCTACTGGTAGCAATACTTTTTGTTGCATTCGATTTTTCAAAAATAGGATTACTGGGATTGTTATGGTGCTTAACCGTTTTCCTTTTAATCAAATGGTTTTACTTTAAAAGCCTCCAGCCATTTGGTGTGAAAATTTTACTCATATGGGCTGCCATTACCTCCATTTACCTGACATTACACGTTTCATTGAATATCGATCAAAAAGAAATTTCGGTAAGAAAGGTGCTTGCTGTAAGCTTGAGTAGCGAACGAGATCCCCTTGCCGAAACAATCCTGCCCAACATTTACCAAACCCTTTTAACCGATACGTATGTCAGGAACTGCATTAGAGACATCAATACCAAGGATATTGAACTTTATGACTATTTACGATTCAACTACTTTAAGGATTACCTTAACCGTTACGATTTAAGAGCAACAGTATGTGTACCCAACTCTTTTATTGTAGATGAACAGGGAATTAAAGCCGATTGCAACTCCTTTTTTGAAGGTATGATATCAAATTACGGGGTTATTATTCCCAGTTCAAGGTTTTACTTTCTATCCACCCAATCGGGTTTTATAAGCTATTTGGGTATAATAAGCTACCGATTTGATGATGAAATCCGTAACCTATATATAGAAATCGATAGTCGTCCGAGTTGGGAAATGTTGGGTTACCCTGAGCTGCTCATCGAAAGCAAAGGGAAAAAATTGCAGCTAAAAGAGTATTCATGGGCAAAGTACCATAACGGGCGGTTGGTTACCAAAAGCGGACCGTATGGGTACAGGCTTTTTGAAGCGTACGACTCCATCCACCCGGGGGTTTATAAGATGTACAATGAGAATATGTACAGCCATCTTGCCTATAAATCGAATAACCAGGACCAAATAATCATTAGCCGTCCTCGACAGGAAACACTGAGTTCAACAGCATCATTTGCCTACAACCTGCTATTTTTACTGGTGTTACTAATAGTATTTTTACCCATACTGGGAATAAATTTTAATGTCCAACTATCAAGCCTAAAGTATAAAATTGGATGGGCAATGGTTTCAGTTATCATTCTTTCCATGATTTTTGTTGCCACCGCCACCATACACTATAGCATAAAAAATTTTGAAACCAGAAACCAGCAAAATCTTAGCGAAAAGTTACTATCGCTTCAATTTGAACTTGAACATGATATACCCTATTTAAACCAGAAAACCGAAAATATTCAGTATCTCAATGAGCGTCTTATAACCCTCTCAAACACCTTTTACACCGATATAAATATATACGATACCTTAGGAAACCTCTTATCCACCTCGCGTTCCGAAATTTTTGATAAAGGGCTTATTGGCAAACGAATGAATCCTCGGGCTTGGCACGAGCTACATAACCTTCGAAATCCAAAATTTATAGGGACTGAAAGTATAGGAAAAATTTCATTTCTATCGGCATACGTTCCAATTATTAATTCAAAGGGTAATCCTGTGGTTTATTTGAATCTGCCGTACTTTACCAGGCAAGAGGAACTCCGAAATGAGCTCTACAACATAATTGTAGCAATAATAAATATTTTTGCGCTACTGGCGCTGCTTTCCATATCGCTTGTAGTAGCTATTACCTCGCAGCTTACGCGCCCCCTTGAAATGATACGCGAAAGCATGAGCCGTGTTAATATTAAAGGTAATAATGCCACCATTAACTATAAAGGGACCGATGAGGTAGGGCAACTTATCTCAGAATATAACCGAATGGTTAAGGAACTGGCACGAAGCGCCGAGGAACTTGCCCAAAGCCAACGCGAAAGCGCATGGCGCGAAATGGCCAAGCAGATTGCCCATGAGGTAAAAAACCCGCTCACTCCAATGAAACTTAGCCTTCAGCACCTTGTAAAAGCCAAAAAAGAAGGATTACCCAACTGGGACGAGCGATTTGAACGTTTTGCACAATCGTTAACGGAACAAATAAATGCGCTAACAGTAATTGCCAACGAATTTTCTTCGTTTGCTAACCTACCCTCAGCAAAACCCGAACCCATAAACCTTTTATCGATTATCAAAGATGTCATCACCATTTACTCGGGCTATAAACACATACTTATCGCCATGCACAACCAATTAAATAGCGATCCTATCATCCTTGCAGATAAAGACCAAATCATCCGTGTTTTCAACAATCTTATTAAAAATGCGGTTCAGGCCATAGAACGAGGGAAAACCGGCAAGATTGATATAGTGCTTTCCGATTCCGATAATTTTATAAAGGTTGATGTAACCGATAATGGAATGGGCATACCTCCCGGAGCAATTTCAAAACTATTTACACCAAACTTTACCACTAAATCGGGAGGAACAGGGCTTGGGCTTGCTATTTCACGCGAAATAATTCTAAATTTTGGGGGAAATATCCGATTTACCAGTAAGGAAAAACAAGGTACAACCTTTACTGTTGAACTTCCAAGGTATGAAAAACAAGAATAAAACCTTGATATCTAAAACTATGGTGAAAAAAATTACTCGTCCCCTATGCGTGTTTTAAAACAAACCTATTGAAAAGCAACAAACCCATAATGGTTAGCAATCCAATGCCACAAAACATAAGCCAAAATAAATCGGGCCGATTTAAATTAGTTATGAGCCTAACGTAGGAAAACGCCCCCAAAACGCTTCCTATAAAACTTCCAATTACCCCGTACAGAAACGAATAGCCCAAATAGAGCGCTTTTTTATCATCGGGGGCTATTAAACCGATATAGGAAATAAATTTGGGATGTGCGGTCATTTCGCCAAGCGAGAAGATTACCAAACCAGCAATGAAAGCCCATGCATAGCTGGAAAAAGCCAAAATACCCAAACCAATTGTTCCTAAAAAAATTCCAGATATCATGGTGGGTAGCGGCTTAAAGTCCTTTACCACAGCCGAAACTACCAGTTGAAGCAAAATAATGGTTCCGGCATTAATAACCGTTACATGCTCAGCATCGAACTGCCAATTGGGATTTTGGATAAACAAACCTAAAAACGAGTTTACTGACTGGTTTACAGGGGTCATATCGATTTGCTCCTTTAAGAACCAGAGTACAGAATCGAACATCTGAAAATACATAACCCAGAAACCGGAATAGATTACAATGGTTAGAATGAACTTGTAATCCTTAAGCACCAGCAACATATCTTTAAAAACCTGTATCAGTTTTTTTTGATTTTCCATCCGCGGGGGTTCCTTGTATATTAGCAAATTAAGTAGTAGCAGCCAACCGGTTCCCACCGATGCCATAATAAAGATGTAGTTCCAGCCCAGCGACTTCAAAAAAGGTACCAGTATCAACGGGAATAGGAACGCCCCCAGATTAATCGACCAGTAGTATATTCCAAAACCAAGCGAAGAGTTGGATTCATCGGTGGTACGGGCAATGGTGCCCGAAATAATGGGTTTAAAAATGCCGGCTCCCACTGCCATTAATAGCAAGCTTAGAAACACTGTGGAATATGATGTGCTGAAACTGGTAAATAGGTACCCAAGGCTCATCAATGCAAAAGCAAAGAAAAGCGACTTTCGGTAACCAAACCTATCGGCTAGCGCACCCGAAACAATGGGAAGTATGTAAAGCAGAGGCGTTATTACACTTTTGATTACCCCCACGCTTTCCTTTGAAAATCCCAATCCACCCTCACTTGTTGCCATTACAAGGTAAACCGAAAGCACCGACATTACGCCATAGTATGAACCTCGCTCAAAAAACTCCATGGCAATGGCAGTCCAAAAATTCTTACTAAATGAGCCAAATTCTTTTCCTTGTCTCATATATCAGGGCATTAAGTAAACGCTGCAATATGCAACTTTTTTTATTAACAATAATGATTTCTGTCAGTGATAAAAAAAGGGAAAAGTTCAAACTTTTCCCAACATTTGCAAAAAAATATAAGTTTTACTTGTTTTTAGCTGCCTTTTGATAGGCTTTTTCAGCCTCTTTTAGGGCTGCTTCGGCAGCCTTTTTCTCATCTTTGGCTTTCTTGAGGTTTTCTTCGCCCTTTGCTATCATCTTTTGTCCATTTTCGTAATTCTTAAGAGCGACTTTGTATTTATTGTTCCATTCCTTAACCTCTACCTTAAATTTTGTTTCTGCCTGTTTTATTTCGCTTTTTGCTGAGTTAACTTCATCTTTATCTCTCGATCTTAGCCGTTTTTCAAGTGGTTTTAATGCATTAAAATGAGCCTTTTCCATCTGTTTTTGTTCGACTTCCAGAGCACGCACCTCGTTGGCTGCTTCTTGCATTTTTTGTTTTCCCTCAGAAATCAGGCTATCTGCCGAAGCAATTTTGGCTTCAGCCTTTTCAACCTTTGCGCGGGCTGCATTTACCTTATCTTCTAACTTTTGCAACTTGTCGTCCTGAGCGTAAGTAGCTGTATATAAAAACAGGACAATGGCAAAACCAAAGAGTAGTGTAAATTTATTCATGGTAGTTGTATTTTTCTAATTATAAATTTTTCACTTATTCAAAATACGAAATTGTTCCAATGGAGTTACAAAAAACAGGGCCAATTATCGCCCTATTTTTCAAAAGCTACTTCCGAACAAATATGAAATCGCCACCTTGATCGCCCGCATCCTTAATATCACCATACATAGGAGTTACAGGGCTGCTACTAATAACAACATTACGAATTGCAGCAAAAAGTTCTTCGGCCGTTAGGTAATCCTTTGTGTTGTTGTTAAGTCTGTCAACTAATTGTTCCAGGAAAACACTCCGATCAGGTACCTCGGTTAGATTTCCACTGGTCATAGCCTTACGGCTTGGGGCATCAAACGCTTTTTTAACGGTTTGCGAACCCTCCTCAAAAGCTTTTCTGGAGCGGAAAATGCTTCCACCAAAACAAGCATCGGCGATTATCAAGGTATGTTTTGATTTTATGGCAGCCACGTAGTCCTTTATTTGACTATTAGCCAACCAATTGGCAGTGCTATTAGCTTTAGAATCAATAGGGATCCAGTAGCCGAAATCGGTCGCCTTATCCCAGTAACCATGGCCAGCATAAAAAATTAACAAGTTATCGTTTTTGGTAACCTTACGGGTTAGCCAGTCCAAAGCATTTATCATCTGCTCACGAGTTGGGTTTTTAAGGAATATCATATTGTTAGGGTCAAATGAATACCTGTTTACCAGTACATTGTAAAGTTTAGTGGCATCGTTTATTGGATTATCCAATTTGGAAATACTGTTATCCTGATAGTCGTTGGCTCCCATAATCAATGCAAAGTAGCGGGGTGCTGCTTTGGGGGAATCAAAAATGAGATCAAGTTCTTCTGTATCGCCCTTTGCAGGTTTGCCTGAAGGCGTTGTGCGAAGCACAAAGAACTTTTTTTCAATGCTGTTCTGACGTAGGTCAACGGCCCTGATTACAATCTCGTTTTTACCAATTTGCAGGGGGACCTTGGCCTCGAATATGCCACCGGCAGAAGGGTTAACGGACACGCCATTAATGGCGACCTCATAAATGCCACTATCGTCGGTTACTTTTGCTTTTACAATTGTAAATTCGTCGGCAGTGGCGAGCTCCTCTCCTGTAGCCAATGAGCGCAGGCGCTTATCGTCCATACCTATGGACGACTGTGCATATGGACGGCCACGCGTTGCCTCTTTGCCAACCAACGGAATATTAGCAGGAGTTACTAGCTCAATGGTGGGAGGCGTAGCATCGGCAACCTCAACCTTTTTAATCTCAAAATGGCTGGCAGGTGAAACTATTTGTAGCTTCTTGCTTTGCTCAATCCGCATGCCTGCGGTTTGAACCAAACTTATGGGTAAATCGCGGAACTGAAGCTTTCCTATTTTTAGATCAATGCCATAGGTTTCATCGGTAATCAGCTCTATTCCCAAATCGAGGCGCATGGCACGATCAATATCGGCAGGTACACGTTCAAAAACAAAACGGGCTTTAACTGTTTCGCCTTTTTTTAAGGTTCGCTGAGGTGTTGAGTAGCGCTCATTGCCCTCCACTTCAGCAATTTTCCCCCCTTGGGCATCGTACTTGCGCTTATTAAAATCGGTTATGGTAATGAGCCCGTTAATCATTTTCAGATCGCGGGGGGCTCCATTGTTGGTTATGGTAAGAATAAGTTCAATGCTACCATCGGCCATTCTGTTCAGACTCTCAAGCCTGAATATCACATCTCTGAAATCATCCTGAAGGGGAACAATGCTTTTTGATGATCCTTCGAGTTTAAAAACAACATTTGCATCAAGTTCTTTTAAATCTTTTAGAACATCCCATACAATTATTTGGTTTTTCCCACCGGGGACGTTACTTCCTACATTTCCCTTAACGCTTTTTATGGGCAGAAATGTTTTCCCAGCATCGAGCGAATAAAAAGGCGAAACATTAAACTGTTGACCAGCAACTTCACCTGAAATGGTGTACTCCAGAATAATTTTTTCACCTATCTGCTTAGGTGCCAGTTTTGAAAACTCCTGAGCACTAACCGGGGTAATAAATCCAATTACTCCAGACAGTAAAATCAGGATAAATCGGTTGAATGATTTCATGGCATAAAAATTTTGGGTTATACATTTTAATATCGGTTTGCTTACCACATACTATTCGATTGTCCTTCAAGATTAATATCGAACTTCAATGTATCGTTAACAAATTTAATGCCGTTTATTTTTAAGTTCGATTCAAATGAAGCGATTTCGCGTGCCAGGCGATTTAAGCCTGATGAGTATTGCTGATCGATATTTTTAATACGAACACTGTAGGGCTGGGTATTAATCATAAGCGAGTAAAGAAACTGACGCACGGTAATGCTCCATAAACCGCCATAAGAAACCAGCACCTGACTCCGATCAATGGCATCCGGCGAGGCATATGAATAAGGGAAAACAGGAAACTCTACCCAATTCCCACGGTATTTTGATAGGATTAGAAATTTTTGTCCCTTTTCCCTATGGGTAAACTCTGCTCCTTCAAAGGTTTGATTGCTGTCTTGCCTATAGTTAACCATCTCATACTCTGCCTGGTTGTCTTCGGTACCATCAAAACTTGCAGAAACGTAAAAGATAGTGGCATTAGTAACCAAAGGGTATAGAGGTTCGTTCATTGCTTCTGATGGGGAATATTTAATTAGCACCACATACTCGTTGTAACGGGTAAAATGAGTGTCAACCACCGAGAACATATTATCTGCAACTTTTTGATTTGAGGTAAGCTTAAAGTAGCTGTCGAAGCGCTCATTTATAGTGGTATACTTTTGCACCTCACGGGCATCGGTATAAATATCTCTAAAATATTGAATCTTGCACCATTCCTGTAATAGAGCCAATGCTTTAGCTCTTAAAATAGCCTGTTCCTTGGCTTCAGCCCATTGCATATCGGGATCAGAGATTCCAATGGCAAAATATCCCGATACATGCGCTACAGGATTGAAAAACCATGAGGGAAGCGTATCGGGGTAGTAGCTGAGATTCTTTGCATTCTTAAACTTGCCAAAAGGGTTACTGCTCTCACCCGATGTTTCTTTCTCAAAAATCTTTTCGAACCGCTGCTTATCCTGAGCATTAAGCTTAAAGATTAGTACCAAGGCTATTAACAATAATGCATAAATTCTCATAAATGAAATTTTTAAATAGATAAATTTACAAAATATTGCGTTGGGTTACTTAGTTTTTTTATTGATTTTTACGATAGATTTAAAAACTGCTGCCAACGTATTCAATATGTTGATAACTTATTCTCCAGAATTCGGAATGAGTTGGCAAACACTTACTAATTTTAAAGTTCGATATTAACCATAAGATTACTATTACTGCACCATGGAAATAATTCTTGCAGCAACTGCACTAGGTATTGGATTCCTATTGGCCTTTCTATTTTATAGAGCCAAAATATCAACATTAAAAGCAGATGAAGGAGGAGTAGCTCAGCTAACCGATAAAATTTCGTTGCTACGCACTGAGCTGGAGGTGGCAAACGACCGAAGTGCCCGGTCAAATCAAATAGTGGACCGACTTCAAAACCTTTTGAAGCAAAAAGAAGACGAAAGGGTTGTGCTAACATCGCGTATTTCGGCTCTTGAAACATCTCTGGAGAGTACATCAAAACTTTACGAAGAGCTGAAAAAGGAAATCACTGCACTTAAATCAGAGGCTACCAGCAAGCAAGAGCAACTGGAACAATCGCGGTTCAGGGTTGTTGAGTTGGAAAAGGAAAATACTTACCTCAAGGAGTCGCTCGAAAAACAAAAAAAAGATCTCGAAGCCATTGGCGAGCAGTTCAGCAAGGAGTTTAAGCTATTAGCCGACCAAATATTAGAGGACAAATCACAACGATTTACCAAAATCAATATTGAAACCATCGACAGGCTGCTAAAACCACTGGATGAAAACATAAAGCAGTTCCAGAAACAGGTTCAGGAAGTTTATGAAAAGGAAAGCCGCGAGCGCTTTTCGTTGGGCGAAAAGGTTAAGGAGCTCAGCGAGCTTAACCGAACCATTAGCCAGGAAGCCAAAAACCTAACCGAAGCGCTAAAGGGTCAGGTTAAAACCCAAGGGAACTGGGGCGAAATGATACTTGAATCGATACTTTCAAAATCGGGTTTAGTTAAAGGGCGCGAATACACCGTTCAGGAATCGCTCACCGATAGTGATGGCAAGCGGTTTCAACCCGATGTTATTATATCATATCCCGATAACCGCAAAGTAGTTATCGACTCAAAGGTATCGCTTTTATCCTATGAGCGCTACTGTTCGGCAGCCACTCCAACCGAACAGCAAAAAGCCGCCGATGAACTCATTCTATCCATAAAGCGACATGTTGATGGGCTATCGGCCAAAAGTTATGCTGAACTTACCAATTCGTTAGATTTTGTCATGATGTTCATACCCATTGAACCCGCGTTCATGTTGGCCATGGAGCACGATCCATCCATTTGGAACTACGCCTACGAAAAAAGGGTTTTACTCATCAGCCCCACCAACCTGATTGCAGCGCTAAAACTTATATACGACCTTTGGCAGCGGGAGTACCGAAATCGTTATGCCGAAGAGATAGCCAAAAAGGGCGGATTACTTTACGATAAGTTTGTGGGCTTTCTGGAAAATTTTAAACAGATTGGAGATAGCATTTCAAAGGCACAAAAAACCTACGAGTTGGCCCTTGGCCAACTAAAAGACGGACGTAGCAATATAATACAGCAAGCCCAACAGCTGAAAGACTTGGGAGCAAAAACCAAGAAAAGCATACCCGCTGATTTTACAGATACCAATTCCGAAAATGGGGAGTAACTCATAAACAAAATTTTAAAATATACGTAAATATTAAGGATAAAGGAAGTATTTTAGCCATTAATTAAACAGGACTACAAAATGATATCGGTCTGCATTCCGGTATATAATTTTGATATTACCGATTTGGTAACCGAACTGCTGGCTCAGTCCAATCGGTTGCAGTATCCCATTGAGATATTGATTTTTGACGACCATTCGCATAGCTACTTTCGTAACCGTAACTCGCAACTTGCCACATACAGCTCAGTAAACTACCTTGAGTTTGACTTTAACATTGGTCGCTCAAAAATCAGGAACCGTTTAGCCGATGTAGCAACCGGGCAATGGCTGTTGTTCCTCGATTGCGATGTAATGGTTGATGATCCCAACTACCTGAAACGATACGTTGAAAATATACCCAATGCCAAGGTAATATGTGGGGGCCGCAAGTACGGCACTAAGCCATTTCGTCCTGAATTGCTCCTTCGATGGAAATATGGCGTAAGACGCGAGTGCCGCTCCGCCCATTTGCGACAACTTAACCCTTACAGCTCATTCATTAGTGGAAACTTTTTGATTGACCACGATACCTTCCATAAAATCCGATTTAATGAGGAGCTATCGGGGTATGGGCATGAAGATACCCTTTTAGGGATAGACCTAAAAAAGAATAATATTGATATTCTGCATATTGAAAACCCAACAGTCCATTTGGGTTTGGATAGCTGCTACGAATTTTTGGAAAAAACCGAACAGGGCGTCCGAAACCTTAGTCAAATACTTCAAATAATGCCCTGTATGCGGAGGGAAATCGAAAAATCCATTAAGTTACTTAAAGTTTTTCGATTTCTCCGTAAAATTGGAATGCTTTACCCGCTAAAATGGGTATCAAGGGTTTACACGCCGTTTATAAAACGGCAACTCTGCAGCCACCACCCATCAATAATGCTAATGGACATCTACAAATTAAGCCTTTTGGCTAAAATTTATACAAAGAGTTGGCGTAACCAGCGCCAGCCCAAAGTTTAAAAGTTATTTCTGCCTAAAGTATAGCTCTAAAGGAACACCCGAGAAATTAAACTTCTCTCTCAGTCTATTTTCTAAATACCTCTTGTAGGGATCCCTTATGTATTGGGGCAGATTGCAAAAAAAGGCAAATTGGGGCGTTTTGGTAGGTAGCTGGGTTACATACTTTATTTTGATGTATTTTCCTTTGTATGCGGGGGGCTGCTGAATATCAAGAGTTTCCTGTAGAAACTCATTGAGCTGCGAGGTAGGTACCCGCCTTTTACGATTTTCGAAAACCTGTATGGCCTGCTCCACAACTTTAAACACGCGCTGCTTGGTGAGTGCTGAGGCAAACACAATGGGAACATTGTTAAAAGGCGCTATACGCTCCTTAATGGCCTTGGTGTACTCCTCGGTGGTTTTGTTATCCTTTTCAACCAGATCCCACTTGTTGACCACAATAACCAATCCCTTACGATTCCGAACAATCAGGCTAAAGATGTTCATGTCCTGACGCTCAATTCCCTGTGTGGCATCGATAAGCAAAAGGCAAACATCGGAATTTTCGATGGCCCTTACCGAGCGAAGCACCGAATAGAACTCCAGATCCTCCTTTACTTTTGCTTTACGGCGCAAACCGGCCGTATCGACAATAATAAAATCGTATCCAAACTTACGGTAATGGGTGTCGATGGCGTCGCGTGTGGTTCCTGCAATAGGGGTAACAATATTTCGTTCCTCTCCAATAAAGGTGTTAATTAGTGATGATTTCCCTACATTTGGACGACCTACCACAGCTATGCGTGGAATTTTCAACGATTCCTCTTCCTGTTCTGTTTTTGTTGAAAAATGCTTTACGATATCGTCGAGCAAATCGCCTGTACCTGCACCATTGATGGACGAAATACACCAGGGATCGCCTAAACCCAAAGTATAGAAATCGCTTGCCGAAAATCGCAACTCGTTGTTATCAACCTTGTTGGCTACCAGGTAAACCGGTTTTTGGGTACGCCTGAGTATATCGGCAACAGCCGAGTCCATATCGGTTACGCCCGATTGAACATCAACCAGAAAGGTAATCACATCCGCCTCCTCGATGGCTAAAACCACCTGCTTGCGGATTTCCTCTTCAAAAATATCGTCGGAATTAACTACCCAACCGCCGGTATCAATAACAGAGAATTCCACACCGTTCCAATCGCTTTTGCCGTAAATACGATCGCGGGTAACACCGGCAATTTCATCGACTATGGCATGGCGCCAGCCAACCAGCCGGTTAAAAAAGGTCGATTTACCCACATTGGGTCTTCCAACAATAGCAATGATATTTCCCATTGGTAAAACTCAAATTTTTAAGATGAAAACTCAGCTAAGATGTTAAAGAGGATAACCGAAACGTTTCAGTTTTCCCTCGTTGTTGCGCCAGTTGGGATCAACCTTAACGAATAGTTCCAGGTAAACCTTTTTGCCAAGGAACTGTTCCAGTTCCAAACGCGCCTCGGTGCCCACTTTTTTTAGCATCCTGCCCTGGCTTCCAATTATTATCGACTTTTGCGATTCCCTATCGACATAAATCACGGCCCTAATCCGATCGATGGCTTCAGATTCCTTGTAATCCTCTATTTCAACCTCAACGGAATAGGGAATTTCCTTATGATAATTAAGTAAAATTTTCTCTCTAATGATTTCCGAAGCAAAAAACCTAAGGGTTTTATCGGTAAGCGTATCTTTGGGAAAATATTCGGGTCCTTCGGGGAGATGGCTTAAAATAAGATTCAAAAGGGTATCGATATTAAAAGCATGCAGTGCCGAAATGGGGATAATATTGGCCTTAGGCATCATGCCCTTCCACTGTTCGATAAGTAGAGTAATCTTTTCCTGTGTGGAAAGGTCAACCTTGTTAATGGCAAGAATAATGGGTCTATCGAGTTGCTGAAGTTTATCCAAAAAATCCTGGTTTTTATTGGGGGTCTCCACAGTATCAGTGAGATAAAGAATGATATCGGCATCATCAAGGGCGGCCTCCACAAACTTCATCATGGCCGACTGCAGCTTATAGGCAGGTTTCAGAATTCCGGGAGTATCGGAGTAAACGATTTGAAAATCATCGGCGTTTACAATTCCCATAATCCTATGGCGGGTGGTTTGTGCCTTACTGGTAACAATGGACAGCTGCTCACCCACCAGGGCATTCATCAGGGTTGACTTTCCCACGTTGGGATTGCCAATTATGTTTACAAAACCCGATTTGTGTGGCATGGGTACTATATTTTTAATAGAACCTATTCATTTTTAGCATGTTGATTTCCTTCTGGGTGAGGAAACGCCACTTACCCCTTGGAACATTTTTTTTGGTAAGCCCAGCAAAGTAAACCCTGTCGAGTTTGGTTACTTTATAACCCAGCGACTCAAACATGCGTCGAACCACACGGTTTTGCCCGCTGTGAATCTCAATGCCTACCTCATAGCCATCGCCGCCATCAACGTAATCAATGGCGTCGGCCTGAATTTTCTCCCCATCGAGCTCAATTCCCTCGAGTATCTTATCCAAATCGTACGGGTTAACCCTTTTATCGAGCCCCACGTGGTAAATTTTGCGCTTTTTAAAGCTGGGATGTGTTAGCCGGGTGGTTAGTTCACCGTCGTTGGTGAGTAAAAGTACTCCCGTGCTGTTCCTGTCCAAACGGCCCACTGGATATACCCGTTCGCTACAGGCCCCCTCTATAAGTTCCATTACGGTATGTTTGGCGTGAGGATCGTCAACGGTAGTAACATAATCCTTGGGCTTATTTAAAAGGATATAGACCTTACGCTCCGACATCAAGCGATTGCCCTTGTAGCAAACCTCATCGTCACGTTTTACCTTAGTTCCCAATTCGGTTACCACCTTACCATTAACAGTAATATGGCCTGCGGTTATATATTCGTCAGCTTCGCGACGGCTACAAATACCAGAGTTAGCAATGTATCGATTTAACCGAATGAGTCCATCATCAATCTTGCTTGCCACAAAGCCCTCGGCTTTTTCGTTATCGCGAATGTAATCATTTAAGTTAACTTGATTTCGTTTCTTAAGCGTTCGGGTCTCGTAGGGCTTTTCGGCATTTTTGTAGCGTCTCCCTTCATGAGTCGAAGTATCTGAGTGGTGTTCGCCTTTCTTAAAAAATGAAGGCTTATCAGAATTGAAACTTCTTTCGGGTTGGGAAAATCGGCCGGCATGCTCCCTTTCGAACTTGTCGTTTAAACGATTTCGGGTATCTCTACGGCGGTCACCGGCAAAGTTTCGTTTTCCCCTAATTTCATTGCCATAGCTCTCCCTTGGTTTTCTTTGGCTGGGTTTATCCTTAGATGAATTATTTTGGAACAAGTGGTTGTTCTCCTCCTCCCTTTTGGAATTAAATTCGGAGTTTTCCTCATCCCTTTTCCTCCAGGAACGGGGGCTATAGGTGCTTTCGGATTCAGTACGGGAACTTTTCCCCTTACCAATAGGCCTTGAATGTCGTTCTTTCCTTTGGGATTCATTGGCAGATCCCTGAATTTCATCGGTTTGTGGGGTAGCAAATTCTTTAGCCTCATCGGCATTACCCTCATCGGCTTTAACCGATTTCAGTGTTAATGTTCTGGGACGATAAACCCTGGCGGGTTCTTCCTGGGAATTAGTCCGCTTCTCGCGTTTAATATCCCTGTTTTTACTTTCTGTTTTCATTTTTATGTTGATAATTAATTACTTGCGGCTAACGCTTTAGCCAAATTTGGTGCAAATTTACATAATATTATTAATATTTATGCTGATTATGAATAAATTGTGTTAACGCGAAACATTAAGCATTAAACAATAGATATGCAATAATAACGAACCACAATCAACGAGATACGCTTTTGTAAGCTCATAAAAAGATAGCTGAACAAAGGTTATTCACAAATGACAACAGCACAAGAACCTGATGCTAAAAGGCCAAATAAAAATCGGCTGTAAGCTGACGGTAGTGCTCAGAGAAGCTACCATCGGGGTTATGTATAGTAAGCGAGTGCTCAGCTATTGTTTTTTTAACCCTTTCAAACTGAAGCAGAAGCCGAATGACCCCCTTCCCCGGCTGAGAATACACATTAATCCTTTGAGTGCAAAAAAGCCCACAAGTACTTGCCTGTGCAATAAAAACATTCCCCTCGGTGTAGGGGAATACCCCACAAAACCTTCCGTTTTCGGTAAGTAAAACACTAATCCCCGAAATTAAATCGTGATATGGCAAGAGGTCGGTATGCCGGACCAGATTCTTCCGTTCAAGAGGCGATTTGAGCGACTGGTTAAAATAGGGTGGATTGGAAACAATTAAATCGTAACGGGAGCTAACGCTTTGGGCAAAACTTTGAAGCGAGCAGTGAATCACATCTATTCTTTCGGACCAAGACGATAAGGCAACATTCCTGCGTGCTTCGTTTGCCGAATGTTCATCAATTTCAATTGCATCAATTTTAACATTATGAGTTCGTTGCGCCAGCATAAGCGCAATTACGCCGGTTCCCGTACCGATATCAAGCATTCTACTTGCATTATCAACATTTGCCCAAGCACCCAGTAACACCCCATCCGTATTCACCCGCATGGCAGCATGATTCTGAAAAATTGTAAACTGCTTAAACCTGAAATAGTTGTTAGCCATTTATAGAATCTACTTAACAAACTCATGCATTCCCAAACCAAAAAGGGCATAGTCGTACTTAACCGGATCGTTGGTGTCGAACCTTTTGAGCTCACTGGTGAGCTCCAGTACTGCCCGCAGGTTATTTTGCTGAAGTTGTAATAGCCCCAATCGACGGGCAACACGACCTGTATGCAGATCGAGAGGTATCAGCAGATCTGCAGTTGGAATACTTTTCCACAAACCAAAATCAACCCCTTCTGTTGAAGGACGAACCATCCACCGCAGGAACATGTTAATCCGTTTTGCAGCAGCATCCCTATCCACATTGGGAACATGGCGCAGGGTTCGGGTGGACACCTCATGTTCAATAAACGCGTTTCGGTATGCAGCAATAGCACCACAAACTTTGCCGGATTGTGAGTAGCCCTTGGCAAAAACACCCTCCAATCCTTTACCCTCCGTATAAAGCGATTGCAACACCCGGATAAAGCCAACCGCATCGGCATGGTTGAATGTGCGGTGAACAAAGCCCTTTAGCCTATTTTCATCGCTTGGCGAAAAGTTAGTTACAAAACGGTAGGGTTGCCACTCCATAATATCCATCAAACGGGTAGCGCTATTGACAATCGATTTGCGGCTGCCCCAGGCAAAGGTTGCCGCAAATAGGGCGCTTATCTCAATATCCTCCTTATTTGAAAAGCTATGGGGTACTTGAATGGGATCGCCATCGATGAACGCCTTGCGGGCATAACGGTGATACCTATTGTTGAGCAAATCGGCAAGTTTTTCAAAACTATCGGGTAGTAACATGTTACAATATTTGCCCGTCGTTCATTGATATCTGAAAGTCGGCCATACGGGCCAAATCCTTATCGTGAGTAACCACAACAAAGGTTTGTCCAAAAGTATCGCGTAGGTTAAAGAAAAGCTGATGTAACTCCTCTTTGTTATGCGAGTCGAGATTTCCAGAGGGTTCATCGGCAAAAACCACAACGGGGTTGTTTATTAGAGCCCGGGCAACCGCCACCCTTTGCTGCTCACCACCCGAAAGTTCCGATGGTTTATGCGATAGGCGGTGCGATAATCCCATAAAATTCAGCAGCTCCGTTGCCCGTTTCGATGCTTCAGAAATGCTTTTGCCACCAATTAATGCCGGCATGCAGACATTTTCGAGAGCAGTAAATTCAGGCAATAGATGATGAAACTGAAATACAAATCCAATATGGCTATTACGAAATCGGGCAAGTTGATTATCGTTTAATCGTGTTACATCGGCGCCGCTAAAAAACACGGTGCCAGAGTCGGGTTGACTCAGTGTCCCCATGATCTGCAGTAGTGTAGTTTTCCCAGCCCCGCTGGGGCCCACAATGGCAACAACCTTTCGTTCGGGTATCTCAACCGATATACCCTTAAGAACAGTAAGTGAACCAAAGGATTTTACAACATTATCAACCTTTATCATTTTCTATTGGAAATCAGGATTCACAAAGGTAATCAAATTTATGGTGATTAAACTTATTGAGATTAGGGAATGATGTTAAGTGTTAAATGTAGAACAATAAGCAAGATAGAGCTGATATTCACGACTTACTATACAAACAACTCTTTTAATCCCGAAACTTTATCCTTTAACCTTGGCTCTTTATCCTTGAATCTCCTAACCTGCCGGTGTTTCTTTTTCTTCATCATCACCTACTGGATTTCCTTTGTTCCCTTCGAATTCTGTAAGGCTGATGCTGCTGCGAATATCGAGTATTAAGCGCTGTATACTTCGGTAAATCCGGGCCATAAACCTTGCCGTGGTGAGCATGCTTTCCGGTCCAAGTATCAGAAATGCCACCAGCATTATTACAATTAACTCGCCTAAACCAATAAAAATTGGAATCATCATTTTGATTTGAAAATATCAAATTTATATGAAAATGTATTTATCAATTTAATGAAATACAAATAAAAATTTTGAAAATTAAACAAAGAAAAAATGATGTTTTACCCCAAGCCCATCTAATTTCTTTCCTGAAAAAAAGTTGTAGTAAAAATTAAGATCGAGAATCCTTTCCAAAAGGATACCCTTCTGGGGTTTCATAAGCGCAATACTACTCTTATGGTGTTGACAAACACAAACGGTAAGGCTTACACTTACTTCCGCAACAAAGCACATTAAATCCCTTAGCAAGAAAAGATTTTATAACGAAAAACTTACTCTAAACCATATGTAAATTTTTTCAAGGAAATTTACCAAAATCATAGTTAATCAACCTAAAAAATTATAGCTTGGTGGCCAAAATAATTATAGTAGTAAACCTAAACCAAATTAGCCATGAGCAAGATATTAGTTTTGGGAGCCGGCCTATCGTCGTCGGACTTAATCAAATACCTTCTCGATCACTCAAAAATACTGGGCTGGACAATAAGAGTGGGTGATATATCGCTCGAAATTGCCCGGCAGAAAATAAATAATCATCCTAATGCCGAAGCCATACAATTCGATATCAACAATAATCAACAGCTCCACGAAGAGGTGGCCTGGGCAAATGCTGTAATTTCGATGCTACCGGCTTTCATGCACCCAGTTGTAGCCCAAGAATGTGTCAAGCAGGGTAAACATATGCTAACGGCTTCGTACGTTTCGGATACCATGAAGTCGCTGCACGAGGAGGCGCGACAAAAGGGTATTGCTTTGCTCAATGAGCTGGGCGTTGATCCGGGTATTGACCACATGTCGGCCATGCGGATTATCGATGAAATAAGGGAAAAGGGGGGAAAACTAATAGGTTTCATAAGTAACACCGGCGGATTGATAGCTCCCGAAAGCGATAACAACCCATGGAACTATAAATTTACCTGGAACCCCCGCAACGTGGTTCTAGCCGGACAAGGAGTAGCACAGTTTCTTGAAAATGGTCAGTATAAATACACCCCCTACCACAGGCTTTTTTCTGATGTTAGAAAGTATAAAATTCTTAATTTAGGTGAATTTGAAATGTACCCAAACCGCGATTCACTGAAATATCGTGAAATATACAGGATAGAAGATATTAAAACCATCATACGCGGAACACTACGTCGCTCGGGATACAGCAAGGCCTGGAATGTTTTTGTTCAACTGGGCATGACCGATGACACCTATAAAATGGCAAACAGCGAAAAGCTGACCAAACGTGAGTTTCTTAACAGTTTTTTGCCCTACCATCCCACCGATTCGGTTGAGCAAAAGTTAAAACGCATTATTCCCGATACTCAAGATGAAGGGGTTTTTAATAAACTCAAATGGCTGGGGCTATTCGAAAACGAACCCATTGGCCTTCCCAACGCCAGCCCCGCCCAGCTGCTACAGCGTATCATGGAGCCCAAGTTAGCCCTTGAACCAAACGACAAGGACATGATTGTGATGCAGCACATTTTTGATTACGAATTGGCAGGCAATAAACATCGCAAAACGTCAACAATGATTATTATAGGTAAGGATACCGTTCATACGGCCATGTCAATTACAGTTGGAACGCCGCTTGCCATTGCTACGAAAATGCTGCTAACCGGACAAATTAAGGAAAGAGGCGTAATTGTACCCACCAAGCCTAATCTTTATAATCCAATACTTAACGAACTGGAGAATTACGGCGTAAAATTTATTGAGGAAGAAGTGATATTGAAATAAACTAATATACATCATTTCCCATGACACTAATTAAATCGATATCAGGAATACGGGGCACCATAGGAGGTACACCGGGCGAAAATTTGACACCAATTGATGTAGTACGATTTGCAGCGGCCTATGCCGAATGGCTAAAACTCAGAAATAATGGGAAACGCTGCCTTGTTGTAGTAGGCCGCGATGCGCGCATTTCGGGCGAAATGGTAAGCGGTATTGTAATAGGCACGCTAACCGGTTGCGGAATTGACGTACTAAATATTGGACTGGCTACCACACCTACCGTTGAAATGGCTGTTATTCTTGAGAAAGCCGATGGAGGTATCATTCTAACCGCCAGCCATAACCCCCGTCAGTGGAATGCACTTAAGCTGCTCAATGAAAAAGGTGAATTCCTTTCGGATACCGATGGCAAAAAGGTTCTCGAAATTGCCGAAAAAGAAAGTTACAATTTTGCCGATATCAATAGCATTGGCGTTGTTGAGGACGAGTACTCTTATGTTGATGAGCACATCAACCAAATCCTAAAATTAAAATATGTTGATGCTAAAGCAATAGAACAGGCAAACTTCAAGGTGGCTATCGATTGTGTTAACTCGGTTGGAGGAATTGCCCTACCCCGCTTGCTGCGTGCGCTCGGAGTAAAGGATATCATAGAACTCTACACCGAACCCACCGGAGATTTTCCCCATAATCCCGAACCCTTACCCGAACATTTGAGCGAAATATCCAGGGTTATGCGCGAACAAAAAGCCCATGTGGGCTTTGTTGTCGATCCCGACGTGGACAGATTAGCAATTGTAAACGAGGATGGTACCATGTTTGGCGAAGAGTACACCCTGGTTGCCTGTGCCGATTTTGTTCTCAAACAAAATCTTGGAAACACGGTATCGAACCTTTCCAGTACCGCAGCACTAAGAGATATAACACAGAAGTACCATAAAGAGTATTTTGCTTCAGCAGTTGGAGAAGTAAATGTGGTTACCAAAATGAAAGAGGTTAATGCCGCTATTGGAGGCGAAGGTAATGGTGGCGTTATTCTTCCCGATCTTCACTATGGCCGCGATGCGCTGGTGGGTATAGCCCTTTTCCTTAGTCATTTAGCCCAGTCGGGCAAAAAGTGCTCGGAGCTACGGGCTGAATATCCCAATTACTTTATATCCAAAAATAAAATCGAGCTCAAGCCCACCATCAACCCCGATAGCGTTTTGACCAGGCTGCAGGAGAAATTTGCATCCGAAAAACTCAATACTGTCGACGGTCTGCGTATCGATTTTGCCGATGGCTGGGTACATATGCGGAAATCAAATACTGAGCCTATTATTCGGATTTATGCTGAGGCAAAAACACCCGAAAGAGCAAATCAACTCGCACAAATGATTATTGCAGAGGCTCATTAATACTATTGAAGCAAAACCAACCCACAAAACCGATTTTTGAATTAATAAGTAATTATCTTGAAATACTCCATAATCCATGTAGAATAAAATTTTTTTTGAAAAAATTTTGCAGAAAAAATGAAATGATATATTTTTGCAGCACCAAAAACAAGCACAACGGTGCAAAAAAGTTTGGAATGCTGCGGAAATAGTTTAGTTGGTAGAGCCTAATCCGGCGCAGCCTGATTAGAGTCGCGAGTTTGAGTAAAAAGTTGAATTGATATACTGCGGAAGTAGCTCAGTTGGTAGAGCATAACCTTGCCAAGGTTAGGGTCGCGAGTTCGAGTCTCGTCTTCCGCTCTAGTTCTTTACTAAAAGTTCAAAGTTGCATAGCTTTGAACTTTTTAAGTTTTTGAACCTCCATTTTGCGCCCGGATGGTGGAACTGGTAGACACGCAGGACTTAAAATCCTGTGGCCATTGCGGCTGTGTGGGTTCAAGTCCCACTCCGGGTACGATTAGCCCCGATCATCACGGGGCTTTCGTGTTTCATATCCCAACTTCTTCTCCCAACGCCCCCCTTTCTTTTTTCACCATATAGCATTACTCAGCCCGGGAGGCAGAGCATAATCCGGCTGCGCCGGATTAGGGTCGCGAGTTCGAGTCTCGTCTTCCGCTCTAGTTCTTTACTAAAAGTTCAAAATATATGTAAAATACTACATTAAAACCTAAAGCCTAGTCATTCATTTTGAATCGATTTTACGATATTTGCAGATACTAAACCAAAACCTTTAAAAATGGATACAAAGTACATTCCCTTCGACGTAATCGAAAAATTCATGGTAAAAGTGCTAAACAAGGCAGGCATTCCCCATGATGATGCAAAAATTATTTGTAACGTTCTTATACAAGCCGATATGTATGGGTTCGATTCCCATGGGGTTAATCGACTCAAACCCATTTACCTTGATCGCATTAAGGATGGGATTGTTAATCCCGTTACCAACTACAAGATTATTAAAGAGACTCCTACCACGGCTGTAATAGATGGGCAAAACGGAATGGGTCACGTTATATCCCATAATGCCATGAGAATAGCCATGGATAAAGCCAAAAAGTTTGGTATGGGGATGGTGGTAGTGCGGAACTCAAGTCATTACGGATTTGCTGGCTATTATGCGTTGATGGCCACCAAGGAAGATATGATTGGTATTACTGGAACCAATGCACGCCCCTCCATAGCTCCCACGTTTGGAGTGGAGGGAATGCTGGGCACCAATCCTTTAACCTTTGGCATGCCCACCGATGAGTCATTTCCCTTTTTACTCGATTGCGCCACATCAATAACCCAAAGGGGTAAAATCGAACTTTACGCCCGATTAGGCAAGGATTTACCAAAAGGTTGGGTAATTGATAACAATGGCGAAAGCAAAACCAACTCTCAGGAGGTACTGCAACAACTCATTGCAGGCGAGGCAGCCCTTGCCCCTTTAGGTGGTATTGGCGAGGAAACTGCAGGATATAAAGGCTACGGATATGCCACCGTTGTCGAAATTCTTTCGGCTGCCCTACAACAGGGAGCCTACCTCAAAATGCTTACCGGGTTTCAGGATGGCAAAAAGGTTCCCTACCGCCTTGGTCATTTCTTTATTGCCATTGATATAAATGCCTTTGTTGAACCTGGATTATTCAAAAAAACTACCGGTAATATACTCAGAGAGCTGCGCGCCTCAAGAAAAATGCCTAGTCAAAATCGCATATACACAGCAGGTGAAAAGGAATACGATACATGGATGTTCCGCAAGGATAAAGGCGTTCCGTTTTCCGATAAACTTTTAAAGGAGTTCAAGGGCATATGTGAGGAGTACAACCTTCCGGAATTCAGCCATTACTTCGAGTAAACACTTAAGATGTCGAATAAACTGATTAAAGCGTAGGGAACCCCTACGCTTTTTCAAATGCTTAACAATTCAACAACCTCAACATGTGCAAAAAATGAATACCGTTTAATCTAAATATCACCTAAAACATATAACTTTCAAAACCAAACCAAGTTCACATGATAAGGATCAATAAATTATGGCTAAGCCTTTGTTTGCTTTGGCTTTCATTAAGCACAGTGCTCGCACAGGTGCAATTTGGCACCGAATACGATCCCTACTTTGGCGAAACCTGCACCAGCATTATGGTAGGTAAAAAAGCAACAACTGACGGTTCGGTTATCACCAGTCATACCTGTGATGGACGTTACCGCACTTGGGTAACCGTTGAAAAAGGACAAAAGTTTTTGAACGATACCATCACATCGATCTATAAGGGACTACTCCGAACCGAAACCCCATGGGACATGCGAAACGTGGTTAAGGTGGGCGAAATACCCCAGGCCCGCGAAACCTATACCTTTTTCAATTCAGCCTATCCGTTCATGAACGAGAAGCAACTAGCAATGGGAGAAACCACCATAACCGGAGCCAACATCCTTTTCAACCCAAAGGGTATGTTTCAGGTTGAAGAGTTGCAACGCATTGCTCTTCAGCGATGTACAACCGCCCGCGAAGCAATCAGGCTCATTGGGAGTCTTATTAAAGAATACGGTTATGGCGACTGGGGCGAATGCATAACCATTGCCGATAAAAATGAGGTTTGGCAAATGGAGATCTTTGGCGAGGGCCCCAATAAAATTGGCGGCGTTTGGGCAGCCCAGCGTATTCCCGATGACCATGTTGGGGTTTCAGCAAACATATCAAGAATTTCAGTTTTAAACCTAAAAGATCCCAACTATTTCATGGCATCCGACAACATATTTGACGTTGCCCTTAGACTTAAGCTATGGGATGGCAAAGAACCCTTTAAATTCTGGAAAGCCTATGGTAACGCTAGAAAACCCTTCAAAATAAGAGAATTTTTCATTCTCAATAAAATGGCCCCCTCTCTGAAACTAAACTTTGAAACGGATGAGCTTCCCTTTTCGGTTAAGCCTGATAAAAAGGTTTCGGTTCATGATGTTCTAGCTCTCTATCGCGAAACCTACGAGGGTACCGAGTACGATATGACCCGTAATCTCCGTTACATTCGCAAAAAGTACAACAATAAACACGAAATTGTGGACACCGATACGTTGGTATCGCCAATTGCTAACCCATGGCTAACTGGATATACCCGCGATTTACTAAACTTTTTAAAAGAAGGCACAGTTAACTTCCAGCGTACTGTTGCGGTTTCTTGGTGCTCCTACTCGCATATAATTCAGCTTCGCAACTGGCTACCCGATGAGATAGGCGGGCTAGCATGGTTCTCAGTCGATAACCCCGCTCAAAGCCCACGCATTCCCATATTCTCAGGAGTAACTGAACTCCCAGACTACTTCAACTACTGTGGGCAAAAGTGCTATCGCAATGATGCGCTACTTTGGCAGTTCCGTCGCGCCAACAAACTGGCTACTCTGGCCTGGCAGGAAACCCGAACCGATATGATGAACGAGGTGCTATACTTTGAACAAAAGGTTATCCGCGAATCGCCGATGCTGGAGCAACAGGTAATGACCCTGTTAGGGAGCGGCCGTAAGGACGAGGCCAAAAGACTACTCACACACTACACCCGCGACTTTACCGGAGCAACAGTAATGCGATGGAGGGAACTGGAAGCCCATTACTGGAACCGTTTTGGGATGGGATTTTAAAAACACCATCTACAGTTACCTTTTTTATTTCAATTAGCTCACAATCTTGTGGGCTTTTTTTGATGATCAATATCACCTTTTTTATATCAAAACTTATTGACTTTTAAATTTTTATACTCTAAATTGAACCTAGAAAACCAATAGCACCAAAGGTTATGAAGTGGGGGAAAAACAGCCTGGTTGTTGATTACGTTGGACGGATACACATGAACACAGACCCGTTCTGGTTTTACAACCTTGTGGTGTTTTTCGATGAAGATAATCAAACCAAACTTCCTAAGGGTATGCTGTCGTTCTACCACCTATTTGTGGATCAACTGGATTTGAAACTCTTTGAAGAACAAATACCCCAGAGCATATCAACCAGTAGGGCTTGTTTTTTTTACATCAACTAACCACTACCCTTACCAAAATCTACCTATATTTACACAATAAATATAAACGTCATGATGCGTCGTGTTGTTACCATTGCATTGCTTATTGCACTTGCCGGAGTAGCAAGGGCAATACCCGATACGAGCCGTGTGGCTTTGCTTATCATAGATATTCAGGATTTTTACTTCCCTGGCGGAAAATCGGAACTGGTAAATCCTGTGCCTGCGGCACAGAACGCCGCCAAGTTGCTAGATTACTTCCGCAGCAACCAGTACCTAGTGGCTCATGTGGGACATAATGCTTCAGAGAATCAAGAGTTTTACCCTTTAGTAAAACCTCTTGAGGGAGAGGCAGTGTTTATGAAAAATAAAGTAAACGCCTTTGTCGATACCCAACTATTGGATTACCTACAGGGTCAACAAATTTCAAAACTGGTTATTTGCGGCATGCAAACGCATATGAGCGTTGAGGCAGCAGTGAGGGCTGCCACCGATTTTGGCTTTAAGGTTACCCTTATTCACGATGCTTGCGCCACCCGCGACCTAAAATGGGGCAACGAGATTATTCCGGCAAAGATGGTGCACCTATCCACCCTGGCTACGCTTCAAAGTTATTCCAAAATATTGAGCACCAAAGAGTTTCTAGACAAAAAATAGGTGCTTTTAAAGTTGCAACCATATGCTATTACAAAATAAAGAGCGTAGCCCAACTGCTACGCTTTTTTCAAAACTTTATTGAATCTCCTACATCTGGATAAAACGACCATATCCATTTACCTTTACATCTATACGTGGGTTGCCTTTTAGCTTGATGTTACCACGTCCATTTATTTTTCCGTTACATTCGGAAATACAGCAAATGCCAGCACTGCCTGAACCATTAAGGGTCACCAAGGCCCTGCTCACGCATAGGTTTTCAAGGTTGAAGTTACCCGAACCACTTGAGTGAACTTCAAGTTCAGTAGCCTGCGATTTACCATCAACAGTTATTGAACCCGAGCCATTAATCCTTGCATCAATTCTGGTTCCCTTCACGTCCTTTAACCTAATATTTCCGCTTCCGTTAATATCGAGCACAAGAACTTCGGTTTCAAATGGGTTTTGGGTTAAAACATTCCCTGATCCGTTTATCCCAATGCCGTTAATCTTTGGCATCCAAATCCTAACCAACACCCTACCCCAACTCTTACCTAATAATCGGTTTTCCTTGCTTCCAATTTTTAGCACTCCGTCGGTGCTGGTTAGCTCCAGCATATCGAAAACATGGCTCTGTGCTGTAACCTCTACCTTAAACTCGGGCGATTGATAAATTTCGATATTTGCCGATGTGCTGTTTTTAACTGTATGAAACCCTGAAAGAGTAAACAATCGGGTTTCCTGTGCCTGCAAGGCAACGGCAAAACCTGCCGTTAACAACATAGCAGTAAGTAATCGTTTCATCGTTTTTATTATTTGTGATTTACTTAAAATAAAGACAGCCCCGCTCAGCAATCTGCTGCATGGGGTTGTCGAATTATATGTAAATAGTTCTTAGAAGGCGGGGCCGGCAAATGCCTTAACCTCGTTTGCGGTTATTTGTTTGTCGCACAGAATAATTAATCGTTCAATAACGTTTCGAAATTCCCTGATATTACCGGTCCATTTGAACTTTTTAAGTTCATCAATGGCATCAGGGGTTATCTCCTTGAAGGGTACGCCGTACTCGGCACAAACTTGATTGATGAAATGCCCAGCCAACAGTGGTATATCATCAAGCCTCTCGCTTAGCGGTGGAACGCTAATTATAATCACGCTAAGGCGATGATAGAGGTCCTCGCGAAAGTTACCCAACTCAATTTCGCGGGCAAGGTTTTTATTGGTTGCAGCAATAACCCTGACATTAACCGTAATGTCTTTATCGCTTCCCACGCGGCTGATTTTATTTTCCTGAAGAGCCCGAAGCACCTTGGCCTGTGCGCTAAGGCTCATATCGCCAATTTCGTCGAGAAAAAGGGTTCCGCCGTTAGCCTGCTCAAACTTACCTTTCCGTTGCTTAATGGCTGATGTAAATGCCCCCTTCTCGTGTCCAAACAGCTCGCTCTCAATTAGTTCCGACGGAATAGCTGCGCAGTTTACCTCAACAAAGGGCATGTCTGCCCGGTTACTTTTTTCGTGCAGCCAACGGGCAACCAGTTCCTTTCCGGTACCGTTTGGACCAGTGATAAGTACACGTGCCTCGGTAGGAGCTACCCGGTCAATCATATCCTTAACCTTAACAATGGCAGTCGACTCACCAACTATATCATAAGCCTTGTTAACCTTTCGCTTCAACAATTTGGTTTCCTGTATCAGAACCGTTTTATCGGTGGCGTTTCTGATTGTTATGAGTAGGCGGTTAAGATCAAGTGGTTTTTCAATGAAATCAAATGCTCCCTTTTTGATGGCCTCAACAGCGGTATCGATGTTGCCATGCCCCGAAATCATTACAACCGGCACATCTGGTTGACGCTCCTGCAGTTTTTCCAGCACCTCTATACCATCCATTTGTGGCATTTTGATGTCGCAGAGCACCAACTCATAGTTGCCGTTTTCGAATTGCTCAAGTCCGGAATGACCGTCCTCGGCAACATCAACCGAATGCCCTTCAACTTCAAGTATATCCTTCAGTGTATTTCGAATTGCCCGTTCGTCATCAATAACCAAAATCTTTGACATAGCTCGAATTTTTAGGTAAAATTAGTTAAAATTTAGAAAGAGTTGGTGTTAAATGAATTGTATGGTGCTTGTTGGCCTTGATTCAAACACGTAATCTCTCTATTTCCCTACAGACTCATAAATAAATCTACAAAAATAATTAACTAAAATTTAAGGGGCCTTCCCCAAACCCCATCTATTTATTAAAAACTTGTAATTAGCAAAGTATTTAAGATTGATAAAATGCTATGCCCATATAATCAAACCCCTGCCAACCGTTAGTTGGGAAACATTTTACACCGAAGTCAAATAATAAACACATGTTACGCATGTGCGATTTTTATTTTAGGATAGAAGGTAAGTAAAAGAAATTTTATCTCGTTAACAAAGAGCTGCTATCAAAAACCAATGATCAATTAATCTACTGAATAAGTTCGGCAAGGAATCCTTCCTTTAGGGAGTAATCGGATTGGAACATTTTCCGAATTCCCATCTTTTGCACCAGTAGGTTCACAAAAATTGATGCCGGCACTATTAAATCGATCCTGATGGGGTCGAGGCCCTGAAGGGTTAGTCTCTCGGCATGGTTTGAAGAGATAAAGAAATTATGTAGTTGCAAATACTCTTCAACAGGAATTTCGGCCCAGGGTAAAGCGTTTTGAGCAATAACTTTTTTCTGGACCAAAATTTTCCTAAACGAATCGAACGAGCCGGAACTCCCCGCCATTAGGGTTGGCCTAAACCTTTCGGCAGCAGCCCATAGCGGTTCAAGAACTTTGAGCATGTACTGCTCAAGAGCCTGTAGCTCTTGCTTAGTAATTGGATCGGAAATTCTGAAATGCTCCATAATACGGGTAACCCCAAGTTTGAAGCTTTCAAGCCAAAAAATCTGATTGGCATCAGCTATAATGGTCTCGTTGCTTCCCCCTCCAATGTCAACCACAAGATTTGGTTCGCTGTTAAGAGTTAAGGCTGAGCGAACACCTTTAAAAATCAGTTCGGCCTCGCGCCTACCAGATATAACATCAACATCAATGCTGAATTTTTGCTTTACCAATCGTGTAAAATCAGCCCCATTTATGGAATCACGAACCATTGATGTAGCAAAGGCAAAAATCTTTTCTGCTCCCAGTTCCTTTGCCTTATCAAGATGCAACGAAATAGCACTGAAAGCGCGCTCCATGGCCTGTGTGGTAATCGTTTTTTGGGTAAATCCTCCCTCTCCCAGTTTAACGGGCAACTTGCTCTCGTATAAGATAGGTCCATCGGTTTGGGCAACCAATAGGTTAAAGGTATTTGTTCCCATATCGATAACTGCCAAAATCATAACCTTAACTCCCATTCCTTGTAGAACTGTTCCAAAAAAGTCTCCATAAAACGATGTCGCTCATCGGCTAATATTTTCGCTGTAGGCGTATTCATCCGCTCACTAAGCAACAGCAATTTTTCGTAGAAATGATTGATGGTGTGGCTCCTGCCATTTTTATAATCCTCAAACGATTTGTGCAGCGTGGGTAGTTCATCGGGATTGTATATGGAACGATTTTTTGCCCCGCCAAAGGCAAATGCCCTTGCAATACCAATTGCTCCTATGGCATCGAGCCTGTCGGCATCCTGAACCACCATGGCCTCAATGGATGATGGAAGAGTATTAACCCCCGCACCCTTAAAGGATACTTCAGAAACTACTGCAATGATTTGCTCTATTTGCACCTTTGTATATCCGGATTTCTCGAGCATCTGGCGGGTGTTTTTGTAATTATTTGGAATGGCTGACACTTTCCAATCATCAACGTCGTGAACCAGAGCCGCAGGCTCAACAATGCACATATCGGCATTCTCGACTTTTGCCAGGTAGAGCGATAGCTGCACCACACGATGCACATGCCACCAATCGTGTCCTGTGGCGTCGCGTTCACAAAACTCCCTTACCTGGTTGGAAAGTAGAGTGATATTGGGTTTTGACATATCCGAAGTTTTGTCGTAAAGGTAGATATTTTAGCTATGAAACCACAATTAAATGAAGCAAAGATAGGGTAATAGACTTTAGTGATTTTACCATTGCAACTTTAAAAGTGTTAATAAACCTCAATAGTGAGATTATAGCGATAACACGAAGTAATAAAACACTATCTTTACCTTTGAATAAAAATCGCTATAAATGAATCCTTCAGAAAAGAAAAGAATTAAGAAAAAAGAGGAGCTAATAAACAGTTCGAGCCATGGTGTAGGAATACTACTGGCAATTGCAGCTACAATCATGCTTATAATCAGGGGCAGCATGCATGGGAATGCCTGGCATATTGTAACCTACTCCATATTCGGTGCAGGGCTAATTAATCTATATACCGCATCTACGCTATTTCATGCGGCCATAAATCCACGAGCCAAGTTTAATCTTAATAAGTTCGACCATTCATCCATCTATATTCTTATTGCAGCAACCTATACGCCATTTGCCCTGCTCAGCGTTAAGGGCTGGCTGGGATGGACGCTATTTGGGCTGGTGTGGGCAATGGCCATTGCAGGGGTTGTTTTTAAGGTTTGGTTCTACTCGGTCAAGTACCGCAGCCTATCGGCTTGGCTATACGTTGCCATGGGATGGATTGGTATAATAGCCATTGTTCCGATTATTCAGAACACACCAAACGTGTCGCTCTGGTTCCTGCTATCGGGTTGTCTTGCCTACAGCTCAAGCGTAATCTTCTACCTATTGGATCATTACCCCTATATTCACGGAATATTCCATTTGTTTATTATTTTGGGTAGCGCCTGCCATTTTTTTGCGCTGTACTTTATGATATAAACTGTATGTTGATATGAATAAATTCAAGTATAAGATAAGCCCAGACGATGTAAAGGATATAATACCTATGGGCCGTTACTGCTATGCCTCCGATAAAATTACAGTTGATGGGGAGCCGGTGGGCTTCATGCACCGCGAGAAACCTGAGGAAGAAGAAGATAGCGGCTGGCGTTTTTACTCGGGCACCGAAAATGAAGCATACGTGGATAACCCTTACCATTTCATGATGTTTGACCTAAACTACATAGCCAACTGCGACCCAGGCATTGTTCCATATCTGAAATCAAAAACTGGGTCGGAGCTAGAGCGAATACCGGGAACAGATAAATTCAGACCCGTTGAGGATTAAGCACCGCCAGCAAGCAGCAGCTTAACCAAATCAGCAATGGCTTTACCCTCGGCCTTCCCGGCCAGTACCTTGGAGGCAACCCCCATAACCTTTCCCATATCCGATGGAGCCTTAGCTCCAACCTCGGCAATAATTTTAAGAAGTTCTGCCTTAAGCTCATCGGCCGAGAGCATCTTTGGCAAATACTCTTCTATTACAGCCGCTTCGGATAATTCCTTATCGGCTAATTCCTTTCGACCTGCTTGAATATATTGCTCTGCAGCATCCTTACGCTGCTTCACCTGCTTCTGCAGAATTTTCATTTCAACATCGGCCGAAAGGGCATCCTTATGCTCACCTTCAGTTTTGGCAAGTAAAATAGCACTTTTAACAGCCCTCAGCGCCTCAAGGCGCATCTTTTCCTTGGCCATCATAGCGGCCTTGATATCCTGATTTATTCGTTCCTCTAAAGTCATATCAAATGTTTTTTGATTATGTTCAAACCACAAAATTAAATAAGTTTTTCAACAAGTCTATGGTAAGAGTAACCCGATAGAGCCCCCCAGAATAAAAATTAAAATTGATATGGTAAGCATGTTTAAGGGTTCCTCTGAACCAATTAAGAACAGCCGATGGTAATGGCACCATAAAACTTATTATAATTCTTAGATTTTCATGGTAAAAGCAACCTCCCCTCGCTTTTTAAACGTTTATATCGTAAAAGCCATTACTATGTATGGGATGACAGGGAAGGGTGGGATCCTTCGCTTCGCTCAGGATGACAAACCGTTAAAAGATCCCTATCTGCACTCGGGATGATAAGGGGTTCATCGTATCCTTTGCTTGGCTTATTAAAACCAATTCCTATGAAATAACAAATTGGGAATCAACTACTATTTTGCAAAACATTGCCATTTCATATTTTTACTAAACAAAAACGCTCTGCAATAAAAAACGGAGGGGAAACTCCCTCCGTTTTAAAATATTTATATTGATGCTCTTACATCATGTCCATTCCACCCATGCCGGGATTAGGCATTGGAGCAGGCTTGTCTTCCTTCTTTTCAGTTATTACGCATTCGGTGGTTATGAGCAGGCTTGCAATTGATGCTGCATTTTCTAGGGCAACACGGGTTACCTTGGTTGGGTCAATGACACCACTCTGGAATAGGTTTTCAAACTTATCGGTTTGGGCATTGTAGCCAAAGTCGCCCTTGGCCTCCTTAACCTTCTGCACAATAACAGAACCCTCGAGACCAGCGTTAACCACAATCTGACGTAGTGGTTCTTCTATAGCCCTTTTTACTATTAGGATACCAGTAGTTTCGTCTTCGTTGGCACCCTTAAGGTTTTCAAGAGCTTCAATAGCACGGATGTAGGCCACACCACCCCCGGGTACAATACCCTCTTCAACAGCAGCGCGGGTAGCGCTAAGGGCATCGTCAACGCGATCCTTCTTCTCCTTCATTTCGGTTTCGGTGGCAGCACCAACATAAAGAACAGCCACACCACCGGCTAATTTAGCCAAGCGCTCCTGTAACTTTTCACGATCGTAGTCGGATGTGGTATTTTCGATCTGGGTTCGGATTTGAGCCACGCGTTTGTCAATGGCTTCCTTCTTACCGCCACCGTTAACAATAGTGGTATTCTCCTTGTCGATGGTAACCTTTTCGGCATGACCCAGCATGTCCATCTTAGCGGCATCGAGGCGTAAGCCTTTTTCCTCACTTATTACCACACCACCGGTGAGGATAGCAATATCCTCTAGCATCTCCTTGCGGCGATCGCCGAAGCCAGGAGCTTTAACGGCAGCAATCTTGAGAGAACCACGGAGCTTATTCACCACAAGGGTAGCTAGGGCTTCGCCCTCAACATCCTCGGCAATTATGAGCAGCGAACGGCCATTTTGAGCCACAGGCTCAAGTATGGGCAGAAGATCCTTCATGGTTGAAATCTTGCGATCGGTGATGAGCACAAGAGGATTCTCCAGGACGGTTTCCATCTTTTCGGGATCGGTGATGAAGTAAGGAGATATATAACCACGGTCGAACTGCATACCCTCAACCACCTCTACGGTAGTCTCAATGCCCTTGGCCTCCTCAACGGTGATAACACCCTCTTTTTTCACCTTTTTCATTGCCTCGGCAATGAGTTTACCGATTTCGTTATCGTTGTTGGCCGAAATAGTAGCCACCTGTTCAATCTTTAGGTAATCGTCGCCAACTGAAATCGACTGCTCTTTAAGGTGCTCAACAACCTTGGCAACAGCCTTATCGATACCGCGCTTCAGGTCCATAGGATTGGCACCAGCAGTAACGTTCTTTAAACCAACGTTAACAATGGCTTGGGCCAAAACGGTAGCAGTGGTGGTGCCATCGCCTGCGTTATCGGCGGTTTTGGAAGCTACCTCCTTAACCATTTGTGCACCAACATTCTCGAGTGGATCGGGAAGTTCAATCTCCTTAGCAACGGTAACACCATCCTTGGTAACCTGCTGCGAACCGAACTTTTTCTCGATAACCACGTTGCGGCCCTTAGGACCAAGGGTTACCTTAACGGCATTTGCCAGTTGATCAACGCCCTTTTTAAGTTTATCGCGGGCTTCTGTATCAAAGGTTAAAACTTTTGTTGACATAACTTATTTATTTAAAGTTTTCTACAATTTAGGGAATTAGATAACAGCTAAAATGTCCGATTGTTTCATGATGAGGTAATCCTTACCATCAATGGTGATTTCGGTACCGGCATACTTGCCATAGAGCACAACGTCACCAACCTTTACCTCCATGGGAACATCCTTTGTACCAGGACCAACAGCTATGATTGTTCCCTTTTGGGGTTTTTCCTTAGCGGTGTCGGGAATGTAGATTCCACTCGAAGTCTTTTCTTCGGCCTCCATGGGCTGTACCAGCACTCTATCGGCCAGTGGCTTCACCTTTACGTTTGACATATCTTCTTATGATTTTTAGGGTTACAACTAGTTTTTTCCAAAATTTCACGTTAAGGTTAACAGCATAACGTGTGCCAAATCCAAAAACTGACTTTTTTACATGAAAAACTGACAGCAGACTGACAGAATGAGTAGGAAAGGGGGCGTGATTGGTTGATGGCTAGCAGTAATCCTCATTCGAATTAATGAAACAAACTAGTAATCCATGACAGATGTATTACCTGACCAACCACAGCCCTTCCATCATAATTCATTTCGGCACAATATAGGCGAACTTCTGGGGGTGTTGCTGAAGTGGGAATATATTCTTTTTCCCTACTGAAACTTACTTTCCAGAACAACTAACAAGTTAGCATAATAATTGGCAATATGGCATGAAGCTGATTGCGAGCAATTTAGTATCGAGTTAAGATAAGTTTGGAGCGGGATAAACCTGCTCCAAACTTGTACTTCACCTTTTTTGCTATATTGCGTGTTATGGGCTTTTTATGATAATGCAACAACTAATGCAATTATTATCGCTGTTGAAATATCATCATCGTCATCATATTCCATCACACCTCGTTTGTCAAACCTACCTATACTTAATTGCATCAGATTTGCTGTAAGTTTATATAGCTTTTTACAATTAGCAGGAATATGGCCTAAATTCAAGTAATTAATGCAACTTTTTAAGAGGGCTTTGTAAATAAATATTT
>DYKO01000028.1 GCA_020722565.1 Rikenella microfusus
CCTGGTTCAGACGGCTCAGCAAGGATTACGAAGCGAGTATGCAATCAAGCGAAACTTATGTATTAATTGCTTCTATTGCTATGATGTTAAAGAAAATTTAAACAGGTTCTTAATGAAAAGTATGTATCTGAATGCAAAAATTTTGGATGGTTATACTACGAAATAATTATTGATGAAAATGGCAACGTTATAAACCAAAATATATTAAAATGCCCTGACAGTATAATTACAGAAATTGCATTGAAATCGCTCAAATCATTAAATACTTTTAAACCCGCATATCTTCAAGGGAAACCGATAAAATCGAAGTTTAGCTCAAGGATTCTTTTTCATAAACCAAGAATGGTCAAACCATAGAAAATTGAATACCCCCCTTGATGGATTATAAATTCATCCCCTGTTCGTTAGGTTAACATTAGCAAATATCTCAATGATGTCAATTTTAATTATTAGTTTCATTTCACTATGGTTTAATAAACTGGCACTATATTTGCCATCACTTCATTACTTTTCAAACATTTTGTTAGTTTTGCATTAAACTAGTTTGATGTAACCTGATGAAAGCATTATTAGTATAATTACTTTGTTATACAATGAGACTTTCAATAAAAATATTATCCATACTATTTGTTCTGCTAGGCTTCAGTGGCACCTCAGCTGCTCAGAAGTTTTTTGAAGTTGAAGATATTAAGGATGCTCAGGCCCGTTTCTTTCTGGTTGACGCTGCACAGGATGCCGACCTTTACTTCTGTATCATTTACGATGAAAAAGAAATTACCCAGCCCGGTATCCTCATGGAGGTTGAAACCCCAAAGGAAGCTCAAATCACCCTTATATTTGTTGACGATGTAAAAGACGCCAATATTAAGGTGTGGATGGTTGATACCCCCGCAGAGGTGAAATGGATTGACGAGTCGAAACGAAAAATTTTAGCCGTTGGCGGCCTGAAATAGCCCAATTGAGTATTGGTTCACACTTAATTTCGGGTTACCTTTGCAGGTAAATTCCAGAATATGAACTCACCATCCCGATACGACCAGAGAGGCGTTTCAGCCTCAAAAGATGATGTGCATAAGGCTATAAGCAACCTTAATAAGGGTCTTTTCCCAAAAGCTTTCTGTAAAATTGTTCCCGATTACCTTACCGGTGATAACAACTTCTGTGTGGTAATGCATGCCGATGGAGCCGGGACCAAATCGTCGCTGGCATACGTTTACTGGCGCGAAACCAACGATATTTCGGTTTGGAAGGGTATTGCACAGGATGCCATAGTAATGAATACCGACGACCTGCTTTGCGTGGGGGTGACCAACAATATTCTGCTATCCTCAACCATTGGTCGCAATAAAAAAGTCATACCCGGCGAGGTAATACGTGCCATTATTGAAGGCACTGAGGAGTTCTGCGAAACCATGCAGCAATTGGGCATCAACATCGTACTAACCGGCGGTGAAACCGCCGATGTGGGAGATTTAGTTCGTACCGTAATAGTTGATTCAACCGTTACCGCCCGAATTAAACAAAGCCAAGTTATAACAAATAGTAACATTCAGGACGGTGATGTTATTATCGGATTGGCATCTTTCGGCCAGGCATCCTACGAGAAGGAATACAACAGTGGCATGGGCAGCAACGGGCTCACGTCAGCCCGCCACGACATTTTCCATCATTACCTAGCCTCCCGCTACCCCGAAAGTTACGATCCATCAGTACCTAAAAATCTGATTTACAGCGGCAACTTGAAACTCGATGAGATTGAGCCCGAAACCGGGCTTACATTTGGAAAACTCATATTGTCCCCAACCCGTACCTATGCACCAGTTATAAAATCAATTCTCGACAGCTACCGTCCTGTAATCCATGGAATGATTCACTGTTCCGGTGGAGCCCAAACCAAAGTGATGAACTTTGTTGACAATCTGCACGTGGTAAAGGAAAACCTGTTTCCTATCCCCCCGCTTTTCCGTATCATTCAAGAACAATCGGGAACGTCATGGGAGGAAATGTACAAAGTTTTCAATATGGGACACCGTTTTGAAATCTACGTTTACCCTGAATTTGCCGACGATATTATTGCCATAGCAAAGGAATTCGGAATCGATGCCAGAATTATAGGGTACTGCTCCGAAAGCAATACCAAAAAATTAACCATCAAATCACCAATGGGCGAGTTTCATTACTAGCTTTTTGGCATCGATTTTATTGATTACCTTTGTACCAATAATTTTTGGTTATGTCAGATAATACCATTTTACGAAAGCTAGAAGGCATTAAACACAAGTTTGAAGAGATTGGCCAGCAAATTACCGACCCAGCTGTAATGGCCGATATGAAAAAGTATGTCGCCCTAAATAAAGAGTACAAACAACTTGAACCCATTGTTGATGCCTACGAAAGGTACAAAAATGTTTTAAGCAATATTGAATCGTCGAAGCATATCTTGGCCAACGAAAAGGATGAGGAGTTAATAGAAATGGCTAAGATAGAACTCGAAACACTTACCGAAGAGCAGGAAAAACTTGAGGAAAAAATTAAAATTCTTCTTCTGCCTGCTGATCCTGAGGACTCAAAAAATGCTGTAATGGAAATTCGTGCTGGCACTGGAGGAGATGAGGCAAGTATCTTTGCCGGCGATCTATTTAGAATGTACACCAAATTTTTTGAGAAAAAGGGATGGAAATATGAGGTTACAAGCTTCTCCGAGGGTACAGTTGGTGGATACAAGGAAATCATTATAAATGTTACTGGTAATGGGGTTTACGGTGTGCTTAAATACGAATCTGGGGTTCACCGCGTACAACGCGTTCCCCAAACCGAAACGCAGGGGCGCGTTCACACCTCAGCAGCCACTGTGGCCGTTTTACCTGAAGCCGATGAGTTTGATATAGAACTTAAAATGGAGGATATCCGTAAAGATACCTTCTGCTCCAGTGGACCTGGTGGGCAGAGCGTAAACACCACCTACTCAGCCATACGTTTAACCCACATCCCTACAGGTATCGTGGTGCAGTGTCAGGATCAAAAATCGCAGATTAAGAACTTTGAAAAAGCTCTTGCAGAGCTGCGCACCCGAATCTATAACCTTGAGTACCAAAAATACATCGACAACATAGCCTCGAAGAGGAAAACCATGGTATCCACCGGCGACCGTTCGGCAAAGATACGTACCTACAATTACCCACAGGGAAGGGTTACCGATCATCGCATCAATCTTACCCTTTACAACCTTTCAGCCATAATGGATGGGGATATACAGGAAATTATCGATAAGCTACAACTGGCCGAAAATGCCGAAAGGCTTAAAGCTGCAGCAGCTGAAGAGTAATAAAACTTACACCAATGACTGCCAAGGAACTTTTTAATCAGATTAAGCGCAAGCAAAGCTTCCTATGTGTGGGGCTCGACACCGAATTGACAAAAATCCCTGAGCACCTACTCACCCGTGAGGATCCAATGTTCGAGTTTAACAAGAAAATTATTGAAGCCACAAACGATCTTGCTATTGCCTATAAGTTTAATCTGGCCTTCTACGAGGTTCACGGCGCTGCCGGTTGGAACAGCCTTGTTAAAACTATCAAGTACCTCAAGGCTCATCATCCCGAAATTTTCATTATTGCCGATGCCAAACGTGGTGATATTGCCAGCACAGCCCGTATGTATGCCAAAACTTACTTTCACAGCTTGGGCTGCGATGCCGTAACCGTTTCACCCTACCTTGGGCAAGATTCTATTGCCCCTTACCTACAATACGAAGATAAATGGACCATTTTACTGGCAATCACCTCAAACGAAAGTTTTAAAGATTTTCAACTTATAGAAAATAAGCAAACCGGAAACCGCTTATTTGAGGATGTTGTGCTGCAATCGATGCACTGGGGTAGCGATGCTAACATGATGTATGTAGTGGGCGCTACCCATCCCGAGTACTTTGCAGCCGTTAGGCGGCACGCACCCCATCACTTCCTGCTGGTTCCGGGAGTTGGAGAGCAAGGAGGAAGTCTTCAAAAAGTTGCTGAACACGGGCTAAATGATCGTTGCGGACTTATAGTAAACTCTTCGCGTGGAATTATTTATGCTGATATAACTGGAAACTTTGCAGTTGAAGCCCGCAAAAGAGCCCAAAAACTTCAGCAGGAAATGAAAGCACTACTTACTGCAAAAGGACTGATATAGCAATCAGTTTTCAATAAACCTTCTACCGAACCAGGACCAAAAATTCCTATGAAACTTTTCACCAGCCTCGCCCGAATACATATCTAGGTAGGATAGCCTTGAAGGTTGATTGGGTACAAACCTAAGGTATTCATCTCTACTATACAGCAAAATTGGTTCCGGATGGAACTGTACACCTACCACATTGGAGAAAACGCTATGGCGAACCGCTTCAACAACCCTACCGTCGGTAGAAAGGGCTATGCTCTTTAATCGCCAACCCAATTGATCAACACATTGATGGTGACTGCTTAAAACCCAGGGCTTTCCGGAGCACATGCTTTTAAGTGGTTCATCAATAATATCAATCTGATGAAAATTGCCCCAGTTTATCTTATCGTCAAGGGCAAGATTTGTATAATAGTTTCTATGCAAATGGTTGGTTTGCTGGGTTAGGGCATCCTCCACCGAAGTAATACCATACAATTCAGTTGGTATATCCTGAATGAGATTTCCTCCGGCAGCTACATTCATGGTTTGCATGCCCAGACATATGCCCACTATGGGCATCAGGGGTTTAGCGTTTAGCAGAGGGACAAACAAAGTATCCCGACTGCCACCAATTAGGTGAAACAAAAACGATACCTCAAAGTAATGCCTTTTAGGGTCGATTATCTGCGTTAGTAACGTGGTTTTTTCAACATAAATCGAAGGGGGAATATCGGGCCCTCCGGTAAATATAATCCCATCGGCCACACGTGCAATTTTGGTAAAAACATCGGTGCACCCATTCACCGAAAAGATATTTTGCTCTTCAATCCTTTTCTTAACTGGTAGCAATTTGAAATTTTTAAGTTGTTTATTATGAATATACTCCGCCGATTCGGTGTAATCATAAACCTCATCAACATGGTAAAGCCCAACAACCTTGGTATTTGAAGGTATTGACAGAATGCGATTTTCAATGAGATAGCTGAACGTTTTGATGTTGTTCACGGTGGGATGCACCAGAATCAGAACTTTTTCTTTTCGTTCTATATCATCAACTTTGACGATAATGCTTTGGTTGCCAGAGGTGCATGCCATCAGCAGGAACACGAGAAACGTTCCACTCAACCATTTAGATATAGCTTTCATTATCAATATTTATCAATGTAAAATTATTTAAAATTTATATCCTATAGTAAACATAGTGGTGACGGGCAAAATATTACCATTACGATCGATGGAGTTAATCGCCTTATAGGTAACCAGTTGCATTTGATAATTCATGATATCGATGCCTACCCCAAAATGGTAGCCATAAGCCTCGTATCGCATATTATCGGAAAAAGAATAAGAGCCATCGCCTATCTTTCCGGCAAAATACCTCGAATAATTGGCTCCGCCAAACAAGTAAAAATCATCAGAAAGTATCGAATTTGCTGCACCTACCAGACTATATTTTATTCTCACCGGTACTAAAAGTTCATGTGTGCGGAAATTACCGTATAGATGACGAGTACCGGTAGTCTGATATAAAGCCTGAACCTGGGCAGACCAGCGCTTGTTTATACTGAAAGTTGCTAAAACACCAGTACTGAAGGACATTCCTCTTTTAGATTCATAGAATTCATTGCTATAATCATGATATGTGTTACCAAATCCTGCCTGCAAGCCAAAAGAAACACCCATCCTACCCTGACTTTTGGCAACAAACAACTTGTCCGGCTCCAGCACATCGACAGTAGAGAGCTGAAAGGTAGCATCAGCTACCATATTTGCAATTCGCGACATGCCCTCGTAATCTAATTTCTCAGCATCGTCTCCGGGTTTATGATAAGGCGAAACCGTAGAGGTAAAAACATGAACAGCAGGAATGCCTACCTTACCAAAGGGTTGGGTATCGGTTTGCGCTTCAACACGTTTGCCCGATTTTTTAATCTTAATGTCATGTTTTGATGCTAAGCTATCAAAAAATGCTTTCCCATTTTTTACTGTTTCATTTCCCACCAAATCGACCCCTCCGTACTTGGATAGCATACCCACCATATCGAGATTTATCATCATTTTTATCTGATCAAGGGGAAGCTTTTTATTTTTCACAAGATAGTTCGAACCAATCAACCCTTCCTCCTCACCATCGAAAGCAACAACAATTACCGATCGCTTGAGGGAATCCTTATTCTTGACCAGCCAACGTGCAATTTCAATAATTGAGGCCACACCAGAGGCATTGTCATCTGCACCATTGTAAACCACCATTTGGCCATCATTAATCTTGTAGGCAAGATGGTCATAATGCGCCCCCAATAAAATGAATTCGTCCCTTAAAATTGGATCGCAGCCCTCAATCCAACCAATAATGTTGGCGCCTTCGGTTTTTAGCATCATTCCTGATGATATAAAGGGATGAACGAATTGTCCCTCCCAGGGTTTTAGGCCAATCTCCTGAAACTGGTTAATAATATAATCAGCTGCCATACGTCCACCCTGGGTTCCAAATCCACGTCCCATTAAAGAATCGGACGCAAGAATATAAACATGCTTTTTCAGCATCTCTGGCTCCAAATGCTGCGCCTGAGTACTATTTATCTTTGTAAGAAATAGTAGTATTGCAAATTGAATGGATAAAACAATGGGTCTCATAATTTTTTTATGAATTGATTTACAACTTATTTAAAGCGAATGTAACAAAATTTTCACAGCAATCACCAAATAAAAATATCTCACGACCACTCATCAATAGCCCAGCATCACTGTTTTTAGTCATCCCATTATCATTAACTTGCCCTACAGGCCAAACATGCAACAGTAATCCCAAACATGAAATAAGATCAATGCGCTGCTGTATTTTTTTTGGAGGTAATAATAGCCCATATCATTCAGATATATTGGAAAAATTAAATGTCAGTAACCTATAATTTTTAAACAATCTGGTTATACAATTATGTTATAAAGCAATATAACGAATATTGATAATAGCAATAAAAAATTGATTATCAGTTTATTTAATCGATATAGTTACAATTGATATCTTTAATAAATTTTTGCAAGAAATTTTTTTTAAAACATTAATCGTACATTTGCGATATACTCTAAACATATGAGAGCGACTAAAGAAAAAGTACAATTCACTCAACAGGAGCAAGAATTGGCACGTTTTGCTAAGGCACTATCACATCCGATGAGGGTTGCCATTCTTAATTATCTTGAAAAACAGCTTCAATGCTACACCGGCGATTTAGTAGACATTTTTCCAATGGCACAATCCACCATCTCGCAACATATAAAAGAATTAAAAGAGGCCGGCTTAATACAAGGCGAGATTAATCTGCCTAAAACCAGGTATTGCGTAAATCAGGATAACTGGAAAAAAGCAAAGCGGCTGTTTGCCGATTTTTTCAATGTGGATTTTAAAAATTTGACATGCGAAATTTAAAAATTTTACACAATTAATCATTTTCACGATACACTATAAATTAACCTATATGTTTTACACAATTGTTTTTTTTATTATTGCCATTGCTTCATTCATTTTTGCTATGCTTGGTCTTGGTGGAGGCATGGTTTACGTTCCAGTTTTAAACTGGGCAGGTTTCGACATGGTCTCAGTGGCTATTCCCCTAGGTTTGTTGCTTAATGGTCTTAATACGCTTTTAGTACTTATCCCTTTTGCACGCAAAAAATTAGTGGACTGGAAAGGTGGCGCAGTTATGGCTATTACTGCACTAATTGCTTCACCGCTAGGAGCCATGACCAGCGAGCATGTGCCCGTTGGAACACTTAAAATCCTGTTTGCAGTTATGGTAGTTGCTGCAGCATTACGGACACTTTGGGCATCGAAACAAGTTGAACCAGAAGAAATGATGCCCTTAAAAAAACGTAGCATAATTGGGTTTTTTGTTGGTTCATTCGCCGGATTTATTGGTGGCATGTTAGGTCTGGGTGGCGGTTTTATCATAGCCCCTATTCTTATGATGATGGGATATAAAACCAAGGAAGCTGCCGCAACCACCGCTTTTGTTGTTACTTTTTCTTCTTTCTCAGGATTCCTGGGGCATATATCGCAGGGACACATGAACTGGCCACTTACAACCATTGTTGTGATAGCTGTAATTATTGGTTCCCAACTCGGTGGACTCTATATGACTCAAAAAGCAAAGTCGAAACAGGTTAAAATAGCTTATGCTATTGTTTTGTTACTCATTGCAACCAAAATAGTTTACGATGTAAGTATCTAACATGGAAGTAAAATCTTTCCATATTACAATCTTACTAATTGCACCTATAGCTCTTCCCAACCCTATAGAAGTTATGTACAATTCACTATTTCGGATAGGACAAATTGGATAGATTTTACCAAGCTATGTTTCTCAAGCAACTCTGATAAAGCAAAACTTTTATACGGCAAATGAAACATTTGATAAAACCATCTCGAGATTTTGACGCATTTGGGGGCTTTAAGTTGCAATATACAACCCCTGGCTTTCAAAAAAAGGAACTTTTATCACAAAATTTACTGGCTCATTACCAGGCAAATAACCCTAAATCCACTCTCGGGCATTTCAATTCACCTAATAATTTACAACATTTTCAGTTAAACTTTGAAAAACCATTGCCCCACCCTTTCAATGTTATCAACATAATTCCTGGTAGCGCTTTGGGTATGTACGATCTAACTGTAGAAAAACAATTTTCATTCAATAATAAACGGAACAAATTATGGATGAGAATTTATAATGGAATGGGATTAAAGGAAACCGGGTTAGCGATGTTGTTATCATTCTTACTAATTAATAATTCAAATGGGCAATATTTACTCACTCGGAAACAATGTTCCTAAGCTTTTGTTAGATAAGTATTACCAAATCAAAAGTAAAACGATTACCCACTATTTAGTAACTATTCAAATATAACTATTTGTTAACTATAATTTTAAACCTATGGATAACACTTTAAAAAAATTGGACTTAGAATTTTTTGGAACCGGACAACACAAAATTAATCCGGATAAATTTTTAGAACAAAGGGGCGCTATTTTTTTAGATGTTAGAACCAAAGAGGAAGTTAAAACTCTTAGTTTTGATTTTAACTATTTTGGAATAAGGGTAATAAATATTCCATTAAATGAGCTGAGCGAAAGATATAACGAATTACCAAAAGATGTTTTAATAGGCATCTTCTGCTCCGGTGGTATGCGTGCTGCAATTGCCTATGCATTTTTGCTTTCAAAAGGATATGATAAAACAAAATGGATAGAAGCAGGCAACGAACAAATAACAGCGCTTTTAAAACCCGGCCTAATTTACAAAAATTCAAGTAAAATATGAAGGTATTAGCCATATATGGTAGCCCCCGGAAAGGGGGTAACACTGCACAGATGCTAGATGCAGCCTATCTGTTTTTCCTGATGAAGCCGAGATCCACAAGCTCTTTTTAGGAGAGCTAAACTTTTCGGCTTGCGGCCCCTGTCGCGAATGCAAAACCAAAGGTTTTTGCGTAATAAACGACGACATGCAAATGGTATATGAAAAAATTCTATGGGCCGAAATTATTTTAAGCAGAAAGTACTGGTTTAAGGTTGATAGAGCTCTACAATTTAATCCATCGTAACAGATGATTAACAAAGTTGAAATATTATCGCCTAGACCCGAATGCCGAAGAACTAAACGAATTATCAACTCGATAAAGAGCATTTTAGATGCTAAACAGGTAGAGTATGAGCTAAAAATCATCAGTAATCCTAATGATTTCAATAAATACAGAACCTGGATACTACCAACTGTTGTGATCAACAATCAAATAGTTTCGAGAGGCTATTTACCACCTTTGAATAAAATTTTAGAAAACGTGAAATAATTTACAGAAATGACACACGAACATCATCATGAGGTGAACGGTAAAAGCCTTTGGTGGACTATTCTGCTTAACATGGTCATAACCCTGGCCGAAGGGATTGGAGGGTTCATTTCGGGCAGCATGGCGCTAATAAGCGATGCCACTCACAACTTTAGCGATGTTTTATCGCTTATAATCAGCTATGTGGCTAATCGATTGTCGCGGCGCAAGGCAACAACCGCTTATACATATGGGTTTAAACGTTCTGAGATACTTGCGGCTTTTATCAACTCTACCACTCTAATCGTGCTAGCCTTGTTTATTCTGGTTGAAGGCATTCGGAAACTTTTTGTGCCTGAAACCATCGACGCCCACTGGGTAATATGGCTGGCCATTGCTAGCATTGTTATTAATGGCCTAAGCTTACTTTTTATCCGAAAGGATGCACAGGACAACATGAATATTAAATCATCGTTGCTTCACCTATTCAGCGATATGCTAACCTCTGTAGCCGTATTACTGGGTGGATTAGCAATGAAGTATTTCCAATGGTTTTGGGTCGATGCCCTTTTCTCAATTCTCATTGCGCTCTATTTACTGTTCAGCAGCCTCAGCATAGTTAAATCATCGCTGAAAATTATCATGCAATTCACCCCTGAAAATATCGACATAATTAAAATAACAGCATCCATTAATGAGATTCCTGGAATTAAAAATATTCACCATGTTCATCTTTGGCAAATCGATGAGCATGAACTAATGCTCGAAGCGCATGTTGACATGGAACAGGATGTTATAATTAGTGAGTTTGAGCGAACACTTGAGAAAATCAAAAAAGTGCTTGAAGAGCATAACATTCATCATGTCAACATACAACCGGAATTCTCGGTTACAGATAGCAAGCAAGTTATCCACAATTAAATTTAATGAATTTTGGTAATTCAAAATGAATGGATTGAATTCGGTTAAAAAATTCACAGACACAAATACCCTGCCATACCAGTGTTTGAGAATTGGCGCAATAGCAATAAATGCTTTAGGGGTTAAACTTGCAGAAAACGTTCATTTGGATGTCCTTGTTGACAATAGTGATGACCATCGGATATCTTGTTATGCCAATGCTTTGAAATCAATTATTTGGACAACCATTGTAAATAGGCAACTTGAAGGTAGCCCAAAAATTGAAATTATCGGTTACGGTTACACAATGTTATGAATAATTACCCCAATGAAAAAGCCTTAAGATTTTAGGTTAAAGATTTTTTCTCTATTGCAAAAACCTTGGAGTAATTAGGTCAAAAAAACTATTCCAAACCCAAAAGGGAGAAAAACTCTTACCAGAACTCAAAAGCAAAGAAACTAAGAGATCAGCAAATAAATGCCTTTTAATTAGTGAGCAAGCTAAAATAAAATATAGTCAGATGTTAGAATATACCATACAAGCATCGATGAAGTCTGGTGGCCTAGCTATCGCACAAGCCCATCAATCAGAAATTCAGTTTGATGCCACATCGGGACGCGATGATGTTTTGCCCAACCCCGCCGAATTGTTGCTTACTTCATTGGCAGCCTGCATTTTAAAAAACGTTCAGCGATATTCCGAGATGCTAAATATTCCATATCGCTCGGCTAATATAACCGTAAATGGCGTAAGAAACGATAACCCGCCGTTAATGAAAGAAATAAATTACATACTCGAAATTGACAACGATGCCGATGAGCGCCAAATAAATAATTGGCATAAAAATATTGTAAAATTTGGAACCATTACCAATACACTAATGAGAGCATGTGAGGTACATGGTGAAATGAAAATAAAAGTCAAACCTTAAATTTTAAATGATGAGTACACAAAAATTTCAAATACCGGAATGGGCATTCGAATTTCATGGACACGCATGCCCTTTTATGCCCATAGGTTATCGCATGGGAACTTTAGCCCTGCAAAAATTAGGCATAGAAAAATGTAAAGATCACGAGTTACATGTATTTTCCGAAATGGGGATAGGACACCCACAAGGCTGTATGCAAGACGGCATAATGGCTTCAACTGGAGCCACTTTTGGTAAAGGTATGATTGAAAAATTGTTTTATGGTAAAGTAGCAGCTATATTCTGGCACCCTGATAGAATGGGGGCTTATCGCATTTTTCTTCGCAACGAATTTCAGGATAAACTGGCACCACACGAATTTTTCGCATACCGCAAAAAGGGAATAGAGCCATCGCAAATACCTGCTGAAGTGGGCCAAGACATTATTGACATCGTGTTAAATGCAACCAATGATGAACTGTTTGATATTACTTACCTGCCCAATTTTGAATACAAACCGATAAAAGGTTCGTTTGCCAAAGCAAAATGCGAAGTATGCGGTGAATATACTTTTGAACGCTATTTAAAAGTGAAAGAAGGTAAAAAAGTTTGTATTTCATGTGCTGAGCATGAACCCAGCGAAAAGGTTTTTTATCATGCATATATTAGTAACCCCAAAAAATAAAAACTATGGAAATACAAGATTTAAACATGATGCTAGTCTCCTGCTCTGGAGCTTCCAATACGGGGTGCTATGCCGATAGGGGAGCCAGAATACTAGCCGAAAGCCGACAAGCCGACATGATTTGCCTTCCCAAAATAGCCATCAACGATCAAAACTTATCGAAAATGTTAAGAACACAAACAAGAAAGTGGTTGTAATTGATGGTTGCCTGTTTAATTGCGCAGAGAAAATTTTAAAAGAAATGGGTATTACCAATTTTACCCACATTAATACAACCGATTTTGGGATAACCAAAGGTAAAACACCTATTACTGAAGATAAACTTAATGAAATTATTAACCTTATAAAACAAATTTAAATTATGGAATGCGAAATTAAAGAAATAAAAGTAACCGCTCAAGGTGAAAGCGAAACCCCCATGCGAATGAGGGTAAGATCTGGTAAATTTGAAATGATTATTGACGAACCCGAAAATATGGGGGGAACAAATATGGGTCCAAGCCCTATACAAGTGCTGCTTATGTCGCTTGCCGGTTGCATTAATATTACAGGTCATCAGGTGGCAAAACAGCGTGGTATGAAACTCAGGGGCATGAAAATTAAAATCGATGGAAATATGAACCCTTGCACTTTTATAGGATGTTCGTATGAAGAGCGGGCAGGATTTCAGACTATAAACCTAAAAGTGGAACCAAATTTTGAAAATGCCACAAAGGAAGAAATTGATAGCTGGCTGAAAGAAACTGAAGAACGTTGCCCGGTGACTGATAACATCAAGAACATGACAAAAGTGAATTTAGGTTAACAAGCTCAAGCAAATAATCATGTTCACCTGCCCAATTTGTGGAAGCGAACTAAATTAAAAATCGGTTTCTGCAACATGTTCCTTTTGTGGAACTGTTGAGGAAACCGATTATATCTGTCCAAATGACATTTTCAATGTGAAGATTGCCGCATTGCGGATTAATCGGAGATTATAGAACGGGTTTGCACGCATTCCAAATCGGGCGATCCCATAGAAATGGCAAACCTAATCATGAAACATCAATCGTTCAACCAGTATGGCATTGAGCATCATGAACTTGTTTCACCAGTAACCCTAGCTGCATCAAGAAATCTAGGTAAAATAGGGATCTCCGATGGTAAAATAAAGGCTGCTATTAAACGTGGCAATAAAATACCCTATGGGGGATGCGGTTCCATGGGAACATGCGGCGCTTGCGTATCGTCAGGCATATCGTAGCCCTGATAACTGGCTCTAATTATCTTAAAGACAACGAACGTAATTTTACGCTAAAAGCAACAGCCAATGCGTTACTCAAACTTACAGAACTGGGCGGCCCACAATGTTGTAAATACAGTACCTACGTTAGTATTTTGTCGATTTGGGAAGTTGTACAAAATGATTTAAAAATTGAACTACCACCCTTACAAATAAAATGCGAGTTTAAAGACAAACTTAAGGAGTGTCATTTAGATAAATGCCCCTATTATGGCAGTTAAGCAATCATGGCGGTTACTTAACGATGGCATTACCGATCCGTTAATGCTTTTTGCAGTTGAAGAGTCCTTACTCCGACTCACCGACGAAGACTACAAAATGCCAACTTTGCGAATAAGACAAACAGAACCATCGGTATGGATTGGACACTATCAGGTACCTGAGGAGGATGTGGACATCGATTATTGCAAAAAAAATGGGTTAAATGTTGTTCGGCGTTTAAACACTGGCGGTGCCGTTTACCAAGATTTTGGAACTTTTTGCTACTCTGCCTTCTTTAATAAAAATGACCTTCTTCCCAGTTACCATTTAACTCATACCGATGAACTCTACGCCCTATTTGGGAATGTCATCATTGAGCTATGCAAATCATACAATATCGAAGCCAACCTGTCGCCTGTGAACGACATTACAATCAATCGAAAGAAATTCTATGGATCGGCCCAACTCGACTGGTATACAGTTTTCTCACATAGTGGAAGTATTGGTTTTTATAATAGCCTCCTAAAAACAAGCTATACCCTATTCCATGCACCTTCTTTTTTGCTTGTCACTAACCGGATACTCCAAAAATAGTAGCAAATGGATGTAATGAAAAAATAAATTTTGTAAAAGTTGATCAGATATGAGATTGCCCATTGGTTCGTTATCACGCAGAAAGTAATCCAATAAAAAACTTTGATTGCTAAAATTAAACAGGAGCCATTACTGCAATTGTAATTTATCGATGGTGGCCACCAAATCGGGTCTGTTCTCAAACAAATAGAACATAAACCTGAACTTGCGCTTCAAATTAAATAATGCTATGGCTAATAAAAGCGATTGTCCAAAAAAGTGATTACTTCTATCTCTTGTACCTAAAAGTTTGTAACACAAAACTACACATTAAAACTACAAGGCTTTTACCTTATTGTTTTTTAATATTTTATTACGGACAACCGTTTTTTTAAAATATTTAGTTCAAACTAAATTATAATCTAACTTTGAAGACAAAGAGAAAGTCTCATTCTATACATCGATAAGAACTGAAACCTTCTCTTATGTCATGAAAAATATTTTGGCTAAACACTCTTGTAAAAAGTTGCACTAATAACTAAAATCTAAGATATTTAAGACATTTAATCACATTTTAAAAATTTCATAGTAGCTTTCGTCCAATTTACCTTCAATCATGTTTTGCTCTTGCAATACTTGCATATAATCTTTTACTTTTTTAATTAAAGGTTCCCCACTGACATAATTAAAAG
>DYKO01000029.1 GCA_020722565.1 Rikenella microfusus
AAATTTGAAGGTTTATGCAAGCTCAGAAACTTTTTCCTAAAAAGCTAATCTTTAGTCACTTTTATATCTATGCAAAATTTAAACAGGCTCTAAAAATTTATTAAGAAATTTTATTATCGTAGTCAAATGGGTATATGACAAGCTTTTATAATTGGAGTAATTTGTTGTAAAAATATTGGGTTGTATGTAGATAATTTAATAATTTTCTTTGAGTTTATGGATGCAAAAAGCAATTTTTAAATTAGGGGCTGGAAAAATGAAGATATGATTAGGTTTTGTATGAACATAACAGAGGGTTACTCATCAGTATCATATGTTATATTTTAATGACTGAAACGAATTGTTGTTTTTTTAAGAAAGTGTCATTTATATTGTAAAAGAGAACCTAAATGTTTAATCATAAATGAAATGGATTCAAGTTTAAATCGTGAATTGCTCATGCTTCCAGTTAATTTATATCAAGCGGCACTTGCAATTCGTTTGGAACTAACTCGTAAGCTCACCAGTGAATTTGGTGAGGAGTTTACTGCAGATTACTGGTTTTTACTGGATGAGCTTTTTAAGCATGGGCAGCTATCGCAGAGCCACCTTGCCGAGCTTACGCATAGGAATCAGGCATCGGTATCCCGCACTATTTCGTGTATGGAACGTATCGATTTGGTTCACCGAATTCCCGATGCGTTTGATAAGCGAAGAGAACTAATAGCACCCACCGAAACTGCAATTAAGTTTAAACCACAGGCAGAGCAACTGGTGCTTGAAGCTGTGGGGAAAGTGATGGATGAACTAAAACCCATAGAGTTAATGGAGTTAAATAGAATGCTCGGGGTTGCTTTCAGACGTACAAATAATTAAATTAAAATAGTGAACTTAAACCATAAATTACTTTACCTTTGCAGCCATAAAAAAATTTGTGATATGCATAGAATTAACAAAACAATTTTAGGGTTTATGATGATTTTGCTTGCAGTTTCATGTAAGGACAACAACACCAGCAATCCGTTGCTGAGCGAATTTAATACACCATTTCAGGCGCCTCCGTTCGATAAGATTAAGCATGAACATTACATGCCTGCGCTTGATTCGGCAATTTCAATGGCTCAACATGAAATTGATGCCATTGTTAACAACCCCGAGGAACCCACGTTTGAAAATACCATTGAGGCACTAGATCGAAGCGGTAAATTGCTGGCTAATGTATCGAACATTCTTTTCAATCTTAACGAAGCAGAAACTGATAGTACTCTTCAGCAGATTGTTATTGAGGCTTCGCCTAAATTAACGGATTTTTCCAACGATATCAACCTTAACCCCGACCTGTTTAGCCGTGTTAAGGCGGTTTGGAATAAAAAGGATAGCTTAACCCTGACCCCAGAGCAGCAGATGCTGTTGAAAAAAACTTACAATGGCTTTGTGCGTAACGGTGCAAACCTAAGTGAGTCCGATAAGGAAAAATTTCGCGCCATTAGTCGTGAGCTGTCGGAACTTGCTGTAAAGTTTAACCAGAATGTATTGGCGGAGACAAATGCTTACCAACTTCACATTACAAATGAAGCCGATTTGGCTGGTTTGCCTCAAAGTTTAATAGATGCTGCTGCATATACTGCCAAGCAAAAGGGTTTGGAAGGTTGGGTTATTACCCTTGATTATCCCATGTATGGACCTTTTATGAAGTACGCCGATAACCGTGAGCTTCGCAAGAAACTTTACATGGCTTACGGTAGCCGTTGCTTAAAGGGTAACGAATACGATAATCAGCAAATAGTAAAGCGCATTGCAAATTTAAGACTAGAAATGGCCAACCTTTTGGGATATCCCAACTATGCCACTTTTGTCTTAGAAAATCGTATGGCTGAAACGCCTGAGAGGGTCAACACATTTTTAAATCAACTAGTTGAGGCATCGCTACCTGCTGCACAAAACGAGTTGAGAGAGGTTGAGGAGTTTGCCCGCCAGAATGGATTCAAGGGTAAAATTGAACGTTGGGATTGGTCGTACTATTCCGAAAAACTCAAAAATGCAAAGTATAGCTATAACGAGGAGGAGTTAAAGCCCTACTTCCAACTTGAAAAGGTAATCGATGGGGTTTTCCTTTTGGCCAATAAACTTTACGGCTTAAAGTTTATGCCCAACAGTAGAATTCCTGTTTATCACCCCGATGTAAGGACCTATGAGGTTTACGATGCTTCTGGTAGGTTCATGGCAGTGCTTTACCTCGACTTTTTCCCGCGTGAAGGTAAAAGTGGTGGTGCTTGGATGACATCTTTCCGCTCACAGTACCGCGAAGGCGACAAGGATGTTCGCCCGCTTATCTCCATTGTAACCAATTTTACTAAACCCACCGATAAACAACCCTCTTTGCTAACATTTTATGAATTTACAACTTTCCTGCACGAATTTGGTCATGCGCTGCATGGTATGCTATCCGATTGCACCTATTCAAGTTTGAGCGGGACATCGGTTTATCGTGATTTTGTTGAGCTACCCTCACAATTCATGGAGAACTTTGCAGTTGAAAAGGAGTACCTCGATCAGTTTGCTGTGCATTACCAAACCGGAGAAAAGATTCCTCAGGAACTGGTACAGAAAATTATCGATAGCCGAAACTTCCAGGCGGGTTACTTCTCGCTTCGCCAGTTAGGGTTTGGCTTTCTCGATATGGCCTGGCATTCAATTACCCAGCCCGTGTCAGAAGATGTAGCTGCTTTTGAATCAAAGGTGCTCAAACCTTTGGATGTTTTACCCCCAGTTAAGGGAACAAATATGAGTGTTACATTTGGTCATATTTTTGAGGGGGGCTATGCTGCTGGTTACTATGGTTACAAATGGGCTGAGGTTCTCGATGCCGATGCCTTTGAACTATTTAAGGAGAAGGGCATATTCAACCGCGAGGTGGCCAAGAGTTTTAGGGATAACATCCTTTCCAAAGGGGGAACTGAACATCCCATGACGCTATATATGCGTTTCAGAGGTCAAGAACCTACAGTTGATGCTCTTCTCAAACGAAGTGGTTTAAAAAATTAGTTTTTCTATCCTGATACAATTAAAAAAAGGCCGCTTGTGCGGCCTTTTTCAATATCTTTTTTTCGCTACTTTTACCAACCCCATAGCGAGTAGGGATTATAAAGTCCACCTGAATTGCGCCTAACAAAGTTTATGCTACCTCCTATTGTGGTATTGGAACCTATACGGTAGCTAAAACCCATTCCCAATTGCTGCGAATCGAAGTTACCCATTTGCCCGTATGGAGAAAAGTAGTTTTGGCGTTGCGAGAACATTCCCATTGCATACATGCTAAACCTGTTACTAAATTGGTATTGGGTGTATGCCCATGCCTGATAGGGGTTGTTGCTGTTTTGTTGTATTATGCCATTTCCCATTGTAGTAGGTAACCCATTCATGTTGGTTCTGGATAGGGTAATACCTGCAGCTACCTGTAGGCGATTATGTGAGTAAGTAATACTTGGGGCAATGTAGCTTGCCGACATTCCCATTCCACCGCCAAAAAACGAGTATCCTGTTCCCATGCTTAAGCCATAGTTTAAACCTGGTTTAACTATTCCAAATGGAGTAACTACCATGCTATCCTTATAATTTGTTGGTGTGTAAACAGGTTCATAAATCTTGTGTAGGTCGTTTAAAAGTTGTGCATTTGTTGATAAATATGACAGCAATAAGACAAAAATTAGTAATCTCTTCATGGCCCATCATTTTTTAACACCACTAATTTAAAGCAAAACAAAATATAAAAGTTTCAAATGAACGTTAAAAATTATATGGTAGGCTTAACGCCTATTTCAATCTGACAGCTTTTGTTACTCCTTGTATGCGATTTAACCGGTAAAGAAGCATTTCTAAATGCTTAGTATCTTCAATGTACAGTTGTATTTGGGCTTCAAATAGGCCATCGTGTGAGGTTACATTAAGGTTACGCATGTTAACCTTTAAATCCTTACTAATTACCTCTGAAATTTGGTTCAGGATGCCCATTTCGTCGATGCCGGTAATGCGTATTGTGGTTTGAAAGGCGCCTGCTTTTGATGAACCCTTCCATCGTGCCTTAACCACCCGATAGGGCCAGCGCTGTTTCAACTGATTGCTATTGGGGCAAGTGGTTCTATGAATTTTTATCCCCTCATTAACCGTAACAAAGCCAAAAATTTCGTCACCAAAAATGGGATTGCAGCACTTAGCCAACTTGTAATCAATATTAACTAATTTTTCATCAATTACCAGATAGTCTGAACCCTCGGAGGCTTCTAAAATTTCCTGTTCCGTTTTATGGGTTGTTTCTTTATCTGCAACTATCTGCTCTTCGGTAGTGAGCAGTGTTTTTATCGCTGATAGGTCAATCTTTCCTTGTGCTATGAGTATGAATAAATCGGTTGGTTTTTTTAATTTCAGCTGCTTATTAATCTTTTGTACCGCCTTCTCAAAATCTTCAATTTTCCAATTTTTAGTTCGACGTAAAAGAATTTCTTTACCTTCCTTTATTTCTCGGTTTTCAATTTCATGCAGCTGCTGTTTGATTCTACTCTTTGCCTTTGATGTTACGACAAAGGATAGCCAGTCCTTTTTGGGTTTTTGTTTCTTTGAGGTAAGTATTTCAACCACATCGCCATTTTGTAGCTCTTGCTTAATTGTTGTATTTTTCCCGTTTACAATGGCGCCCACGCACTGAGAGCCAATATCGGAATGGATGTCAAATGCAAAATCCAGCACTGTCGATTTTGCCGGAAGCTTTCTAATATCGCCCCTGGGTGTAAATACGTAAATATCTCTGGTTTCAAGGTTCAATTTGAATTGTTCAACCTTGTCTTCGGGTGATGTGTCAGGTGATTCCAGAATCTCTCTAACCCGGGTAATCCATTCATCAATGCCCTGTTCCTGCTTTATCCCTTTATATTTCCAGTGTGCCGCAAGCCCCTTCTCTGCTATTTCGTCCATACGTGTGGTGCGAATTTGCACCTCTATCCATTTATTTTCGGGGCCAAGAACAGTGGTGTGAAGACTTTCGTAGCCGTTGCTTTTAGGCACCGAAATCCAATCGCGCAGACGTTCGGTGTTGGGGGTATATTTATCGGTGATTATTGAGTAAACCTGCCAGCAATCCAACTTTTCGTTTTCAGGTTTTGAGTCAAGTATGATTCGAATGGCAAAAATGTCGTGAACCTCGTCAAAATCCACCTCTTGCTTTTGCATCTTTCGGAAAATGGAGTATATTGATTTAGTTCGTCCTTTTATGGCAAAATTGAACCCTTTTTTACGAAGTTCCTCCTCAACCGGCACCATAAAACCTTGCAAAAATCGGTTACGGCTTGCCGTTGTCTCCTGCAGGCGTTTTATAATATACTTATATTCCTTAGGATAAATGTGCTTCATGGCTAAATCTTCCATTTCCGATTTTAGCCGGTAAAGTCCCAAACGATGAGCTAACGGTGCATAAAGGTGAAAAGTTTCCCATGAGCGCTTGAGTCTGATATTCTGTTCATGCCTGCTCAGGCTTCGCATGGTATCGAGCCTGTCGGCTAGTTTAAGAAGAATTACCCGGGCATCGGCCGAGAGGCTGATAAGCATTTGCCTGAATAGCTCAGCTTGCGTTTTGGGATCCTTGGGATCAAGGCCTGAAATCTGGGTAAAATTGCTTACAATACTTGCCACTGTGCTACCAAAGCGTTTTTCCAGCTCCACTTGTGTTAACCATTTACTTTCTATGGTTTCATGGAGTATTGCCGCAATAGCACTGTTGGCCCCAAGTCCAATTTCATTTATGCTGATTAGGGCTACATTAACCAGATGTAGAGCATTGCTCTCGTTCCATTGCTCGTTTTTACCATATATCTCCTCAGCAAGCTGCAGAGCCTCTTTAATTCTATCTAAATCACCCTCGTTTTTTAGATTCGATACCGATTCCAGAAGTTGCGCCCTTGCTTCCTCAAATGCCTTGGATATCAAATTATTGCTAATCATTTTTTAATAATTGCTTGTCATAAATTTATACAATTTACAGATTAATTAGGCAAGTTTAGGATTACTACGTTCTACCTGATACTAAGTTGTTGTTGGATAATGATATAGATAAATTTTTTTTGACCAAAAAAGAATGAGTGTTGGTTAAGATTACCATATAGGGTTGCCATTAGATTCATTTTATTTGAGAAGGTGCGTTGTTTTAAAAAATCTGAAACAATATGAACTATTTTTTGTAACTTGTAGTTAATCCTATCTCATAAGCCAATTTTTCGATTTAATTTTGAAAGGAATAAAAAATATTTTATGGATTTTGAAAAGGCAAAGGAACGTATTGGTTTTCTTCGCAATGAGCTCAATCGGCATAACTATCTTTACTATGTAAAGGCTACGCCTGAGGTATCGGACTACGACTATGATATACTCCTGCGGGAGCTCATGGAGCTGGAACGGGAGTTTCCTGAACTTGACGATCCCAATTCGCCAACCCGCAGGGTGGGTAGCGATATAACCCGCGATTTTGAACAGGTTAGGCATACATACCCCATGCTGTCGCTGGCAAACGTTTACTCAAAGGCTGAACTTATTGAGTTCGACAATAGGGTAAAAAAGGTTATAAGTGAACCGGTTGAGTATGTTTGCGAGTTGAAATTCGATGGAGTGGCCATTAACCTTACCTATCGAAATGGTACTTTACAGCAAGCCGTAACCCGAGGCGACGGAACAATAGGCGATGATGTTACCGCCAACGCGCGTACCATTCGTTCCATCCCTCTAGTACTTCATGGCGAGGGCTACCCCGACGAATTTGAGATTCGAGGCGAAATTTTTATGCCTCGTCAGGTTTTTGATGATCTCAACAGGGAACGCGAAGAGGTAGGCGAAGTGCCATTTGCCAATCCCAGAAACGCCGCTGCTGGAACGCTTAAACTTTTGAACTCGGCCGAGGTGGCTCGGCGTAAACTTGATTGCACCCTCTACTTCCTTTTGGGAGAAAATATTCCGTCCGATAGCCATTACAGCAATCTTGAAGTAGCACGTAGGTGGGGATTTAAGGTTTCGGATTATATGACACTTTGCAAGGATATTGCTGAGGTTCAGCAGTATATCGATCATTGGGAAAAGGCTCGCAAAAAGTTACCCTTCGATACCGATGGTGTGGTAATTAAGGTAAACAGCTTAAGACAGCAACAAATTTTAGGCCTTACGGCCAAAACCCCACGATGGGCTGTAGCGTATAAGTATAAACCCGAGCGGGTTTCCACCGAGTTGTTATCCATCGATTTTCAGGTTGGTCGAACCGGTGCTGTTACCCCTGTTGCCAATCTCCGGTCCGTAAAGCTATCGGGAACAACGGTTAAACGTGCATCGCTCCATAATGCCGACCAAATTCAACTACTGGATATCCACATCGGCGATTGGGTTTTTGTGGAGAAGGGCGGAGAAATCATACCAAAAATTGTTGGAGTTGACCAATCAAAGCGCTCATTGTTTGTTCAACCAGCAATTTTCCCTGAGAATTGCCCGGAATGCGGTACGCCATTGGTACGCCCCGTGGGCGAAGCCCGTTACCTTTGTCCCAATCAGTATGGTTGCCCTCCTCAAATTAAGGGACGAATAGAGCACTTTATAAGCCGTAAGGCTTTAAATATTGATGGGTTGGGGGAGGAAACCGTAGCCTTACTTTACGATAGTGGTTTAATCCATAATGCCGCTGACCTTTACTCAATTAAAAAGGAGCAACTTTTAAAACTTGAACGTTTTGCCGAGAAATCGGCCGATAACGCCATCTCGAGCATTGAGCGTTCTAAAAAAGTGACCTTCCCGCGCGTTCTTTTTGGATTGGGAATTCGTTACGTGGGTGAAACCACCGCTAAAAAAATTGCCCAACACTTTCGCAGTATCGATGCAATTGCCCAAGCTGCCGTTGAACAGCTAATGGAGGTTGAGGATGTGGGCGAAAGCGTTGCGCAAAGCATTAGGGATTACTTTGCCGATGAGCGTAATACTCAACTCATAAATAGGTTACGACAGGCTGGCCTTCAACTCGAGTTGCAACAGGACGAAGGTGCGCTGCTATCAGAAAAGTTAAAGGATATGTCCATTGTTATTTCCGGCACATTCTCGCGCATATCGCGCGAGGAGCTCAAGGAACTCATCGCGCGTCATGGTGGTAAAAATGTTAGCGCCATTTCGGCCTCAACCTCATTGCTGGTAGCAGGTGATAATATGGGTCCTGCTAAACTAGAAAAAGCTACTAAACTTGGTATTAAAATAGTAAATGAAGATGAGTTTTTTTCAATGATTGAGTAGGGTTTGTTTTTACCCATCTTTTTTGTAAAATTGCAGATTACAGTATAAATAATAAAAACTATAGATGTTTGATAATTACAAGTATAAAATGTCGTTAAAAGAACTTGAAAAACAGGCAAAGTTTCTCAAGCGACAGAGGCAAATGCATAATCTTACCACAGCACGTAGGGTTGGTATAATTTTCTACCTGAGCAGTTCCAAAGAATTTGATGCTATGCTTGAATTTAAGGGAATGCTCCAGCAGAAAAACCTTTGGGTTGAGGCAATGGGTTATTTCCCCGATAAGGAAATACCTCAGTTATATACCCTTCAACCTGGTGTATCTATCATCTCAAAAAATGATATCAACTGGTATGGTAAACCTATAAGTTTAATTTCAAACGATTTTGTTCAAAAAGACTTTGATATACTGATTGATATTTCACAGGAAGAAATTGTTCCTCTTCGGTGGTTGGCTACGCTTTCCAAGGCCAAATTTAAAGTAGGTGCCTTAAACTACTTTAACAACCCATTCGATTTAATGGTAACAACCAATAAATTGAAGGGCTTGCCCTATTTAACAAGTCAGATTTTCAAAACACTTGAGGTATTCAACAATCGTTTTGCCGAGCAAGAATTGTAAAATTTCTAATGTATGGATACATCTATTTTTAAAGGTTTAGGGGTAGCCATGGTTACCCCTTTTAAAGCAGATTACTCTATCGATTATCCAGCCATTGATAGGTTGATAGAATATTTGCTTACCAATGGTGTAAGCTACCTGGTGGTTCAGGGAACCACAGCCGAAACAGCCACCCTTACCGATACCGAAAAGCGAGAGCTGGCCGATTACATAATAAAAAAGGTAAACCGACGGGTTCCCATTGTATTGGGAATTGGTGGCAACGATACCCATAGGGTAATTGAATCGTACCAGAAATTCGACCTCTTCGGAGTTGATGCCATACTTTCCGTTACCCCCTACTACAACAAACCCACTCAAAAGGGAATTTATTTACACTTCAAGACCATTGCTGAAGCTACCCGTTTACCCTTGATTGTTTACAATGTACCCGGACGCACCGGCGTGAACATGACTGCTGAAACCACCTTAAAGCTGGCTCACGATTTTCAGAGCAGAATAATTGCCGTTAAGGAGGCTTCGGGTAACCTTAACCAGATGTCGTATATTTTACGTGATAGACCTAAGGGCTTTCTTGTCCTTTCGGGCGACGATGGTTTAACTCTACCACAAATGGCCATTGGTGCCGATGGTGTTATATCGGTTTTGGGCAATTGTGCTCCTGCACAATTCTCGCGACTGGTAAACCTTGCCCTCCAGGGCAATTTTGCTGATGCTGCCCCAATTCATCTTGAACTGCTGGAGCTTATCGATCTTCTGTTTGCTGAGGGGAACCCTAGTGGTATTAAAGCAGCTCTAAATGCCCTTGGAATTATTGAGAATGTCCTTCGGTTACCCCTTGCTCCTGTTGGTGAATCAACCTACGAGAAAATCAAAAATATTATTAAAAAATACGCATAATCGTTTGAATTGCACTTTGTTGAAAACCCAAAAAAAACTTTTTTAGCAGTTTTTTTTGGTTTGGGAAATAAGTAACCGAAGTGGCGCGCTGCTTCAACTGGCGTTCACGATGGTTACGGACTTATTAAGCAGCTCCTTGCTGGAGCAAACGCAGTGCAGGCTTGTTCTACATTCTACCGTAACGGAAAGGAACAGGTTTTTTTGATGATTCGCCAGCTGGAGGAGTGGATGCTTCAAAATGGTTATGAAAACATAAATGAGTTCAGGGGAAAAATGAGTCAATCCAAAACCTATAATCCTGCTGCATTCGAACGGGTACAGTTTATGAAATACTTTCACGATTTGTAATCCTTATAGTCCCTACTTCATTGTTAATAAAAAGTTCGAAAATCGTTCCTCTAATTTTGGGGACTTGAGTTTATTTAACTATATTTACTAAAGGCGTTAGTATTCTTTTGCTATATTTGTAAGTTATTTATTAAAGGAATATGAGGGACGAGAGCAGCGATTTTTTGAGTTTGGAGGAAGTTTTTGAATTGGTTAACCGGTTTGAGCAAGGTATTCAGACCGGGGTTTCCTATTTTTTTGATGTTCATGAATTTGTTGCTCTAATTGATTTTTTTCTCGATCACGAGGCCGAAGAACGTGCTTATGAAACGCTCACAAAGGCCAGCAATATGTACCCCAATTCGTTGGAAATTAAGTATAAATGGGCTGAATACTACCACTATATCGAAGATTATGAGCGAGCTCTTGAATTTCTTAAGGATTTTGAACTCATTGATCGTAGCAACCCCGAACTTTTTTATTTAAAAGGTGAAATCCTTTATGAACTCAAGGATTTGAATGGTGCCATTGAAAGTTTTGACATTGCTGTTAGTATTGAACCCTCCGATAACATTGAAATATTGTATCGTATATCAACATTTTTCCTCGAAAACGAAGAAATAAACCTTGCCCTGAAATATCTTTTAAGTTCCTACAAAAAGGAGCAAAACAATCTGGCTGTATTGTTCGATTTGGGTTACTGCTTTGAGTGGCTAAACGAACTTGAAAAAAGCGTTCGTTACTACAATGAGTACCTCGACATTAACCCCTTTTCAGCAAGCGCATGGTATAACCTTGGCATTGTTCATACCAAACTCGGGGAATTAGAAAAGGCAATTGAGTGCTACGATTTCTGTATAGCTATTGACCCCGATTACGCTTCGGCCTATCACAATAAGGGAAATACCCTTGCTTCGCTCGACCGCTATAATGAAGCAGTAAAGGTTTTTGAGGGACTTACCCAACTGGAACCCGAAAACCCTCGAATTTACAGTCTTATTGGTGAATGCTACGAAAAACAGGAACTTTACGATAAGGCCCTTGATGCCTATAACCGTTCCCTATCCATTGATCCTGAATTTGCCGACGGATATTATGGAATAGGCATAGTACTTGCTGCTAAAAAGAAATACGACTTGAGCCTCAACTTTATCCGAAGAGCTATAGCTCTTAATCCCGAAGAGTACGATTTTTGGCTCGGTTTGGGTAGGGTTTACTTCGAAACCAACGATTTGGATAATTCCATTAAGGCATACCGTGAGGCAACCAGCCTCAACCCCGAACTACCCGATGCCTATTTATCGATTGCTGAAGTGTTGCTCTATGAGGAACGATTCACGGAGGTGCAACAACTTGTTGATGGCTTAGGTGGTAAATTCGATACCAATGCAACCATTAAAGTTATTAATGCTGCTGCTCTTTACCTGTCTCATAGGACAAAAGAAGCTCTTGATATACTGCGTGATGCAAAAAAAATTGATCCAACATCAATTGACGACTTTATTAACTTGGTGTCGCCGGTAGCCGATAAGGAGTTTATTAATAGCATTAACAAGCTATAAACTTTCTACAGCAAATTCAAGTAGCTAAAATTCAGCTCTGAAATTGAAAACAGAATATAATTGTTAACAAAATGCTGCATTTTTTGCAGCATTTTCTTTTAAAAAGTGCTACATTTGGCTATAAACAAAAACATGTTTAGCTATGAACTACAAACTTCCTTTTATTCCTGCTCGAACAGAAAAACCAAGAGAGTATGGGTTAACCATGGTTATGGATAAGGGTTTAAGCATTACTGAGGCTCAATGCCTGATAGAAAGTAGCTCACAGTATATTGATTTTGTGAAGCTCGGTTTTGGAACCTCTTTAATAACCAATAATTTAAAAGAAAAGGTAAAATTGTACCGTAAAGCTGGCCTTCGGCCATATCTTGGTGGGACCCTTTTTGAAATTTTCATTATCAGGGAGATGTTCAACGACTTTGTAAAATTTGTTGAAGAATTGGAGTTGGATTTGGTAGAGGTTTCCGATGGTTCAATGCAAATGGATAATAACGTAAAGTGCGAGTACATATCTAAATTAGCCAAAAAATTTACCGTAATTTCTGAGGTTGGTTCCAAGCGTGCCGATGTTGAGATACCCAATGAGGAATGGATTAACATGATGAAGCAAGAGCTGGGTGCCGGTAGTTGGAAGGTTATTGCAGAGGCTCGCGAAAGCGGTAACATTGGAATATACAATCAGGATCACTCGGCCAACACAAAACTGATTGATGAAATTGTGCGTCGGGTTAAGGTTGAAAATGTTATTTGGGAGGCACCTCTCAAGAGCCAGCAGGCTTGGTTTATTAAATTGCTTGGCGCAAATGTTAACTTAGGAAATATTGCCCCCAATGAGGTTATTTCGCTTGAAACATTAAGATTAGGCCTTCGTGGTGATACCTTTTTTAGTTTCTTACCCGAAAACTTGAAAATGTAAGTAGTAAAATTTTGTCATTTAATTTGTTTGTTTTATAAAACAAATGTGGGCGTGTCTTTCTATATGTTACTAAAAAGAATGCAATGAAGAGGGGTATTAAGGATTATATCATTTTGATTTTAAAGGGAATGGGAATGGGAGCCGCCGATGTAATCCCTGGTGTTTCAGGGGGCACAGTTGCTTTTATTACAGGGATATATGAAGAACTTATCGATTCCATAAAAAGTGTTGTTTCGCCCCAAGCATTAGGGCATCTTCGCAATCTTTCATTTAGGGAGTATTTTAAGTCAATCAATTTATATTTTATACTTTCTGTATTGGTGGGTATTGCCATAAGTTTCCTTTCGCTTGCCCGATTAATGCAATTTCTATTAGTCAATTATCCCATTCAGGTTTGGTCGTTCTTTTTTGGTCTAATATTGGTCTCGGTCTGGTATGTTGCCAAAACAATTGAGCGTTGGAAAACACCAATTTACATTTTTTTTGTTATTGGTATTGCTCTGGGAGCAATAATTACAATGGCCACACCTACTGAAACGCCAAATAATCTATGGTTTATATTTATTTGCGGAATGGTTGCCATTTGTGCCATGATACTCCCAGGCATCTCAGGAAGTTTTATAATGTTGTTAATGGGTAAGTACCTCTACTTAATGGCGGCTTTGAGCAGTTTCAATTTATTGGTTATTGGAGTGTTCCTTGCTGGTGCAGCTGTGGGAATACTTTCCTTTTCCAATCTGCTATCGTGGATGTTGCATCGTTTTCATTCTGCAACTATTGCTGTTTTGGCAGGTTTCATGATAGGTTCATTGAACAAGGTATGGCCATGGAAGGTGGCCACCCAAACTTATATTGATGCACATGGAGCAATAAGGCCTTTGCTTGAAAAAAATGTTTTACCAGCAAACTATTTGCTGGAGAATAAGGCTGAGCCATTTATTCTGGATGCTATAGCCTTTTTTATTCTGGGTGCATTACTAATAATTATTTTTGAACGTTTTTTCCCCAAGCCTATTGATAAAGAAATTGATATTAAGCAAAGGTTTGGCTTGTAGAAACACAAAGCATCATGTAAATCGACATGAAGGAATGCGATTACCGAAAACGGTAATGGTATTCCTTTTACTGTTTTACATTTGCAGCTCTTTTGCGCAGCAGCAAAACAAAAATTATCCTTTTAGGGTGGGCGAGAGGGTTACCTATACTGCCTATTACAATTGGCAGTTTATTTGGTTAAGTGCCGGAACGGCCGAATTCATGGTGGCTGATAGTATATTGAATGGGCATTCTGCTTACCATTTCATTTCAACCGGCAAATCGCATAGCAGCTACGATTGGTTTTTTAAGGTGCGCGATAGGTTTGAATCGGTTACCCGCAAAACCGATTTGGCTCCCATTTGGTTTGTTCGCAATACCTACGAAGGGGGATATCAGGCTTTCAACCGCTATCATTTCAGCTACGCCGATTCCACCCTGTTAATCGATAGCTATACATCCAACCGCCCCTATGCACAAAAACGTTTTAGGCTTAATAAGCCTATTTATGATGTGCTTACAGCAATTTACTACTGCCGTACCATCGATTTTGAGAAGTTGAAAAAGGGCCAGGTTGTACCCCTAACCATGGCTGTTGACGATGGTATTTACGATTTATACATTCGTTTTCAGGGAACTGAAAAAATCAAGCATCGCGACCAACGGGTTTACGATACCTATAAATTTACTGTAATGTTGGTTGAGGGAACTATTTTTAAAGAGGGCGAGGACATGACCGTTTGGGTTACCCGCGATGAGCTTAAGGTACCCGTCCTGGTTGAGGCCAAAATTCTTATTGGTTCTGTAAAAGCCTATCTGTTGGATTATAAACCATAGTTATTTTGTGAGAATTGCAACTCGATGACCGTGAGAGTTCGCTCGTCGAGTAGGACAAAGTAAGTACCGAGACGGGCGCAAACGGTCATTTCGATACGCTT
>DYKO01000008.1:0-83866 GCA_020722565.1 Rikenella microfusus
CTCCCCTCTCGAAAGCGGGTGCAAATGTAGAGCTTCTTTTTGAACCTTGCAAGAGGTGAAAAAAATTTTTTAAATTAAAGATCAAAAAAAATATAACTCAATGAATGTCAAGAATATTTTTTTAAAAAATATTTCGATTAATCTTTTTGAGAAATTTTGATGCAATCTCAATATTTTCAGGTTTGCCAACATCTATAACCTCGGAATTAGAAAGTTCAACTCCTTGAATTATATAATTTTTACATAGTTTAAGATAGGCTTCTACCATTGAGAACTCGCCCTGATGGGGTAGCAAGTTAAAAATGTCAGGGGAAATAATATGGATTCCAGAAAAAGCGAATGCAGTTAGCATTTTTGAGAGGTTAGTAATAATAACCTTCCCTGTAATCATATTACGCCAACCTGCCAGTGCCATTTGATTGTCAAAAAGGAAAACCCTCGACGACTCCCTTTTGCTTACAGCCAGGGTAGCTATTGCATAAGAGTTCATATGTCGCTCATACAAATACTGCAAGTCGATATTCGATACTATATCTACATTATGAACCAGAAAAGGTTTACCCTGATCCAGAAATGAACGGGCATGGACAATTGCACCACCAGTATCCAGCAATCTATCGGTTTCATCTGATATCTCAATTTGAGCATCGAAACGAGAATTGTTAAGAAATTCTATGACCTGGTTGGCATGATGATGAACATTCACTATAATATCTCTAAATCCATAGCGAATAAGGTTATTGATGCTAATTTCAAGTAGCGTTTTCCCATTAACCTCAATAAGCGCTTTGGGTTTATCGAATGTCAGGGGTTGCATTCGGGTGCCTAAACCGGCTGCTAAAATCATTGCTCGCATGAAAGTAGTTCTTTTACTATTTGTTGCTGGTGGGTTTACAAATTTTAGATTTCTTGTTCAAGGTTGCCTTGCATTTTCTGCAAACAAAAGCCTTTTTCTCTTTATAATTGCCCGATTGTCCTTTAGCACATTTAGTTTTTGGCATGTAAAACTATGATTTATCAATTTCTAAATGGTTGATAGTTACAGCGATGCTCGGAATCTTTCTTAGATGCTCGGCAAGTTGTTCTGCACAAAAAACCGAACGATGCTGACCTCCTGTACAACCAAAAGATACTGATAAATGTTTAAAATTTCGGCTAATGTAATCAAAAACCGCAACATCTACAATCGATTTAACTTTTTCCATGAATTGGATTACAACATCATAACCCAACAAGAACTTTATTACTAAATCATCAATTCCAGTAAGCGATTTGTACTCATCAAATCTGCCAGGATTAGGCAGAAAGCGGCAATCGAAAACAAAGCCTCCCCCATGTTCAGGATGTACTGGTGGATAACCGTTTTTTAACGAAAAACTATAAATATTAACTGTTAAAACATCGGATAGATTCGTGTTAAAGGAATAAATTTCGATTAACATATTGACCAACTGCTCAACATAACCCAAGCGGTTATTATTAAGTGTTTGCAACAAAGAAATCGAATTGTTTAAAGCCAATGGTAAACTTTTAATAAAGTGACCCTTGCGTTCCACTAATCCACGAAATCCATAAGCACCAAGGGTTTGAAGAACTCTCAGGAGAGCCATGTAGGGAAAAATTTCTCTTAAATGAGAAGCGTTGACGCTTCTGATGCGCCCCAGTTCGTCAATGTAAAGATCAAACAAATTGTTTCGTGTAGCCTCATCGAAGTTAGCTCTGGCCTGGAATAAAAATGATGCCAAATCGTATAAACCGGGACCGATACGAGCCCCCTGGTAATCAATAAAGTAGGGCTTTCCCTGATAAACCATAACATTCCTGGACTGGAAATCACGGTACTGCAAAAAACGTAAATCGCATTCCAATACAATATCTGCCAGAAAATCAAAGGCACTTTCAAGTTTCGACTCGTCGAATGAAATACCTGAAGGTTTAAGTAGACAATACTTAAAGTAGTAAAGATCCCACATCACCGATTTTCTGTCGAAATTCTTTACCGGGTAAAGCATATCCTTGTTCAGCTCATCAAAACCAGCTACATTGAATAGTACAAGCTGTTTAATTGTCTGATTTAAAATAGATTGTGTTTCTGTTGAAACATCTGGTGCAACTAGCAAATCAAAAAGTGAAGTTTGTCCTAAATCGGTCTGAAGATAATACTGTCTGCAACTGGATTTTGCTAAAATATTTGGCACGGGTAATCCAACTCTTTCCAAATGTTCAGAGAGGTAAAAAAAGGTATCATTCTCTTTAACATCACTATTAAATGTTCCAATACATGATGTATCGTTATGTTTCAACCTGAAATAAAGACGGGAAGAGCCAGAACCCTTTATAGGAACAACTAATTGTGGCTTTTTATTAAAATTTTGTTCGAAAAGATGCTCCAAAACTTCAATGTGAACGCTTTTCATCTATTTATATTTATCTGATGATTCTATTCTTATTATTAAAATATTAGCATTCATAACGTTATTAAACAAAAACACCATAAACCTTAATTAAGTAAACATTTAACTTATGGGATTACATACTGACAAATTAAAATTTTTAAAAGAGCTGTTAATAAATATTTTATGGAACTATGCCCCAAATCACACCCATACTCATGTGCTGACAATAGAGAGAAGGTTGAAATTTTTCCCAGATGGGTGTAGGTCTGGGGGTTCTTCCGCTCGATAATGTTTATCCAGCACAAACTGACTCAAACAGATTCGCTTAAATATACCCCTGCAGCTATACCCCTGATATCTATGTATTAAAAAAGATTTTATATCAATATCAAGGGACAAACAAAGATTACCCATAAACGTTTTTTTGAAAAAATGATACTTAAACCTAAACAATACATTCATAAAAATAACCAAACAAATACTATAATAAAGACAAGCGAAGGAAGCATATTTACCACATCAAATCGTTTTATTTCTAATATATTGAATCCTAAAGCAACCAGAAGTATTCCACCAATGGCCGATAATTCATTTATAAAGTTTTCTGGCATAGACTGAAAAGCAAACGATGCCATCAGAGTTAACGATCCCTGATATAACAATAAAGGGATAACCGAGAATAAAACTCCAATTCCTAAAGCCGATGCTAAAGCTATAGAGGAAAAACCATCCATTAAACTTTTAAGATATAAAAGTTTAGGAGGATTTCCGGAACCCTCTTCGATAGCCCCAAGAACAGTAAGGGAGCCCATGCAGTAAAGCAAAAAAGCAACAACCAAGCCCTCGGAAAACTTCTCGTTTCCTATACGAAAGTGGGTTTTAATTCTTTCCGATAATTTTTCCAGTTTCCCCTGAAGTTCAAGAAGCGTTCCAGAAATCGTTCCCAGAATCAGGCTAAATACAACAAGTAATGGTTGCGAAGTTTTAATAGCCATTGATATTCCAAGTACAAGGGTAAACAGGCCTACCACATGGAAGAAAACCCTATTATATCTTTCTGGTAAACTTGAACCTACAAACAAACCAATGGCTCCCCCTACTAATACTGCCCCAGCATTGATGAGTGTACCAATCATATACGATGAATTAAATTAACAAATTTCAATTCTAAGAAAAAAAAACGAAAATGTATCAATAAAAAATGCTATATTTGACTTTACTTAGTAAACTATATGGTAAGCACCAATAATAGTTTTTAACCAAATACCTGTAAGACATTTGAAATTATAGTTGCGTATGCCCATACCGATTGGAAAAATGAACCTGAGCCTTCTAAAGAAAAACGAGATCATTGATTTCGTTGAGTTCAACATAACAGGAGATTCAGAAAACTATATTCGCTGTTCCGATGAATCCTACTACCTGCAAACCAATGTATTCAATATTTTTGCGAGTTGCTTTGAACGGAGCAATCATCTTTTCGATTACATTTCGCCCACCATGTATAATGCACGTAGATTCATAGTTCTTAGAAATGAGCTACTTTCGAACTTAGAAAAGCTCCTGGTAATTAAAAATGTGGGGCAGTTTCAAAATTACATGAGTAGCATTTTCTTAGGAAAGGACTTACTTGAAGTTCTTAAACAATCGGACCCTGATTATGAGAGGCACTGGAGGGGCTACATCCGTAGGCTGATACAGGTTAACCGCCATCTTATGCGTTTGATTGACCAATGTATTGATGAGGAGCGCGTTCTCTGGGTTATCCCCTACTGAAAGCAATTTTATTCTGTTGTACTAAAACCTATTATTTGAAGCAGTTCGGCAAGTTTGCCGTGGGCATTAACCGTATGACCAGAGAAATCGCGCCTAAAAGTGTAACTATTCCTGTACTCCTCGAAAGAACCGTTCAATTTTCGTATATCGTCGTTATCAATATTATACGAGAAGCCAATGGCCTCAGTAACACTACTCACCGGGCCAATAGCAAGTTTTTGCTTCAAGGGATCGGGAATGGGCCACCAGGGGTCAATCCCCAAGTTAAAATGACGGCTAATGGCATCGACAACCATTTTGGTAGCCATTACCTTCCCCTCAAGTGAGTACCCCGCTATATGGGGCGTAGCCACCAGCGCGCGTTTCAACAAAACTGCATTAATATTGGGTTCCCCCTCCCATACATCAAGTGCAACTTGGGCTTCGGTATTCATGTCTAAAAAACCTAGCAATGCGTTCTCATCAATTACCCCACCCCGCGAGGAGTTAACTATGTATACGGTAGGCTTGCATAGCGACAAATTTGATTTATCGAGCATGTGGAACGTGGGGTATCTTCCAGATTTAGTTAATGGGACATGAAAGGTCACCACATTAGACATTTTAAGCAAATCTTCAAAATTAACATAATCCACTAGTCCTTCAGCCTCAGCCCTATATGGATCGCAGCAAATCACATTCATACCAAGCGCCCTACCAAGAGCCACCACTTTACTGCCAATGCTTCCAACACCAACAACCCCCAGCGTAAGGGAATCAGGGCGTAGCCCCTTTAAACTTAGCCTTTTAATTATTGCGGCCCCCACCCATTGCTGAACCGCCGGAGAATTGCAACCCGGAGCTGTGCTCCATGCAATGCCATTTTCCGAACAGTAACTAGTATCGATATGATCAAATCCGATGGTAGCTGAGGCAATATACTTTACCTTTGAGCCCTCGAGCAAATCCTTATTGCACCTTGTATGGGTGCGAATGATTATGAAATCGGCATTCCGAACCGAATGGGCATTAATCTCATCACCTTTTTTATAATGAATTTCACAGAAAGGTTCTAGTACTCCCTTTATAAAAGGTATATTACTATCAATAATACCAATCATGATTTATTATAGAAATTAACCTATTCAGTAATAAAACTAACTATAACGCTTACAAAAGTCGTCAATTTTTTATATAGATCAACTAAGGACAAAAACAAGATTTATAAAAGGATGTTAAATTCAAAACCTAAAGCCATGTTTTTAGTAAGCCATTTCTTTTAATCAGTCGCTTGGCTACCAATAGCCGTAATATGTCACTTGAAAATTGCAGTTTGGCTATTTTTTTACAATCGATTTTATTTATAATTTATCTTTCGGGCACTAATAATTTTAACCACTAACCTAAACATAACAAACTATGAGAAAAATTTTACTAATTGTGCTTTTAGCTGCATTACAAGCAATGGGAATAGCCCAATCGTACAAGGTTGGCTATAGCGTAAAGAAGGGAGAAAGACCACCTATTGATTTATCAAAAGTATCCCCTGATGCCTACGAGCAAGGTAAACTCCGTATTAAGCTTGCCTCTAATATGGATAAATCAATCCCAACAGATTTGATACTATCCGGAAGCAAGGGGTATGTTGAAACTGGCATTCAGGCACTTGATGCCTTAAACCAGAAATTTGGTGCAAAGCAGTACAAGCCATTACTTTATAACCTTTATAAGGTGTCAGCAAAAACTGCTGAATATGAAAATAGGCATAAAGCATGGGGATTTCATTTATGGTTTGAAATCGAACTATCAGCTAAAACTGATATTAAGGATGTAATTAAACAGTACGCAGAACTCAACGAGGTTGAATTTGCTGAACCAGTATATAAGAAGGTTCTGATAGCAAATGTACCACCAAAAGGAGAATCCGAAAATAACGGAACAAAATGGACCCCATCCGATACTCGCTATAATGAGCAATGGCATTACCACAATACCGGCCAACAAGGAGGAACTGTTGATAAGGATATTGATCTGCCCGAAGCATGGGAAATTGAAAAAGGAAATTCGGCCGTTGTTGTAGCAGTTATCGATGGTGCTATTCAAACGAACCATCCTGACCTTTCAGGAAATATTTGGTCGGGGGTGGGTTACAATTTTGTTGATAACTCATCAACATTAGTTCCCCAACCCCATGGTACCCATGTGGCTGGAACCATTGCTGCCGAAACCAATAATAGCACAGGCGTTTCAGGAATTGCTGGTGGAACAGGAGCAAACGATGGGGTTAGGCTTATGTCGTGTCAGGTATTCACCGACAATAATAGCGGTGGTTTTGATCAGGCAATGATATATGCTGCCGACAATGGTGCTGCCATTTCACAAAACAGTTGGGGTTACACCAGTGTAAATGTATATGAACAAAGTGTTTTAGACGCCATTGATTATTTCAACGCTAATGGTGGCGGAACCATAATGAACGGTGGTATAACCATATTTGCAGCTGGCAACAGCAATGCCACGGGGAATTGGTATCCTGGTTGTTATAGCGGAGTTTTAGCTGTAGCCGCTACCAACAATAATGATGTAAGGAGCTACTATTCAAACTATGGTACATGGGTTGACATATCTGCTCCTGGTGGTGAGCAAAGCTATGAGAATGATCCCAAGGGTATTCTAAGTACGGTTACCGGAAGTTCCTACGAATTTTATCAGGGAACATCAATGGCTTGCCCTCACGTTTCGGGCGTTGCAGCTCTTCTACTTTCTAACGCTGCCCGGCACAGTTTTAAACCCACCAGCTCCCAACTTTGGAACCTATTGGTTGACAATGTTGACGATCATTATAGTGTTAACAGCAACTACAGTGGTCAACTTGGTTCGGGCCGTTTAAATGCAAATCTTGCCATGCAAGCACTACAAAACCTTTACTCAGGGGGAACTCCACCTGCAATACCAACAGGGCTTTCTACATCAAATATAACATCAAATAGTGCTAAACTAAACTGGAATGCCGTGAGTGGCGCTACCTCATACGATGTGCAAATTAGACCTCAGGGCGGAACTTATGCCACCTATAACGTTACAACTAATTCCTACACTACCACCGGACTAACCGCAAGTACCACCTATGAATGGAGTGTCAGAGCAGTAAATAGCTATGGGAACAGTGCCTATGCTGCAACTCAAACATTTACAACCCAATCATCGCAAAGTGGAGTAAGTCTCCCATATTCACAAACCTTCAACACCTCAACCCTACCTACCGGTTGGACAACACAAAATGTTGGTAGTGGAATTACAGAAAGGTGGACAGTTTCCAATACTAATAAGGCTGGGGGTTCAGCTTACGAAATGAAATGTACCTACCAAAATATAAATCCCGGAACCACCCGTCTTATTACTCCAGCCATTAACACCACAGGAGTTAGCCAGGTATCGCTCACCTTTAAGCACATGTTGGATGCTTATAGTACGGGAGCAACCTTAAAAGTTCAAACCTCTAACGATAAGACCAACTGGACTAACACTTCGTGGTCGGTTGCCACAACCAGTTCAAACATTAACGCCACGAGCGTAACCATTAACATTACCTCAAATCTTAACTCACCCACCACCTATATTGCTTTTGTGGTAGATGGAAACATATATAATATTGATTACTGGTACATCGATAATGTATCGATAACTGCAGGTTCAGGGGCAACAACCCCAACGGTTACAACAAGTAGCGTAAGCAACATCACCTCGAGCAGTGCTACCGTATCCGGTAATGTAACCGCCGATGGCGGAGCAACCGTTACCGAACGTGGAATTTGCTACAGCACCTCCCAGAACCCAACCATTACAAACAGCAAGGTAGCAAGCGGTTCGGGTATTGGATCCTATAGTGCAACCCTCAGCAGTTTAGCTGCCAATACAACCTACTATGCAAGAGCCTACGCAACCAATGCCCAGGGAACGTCCTATGGTAGCCAGGTAAATTTCACCACCACTACTTCATCCGTTACCTATTGTACCTCGAAGGGGAATAACGCCACCTACGAGTGGATTGATCTTGTTCAGTTTGCTGGCATCAACCGTACATCGGGTAATGATGGTGGCTACAAGAACATGACAAGCATGCAAGCAAACGTTTCGCCAGGATCAACATACACATTGTACATTAGCGCTGGTTTCAAAAGCAGCTCTTATACAGAGTACTGGGCCATATGGATTGATTACAACCATAATGGTATTTTTGACGATGCCGAAAAGGTAGCCAGTGGTTCATCATCGAGCAGCGGAACGCTATCGGCTAGTGTAACTATTCCTGCTACTGCCACTTTGGGTATAACCCGTATGCGTGTAAGCATGAAATATAATTCTGCTCAAACCGCCTGCGAAACATTCAGCTATGGTGAAGTGGAGGACTACAGCGTTAACATTACAAACAACGCACCAGCTAATACCACTGATGTTCCATTTGCCGAAGAGCTTACAAATAATGGGAATGAAATCTACATCCTGTATCCCAACCCAGCATCTGAAGCAATTAATATCAAACTAATTGGTATTGAAGGAGAGGTTACTGCCCGAATTTACGACATGCGTGGTGCTGTTGTTAAATTCCAGTTACTAACAGATAGGATTAGCTCCATGGATATTAGTGATTTAGCTCCGGGCGTTTATATGATCTCAATTGATGATGAAAAGCAACCTATAGCCAAACAGTTTATCAAAAAGTAGCTACACATACATGCTCATGAATAAAGAGGAGGGACGCTTTCGTCCCTCCTCTTTTATGCCCAATGACTACTGCTAAACTGTACATGATTAAAAATATTACAAGGGCATAAAATATCTTTGATTTATTACTAATGAGACAAACTAATCAACAGAAACACTTAAGATTAAAGTGAAACAGCAACTTACAAATTAAAATATGTATTAAAAAGATAGGTTAAATGAAACATAAGCCCTACAACTCTATCAGCTTTCATTAATTTTTTATTCCCTTGACTCGTTTCTCCCAGTTCCATGCCGTAAGCAGTGCCTCTTCGAGTGTGCTCAGGGCCTTCCATCCCAATTCTGTTTGAGCCAATGAAGTATCGGCCCAAACCTTTTCTATATCGCCAGCCCTACGGCCAACAATTTCATAATTTAACTTGACTCCGGTAACGCGCTCAAAAGCCTTCACAACTTGTAAAACGGTTACCCCTTTCCCCGCACCAACATTAAAAACTTCGTATGTCGCTTTACTTTTACCATCAATCATTCGCTGCAAAGCAAGCACGTGGGCACGAGCCAAATCAACCACATGAAAGTAATCGCGTATTGCCGTACCATCGGGCGAATCATAATCGCCCCCAAAAATCTGCAATTTTTCACGAATACCAGCAGCGGTTTGGGTAATAAAGGGGACCAGGTTATCGGGCTTCCCCAAGGGCAGCTCACCAATTTCGGCTGAGGGATGGGCACCAATAGGATTAAAATAGCGCAGCGCAATGGCATAAATTCCATGACTTGCCTTCACGGTGTCCTGAATTATATCCTCTCCCACCCTCTTGGTATTCCCATAGGGTGACATTGCTAGCTTTCGGGGAGTTTCCTCGGTTACAGGAAGCACATCGGGCTGCCCATAAACAGTGCATGAGCTGGAAAAAACCATATACTTTCCTCCAAATTCGCTAAGCATCTGCATCATGTTAATGGTTGAGAGCAAATTATTTCGGTAGTACTCCAATGGACGTTCAACACTTTCGCCTACAACCTTTAGGGCAGCAAAATGAATTATGCCATCAATGTTTTTTTCTTCAAAAAAAAGTTTTTGCATAGCCTGTATATCGGAGCAATCGGCTTCATGCAACGAAGGACGAATACCGGTAATTCTCTCTATACCATTTATAGAATCGGGTGTAGAGTTCGAAAAATTATCAACAATAACAACCTCAAAGCCTGTATTAATTAGCTCAACAACAGTATGCGAACCAATATAGCCAGCACCGCCTGTAACAAGAATTTTCTGCATAGTTGAAAATTTACGCAAAAGTAATATTTTTGTAGTAGTATTTCCAAAATCATTTTACCTAACAAAACGAATATGAATAACGAACCTACAACACGTCCTCAAGTTAATGACGAAGTTGATTTGCTTGAACTTTTTAATAGGATGGGGCGAAGCATTAGAAATGGATTTAACTGGGTGTTAAGCCAATTGTTGAACTTGTTCAAACTAATCCTCAGAAAATCGATTTGGATAATTGCTTTTGGTATAATTGGTTTGATAATTGCATATTTATACTACCTTAATAGCCGCAGGTACTACTCTTCAGAAATGATAGCCATTTCCAATGCGGTTAATAACTCATATGTAGTTGGTTCCATTAACATGTTGAACGATGCATTCAAACAAAAAAATCATGCAACTGCTGCCAGCTTCCTTGACATGGATATCAATAAAATTCAGCAGATAAAATCGGTTGAAGCTTTTTACACTCTTGACCTTAATAAAGATAATATTCCTGATATAACTGATTACTTAAGAAAATGGAACCCAAAAGATACATCTATTCGTCGATTAAGCAACTACTTTGTGGTTCGCATTGACGTTTTTGATGAAAATGTTTTTGCAGGAGCAAGAGATGGACTGAAAAAATACATCTATAAAAATAAATTTATAATCGATAATAATAACGAGCGAATACGTCAAAATCAGATTCTAATACAGAATATTGGATCAGAAATCAGAAAGTTAGATAGCCTGCAAACCGTTGAATATTTTCAGCTACCCCAGATGCAAAGGGCTGCATCAAACCAAATGGTTGTTTTAAATGAGAAAGACCGCAAACTTTATCACGAACAAAAGCTTAACCTTGAAAAAGAAAAGTTACGTTTAGAAAAAGAAATTAACATTAATAGCGAGCCAATTACCATTGTTCAAGACTTCACCCCCCTTTCAAAAGCTGAGAATCCCTATTCTAAATATGCAGTAATAATGGGGTTAATTTTTGCAATGCTGGGGTTTGCAACATCAATTATCTGGCAGTATAGAACATTTATTTGGGATGCCATTAAAAACAGGCACTACTAAGCTACTCCCTAAAATAAAAAAGCCGGATACTATTCCGGCTTTTTTTATAAGTATTAAATATCGCTAAACAGGCTTTTTAAGATGATTTAAGGTAAGTAAAAAAGAAAAAAATGCAAAAAATATCACGCCAAAAACTCTCTCAAGAATAGATTCAAATAAAAAATTTATTGCAATAATCATAGCAAATAAGAATAATACCATACTACCATTATTAACTCCAATTTTTACAATGTAAATTAAAATTGCCAACAGAATAATAAATCCAAATATGCCTGTAGAAATAAATGTTTGAAGGTACTGATTATGGGCATTTAACTTTTCGTTTAAGGCAAATTCAATCTTTTCCTTTTCATAAACCCTGAGCAATTCATCCTTAACGTCGCCGGCCCCTACGCCAAAAATCCACTCATAGCTTTTTAAAGCCATGGGTACAGAGCCCCAGATTTTAAATCGAACTAAATCCTCTAAGATTAACTTCCTATCAAAATCAGTAAGCTCTTCCCTATCCCTCGAGGTAACAGAATTAATAATAAATTTTACTCTTTCGTTACGCAGAACTAATATTGTACCTATTGTTAGGAAAACGGATAATGCTATCCCTACAATTACTTTTCCTCTTCGTTTAATATTCAAGAAAAGGATAACCAGAAGAATTACAAAAACAGTAAGAATTCCGGCTCTCGATGATGCAAAAAAAGTAACAGTGGAAAGAAATAGTATGCCCAGGTAATATAAAATCTTGATATTTATTTTTGTTTGCTGTTTTATTCTAACACCAAGCAACGAAATCCCTAAAGCAAGATACATAGAGTAATAGGTTGGGTGATGGGGTTGAACAAATAATTCGTAAAAAAAGAAATTTTCCCACGGTACGCCCACCGGAAATGGGCGAAAAAATATACCCTGAGGAGTAATCAACGTTGACTGGTAAGCTGCTCTTGCAAAAAGGTAAATAGAATTACCTATTAAGGCATATAAAAATGCTTTTTCTGAAAGTTCGAGTTCTTCACGATTTATCCGAAAAGGGATAAAAGCAAGAGGTATTAGAATTAACGATAGTTTCTGAGCCATATCATTAATTCCATACTCTAAATTATCGGAAAATGATAGCGAAAATAGATGTAATAAATATAAAGCAGCAAAAAGAACAAGTAACCTGTTTTTTAAAATTTTAAATGAAAAAGGTTGAGACAGGAAACCTATAATTGACACAAGGTACAATAATCCAAGTGCATACAGGGAAAACCTGTAACTAATGGGAATGGAAAATGCTACTAATGCCAGAGCATAAGGATATATGTTTCTTGCAAATTGAAATGTTTTCATTACAATATCTCGTCAAAAAGGTTTAGGTAATTGGTTGCTCCTTTTTCAGTTGTGTATTTCTCCTCAAAACTTCTTCGGGCATTAATAGCCATTTGCTTACGAATGGCATCATTCCCTTTTAAGTACAAAATATTTTTAATTAGCCCTTGAACATCACCCGGTTCAGAAACCAGTCCACACTCCGATTCGCTAACAATCATGGCAATTTCTGAGTTCATTGGGGCAATGGCAAGAACTGGAACTCCAGCAGCCATTATCCCAAATATCTTGCTGGGAACGCCCATTCCAACCGCTTCGGGTCGAAGCGTTACCAGCCCGCAATGGCAAGCGGTTACTGAAAGCGCATACTCCTCGTTACTCAAAAAATTGAGGAATAGGGTTCTCTCAACTCCCTGTTGCCCCATGGCTGCCACAAGTTCCCTTTTTCTGATGCCATCGCCAATAAACACAAATTTTACACCATCCATACCTACCCGTACGGCTTTCCCTACCGTTTCAAGATCGTTCCAAAGTCCCATGTTTCCAGAGAATTGAACCACAAAACTTTCGTGCAAACCATATTTATTGACAAAGGGGTTATCGGTAAAAGCTATGGGGTTTAATGCTTTTTCATCCTGCCATAAGGGGATGTGCTTTAACCGAACATCATCAATTGAAGGAATCTCGGATTTAACCCATTGCAGCATGTCGCGTCCAATAACAACCACCCGTTCTGAACTTTTTATTGCCTTTCTATGCCATCTCTTCCAAAATCTTATTAAAAGGTTACGCTCACTAACCTTATTCAAACGGAACAAGCCATCGGGGAAAATGTCCATCAATACATAAACAATCCTTATCTTTTTAACCTTGGCAAGCATAATTACCAAAATTGCCAGAAGGGGGGGGGCAGTGTGTACAAATATTAAATCATACCGTTTTCTTTTTAGAAAAAGAAGCCGAAAAAATACACTTTGGGTATAGGTAAGCATGTTAACCAACCTTCCGATAAGTCTCTCCTTACCAAAATTTGTTGACGGAAGACAGTAAACATCTATTTGCTTATACCTGCGGTAATACGGCTGACGCTGTAGTGTGGTGTAAAAGGGTTGAGCGCACCAAACCGTTATGCCATACCTGTGAACTTCAGTTATTCTTTCAAATAGTTTGGTGAAAAGGTTTGAGGTTGCCACCTGATCGGGGTGAAACATATGGGTAACAAAAAGTATCTTTTTGGGTGTTGGGCTCATGAGAATAAGTTGATAATATTTTCCCTAAATAATTGATTCGAGTATTTTGTTCTGTAAGTCAATAGTAATTTATTTTCAATTACGCTTTTAGGTTCAAATCTATCAAATTCAAAAATTTTATATTTTAGCATTTCAACATGGTGTGGCTGAAATAAAAAAGGATAACCGCTATCAAGCATATCTGGTATATCGCCCACAGCTGATGCAATAACAGGTAACCCTACCGACATGGCTTCGAGTATTACCAAAGGCTGCCCCTCATTCCACGAAGGGAGAATCAAACAATCCGATTCCAGCATAAGATTGGTTAATGCTTCCCTATCAATATGGGTTATAAAGATGACATTGGAACTTTTTACCTTTTGAAGTTTTTGATAGAAAACCGGTTCATACACACGTCCCACAATTTTTAGGTTAAAGTCCATAAATTTGTAATTGCTAAAAGCCAGAACGAGATCGTATAAGCCCTTGGTCTCAATAATATTTGATACGCAAATAAAGTTGCGGCTATAGGATTTTACTGTTCTATTTCGCATTTCAATCATTGATGTATTGGGTACTACATCAATATTAATACTTTTTTTAATTTTATGAAGATCATCACCAAATTTGCTACTAAGAACAACAACATGATAAAAAAATGATAGGTTTATCTTAAAAATTAATCTGTTAAATATAGAATTATATGAAAACTCCTGAATATCACCTCTGTGAATATGTCCAATAACTTTTGAACGAAAAGAAAATATTTTAATTATGGCATTGGTAATAAAAAGACGAACCTGACCAGCGCTAGAAAGTGGTATATTCAAATATAAATAGTTAGGTTTTGATTTAATAAGTAAAGTAATCAACTTGAGATGGGAACCTAAAATATAATGGAAAATGCGCATTAACCCGCGATAAATCCAAGCAGACTCATCTATAATTTGAACACTTTTACCCTCATTAACCAGAATATCGCGAACCATGGAATTAACCATGCTTATACCCGTATGGGTAGCAGGTGGAAAATCGCCTATTATAAGGACATCAACGCGTTTCAAAGCGATTTTGATTTTAAAAAGTAAATTACATGTTTCAAAGGCCAATCGCATTCAAAATGCCTACGATTAATAACCCTTCCGTTAAACGAAAAATACCTACGATAATTATCCTGGCTATAAACGTAAGAAAAAGTGCTGCATGCAACATCAACTCCTGTTAAGCTAATATATTTAAGTTGACCATAGGGAAAGGCAAAATGCGCAACCTCAACATTAAGCTGCTCCTCTATCCTGATTTTGCTTCCAGCTATTTGATGTTTTAAAAAATCAACGTCAGTGGAATTAAGCGAGAGATGGTCGAGCGTATGGGCACCAATGGTATGACCCTCTGCAGCAAGCTGCTTAATCATATCCCATGTCATAGGATTTTTATTAGTAAGCACCACGTTCTTTTTGAAATTTTCTTTGTAAACGTTACTGCCATCAATAAAATTTGGATTGATAAAAAAGGCAGCCTTCAGGTTCCACTCATCCAATACCGGTTTAATTTTAGTAAAGCATTCCTCAAAACCATCGTCCCAGGTAAATGCAACCAGGCATTTATCTGTAGGAATATTCAACTCTGTAATTCGATTTACGGCATCGGTAAAATTGATAAAACCAACACCTGCATTTTTCAAATCATACAACAGATTGTGGAATAGTTCAGGGCTGGCACTATTGTCTAAACTTAAAAAATGACCGTTAAGTATATGAACCCCGGGTCTGGGTTTCGAAACGATTGATAGTACATCAATCATCATGTTTCGAAAAAACTTGCGGTACATCAGGTAATTACTTTTCATTTTTGCACCTGGGCAATAAATTCTATGATTTTTTGTGACACAATTTCTGGTAGGTAGCCGTATTCCATTATCCTTTTCCGGCAATCATGAGCTATTTTGTATTTATCCGTCACTAACCTTTTTAGCCAGTATTCTATTTTACTGGCTAAATCCTCATAGTCGCCCTCCCTAAACAGATCGCCAGTTACTCCCGGAGTGATAAGTTCAATTTCAGGGCCATGTAGGCCAAAGGCATCAGTTGTAATTACCGGAAGGCCATACGAAAGGGCCTGAACCAATGATAAACCAATTCCGCCGGGATAAACAAATAATTGTGCTTTGCTAAAGTACTGTTTCAGTTCCTCGCCATATTTTGGACCTAAAAAATTAATACGATCAGTAATCCCTAAATCTTTGGCGAGTTGTTGATAATAGCTTATTTTGCCTCCACCAACTACAAAACATCTAAAATTAATACCTTTATCTTTTAAAACCTTAAGCGCTTTTATAAGAACATCCAACTTTTTCTCCCGCGTAATTCGACCAGAAAAAAGCAAAACCGATTCATTTGACTCATTATTCATATTAGAATTAAAACCATATTCAATTGAATTTAGTGCATTACCTATTATTTTTATTTTATTTTCAGGGACACCGATAGAAACAAGATTTTGCTTTCCCTTGTTACTATATACCAGTATTCCCTCACAAGGCCTGTAAAAAATTGAACGTAACTTTTGGCCTAATTTCCCCTGGTTGCCCAATCCTGCATGTGACCACCAAAGGAATTTTATTTTTAAAAATTTTGCCAATAAAAAAGCAAGCAACGTGTGAATATGCCTAAAATCGACACCTGAGCAAACAATAATATCAGGTTTATATTTTCTAACAAAATGCAGTGTCTTGCGTAAATAGTAAAATTTGATAAAACCAAATTTAATTTTGATATATCTATTCTTAATTACATTATTCAGCTCTGATTCTTTTATGTTTTCGTAATCGGTTCCTGCCAACAGAAACGATTCAAACAGATTGGAATTCAGCAAAAAACTGAATGTATCGTGCCTATAATGTGCAAGGACTGGTTCAATGAAAAGCACCCTTTTACGGCCCTGAGTCATTTGGTTTTATTAACTAAATGTATCAGTAAAACAATCATTGTAATATTTGCAGCTACCTCAATTAATGTGTAAACAATAATAAAATTATTAAAGCTGAGCCATGCAAATAATGGTAGCAAAGAAATAATAATAAAATAGAAGACCTGCCATATACTCTGCCATGTTATTTTATTTAATGCAACAAAAAGCGATGTAAACGATGAAGTAATAAAATTGAGCGCAAAGGGTAACACCAACAGTTTAGAAATTTCACCGGAAACCAACCACTTTTCTCCAAAAACAAAGGTAAAAAGCGATTCCGACCATAACACAATTACCAGTACCTCAAAAACACTTATTGAAAGCACAATCCATATTAAAGGTTTTATTTCACCTAAGAATGGCTTTTGGTTACGGTAGCATTCAGCAGTTTTATTGAGCACTACGCTTGAAAATGAGTTGGCAACCAATGCAAGTGGGACAGAAAGAATCAACTTGGCAAGATCGAAGTAGCCAGCCTGTTCGGCTGTATAGTATTTATTAATAAAAATTACAGGCATCATATAGCAAATGGTGCTCATTAGGGCCGGCAGCAGATTTACCTTTGGGAATATAATGTACTCTTTAGCAAGTCGCTTGGCATCGTCGTACTTAACAGGCATTAACCGGTATCCGCTTTTTAACGACTGGAAAAACGAAACTATAGCGTTGGCAAGTTGTCCAGCTATATCCCCAAAAATTAGGCCCCCCGATACCTTTGAAAAAGCTAACGTTGATTGCGTTGTGCCCTCAACCGCTCTTCGAGTAATTTTATTAACCGAAATTGACCTAAAGTTCTTTTTCCTGATTAACCAGTAGTTATAGACCTGAAAAATGCTCAATAGAAGAGTTCCTAATGGAACTAGGTAAAGCATAAAACCCTTTTCGTGCGGCAAATTTAAAATTTGAAGGAATGACGCATGAAATAGGGCTACTACAAAGAAAACTATTACGCTGAAAATAAGGCTTATTGAAAGTGATAAGTTAACCAACTTATTGGAATCGGAATCGGATTTTGGTAGCACTATAGCCTGCTCGTAGCGCAAACTCGAAATAACCATAAGAATACCGATTATACTAAGGTATATTGAATAGTAGCCAAAATCTGATGGGTCAAAGTAGCGCCTCAAAAAGGGTTGAAGCAGTATGGGTAGGGATTGTGCAATAAGGGTTCCGCCCACTAAAACGGATGCATTTTGAACAATCTCGGTACGCTGAATGTAAGTTAGAACTCTTTTAACCATCTAATCTTTTGCAAATGGGAAAATTTTATCTACATATCTTACAAGCATGTAAAGAAATATAAGGGTGAGAATGTAAATCGGTATTTTCAGAAAATCCCACTCGCGATATAATGAAATAAGTAAAATTATTACAATGTTTATAAGAATTAAAACAAAATCGAGCTGCTCATGGGAATGCCCGGCAAGGACATAGCGTTTGAAAACAAATTTATTGTGTGTAGTACTCAGGTTTTCACCGTTACGCCATCGGCGGTAAAGAGTAAGTGTTGCATCGAACCAAAAAGGCGATGTAAGCATTATCCAGTTAAAAATTGAAAAATTAAGGGTATTGTGATAGTGCAACCCTAAAACAACCAAAATAAAACCGAACTGGGTACTTCCCACATCACCCATAAAAATTTTGGCCTTGGGCCAGTTCCAGTAAAGAAATCCTAAAACCGATGCTGCCAGAATTAATAGTTCCAAATTACCTGTAAACCAGTGCAGAGTAAGTGCAACTATAATAGCCTGGATTGACGCAATGCCATCGGCACCATCCATAAAGTTAAATAGGTTTATAAACCAAACCATGCCAACAATGGCTAAGGGATAGGTGATAACCGGTGTTGAAAGGACATCTATCCCAAAAGTAATGGGCTTTCTAATTCCGCCCAACAGATAAAACGCACCAATAACAACTAAAAACTGAACTAAAAGCCTATATAATGGCCTAACCTCAAAAATATCATCAATTAGGCTTACAACGGCCAGTACAAAACCTGCCATCAATGCATAGTAAAGCTCATTGTCTATTTCGCCCAAATAGTAAAGTAGTGTTATTCCAATATACCAAATAATAACAACCGCTAAGCCTCCCCCCCTTGGTGTAGCCGATGCATGAACCTTTCTATCGCTTGGTTTATCAACCACATCGAATTTTATGGCCAACTCCTTTACTACATAAACCAAAATCCATGAGCCTAAAAACGCCAATGCAATAATCACTGAAATATTTATTAAACTGGTAAAATTCATATCAGCTTTTATGGGAAATTTATGGTTTCAACTATTTCTGAAAAAAGTTTAAAGATTCAAGAACTTGTCCGGCGAAGTCGGATTATAGGTTCAATAGTTAATTAGGCATAAACCTATTTTGGATTGAAAAAGATATTTAAGCTGTATTTATTTTCAAATAATTAAAATTAGAGCCAGATTACTTAGGAAGATAATCATTGTACACCATTTTGATCCCATCCTCCAGTTCAATGTGATACTTCCACCCAAGTTCATTGAGTTTACTCACATCAAGCAGCTTACGGAATGTGCCATCGGGTTTTGAAGTATCCCAAAAAATTTCGCCGGTGAAGCCTACCGTATTTTTAACCAGTTGGGCTAGGTCTGAAATGGTAACATCCTTGCCGGTACCAATGTTTATATGAGTGTTTCTTACCTCGCTTAAACCTTTTTGAATATCATCGAAATCGACATTTTGCATGATATGCAAACAGGCATCGGCCATATCGTTGGAATGCATGAATTCCCTAAAGGGTTTCCCTGAACCCCAAAGGGTCACACTCACCCCCATCCTTCCCCTATTTATTCCATATCCCGATAAAAGCCTAATAATTTCATCCGTATCAGCATTTCCATCAACCCCGTTAATTGGAAGTCGATTTAAATTGGTGCGTATTGTAGTCCAATCATCATGTTCCAAACATTTTGCCAGATGAAATTTTCTAATTAAAGCAGGCAGAACATGGCTTTTAGCCAAATCGTAATTATCTCCAGGGCCATAAAGGTTTGTAGGCATTACCGCAATAAAATTTGTACCGTACTGAAGGTTGTACGACTCGCACATTTTTATGCCGGCAATTTTTGCTATGGCATATGGCTCGTTGGTATATTCAAGCGGCGAGGTTAACAGGTACTCCTCCTTGATGGGCTGCTGTGCATCCCTGGGATATATACATGAGCTTCCCAAAAATAGCAGCTTTTTGACACCCTGCCTATATGACGTGTGGATAACATTGTTTTGGATTTGTAGGTTCTCATAAATAAACTGTGCCCTGTAGGTATTATTGGCCATAATACCCCCTACCCTTGCGGCTGCCAGAAAAACATACTCAGGTTTTTCGGTTTCGAAAAAGCTATTCACCTGGTTGGCATCCAACAGCTCAAGTTCGGCATGCGTTCGGGTAACAATATTTTTATAGCCCCGCTCAGCTAATTTTCTCAGAATGGCGCTCCCAACAAGTCCCCGATGCCCTGCAACGTATATTTTGGAGTTAACAGAAATCATTTTATTTATCAATTTACTTAGTTTGATGAACCGCTTTCCAATCAGCATTAACCATTATTCTCACAAGTTCTTTGAAACTCACTTTAGGCTTCCAGCCAAGTAAATTTTCAGCCTTAGCAGCATCTCCTACAAGTAGGTCGACCTCAGTTGGTCGGTAGTAGTTTGGGTCAACCTCAACCAGTACCCTACCGGTTGCCGAATCAATACCCTTTTCGTTGGCTCCCTTGCCTGTCCACTCAATGCTGATACTCAACTCAGCAAATGCGCGTGTGGCAAACTCCCTGACCGTATGGGTTTCGCCGGTGGCCAACACAAAATCCTCGGGGGTATGGTGCTGCAGCATGAGCCACATACCCTCAACATACTCAGGAGCATAGCCCCAGTCGCGTTTAGCATCCAGGTTACCCAGGTAAAGTTTTTCCTGAAGTCCATCCTTTATGCTTGCAGCAGCCATGGTTATTTTGCGGGTAACAAAAGTTTCTCCCCGCCGTGGCGATTCGTGATTAAATAGTATCCCATTGCAGGCAAAAATGCCATACGCCTCACGATAATTTACGGTTATCCAGTAGGCATAGAGCTTGGCAACACCATAGGGGCTCCTTGGGTAAAAGGGGGTTTTTTCTGTTTGCGGCACATCCTGCACTAAACCGTACAGCTCACTTGTTGAAGCCTGATAGAATTTAGTTTTTAATCCGGTATCCTTGATGGCATCCAGAAACCTAAGGGTCCCTAGGGCATCCACCTCGGCTGTGTACTCAGGAACCTCAAACGAAACCTTAACATGGCTTTGTGCCGCCAAATTATATATCTCATCAGGTTCAATACGTTCCAGCAAGCGGTTAAGGTTACTGGAATCGGTCATATCGCCATAGTGCAAAAACATCCTTACATCTTTATTATGCCGATCCCGATATAGATGATCGATGCGATGTGTGTTAAAGGTTGAAGCCCTGCGGATTATCCCATGAACCTCATACCCCTTTTCTAAAAGTAATTCGGCCAGATACGATCCGTCCTGGCCGGTTATGCCTGTTATTAATGCTTTTTTGGGCATGACAATTGGTGAATTAACTATTTATTTTTTCTATTTCGTTCTTCCCCTCAACAAAACCTATAATATACGGCAAAGCACTTAAAACTCCAAATATGCCGGGTTCAAAGGGCAAATTTGAACTAAAAAATGAGTAGAAAAATGTTATCAGAAAAGCTACACCAAAAATCCAGTACTGGCGACGATGCTTGTAATAGAGATATACAGCCCTAACATAGAACCAAAGGTAGATAACAAAGCCCAGCAATCCGGAGTAAAGCAACGCCGAAAGAAAAGGGTTATGAGGATAGTCATAATCACGACTAGGCTCATTGAAAAGGAATTTTCGTGCAAATTTTTTGGTATAGTCAAATCCCCCACCAAAAAGTTTTTGACTGGTGCTATACTCATTAGCATAGATGTAAAGGGCATACCGCCACCTATCAATTCTGGGGCCGGCAAAATGATCGTCGGTCATTGTTGGAACAAACCCGTCGTCGATGGCATCGGTTTCTGAACCATTGGCTTGAGCCATTAATCCAGCAATATTTAAATTCCTCATGGTATTTAAAACCGATATTTTACCCGATTTAACCACCAGCTGTGGGTAGGCAAAGGTTACATAACCCTTTAGATTTGAAAAATCGGTAACCCCTTTTTTTGAGAAGAAGTAAACGCCATAAACCCTATCTTTCCCGGTTGCTACAGCTTTTGCCTTTAATAATACCCATTTTCCCCTCTCGTTCAAATTGTAACGCTCCAAACGTGGGCCATTAACTTTTCCCCGAATCTCAACCCTTGCCTCATTCCCATCGAAATCGGGGGAAACATAGCAGTAAACCGAGGCAAAAATGGAATCGCCAACCTCAACGGGTAACCCCCAATAGTGGGTTGATGAATGGTAAATATCCTTCCATTGGTTACCCTCGGTATTTGCACTATACCTTGCACCCGCAACACCTGCGGGTACAATTTCGGTATTCCTCCCCTCAAGGGGATACTCCCTTATATAGGTGCTTGATGTATAGGTTTCAGGATCCTTAGGGTTATGCCTCATAAGTTTAAAAGAGGGGCTAGCCCATATCACATAACCCTTGAGGTTGGAAAAATCCTTAGAACCGAGATTTTCGAAATAGGTAGTGGAGTAATACTCATCATCAGCTTTACCCCAGTTATTAATGGTAAGTTTCTGCCATGTACCCCTTTTATTGAGATCGTACAATTGGGCCGAATTACCCCATAACTCCTTTGCCCCCCCTCCTAAACGTACACTTTTACCACTAAAATCATTGGAAACATAGACATAAACCGATGATTTCACCCTGTAATTGCTACCAGGTATTTTAATTTTTTTTAGAGGATTTGAGCTGTACGATAAATCTTTCGAAATCCTTGCCTGGGCATCCCTATCAATTCTCATTCCTACACTACCGCGGGGTACAATTTCAGCATTGCTACCTTCAAGCGGGTAAACCCGCTTAAAGTTGGAACCCGCCCAGGCAATTGGCTCATTGAAGTTGAACCGTATAAATTTCTCCTTGGGATTAGCAAAAAGAACATACCCCCTAATGGAATCGGAGGCACTTTTTGCCTTTTTTCTGTATACATAATCAACCCAACTTGAGCCCTCATACATACTGTACGATAGGAATAATTTCTGCCAGGTGCCCTTTTTGGTTAAATCGTAGCTATGCTTATTGAAACCATAAATTTTACCACCAGCATTTAAGTACACCTCATCGCCATTAAAATCGGGCGATACCCAAACGTAAAGTGAGGGTATAATCCGCGCACTATCCTGAAAATTGTACCGGAAAAGCCCTGCACCAAAAATGAGCAGGCTATCCTTTTCCCTATACCGTACATTGCCAGCAAGTGGCTTAAGGGCAACCATACCCCTAGACAGTAGCTCACTACCATTAGCAGGCAATATTTCAACCGGTTCGAATTGTGAATACGCCCATGAAAAGGGATTTTCAGGGCTATACTCAATTTTTTGCAGCTGGGGATAGGCAAATATCACATGGCCATTAAGGTTATTAAAGGTTGAATCATTTTCGCGACAAACATAGAAGTAAACCTTGCTATCGGTGCTATCGGGCAAAAAAGAGTTCTTAAGTTGCTGCCAGGTGCCCTTTCGGGTCATATCGTAGTACCAATCCCGAATCCCCCGATTATGTCCGCGAGTGCTAAGACGCACCCAGGAACCATTAAAATCGGGTGATACATAAACGTAAACCGATGAAAGATACCTTTTATTTTCAGCATTGCTAACATCAAAAAGTTTTGAGTAGTATAATGCCTTTCCATTCCAGTTAGTTAGCGAACTTCCCCTACCAATTTGTGCCCCAATGGCATCGGAAGGGACTTTGGACAAACCATGCTGCGGTAGGTGATCGACAAGGGAATAGCTTCCTGTAGCCCAACCCGAATAGGGGTAGCGGGGATCAAAAGTTGTAGCCCAAAGCTGTTCCGATACTTCATTGTAGGTGGTCTTGCCCCTGAAAATTGATTCGTAACTGAGTACCTGAAAGTTGATGTATGTGTTCATCTCAACCCTATTGAACGACGATTCCATGAGCCAACGGTTCCGCTTCAGCGTATCGACCCTAAATAGCAATACATACCACGTAACCATTGAACCTAGCATCAAAATAATAAATAGCCAGGTGCTGCGTAATAGGTGATGGTTTGATTTGAACCTGTAAAAAAGCGAAACCAACGTAGTAATGAAATAAAATCCAAAGAGCGTAAACGAAATAATCCCCCCCCTACGCGAGGTGGCAAGCAACGAGCTCAGCGCAATCACATAGAGTGCCAGCTGATAAGCTATTCTTTTTAATCTATTTTGATTTTTGAACAACCGTGGAATAATGAACAGCATTCCGACAGCACCCACCAGCGTATAAAAATTATCGTCGGGACCCAACGATGTACCCTGTGGATATCCAACTCCCTCGGGTTTTAAAAAGTCGAGATAGATACCCCTTAGCTGCAGGTAGAGCTTAGCAATCCCTGCAATGGCAAAGAGTACACCAAACCATATGGTAAGCGTTGCAAACTTTTTCAGGGCATCGGTTAGCTCCTGCCGGGGAAGGTCCAATACTATCAGTGCAAAAATAAATCCCAGCACCACCAGCAAATTAATTATATCTTTAACAAGGCGGTCGGAATAGTAGCTGGTTGAAAACAGGGCGTAGCCCACAAAAAGCGAAACGGCCAGCAGTGGAATAAAAACCCTGTAGGCCGCTAATGAGAAGTTCCGGTACCTCCCCTCGTAAATGTACAGGGCAACGGAAAGAACTATGAAGATAGCCGTTAGCGGGAATAACAGGTACTTGATATGCTGGGGTATGGCAAGCCTTACCAGAAAAAGTAAAAAAATTAATGCAAATAGTATTTTAGCTATTTTGCGAAGCATAGATTAAAGATAAAAGAATTTATCCGGCGTTGACGGATTAAAGAGACTGTCCGAATTTGGCGGATTTAGGGTATGTTTTTCAAGTTAATGGAAAAACTATAAAATGCATTGAAAGAATGATAATGAAGTGTATAAAAAATATAACTGGCACCCAACTATGCTCCATTTGAAAACCCATGGCCATAGGGGCTTAAGTAGTTAATATACACCTTGACGTTGAGAAATACTGCTATATCCCTGCGATGAAAAAAAACTAAACTTTTATTTTTCAATAATTACTAAGCCCTTTAATAAAAAACCTTCCAAAGGAACCTTTAATTTTTGGATTTTAAACCTATGTATCCAATCATGTTAAGATTTGCAACATAAACATTTTAAATAGGTTTGTGCAGATAAATTGTTTACTTAATATTAAAAAAGGTTTTCAATACCCCGCTAATCCTCACTTTCTCAATATCCGTTAAGTTTGACCCCGATGGCAAACACAAACCCATTTCAAAAGCTTTTTCGGAAAATCCATTGGTGTAAGCAGGGACATCATTAAATACGGGTTGTAAATGCATGGGTTTCCAGAGCGGACGCGATTCAATATTCTCCGCCTCAAAGGCTAACCTTAATTCCTCACGGGTTCTTTGTGTTTTATTAGAATCAATTAAAATTGATGTAAGCCAATAATTTGAATACCTGCTGCCGGACTCGGTATGAAAGCTAACACCCTCGATACCACCTAGCAATTCACGATAAAAAGCATTGTTGGCCCTACGTTGCTTAACCCTTAAATCAATTGCTTTTAACTGCCCCCGCCCAATGCCTGCAAGTATATTGCTCATGCGATAATTGTAACCGATGTTTGAGTGCTGATAATGCGGAGCATTATCGCGTGCCTGTGTGGCCAAAAAACGAGCTTTTTGAATATATTCCTGATTATCCGAAACTAATGCACCACCACCTGAGGTAGTAATAATTTTATTCCCATTAAACGATAAAACACCCATGGTACCAAATGTACCGCAAAATCTATCGTTATACCTACTTCCAAGTGCTTCGGCAGCATCTTCAACTAGTGGTATATCATATTTTTGGGCAATGCTAACTATTTCATCTACTTTAGCAGGCATGCCATAAAGATGCACAATTATAATAGCTTTAGGTTTTTTACCTTTCTTTATCCTACCCCTGATAGCTTCTTCAAGAAGAGCAGGATCCATATTCCATGTTTCCGGCTCACTATCAACAAATATAGGAGTAGCCCCCTGATAAACAATAGGATTGGCTGTAGCAGAAAAGGTAAAGCTCTGACAGATAACCTCATCGCCGATACCCACGCCTAGGTTAATTAAGGCAAGGTGTATTGCTGCAGTTCCCGACGACAATGCGCAGCAATGCTGCGCCCCTAAGTAACTAGCTAACTCATTTTCAAAACCATCAACATTGGGACCCAAAGGTGCAACCCAATTCGACTCAAAGGCCTCATTAATATACCTCATCTCCTCCCCACTCATATGTGGCGAGGAAAGCCAGATTTTACTGGATTTTAAAATATCTTTTCTCATCGTATGTCTTTCGTAATATAGTGTCAATAATTATTTTAACATCCAACCAAAAACTCCAATTCTCATAATATAATTTATTTATTCTTACCTTATCAGGGAAAATAATATTATCGTTATACCATTGGGGATTTTCTACTTTAGACAATATTTCCTCTTCATTTATATATTTTAAACTAGCAGGCCCCGTTAAGCCTGGTCGAAGATTTAAAATCTTTCTATAATCACCCTCTAGTTTATCGTAATAACCCGGCACATCAGGTCTTGGTCCAACAAAACTCATATCCCCTTTTAAAATATTCCATAATTCAGGAAGTTCATCTAGTTTATATTTTCTTAAAAAAGCGCCAAGAGGGGTTATTCTTTTTTCACCTTTAATAGACATTGTTGAACCATTATGTTCATTTATCATTGTTCGAAATTTAAATAATATAAATTTATTCCCACCGCTACCAATTCTAAACTGTTTAAAAAAAATAGGTTTCCCCATATTAATTTTTATAAAAATTGCTATAAAAAGCAGTAAAAGAAAGGAAAATATAATTCCTAAGATCGAAAGAATTAAATCTGAAAATCTTTTTAAAAACATTAAATTATATATTAACGAGATAGTTTAATACTTACATTTCTTTTCTTTAAAATCACAAAATCTAAAAATCCTATTAAATAACCAGTACCATAGCTGATATGGGAAATAAAATAGCCCCACGTTATAAAAGGAATAAGTAATATAGTTTTATTAATAATAGAATTTGTAAAAGCAAAAATAAAAGAAAGTGTTAAGTAAATAATAATTGTGAAGAGCCAGACATAGAAAAAGGGAAAATAAAGTGTTGATAGTATTAATGGAACAGCTAATGATAACACAAATAATGCAGGAATATACCTTCTAACCCTAGTAGGACGACCTAACTTTAAATCAACCAAAGGTCCGAAATAGCCATACTGGTAAAACATCTTAAATAGTTTTGTATAGTTCTCCCTTGCATAGTATTTAATTTTCACACTAGGTATTAGGTATATCCTGCCACCCGCCTTTTTTAGCCGCTCATTAAACTCATTATCCTGATTCCGGGTCAGCTCCTCATCAAAAAGGCCAATACGATCAAACACATCGCGACGGTAACAACCAAAAGGGACAGTATCTACCTCAATAAATTTAATAGAAGTTGATTTGTTTAAACGAAATGAAGCATTCCCTACACCAAATTTAGTTGACATGGCAATTGCAATAGAACGTGCCTTTAAAGTATTACTTGCAGTAATGGTTTCTGCTGATGCTCCAACATTGTCGGCATTCAACTTATTTAGATAGTTAACAAGAGTAGAAATATAGTTTTTGGGATATTTTGCATGTGCATCAAGGCGAATAATTATATCCCCTTTTGCTTGTTTTATTCCAAGGTTTAGCGCAAAGGGGACTGTTTTTTGCAGATTAGTAAGATGTTTAATAAATTTATACTTTTGCGTATAATTTTGGATTAGCTCTGATGTTCCATCAGTGCTCAGTCCATCGATTAAAAAAACCTCAAGTAGCTCCTTGTCATAATCCTGTTCTAAAATAGAATTAATTAAATTAGAAATGAAATCTTTTTCATTTCGGACAGGAACAATGATTGAAACAAAATTATTTTGAAAGATCATTATTAAAAATTAAAAAGTATAAAAAGAAAATATCGAGTATTGAAATACCCCAAAAAATACCATACTGCGTTAAACTTAATAAAATAAAGGGTAATACATATTTATAATTGGATTTTTGAATGTTATATAAAATAAGAATTATGTACAAAATAAATATTATTAAACCATGTGTTGCAAGAACCTGAATAAATGAATTATGTGCATGATAAAAAAGATTGTTATAAAATAAAGTTAACCTATAAGAACCATTACCAAAAAAGAGATGAGATGATATGAATTGAAAAAAATAATCTAAAACAACAAAACGTTTATGGAAATCAGATAATAAAGATATCTTTCTGGTAAATTGAGTAACTATAGAGTCAAAATATATTGCAAATATTATTGATATAATTACAATTATTAATAAAACAAAAAGTCGAATTTTAAATTTTAGAATAAAGTATTTTATTTCATTAATATTTTTTAATATGTAAAAAAATACTAAAGATATAATTACTGATCTGTTAAATGTAACAATAGCTCCAAGAATAAAAAAAATGTAAAGTAAAAAATTAAAACTTTTTTTAGAGAATATATTTAAATCTAAAATTAAAAAAGCAACAAAAATTTTATATGCTAGTTCACTAGAGTTATTTGATAACCCAAATGCTCGCTGATAATAAAGTAAACCAGAGCTATACCATTGACTAATTTTAGTTGAAACAAATTCTTTAAAAAATGTTGGCGTTGAAAAAATAAATTCTAATATAGCAACTAAAGTCTCTATAAAAATAAAGATTAAAATATATTTTAAAGTTGCTTTATTTATTGATTTTGAAATAAAATATGTAATAAAATATGCTAGTGTGTATGGGAAAATTGCTATTTCATTTGTATTATAACTTAAATGTAATATTCTATTTAATAGTGAAAGAAAAAATATTGCAAATAATACTAAAAGGTTACAATCAATACGTAGTCTTTTAGGAACATAAAATATACCTAAAGCATATAAATAATGAGGGAAAAAAATTATAGACGGTAAAAAAATTAAAAGCGCCAGAAACATGCTCAATGAAATCTTTTCTCTGCTTTTAGTCTTTCGTAATGTTCAATATTTCTGTACTTAAAAACCCGCGATGGATGACCACCAGCAATTGCACATTTTGGAATGTTGGACACTACTACACTTCCTGCTTGAATAATAGATCCTTCTCCAATGGTGACACCCGGTAGAACAGTTACATTGATACCAAACCATACATTATCTTCAATAATAACATCTCCAGTAATAATTGTCTCATCATAAGGAATTTTTTCACCCTCGTAATTGTGATTATGGGTCATAACTATACACCCAAAACCTGAATGAAAATTATTACCAATATATACATTACCACTACCTAGCACTTTAAAACCATTAAAGTTAACATTTGTACCAGTTTTGGTTCGAGGTGTAAGTCTTGTGTAATAATTGGCTTTAATTTTTGCTTTCAGATCATGCAGTGTCATTTTTGCTATAAATGTATAAAATAGGGTTAAAAATAATTTAATAATTTTAATAATTTGTCTCATAGTTTATCGTATTTTTTAATTATATTCCAAGGCATAGGATAGTACTTCTGAATAAAATACACAAAAATTATAAAATGAAAAAAGAAAGTTAAAACTAAAGCAATTGACGCACCAATTAATCCATATTTATTTATAAATAAATAGTTAAGAACAACATTTATAAAAAGAGCAAATAAAGTACCATATGCAATAATCATTGTTTTTTTAATAAAGAAAAGATAATTAACAATCATTTTATAAAAACCATTGAAAAGAAAACCTATAGAAATGAATATAATAACAATACTATTAATATGAAACTCTTTTCCAATAATCTTATATAATAAAGGTGTAACCAATATAAAACCAAGTGTTATAATAATAAGGAAAATGAAGTATAGATAGGTGATTCTAATTAATCTTGACTTATTTTGAATAGATTCATTATTTGAGAGACTATTAAAAAGATACGGCACCCATGCCTCATTAAAAGATGTATGAAAGAGCGACACTACAAAGCATAACTGGTATGCAGATGCAAAAATTCCAGCTTCAGTAACACCAAGCTCATGAATTATGAAAAAACGATTTAAGAACCCCAGTAAAATGCCTGCAATAGTGTGAATCAATAAAGGGAAACTAAAGTTTAAAGCAGTTTTAATGTAATTAAGATTAAATGAGAATGAAACCATGCCTTTAATATATAAAGCACGGATTGAAATAAATGAAACAACTAATAACCCTAAAAATTGACCAAATATGCGACCATGCCAACTTCTATAAAAAAAATACACTAAAACCAAAGATGCTACTAATTCTATTGCTGTTCGAAGTAATCCAAGAATACCATAACTAAAACTCTTTCCATAAAGTCTTAAATTTGTAGTATGTACAAGGTAAATTTGTTCAAAAAAAGCAAATATTGATACTGTAAATGAAAAGAAGGGAATTGGTTTTAGAGTTACAACATCAAAAAATAGTTTGTTAAATGTAATTGAGAATATAGCTAGAATTAAAAATGTTGCAAATGAGAAATTGAGTATAGTTGAAGTAAAATATCTGTAATCTATTGTCTTATCAAAATAATACCGACTAAGTGCACTAACTGTATTAAAACCAATTAAAGGTATTAGAATATAAGTAAAGTTTGTAAAAAAATCTATTATTGCGTAATCTGAAGGATTGAGATAGTGAGTAAGAAAAGGGAGTAAAATAATTGGTAATGATCTGTTAAGTAATCTAAAAAAAGTGTATATGGAAATGTCTTTTAAAAGGGCTGATTTTAGTATTTTATTAGAATTCAATACACTCATCCTAAATCTGTTTCATAATATTAATAAAATTATTTAGATTCTGCAAATAGTTATCTTTAATAATGTGACTATAAGTTTTAATTACATCAAATTTATCATATATAGGTTTATTATTTACAATGCTTATAAAATCATTAACTGTATCGGCAAAAAAGTTATATGGATAATCCATTAAGTATGCATAGTATTTTTTTGACCAACCATCAATATTAATAAAAATATTCGGAATTCCTAAACAAAGCGCTTCTATTCCACAGGTTGATGTTATAGTACAGTGCATAGTAGATCTCCTAATAACATCATAGGTATTTAAAGTATTAATAAAAACAATATTTGGAGGTAAATTTATATTATTCTCTATAAAATAATTTTTGTCTCTTGGAATATAAATAAAGCCGACATAAGGAAGTATTATAGATAAATCTATAATAAAAGGGGCTAAAATATGGTCAAATGCGTTTTGTCCTGTAATAGAAATTGTAAACTTAAAATTTGATGTTTTTTGTTCAAACTCTGAATAGTTAAGTTTAGATTTTCTATAATAATCTATTAGATAGTTTCCAACGACAAAAACATTCTCTTTTTTAATAAAATTATTATTATTAGATTCAAATACTTTTTTTTCGGATTCACCATAAGTTAGTATGTAATCAGGGAAAAAAATGTCACTATATCTTTTATTAATATTGTATGCATAGTGTGCTTCATTAATAACGCCATGTTGTAATTCTACTACAGGTATATTATTTCTTTTACATGCAATTATAATTCCTTCTTTTGTATATGAAACAACTAAAAAAACACCTTTAATCTTTTTAAACCTAATTATTAGCCCCATTACTATGCTTTGTGCTATAACTTTTTTTAATATCTTTTTATAATCAATAGAAATATTGGCATCAAAAAGTATTGTTTTAATAAGGCTCTCATTTTCAATTCTTAATATTATAAAATATGAAATAATTTCTTGAAGTAAAAAAAATGGTAGGCTAGATGATAAATATTTAGTTTTAGTTTTACTTTTAGGAAAATGTTCAAACAAAGGTGTTTCAAAAACAAGTAATTTTAACTTTTCAGCAATTGGATCAACAAGTCGATCATAATAAACTCCATCAATTAAAACTCTTCTGCCACTATCGGAGAATGCAAGATAACCATTTTTGAAGATTAATAAATTATAAAATCCCAGAAAAAAACTTTTTAAGAGAGAAAATATATTACCCTTATTAACTGTTACTCTATTTTTATTTAAAATTAGTTTTGATGCTAAATAAATTCTAAGGATTGGCCATGCCTCAATTCCATTGAACTTAATAGTTTCAACATTATATTTATTTTCAATGTATTTAAAATCAACCATTTAGCAATTTTTTTTCAATTATACTTTCAATATTAATGTTGTTAATTTTAATAATATATTCTACAAACTCACGAAATGCCCCATCTCCCCCTTTGGAACTTGTTATAAAAGTACAATGTTTTTTAATATATTCTGGAGCGTCAGATACAGTACCTGGAAAACCTACATTTTTTAATAAATATAAGTCGTTAATATCATCACCAATGTAAGCAACATCCTCAAATTCAATACCTAGATCATTGATTAACTTTTTAGTTTGAAATAATTTGTCTTTAACATTAATGAAGCAATATTCAATACAAAGTTTCTCAGCTCTACGAGTTACTAATTCTGAGTTTTCACCAGTTAGAATTCCTACAGAAATATTTAAAGCTTTGCAAAGTAAAACACCAGCGCTATCTTTAGTATTAAACTTTTTGAATTCTGTGTTGTTTGGACCATAATACATACCTCCGTCTGTCCAAACACCATCAATATCAGTAAGTATTAATTTTGGTAAACTCATTCTATAAAATCATATTAGGATAAATAATCTCATCTTCATCAATATCAAAAGCGGCATGCTTACCTAAAACATTATCTTTCTCAGTCCATTTAAATCCATCGCCTGGTGATAGTAGATGAATATCATTTATTGAAATAATTTCACCTTTCCTTATTTTTCTTTTTGTTGCAATGCTCCTTTCAAGTTTAATTTTCGATCCCTTAACATCTTCTTCAATAAAAATATCCTCAACACCTAATGACATTTCAAGCAAACGAATATCCCTTATCATTCTATTAACACCGTCTGGTCCCAGAGAACCTTTTTGATCAGTACCTTTCATTCTCCTATCTATTGTAACATGTTTTTCAATTATTTCGGCCCCCATAGCTACAGCTGCTACAGGAGCAGATATACCAATTGTATGATCAGAAAAACCTATTTTATATTTAGGATACATTTTTTTTAAATAAGTTATGGTACGCAAATTAACATTTTTAGGGTGTGTAGGATATTGAGAAACACAATGTAAAATAGAAATATTTTCATGATATTTTACAATGATTTCTAATGCATCATCGAGTTCCTTTTTTCCAGACATACCAGTTGAAAGTATTATAGGAATTTTTGTAGAAGCAAGCGCATCTATCAACGGCAAATTAGTTAAATCTCTACTCGCCACTTTTAAATAATCTGGCGTAAACTTTGATAGAACACTCATAGCGCCTATGGCACATATAGTTTCTACAAAATCAACATGATAGGTTTCTTTAGCATATCTGTATATCTCATAATGCTGATCGTCAGTTAACTCTAAAAAAGCTCTATGCTCACCATATGTTTTACCAAAGGAATTAGGATTATCATATTGCATAGCCATTTGTGTTTTTGAAAGTTCTTCTTTTAAATCTCTTTTAGTAAGTTTAACAGCATTAATAGGTTTCAACTCTAAATTAAATAATTCTTCTACTATCGGTCGACAAATCATATCAACTATCAATTTGGCAAGGTCAACAGAACCATTATGGTTTTGGCCAATTTCTCCGATAATGTAAACCTCATTATTATTTCTCATACTTATTTATTTGTTGGTTCATAGTTTGTTTGATATTGATATCATTATCAACTTCAAATAAAAGAGCCTTCAAAAATTCCTCTCCTCTTAACACATTTAATTTGCCATATAATTTACTAATAATTTCAAAATCCTCAATTGTGTCTATCGTTAATCTAATATCTTTTCTATTTACAATAATTTTTGGTAAATCTAAAAATCGTACATTAAATATATTTTTATTACCGTATATGTAATTTGTTACATGTTCTCTGTAAATTTTATCTGTTGTAAGTTCATAAACTTTTTGAAGTGTTTTCAATGTAGTGTATTCACCAAATAATCCAATATGTGATTTAATAACAGGAGTACCATCTGGAAATCTATACGATAAATAATCATCAGCATCAGTTGAAAAATTGATTAGTTCCTCTATATATTCTGGCATTATAAATGGATTATCAGCACAAACCCTCACAATACCTTGAACCTGGTAATTTTTTGCACATTCTATAAATCTATTTAAAACGTCGTTTTCATTCCCTCTAAATACTGACAGACCATAATTGTTTGAGATTCGTTCAATAATATTATCATTTTCGTTTGTTGATGTTGCTAGAATTATGTTATTTTTAAAATTTTTGTGTAAACGTTCAATTACAATTTCTAATAAAGCCTTTCCGTTAAAAAAGGGCATTATCATCTTTTTAGGTAATCTTGTAGAACCAGTTCGTGCTTGAATTATAATTTTTTTATTCATTACGTTTAATTATTAAAAGTTAAAAACCACTCCACAAACCTTCTGACCCCTTCCTTAATATCGGTATTCGGTTTGTAATCAAAATTTTCGGCCAGGTCGGTTACATCGGCCCAGGTGGCGGGGACATCGCCGGGCTGCAGGGGAAGAAAATTTTTAATAGCCTTACGTCCCAGTGCCTCCTCAATGGCCTCAATGAAATCCATTAGTTTTACCGGTTTGCTGTTGCCAATGTTGTAAACCCTATAGGGGGCAACAGATGTGCCCGGATCGGGCGCTTTACCGCTCCACTGGGGGTTACCAGCAGGGGGATTATCGAGCACCCGTATAATTCCCTCCACAATATCGTCGATATAGGTGAAATCGCGCTTCATATTGCCGTTGTTGTACACATCAATGGGTTTACCTTCAAGAATTGCCTTTGTGAATAGGGAAAGTGCCATATCGGGGCGCCCCCATGAGCCATAAACGGTAAAGAACCGTAAACCGGTTGTGGGTAACCCATAAAGGTAGCTATAGGTATGGGCCATTAGCTCGTTGCTCTTTTTGCTCGCAGCATAAAGGCTTATGGGATGGTCAACATTGTGATGAACCGAGAATGGCATTTCCTCATTCAGGCCGTAAACGCTTGAGCTGCTGGCGTAGGCCAAATGCGCAACTCCATTATGCCTGCAGCCCTCCAGAATATTTATAAAACCAACTATATTGCTATCGATATAGGTAAAGGGATTTTGCAAGCTGTACCGTACCCCAGCCTGGGCTGCAAGATTACAAACCCTATCGAACTTTTCAACAGAAAATAGTTTTAGAATTGCTTCTCGATCCTCGAGTTTGAGTTGTATAAATTTATAATTATTGAACTTTGAACTTTGAACAAACTTACCATACTCAACCTCACCTCTGGAAATCCCTGTTTGCCCAAGTCGTGCGTACTTAAGATTTACATCATAATAATCGTTAATGCAATCCAGACCAACCACCTCATCGCCGCGCTCTAGCAATCGCTTGGCAAGGTGAAATCCAATAAATCCGGCGGTTCCGGTTAGGAGGAACTTCATAATAGATAAAGGTTAAAGATAAAAGATTAAAGATTAAAGATTAAAGATAAAAGGGTAAGGATTTAAAGTAAATAGAAGGAAAAATGTTCCTATTGGTCTTATCTTTGTTTTGAGGTTTTTGCGAATATTGATCCTAAAATTTTCATTAACTCTTTGGATTCTTTTTCTAATTGTAGAAAGTTCGAATTACTTTTATTAATCTCTATAATTAACCATAGCCAATAATTTGTTTCACGCATTTCCTTAAGTGCAATTTCCACTTTATTAGAAAAATCCTTTTTTGAAACCCCAGCCTGAGATTCTTCGTAATTTGCAGCGGATGAGGTTACAGACTTAATTAACTGATATAGAATAATCTTATACTCATAATCATTTGGTAATGCGCGGCATTCTTTTATGGTAATTACACTAAAATTAAATAATCTTTTGGACAAATCATTGTAATCTTCTGTTCTCTCCTCAACTAAATTAATTATTCATATCAAAATAATAAAAGTTTAAATCCAAAATTTCTCTAGGCTATTCAAAAAAATTATAATCTATTTAATGCATATTTAAACTTTAACCAACCAATTTATTATATAAATCCATTCTTTAGATGATCTTAAATATTCTTTTTTTCCACTTTCGTCTACCTATACCCCAAAATTATAACCTTTATCTATTTTCTTTTATCCTTAACCTTTAACCTTTTTCAATACTTCTTCCCAATCGCCTTTACTTTAAACCCTATCTCCAAAAGTTTTTTATGATCGAGAATATTTCGTCCATCAAAGATAAACGCAGGTTTTTTCATGCTATCGTAAATACGTTGCCAATCGTACGCTTTAAACTCGTCCCATTCAGTGATAATAGCAATGGCATGCGCATCCCTACAGGCCTCGTAAGGATCATTAGCAACGATAAGGAACTTACGGTTCTCCTCAGGGGAACGGGTTCCCAAGTTATTCAAATCGGCATACATGCTATTGGCAGGTACCTTGGGATCAAATACCCAAACATTAGCCATATCATTGAGCAGGTGGTCCGATACGTAAATAGCAGCGCTCTCGCGGGTATCGTTGGTATCCTTTTTAAATGCCCAACCCAGCATGGCTATCTTTTTGCCGCTAACAGTGTTGAACAGCGTATGAATGATATCTTGAGCAAAGCGGCGCTTCTGGTAATCGTTTAAAAGAATAACCTGCTCCCAGTAGCGGGCTACCTCGGGGAGATTAAAGTACTCGCAGAGGTAAACCAAATTAAGAATATCCTTCTGGAAGCATGAGCCACCAAACCCTACGGAAGCCTTAAGAAACTTTGGGCCAATGCGCGAATCGCTACCAATGGCATAGGCCACCTCATCAACATCGGCGCCGGTGGCCTCACAAAGAGCCGATAGGCTATTGATTGACGAGATGCGCTGGGCCAGAAAGGCATTGGCGGTTAGCTTGCTAAGCTCCGACGACCATAATCGGGTTTGAATGATACGGTCACGGGACACCCAGCTGGCGTAAACCTGAGTAAGCTCCTCAATGGCAGCAAGCCCCTCAGGGGTTTGGTCGCCACCAATCAGAACCCTATCGGGTTCAAGCAAGTCCTTAATTGCCGTACCCTCGGCAAGAAACTCCGGATTGGAGAGCACCTGAAAACGTGCCGTACTTTGGGTCTCGGAAAGGATGGTTTTTATGGCTTCTGCTGTACGAACCGGCAGGGTTGATTTTTCAATAACAATCTTATCGGAGGTAGCAACCCCGGCAATCTGACGAGCACAGAGCTCAACATACTTCAGATCGGCGGCACGCCCTTTACCTACTCCATAGGTTTTGGTGGGTGTGTTCACACTGATAAATATCATATCGGCCTCACGTATGCCAGCCTCAATATCAGTGGAAAAGAAAAGATTACGACCTCTTGCCTGCCTAACAACATCGAGTAACCCGGGCTCATATACCGGCAGCTCATCGGTATTCCATGCAGCAATACGTTCGGGGTTAATATCAACCACATTAACCCTAATATGAGGGTTTTTTAAAGCAATTACTGCCATTGTGGGTCCACCCACATAACCGGCACCAATGCAACAAATGTTTTTTATCATGGAATTCGAGATTCAAGATTCAAGAGCTTATCCAGCGAAGACGGATTTAAGGATTAAAGGTTAAAGATTAAAGATAAAAAAAGCAAAGGTTAAAGGTTAAAGATATAGGATATTCTACAGCTTCGCCCAGTCAGCCACACCGCTAAGCTGCATGACCTACCCGACTTGGAATGCGAAATTAATATATTTTGATTAATTTCTATCTAAATTTTAACGGCAGTTAAAAATTAAGCCCCGTACTGGGGCCTAATTTATTGAACTATGGGATATAATAATTACAGGCTCCAGTAGGTTAATTTTTTTATTTTACCACGGTATATCCCCTTCACATCAACAAAAACACAGGCGGGATTGGAAAGATTAATGAACCAATCCTCGTCTATATTTAGGTACTGCCGATGGCTAACGGCCATAATAATGGCATCGTACTTGCCGGTAGGCTGTTCAGCCAGTTCAAAGCCATACTCCTCGTTTACCTCATGGCTATTGGCAAATGCATCAATAACCTCTATATTATTTATTCCAAACGATTTAAGTTCGTTGTATATGTCCACCACCTTAGAGTTACGTATATCGCTTACATCTTCCTTAAAGGTAACCCCCATGATAAGGATTCGTGATTCCTTAAGGTTTTTATCGGCAGCAATAATCTTCTTAACGGTTTGCTTGGCCACGTAACCGCCCATGGAGTCGTTAATAAATCTGCCAGCCGTAATAATTTGGGGGTGATAGCCCAGCTCTTTCGCTTTATATACAAGATAATAGGGGTCAACACCAATGCAGTGGCCGCCAACAAGGCCAGGGAAAAACTTTAAAAAGTTCCACTTGGTCCCAGCAGCCTCAAGCACCTCGTAGGTATTAATTCCCATACGGTTGAAAATAATAGAAAGTTCATTCATGAATGCAATATTGATATCGCGCTGGGTGTTTTCAATAATTTTAGCCGCCTCGGCAACCTTTATTGAGCTAGCCCGATGAATCCCGGCTTTAATAATCAGTTCGTAGGTCAGTGCAATCTCTTCAGCCGATTCTGCATCACAACCCGAAGTAATCTTTTTAATGGTGGTAAGGGTGTGATCCTTATCGCCAGGGTTAATACGTTCGGGCGAAAAGCCAACCTTAAAATCCTTTATGTATTTTAATCCAGAAATCTCTTCAAGTAGTGGCACACAATCCTCTTCGGTACACCCCGGATAAACAGTTGATTCGTACACCACATAATCGCCCTTTTTAAGCACCTGTCCAACAGTTCTTGTTGCTGCAAGCAACGGTTTTAAATCGGGAAGGTTATGCTCGTCGATGGGTGTGGGCACAGCAACAACGTAAAATTTAGCATGACGTAGATGGTCAATACTAGAAGTGAAGGTGATATCGCACCCCTCAAAAGCTTTGGTTTCAAGTTCTCGACTTGGATCGATTCCCTTCTTCATCATCTCAACCCTCTCGGGTTTAATGTCGAAACCAACTACAGAAAGTTTTCGGGCAAATTCAAGAGCAATGGGAAGGCCAACATAGCCTAAACCCACAACTGCCAATTTCTCTTTTTTTGCAATTAGCTCGTTGTACATCGCTATAAGTTTAAATGTTTACAAAATGGATGATAGTCACCGGTTAAACCCACAGGAGCAGTATTTCTTATAGTAAAAACCGTTTCAATTGATGCCCGGGCGTCGTTAAGTCCAAAGCTATTGCCAGCAAGTATCTCTTGATAGCTGGTGGTATGAAGATCGGTAAAGCCAGCGCTAAACTCCAGTTCCTTATCGGCTATACGTATGGAGCGGTAGGTCCGTTGCCCCTTCTTTTTTATCTCATTGGGTATGTCATCATAGTCAACACTTAAGAACCAGCGCACCCTTGCCCTTTCAAGTTCAAGGTAGCCAGCGGTCTTGTCGGGTTGAGATATATGAACAACATTGGACTTCACATTGCCAAAAATCCATATAAGCATATCGAAAAAGTGAACACCAATGTTAGTGGCCACACCTCCCGATTTTTGTATATCACCTTTCCAGGATATGAAGTACCAACGGCCGCGACTGGTTATGTAAGTTAAATCGATATCGAAAATTTTGTCCATAGGAGCCTCATCAATTTGCCTCTTCAATTCAATAATAGCTGGATGCAGCCGTAGCTGAAGAATGGTGCTAATACGTTTACCCGTTTCCTTTTCAATTTCGGAAAGGGCATCGATATTCCAGGGATTCAGGACAATTGGTTTTTCGCAAATGGCATTAGCCCCCTGGCGAAGCGCGAAACGGATATGTGAATCGTGCAGGTAGTTAGGGGTGCAAATGCTAACATAATCAACCCTAACGCCCTGACGTTTCAACTTATCGATATGCCTATCAAATCGTTCATACTCAACAAAGAAATCGGCTTCAGGGAAATAGCTATCCATTATGCCAACGCAGTCGTGCTTATCCAAAGCGGCTAACAGATTATTCCCCGTTTCCTTAATCGCCTTAAGGTGGCGAGGGGCAATATAACCTGCAGCGCCAATAAGTGCAAAGTTTTTCATAATTTACTCAATTCTAGTCACATTATCATTCTCAAGTCTATATTTTTGCCCGCTTTCGGGGCAAATAGCAATTCCTTGGCTATTAAATTCAAGGCGGTGGCCATACTCGCTCATCCAACCGATTTGGCGGGCAGGGTTTCCAACCACTAAAGCATAGGGTTTAATATCCTTGGTTACTACTGCACCTGCAGCAACAAATGAAAACTCGCCGAGGGTCACCCCACACACAATGGTAGCATTTGCGCCAATAGTAGCACTACGCTTTACCAATGTGGTCATATACTCACTCTTGCGGTTAATTGCGCTTCGAGGGTTTATAACATTTGTGAATACCATTGATGGTCCCAAAAAAACATCATCCTCACAGATAACGCCGGTATATATGGAAACGTTGTTTTGAACCTTAACATTCCTACCCAATTTTACACCCGGCGAAACCACCACGTTTTGACCAATATTGCAATTTTCACCAATTTCGCAACCCGTCATAATATGGCAAAAATGCCATATTTTTGTGCCGGCACCAATTTTACAATCCTTATCGATAGCTGCAGTTTCATGGGCAAAGTAATTTCTTTCCATGATTTAATTTTTTTATTCAAAATTAACAATTCAAGGCTTCAAGCAAAGAATCAGTAATAAATTTAACCTCATCAGAGGTTAGTTCGGTATGCATGGGCAAAGATAATACTGAATTGGCAAGCAGCTCTGAGGTATTAAACAACTTACTATTGTATATTTTATAGGGTTCAAAAGCTTTTTGACTATGCAAGGATATTGGGTAGTAAATCATCGATGGTATGCCCTTTTCTGCCAATTTATTTTGAACTTTATTCCTATCGGTTTCCACCAATTTAAGGGTATATTGGTGAAAGATATGGCTGCTCCAATTCGCTCTTTTAGGGGTTACTAACTTAGAGCAACCCTTAAGGAGGTAGTCGTAGCTATCAGCAGCAGTAATTCTTGCTTTATTGTAGCTATCAAGGTATTTGAGTTTTACCCTAAGAATGGCAGCCTGAATGGTATCGAGGCGTGAATTCACGCCTATCCTATCGTGGTGGTAACGGACTATCATTCCATGATTGGCAATGGAACGGATTTCGGCGGCAAGGGCATCGTCGTTGGTGAACAGGGCGCCACCATCGCCATAACAACCGAGGTTTTTGGAAGGGAAGAAAGATGTTGTTCCAATGGTGCCAATGGTTCCCGCTTTTGATACCCTACCATCGGCATGATAGTAGTTGGCACCCAATGCCTGTGCGGTATCCTCTATTACATGAATATTGTTTTTTTGGGCAATTCTCGTTATTTCATCCATATTGGCACATTGTCCAAAAAGATGTACAGGAATAATAGCTTTTGTATTTGTGGTAATTGCCTCTTCCAACTTACTAACGTCCATAGTAAACGTTAAGGGGTCAACATCCACCAGAACAGGTGTAAGGCCAAGTAGTGCAACAACTTCAACTGTAGCAATAAAGGTAAAATCGGGGGTAATCACCTCGTCCCCTGGCTTAAGATTCAAAGCCATTAAGGCTATCTGAAGCGCATCGGTCCCATTGCCGCAACCAATTACATGTTTTACATTGAGATACGAGGCCAACTCGTCTTGAAACAAGTTGACCTCTTTTCCTTTAATAAATGCTGTGCTATCAATTACACCTTGAATGGCTGTATCAATCTCATCTTTAATTTTTTGGTACTGCCTCTTCAGGTCGCACATTTGAATATCCATAGCTAAAAACTTTTTAGATTAAAAAGCAAGGGAAAAGGATGATAAAAATAAAAGTTCAAGGTCCAATGTTCCTCGAACCCTATAGTACCCATTACTAAACTCGACACCCTATTTTGCATAACTAATTGCGCGGGTTTCACGAATTACAGTAATTTTAACCTGTCCTGGGTAGGTCATCTCATCCTGGATTTTTTTAGCGATCTCGAACGATAGCTTATTAGCATCCTCATCGGAAACCTTTTCGCTGCCAACAATTACACGAAGTTCTCTACCAGCTTGTATGGCATAGGTTTTAAGCACACCAGGATAAGAGAGAGCAAGATCCTCCATATCTTTCAATCGCTTAATGTAGGATTCAACAACTTCGCGACGAGCGCCAGGACGAGCACCTGAAATAGCATCGCAAACCTGAACAATTGGAGCAATAAGGGTGGTCATCTCAATCTCATCGTGATGTGAACCAATGGCATTGCACACCTCGGGTTTCTCTTTATACTTTTCAGCCAGCTTCATCCCCAGGATTGCATGTGGTAGTTCTGGCTCATCATCAGGCACCTTACCAATATCATGAAGCAATCCGGCACGTTTGGCAATTTTAGGGTTAAGTCCTAGCTCTGAAGCCATGATTGCGCAAAGGTTAGCCACCTCGCGGGAGTGCTGAAGCAGGTTTTGGCCATATGAAGAACGATATTTCATTTTACCTACCAACCGAATGAGTTCGGGGTGCAGACCATGAATTCCAAGATCGATAGTGGTACGCTTGCCCACCTCAATAATTTCATCCTCAACCTGCTTTTGTACCTTTTGAACAACCTCTTCGATCCTTGCCGGGTGGATACGGCCATCAGTTACCAGCTGGTGAAGTGCCAGGCGGGCAATCTCACGACGAACGGGATCAAAAGCTGAGAGTATAATAGCTTCTGGGGTATCATCAACAATGATTTCGACACCGGTGGCAGCTTCCAATGCCCTAATATTACGACCTTCGCGGCCAATGATCCGACCCTTAATCTCATCGGAATCAATATTGAAAACGGTAACGGAATTTTCGATTGCAGCTTCAGTAGCAACACGCTGAATGCTTTGAACAACAATACGCTTGGCCTCTTTGGTGGCAGTCATTTTGGCCTCATCAACAATCTCGTTAATGTAGCTCATGGCTTGAGTGCGTGCTTCGGCTTTAAGTGATTCAATAAGTTGTGCCTTAGCCTCTTCGGCCGACATACCTGAAATTGCCTCCAATTTGTCAACCTGAGCCTTATGCAGGCGCTCCAAGTCCTCGCTACGTTTTTCTACCAGTTCCATCTGGTTGTTCAGGTTTTCCCTGATTGCATCCACCTCCTTTTGCTTGCGTTGGATTTCCTCAAGTTTTTGGGCTAATTGTAGTTCACGTTGCTTAGTCTTGGTTTCTGCCTGAGCAATCCGATTGTTCTTTTCGTTTATAACCTTTTCGTGCTCAGCTTTCAGCTGCAAGAACTTCTCCTTAGCCTGAAGTATTTTCTCCTTTCTAATGACTTCAGCTTCCGTTTCGGCTTCCTGAACTATCTTATTCCGCTTTGCGACAAGGAACTTATTCCAAAGCATGTACGACACAAAGCCCCCAATTAGCAATGCCGCAACTGCAACTATTATTAATGTTAACATAACAACTTGATTTTATGTGGTTTATATATATAAAAAACCCGCACTATGCCTTAAATTTATGTAGAAACCCCAGTCAAACATGGGTGGAGAGGCTAACCGATTCAGACTACCAGCGTCTCCCGAAGGAAATCCCGAACGAGCGGTAAACAGGCCTGTCTTTGGCGGAGAAAGTCCTTCTCCAATTTTTGTAGTGTTGAGTTTCGCAAAAACCTTAAGGCGATAATGCGGGCAATACTATTTGAAAGAACTCATGTTTTGCTTTGCTATATAAGAACCCAGCCATTCATCCAACTCATTCATCTCCCCTAACAGATCAATGGCATCGTTGCGTTCTTCGCATTCTATCAATTTAATAACAAACTGAAGCGCTGCCATGGCCACGTAATCCTGTACGTCCTTGTCGCTATACCTTTGCTTGTACTGTTGTACCTTATCGTTTATCAGTTTAGCAGCCTTACGAATCTTCTCCTCATCATCTCTGTCGATTTTAAGGGGATAGTACCGTTCGGCAACATTAACGTTAATTGACAATTTATCGTCCATTCAGGTAGCTTCAGGTTCTTATTTATTAAGTAAAGCAATACATCTGTCAATTTCCCGCACAATCCGGTTCACTTTAATTTTCGCCTCGTGCATATCGGAATCACTTGCCTTTAGCACCTTGGCTAACTTTAATCGGGAGTAACGCTCCTCAAGCTCATTGTATGCCAACTCTTTGGCCTTAAGGGTAACTTCAAGTTGTGCCTTTTGGGCTTTAAGTAGCTCATTCTCCTGTTTAATGCGCTCATACATAAAAACAAGAGTCTGAACTTTTTGTTTAATGCTATCGCTTATATGGCTTGAGTCAACGTTCATATCCCAGATAAAGGTTTTACAAAGTTAAGTAAACCATAATCAAAAAACAAATATCTTAAACGAATTTTAACTCCACCTCATATCTTTAAAAATCCTTTTGAAATGTGGAATACGGAAACTCAACATAAATAATTGAACAGTTTTTAGATGATTTACATAGTAGAGTTATGAAACCCTTTTTATATTTGGGGCAAAAATAAACATCTAGGTGAACCGGTTATTTTATATATCGATACTAATTGCCTTTAGTAAATTTTTATTAGCACAAAAGGTTCAGCTATTCCCCCCTCTAAATATTCCTCCCTCTTTTTCAGGATCGTTTGGTGAACCCAGAACCGATCACTTTCATTCCGGGGTTGATTTGCGCACGCAGGGGATAATAGGATTAAAGGTTTATGCAGCAGAACAGGGATACATATCGCGCGTGAAGGTTGGTGCAACGGGTTTTGGAAAAGCCATTTACATTGATCATCCCAATGGTAAAACAACAGTTTACGCACATCTCGACCGATTTGTTGGAAAGATTGCCAAGTATGTAGAAGATGCCCAATACAAAAACCAATCGTTTGAGATAGAACTCTTCCCAAAACCCCATGAGTTTCCTGTAAACAAAGGCGATATAATTGGTATTTCAGGGAATAGCGGCTCGTCCGGTGGTCCCCACCTTCACTTTGAGATAAGAGAAACTTCTACCCAAAAAATTATCGATCCCTTTAACTACTTTAGCCAATGGGCTAAGATCGATGAAATTGCGCCAGTATTTACAAACCTTTTCATTTATGAATTTGATAGCATCAATTACCTTGTCGATAGCATCCAATATAACGTTTACAATCCCAAATTCAATGGAAAATACTTCAGCATACCCTCTACAGTTCAAGTCTCGGGTAGCATTGGGATTGCTACAGGAATTTACGATGCCATTAATTCAACAAGTTTAAATACAGGTGTTAAAAAAGTAGAGGTAAAGGTTAACGGTAGCCCTGTTTTTTTTCTAAACCTTAACAAATTTGCGTTTGATGAGACCCGTTATGCCAATGGTTTAATTGATAAGCGAGTGGGTAACGGAAAAATTATTAGGCTCTGGATCGACCCCAATAACAGCTTTTCAGGAATTGAAAATGTAAAAAAACACGGATTAATTAATATAAAAAGCGATAGCACATATAATATTGAAATTACTGCCTACGATCACTCCAACAATTCAAGTAATCTTATATTTCAAGTAAGCGGCAAACAAAGCATTGACTGCAGCGATGCCCGCACTGTACAAGGAATTTTTGCAAAGTGGAATGAGGAAAACACCTTCGAAACCGAAAATTATAGGGTAGTTTTTCCCAAAAATGCTCTTTTTCACAATGTTCTTTTCCGGATAAATGAATACACCAACCCATCGTTTCCCTATCCGCTAATAATTGTACACACACCAAGAACCCAATTGTTCAAGAAATATGTTCTGGAATTCAAACTTGAAACGATTCCTGACAGTCAAAGGAATAAACTATATATAGCACGCCTAAACGGAAAAGGACAGGAATATGTAGGATGTTCAATTTTGAACAATAAACTATCGGGTATTTGCAGCAAATTTGGTAGCTATACCGTGCTCATCGATACCGCTCCACCAGAAATTGTTCCGCAGAATATCATCCCTAACTCTAAAATTTCGGATCAAAAAGACATACGTTTCCAGTTAAGAGACAACACTGGGATAAAAACATATGCAGGGTACATTGATGAAAAATGGACACTGTTTGAGTGGGATCCTAAAACAGGGGTACTATCACATGAGTTCCATGGAAACCGGATACAACTAAAACAATGGCATAAACTTAGAATAGTTGCTACCGACTACCTGAATAATACATCCGAATTTTATACCACCTTTTACTGGTAATAATTATTTTTGAAACATTTTAAAATTTTGGATAATTGGTAACAGTATTTTATTTTATACTATTCTTATTTTCAGTAGTACTTGTTTCGTTGCTGCCATGGTGGCTAATATACCGTTACAGCAACCTAATGGCTATTCTGCTCCACGATGTTATAAAGTACAGGGTTAAGGTAACCCAAAGCAATCTTAAAATGGCATTTCCTGAAAAGAGCCTTGGGGAGCTAAAAGAAATTGAAAGAAAAAGTTACTTAAACCTTGCCGATATATCAGTTGAAGCACTAAGAGGTTTTACCATCAAAAATTCAGTAGTTCGAAAAAAACACAAAATTTTAAACCCGGAACTACTCGATCACTACTTTTCAAGAAATCAGAGTTTGATAGGGGTAACGGGGCATTTGAACAACTGGGAGTGGGGAGCGCTATCGGCAGGGATTCAGCTAAAGCATCATCCCATAGCCATATACAAACCATTAAGCAATAAATTGATAGACTGGTTTCTAAAATGGAACCGCTCGCTCAGGGGCACCGAGCTGGTGCCAACTAATCGAACCTACGAAACCTTTTATAACAACAAGCATCGACCCTGTATCTACATAATGGTTGCCGACCAAAGTCCATCGAACCTATCGAGGGCCTACTGGATTAACTTCTTCAACCAGGAAACCGCTTGCCTCCACGGCCCTGAAAAGTATGCTCGGATGTATAATTATACAGTCATCTATATTGATATTATAAGGGTTAACCGGGGTTACTATACCGTTGAGCTCAGTGTGCTCTGCGAAAACCCAAAAGAAATGGCCGAAGGTAAAATTACTGAATTATACATGAAACGTTTGGAGGAAAGTATCCGCCAAAGACCTGAAAGCTGGCTTTGGACGCATCGCCGTTGGAAAAGAAAGAAACCACACATAGTAAATGAAACTCGATAGTTTGGGATTGATTTTTGTTTGAATATTTTACTATAAGTTATAATTTTGAACACTCTAAATAATCAGCCATGAAAAAGATAATATTTTTGCTTACCCTTGCTTGCGCAATTTTAGCAAACGATAGTTTTGCCCAAAAGTATCGAAAAAAAGAAACCACACTCATTTCCTTTAAGATATATATCACCCCTGATTATATGGCCAAATTCAGCGAGTATTCCAACCTGTTTCGTAAACCTGTAAAACCCGGAGTAAATCGGATAACCAGCCACTTAACTTCCGATATCTGGGACATGGTAAAACAAAAACTTACAAGCGATGTGGGAATGTTAATTCTTCCCATCGATGCCTATGGCAACAAATTCAATTACGATCAGTATGGGTTTCCTGATGTTAGTATCAATAAAGCGTTGCAAAGAGGCAATTCTAAACTTTACATAAAGGTAGATGTGGAAATATCCCCGGAATTTGAATCGAAATATCTGACCAAAAGTTCATCCGACTCATCAACTCAACTGGTTCAACTTACATACAACGAGATTAAGCCCAAAATAACCATAAAAATGAACATTTTCAATGATAAGGGAGTTGTTCCTGTTGCCAATTGCATTGGCGAAGCAGTTTCATCAAAAGTTATAACCCTTAACGATAAATACTTCGATGGATTCGTAAACACAAACATAGCAGTTCCACACGAAACCCTTTACAAATTGGTTGACCAAGCCATCAAAGGACTTATCATTAGTGTATACACCAACAAGTAATGTTCTTCGGCACTGGCAGCTCACAATACAGAATGATAGGACTAATGTCGGGGACATCGCTCGATGGGCTTGATATTTGCTACTGTATTTTTACTAAAAACGGAAACGGCTGGGAATACTCAATTAGGCAATCCGAAACCGTGAAATACCCTGGAGTATTGCAACGAGCACTTCGTGAAGCCATGACCTGCAATGCCGAAATCCTAACCCAACTCGATTTTGAGTACGGGATTTACATGGGACGAGAGGTGCGAAAGTTCACCGATAAACACAACTTATCCGTTGACTACATAGCCTCACACGGCCATACCGTACTACATAACCCATCAAAAGGCTTCACCCTGCAAATAGGTAAAGGAGCAGCCATTGCTGCCGAAACAGGGATACCCTGCATAACCGATTTCCGTTCGGGCGATGTATGCCGAGGTGGTCAAGGCGCACCATTGGTGCCAATTGGCGATAGGCTACTGTTCAGCCAGTTTGATATTTGCCTTAACCTTGGCGGAATAGCAAATATCAGCTACGATAACGAAAAGAGCATCAGACAAGCATACGACATAGGGATTTGCAACATGCTCCTGAACCACCTGTCGGGCTTAAACGGTATGGATTTTGACAAAAATGGGGAGCTTGGTAAGTCGGGCGCGGTAATCCCAGAACTACTCAACGAACTTGAATCCCTACCCTACTTTTATCAAACACCACCCAAATCGCTGGGCCGGGAGTGGTTCAAAAGGGAAATGCTACCCTTGTTTAAAAAGCATTCAAATAAACCTTTAACACACTTAATAAGAACCGCATACGAACATATTAGCAACCGAATTGCCAGCGATTGTAACAAATTAAACAAAAACAGCATGCTGGTTACTGGAGGAGGGGCCAAAAATGAATTTCTAATGGAACTTATTGCTCAAAAAACCAAACTAAAAATCACCATCCCCGATAGCCAAACAATTGATTTTAAAGAGGCACTCATCTTTGCGTTTTTGGGAGTTTTATTCCTTGAAAGATTTCCGAACTCGTTATCATCGGTTACCGGTGCTAGATCCGATTCCGTTGGTGGTTGCCTATACCAGTAAAACAAAATCTATATTAAACCCTCGCATAAATTGGTTGTCAAAAAAATATTACGTTTGCAACTATCAATTAAAACCATACGATTATGAGAAAACTCACAATCCAGATTTTATCTGTTTTTACGCTTATAGGATATACCCATAGCGGAGATGCATGCACCAACTACCTTGTAACCAGAGGAGCCTCGGTGGATGGGTCAACCATAATAACCTATGCAGCTGACTCACACTCCCTTTTTGGAGAACTCTACTTCCGCCCGGCTGCAGTTTACCCCGCTGGCACCATGATGAAAATTTATGAATGGGATACAGGAAAATTCATGGGCGAAATACCTCAGGCACAGCAAACCTACTCAGTGGTAGGTAATATGAATGAGTTTCAGGTAGCTATAGGAGAAACCACCTATGGAGGCAGGGAAGAGCTACAGGATAGCACCGGACTAATTGATTACGGTTCACTCATGTATATTGCTCTTCAGCGCTCCAAAAGCGCCCGCGAAGCCATTAAAGTTATGGCAGACCTTGTAGAGCGTTACGGTTACTACAGCTCCGGTGAATCGTTCTCCGTTGCCGATAAAAATGAGGTTTGGATATTCGAAATGATTGGCAAGGGAGTAAACATGCAGGTTGATAAGAAAACCAAAAAAACATTCAACGCTAACAAGGGTGCTGTTTGGGTAGCCATCCGCATACCCGATGGATATATTTCGGGGCATGCCAACCACGCCCGTATTACCACCTTCCCACAGGAAAACATGAAAACCTCCATTAGTTCAAAGAATCTTGATAAGATTTTTGACCCCAATATCGAGGTAGTTTACGCCCACGATGTAATCAGTTTTGCCCGCCAAATGGGCTACTTCAATAAGAAGGATGAGGAATTTAGCTTCTCCGATGTTTACGCTCCCCTAGATTTTGGTGCTGCCCGTTTTTGCGAAATACGCGTTTGGACATTCTTTAAGGATGTTAACAAAGAGATGTGGAGTTACTTTGACTATGCCAAGGGACACAATTTAAAGAATCGCATGCCATTATACATTAAGCCTGAGCGTAAGCTCTCCGTTCGAGATATGATGAACTTTATGCGCGATCACCTTGAGGGCACCGAACTGGATATGAGCAAAGACCCAGGTGCTGGACCTCATGGATTGCCCTACCGCTGGCGTCCTCTAACATGGGAATACGAGGGCAAAACCTACTTTAATGAGCGTGCTACCGCGACCCAACAAACCGGTTTTTCCTTTGTTGCTCAAATGCGAAACTGGCTTCCCGATGCCATTGGGGGTATCTTTTGGTTTAGCGTTGACGATGCCTCTTCAACCGTTTACATCCCCGTTTACTGCAGCGTTACCGCTGTTCCTGAGGCCTACGCTGAAGGTAAAGGCGATATGCTCACCTACAGCGATGACTGCGCTTTTTGGGTATTCAATAAGGTATCAAACTTTGCTTATTTGCGCTATGACCTTATGATCCAGGACATTAAGAAGGTTCAGAATGAACTTGAAAACCGTTTCATTTCACAAACATCAATTATAGATGAAACAGCTAAAAAAATGTACGAAACCAGTAAGGATAAAGCTGTTAGGTTCCTAACCGATTACACTGTAAACACTGGTAACTATGTAGTTAATCGCTGGGAAAAGTTGTTCCAATTCCTTCTCATGAAGTATATGGATGGCAACGTTAAGCAGGAGGACGGCAAAGGCGGATTGAAATACAATAATTACAACTACTGCCCTGCCCCTGTGAGTAATCCTGAATACCCCGACTGGTGGAAGAAAAATGTTATAGAGGCAACAGGCGATAAACTGAAACAACCCGAAGGTGCCAATAGCCACTAATTTTGACAAACCTAAAGAGAGAAATTGGGCACCAGAATTGGTGCCCAATTTTTTTTAAAATTTCAGTACAATTTTGTGTAATTTGCTAAAATTAAATATCTTTGTGGCCAATTTAGTGTGTAATCTCTTACCAGGACACAGGGGCCGGGAATATTCCACACTCTTATACTAACCAGTTAAAAAATAAGAAAATGGATCTCATTAAGATTGCCGAACAAGCATTTGTTGAGAAAAAGGAACACCCCAATTTTAAGAGTGGCGATACCATTGTGGTTCACTACAAAATCAAGGAGGGAAATAAAGAACGTATCCAAAATTTCAGGGGTGTTGTCATCCAACGCAAGGGTACCGGAACAACTGAAACCTTTACTGTTCGTAAAATTTCAGGTGGAGTTGGCGTTGAAAGAATTTTCCCTTTACACTCCCCCTTTATTGAAAAGATTGAACTTCAGAAAGAGGGTCGAGTTCGCAGAGCAAGAATTTACTACCTGCGCAACCTTACCGGTAAGAAAGCGCGTATTAAAGACAAGATTCGTAACATTGAAGTTAAAGAAGAATAAAAAAATCCCCGAAAGGGGGATTTTTTTTGATCAACCATTTGCAGAAATATTTTTTTTACTACCTTTGCACACGCAATGATAAACGGCTCCGTAGCTCAACTGAATAGAGCATCTGACTACGGATCAGAAGGTTGGGGGTTTGAATCCCTCCGGAGTCACTTGAAAAAGCCAATCAAAACAGATTGGCTTTTTTTTATTTCTAAGGCCACTGCCCGTGTAGGATGTCCGGAGGGATCATGGAGCGGAGCGAAACTAATCCCTCCGGAGTCACTTGAAAAAGCCAATCAAAACAGATTGGCTTTTTTTTATTTCTAAGGCCACTGCCCGTGTAGGATGTCCGGAGGGATCATGGAGCGGAGCGAAACTAATCCCTCCGGAGTCACTTGAAAAAGCCAATCAAAACAGATTGGCTTTTTTTGCTATTCAGAATAATAATAAATTTTTCTTGTCGCAACAGTCAGACTAATAGCCTGATATCGTAATTGTTTTTTCCAAACACCTACTCAGTAATGCAATAAAATATTCTGTATGGCAACTATTAACACTAATAAATCTCCCTTTTAGAGAAGAAAAAGCTCCACTCTCGTTCAGCATGTTCATAGCTGTCAGCTGCGTGAACGGCATTATAAGTGGTATTGGTACCATACATTCGTCGAATGGTTCCCTCATCGGCCTGAGCTGGGTCGGTTTTTCCAATAAGTTTACGAAGCGCATCAATTGCATCGGGACGCTCTAATACCATAGCCATTACTGGGGCTGAACTCATAAAGGTGGTCAGCCTATCAAAAAATTCCTTTCCCTGATGAATATCGTAGAACTGCTCTGCCTTACTTTTGGTTAGCATGGTAATTTTAATTCCCCTAATTTTAAAGCCCGCCTTGAGAATTTCAAGGAGAATATCGCTCACCTTATCGTTTTTAAACGCATCGGGCTTAATCATGCAAAAGGTAAATCGTGTGTTCATAGCGTAGTTAATTTATTTTCTAAAATAGAAAATAAATAGTAACCAGTAAAACATATCTTTGTAAACTAATTGGGAAAATTTATAATCATATGCTAAAAATTGACAAAAACATTCTAAATACGTTAAACAATTTCATAGGGAGTGCCAAAAATATAGTTATAACCACTCACCATAATCCCGATGGCGATGCAATAGGTTCTGTTCTTGGCCTCTACCATGCCTTAAAAACCAAGAATATCACTTCTGCCATGATAACCCCGAACGGTTTCCCCAATTTTCTGGCATGGATGCCCGAGGCCAACAGTATTGTGGACTACTCAAAAAATAAAAAAAAGGCAGAAGAGCTCTTAGCCAATGCCGATCTGATTTTTTGCCTCGATTTCAATGGTTACCGAAGGGTAGAGGGCATGGCCGAGGTTTTGGAAAAATCAACAGCCAAACACATCCTAATCGATCATCATCCTGATCCTGAAAGCACCTTTGATATTCAGGTATCATTTACTGAGGTAAGCTCAACCGCCGAACTGGTTTACGAAGTAATTGAACAGCTGTATGGCCCCGATAATATAAATTACAACTGCGCAGTTTGCCTATATACGGGTATAATGACTGATACCGGATCGTTTAGCTACGCTTGTTCGCACCAACAAACATTTGCCATTGCCGGGAAACTTGTTGAAAAAGGGGTAAATGTTGAGGAGGTTCAAGGGCTCGTTTATAACAACTTTACCGAAAACCGCATGCGTTTACTGGGATTTTCACTGGCAGAGAGAATGAAAGTTTTCCCTGAGTATAAGGCAGCTTACATTTGGCTTTACCGCAACGACCTTAAAAGGTTTAAACATCAACTTGGCGATACAGAAGGATTCGTAAACTACCCCTTATCGATTAAGGGCATTAATTTTTCGGCATTGTTCACTGAAAACGATAATCATATTAAGGTATCGCTCCGATCGAGAGGGAACTTTGCCGTTAACCAATTTTCAAAACTTTACTATCAGGGAGGCGGACATAAGAACGCAGCTGGAGGTAAGGCTTTTATGAGCATGGACGAAACCATAAAGCAGTTCGAGGAGCTGCTGAAAAAACACTCAAATGAACTAAATGCTTAGCAAATGAGAACCACAAGAAAATATCTTTTGCTGTTATTGATTGGCCTTTGGGCCTGCAACAATAATCATCCAAATAATAAAACCAACATTCCAATTTCAAAAACCAAACAGGTACTTGTTGAGGTAAATAGAGATTTAGCATTAAAAGATAAAGAGCAGATACTTGCATTTATTCAGCGCCATAAGTTGAAAATATCCGAAAGCACGAGTGGCCTATTTTACAAAATATATGGTGAGGTAAAGGGGAAACAACTCCAAACGGGCGATTTAGTTACCTTGGATTATAAAATATCACTACTCGATGGCACAGAGTGCTACAAAAGTGAAGTTGGAAAACCTAAAAGTTTCATTGTTGGCCATGGTGGCGTGGAGTCAGGACTTGAGGAGGGAATTTTAAAGATGCACGAAGGGCAAAAAGCGATATTTATCATGCCGCCTCATTTAGCCCATGGATTAATTGGTGATATGAAAAAGATACCACCTCGAGCATCAATTGTATATCAACTTGAACTTATTAATGTGCAGCATTAGAATATTTGCTAACTTTACGCCAAATTTAAGTTTTAATATACAATAATAAAGCAAACCAACCAATTTTAAATCATGTACCTATCTAAAGGTATTGTAAATACAAATAAAATGATTAAAAAGATAGCGTTTGGGTTGATAGTAACCCTAACCACTGTATCCTGCTCAAACCACTCAAAGCTATTTCCTGGCTATAATGTAACCAAAACAGGAATCCACTATAAACTCATAACAATTGGCGACAGCATCAGCCCAGCAAAACCAGGCAACTATGTAACAGCTGTTATTTCGTATCGGACAATTGCTGATTCAATATTTTTTAACGGTGTTCGACAATTTCAACTTACAGCACCGGATTACGACGGGGCTATTGATGAATGCTTTTTAATGCTATCAACCGGCGATAGCGCTTCTTTTTACATTCAGGCCGAACCATTTTTTACCAAAACATTGGAAACCAACCCACCAAAGTTCATCAAGCCCGATGAATTCATGCGTGTTGATATTAAAATGTTAGAAATTAAAACTACCGAAGAGTTTCAAAAAGAGATGGTAGCTTTCATGAGTTGGATTAACGACTTTGGCGAATATGAAAAGGTAATTTTAAGGCAATACCTTGAAGGGGAAAAAATTGATGTAGAACCCTCTGCTTCGGGATTATACATTATACCTCAGGTTAAAACTCAAGGGAAAATGGTAGAGGTTGGCGACACCGTAACCATTCATTACGAAGGCCGCTTTTTAAATGGTAAATTCTTTGATTCCACAAAAAAAAGAAAAGAACCCTTTGTTTTTGTTTATGGTCAAAAATGGCAGGTTGTTCCAGGATTAGAGGAGGCAATTGGTAAAATGCGCGAAGGCGAAAAGGCTATGCTGATTGTTCCCTCACATCTGGCCTTTGGCCAACAAGGAAATACAAACGGTTTGATTCCAGCATTTACATCGGTAATATTTGAACTCGAAATAGTTGAAGTAAAAAAAGGATTCCGGCAATGAATCTTAAAATTAGCATCAACCTATTCATAACCCTTATAGCATTAAACAGCTGTGATAACTCGCTGGAAACCGATAAGCGTGTTGCAGAGGAAAAAAGCATTGAGAGCTACCTTAGCACTAAAAAGTGGCAATACACTAAAGCCGATGGGGTTTACCACGTGGCACAAAACACATCCTATGGCTACGAAGTTAACATTGGCGACACCATCATTTTTTGGTATAAGGGCTACACAATTGGCAGTTCCACAATAGTTTTTGATACCAACATTAAAAGCGTGGCAGCTGAAGCAAAAATGGATACCATTGTCAGAAAATTTGAGCCAATTTTTGCCGTTATGGGAAAAACTGATCTGCTAAAGGGTCTTTACTATGGACTAAGACTTTGCAGGGAGGGGCAAAAAGCAACCATATTATTCCCATCAAACTTGGGCTATAAGGATAACTACATGGGATCCGTACCAGCCTGGAGCCCATTAGCCTTTGATGTAGAAATTATCTATTTAAATGGTCAAGGGAAAATTTCTGAGCAAAACATCCTCAACAACCTGAACCTTGATGAATATACCCAACATTCATCGGGCCTATTTTATAAGTATGTCGTTGATACCGGATCGATAAAACCCCTTGAAATTGATTCCATTTGGTGCAGCTACAACATTTCGCTTATCAATGGCTCAACGGTTGAAGAATTCCAAACCAATCAAAAACCAATTGCTATTAAATCATTAAATATAGATGCTCTAAAAATTGGCTTCAGCCTAACCTCAACGGGGGGTACCACAAAAATTATTTCACCATCGCCACTGGCTTATGGGAAAAAGGGTAATGAAATGGTTCCATCCTATACACCTGTTGAAATTACCATCAAACTTGATAGCATTAAAAAGAATTAACTTTGATTTATAACCCTAAATGCTATATTTGCAGGAAATTAATATCAAATTATGAGGCGATTTTGTTTTTTACTCTTACTGAGCAGCTCTTTGGCTTTTATTTCATGCGACAGAGACTTTAATGATCCCATAGGCGATGAAGAAGCACGCTTTAACGCCTGGATTCAGGTACATAATATCCCTGCCGAGGCAAAAAAGCCTAGCGGGTTGTATTTTGTTTCAAACACCCCAGGAAGCGGAACTACTCCAACAAATGAGAGCTGGGTTTTATACTCATACACCGAAGAAACATTGGATGGAATGGTTTGGTTAACGAGCAATCAGAATTTAGCCCTCCTCTATTCCAAATATGATAATAGCTACCACTATGCCCCCGTATTTGTTAAGTTAGATAAAGCGCCCAAGCTAATTACTGGTTATAATAGAACCCTGCTAAAAGGAGTATTTGAGGGCTTAACCTACATGAAAGAAGGAGAAAAAGCTACACTTTACATACCCTACTATTTAGCATATGGAACAAATTCTGCAACCAACGGACTTGGTTACCAATCATTAATTTATGAATTAGAGTTGCATAAAGTGATTTCCGACCCCAGAGCTTATGAAAAAGAGATAATTGATACCTATATAGCCCAGAACTACCCCGGCCTTGAACCTATCAACGATAGTATTTATTACATTCAGTTGGCTCCACCAACTGTTGATACTATAACCCTAGCTAAGGATTCGGTAGCTTATGTTTACTATAAAGGCATGTTCCTCGACGGCTTTGTTTTTGATACCAATATCGACAGCGTAGCAACAAAATTAGGACGTAAATTTAGTTCAACCGATTCGCTCAGGGTCACAATAGGAGGCACTGAAACCATAAAGGGTTTCAGCCAAGCCTTAGCTAACATGAAACAGGGAGAGTGGGGACGTGCCATCATCCCATCGTTCTGCGCTTACGATTCATCAGGGAACAACAGTATTCCTCCCTTTACACCCCTGATATTTGATATCTACTTTAGCAGCAAGGGTAAAGCATCAATCAAACCAAAATAATCAGGCCAACAGGACAAAAACAACATTTTTCTTATTAATATAGGGGAGTGGAAGTTTTTTCCACTCCCCTATTGTTTTGGTAACCACCATTTCATCCCCAGAGGTAAGCTCCTTTGCAATGGTAAGCCGGGTATGCTCATTACAATCCAATAGTAATTCCTTAAAAAGCTGTATGTTGCGGTATGGAGCTTCGATAAATATTTGAGTTTGACCCTCGGAACGGCTACGCTGCTCAAGTTGTCGGATTTTTTTTCTTCGTTCCATTGGTTTAACGGGTAAATAGCCCACAAATGCAAAGTTTTGTCCGTTAAAACCACTTGCCATAAGAGCTAGCAAGATAGAACTAGGCCCCACTAGCGGAACTGTTCTGATACCTTTTGAATGAGCCAGTTCAACGAGCATGGCTCCTGGATCAGCAATGGCTGGTACACCCGCCTCCGACATTAACCCCATATCATTTCCCTCGAGGAGGGGTTTCAACATTTCCTCAAGTTCTTCGGGTTGGGTGTGCTCGTTGAGCAAAAAAAATGTTAATTCATCAATAGGTGTTGCCACCCTAACTCGAGATAAATATCTACGGGCAGTTCGCAGCTCCTCTACCACAAAATATTTAAGGTTTCTGGTAACATCAATTACTCCCTGGGGCATAACCGCTTCAATACGACTATCGCCTATGGGTGTTGGAATTAAGTATAGTTTACCTTTCACTGTGATATTATTTGAAGGGTTGTTACTATATTTACTGAAATTTTTAGCGAATTTAGCATTAAATGCTCAGATATTTCAAACAACTCATTCGAAGTAGAAATGCCATTCTGGTTATAGCTGTTCTAACAGGCATGATTGCCGGCGAATATGCAGGTAAGTTAAAGTTTCTTACCTTTCCAGCACTCTCGCTAACCATGATCTTTTCAATGACCGGCATTAGCCTCCGTCAGGTTAGGAAGATGGATAGAATATACAATCCGATACTGCTTGGAATCGGATTAAACTACCTAGTTTTTTCAGCAGTACTACTCCCGCTGGCCTACCTACTGATGCCCACAAAGGAACTGTTTTATGGATTTGTTGTAATTGCTGCTGCTCCACCAGGTGTAGCAATAATACCCTTTACATTTATTTTGAAAGGAAACGTTGTTTACTCCATATTAGGTGTAACTGCAGCTTTTTTGAGTTCAATAATAATTGCTCCCTTAATGGTAAAGTATCTGGCATCATCTGTGGCCATAAACCCTATTGACCTATTTTGGATGATGGTCCAACTGGTAATTATACCATTAATTGTTTCACGTTTTTTACTTTGGAAACCAATTAAACCCTATATCGAAAAGGTAAGAGGGAAAGTGGTTGATTGGGGTTTTGCGCTGCTTATTTTTGTTGCTGTGGGATTGAACCGTAGCGTGTTCTTTACCACACCAATTTTACTTCTAGAAATCGGTGGGATACTAATGGTTACGCTTTGGGGATTAGGTTATATTACCAATTGGGTGGCTAAATATTTTAACCTACCGTATGAAAAACGAATTGCACTAACCATGATGGTTGGAATAAAGAGTTCGGGTTTCTCAGTGTTTACTGCCCTTTCGCTTTTTGGTCAGGAGGCAGCCATTCCCTCGGCTGTGCTTGCTGTTGTTGTATTGATTTACTTAATATTTCTTTCTTTTAAATCAAAATTAATTAAGTGAAGCTAACATTTCTTGGAACAGGAACTTCGCAGGGTGTGCCAGTAATTGCCTGCCCGTGTCCGGTTTGCCAATCGACAGACCCCAGGGACAAACGACTAAGAACCGCAGCCCTTATTGAACATCAAGGTATAAACATAGTAATTGATGCCGGACCCGATTTCCGGCAGCAAATGCTAAGAGCCAACGTAAAAAACCTTCACGCCATTCTTATCACCCATGAACATCGCGACCATATCGCCGGCCTAGATGATGTTAGGGCCTTTAACTGGATTCAAAAACGCCCCATGGATATTTGGGCTGAAGAAAGAGTTCTTGTTGAGCTACAAAGAGAATATGCCTATGTTTTTGCAGAGCAAAAGTACCCTGGAATACCTGAATTCTCCTTACATATAATTGAAAATCAAATATTTGAAATATTAGGGATTAAGATTACACCCATCAGGCTTTACCACTATAAGCTTCCTATTTACGGATTTCGAATTGGGAATCTTACCTATATCACCGATGCTAATTTTATTCCAGAAGAAGAAAAGGAAAAGATCATAGGCACAAAATATCTGGTAATAAATGCCCTCAGGATGCAAAAGCACATCTCGCATTTTTCACTACCCGAAGCATTAGAACTTATAAATCAGTTTAGTCCCAAAAAGGCATTTCTTACGCATGTGAGCCATCAAATGGGATTTTACAAGGATGTATCCAAAATGCTTCCGGATAATGTTTGTTTGGCATACGATGGACTAGAAGTACTATGCTAACAAGTTGCTCCCCTTTAAATTAAAAAACTTGTAAAAAAGAATATTTAAGTACCAGCAAATGCAAATGCTACGCTAAAAAGTGCAGTACTAAGGCCCTACATATCAGCTATCCATACACAAAAGTGACCCCAATAAAAAAAATAAAAAAAAGGGTTGCCAAATTGCAACCCTTTACCATTCTGCTACTTAAGCCCTCTATTTTTAAGAAGTGGCTCAATTGATGGTGACTTGCCTCTAAACTTTAGGTACTGAGCCATACCATCATTGTTGCCACCATCGGAAAGAATATGTTTTCTAAACCGTTCAGCAACCTCCTTATTGAAGATATCGCCTGTTTCGATGAACGCATTAAATGCGTCAGCATCTAACACTTCTGCCCAAAGGTAAACATAGTATCCGGCGGCATACCCCCCAACAATGTGATTAAAATAGGTTGAACGGTAACGGGGATATATCTCTGGGATTAGATTAATTCGCTTCATCGACTCGTTTTCGAACTCTACAACATCAACCCGACGGGGTTCAGTAAAGCTGTGCCAATCGAGATCGAGAATTGAAGCCGCAATATATTCAACGGTTGCAAATCCCTGGTTAAAGGTTTGGCTCTTCTGAAGTTTTTCGATTAGTGCATCGGGAATAACCTCGCCCGTTTGATAATGTCTTGCGTAAACCTTTAACACCTGTGGCTGGCTCGACCAGTGCTCCATGATTTGCGAGGGCAGCTCAACCATATCGCGAGGAACGCTTCCCGCAATTCTATCATAGGGTCCATCGGTGAATAATCCGTGTAGCGCATGGCCGAACTCATGAAAGAGAGTTTCCACCTCATCCCATGTAAGCAATGCAGGGGCAGCTGCAGTTGGACGAGTAAAATTGGTTACTATGTTAACAATAGGTGTAATTCGTTTGCCATTCTCGTAGGTCTGCTGTCGAAAACGACCACACCACGCTCCAACGCGTTTACCTGGACGCGGATGGTAATCGAGATAGAGTAATCCTACGTGATTTTCATTTTGATCCTTTACCTCAAAAACCTCAACTTCGGGATGATAAACGGGTAAATCGGTTCGTTTGGTGAATGTTATGCCGTAAAGTTGAGTAGCCACGTAGAACATGCCATCACGTACGTTTTCGAGTTTAAAATAGGGTTTTAGCTCCGATTCATCCAAATCAAACTTTTCCTTACGCACTTTTTCTGCATAGAACCACCAATCCCATGGGGCCAACTTAAAGTCCCCCCCCTTGCGGTCAATCATAACCTGCATTGCATCGCGCTCGCGTTCAGCTGTTTTTAGGGCAGGTTCCCAAACCTCATTAAGGAAATTATAAACTGCCTGAGGGGTTTTGGCCATATTATTGCTGATAACATAATCGGCGTAAGTGTTATAACCTAACAACTTAGCCCTTTGTGCTCTAAGATTTGCAATTTCAAGAATAATGGCCTTATTATCAAACTCATTATTATTATTTCCTCTCATCAGGTAGCCCATGTAAAGCTTTTCCCTCAGCTCACGGTTTCTAGCATACTGAAGGAAGGGTATCATGCTTGGTTTTTGAAGAGTGAATACCCATTTGCCCTCTTGACCGAATTGCTTTGCGGTAATGGCTGCAGCATTAATGACATCTTGTGGAAGGCCTTCAAGATCCTCAGGTTTATCAACCACCAAGTAGAAATTTTTGTTGGTTTCGGCCAGCAGGTTTTCGCCAAATTTCAATCCCAACTGCGATAATTGCTGGTTAATATGGCGAAGCTTAGCCTTATCGGCTACATTCAGGTTTGCACCATTGCGTACAAAGTCATCGTAGTACTTTTCAACAGTACGCTTTTGCAAGCTATCGAGGCCTAACTTATCACGATTATTGTAAATGGTTTTGATTCGCTGAAAAAGTTTCTCGTTAAGGTTTATGTTATCGCGGTGCTCGGTAACCTTTGGTGCCACTAACCGAGCAATTTTTTGCATCTCGTCGGATGTTTCAGCACTATTAAGGCTGTAAAATACAATACTTACCTTTGAAAGTAGCCTCCCCGACTTATCGAGTGCCAAGATGGTATTCTCAAAAGTTGGAGCACTAGGGTTATTGATTATGGCCTCAATTTCCTTACGTTGCTCCTCAATACCCTTCTCAAAAGCTGGCACATAGTGCTCGAGTTTAATTATGTGAAAGGGTGGTACCTTAAACGGGGTTTGGTACTCTGAAAAAAACGGATTGTCCAACGGATTGTTTTGGGCCTTACTCATTGTTACGGCCATGCCAAATGCAAGAACTAGCATAATTAATTTTCTCATTGCCATAAAATTTTGGTTCTTTTATTTTGACAATTGCCATAAATAAGGGTTTAAATCATTTACCAATTTTACTATTTCTTATTTTTTAAGATAATTGGCAAACACCTTTTCAAACTTTTCAAGTTTGGGTGTAATGACCATTTGGCAGTAGGGTTGATTTTTATTCCCCTCATAGTAGTTTTGGTGGTAATCTTCGGCTCTGTAAAAGTTGAGGTAGGGTTCAATAGCAGTTACAATAGGATCGCTCCAAATGCCTGCCCTATCAAGTGCATCCCTAACCTCAATAGCAGTTGCCTTTTGATCCTCATTATGGTAAAAGATTACCGAACGGTACTGCGAACCAATATCGGCTCCCTGTCGGTTCAGCGTAGTTGGATCATGTGTTTTAAAGTAGATTTCAAGAATCTTGGCAAAAGGAATAACATCGGGGTTAAAGGTAACCTGAACCACTTCGGTATGACCGGTTTCACCGGTGCAAACCTGTTGGTAGGAAGGATTCTTTACGTGTCCACCGGAATATCCCGATTCTACCTTAATAACACCATTCAAACGGCTGAATATAGCCTCAACGCACCAAAAGCATCCAGCTCCAAGGGTAACTGTTTCTGTTTTAGTATTCATGGTTTCTACGTTTTTAGTTGCTTTATATCCACAGCTATGTGCAATAAACAACACTGCTAATAATGTGGTTGTTACCATTATCTTTTTCATTGCTTTACATTTTTTGTGCAATGCCACTATACATAAACGTTTCGGGATTGATCTTGTTCAACTGCAATAATGTTTGAATGTTTCAAATTTCAAAAAATACATCCATGGCAAGTTTGCACTACAAAATAAAGAAACCAACAGCAGCCGGTTTGCTTTTTTAAAAAGAATTTTTTTTAGTTGAACCTATATGATAGTTTGACAAGGAAAACGCTATAGGGATGAGAACCTATTAAGTTATCAACATCTCCGGTAAATGAATTGGAATACTCAGCGGTATAAGCCTGTTTATCGAGTGTCCAGACAAAGTAAACCGTTGAACCAGGGCGATACTCCCAGCGAAGTATTAAGTTGGACTGCAGGCTCATGTAGTTGAAGTTATAATTTGAAAATGTATAATCGGAGGTACCGTTGATATCCTCATCAATTAGATACTCATTATTGACCTCGTCAAAAGTTAGCTGATTATTACTATAGGTTATAAAACGTTCGGAATACTTATCATCCCTGGGATTGGTAATATATTTAAAATTGGAATATTTTCCACTGGTAAGATAGGGTCGGCCATAGTACTGTATCGATAAATCAGGATTTATGCTGTACTCCACACGTAACGATAGAGTGTAGGTTTTTCTATTGAGCTGCCCCTGAATGTATCGGATATCGTTCTGATAGGAAACATTAGCAACATATTCCAATTGGCTGTTGCTGGTTGAGTACGAAGGGCTTAATTTTAGTAATAAACTATTTAACGGACGATAAGCCATTGACAAACGAACACTCTGGTTCATGGATGAGTTTTGATCGCCCAGATATGTGCTACCCGATAAACCAACTATAAATTTTTTACGATCATCGGAGCTGAGCGAATACCATACCTTCCATCCCCCGGGTAATTTCAGAGCGGGTCCGCCTCTAAGGGCAGAAACATCGAGTTTTTGGCCATCCCAATTGATTCCTGTTCCTAAATACCAGTAATTAGGAAACTGCATGTTCAAATTAACATTGGCACCTTTATATAGCGACTCACCACCAAAGTTCCAGCCTGTCCACTGATTAAAATTTATGTTGATGTTTCGATAAAACTTTGTGGGTTCCCAGTAACGAAATCCAACCCATACCACCTGAAAGATATCATCAACATTTTGTACAAAACCAATATCATTTATTTCGAGTTGTGGTGAACGCCAAGCAAGTCCAGCCATATATCGAATATGCCCTTCTCCTACCTTTCCAAAATTAAGCAAACCACCTGTTCCAGAAAGAGATGTTTTTAAAGAGTCGATTCTAACATGTTTAATATCGGGACGCTGAAAGTAACGTGCCGAACTGGTTTGGGTTTGCAGAATGGCTTGACTTGTGCCATTAACATAACTACCGTAAAGTTTAGCCGACAGCATATACTTTTTGTTTGCCCACAGGTGTAATAAATCGATTCCTCCCGAAAAGGCATTTCTATGATAGTGGTCCTGTATAATCTCGTTAAGACTGCGATTGGCAGCAGTGGCCATACCTGAAATTACGGTGTTCCCGTCGTTAAATTCCTTTTTCAAACTTGCAACGGTATAGTTGGTTAAGGGCTCCACCATATCGTGACTACGGTATCCAGCCGAGTCGATCAATGCATAGGTGTTGCCTGTAATACTTTCCACTAACCCAACCGACATGCCATTACTTGTTCTCCCGGTTATTTTAGCAGCACCAAGGATTGTAGCGTTCGATGGAATACTTGCGTATTCATTATCATTCAGATTAGGATATAATTGGGGTGAGCGGCCAATTCTCCGAGAGTAGAAAAGATTGTTAGAAGCCAGATCGCCATCGCCAAACATTAGCGGGAAGGTAAGCAAATTACCTCCCTCGACAAAGAACGGTCGTTTCTCTTCAAAATAGGTTTCAAACGCTGTGAGATTAACCACGGCAGGGTCGGCCTCAACCTGACCAAAATCGGGGTTAACGGTAAGATCAAGAGTAAAATTGTTGGTCAAGCCTACCTTGGCATCAAGCCCTGCATTAATTCCATTAAGTTTCCCGGTTCGAAAAGGATTACCGGCCTCCGGCCTAAATCGTTCTGTTTTGGTTACAACGTAGGGCATCACCTCAACCTGACGCTTAGGTGTTAAACCACGTAATCCGGTTAGCACACCAAACATATGAACAAAACCTGGTGCATCCTTGGGCACATGCTGCCAAAAATCGGTTTCCTGGTTTCTATGAATATATCGGGCTACCTGCAAACCCCAGGTTAACTCATCATCTTTATTAAAACGAAGTTGATTTAAAGGAATTTTAAACTCCGCACTCCATCCGTATGCTGTTCTGTGCGATTTGCCCCACCATATGGGGTCCCAGTTGGAATCTTCCCTATCGCCGTTTTCTGTCATTACCATATCCATCTTTGAACCCGAAGCGCTGAGAGTAAAAATAAAGGCGGTTCGCTTATCGAAGTAGCTGTCAACCCCTATAGCTACCCAATCGCCTTGAATGTTATCGCGACGGGTTACGCGGGTAATAATTTTTTCGGGTTCGGTATCATAAAGTTTAAAGGCAGCATAAAGGTAATCCTTGTCATAAGCAATCATGAACTCGGTATTTTGGGTAGGAACTGCTCCGTTATTGGGTTCATGCTGAGTAAACCCACCATACCATTCTCCATGGGTCCAAACATCTTCATCAATATAACCGTCAATAACAGGGGGGGTTGGATTAATGGGATAGGCATTACAATTCTTTTTGGCTACCGTTTGGGCATAAACTTTGGAAATAATACCAAATAAAACTAACAACGCAAGCAAAAGGTATCTTACAATCGTCAACATAATGATTTTTATTTCAATGACGATCGTATGACAAGGATTGCTGCAATAAGTTAATTGTAAATTCGTTAAATACCGTTAAAGCGGTTTAAAAAAGAAATTTTTCCCTACCGGGATACCTGAACCTCGACTTTGCAATTTCGTTAGGAAAAACAAAGTAATGAATATTCCCCGTAGTACAAATAACACCTTCACCATCAATAAAATCAACCGAGATGGTCACCAGGCGTTTTTCTCGTTTTGAAACCCTACCGCGAACTACTACCTGTCCCTTTTCAATAATTACTGGTTTTTTATAAAAAATTTCCATGCTATGGGTTACCCCTGCAGTTCCCTCTAAAACATAAACACACCAACTGGCTACCTCATCCATAATGGTAGCCTGAATACCTCCGTGTAGCACTCCAAAATATCCCTGAAAATTTTCATCGGGCATCCATCGTGTTTCCACAGTTTGGCTATTTTCATCATACCAAAAATTCAGCTTCAGTCCTATTGGATTTTTGCTGGAACAGCAAAAGCAAAAGTGTTCCGGCATTCCCTCGTATGGATTATTAACCTTCTTCATAAGTTTGACAATTAAAACATCTTTGCAATTTTAAAGTTATTTTAAAAAACTATTACGTAAAACATATGTTTATTTTAAACATATTTTAATAATTTTGAAAAAACCTAACAACTATGGATACCAAGCACGGAAGCGCAACACGATTAAAATTAATGGAAACCGCCCGGGAACTTTTTATTGCAAAAGGTGTTGACAGGGTTGGTGTTAGGGAAATTGCAGCCAAAGCCGGCGTTAACCTATCGCTAATGAATTACTACTTCCAGAGTAAAGAAAATCTACTGGAAGAAATATTTGAACAATCCATTAAGGATAATGGACAAAAAATTAGACAAATTCTTAATGCCGAGCTACCGTTAGACTCAAAAATTAAACTTTACGTAAATACCTATACTGATGTTTTAGTTGAAGATCCCCTATTGGTTCCCTTTGTGCTGTCCATAATTCACCGAAATGCTGAACAAGCCCCCAGACTTAAGTCGGTGCACTCGCTTTACAATACTGAGGCATTTTCGAAACAACTGAGGCAAGAAGCAGAAAAGGGTCACATACGAAATATTGATCCCGAGCAGTTTTTTATTAGCATGATATCACTAATACTTTTTCCGTTTGCCATAAAACCCCTGATTGCCTATCGAATGGGGTTAAATTCTGAGGAAATGGCTAAATTTTTGGAAGATCGAAGAGAGCATATTTATATTATGCTTATGGCTACATTGCGGCCATAGACTGACTACAACAACCGTATCTCTTTTACCATGTCTTTTTCGTAAAAAGCATTAATGTGTTGAGCAAGTTCCCCTTTGCGCATGTGTAGCTCATGCCGCAAAACGGAAGAATTTAGTTTTAAAGTAAGAACACCATTCTTGAATTTAATATCAGTGGTGTGAAGAGCAATCTCCCTACCGGCAACTTTTTCCCAATCGGCAATAATGGTCGCCTGGCTAAAATTATCCTGCCATTTCATGGTTTCGATTAATGCCTTAATGGCATCGCCCAGCGATTTTATATTATGGTCACTCATATATACCGCTACTTTGATGCAACAATTTCAAATTCCGAATTCTCAACCCTGTAGAGCTTATACCCAGATGAAACCCTTTGCAAAACCTCCTCAAGCCTATGCTTATTGGTATCAGTAATAAAAATTTGTCCAAAACCATCGTGGGCAACCAGTTCAATGAGCTGATTTACCCTATTAAAATCAAGTTTATCAAAAATATCATCGAACAGCAGCAAGGGTTTTAACCCCGATACTTTTGAAATGAAATCGAACTGAGCCAACTTAAGGGCAATAAGATAGGTTTTTTGCTGTCCCTGTGAGCCCTCTCTGCGAATGGGGTACCCATCAATGGTAAATGCAAGGTCATCGCGATGCACGCCAACCGAGGTAAACTGGAGTGTCCTATCTTTCTCTATGTTTTCTCGCAACAGTTCCCCTGCAGTTGAATCGTTAAGGTGAGAGCGATACGAAATAGAAACGCTCTCCTGCCCAGCGGAAACCTTACGATAGTACTCCTGAAAGATGGGAATTAGTTGTTCAACAAAGGCCTTCCGTTTGGAATGAATGACAGTGGCATATTCAGCAAGTTGAATATCAATGGCCTCCAGCAAGTCGTATGAAAAATGATTTCGCGACGCAGCTTTTAACAGGCTGTTTCGGTGTGCAATCAATTTATTGTAGCGAATAACCTCATCAAGATATATTCTGTCAATTTGTGAAATCACACCATTCATATAACGCCTGCGTTCTTCGCCGCTTCCTTCCACCAGTTCCCCGTCGATAGGCGAAACCAGAACCACCGGAAGTAATCCGATATGATCGGTTAAACGCTCATACTCCTTACCATTACGTTTAAATACTTTACCTTCGCCCAGTTTAAGCCCACAATGAATATTCTCATCCATGTTGAGCCGGGAATACAATCCCTGCAGCATGAAAAAATCCTGACCATGACGAATTATCTGGCTATCACTAAGGGTAGCAGAACTTTTACACATGGAAAGGTAGTAGATGGCATCGAGCAGATTGGTTTTACCCTGTCCGTTGTTGCCCACAAAGCAGTTTATCTTGGTATCTAAATCAATATCAATGTGCGGAATAGACTTAAAGTTTATGATCGTTAAGCGTTTAAGAAACATAACTGTAAACTATGATAGTTTACAAAGGTAATTAAACCGAAAATGTTTGCCTAAAATTTCGTGATTTTACAAAAACCATTACTTTTGCGTTTGCTTTGTAAAATTAATTATCATAATTATGGCAAAAAATAAGAAACAGGAAGTAAACGATACCGTTGAGACAATTGACAATGCCCTATCCAGAACTGAACGGTTCATTGAGCAGAACCAAAAAAGCCTTACCATTATTGTAGTAGCAATACTGGCAATAGTAGCTATTTACTTTGGTTACAAGAGGCTATACCTTGCACCCAAAGAGAATGAGGCTCGCTCACAAATATTTCAGGCTCAGTACTACTTTGAACAGGATTCGCTCCGTTTAGCACTCAACGGGAATGAAAACGACCTGGGTTTTCTGCAGATTGCAAATAAGTATGGCATGACCAAAACCGGCAATCTGGCCAACTATTATGTTGGTATTTGCTACCGCGAAATGGGAGAATACCAAAAGGCTATTGAATACCTGAAAAAATTCGATGCAGGCGACCAAATGGTTACCCCCATTGCCTATGGCGCCATTGGCGATTGCTACGTTGAGTTGAGCCAGCTAAAAGAAGCAGCCAAATTTTACTTGAAGGCAGCTAAGTACGTTAAAAACGATTTCACATCGCCTATCTTTTTCAAAAAAGCCGGCATGGTTTACGAGGAGCTCAATCAATATGATAAAGCACTTGATCTTTACAAAACAATCTTGAACGAATATCCAAAAAGCATTGAGGCAAGGGATATCGAAAAAGATATTGCACGCCTGAACGCTCTCATGAAATAGGCAGCAATGCCTTTTATTTCAGGGGTGCAAAGCAACTGCACCCCCTTTTTTAATTATCAATTTACTGTAACTTTGAAATAAAAAGCTATGGCAACCCATCTTAAAAACTTATCGACGTACGATTCCAATCAAATTCCCTCGGCAAAGGAGATGAAATTTGGAATTGTGGTATCGGACTGGAACGATCAGGTCACCCACAAGTTGCTTGAGGGTGCCTACAGCACCCTTTTGGAGCACGGCGCAAAAGAAGAAAACATAATGGTTAAGCATGTACCTGGTGCATTTGAGCTAACCCTTGGCGGACAGTTTATGGCCGAATACGCCGATTTGGATGCAGTAATTTGTCTGGGCTCTGTTATACAGGGAGAAACCCGCCACTTCGATTTTATTTGTCAGGGCGTAACCTACGGTATCACCGAGCTCAACCTGAACTATAACATTCCCTTTATTTTTGGGGTGCTCACCACCGATAATCTGGAACAGGCTCTTGATCGTGCTGAAGGAAAACACGGTAACAAGGGCGTTGAGGCAGCTGTTACTGCCATTAAAATGGCCGCGCTCCAAAAAGACATGGAAGAGTTGGAGGGTTAATTAATTAAACACTCTAAAAGTCAGTCGTATAGCCATTTTTAAAGCATATTTGGCAAAAATTGCTTGTGGAATAGGAGTAAAATATTACTTTTGCAACGCGTTTCTTGAAGCATTAGGGGAGATACCAAAGTGGCCAACTGGGGCAGACTGTAAATCTGCTGGCTTATGCCTTCGTAGGTTCGAATCCTGCTCTCCCCACATCTCCGCCGATGTAGCTCAGGGGTAGAGCACTTCCTTGGTAAGGAAGGGGTCACGAGTTCAATTCTCGTCATCGGCTCCATCTCTTTTTTTCCCAACTTCTACATTTTAAGACAATTCAGGGTGTAGTTTCTGCTGCTTCCATACTGCACAAACTCATTAAATCCTGCCTTTAGGGCTAACGCTATAACCTGATTGGATTCCAGCCTATCGGGATCACCAGCCAATTCAGATATGGAAAGCATACCATTGGGACTAAGCATTCGGTAAAACTCGGACATATACACTTCCTTGTTTTCAACTTCACCCAATACGGTAACCAAAAAAATTCTATCAAACACTTGGTCGGGAAACGAGAATGAATTACCGTTACAATGATAATACTCCACATTATCAATCCTTCGTCGTTGCAACCTTCGCTTTGCAAGGACAAGCATTTCAGTTTGAATGTCTGCCAGTACCAGTTGCCCCTGCTTTAAAAACATTGCTATCGGAACACTAAAGTAACCAGGGCCAGGCCCCACCTCAAGCACTCGATGATTCGGCTCAAGTGATAATCTTTTTATAAGCTTTTGAGGCGAAAGAAATAAATTACGAAGAGGAATTAGTAAAGTAAAGGCCATCTGATAGGGAAAAATGCCTTTTGAGGCGAACCTGCGTATAACATCATCAGACGAACTATTGGCTTTCATTTGAGCTATTAATTTTCGACGACTCAATATTGCCCATCAAACGGTAAACGGGAACAGGATTGAAATATCTTCCCCACTGTGGGACCAAATACCTGTCCCAGTAGTTCCAAAATACCAAACCATCGTCAGAGAGCGGTTCCAACAAGTAGGCTGCCAATCTGCCTAAAGGTTGTGATGTTATAACCATAACCCAATTGGGGTCAAAAGTTTTATAAACAGCCACATACCTTCCGGAAATGGAATTGTTGTAATGTCCCTGATTGAGCCTGGGTGAGGGTTTTAATGAGTCGATAATAAACTGTTCAACAGCAAGAGTATCGGTATATGAAAGAGATTCAAACTTGATTCCATGCTTTTTTAGCAAACCGATAACTGCCAGATCATTTCTTACAATATAAGCAAACGGGAAAGAAATTGTTGACACTGGATAGTAATCGGCGATATAGGAAACCGAAACGGTTCGCTTACGATCGGTTTTACGGAAGCGCTCACGTCCGTTTTCGTCGGTATAGGGTTCGGCCTCGTAGGTCAGGATGGTTATCGCTTGTGGGGTAGGCTTTCCGATATAAGTTAAAGCAAATTCGGGTTGGGGATTTGCCGTGCTAATTGCCAATAATTCATTGTCAGCCTTCATAATTAATGACCGTATCTCCTGTGAACGTTCTGCAGCATAATCGCAAACAGCGGCTATCAGGTTGTAACATCCCATAACCCTATCCTCAAACGAAGCGTAAACATAGTTTTCGTTCAAAATGCTCAATCTGTTTCGAAGGCCTACATAGTTGGTAAAGTATCGGGGTTCAGAAGCGTATGAGATCCAACCCTTCTCATAGTCACGTTGATCGATAAATTCACCGTAGAAGCAATTCAACGTTTTGTATTTTACCGAAAGTTGGTTCGACACCCATGGCATCATTTTATCGCGCATGTAGTTTATGAGGTCCCTGCTACCATTGGGGTTCATCATCCAGGTAAAGGTAACCGGTTCCTGATGATAGGAACCATTGGTGGTATGGCAGTCCATTACAATTGCAGGATCCCATCGGTTTAGCACATTTTGAACCACGCCCTGCATTTCGGGGCTCTCTAACTTCATGGCATCACGGTTTAAATCGAGCATCTGCGCATTATACCTTACTCCAACCCCATTCACCGGGCCATTCTGGTTTGGCCTATTTTGCTTACTAATTTGCTCGTTACCATCGGCATTTAAAATGGGACAAACCAACAAAACCACATCATTAAGTAACGGACTACCAGGCGCTTTCAAAATATCACGAACAAACATCAACGATGCCTCTTTACCCTCAACCTCGCCTGCATGGATGTTTGCCTGAATGTAAACCACAACCCTATCCCCTATTTCGCGTGGTGTTTTGGGCATAGGATTGGCTACCACCAACAGGGGAATGGCTCGCCCCTCAACTGAGGTCGCAATGTATTCAACCCTTATGTTTTTTGAAGCTCTCTCAAGCATTCGAATAAACCCCATAACATCATCGTACGTCGAAGTTGACTGGTAACCACTTGCCTCTGCTATGGTAACTGGATAGTACTGAGAATATGCAAAAATTGAGTATATTACAAAACTGAAACCCAATAGATACTTTTTCATTTTCATCATCTTTTTTTTAATTTGACACAACGAATGTGTAAAAGTAAAATTAAGCTTTAAGCATTATTGAAAATCAAAAATAAAAATTAAAACTACAAATACCTAATGCCATGCGAAAGTCTATTTTATTAATATCGGTATTAGCTATATGCTATTCATTGGTTATAGCCCAACCATTGCCGGTAACAAAAGCAAATTACGAGCTTCCGGCTCGTTTCTCACCTAAAAAGATTGAGAAAATGGTTTTTAGCACCAGCGTGGATGCGCACTGGCTTAAAAACAGTACACGATTCTGGTATAGGTTTGAAACACCCTCGGGAAAAAGCTACTACATTGTCGATCCGGCCAAACGCAACAAAACACTTTTGTTTGACAATTCGGATATGGCGGCACAACTTTCGCGTTTAACCCGAGAACCCTTTGATGCACAGCATCTACCCATTCAGAAGATAAAATTTATCAAAAACGAAACTGCTATACAATTTGAGGTAAAAAGCACCCTTGTTGACGAGGATAAAACCGACGACGAGGAGAACGACATGACCGAAAAAAAGAATGCTAAAACGAAAAGTAAGGATAAAAAGACCTATTACTTTGAATATGATTTGAATACCAAAAAGCTGACACTGCTCGATGATTATAAAAAACCCAAAGAAGACCCTGAATGGGCAAACATTTCGCCAAATGGTGAATATGTGGTTTACAGCAAGAATCACAACCTTTACTGGATGGATAAAGAAAGCTACGCAAAGGCAAAAAAGAACGAAAAGGACTCTACAATTGTGGAACACCAGCTTACCACCGATGGCAAAAAATATTACAGTTACGGTTATTCAACTAAGGAGGAAGATAATATCGACGAGGTTAAAAATAAGAACAAGCGTAAACCCACTTACATAACATGGTCGCACAACAGCCGCTACTTTGCTCTGGTACGAACCGATTTGCGAAATGTTAAAGAACTATGGGTAGTAAAAACGTTGAGCAACCCACGTCCTACATTGGAAACATATAAGTATCACATGCCCGGAGAAAAGGAGGCGCCAACCGATGAGCTGCTTATTTTCGATATGAATAACCATGATACCATTATTCGACCCGACATATCAGCTTTTAAGGATCAGGATATATCAATTCTTAACTATCGTCGTTTGGCAAGCGAACGCGACGATGATTATGTTCCTACCCGTTGGTTATCAAAATATAGCAATAGGTTATACTTTCAGCGCACCTCGCGCGACCTAAAGCGAATTGATATTTGCTATGTTGATATTAAAACCGGCAAGGTGAAAACCATTATCGAGGAGAGGCTGAATACCTATATCGATTTTAATGGCATCACACTGATTAACAATGAAAAAGAGATAATTCACTGGTCGGAACGTGACGGGTGGGGACATTTCTACCTATACGACAATAAGGGCAACCTGATCCGACAAATTACCAGCGGCCCATACCACTGCGAAAGGATAGTTGGCTATAACGAGGCTACAAAAACTCTCCACTTCCTTGCTAATGGACAGGAACCCAACGAAGATCCCTACTACATGCACCTTTACAGAATTAACATCGATGGTACCGGACTGAAATTGCTCAACAAGAGCAACTTTGACCACACCGTTAGCATGGACGACAACCAATTGTATTTTGTAAATAACTACTCCAGGGTTAACGCAATACCTGAAGCAAAACTTATGGATATCCAGGGTAACGATCTTCTTTTCCTTGAAAAAGCAGACCTGACGCTTCTTTTTCAGGCTGGCTATAAGTTTCCGGAACCCTTTACTGTTAAAGCAGCCGATGGCATTACCGATTTGTATGGGGTAATGTATAAACCATTTGATTTTGATTCAACCAAACAATACCCAATAATACTTTACGTTTATCCCGGTCCCCAAACCGAAGCGGTAAACAAATCGTTTTCGGCTCGTATGGACAGAACCGATAGGCTGGCTCAGTTTGGTTTTATTGTGGTTACAGTGGGTAACCGCGGAGGCCATCCGGCCCGTTCTAAATGGTACCACAACTACGGTTACGGCAATCTACGCAACTACGGCTTGGCCGATAAAAAGGCTACTGTGGAACAACTTGCCTATCGCCATCAATTTATCGATATCAATAGGGTGGGAATTCACGGCCACTCAGGCGGTGGTTTTATGACAGCAGCAGCCATGCTCACCTTCCCCGATTTCTTTAAGGTTGGTGTGGCTAATGCCGGTAATCACGAAAATAATATATACAACCGCTGGTGGAGCGAAAAGCATCATGGTGTAAAAGAGGTTACCGATACTACTGGAAACACATCATTTGAGTACAGCATCGACATAAACTCTGAAATTGCTAAAAATCTTAAGGGACACCTACTACTCACCACCGGTGAGATTGACAACAATGTACACCCGGGCAATACCATTCGGCTTGCAAATGCATTGATAAAGGCAAACAAACGATTCGACTTCTTCATGTTTCCCGGTCAGCGTCACGGCTATGGCGATATGACCGAGTACTACTTTTGGCTAATGGGCGACTACTTTTGCAAGCACCTGCTTGGGGATTTCGAGAAAAGCATTGATATTACTCAAATGAATAACGAAATTGAACGCCGGTAACATACCCTCGTCAAAATAGATAAGAAAAGCCGATAATCCTACGTTATCGGCTTTTTTATAAGCTATCTAAATCTGATTTACCCTCTTAAAAGAAATACTGTTGTAAACCATCGAGCAAGCGCTGCCACCGCTCCTGTTCTGTCATGGAATAGTACTTTTGTTTTTCCTCCTGAGTTTTCCGTTGCTGCTCTTCGAGTTCCTTCTGTTTAATGCTTTCATAATGGTTTACAACCTTATCGCGTAGGTATTTCTCTGCAACTGTTGGGAAAAGCTCAAGTAGCAGCTCATCCTTTTCGTTTGCAGCAAGCCTTACACCCTCGCCATATTCAGGAAACTTAGGATTAAACTGTTTTTGATAGTTTGATGTATCGTATGAAGTTTCCCCTGCCACACCGGCAATTTTTAACCGAAACTGTGGATCGATGGGAAGCGGTGTCTTTCCGTAAATACCCTTAACCAGATTAACAAACTGAATGGATTTGTTAGTGTAGAAAGGAAAACCCTTGCTCTCATCAATTGCACAGTTAACAGCCTGTGCACCTACAATCTGACTGGTAGGAGTTACCAAAGGCGGACAACCAGCATCTAAGCGCACTGTGGGAATAATTTCAAGTACACGGGGTAAAAGATTCTCAAGCTTAAGCTGCTTGAGCTGAGCTAACATATTGGTGTACATGCCACCTGGTATCTCGGCATTCTTGACATTCTCATCGGGTTCAGGAAAGTTGAAGTAGCGCTCAATGGCCTGACAGGCATCGAGTAGCGCATCGTATTTGCCCGATTGGGCAAAAAGAATAGCCTGTTCAAAAAAATTATCGATTCGAGCGGGCAAGGTGTAGTGGGTTATATCGAAATCAACGGGGAACTCGTAGGTATCAAAACTTTTTAGTTCTTCCCTTATGAGTTTTAGCTCATCGTTAATTGCCTTAACGGCACTAAGGTTAACCTTTGTTTCGATACCCAACTTATCGCAGAATATCTGTATTAGTTCAAATGCTGGTGCTGCGGGGCCACCGGCAAAGTTCCAAATGGCAGTATCAACAATATCAACACCATTCACAATAGCAGTTAGGGTTGATGCCAAACCATATCCTGGTGTGCAATGAGTATGGAAATCGATGGGCAACTTAATCTCTCGCTTTAGTGCCGAAATAATTAATGCAGCCTGTTCAGGATTAACCAACCCGGCCATATCCTTAAGGGTAATCATATCGGCACCCATTGCCTCGAGTTCCTTAGCTTTAGCTATGTAATACTTTTCGGTGAATATTTTGCGAGGCAAAGTTTTACCACTAAGCATGGCCTTAATTCTATCCTTACGCGAAAATTTAGGATCAACAGTGAAGCAAACGGAGCAATCGGCCAGGCCACCATTTTCTTTAACATATTTAACCGTGCTGCGGATATTATCGGTATCGTTAAGCGCATCAAAAATGCGCATAATTGATATACCCGACTTAACGGCATTGCGGTTAAAACCCTCAATAACCTCCTCGGGGTAAGGGTTATAGCCAAACAAGTTTCGTCCACGTGATAAAGCAGTTAATTTTGACGATTCACCGATGGTTGCCTTAATGCTTTCGAGGCGGTACCAGGGATCTTCGCTTAAATACCTCATCACAGAATCGGGAACTGCTCCCCCCCAAACCTCCATGGCATAAAACCCCGCCTCACGGTAATGAGGCAAAACACGTTCAACCTGTTGCTGGGTCATTCGTGTGGCAAATAGCGATTGCTGGCCATCCCTGAGGGTCACATCCCTGATTAGAAGCTGCTTCTTCACCGTATCAAATTTTAAATTTTACAATAAACATCAATATTTACGGCGAAGTAACTAATATTGTTCTAATATCCTCTTTTCTTTTTTATAGTTTGAAAACATGATTTTACAACACTGCTTAACAACATATGCTGTGGCTAATACCTCAACCGACCATCAAGTTTATCTCCAGTGATTATGTAACACTCACTTGAACAGGAGGATTTATCGAGGCTGACATCAAGTTTTTTACCATCAACTACTATAATTTCCTGTCCCTTGCTATTGTAATAAGCCCTTACAGAATAGCTTTTACCTGTTTCAAAAGTAAAAATTTCCTCTTCTACTGTGGAGTATCCACCATACACAAGTAAACCATTTTCGGGTGTGCCTTCGAAAATTTCAAAATATACAAACTGGTTCTCTTCATTGATGGTAAAACTTACACTGATATCTGCCAATTCAGGTTTATTGACATAGCATTCATCACAATTAACAAAAATTGTGTTTAAATCCTCACACGAAAATGACAATGAAATGATCAGAAAAGTTAAAGCATATTTTGTCAACCTAATTAACATGAATAATAGTTTTATTTACAACTCTAGGACTGAGAGTATTAATATGAAATCGAGCCGAAATAGTAAAGATATAAGGCGATACACCATATTGCTTGTAAAAACTATAATCGACACCCACTTTGTATTCCATGACCTTCCCCATTAGGGTAAATCCTCCGCAGAACTTTGGGATGGCAACTTTATTGGGATCGTTCTGGGTTCCCCTAAAGTTCCGAAATGCGATACCATACAAAAAACCGGCAAAGGAATTTAGCTGCCACCTACCGTAACGTGTAAGGGAAAATTTTTTTTGTAATTCAATTTGAAGTCCCTTTCGATATTCCCAAAACTGGTAGAGCTGCGAGTTAATTTCAGTTAGCGTTGCTATGGCTTTGGGTCTATGGAAAAAACCTAATGAAAAATCCAGTTGCGTTAGCTGCTCTCTGATGCCAAACGAATAAACATTAAGATATTCATGCGATGAAAAAGCCAAGCCAAATTCACCATATATGGTTGCAAGAGAAGGTTTTAACCTTATGCTCAGGCCCTCATTTTTGAATATTTCCTGAGCTTGTCGATTCCTACTTTCATAAGCTATTTGATAGTAAGTTCGTTCCAAATTGCTATTATGTGCACCAAAATTAACAAGAACCTTTAGTACATCGTTTGAGTTATTGACAATAGCATAACACAGGGCATTGGCATCCCTGTTATCGGTCAGCGTATAATCCGCACCATAACATAAAAGGGAACTACACAGCAGCGTATCGTTAAACTGTGCCGCTACCATTAAGGGTGTCACCCCATTTTTATCAGATAAATTTGGATTGGCTCCATTTTCAAGCAGCAAACGAGCGGTTACCTTGGCCCCAGAGTAAACCGAGAGCATTAAGGGGGTATTTCCCTTATAATCCCTACTGTTAACATCGGCACCATAAAAGATAAGTAAATCGGTAAGGTAGGGAAGTCCCTGCCATGCGGCAAAATGCAGAGGTATTAAACCTCTAATATTCTTTGCATTAACATCGGCTTGATGCCCTAAAAGCAGCTCAGCAATGCTATCATTTGCTGCCTGAACTGCTGCATGGAGCGCAGTATTACCATTATGGGGATATGCATTAACATTGGCACCCCGCTCAATAAGGAACTCAACCAAATCGTAATTTCCCGATTGCACGGCAAACATAAGAGGAGTTACACCATAGTCATCGGTGGTGTTTGGATCAGCTCCCACGTAAAGAAGATCACGAACCTTGTCTTTATGGCCGGAATCGGCCTCTACCATAAGCAAATAATTATAGGTAGCCTTAAGAAAACTTGAATCATTAACATTAACTTCCTGTGCTTCTAAAGTTTTTATTAGAGGTAAAAAAAAGAATAGGAATAGAAAATAAAAAAAGTTTAATTGAATTCGCATACGGATAAGCCAATGTTTTTACAAAAATAAAAAAACGCCTTGGAATCAAGGCGTTTTTTAAGGACGTAAAAATATTATTTACCGTATTTAATACTTGCCTGGGCTGCAGCAAGGCGAGCAATGGGAACACGGAACGGTGAGCAGCTCACATATGTTAAACCATTTTTAAAGCAGAACTCTACCGAAGCAGGATCGCCACCCTGCTCACCACAAATACCTACCTTAAGGTCGGGACGAGTACTGCGGCCTTTGTTTACAGCCATTTCAATCAGTTGGCCTACGCCTTCCTGGTCAATGGTCTGGAATGGGTCAGCTGCAAGCATCTTTTTATCGAGATAATCGTGTAGGAAACCACCGATATCATCACGGCTAAATCCGAAAGTCATTTGGGTTAGGTCATTGGTACCAAAAGAGAAGAACTCGGCAGTTTTAGCCATTTTATCAGCAAGTAGGCAAGCGCGGGGTATCTCAATCATGGTTCCGTACTTATACTCAATGGCATTAATGCCAAACTTCTGGCATATCTCTGCGTAAACACGATCAACAATTTTTTTGGTAAAATCAAGTTCCGAAACATCGCAGGTTACGGGCACCATGATTTCAGGCTTGGGAGTTTTGCCCTCCTTCATAAGTTCAGCTGTAGCCTCAAAAATGGCACGAATCTGCATTTCGGAAACTTCGGGATAGGTTACTCCAAGACGTACACCGCGGTGCCCCATCATTGGGTTAACCTCATGTAACATCTCGCCCCGTTTTTGGATTGCCTCAACTGAAATTCCCAATGCTTTAGCAAGTTCTTCTTGTTTATCCTTGCTTTGAGGAACAAATTCATGAAGTGGTGGGTCAAGTAAACGGAAGGTAACTGGCAGGGTATCCATGGCCAGCATGGTATTCTTCACATCACGCTTAACGTACACAAAGAGTTCATCAAGGGCAACACGGCGCTCCTGCTCGTTTGAGCTAAGAATCATCTTACGCAGTAGGAATAGTGGTTCCTCGGAACCCTTACCGTAGAACATGTGTTCGGTACGGAACAAACCAATACCTTCAGCCCCAAAATCGCGGGCAACTTTTGCATCATCAGGGGTATCGGCATTGGTACGAACGCCCATTTTACGGTACTTGTCAACCAACTTCATAAATTCCTGGAAACGAGGATTTTCTGTTGCTTCCATAAGTTTAAGTTCGGCATTGTAAACATGCCCTTTGGTACCATTAAGGGTTAGGATATCACCTTCCTTAATTTCGATATTAGTACCTTCAATTTTTGCAACTTTAAGTGCAGCATTAACCTTTAAGGCACCAGCACCCACAATACAACATTTACCCCAACCACGGGCAACCAGTGCGGCGTGTGAAGTCATACCTCCGCGAGCGGTAAGAATACCCATAGCTGCACGCATACCCTCAACATCCTCGGGATTGGTTTCCTCACGAACTAAAATAACCTTTTCACCTTTACGATTCCATGCAACTGCATCTTCAGCAGTAAATACAACCTTGCCCACAGCAGCACCTGGTCCAGCAGGTAACCCTTTAACGATAACTGTTACTTTTGCTTCTTCCTTGGAATCGCAAATAGGGTGTAATAGCTCGTCGAGTTGAATAGGGTCAACCCGGAGAACAGCTGTTTTTTCGTCAATCAAGCCTTCATGCAGCATATCCATGGCCATGTTCAAAGCAGCGGTTCCAGTACGCTTACCGGCACGGCACTGAAGCATGAAAAGCTTACCTTCCTGTATGGTGAACTCAATATCCTGCATATCCTTGAATGATTTTTCAAGGGTATTGCGGATCTCAACCAGTTCCTTATAGGTTTCTGGCATTAACTCTTCCATGCTGCGAAGGTGTTTGTTTTGTTCGTTCTTGGTTTCCTTGTTCAGTGGGTTTGGAGTGCGAATACCTGCAACAACATCTTCACCCTGAGCATTGATTAACCACTCACCATAGAAAAGGTTATCGCCAGTGGCAGGGTTACGGGTGAAGGCCACACCGGTTGCTGAGGTATCGCCCATGTTACCAAATACCATGGTTTGTACGTTTACTGCTGTGCCCCAATCATCGGGTATGCCCTCAATACGACGATACGATACTGCCTTTTTACCGTTCCAACTCTTGAATACGGCCTTTATACCACCAAGAAGCTGCTCCTTGGCGTCATCGGGAAATTCCTTACCAAGAACCTTTTTAATCTGTTTCTTAAACTCCTCGGCAAGAAACTTAAGGTCATCGGCTGTTAAATCGGTATCGCTCTTATAGCCTTTGCTATGCTTGTACTCATCCAGAATATCATCGAGATGCTTACGAATTCCCTTCCCGTCAACCGGCTCAATACCCTCGGCCTTTTCCATTACCACATCGGCATACATCATAATTAGACGACGGTAGGAGTCCCAAACAAACCTTAGATTATTGGTCTTTTTAATAAGACCAGGTATAGTTGAAGAGCAAAGACCAATGTTCAGAACAGTGTCCATCATACCGGGCATCGATTTACGGGCTCCTGAACGGCAGCTTACCAAAAGCGGATTTTCGTGATCACCGTATTTCATCCCCATCATCTGCTCTACTTTTGCCAAGGCATCCCAAATTTCAGGGAGTAGATCTGCGGGTAATTCATTGTTATTATTGTAGTACTCATTACAGGTATCTGTGGTAATAGTGAAACCAGCAGGAACAGGTAGCCCTAAAAGGCACATCTCTGCAAGGTTAGCACCTTTTCCACCAAGCAGATTCCTCATATCTGCTTTCCCTTCGGCTGTCTTATTTCCAAAGACGTAAACTCTTTTCACTTTTGACATTTATTTAGGGTTTTAATTAAATTATAAATAATTAATTACTAGTATGTTTCAAACAAATTCCATGTGAGTTTACAAAAGTATTAAAAAAATTAGAAACCGATAACCTATGCCTAACTTTCATATCATTTAACATTCGCAATCGTTTTAAAGCAATATATTCAAATACGCTATACATTATAATAAAAAACACTATCAACTATAAGCTCCAATATGTTAATGTACAATTTGTATGGCTTTACAGCAATTCCCTTCCATTTTGCTTATCAATGATTGATAAAATCTGAAAAAGTTTAAAGTGAAACATTATGTTGAGCAAAGCAAAACAAGGTCGGCATCTATTCTCAACTTTCTAACACTCCCCATAAAATAATTCATGCTGCAATCAAAAAAGTTAGGCTTAAATGAATAGTTTTACACAAAAAGTGAAAAGTTGCATTTCAGAAAATATTTATCATTATTTTAGCATGCAATTAAACCAACAATAGAACTTCCGCATCAAATTAAACAACCCAAAATAAACGATTATGCGAAAAGGGATCCTTATCCTTGTGGCGCTTATAACCTTGACAGTTTCCTTCTCCAGCGCACAAGTTGAAAAAAAACAGATTACACTTGACGATTTATTTAATAAGGGAACCTTCCGTTCCAAAAGTATTTGGGGACTAACCCCGATGAACAACAACGAGTTCTATGCAGCATTTAACGATAAGGGACAGGTAGCCAAATACAAACTCACAAATGGCGAACAGGTTGAGGTACTTTTTGATCCATCGGATTTTGAAATTGGCGATTTAAAAAGTTTTTCGAACTATAGGCTTTCGAGTGATGAGCAAAAAATACTCATCGAAACCAATGTGCAATCAATTTACCGGCACTCCTATACAGCTAACAACTATATCTATGATATCAAGACCAAAACCATTAAACCTTTATCGGTAAATGGGCCCCAAATGAATGCCACTTTCTCACCCGACGGTAACAGGGTGGCCTTTGTAAGGAACAATAATATCTTTATTGTTAACCTATCGGATTACTCTGAAACCCAGGTAACCACCGATGGTTTATACAACCATATAATTAATGGTGCAACCGACTGGGTTTACGAAGAGGAGTTTGCTCTCACTACAGGAATTCAGTGGTCGCCCGATTCCAAAATGTTAGCCTTTTACCGTTTTGACGAGGGTAGAGTAAAAATGTTTAACATGACCATGTTCGAGCACAAGCTTTATCCCGATAACTATACCTTTAAGTATCCCAAAGCCGGAGAGGAAAACTCAATGGTTAGCATTCATGTTTACGACCTTGCCACAGGACAAACAAGGAAAATGGATACAGGGCCTGAAACCAATCAGTATATTGCCCGAATACAATGGATGCCTGCATCTAACGGACTCTGCATGCTCAGACTTAATCGGCTGCAAAACCAACTCGATATACTTATGGCCAACCCCACCACAGGTGCATCTAACGTGGTATTTACTGAAACCAATAAGTACTACATCGAAGAGGTTACCGACAACTTCCTAACCATTACCCCCGATGGAAAAAACTTTATACTAACATCGGAGCGCAATGGTTACAAACATATATATATATACAACACTGAAAATAAAAACATGACACAACTCACCTCGGGTGAGTATGAGGTAACCAATGTTTATGGGTACAACCCCAAAAACCAAACCATTTACTATCAGGCATACGATAATAGTCCCCTACGTAAAGCAGTATTTTCAGTAACACTTAAAGGAATAATTACTAAACTGTCGCCTGATAGCGGAACCAACAGTGCACTATTCAGCAAAAATTTCAAGTACTACATTATTTATAATTCATCCGTTGAAACTCCTCTAAACGTCGCCCTATTCAACTCAAATGGTAAAATGATAAGGGTAATGGAGGACAACCAGAAACTGAATAAACAACTATCGCAATACGATATACCCCGAAAAGAGTTTTTCACCTTTAAAACATCAGAGGGCATTGAACTCAACGGATACATGGTAAAACCGCTAAACTTTGATAGCTCTAAAAGATATCCAGTAATGATGTATCAGTACAGTGGCCCGGGTTCGCAATCGGTAACCGATAATTTTAGGATTGGTTGGGATGAGTACCTTGCCACTTTGGGCTATATGGTTGTTTGTGTTGATGGACGCGGAACCGGCGGACGAGGCGAGCAATTTAAAAAAATGACATACGGACAACTGGGTTACTACGAGTCAATTGATCAAATTGAAACCGCTAAATATCTGCAAACCCTTCCTTATGTGGATGGTAGCAGAATAGGAATATGGGGGTGGAGCTACGGTGGCTACATGTCGAGCCTTTGCCTTTTCAAGGGAGCCGATGTGTTTAAAATGGCCATTGCCGTTGCTCCGGTTACCAACTGGCGCTACTACGACTCTATTTACACCGAAAGATTTATGGGGCTGCCGCAGGATAACTCCATGGGGTACGACAGCAACTCCCCTATCAATCATGTTGAAAAGCTAAAAGGAAAGTTCCTTCTCATCCACGGCACTGCCGACGATAACGTTCACTTCCAAAATACTGTTGAACTAATTGAAAAATTGGTTCAGGCCAACAAACAATTCGATATCATGATTTATCCAGATAAAAATCATGGAATTAGGGGCGGCAATACCACAATGCACCTATATACATTAATGACAAACTACATAAAAAATAACCTTTAAACCATTTAATAATAACTACTAGCCGGGGTAAAAATGCTCCGACTATTTTTTGATAATTTAAAAATCAAAAAAAATCAGCAAATGGCATTGAGCATCATTTGATGCAAAGATTGACAATCAAAGAATTTTAAATAAAATCGCTTGATAAATTAAATAAACTTTGTATTTTTGCATCCGCAAAATTTAAATGATGTAGGTAGATGCCCAGATGGCAGAACCGAGTGCTACGAGTTCCCGCCATCCACAGGTAATAAAAATAATTTCTGTAG
>DYKO01000008.1:83966-153076 GCA_020722565.1 Rikenella microfusus
AAAAATTTGTTCTTTTTGTATTGAGAAACTTATAGTAGATGCCCAGATGGCGGAACCGAGTGCTACGAGCTCCCGCCATCCACGGGTAATAAAAATAATTTCTGTAGAAAAATTTGTTCTTTTTGTATTGAGAAACTTATAGTAGATGCCCAGATGGCGGAATTGGTAGACGCGCTAGTTTCAGGGACTAGTGTCAGCAATGATGTGCAGGTTCGAGTCCTGTTCTGGGCACAAAAAAATAGTGGTTCTGTTTGTTTTTGCTACATTTTTGTATATTTGCAACTGAAAAAAGTTAGAATAAAAGTAATTCTAACTTTGTAACAAAGATACCAAATGCCCAGGTGGTGGAACCGAGTGAAACGAGCTACCACCGCCTATGGTAAATAAAATAAAAAAGTTAGAAGCAAAAGTAATTCTAACTTCGTAACAAAGATACCAAATGCCCAGGTGGTGGAACCGAGTGAAACGAGCTACCACCGCCTATGGTAAATAAAATAAAAAAGTTAGAAGCAAAAGTAATTCTAACTTCGTAACAAAGATACCAAATGCCCAGGTGGTGGAATTGGTAGACACACCAGCTTGAGGGGCTGGCGCCGTCAAAAGCGTGCAAGTTCGAGTCTTGTCCTGGGCACCCAAAGTAAAACCTTGTGATAATCACAAGGTTTTACTATTTTTGGCAGTATCCTAAAGAATACTACCATGAAAAATTTGCTGCTAGCCATTATCATTGGCGTAACACCAATTCTATCAAATGCAAAACGATTAAACGATTACACCACGCAAAATGGTAAGAAACTTAGCATTCACCTTATAGGCCAAGGAACATGAATGTTCCAATTCAATGGGAAATGCATACATATCGACCCTTGGTCGATCCAGGCTAATTACGATACTCTGCCTAAAGCCGATTATATAGTAATCACCCATCACCATCGCGACCACTTGGATTCTTTGGCTCTAAGCAAGATTTTTACCGAAAAAAAACGATCACTACTGGACATCAATCTGTGCGGTTCAGAGTAGCGTTAAAGCCAATGGGACAGTTGTATCGAACGGGAACACCGTTGTTACTCCCAACTTTCAATTAATAGCTGTACCCTCCTACAAAATTGAAAATAAACGCCCCAACGGGGAGCCCTTTCACCCAAAGGGCGAAGGCAACGGCTACATTTTTGAATTCGATAACTTAAGGATTTACGTTGCTGGGGATACTGAAAATATTCCGGAAATGAGCAAACTCGGCCTAGTTGACATAGCCTTTCTTCCTGATAATTTTTCCTTTACTATGAGCCCTGCAATGCTTCGGAATGCTGTTGAATTGGTAGAACCTAGAATTCTTTATCCATACCACACTGGAAATACCGAAAAGAACACGCTGCTTCAAGTACTATCAAATATTGAAGGATTAGATATTAAATGGGGAAAGAATTGATTTTTTGGTTATGACAAAACAATAGCGTACGCCGAGCAAATGGGTAACAATTCAACTAAAATTTTTAATGAATAAAAAAAGTTGTCCGGGTTATACTGTCTTTGATCTGGGACTATTGGTGGATTCGATGCATGGCTGACAGTAAATGCGGTGCTCCGGACAACCTGGCTGCTGGTGGCAACAGCAATTATGTATTTATGATGTTTGGGACACTTGTAGTAGTAACAAAATCGTGCCAAAACAAATAAATATTTAAATGAAACAAATAACCGACTACATGTACTTGAATTCATGACACTTAATAATAATTAATTTCAAGAACTAATGAGCAACACTAAAAAAGTGTGGATTTTTCTCCACACTTTGTAGAATAAAATGATTGATAAATTTCCTCAAAAGGTTACTATTTGCTACCCTTTAATCCTATCGCCCTGTAAAAAACATCATGTATGCGCGTACGGATGTTTGATGTTACAAGTTTGTTGTTTTCCGCATTAGGGTGAACACGGTTAGAAAGAAAAACGTATATCAGACCATTCTGTGGATCGGCCCAAACCACTGTTCCTGTAAAGCCAGTGTGTCCAAAACTTTGTGGTGAAGCTAGCGAGCCTGCAGGTGAACTTGATCCGTTCAGAGCCGGTTTATCGAACCCATACGCCCTTCGGTTACCATTTGTTACATTAGGATTGCTAAACAATATAACAGTACCGGGTGCAAAATAGCGCTCTCCACCATACTCGCCATCGTTTAGGTAGAGCTGCATTAACTTAACCATATCGTTAGCGTTGGCAAACAAACCGGCATGGCCGGCGACACCTCCTATCATGGCAGCTGCTGGATCGTGCACATGCCCCCATAGCAGCTGCTTCCTAAAAACCGGATCAAGTTCTGTTGGAATAATCCGATCGGTTTCGAATCGCTCCGTGGGATTATATGTTGTATAGTTCATCCCCATTTGCCGGTAAAGAGGCGCAATAATTTTATCGAGACGTTTACCCTCAAGGGTTTCAACAACCCTTTGCAAATACAAAAAGTTCAAGTCGCTGTAGCGATATTTTCCCGGTTCGGAAAGGGGAGAAACATTCATCCACCTAAATATGGAATCGGGCATCGACTTTATGGCAAAAAGCCTGAAGGCAACCCTAACAGGAAATAGTGAACTTGAATCGGTTCGGTAAAAGGTCGGGCTAGGATACGAATACCGGCTTACATAGCGGTTCCCATTGACTTTAAAGGGATGCTGCAAACTAAGGGTTTGTGACCATAATGGGATAGAAGGTTCTATAGACTTTAAGGTGTTGGTATAAAAAGGCAGCCATGCCAGTAATCCTGATTGGTGACGAAGAATATCGATCAACTTTATTGAACTTTTATCGGGAAATCCTATTAGGTTGATGTAACTGCCAAGATTGGCGTTCAAATCGATTCGTTTGCTATCGTAAAGCTGCATAACAGCTGGAAGTGTGGCAGCCACCTTGGTAACCGAGGCCACATCGTAAAGCATACGGGTATCGGAGTCAAATTCTGAAACATAAGTTGGCTTTCCAAACGATTTGTGATAAAACACCACACCATTCTTGGCGGCAATTATTTGCATACCCGGTGTGGCCCCTGCCTTAATTGCCTCAAGGGCAATTGAATCAACCTCAGCCAAATCGGCTGAATTAATCCCAATCTCTTCGGGTATAGCATAGCTGAGCCTGATGGGTTTAGCAATGAGTTGACCTGTATTAACGGAGAATACAACGCTGGCATTTACAGTAAGCCGTCCCGAAATAGGCCTTCCTCCAAAAATTGCTTGTGCGGTTAAGCCCTGAGCATCGGGTGAATTATCGTACGATACAAGGATTCCAGCATAGCCAAAAGGATTTGAGAACCGTGTTACGGCATATGGATTGCCAAACAGGGTAAGTATTACCTTTTTTTGGAACGATAGATCAAACAAAAAATTGGATGCCTGTTGCGAAACCCCATAGCCCATGGCTGCCCTTGAATCAATGGTATGTAAACCCGCAATTATTAGATTGTAGGGCTCAAGGAGTGCCAAAAGGGTATCGTATTCATCCTGTGGGACATCAACCTCAATGCTAAATGTATGAACATCGGAGTAAAGCTCCAGTTGCTCGCGAAAAACATCGCCCTTATTGGCACCAATTTCGATGTAGGCTATTCTTAGTGTGTCCAATCGCTTTAATGGTAAAATGCTATCATTATGTATGAGAGTTATTGCCCGGGCAGCAATCTGGCGTCGTAGCAACTGGTAATTCCTCTGGTTTAAATCAGAATACAAGTTTTTTAATTCAATGGGTTTATAGCTGTTTAAACCAGCAAAATACTTTGACATCAATATCTTTCGACACTTAATATTGATTATCTCCTCAGGGAACTGGCCTTTACGAATCAGAACTTCAATGCGACTAATAGTTTTTTCTATTTCCGAAGGGAAAAGCAAAACATCGTTTCCTGCAAGCAACGCACGAATGTTAGCCTCAACCGGATCGTAAAGGGCCGACACCGCTTTCATGTTCATGGCATCGGTAAAGATTAATCCGCTGAAACCTAAGCCACCCATTAGCTTTTGACCAATTATTCTATTCGATAGGCTGGAAGGAATCAAACTATCGGGTTCAAAAGCCGGAACTCTTAAATGACCTACCATCACAGATGCAACTCCTTTAGCAATCAATCTGCTGAAGGAATAGATATGTAGAGAATCGATTACATTAGAACTATGCGGGATAGTTGGAAGCGTTAAGTGTGAATCATCGTTGGTGTCGCCATGGCCAGGAAAATGCTTGGCGCACGCAATGATTCCGTTATCCTGAAGGCCCCTCATATATGATAAACCGAAACGAGCAACCACTTCACGATCCTCGCCAAAAGCCCGTGAGCCAATTACAGGATTAAGCGGATTGCTGTTTACATCCACCACAGGCGCAAAGTTCACATGAACGCCCAAGCGTTTAAGCTGCAGAGCTAAATCCGATGCCATGCGATACATAAGCAATGTATCGCCCGCGGAACCAAAAGCCATTTGCCGGGGGTATGAAATGGTACTGTCAAGACGCATTCCCAAACCCCATTCGGCGTCCATACCAATTAAAAGCGGAACCCTGGCTATCGATTGATAATAGTTTGTCTGGTTGGCCTGCCTAGCTGGGCCACCCTGAAAAAAAATAATCCCGCCTATTCCTTGCTTAGCAACCAATTGTGCAATCTCGCTAACATGCCTTTCATCTCGGTTTGAGTAGGCTGCCACCATAAACAATTGCCCTATTCGCTCCTTCAAGGTAAGAGAGTTAAAAACTGAATCGACCCAACGCTTCTGTTGCAGCGAATCGTTCACAAGTAAAGGATTTTTATGCTGACCCTGTAAAAAATCAACCGATAATGCTATGATAAATAAAAGAGATAAAATGCGCCTCATCATTTATAATTTTGTGAATTACAAAAATAGCAAGCCTTTTCCTAATCTTTAGTGCATATGATATGCCAACGGTAGATTAATATTAACAATTTATCAAAAAATATCAACAAAAGCGCTCATATTGAATAGTTTATCTGCTCCATTCCAAAACCGTAATGAATAAAAATCGAATTAAGTTAAACTTCACCTTGAATAAAATGTCTATATTTAGTAAACTTAAATTAAAACCAAATATTCAGCCTATGATAAGAAAATTAATTTTTGCAATGGTGTTTTCCGTTACAACTTTTGCATTATCCAAAGCAGAAGAGGCAAGGTTAATGCGATTTCCTACCGTTAACGGCAAACAAGTTGTGTTTACCTACGCAGGCGATCTATACACCATACCCCTAAGTGGCGGTATTGCTCGCAAGCTAACGTCACATGTGGGTTATGAAATGTTTGCCCGCTTTTCGCCCGATGGCAAAAATATTGCTTTTACCGGGCAGTACGACGGTAACACTGAGGTTTTCACCATTCCTGCCGGTGGTGGTATTCCTAAAAGGTTGACCCACACAGCAACGCTTAACCGCGATGATGTGGCAGACCGAATGGGGCCAAACAACATTGTTATGACCTGGACACCCGATGGGAAAAAAATCGTTTACCGTTCGCGTAAGCAAAGTTTTAACTCCTTTGTGGGGGGACTTTTTATGGTCCCTGCAGAGGGTGGTTTGAGCGAAGAGATTCCCCTATCCGGGGGCGGCTTCTGTTCTTTTTCAACCGATGGCAAGAAACTTGCCTTTAACCGCGTTTTCAGAGAGTTCAGAACATGGAAGTACTACAAAGGAGGCATGGCCGATGATATCTGGATTTTTGATTTTGATACCAAAGCTATTACCAACATTACCAACCACGTGGCTCAGGATATCATCCCCATGTGGATTGGCGACGAAATTTTCTTCCTCTCCGATCGCGATCGTACCATGAACCTTTTTGTATATAACACCAAAACAAAGCAGATTGAAAAGGTAACCAACTTTACCGACTACGATATTAAATTCCCATCTTTCGACGAAAATACTGTTGTTTTTGAAAAAGGAGGCTACCTCTATGCATTTGATGTTAAAAGCAGGATAACCAGTAAGATTAATGTAACCATTGCCGACGACCAGAATTACGCCCGTAGCGCTATGGTAGATGCCAGTAAACGCATTAACCGCATTGACCTTTCGCCCAATGGCGAGCGCGTAGTTTTCAGTGCCCGAGGTGACATTTTTACACTTCCAGCCGAAAAAGGGATAACCCTTAACCTCACCGAAAGCTCCGATGCCCACGACCGTGAGGCCACCTGGTCGCCCGACGGCAAATGGATTGCCTTCCTATCTGATAAATCCGGTGAATATGAAATATACATTCGACCCCACGATGGCAGCAGTCCTGCTACAGCGGTTACATCGGGTATCAATAACTATATCTTTTCCATCAAATGGTCGCCCGACAGCAAAAAGATTCTTTTCTCCGACCGCCTCGGACGATTACATTATGTTGATGTAACCACCCAAACGGTAACACTGGTAGCCAAAGGCGAATACGGACTCATCAATAGCTACAACTGGTCGCCCGATAGTAAATGGATTACCTACACAGCAATCGATGCTAACCGTTTCTCGGTTATCTACATCTATAATATTGACAGCAAAACGGTAATACCCGTTACCAGCAACTGGTTCTCCTCTTATTCACCTGTATTCTCAAACAATGGCAAATATCTTCTGTATGTGTCAGATAGGGATTTTAACCCAACTTACAGCAACATTGAATGGAATTATGCCTATACGGATATGAGCAAAATCTACCTGATATTGCTCTCAAAGGACACGCCATCGCCATTTGCACCTGAAAACAATGATGTTAGGGCAGAAACAGCAAAACTTGATAAGCCACAGGAAAAAGAGTCCAAAAAGTCTGAAGACAAAACCGATAGCAAATCAAAACCAGAGGTTCAACCGATTAAAATAGATTTCGACGGTATTGAGCTTCGAACGGTTGCCCTCCCGGGAAAAGCAGGTTACTACTACAACATTTACTGCATCAATGATAAGGTTTACTATAGCTACTCCAGCTCATCGGATCACCAAAGTACCACTTATGTTTATGATCTGAAAAAGCAAAAGGAAACCGAACTTGACAAGGGCATTCGCTTTGTGATATCGGCTAACGGCAAAAAAATGCTGGCATCCAAAAACCGAACATTTGCAGTTATCGATCTTCCCACAGGAAAAATCAACATGGAGAAAACCATCGATCTGCGCAACATGAAGGTTTGGGTTGATTACCAAAAGGAATGGAAGCAGATTTTTGATGAAAGCTGGCGGCAAATGCGCGACTTCTTCTATGTTGAAAACATGCATGGTGTTGATTGGAATGCCATTCACAAGAAGTATTCGATTTTAGTGCCTTACGCCAAACATCGTAACGACCTGACCTACATCATTGGCGAGATGATTGGAGAACTTAACATCGGTCATGCCTATGTAAGTAGCGGAGATAGACCCGAACCTGAACGCATAAAAACCGGATTGCTAGGGGCAAAAATTAGCAAGCACTCCAGTGGCTACTTCCAGGTAAATAAAATACTTGATGGTGCCAACTGGAGCAACGAGTTTCGTTCACCCTTAAAAGATGTTGGCGTTAACGTTCATGAGGGTGATTTTATTTTGGCAGTTGATGGTAAAGATTTGAAAGATATTCCTGATATCTATACCGCGCTAATCGACAAGGCAAATAAAACCGTAGAGCTAACCGTAAACTCACAACCCCAACTTAACGGAAGCAGAAAGGTATTGCTAGTGCCTATTGCCGATGAGTCGAGCCTATACTACTACAACTGGGTTCAAAACAACATTCGAAAGGTAAACGAGGCCACCAATGGCGAGGTTGGCTACATCCATATTCCCGATATGGGAGTTGAGGGATTGAATGAGTTTGTAAAACACTTCTACCCGCAGCTCACCAAAAAGGCATTGATTATTGACGATAGGGGTAATGGTGGTGGCAACGTTTCGCCCATGATTCTTGAGCGGCTTAACAGGATTGTTTATCGAATGACCATGCGACGTGGTATTAACCATCCTTCTACTATTCCTGCACAAACCCATTACGGACCAAAGGTAGTGCTGATTGATCGCTACTCAGCATCCGATGGCGATTTATTCCCTTACGGTTTCAAGAAATTAGGTTTAGGTCCTGTTATTGGCGTTAGAAGTTGGGGAGGCGTTGTTGGCATTTCGGGTTCGTTACCTTTTGTTGATGGTGGTGATTTGCGTAAACCTGAATTTGCAAGTTATAGCTCCGATGAAAGCAGCTGGATTATTGAGGGGCATGGCGTTGATCCTGATATTGAAATCGACAATGATCCCTATCGTGAGTACATGGGACAAGATGACCAGCTGAATAAGGCAATTGAGCAGATTAAAATAATGCTTAAGGATTACAAGCCCTTACCTGAAATACCTCAAGCACCAGATAAATCTAAGTAATTGTAAAAGAAAAACGGGTTGTGTTCAACCCGTTTTTCTTTTACCTTTTAACATTGTAGAAACAACGTTTTGGTGATTCGATTTTACCCTCAGCCACCAGTTTTTTTATGACCTTATCTGCCTCTTTTTTATCAATACCGGAGGCTTCGGCTATTTCACCGGCTTTCATTGGTTTACCAGCCAATTTAAGAGTTTCAATTACTTTATCATTAGCATCCATAGCTATAGTTTATTAGGTTAAACATCTACTTATGAGGATGAAACATCATAATAGTTTCTTTCAAGAATTGGCTATCGAGGTGAGTGTAAATTTCAGTTGTTTGGATTGATTCATGCCCAAGCATTTCCTGAACTGCTCTTAAATCTGCCCCCCCCTCAATTAAATGCGTAGCAAATGAGTGTCGTAGAGTATGAGGGCTTATGTTTTTTTTTATACCAGCCAATTGGGCATATTTCTTTATGAGGGTAAAAACCATTTCGCGCGTTAACTTTTTCCCCCACCTATTAAGAAATACAATATTTCTAAAATTGGGATCAACTCTTAAGTTGCGGTTTCGCTGTTCAAGGTATAGATTGATAGTTTCAATTGCCGTTCGACCAATAGGAACCAACCGTTCCTTATCGCCCTTACCTATCACCCTAATGAATCCATCTTTAAAAAATAAATCAGTGATGCGCAGCGAAGTCAATTCAGAAACCCGTAATCCACAGCTGTAAAGTGTTTCGATTATAGCCTTATTCCTATGGCCATCGGGTTTGCTTAGGTCTATTGCAGCCTCCATGGCATCAATCTCGGAAACGGTTAAAACCTCAGGTAAATTTCGTCCAATCCTGGGCGAGTCAATCATCTCGGTTGGGTTATTGTCAATAACCTCTTCCAAAAGCAAATATTTAAAAAAACCTCGTACCCCCGATAAAATTCGCGATTGCGAGCGTTTATTAAGTCCCATATCGTGCAGCTGAGCTAGGAACTCCTCAATATGATCACGAGCAACCGATTCAGGCTCAATACCTTTAGATTCGGCAAACTGACGAAGTTTTTCCAAATCTGTTAAATAAGCTAATACAGAATTATCGGAAAGCGATTTTTCCAAAACTAAAAAATTCCTGTAATCCTCAATTGTCTTAATCCAACGCATTTCTCAATTTAATACTGCCGCAAATTACCATTGTCTGCCAACATTTGCAATGTTTTAGGAAATGATTTTTTAACAATCAGCTCGAAAAATAAGTATTTTTGCAAAAATTTTAATCAGTTATGCTTAAGCGAACCAAAATTGTAGCCACTATTTCCGATAAACGTTGCGATGTAGATTTTATAAGAGCCCTTTACCAGGCTGGAATTAACGTTGCACGTTTGAACACTGCTCATATGAGCCCCGAAACGGCAAAAAACGTAATTGCAAACATTCGGGAAGTTTCCGAAAGCATTGCAATTCTTATCGATACCAAAGGACCAGAGATTAGAACCTCGTCGAATGGCGAAGAGATTCCGGTTGAAGCCGGAATGCGTATCAATATAGTTGGTAATCCGAATGGCGCTTCGGGCGGCAACACTGTTTACGTAAGCTATCTGAAGATTGCCAATGAAGTTCCTGTTGGAAACTCTATTTTGATAGACGACGGGGAAATTGAACTCAAAGTAATTGATAAAAACGATACCACACTTTTCTGCGAGGTAGTAAACTGTGGCACCATCAAGTTAAGAAAAAGCGTGAACCTCCCCAATGTTCACATTAGCTTACCCTCGTTAACTGAAAAAGATAGGGCATTTGTAAAATTTGCCATTGAAAATAACATCGATTTTATTGCCCATAGCTTTGTACGAAATAAGCACGATGTGCTTGAGATAAAAGAAATACTGGAACAGTACAAAAGCCCAATCAAAATCATTGCCAAGATTGAAAACCAGCAGGGGGTCGATAATATTGAAGAGATACTTGATCACGCCTATGGCATAATGGTAGCACGCGGCGACCTAGGGATTGAAATACCTGCCCAAAAACTACCAAACATACAAAGGCGTCTAGTCCGTAAGTGCATTGAAAGTAAAAAGCCAGTAATTATTGCTACACAAATGTTGCATACCATGATTGAACATCCGCGCCCCACACGAGCAGAGATTAGCGATATTGCAAATGCCATTTACGAACGTACCGATGCCATCATGTTAAGCGGCGAAACCGCTTACGGACAATACCCGCTTGAGGCCGTTCAGGTAATGACTAGCGTTGCCCGTGAGGTGGAAGAGGTTCAGGAATCAGAAATTTCACTTAACCTGGTTCGAGTTAATAACGAGGTTACCGCAACCCTCGCAAAATCGGCTGTAAGAGCTTGCTCATCGCTCCCCATAAAAGCTATTATTGTTGATACACTTACTGGCCGAACCGGAAGGTATTTAGCCGCCTTTAGGGGTAGAATTCCCATTTATGCCATTTGTTACAAGCAGCATGTAATGCGTGAACTTGCTCTTTCCTATGGGGTTGAGGCAGTTTACATGGAACCCCGCACCACACATGACCATTTCCTTACCGATGCCATAAGCCTTATGCTGGAACACAGAAAAATTGCCTCAGAGGATATGGTACTGATAATTGGCGGAAGTTTTGGACCCAGCAATGGCGCAACATTTATGGAAATCAGCAAGGTAAAGAATCTTATCAGAAAATAAGGGAATGTGTGGCTGGTTCTACAAACCTGTTCCCATTCTGTTCAGCCTAACTCTATGGCTTCTGGGTTTCCCAACTTGGGCACAAAAATTACCCTACTGCTACTTCAAGGCACAAGCAGCCCTCTGGGAAAATGATATCGCAACGGCCCAGCAATGGACTGATTCCTGCGTTCAACTCATCAAACCTATACGCTATCAATATGCATTGCTTAAAGGTGAAACTTACTTAAAGGCTGGAGATCCCGACAAAGCCATTGACTTTTTCCTTAAAGCCGAAAGCTTTAGAAAAGGTATTGCTTCGTTCTGGCTGGCTAAATCGTACTGTATTAAAGGCGATACCCTTAGCTGCATTAACTGGACTAGAAATAATCTTGAATCAGTTTATAAAGAACCTGAAAGTAAGTATCTTCTTGATAACGACTTTTCCGCTGCCTTCAAACATAAGCTATGGGCCGAATTATGGAAAAAAGATTGGTACACACCCGTGGAAAAAGACATCCACTACGCCAATTACCTTATCAATGCCGGGCAGTTCGATGAAGCTATAGAGCTACTGGGCAAACGAATCAAGGGAGCAAAATCCCGGGCTACCCTTTTTGAACTCCGGGGCATGGCTCACTATGGCGAAAGGAACTACCAACTTGCACTATACGATTTTGAAAAGGCCTATCGAAAGAGCAAAAGAAATCATTCCTACAATGCACTGCAGGCAAAATGCCTGCTCAAGTTAGAGCAAAATAAAAAGGCACTAAAACAAATTGAAGCAGCTCTCCAGAAATCGGGTGGCCAGCCGCAATACCTATTAACCAAGGTGCAAATACTGATTCAATTGAAACTATGGAACGAAGCCTATAGTACCATAAAAACCTACCTCGATTTTTACCATCACGACCCCAATGCCAATTTGCTACTTATAGAATGTGCCTACGAAGCCGGTTACTATGCCGATGCTCTGCTTGCCATTGCCAAGCAGCAAAAATTTACCCCAAACCAACCCGATATCTTGCTAACCAGGGGTAAAATTTACTTAAAAACCAGCCAGGCCCAACAAGCTATTCAAGACTTTGATGCACTTATTCTTATGGATTATCATGTTGCTGAAGCATACTACCTAAAGGGTTTAGCGCATCTTCAACTTATGGAAAAGGAAGAAGCATGCCGATGCTTCTCAATTTCAGCATTAAAAAATTTCTTTAAAGCTCAGGAATTGCTTAATACTACATGTAAGCGCTAATGCACTTTAATCTATTGACAAAAAACTCTTTATAACCTATACCTTCCCCCTAACTGTAGCATATGTTTATAAAGTTTTACCGGCATCTGCAACTAATTGGGTGACACACTTAACCTTTTTCTTGCTTTTGTTCCCTTCAAATTGATTTAGCCAAGCCATATATATTAACACATGACATCAATTTGAACGATAATCAACAACATTGTAAAACTTTTTTAATACAATCATTTAGGGCTATAACAAAATGTAATCAAATAAGTTACAATGCGGAACTTTATGTTTTGATCATTGAGGAATAAGTCCTAACGGTATAGGCATAGCCAATGGTTCTTCCCCAAATGCGTTTAAATAATTTTTTTGTCAGATTTAAGATTGCATTATGGGTAGCTCAGCGTCTTTAATAACCTTACACTTTAAGACACTTACACAGCCAATTTTTTAGTCAACCTAATCCAACAAGCAATTGCAAACCGTATCATTTGAATATAAAAAATATTATCAATAAATCACTTAAAATCAAATAAAACAATCACTTTAATTTTAATATTGGTGGCCTATCGGAAGAGGGAAACGATTATATTACTTATTCGCCACTTTAGATACTTAGAATTTCATAGCAATGCAACACCACTGGGCTTTAGCTCATGGGTTAAAATAATTTTTAAGAACTAAATTGATAGGCTTCACCCTCTCGCGTCGTTCCTAATGATTAGTTGGCTATTTTCGCACATTAAAATCTCAACAGAAAAAGTTGTACGATTGAATATTTAACACAAAATCAAACGTAAACTACTTCTTTGTAGGTGGTGGGAAATAGGAGAAAGAAAAAAAATTTGGATCTATTCAAAAATGTGTTTATTATTGATTAAAAAAAGATAACCATGGAAATTAAAGGTTCAGCTGTAAAAGCAACACCTGACTTTGTCAAGGCAAATTATATTGGCAGGTATAGCGAATGGTTAAAGTCCCTTCCACCAACATCGCGCGAAATTCTAGAAAAACCTATTTATGCAACCACCTGGTACCCCTTAATGGAATCAGTAATTATCCCCACTCAAAAGGTTGCCGACCTGTTTTACAATGGCGAACATACAAAAGCAGCCCGGGAGATCGGCCGTTTTAGTTCCGATATTGCGTTAAAAGGCATTTACAAAATTTTTGTTAGAATAAGTTCTCCCCAATTTGTCCTGAGTAGAGCTTCTAGCATTTTTTCCACCTACTATCAACCAGCCGATATTAAGGTAATTGAAAGTGCAGATAAAAAAGCCGTTTTACTCCTCGATAAGTTCCATCCCGATGAAAAACTTATCATGGAACGAATAGCAGGCTGGATTGAGCACACACTTGAAATAACCCTAAAATCTCCCTTAACTGTCGAAGTTGAAAATATAGTAAAGGGTAATGCGCTTTCAGCAAAAATAACTGCCATTTGGCAATAGGCAGTTTTAACTGCTTCCCATTTTAGCATTTTTATTATTTTTACAACAAAAAAAGCAATGCTCGGAATTGCTGCAAAGAGTTTAGCTGCTGTTCGAAGCGAACCCAACGAACGAGCAGAACTTATAAACCAATTGCTCTTTGGAGAGCAGGTTCAAATTATCGAAGAACTTAAGCAATGGTACAAGATAGAAAGTATTGCCGACAGCTACACCGGTTGGGTGGATTCCCGACTAATTGAAACAATCCCTGAAGAAAAAGAGGTCAACATTTTCAAACAAGCCATTACTGTTTCCGAGCTGAGCTTTACCGCCATCAACAAGGCTAACCACACCCGCTACCATCTTTGCCCAGGGTCGCTACTTTACAACTTCAATGGGAAATCCTTTTGGCTAAACAAAACTGAATTTGAGGTTGAAACTCATCCCTTAGACCATCACACAGTTACACCTGCAGAAAAACTACTACACTGCGCTAATAGCTTTATTAACAGCCCTTACCTATGGGGCGGGAAATCGCCCTATGGAGTGGACTGCTCAGGATTAGTTCAGGTTTGCTACAGAGTAATAGGAATTAACCTTCCGCGTGATGCCTGGCAGCAGGCAATAATTGGTCAAACCATCGAGTTTGTTAATCAGGTTTGCCCTGGCGATTTGGCATTCTTTGACAACAAGGAAAATTCAATAATTCATGTGGGAGTGTTGATTGACAACAGCACCATTATCCATAGCTCCGGCTATGTAAGAATCGATAGGTTCGATCATCAAGGTATTTTTAATGTCGATAACGGAATCTATACCCATCGTTTAAGAATAATTAAAAGGGTTATAGAGTAAGAACTTTTTTCATAAATTTGACTTTACTCGATTTAGTAGTTAATTTTATTGTCAAATAATATATGCCATGCTTAAGCACCAAATCCTCATAACCTTTGCCATTATAATTTTTGCACTGTGGATAGCCGTGACCATTCGAGACCGAAGGCGCTCAAAAGATGATAACGAAGAAAACCCCAATGAATAGCATGTTTACCTATAAATACCCCCGAATGCTTGTTACGGTTGATGCCGTAGTTTTTTTAGTAGACAACAACAATGCAGCAACGCATGTTTTGCTTATAAAAAGGGGCAACGAGCCTTTTAAAGGGCATTACGCTATTCCTGGAGGTTTCCCTGAAATGAACGAGTTGCTTGTTAATGCAGCAGCAAGAGAACTCTTCGAAGAAACTGGAATTAAGGGCATAGAACTACAACAAATAGGTGCCTTCGACGGCCCCAAGCGCGATCCCCGCGATCGAAATATTTCCATTGCATTCTGGGGTAGAACCAATCAAACTAAATTACAACCCATTGCCCGCGATGATGCAGCCCACGCACAGTGGTTTCCCCTTAACCAGTTACCCTCACTGGCATTTGACCATGATAAAATAGTTAAGGCGGCACTGAGCCGCCTTGAAGGTAAGTTATAGTATCATACCCGCACCAACTGTTATGTTTGTTCCCTCATCTACCAAAATGAGGCTTCCGGTAATACGGTTTTGCCTGTAAGAATCGTAAAATAAAGGTTTAGTGGTTCTTATTGTAATGCAGGCAATATCATTAAGTCTGATTGTCTTATCTTCATAGTCCTTTTCAAGGGTATTTATGTTTACCTTGTATTTAACTTCTTTTATCATGCACCGCAAATCGTTGGTAGTATGCTTAAGTGCATACTTGCTACCAACTATCATGTTTTTTTCGTTAAGCCAACATATCATCAGTTCTATATCCTGACCTTGTTTAATACCATTATCTGCTGGAATAATCATGCAGCCGCGCGATACATCCAAATCATCCTCCAGCAATATGGTACCCGACTGTGGTGCAGTAATGGAATCCAAATGATCAGTCCAGAAATCAATTCCCTTGATGTTTGTTGTAAAACCGGATGGTAACACCTTTACCCTATCGCCCACCCTAAAGGAACCGCTGGCCATTCGGCCGGCATAGCCACGATAATCGTGAAATTCATTTGATTGGGGTCGAATAACATACTGCACCGGGAAACGGGCATCGAGTTGGTTATAATCGTTAGATATGTAAAGGTTCTCAAGCAGATACATTAGGGTAGGTCCCTGGTACCACTCCATGTTCTTGGATCGTTCCACCACGTTATCGCCCAATAAAGCGCTGATGGGTATAAACCTGACGTCGTGCAGGTCGAGATGAGTAGAGAACTCCAAAAATCGAGCCTGAATGGCATCAAAAACCTCCTGCTTAAACTCCACCAAGTCCATCTTATTAACACAAACTATTACGTGTGGAATTCTGAGAAGCGAAGCGATGTAGGCATGCCTTATGGTTTGTTCAATAACACCATTACGGGCATCAACCAGGATAATTGCAGCATTTGCGGTAGAGGCACCGGTAACCATGTTTCGGGTGTACTGAATATGCCCTGGGGTATCAGCAATAATAAACTTACGTTTAGGCGTATGAAAATATCTGTAGGCCACATCAATGGTGATACCCTGTTCGCGTTCGGCACGTAAGCCATCGGTCAATAGGGCGAGGTTAATATGCTCCTCCCCTTTTTTGATGCTGGCCCGTTCAATTGCTTCGAGTTGATCCTGAAAGATAGCTTTAGAATCGTAAAGCAATCGTCCTATAAGTGTACTCTTACCGTCATCAACGCTACCGGCCGTGGTAAAGCGCAATAACTCCATGTCGAGATATGAGCGTTCGGTATTTACAGTTTCCATAATCAGCAAAGCATTTAAAAATAACCTTCAATTTTACGATCCTCCATTGCAGCTTCAGAGCGTTTATCATCGGCTCTGCCGCCGCGCTCAGTGATTCGGGTTGCTGCAACCTCGCGAATAATATCCTCAACCGATGTTGCTCTAGATTCAATAGCACCAGTGCAGGTAGCATCGCCTATAGTTCGGAAGCGAACAATTCTTTTTTCTGCCACCTCAGTTTCCTTCATTTTCAAGAAAGAAGTTTTGGCATACAAAACGCCGTCGCGTTCAAAAACCTCTCGTTCATGTGAAAAGTAAAGTGATGGCAGTGCAATATTTTCGAGCAGAATATATTGCCAAACATCCATTTCGGTCCAATTGCTTATAGGAAATACCCTAAAGTGTTCCCCAAGGTTTTTCTTACCATTAAAAAGATTCCATAACTCTGGGCGCTGGTTCTTGGGGTCCCACTGACCAAATTCATCGCGGTGTGAGAAAAAGCGCTCCTTTGCCCGTGCTTTTTCCTCATCGCGTCTTCCCCCTCCCATAGCGCAGTCAACCTTTAGCTCCTCAATGGCATCGAGCAAGGTGACGGTTTGCAACTTATTACGACTGGCATTGTAGCCCGTTTCCTCAACTACCCTCCCCTTATCGATGGAATCCTGGACGTATCGAACAATAAGTTGCGCTCCCGTTTCTTTAACCAGCCAATCACGAAAATCCAAGGTCTCTTGAAAATTGTGACCGGTATCGATATGCATTAAAGGAAAGGGGACCTTTGCAGGGTAAAAGGCCTTTCGGGCAAGATGATACATCACAATAGAATCCTTCCCCCCACTAAAAAGCATCACAGGGTTTTCGAACTGCGCCACCACCTCACGGATAACAAATATCGATTCGGACTCAAGTTCTCGAAGATGGCTAATGGGTACCTTACTACTCATAGTTTTTAAAATTACGCAACAATATTAGTTAATTGCTAAAAACCTTGCCAATGGCGAATATTATTATACAACAAGTTTAACGACTCTTTAATTGATAAGTTTACAGTATCTATAATCAAATCGGGATTCACTGGTGGTTCATAGGTATCGGAAATGCCTGTAAATTGATTAATAAGACCATCAATTGCCTTTTGATAGTTTCCCTTTCCATCGCGCAATCTACATACCTCAACCGGGGCATCAAGAAATACTTCAAAAAAATGCTTATCGCCCAAAATAGCTCTTGCTGTATCACGCATGTGCTGCAAAGGAGAAACAAAACTGCATATTACCATAAAGCCCTGTTCGTTAAGTAACTTAGCCACGTTGGCCGCTCTGCGAATATTTTCAAGCCTCTCCTTGGCGCTAAATCCTAAATCGGAACTCAGCGACATTCGAACCGCATCGCCATCAAGTAAGACGCAAGGAACTCCATTTTGGGTTAGCAAAGTTTTAATACCTAAACCCAGAGTTGTTTTACCTGATGCAGGTAATCCGGTAAGCCAAATGGTAAAAGCAGAAGGTGAACCCATTTCAAATCTCATCGCATGTCAATAACTTCTATTCCTTTGTGCTTACTAACATCAAAGGCAAAACGGTCGTCGCGAATCGGTATGTTTGATTTAAAATTCTTTATTTGAATGATGTAGTTATTGCCATCCTTACCCTGATAACGAATCATAACCGGTTCAAGTAATGCTTTATCAAACTTCAACTTAACTGATGAGTAGGGTAGGGTTAAATCACGGGGAAAGAAATCAACCTCATAAGTAATGCGGTTTCGCACCTTTGACTCCCCAATGAATTTATATTTAAAGTTCTTTTCATAATCGCGAAAGAACTTCATCGGATCCTCCAAAAAACTTTCCTCTTTAGCATTTTTCATAGAAATGGTTACCTCATTGGCATCTTTAATATACTGCCATTTGGTTTGTCCATTGAAAAAAACTTCCATCCCCATTAGGTCAATGTAAAACATATTTCCCTTGGCAAAGATTTTCCCCTGATGGGTATCGGTAATTTTTTCCTGAAGGTTCTCAAGGGTAAAGCTGAAGGTTGCCGATAAGGTTTTGATGGTTTGCATTTTTTGGCTAAATTCCTTAACAACAGCATCAGGATTTACATGCTGTGCTTGTAATTCAACTGCCAAAACCATCAAAACGGGTAACAAAAATAATTTACGCATCTCTAAAAATTTTTAGGCCTGCAAAAGTAGTAATAAAAATGTTTATTCGTTGTTTAAACTATTCAAAAGACGTTCCAGGGATATTTCGTCAACAATTAAAACCTGTCGGGTTTTACTACCCTCGCTAGGACCAACAATTCCAGCGGCCTCTAATTGATCCATAATCCTACCGGCACGGTTATAACCAATGGAAAATTTTCGTTGTATGTTAGATGTTGAGCCAATTTGGGTTTGAACCACTAATCGGGCTGCCTCATCAAATAGCTCATCGCGTTTCTTCAAATCCACATCTTTTATACCATCTTGTCCCTCAGGGACATATTCCGGTAGCTCATAGGCATGCGTGTAACCCGGTTGATTTCCAATGAAGTCGGTAATGCGTTCAATCTCAGGTATATCTATAAATGCACATTGAACGCGAATCATATCGCCACCCGCAGATACCAGCATATCACCTCGACCAATCAAATGATTAGCGCCTGGGGTGTCAAGTATGGTACGTGAATCGACCATGGATGAAACCCTGAAAGCTATACGTGCTGGGAAGTTTGCCTTAATTATACCCGTGATGATATTAGTTGAAGGGCGCTGTGTAGCAATTATCAAATGTATTCCTATGGCACGAGCCAATTGGGCCAATCGGCCTAAAGGCATTTCAACCTCTCGGCCAGCGGTCATTATTAAATCGGCAAACTCATCAATAACCACAATGATATAGGGCAGGTACCTGTGTCCTTTGTTGGGATTAAGACGTCGGGCAATAAATTTTTGATTGTACTCTTTAATAGTCCGTACCTGAGCCATTTTAAGCAGCTCGTAGCGCTTGTCCATTTCAACACATAACGAGTTCAGGGTGTAAATCACCTTTTGGGTATCAGTTATTATGGATTCATCGGAATCGGGTATTTTGGCCAGAAAATGATGCTCCAACTTGCTGTAAAGCGTAAGCTCTACCTTTTTGGGGTCAACCAGTACAAACTTAATTTCGGCAGGATGCTTTTTATAGAGCAAAGATGTAATGATGGCATTTAATCCCACCGACTTACCCTGTCCTGTTGCTCCTGCTACCAACAGATGTGGTAGCTTTGCAAGGTCAAGTATAAAAATCTCGTTCGAAATGGTTTTACCTAGAGCAATAGCCAAATCATATTTGCATTCCTGGAACTTTTGAGATTTGATTATGGAATGCATCGAAACCACTTCGGGGTTTTGATTGGGTACCTCAATACCTATTGTACCCTTTCCGGGAATAGGTGCTATTATTCGAATTCCTAATGCCGATAGGCTAAGGGCAATATCATCCTCAAGGCTCTTTATCTTGCTAATTCGAATACCTGGTGCCGGGACAATTTCGTAAAGCGTTACAGTAGGACCGATTGTAGCTTTTATCTTATCAATTTGTATCTTATAGTGCGATAGGGTTTCAACAATTTTATTTTTGTTTTCGATTAGCACCTCATTGGTAACCGGCGACTCTGTATTTTTATAATCTTCAAGAAGTTCCAAAAGGGGCTTCTGGTAACGTGATAGCTCCAGGGTGGGGTCATACAGTTCCTGTTCATCTATCATTTCTTCGTCGAGTTCTCTTTCCTCGTTACGTTCAATGGTGAAGTTATCGTTATCACCTGGCTGAATTAGGGTTTGGTTAAGAGTTTGAGAACCAAGTTCAGGATCAGTATTTACCTCTACCTCAAAATCTTCATCATCCTCTTCAGAATCGAACTCTTCATCTAAAGCGTTAGTGTTAAGTTCTACAGGTTTAAGGGGCGATTCTTCACTATTTGTAATAGTATTTTCCTGTCGGATTTCTGTTTTCTCTTCGGTAGAGCTCCTTATATTGTCTAAATGCTTGTATGTTAGGGTTTTACGCAAAGCCATAAAGCCTTTATTAACTGCAGCTTGAAAGAAGAAGAGTGATTTCGGCCAAACGTAAATGGTATAGGCAACCACCAAAATTAAAATCAAAAAGGCAGCGCCTAATTTCCCTACTATTGAAGCTAACCATTCGGAAACAAATAAACCATGGGCACCCCCTGGTCCACTACCCAAAAAACCACCTGCATTACCAAAAAGAAATCCTAACGTTAAAGAACCCACCAAAACCCCAAGTAGTACTCTAAAGGTAAATTTTGTCAATCTACGCCTGATTAGTTTCAAAAGTCGCAAGCTCCAAAGAAGAAATAGAAAGGGGAAGGCCAATGAAAATAACCCGAACCAATGGTTTATAAATTGATTTGACAATGAGGCACCAAGTTTTCCCCCCCAGTTGCTAACCCTCACATCAGCACCTGAAAACGCCGATTGCCATTCAAAACTCTGATCAACCTTCCATGTAAAAATGTACGAAACAAGAGCCAGCAAAAAATAAATTCCCATCAACATAAAAAATAAACCAAGGGTAAACCGAACCCGTTCATCTTTTAAAAATGATTCTGAGTTGCTGTTCGTATTTTGTGAATCAATATCTTTGCTTTTGGCCATAAAAAACAAATAATACGCAAAGGTAACATCATGGTGTAAAATTTCGAAAAAAAAGAAGAAACTATTGCTGCAGCAGGTATATTAAATCTGTCATGGTCTGAAAATCAACTTTTTTGTAATCGTTAGGAATCTCAAATGCACTTTGTAAGACACTTATATCTTTTATAGATTTTGCCTTAAGATTCATGTTAATCTTGTTCAACTTCAACCTAAAAGCCAGCATCACTCCATCGACCCTTTCAAATGGGGTATTCTGATTGGGGTTATTAATGGCTATCTGTTGGGTATAAATAATTTCAAAACGATTTTCAGGTTCATCCACGTAGTAACCCTGAACCCTGTTACAGGAATATCCCAATAATTCACATTGCGTGAATACTGAATCAATAGCAACCTGAGGAATTCGGGAATACAGAGCGGGATATTGTCCGTTTGTGAAGGGCTCATTGTGGTAGAGTTTTTTATTAAAAACCTTAAGTAGTGTTGTAAATTCCTTTTTTTGAGGCTGGCTTATAATTGAGATAGTTAATGCTCCGGAAAGAGCTTCAATTATATTTATGGTATTGTTATCACGAAACTTTACTATCAGGACACTGGGAAGTATTTTTTTATCAATCCGGCTAAGCGTAACGCTATCGTATTCAATATCATATTCAATCTCTCCCTCGGAAATTGATTTTTTACGCCCAACTTCACAAGACAACACAATGAGGGCCAGCAATCCGGTAAGAACAAGTAAATATTTTTGCATTAGTTTCCATTCAAAATTAAACTGTTAAAAATAAAAAAACTTTTTTACTTATCAACCTTTAAAAGTTTAATACCATAAAAATCGTAATATCTGCACCCCGTCAAAATATGTTATTAAACATATGGTCAATAGATAGAGTGAAGGGCTGGAGTCATTTGTATTATTATTAGGATTGCAAAAAAGTTTTTAGCTTTGTAACTTCAATAAATAATAACCTAAATTAGTGTTTATGAGCAAAATAGCAATTGTAGCACTAGGCGGAAATGCCCTCTTGCGAGGAAATCAGGTGGGAACCATCGACGAGCAAGAACAGAATACCACCGATACACTAGAGAATCTGGTATACCTCATCAAGGAAGGTTACAACCTGGTTATAAGCCATGGCAATGGCCCGCAGGTTGGCAATATTCTTATGCGAAACGATGCTGGCGAACAAATGTACGGCATACCCCAAATGCCCCTTGATATTTGTGTAGCCGACTCGCAGGGCGGTATAGGCTACATGATTGAGCGAATGCTTAGGAATGTACTTCGTAAACATGGAATCGACCGTGAGGTTTGTTGTTTGGTAACCCCTGTTATAGTAGATCACAACGATCCGGCATTCCAAAACCCCACTAAACGCGTTGGGCGCATCTATGATAAAGCTCAAGCTGATGCCTTAGCCAAAGAAAAAGGTTGGATTTTCAAGGAAGAGATTAAAGATACCGGAAGCGGCTGGCGCCGTGTGGTTCCATCGCCTAAGCCCATTGGCATCCTGAATATTAAAGTTATTAACCAACTGGTTAGCCAAGGAATTATTGTTATTGCTTCTGGCGGAGGGGGTGTTCCGGTATATATCGATGAAAATAAGAACATCCGCCCAGCCGAAGCAGTAATTGATAAGGATTTAGCTTCATCGCTTATGGCTTCCGAAATTAAAGCCGATGAGTTTTACATCCTAACAGACGTACCTTACGTTTACCTAAATTATAAGAAACCCAACGAACAAAAATTGGAATTTCTGAACTATGCCGATACCCTAAAGTACCTTGAGCAGGGAATGTTTGGCGAGGGCAACATGGCACCCAAAATTCGTGCCTGCATCAAATTTATTGAAAATGGCGGAAATATGAGCGTTATCACTGAGGCCACCAAGCTCGAGGATATGTCGTATGGCACCAAAATAACCATGGAATACGAAAATTAACCAAACACTAAAACATAAAGCTATGTCGTTCAATTTACGTAACCGCAGCTTTCTGAAGTTGCTCGATTTCACACCAAAAGAAATTCAGTTTCTACTAGACCTTGCTGCCGATCTCAAAAAAGCCAAATACTCCGGAACCGAGCAGCAAAGATTAAAAGGGAAGAACATCGTTCTTCTTTTTGAGAAGGATTCCACCCGCACCCGTTGCGCCTTTGAGGTAGCAGCTTTTGATCAGGGTGCTCACGTTACCTATTTAGGCCCTTCAGGTTCGCAAATGGGGAAAAAGGAATCAATGGAGGACACCGCCCGCGTACTGGGTCGTATGTACGATGGTATTGAGTACCGTGGCTACTCCCAAGAAATTGTTGAAATCCTTGCCAAATATTCAGGAGTTCCCGTTTGGAATGGCTTAACCAATGAGTTCCACCCCACCCAAATACTGGCCGATTTCTTAACCATGCGCGAGCACAACAACAAACCCCTGAGCCAGATCACCTTCTGCTACATGGGCGATGCTCGGAACAACATGGGTAACTCATTAATGGTGGGTGCTGCCAAGATGGGTATGGATTTTAGAGCTTGCGCGCCCAAGGCTTGCTGGCCTAACGAGGAACTGGTTAAAACCTGCCGAGAAATTGCCAAAACCACCGGGGCCAAAATAACCCTTACCGAAAAAATTGAGGAGGGTGTAAAGGGCTGCGATTTTATTTACACCGATGTTTGGGTATCGATGGGTGAACCCGACTCTGTTTGGGAAGAGCGCATCAATCTTTTAAAACCCTACCAGGTTAACAAAAAGGTAATGGAACTAACGGGTAATCCCAACTGCAAGTTCATGCACTGCCTACCCGCATTTCACAACCGTAAAACCGTTATAGGCGAAGAGATTTACAAGAAGTTTGGACTTGAAGCCATGGAGGTAACCGAAGACGTGTTTGAATCGGACGCTTCTATTGTATTTGATGAGGCCGAAAATCGAGTTCATACCATTAAAGCCGTTATGGTTGCTACACTTGGTCAATAATAATTGAAACGCTCCAATACTTAAACTAAACGGGTAGCTAAAAAAGTTACCCGTTTTTTTGCATTTTTTAATAATCCATACTAATTTTATTAGGTTTTAAAAAAAAATTGCATTATGATGATTTATGTAGGAAACATCGCGTATTCAATGACTGCCGATGAATTAAAAAACCTTTTTTTGCCTTTTGGAAATGTGATTTCTGCCAAAATCATTATCGACAAGGCAACCGGACGCTCCAAGGGATACGGTTTTGTTGAAATGGATAACAACGAAGCCGGCTTAAAAGCAATTAAAGAACTCAATGACACACAGGTAAAAGGCCGAAACATTAAGGTTAACAATGCTTTCAGAAAGGCCGATCAAAATCCTGAAAAGAAAGAGCCGGAAGCTTAGCTGCCAAAACTAAGACTCTTAATGAACAGGTAGATAATTATTCCTGTTGTTACTAGTTTTAGTTCCGTTCCCAGTAAAAAGCCTAAAAACGATCCAAATGCAGAACGCAAAGGATTGTTTTTATTTTTATTCTTTATAACCATTACTTCGCCCAAATAGGCACCTAAAAATGGCCCAACAATAACACCAAAAGGCCCCCAAAAAATTATACCCACTACTGTGCCTATTGTTGTTCCCCATATTCCTCCTTTTGTCCCACCCATTCTCTTTGTAACCCATACAGGTAAAAAATAATCAAGCACAGTAACTAGAATTGTAAAAAAGGCAGCAATTAGTATTGTCCTCCACTGAATAACCGAAAAACTTGAAAACTTAATGATCAATAAAGATAACCATGCCAATGGAGGCCCTGGAATAATAGGTAAAAAACATCCCACAAGCCCTAATATTAGTAATACCACAGAAATTGAAATAAAAAAATAGTCAATAAACATAATCTATTTCATTTTATTTGAGTAATTTTAGTGAAAAAGTTGATTTCCAATACCAGAATTACTGAAAAATTAACAAACTAGCACAATAAATGTCATTTTAGGTTTGAAAACAATTGAAATAACAGTAAAAGGAATTGTCCATGGTGTTGGCTTCCGTTACTTTGTCCAGCGGCAGGCTAATGTATTAGGCATACATGGGTACGTAAAAAATTTATCCAGTGGTGATGTTTTCATTAAAGCCCAGGGAACTCCAGAACAGCTAAAAAGCCTAGTTGAAATCTGTCACATAGGCCCGTCCAGTTCATTTGTAAAACAGGTAATTGTTGAAGAACTTTCGGAACAAGTCGATTTCAATGATTTTCAAATTATAGGATAACTTGAATGAAACTAATTAATTTCCATACACACAAACCCGAGCTGAGTCCAAATGCAGTTTGCGTTTACCCCATAAACGTTGAACTAGATACCATATTTCCCAAAGAGGGCTTTATCACAACAGGTGTACATCCATGGCACACAAACTCCGAAAACATAAATCAGCGCATTGAACCTTTTAAAAAAGCGCTGAAACAAACCAACGTAATAGGTATTGGAGAAATTGGACTCGATAGGTTAAAAGGAGCATCACTTATAAAACAAACCGAAATACTGGAATATCAATTAGATATCTCACTCGAAATAAATAAACCCGTGATACTACATTGCGTTCGCTCATGGAGCGAATTGGTTACAGCAATGTCGAAAAAAAAATATAAAAACATTGTTAAAGCCATTCATGGATTTAGAGCTAAACCCGAAATTGCCACCATGCTTGTTTCACAGGATTATTATCTATCTTTTGGCAGCGCCATTATAAATGCAACTCCTGAACTTGCCGAGGCGCTAACGCTGGTTCCCAGGAACAGGCTCTTTCTGGAAACCGACGATTCCGATATCCCTATATATGAGGTTTACGATGCCGCTTCCGATATTTTGGATACCACCATTGAGGAACTGGTTCAGCTAAGCCATAGCAACTTCTACAACTTTTTTGGGATAGCTCCCGAATAGATAAATTGATTTGGCCATTTCCCATACATTATCGACATTTGCGCTAAAATTATTTGGGTTTATATGGGTTTACCTTTATGGCTTGAGCGAGCTGAATTGCTTCTGGGCGAACAAAAACTGGATAAATTATTGAGTAAACACGTTCTTGTTGTTGGACTTGGTGGAGTTGGCGCTTATGCAGCCGAACTGATATGCCGAGCAGGTATTGGTGCCATTACCATTGTAGATGGCGATTACATTCATGAGTCGAACATCAACAGGCAACTTCCAGCACTGCATAGCACCATTGGTCAACAAAAGGCAAATTCGCTGGGCAAACGGCTGCTCGATATCAACCCAAATCTTAAACTTACTGTTGTTCCCGAATACCTCCGCGATGAACGAATGGTTCAGCTACTGTCTGCAAAATTCGATTATGTAATCGACGCCATTGATACCTTATCGCCCAAGGTTTACCTTATTTACCACGCATTAGCACAGGATCATAGAGTTGTTAGTTCCATGGGCAGCGGCGGTAAAATGGACCCATTACGGGTTCAAATAGCAGATATTTCTGAATCGTATGGCTGCCCACTGGCACGGATGCTCCGAAAAAGGCTACACCGACTCGGAATCCGCAAGGGGCTCAAAGTGGTTTACTCCCCCGAAGAAATTCCCAAACATGCCACTCGTTCCTGTGAGGGTGAGCCCAATAAAAAAACTACCCTCGGCACCATCTCCTACATGCCGCCTATATTTGGATGTATGATAGCTTCTGTGGTTATCAGGGATTTAATTGTCGACTGATGTCGGAAATAACCATTGCCCATCACTGCATCTTATTTCGGGAAAGTTAACATTGTTTTGATCCAATAATTTTCGGGTATCATCAACAAAAAATCTAAATAATGAATCGTTTTTTGGTGTAAAGACCTTACTGCTGATGCTTTCATATGTTGAAACGGGGAAAACGTTGTATCTACTTTTCCCGTCGTGATAATGTAGATGAACCCAAACCGGAATGTATCCATTTCCTGAAACGGTTAACCTACCCTCCGGTGTTTTGGTAAGCTCCAGATAGGCAATTACTCCACCATCGCAGTAGCGCTTTCGTTGATTGGAAACAAAGTTCCCCAATGAGTAAACCACCATTCGAAAATCGTTTTCCCTGATGCTAAGCTCCGACTGCTGAACCACGTGCGGATGAGAACCAATTATAATCCTAACGTCCTTCCCATGCAACCACTTTGTCAACTTTTTTTGCAGAGCATTGGGCATGCGCTCGTACTCATTGCCCCAGTGAATAAACACAATTATATCGTCAACTCCCATACTAATTGCCTTATTAATGTCGCTGGACATTGCCAGTGTATCAATAAGATTTACCATATAGGGAATAGGTACTGAAATACCATTGGTCCCATAGGTATAATTCAGCAAAGCCAACTTAATTCCGTTTCGTTCAAGAATCAAGGGATTTCGCTCGTTAAAATCGGTTGAATCGGTAAAAGTTCCCGTGCATAGGATTCCTCTGGAGCGAATAACCTCTATGGTTCGCTGTAAACCTACTCCGCCCCTATCAACCGAATGGTTGTTTGCCGTAACCAAAACATTAACCCCTGCAGCTCTAAGGCCGTCTACCAGTTCATCGGGAGAGCTAAACTGCGGATAACCTGAATAGGGTTCACCCGCCAGGGTAACCTCGAGGTTGGCAATTACATAATTGGCATTATCAAAAAGAGGCTTTAGCTCACTGAAAACAGCGGTATAGTCATACTTTCCAGAAGCACTATCGAATGCCGATCGTATTTGGTGCATATGCCCCATCACATCGCCTACAAACATCAACCTGACGGTTTGATTTGGTTGCGACAGTGCAAGTACTGAGGATAGGACCAAACATCCGGCAATTAACCTTTTCATTTATCACCATTTTTTAACAATAATAAACAAATAGAATTATACAAACAAAAAAGGGTGGCTAAAATTGGCCACCCTCCCTTTAATAAATTTTTAAACAGCTACTGTTTTGCTTCCGAAGTCATCACAACCTCAACCACATTGCCCTGTGTAAAGATCTTATTGGCAAAATCCTTTACAGCCTGAACATCAACATTTTTAACCAACTCGTTATAATTGGTATCAAAATCAACTCCATCCTCATATTTTGCCCTGATTACATTAACCCAATAGCTGTTCTCGCGCTGGTTCTGTTCGTACTCCTTAAGCATAAACTCCTTGGTTTTGTTCAAATCATCAGCCAAGGGCCCCTCAGTTTTAATCTTCTCGATCTCAGAATAAATAATGCCAATTAATTTATCGCGAAGCTTGGGATCGGTATCGAACTGAATTTGAACTATAAACGACTGCAAGGGGAACTTACTTAATGCTACTCTTACGCCCACACCATAGGTTCCGCCTTCTTTTTCGCGGATCTCCTCAAGGTAACGGGTTCTAAGAATAGAAGTCAGGTAATCGGCTAAAATATCGTTCATTACGGTATATTCAATTTCGCCAGTAAAACCAATAAATACTGATGACTTATCGGTTTGCATGGGTTTGGTAAAGTAATTTTGTACCTTCCCCTTAGGCGGACGAATTCCGTTATCCCTGGCAGCATCCTTCCGTTTAACAACTGGTAACGCTCCTAAATATTTTTCAATTAATGGTTTAATTTCAATTGTGCTAACATTACCGGTAAACACAAAAGTAAAGTCCGATGCATCGGCAAAACGCTCCCTATAAAACTGGTAACATTTGTTGAAATCAACCTTATTCAGATATTCTATGTTCATAGGCATAACACGTGGGTTGTGGTTAGCCAGAGCAACGGTAACGCTATCACGGAATGCCATCCGGGGATCGGCTGCGGCATTGGCCATGAAAGCTTTCATGCGACCCATGTAGGTATTAAAGTTCTCCTCATCGGCACGGGGAGAGGTCATGTATAAGTAGATGAGTTGAAGTAGTGTTTCAAAATCTTTGGGTGAAGCGCTACCCGAAAAACCCTCAAAATCTTCACCAATAACCGGTCGAACATTAATAATCTTTCCTGCCAGCATTTTTTCGAGGTCGGTGCTACTAAACTCGCCAACCCCTGCATTTGCTACAATCTGTGAGGCCATTGAGGCAGAAGGAACAAAATCGATACTGGCCAATGAGGTTCCTCCAGCACTGAAAGCCTCAACCAAAACCTCATCCTCTTTAAAATCAGTAGGTTTAATAATCACCTTCACTCCATTCGAAAGTATCCACTCCGTTGTTCCAAAAACGTTATTAACTTTTTCTTTTTTTACTTTTCCAGGTTTTTCTACACGTTCAACCAAGGGTTTGGTAATAACTTTATCAACGTAAACCTCAATGTTTTCAGACTTTACTTGATTGTACGCGGCTAATATTTCTTCCTGGGTTGGAAGGGTTAGACCCTCCTTTTGGGGAGCCATCAGCGTTATAATTACATTATTTTCGGTAATGAGCTGCTTAGCCACAGTATTAATCTCATCAATGGTAATGGAAGGAATCACCTGTGCAGCAAACATGTAGGAAAACTCAATACCGGGCATGGGATCAGCCTTTAAAAAATGGTTTATGCATTCCCACACGTACTTTTCGTTTTTCTGCTTGTCCTTTTCCTTAAGCTCGTTTTCCTTTGAACGCAGGTAATCGGATTTGGCCCTATCCAATTCCGAAGCGTTAAATCCAAAGCGTTTGATTCGTTCAGCTTCGCGAACCAACCCCTTAATCCCATCGGACATTGCATCGGGACGAAGGGCTGCATAAAAGGCCATGGCATCCTTGTTACGTACTAAATTGATATAACCGGAAGCTGCAAAAACAAATGGGGGGTTGGGTTTCTGAACCAACTCATTCAAGCGCGACGAAACCATTTGGGAAATAAGTTCGCGAACCAGTTCAGTACGCATATAACCAATAGTTTTAGCCTCATTAGGTGTAACTGGGTGTTTAAAATATAGATACATGATGGCATTACGTGCCTCTGGATCGCTTGCCACTCCAATTAGCGGCTCTTCGTTATCGGGTAATTCATAAAATTGACGTATGGCAGGGTTTACAGGTGCAGCAATATCGGCAAAAAGAGCCTTTATTTTGGATTCAACCAAATTAACATCTACATCACCAACAATAATAATCGATTGAAGATCGGGACGGTACCATTTGTGGTAGTAATCAACCAACTCTTGATGCTTAAAGTTGTTGATTACATTAATATCGCCAATTACATCCCGCACAGCATACTTTGAACCCTTGTAAATAACGGGCATAAGTTTCTTGTACATCCTCCTTTCAGCATTGCGACCGGTCCTCCACTCCTCGCGAATTACTCCTCGCTCAGCCTCAATTTCCTCAGGCAGCAGTGAAATGAAACTAGACCAATCGTGCAGCACCAGTAGAGCGCTATCAATAATTCCCTCACGAATGGTAGGTACATCGGACAGGTTATAAACAGTTTCGTCAACCGAAGTAAAAGCGTTAATGTTAAAGCCAAACTTTACCCCAACGGTTTCGAAATAGTTAATAATGCCTTTACCGGGAAAATTCTTTGTTCCGTTGAATGCCATGTGCTCAAGGAAGTGAGCTAAGCCATTCTGGCTATCTTCCTCAAGAATAGCACCAACGTTTTGCGCAATATAAAACTCAGCCCTTTGCTTAGGCTCAGTATTTTTACGAATATAATAGGTAAGTCCATTATCCAGCTTACCATACCTTACATTTTGGTCAACGGGAACCGGAGAGTTCCACCCCTGTCCCATGACTTGAATACCTGCAAAAGCAAGCAACATTAATCCTAAAAAAAGACCTTTTTTATTAATCATAATTTTTAAAAGTTTAGAAATATTAATTAAAAAGTTGAAACCAAAATTAACCATAACAAATCAATACTAAAGAAAAATTTAAACTTTTAACATAAAATTGTAACCTTTAGATGAACGAAAAAGTAAAAGGTTTATTTTAAATGATAAAAAAGCAACGATTTTTTTTCGTTGCTTTTTTATGTATGATATGAAAATAGTGTTTTTTACCGAAGTCTATTGAGTGAGCGAATTAAGGCCTCATCGCGAGCAATGGCACGTAGTGCCAGAAAATTCAAAACGGCTGCAACCAATGGTAGAATAAAAACAATGGAGTAATGAGGCTTTGCATTTAAATTTTTACCTATAGAGTGAACCATGAAGTACATAACCCCCTGAACCCCAACAAGCATTACAATGCTTATAATTGTCAAACGGATTTGAAGCATTCGTTTGTTAAAGAGAAAAATGGTAACAATGCAAATACCAAGCAATACAATAAAGAATGCAAATAAAAACCAAAAGTTCTGCACCATTTCAAAACCGTGTGGATTAACGCTATACAGACCCAATGATTTGAGGTAGTACTCCTTCATCTGCGCCCCAACGTAAAATGTTGCAAAAGGGGCGGATATTAGAAAACCCAAAAGTACAACAGAAACAAGAAGGAATAATGATTGTATTCGTTGTAACATAACCATCAATTTTCTGCAAAAATATTAAACCCATTCGTATATGCATCAATATATGTAGCTAAAACTTTTTAAAAACAGATTAATTATTCCAAACCTTTACTATTATTGCAGAATAAAATTAAAAGAAAAATGAGAGTAATAGAATCATCAGAGCTGATAATCAACCCCGATGAAAGCATTTTCCATCTTCACCTAAAACCTGAGGATATTTCAGATAAGGTTGTACTGGTTGGTGACCCTGGTCGGGTTGATACGGTAGCAGAATTTTTTGATAGCATCGAAAAAACTGTTTCGAACAGGGAATTTAAGACGATAACTGGAACATATAAGGGAAAACGACTTACAGTTACCTCTACCGGTATAGGAACAGATAATATAGATATAGTTGTAAATGAACTAGATGCCCTTGTTAACATCGATCTTAAAACCCGAACCGAGAAACCGGAAAAAAAGAGGCTGACACTTGTAAGACTGGGAACGTCAGGCGCACTCCAGCCCGAAATTGAACTGGGAAGTTTTGTGATGACCGAAATAAGTATTGGTTTCGATGGGTTGCTTAATTTTTACGCAAACCGAAATAGCGTAAGCAACCTCGAAATGGAAGAAGCTTTTCTAAAGCACACACAGTGGAACCCATTGTGCGCCAAACCCTATTTTTGCAATTCATCGCCTAAACTGGTAAACCTCTTTGCCGATTTTACCGTACGTGGTATTACCATTTCTGCACCCGGTTTTTATGGCCCTCAGGGAAGGGTGCTGCGGCTTCCCCTCGCCGATCCTGAATTAAACAATAAAATTGTTGACTTCAGCTATCAGGGTCGAAAAATCACTAATTTTGAAATGGAGAGCTCTGCTATTAACGGACTCTCGCGGCTTTTAGGTCACGATTCCGTTACCATTTGCACCATTATTGCTAATAGAGTTATAAAAGATGCCACTAAGGATTACAGACCCTATATAAGTAAGCTCATTGAGAATACCCTCAATAAACTTGTAACACTTTAATTAAGTTTGGACGCAAAATACATTAAATCGCTAATTACCCTACTTGACGATCCGGATGACAGTATTTATACTGCTGTCTCCGAAAAAATTGTGCAGGAGGGAGTAAATGTTGTCCCCATTCTTGAGAATGTATGGGAGAAATCAGATAGTGCCCTTCTTCAGAACAGGATAGAAGAAATTATTGATACCATACAGTACAACCATTTAGCCCAAAGGTTTACGGAATGGGCCCAATCGGCCAGTGCCGATTTACTTGAAGGAGCCATACTTGTAGCCCGATTACAATACCCTGAACTCAATGAACAACTTATTCACGATGAAATTGAGAAATTGCGTCGCGATATTTGGCTTGAACTAAATAATAGTCTAACTGCTCTTGAAAAGGTAAAAATTATCAATCACATCATTTATAAAATAAACGGATACAAACCCAATGCAGCAAACTTTTTTGCCCCCCAAAGTCACTTCATTAATGTACTCATTGAAACAAAAAAGGGAGGGCCTGTACTTTTATCAATATTCTATGCAATTATTGCCCAAAAACTTGGGCTACCCATTTACTGTGTTAACCTGCCCCATAACTTTGTATTAGCCTATAAGGACAGGTATTACCATCCATTGCCCGATGATGATCCCCAAAAAAGCGTTTTATTTTACATTAATCCCTTTACCATGGGGTCACTATTTAGTGCCAACGAAATTGAAAAATTTTTGAAACAGAATAATATCGATGATTCCCCCGAGTACTACCTTCCGTGCAGTAATCGTGAAGCAATAATTCAGCTACTGCATAATGCAGCGCTAGCACTTGAACGGTTGAACAAACAAAATAAAGCTGCGCTCTTTTTAAAGATGCATAGCCTACTTCTTAACCTTAGCCACCCTAATAAAAATCAAACCTAAACTAATTTGAGACGCTTAACTTTTTAAACATTTACTCATTAAAAAATTACTCCAAACAAGAACTTACATATTTTTTACAGCTGGTTAGCGTAAGGATTAAATGCTGCGCAGCTTACAAACACTTAAAACAAACCACATTGGTTAATCACATTAGTAATTTGCATAAGGCTAACACTTTGTCAATTAGAAAAAAACTATTTTTATGAGGCTTTGCTATATAAAAAAGTTTTGCAGATTAAAGTATTTCGATTAAATTTGCGCGCTAATTTAAATAAAATCAAGTACCTATGTTAAATCATTACGAAACCGTTTTCATTGCAACTCCCGTTTTGTCTGAGGCCCAGATGAAGGAAACGGTTACCAAGTTCAGGAGTTTCATCACCGAGAATGGGGGTGAAATTATCCACGAGGAAAGTTGGGGATTAAGAAAGTTGGCCTACCCCATTCAGAAAAAAACCACTGGCTTTTACCACCTGTTTGAGTTTAAAGCCGAAGGGTCGCTGGTTGATAAATTGGAAACCCAGTACCGTCGCGATGAGCGCATCATTCGCTTTCTAACCGTTAAGTTGGACAAGCACGCCATTGAGTATGCTCAGAAGAGACGCAACAACAAAATTGAATCAAAAACTATGGAGGGTTAAGCCATGAGTCAGAATCAATCAGAAATCAGATATCTCACACCACCCACCGTTGAGATTAAGAAAAAGAAATACTGCCGTTTCCGCAAGAACAACATCAAATACATCGATTATAAGGATCCTGAGTTTCTTAAAAAGTTTTTGAACGAACAGGGAAAAATTTTACCCCGTAGAATCACAGGGACTTCGCAAAAATACCAGCGTAAAGTAGCCACTGCAATAAAAAGGGCTCGCCACCTGGCTTTGCTGCCATTCGTAACCGATTTGTTGAAATAGCAGGTAGGAGGACAAGCAAATGGAAATCATACTATTACAGGATATTCCCAATTTGGGTAGTAAAAATGATATTGTAACTGTACGCAACGGATATGCCAGAAATTACCTTATTCCTAAAGGAATGGCTATTTCTGCCACCGAATCAGCCAAAAAAGTAATTGCTGAAAATATTAAGCAGCAAGCTTTTAAAGAGGCTAAAATCAAAGCAAGTGCTGAAGAACTTGCCCGTAAAATGGAAGGTATTAAGCTTACCATTGGGGCCAAAACCAGCTCAACCGGCAAGATATTTGGTTCAGTTAACACCATTCAAATTGCTGAAGCTTTGGCTGAAAAGGGATTTGAAATTGATCGCAAAAACATCATGCTGCCTGAGGATCAGATTAAAGAAGTGGGTAACTATACAGCTGAAGTTAAGCTTCACCGCGAGGTTAAGGTAAAAATTGACTTCGAGGTAGTTTCTGAGTAATCAGCAAAAATTGAAATATTTAAAGGCTGCCAAAGGGCAGCCTTTTTTACTTTAATTCAAACCAACCTATCTTGCTGCAATACACTCAATCTCGACCATTACACCCAAGGGCAAACGAACCACACCATAGGCAGCCCGAGCAGGCATATCAGCGGTAAAGTACCGGGCATAAACCTCGTTCATTGCCGCAAAATTATCCATATCATTGAGCAAGCAAGTTGTTTTAACCACATTGGAGTAGCTTAATCCTGCCTCTTTTAAAATGGCGCCAATATTTTTTAATACCTGTTCGGTTTGCTCCTTTATTCCGCCATCAATCACTTTACCGGTTTGTGGATCAATGGGAATCTGGCCAGAAATGAACAGAAATCCATTAGCTTCAATGGCCTGACTGTATGGACCAACGGCCTTAGGCGCTTGTTCGGTACATATAACTTTTTTACTCATAATTTTATGGTTTTAGGTTACTGGTTGTCGAGGTAGTGATCGCGTTTTGTAAACTTTAAATCCTGCAAAATAGCCGATTTAACATTAATTTGGAAGCTAAAGCTCTTGTAGTATCCAATAGGAATAACAGTCAAACGCATTTCCCAACAATGAAGATCCCGATAAAAGTTTAGCGATGTAGTGGTTAACCTTTTGTTCTTAAAATCGTAACCTGAACTAAAACCTATTCGCCATTTAGGTGTTAGGTTTAAACTTCCTGAGAAACTAAGAGTCTGAACTATTGATGAAACCAGAGCAGGTTTGGAATAGCTCAGGTTGTAGCTGAACCGAATATCCCATGGAACAGAAAAATCAACATAATCGATTCCGTAATGGGTCCCCATTGATTCGCCAAAATTTGAGCCATCGGGGGCAGAAGCAAGGGGTAGTTCACTACCCGAACGTCCTAATTTCCCCAACTGAGAGTCGCTACTTCCCTTACTATCCTTCTTACTGTTAAGCGAAAAATCAACTCCAATACTCCCCCTGGTAAATCGGACTAACTTTCCTGAGTTATCGTACTCAAATTTATTGTAAATCCTTCCATTTTTATCAAGAGCATATAGGTTGAATGCTCCGGAGTAGTTGATATTTACCTTTCCCTCAAATAACCCTGTTCGTCCACTAACTGATACATCAGACCAATTGAGCGAGTCGGCAAGCAGGTTATAGGAAGAATTCATGGAAAGGCCGTCAATAATTTTTACCTTCCTAACAGGATTAGCCGTATCTTTTACGGATCGAACCTTCATCTCAAGTAGGTTGCTTAATGAAAACGACACTACCCCCGATTTTCCACCTCCGGGTCCTCCATATATACCCTTTTCAAAAATAGAATACTTAGCAATTTGCCCAGTGGAATCGGTTTGAACAGTTTTATAGAAACCATAGCTGGGATCTGAAAAATCGGGACGATAACCCAGCGAAACGGAAGGGGTTATTACATGACGTATTGCTTGTACCTTGGCATTTTTGGAAAACTGATACATTCCGTAAATCTTGGTATTCATTGATATACTGGTACTATACTCATACCCCCTACGGAATGCATGAATGGTATCAACCTCAACATTATTAGTTGTCTCGTCCCAACGTTTTTCAATTGTGCTTAAATACCAGAACTCATTATAGTTAACACCTGGACTTACATTGACAAACCTTAAAATGTTAAATGATGTAGAGATTGGAATACTGTGTTTCATGCCATTCTGCATGCTATCAAGTACACTCTCTTTAAACAAATTATCTTCCAAAACCTGTACCCTATTATCCAAGTTGGAGCTTAGGCTCAAACCAACTTTCTCGTACCATTTAGGAGCGCCAACGGAATTTTTACGTTTAAATGGATACACCCTACTCATATTAAATGCCACAGTAGGGAAACTTAGATTGACCATTTTGCTTAGGGTATTCTGGGAATGATTGAGAGAGGTTGACATGCTAAAGGGTGTACCCGCCCAAACCCTCGAATACGAAATACTGGAATTGAAGGTATTAGACAAAGCGGTATTTAAAGAGCGAGCATTATACTTGTTATAATTGGATGATCCGAAGTTAACATTAGCTTGGAATGTTGAATTGGGGGAGGCCTTGGGATCCTGACTGTGGCTCCATCGAATCCAATATGAATTTTGCTTCTGGTAATCGGGTAATCCCTTCTCACTATTTACAAGTGAAGAACTTTCAAAGCTGAGTGACCCCGTAAATTTATATCTAACCTTATAGGTGGTTTGGCTTCGAACACCCCATGATCCACGTGAATAAATATCGAACGTTATTTTTTCATCCATATAATCACCAATACCAAAGTAAAAACCTCCCCCCCTAAGAAATAACCCCCGAATATTTTCCTCGCCATATTCAGGTATAAGAATACCCGCTGCGCGTTTCTTGGTATTTGGGAAAAAACCAAAAGGAATAAAAATGGGTAGGTGAACGTCCTCAATAACCAAATGTGCAGGTCCTGAAATAATCTTTTTATTGGGAATCATTTTTCCCTTACTAATCGAAATATAAAAGTGGGGATGGTCAAGATCGCATGTGGTGTATTTCCCTCCCTGTAAATTAACAACATCATCTTCAAATTTTTTAGTAACCTCACTATGCATGTAACCGCCCGCCTGCTCTGTTATAACCCCTGTTATTTTCGCTCTTCGTGTATCGAAATTATAGTAAATCTTTTCCATTTCAAAACTTTGGGAGCCCTCTTTGAACTGGGGTTTCCCTATTATAGCTCCAGTACTATCGGGTAATCCGCTGGCATAAACCTGCTTGGTTTCCATATCAAACTCAATATAATTAGCTTTAAGTTCGAGATTTTGATAGGTAACTACCGCATTTCCATATAGATAGGCTATTTTACCATCGAGAGAGTACACAATAGAATCGTTGGCATTGGTAAAAACGGGCTCATCAATGGCACTTTTTTTGTCCTTTTTTAAGGAATCAGTGGGAACATTAATAGTATCGGGTTTTGTAAATGAACTACCCCTATTGATTTTCAAGTAATCAGTAACCAAACTGTTAGCAAATAGTGCCGTTTGGTTTATAAGTAACGCTAAAGCAATGAACCTGAATTTCAATTTAAGTTATATTTTTGTGATAAAATGGAGCTCAAAACTACAGAAAAATTAAAAGTAATGAAAATGAGGGTAAGGCAGGATTATACTTTTTTATTAACAATTAACATTTTATTTCTACTTTTTATACTTAGCAATAGCGTTTTAAATGCCCAACACATAAGTGCCTATACTGTTCGCAAAATTGTTGTAGATGCTGGACATGGTGGTAAAGATCCGGGAACCGTTGGTAAACTTAGTCAGGAAAAAGATATAACCCTGGCAATAGCCAAACGGTTAGGGGAACTAATTACTAGTAACATTGAAGGAGTAACAGTTATTTATACGCGAACCGATGACACTTTTATCCCCCTCGATGAGCGTAGCCAAATAGCAAATAAGGCAGGGGCCGATCTTTTTGTTTCCATTCACTGCAATGCGGCCCCAAACAAATCAGTTACTGGAACCGAAACCTATGTAATGGGACTCCATCGAAGTAACGAGAATCTTGATGTTGCCATGCGTGAAAACGCTGTAATAACATACGAAAGCGATTATAAAGAAAGGTATGAGGGATACGACCCCAATTCGGCAGAATCCTTTATAATTTTCACCATGCTCCAAAACGCCTATCTAGACCAAAGCCTTGACATTGCTTCAATACTCCAAAATGATTTTAAAAATAGAGCACAACGCATTGACCGCGGTGTTAGGCAAGCTGGATTCCTTGTACTCTGGAAAACATCAATGCCTAGCATACTGGTTGAAGTTGGATACCTAAGTAACCCTAAGGAAGAAGCGTTTCTGATGTCAAAGGAAGGACAAGAAATTATTGCTTCATCAATATTTAGAACTATTAAAAGATACAAAACTAAGGTTGATGAGTACAACTTAGCCATTACAAAACCCAGTATTCCAACTGAAAAAACCGATTCCGTAAACACGATCATTCAAACAGAAACTCCAAAACATAAGGAGAGCCCAAGCATACAGTTTAAAATTCAAATTGCAGCCTCTCAAACCCCTATTTCGGCAAAAAATGAACAGCTAAAAGGATTTAAAAAGGTTGATATTATTAATTCCAATGGCATTTTTAAATACTTGGTAGGAGGAACAAACTCATACTCCGAAGCACAGGAGTACTGTAAGATAGTAAAACAGAAAGTTCCCGATGCTTTTGTTGTTGCAGTTGAAAATGGGCAACTTATCCCAATCAAAATTGCCATGGAAAAGATTAATGTGACCAACTAGTGCAAAAAGTTACTAACTCCTTAAATTTGGTTACCATTTCAAACCAATTTATTACAAGTTCATAAATTTTGTAAATCAAGGTTGAAGGGACATTCGGTTCTTACGTTGCAAAATAATATATTTGTAATTATTTTATATCCTGACCGTCAAATTAAAGTAGTAATGAAAATCAACTTAAATCGCGAAACCAAAATCGGAATTTTTGCCTTTTTCTGCTTGGCAGGTGTGTTTTGGGGAATAAACTTTCTTAAAGGCAAAAATATTTTCAGTCCCAATCATCTTTACTACGCTGTTTTCCGTTCGGTTGACGGGCTTAAAAATACCGATGCGGTCCTTATAAATGGATTCAAGGTGGGATTGGTAAAAAATATTGAATTCCATGATCTTAAATCGGGCCGATTTCGGGTGAGCTTACTAATCAACAAAAAATATAGCATTCCTAAAAATACCATTGCCAAGCTGGTTAGCACCAATGTAATGGGTGGCAAAGCCATAAAACTTGAGGTTGCCCCCGATAGCCTGTACTACTCCCCTGGAGATACCCTTCCCACTTCTATTGAGGTCGGCCTTCTGGACCAACTGGCCTACCAGATGTCGCCCGTAAAAGAAAGAGCAGAAACCATGATGGAGGAACTCTCCAAAACCCTTGTGGTGCTTCAACAAGTACTTAATGAGGACAACCGTGAACAGCTCTCGCAGGGTATTTCTCATCTTAATAAAAGCCTTTACAACATTGAACGAATTAGCAATGGTTTAGACACTTTGATAAACACCCCCGGCAGCTCCCTCAGGACCACTATGAGCAATATTGAGTCAATTACCGGGAACATTCGCAAAAACAACAACGATATCACCAAAACTATTAAAAATTTATCACGAATAAGCGATTCACTATCGCAAAGTAACCTTTCACATACCATTGCAAAACTGGATTCATCTCTAACCCAATTGCATGCAATTATGGCCTTAATCAATTCAGGGAAAGGAACCCTTGGCAAGTTAATCCACAACGATACTCTGTACCAAAACCTAGAATCAGCCTCCCAAAACCTTGATCTTCTTATCAAAGACATGAAAACCAACCCCAAAAGGTATGTTAATTTCTCAGTTATTGATCTCAGCCGAACAAAATATATAGAAGAAAAGAAGATAAAATAAACAAAAGATTCAACACATTGATTTTCTGGATATTAATTACCCTATATTGGTAATCAATAAGTTATCAACTCTTTGAGTAAACCTTAAATTTAATTCTAAGTTAACAATTCGTTAACAGTTAAATAATTGCGTTATTAACAACATATTGAATTGAATATCATCACTTTAAAAAAATTTGACGAACGAAAAAAAAATATTGGAGTGATAATTAACAGCTTAAACTGTTAACAAAAAAAACAAGCCTAAATCCTATTTTATTTTTAAAGATTTCATTACAATTTTGTTTGTGTTGATAAAGGGTTGAAAAAAATCACTCAAATGTTTTTTAATGTATATGGTAACTGATTATAAGGAAGTTTGGGAAAACTGCTTGAAAATTATCAGGGATAACGTAACACCCGTAAGTTTCAAAACATGGTTTGAGCCCATAGTCCCCATTAAGTTGGAAAAGAATGTACTCACCATTCAGGTTCCAAGCCCTTTCTTTTACGAATATCTTGAGGAACAGTATATCGATATTCTAAGAAAAACACTAAGGAAGGAGTTGGGAGCTGATGCCAAGTTGGAGTACAGTGTGATAATGGAGCATAACGGGTACAATGGCGGAACGCCATACACTGTAAAGTTTCCAACGCAGAACCGTACGGAGCTAAAAAATAAACCCGTTGCGGTTCAAACCACACAGGAAGCCCCAATCAAAAATCCTTTTATTATTCCGGGCATTAAAAAACTTAATGTAGACCCCCAGCTTAACCCCGATTACAACTTCAATAATTTTGTTGAAGGTAGCTGTAACCGTCTTGCCCGTTCTGCCGGAATAACCATTGTGCAGGCTCCCGGCAAAACAGCATTCAATCCATTATTTATATATGGGGGATCGGGTTTAGGAAAAACTCACCTAGCCCAGGCAATTGGAATTGAGGTAAAACGCTTATCCCCTGAAAAAATAGTACTGTACGTTAACGCCGTAAAATTTCAAACCCAATTTGTTGATGCATACTTCAAGCACAATAACATCAACGATTTCCTTCACTTCTACCAGAGCATCGATGTACTCATACTTGACGACGTTCATGAGTTTGCCGGAAAGGAAAAAACTCAAGACGCCTTCTTCCATATTTTCAATCATCTGCATCAAACCGGAAAGCAACTTATCCTAACTTCGGATCAGGCCCCTGCTGATTTACAGGGACTTGAAAAAAGGTTGCTTTCACGTTTCAAATGGGGTTTATCTGCAGAACTTACTGTTCCTGATTTTGAAACCCGGGTTGCCATACTTAAGAAAAAGGTATACAACGATGGTATAGTTGTGCCCACCGATGTGCTGGAGTACATTGCATCAAATATCACCCAAAACATTAGGGAACTCGAAGGCGCTCTTATTTCCATGCTGGCCCAATCAACCCTAAACGGCAAACAGCTTACCATTGAACTTGCCTCTGAGATGATTGAAAAATTGGTTAAGAACACCAAAAAGGATATTACCATCGACTATATTCAGAAAGTGGTTTGCGAATATTTTGGCCTACCTTCCGATGTGCTTAATGCCAAAACGCGCAAGCGCGAAATTGTTCAGGCTCGTCAAATTGCCATGTACTTTTCCAAAAACCTGACAAAAGCATCGCTATCAACTATTGGAAGCGTTATTGGCAACAAGGATCACGCCACGGTTTTACACGCCTGCAAAACTGTCAACAACCTAATGGAAACAGACAGGCGCTTCCGAGCACAAATAGAGGATATTCAAAAAAAATTAAAGTATAATGCCTAAACCTATTACCTATACCTAACCAAAATCGGGGAGAGGCCTTTGAGCCTCTCTTTTTTTACTCAATTAATCCCTTTACACAAGTTTACGTGTAAATTGTCAAAAAGAGCAATGTCCTTAAATATCGATATTTAATATTGATTATTTTTAGGCAATAATATCTCTGTTTAATGCCAGGGTAAACCACATAATATGCTTAAAAAATTTATAGCGCCATACCTATTGCTTTGCATTTTATCGAATGGGTTGCTGGGGCAATCAACCCCCGAGAGCCTTACAAACATAATACAATCCCACCCAAGGGATACCAACCAGTTGAACTCGATATACAAGGAAGTTTCATTGCCAGAGTCTAACAAGGACTCAACTTACGACCCAATTGTTCAAAAGTTTATAACAGCAGCTGAAAGAATAGGCTGGATCAATGGCGTTGTAAAGGGATGCGACCTTGCCGGTAATCGATTATACAACAGAGGAAAGTTCATAGATGCCCTACCCTACTTTGAAAAAATTGCCAAACTGGCCCAAAGGCAAAGGGTTGACTCGGATCTTCATGCCAACGCCTATAAAATGATAGCTGGAATTTTCTTTAACACTGGTCAACCGGAACAAGCTATTGAAAATGCCAGGTATGCCATTAATTTATTTTGGCAAACAAATGATACCCAAAGCGTTGCTCGTACCACAAACCTTTTGGGTGGCATATACTGGAACATGGGAAAACTCGATCTGGCCTCGGAAAAAATATACGAAGCCCTTAAATTGCGAGAGCAACTAGGCGATACGTTAGGTATGGCTCATGCCTACAACAACATTGGCCTGATATACGACTCGCAGGGCAAAATAAATGAGGCTCTGGAAATGTATCATAAGGCGCTAAACATTTATATTCAGCAAAATAATGATCTAGGTATAGGCAGAGCATGCAACAATATAGCCACAATACTCAAGAATCAGAGAAAATACAATGAGAGCCTTGAAATGTTCCTAAAATCATATGAAATTGATTTAAAGAGGAATAATATTGATGATCAAGGCAAAACCCTCAGCAACATCGGAGAGCTATACTTAGAATTGGGAAATGTAAATCAGGCTATTGACTACTTTAACAAGGCTATCAAGACTTTTACCAAAAGCAGCAACGACAATGGTTTGGCTGCAATATATCTTAACATTGGGAATGCCTATGAAAAATCTGGTAATATTGAAAAAGCAAAGCATAGCTACATTGATGCTCTAAAAATTGCCCAAAAAATATACTCTACGCAGTGGCAAAGAGATGCACATAAAAACCTCTACTCTCTTTTAAAAAAACAGGGCAACTATTCAAAAGCCTTAGAGCATCTGGAATTGTATAAAACATTAGACGATACACTTCGAAATCTTGCAAATCTCAATGAAATGGATAGATTAAAAATTGAGTACGAAACCGAGAAAAAAGAAAACAAAATAAAACTTTTACAAAAAGAACGTGATTTAAGCCAGTTAAACCTGAAACGACAGAGAACCGCTAACCATTTTCTGATTTCAATTGTAGCATCTTTTCTAATAATTTTAACATTATCAATAATTTATCTTAATAGATTAAAAGCGGACATAGCTTTGCTACAGGCCAAGAATATCGAAATTCACAATCAGAAGGAGGAAATTGAGGCACAACGCGATATGCTTGAAATCAACCTTAAAGAATTGAATCAGCACAAGGCGGAACTTGAAGCCCAATCGGAATTTATTGAAAAACAAAATCAACTACTTTTCTACACCAATCATCGTATAACCGAAGGTTTAGAATATGCATCAATGATACAAAAATCGTTGATGTCAAATCCTCAGGATTTAAACAATTACTTTAGGCAGCAAGCCATGCTCTACAAACCCAAAGATTATGTGGGAGGCGATTTCTACTGGCATCACCTCATAGGAGATGAGGTAATTTTTGCAGTTGCCGATTGTACCGGTCATGGGGTTGCCGGTGCGTTTATGAGCATTACAGCCGTAATTAAGTTAAAAGATGCTGTAAGTCATTACGGAATGACAAGCACTCATGAAATTGCTACACATCTATACAATGAACTGCTACGAGACAAAACTAATCCCTTTGACTCTAATGTAGTTATTGGAATCGATTTTTTGGTTTGCCGGTATAACCCAAAAACAAAAGTTTTGGAATTTGCCGGAAACAAAATAGCATTTGAAATCATAAATGGAAATCACCAAAAATCATTTAAGCCCAATCGAAAGGGAAACAAAGAACTGGGATATATTGAGTTCTACAGTACTAAAGTCACAATTGAGCCCGGCAGTAGGCTTTATTTTTACACCGATGGATACCCCGATCAACTGAGTGAGGTAAAACGCAAAAAATTGGGAAGAACTGAACTTGTTAATCTACTTACCAATAGTGTTAATATGCCTTTAGATAAGCAAATTGAGCATCTAAACAATTTTATTGAGAAATATCAAGGTTCATATGAACAGGTTGACGATATGCTAATCCTTGCTCTTGAAGTTTAATCCATCTATATACGTCCGTTTGTTACAATAAACCAGGGATTAACCAGTTCCTCTTTGTTGTACGAAAGACGTTCGTTCGATTCATAGGTTATTACCTTAAATCCGGCTCCCTCTACAATGGCCTGCCCCGCTGCAGTGTCCCACTCGCTCGAAAGCGATAATCGGGGGTAAATATCTGCTTTCCCTTCGGCAATCATGCACATCTTGAGAGATGAACCTAAAGGCATTAGCTCAAGTTCAGGATATTTGCCTGCCAAATTATTAATATACTGTATGGTCTCGGGTGTGCTATGTGAGCGACTCTCAACAACCACTATATTGTCACGTTTAAAGGGCAGGGGTAGTTCTTGAGCCCTTTTAGCAAGGCCATTAAATGTCACTTCATAATTTTCAATTGGCTGAATTTCGGGAACAAGAAATGCTCTAAACCCCTCCAGTGAACAGTAGAGCTTGCCAGTAACCGGAACATAAACCACCCCTGCTACAGGATAATTCTCGTAAATCAGGGCAATATTTACAGTAAATTCGCCGTTGCGTTTGATAAATTCCTTGGTCCCGTCAAGAGGATCAACCACCCAAAAGTAATCCCAACCCTTTCGCTCTTCAAATTGTATGTTTCGACCCTCTTCGCTTAATAGCGGTATGAATGTTTTAGTTAGAGTACTCTTAATCTCCTCATGGGCAAGTCTATCGGCTAGGGTGAGTGGGGTTCTATCCGATTTAAGATTGACCTGAAAATCATCAGAGTTGTAAACCTGCATTATTTTGTATCCTGCTCTAACCGAAGCACCAACAGCTATAGCAAGTAAATTTTGTAGTTCTGTTGTTTCAATCATTGCCTAAAAATATTCGGCGCAAATTTAAACCTTTATCCCCTAAAATAAAAAGAACACCAATTTGACTGGCAAAAATTTTATTATACTACAAAAATATGCTGTAAAACCTACAATACTTAAATCAAATAATTCAAATTTATATTATGTTTATGGCGTTCAAAAAAATTACTGCAATGAGCACTAGTTACCCAAAACCTGAAGAGGTATTTCAATACTTCATAGAGATTAGCAAAATTCCACGACCTTCTAAAAAGGAAGGGAAAATAATATCATTTATTGAAGAATTTGCTCGTAAACACGAGTTAGAGATCAAAAAAGACGATGCAGGTAATATTTTAATTAAAAAAACTGCCACCCCTGGATTTGAAAACCGTCAACCAGTTGTTCTCCAGAGCCATATGGATATGGTTTGTGAAAAGAATAGCGATGTGAACCATGACTTTACCACCGATCCCATTCAAACCTACATTGATGGCGAATGGCTAAAAGCAAAGGGAACAACCCTTGGCGCTGACGATGGCATCGGAATTGCTGCGCAATTAGCCATACTGGCTTCATCCACCATTCAGCATGGTCCCATTGAGTGCCTTTTTACTGTAGATGAGGAAACGGGATTAACCGGAGCCTTCGAAATGAAAAGCGGATTTTTTGACTCAAAAATCCTCATTAACCTCGATTCCGAAGATGAAGGGGAACTGTTTATAGGTTGTGCAGGAGGTATCGATACGGTTGCCACATTTGCCTATGAACCCACCAAAGTTCCCAGTGACTCCGTTGCCATGAAACTAATCGTAAAGGGATTACAGGGCGGCCACTCAGGCGATGATATTGACAAGCACAAAGGAAATTCCATTAAGTTGATTAACAGGTTTTTATGGAAAGGTACCAATCTGTTTGACCTACGGCTTTCGCATCTTGATGGGGGTAATCTACGTAATGCCATTCCCCGCGAGGCATTTGCCATATTTACTGTTCATAAGGATGACAAAGCCCGATTAATATTGGAATTTGAGAGTATCAGAAGTGATATATACAATGAGTGGCACGATGCTGAGCCCAATTTGGAATTCACGATTGATGATGCCCCCATACCCGAATTTGTGATTGATGAGCCTACTCAATACGACTTGCTTAACGCCCTTTATGCCTGTCCGCATGGTGTAATGGCCATGAGCCGTCAGCTCAAGGGGCTTGTTGAAACATCAACCAATCTTGCTTCGGTTAAATTTATTCAGGACAATCAAATACTGGTTACAACAAGTCAGCGAAGCGCTTTGAAATCGGCCAAGTATGATGTTTCTAACATGGTGGAAAGCGTATTCCGACTGGCAAACGCCAACACCCAGCATGGTGAAGGATACCCAGGTTGGGCACCGAACACAAACTCAAAAATTTTGGAAATAACCCAAAATTCCTATAAAAAACTTTTTGGCGTAACACCCATTGTTCGTGCCATACATGCCGGTTTGGAATGTGGCCTTTTCCTTGAAAAATACCCTTATCTCGACATGATTTCGTTTGGACCAACCATAAAGGGGGCACACTCCCCTGACGAAAGACTCAATATCCCTTCAACTCAAAAATTCTGGGAATTGCTACTTGATGTACTAAAAAATATCCCCGAAAAATAGAAAAATTAGGGCAGCCATGCTGCCCTTTTTTCAAAGCTACTTCATTTCCTCAAAGTAATCCTTATTAACCTGACAAACCGGACAGTGCCAGGTATCCGGAAGTTCATTAAATGGCGTACCGGCAGGTATTCCATGGTCGGGATCGCCAACAGCCTCATCATAAATATATCCACAAACTCTACATCTATACATAAAGATTAATTTTTAATTAAATTGCAAAAAATTTTCTCAAACTTATGAAACTATTCAGTAATATTCAAAAACTAATTCTTGTTGTTAGCTTGGTTTTGATATCAAGCAACCTGTTTGCTCAAAAGAAAAAGGAAATTCGCTCGGCAAACATCCGGCAAAAAGTTGAGTGGCGCTACCTATATGAAAACGACAAGGAAATAAAATATAAGGAATACGAAACTCAATACGATAAGCAGGGAAACACGCTGATGGAAAAAACCTTTGACGAAAAAGGGAACATTGTTTCGCACTATGAGTATAAATACGACAGCAACGGGAATGAAATACTCAAAATTACCTATAGCCCTAAAGGAAGTGTTTTAGAGAAGGTTGAAACCCGTTACACCAACGGATTAAAGACCGAAAAAAAGGTTTACGGTCCAACAGGGAAACTCAAAAGCCGAAAAGTTTTTGAATACCATTAATAGCATATCGCAATACATTACCGAAAATTCCTTGCGGGAATACGGTTTTAGCTCCATTGATCTATCCGATGTGGAAAAGGCCCAGTTCATGCGCCGTATCGATTCAAAATATATATTACCCCTAACCGATCTGGAACAGATTCTTTATTCAGCAAAAGGTACTTACAGCATTGTAGAAAATAATGGGCAGCTAATGCCCTGCTACAATTCGGTATATTTCGATACTCCCGACCTTCGCCTGTACCTCGACCATCATAATCGAAGGGCTAAGCGATACAAAATAAGAACCCGTCATTACCTTGCCAGCAACGACATCTTTTTAGAACTTAAGATTAGAATTCCCACTGGCGAAATATTGAAAAATAGGTTACCGCTTGGTAATAACGATGGCAACGATGCAGAAATAAACAGGTTCATTTCATCTAGTTGCCCCATCTCTCCCTCAGAGCTTACTAAAACCCTTGCAACCCGATTCAACCGTATTACTTTGGTTTCGCCAGGTCAAAATGAAAGGGTTACCATTGATTTTAACCTTCTGCTTTCAGATATACAAAACAATAAAAATGTGATATTCAATAATTTATGCATTATTGAAACAAAACGAAATAAGTACTCACCCTCAAGTATGATTAGCGAACAGTTCAAAAGGCGAGGTATCAGAGAAACAAGTTTTAGCAAGTACTCTGTGGGGATTGCCATTTTGCATGGCAAAATAAAATGTAATAACTTTAAGCCTATAATTCATAGACTTCTAAATAATTACAGCCATGAATACACTACTTATACTAATGCAGGCTGACAGCCTTCAGCTATTTGGTATTGATATAATTAACCCCAATGACTTTTATACCCTATTGTTGCGCTTTATACTAAACACCTTGGTGCTATGGATAACCGTAAGGTATCTTTACTACCCCCGAACCTACCGTAAGGATTATGTTTTCACCTTTCTTCTGCTGGGGATAGTGGTGTTTTTTATGTGCTACTTATTGGCTAATGTTAAGTTGCAGTTGGGCTTTGCCCTTGGCCTATTTGCAGTTTTCGGCATTATCCGCTACCGTACAAATCCTATACCAATTAAGGAAATGACCTACCTTTTTCTGATAATTGCAATATCACTAATTAATGCAATATCCTCAAAAAAGGTTAGCTATGCTGAGCTTCTTTTTTCGAATTTTGCCCTTCTTGGCATTGCGCTTATACTCGAAAAAGGCCTGTTCATAAAGCATATGTCACAAAAACTAGTGGTATATGAAAAAATTGACTTGATTGTGCCGGAAAAAAGAATAGAACTTATAGCAGACCTAAAAAATAGAACGGGATTAGATATAAAAAGTGTTGAAATCGGCAAGATTGATTTTGTGCGTGACATTGCTTGGATAGTGATACACTATCCATCCGAAAGTTTTAACGAGATTAACAACGAACCAACAGTAGAAAAATATATACCAGACGATGACGACTAAATAATTTCAACCATCTTGAACGGGGCCTTTACCAGTGCTTGAAAATCGCGCCCTAAATTCTTGATGGTATCGTCATCTTCCTCGAAATACCAATTTATGATTACATTACTGCCATGAGAGTAAGCCTCATCAAACATCTTCATAACTGTAAATATGAAGCGATTCGACCCACTGTTTATATACTCCAATTTTAAATTGAGACGGGTTAGCGGTTCGGGTTTTTTGAAGTAATCCTCAATCCACCTAATTACAGGTTGGTAAAACGCAACAGCATCCTCAGTTATAGATCTTCCTGAGATTTGCATAATCCCAGGTTTAAAATCGATTTCAGGAGTTTTAGTTGTCCCTTTTATGTAAAGATTAGTCATAAAGTCCAAACTTTATCAGATGGTAAATATAGTAAAAATAATTAATTGGTTTGCAAAATTTGTTAAACCAGAAATAAAAAGCCACCGGTATAAAATCTCCGGTGGCCACTTCAATAATCAACAATATATCATTATATACCTAATTTCTTTTGTATGTCCATTGGTATAGCTTTTTTATGAACCATAATATTGGTTGTCTTATAAAGAACAAAAGCTTTGGATGCATAAAAGTATCCCTTGTAAACGCCATCGGCTCCCCAACTGTTTTTAACTTTAAAGAAGGTATTACCCTGCTGATCATTTGCCTTACCAACCAGTACCATTCCATGGTCGTCAGTTGTTTGGTAGTTGTCAAAGGCTAGCTGCCTTAGCTCCTGGGTGATAGTCATTTCCTTAACTGGTTTATCAAAGGCATAAAGGACTTTTTCCTTTTCCTTATTCGAAAGGCGCGTCCACCGTTCCTTGTCTGAACCGGCATTCTCAATATCGTTAATATCGGGTACAATGGCCACACCCTTACTCCAGTTGAAGCCTTTATCGCTCACATCGCTAGCCCACGCCACAGGAAATCCATTATCAATGGCAAAATCTAAAATCCTTTCAAAATCTGCAATGGAAACATTGTAGGCTTCGCCATGAATCCAGTTATCGGGTAGCTCAAGTACAAATTTTTGGTAAAAAGGATGGTGGTTAAATGAGGTAATAACCACATAATCATCGGGGTTTAAACCCAGAAATTTTACAAATGATTTGGGCGTGTAATTTTTTCCATAGTAGGTGAAGTTTTCAGGTACCTTTCCCAAATAGGCATCCAGAATGCCATCAAAAGCCGCCTTCCAAGCAGTCGAAATTTTTTTGTTTGGATTTTTAATAATTACATCAACAAAAGCCTTGGTCAGGGCATCGAGTTCGCCATGAACATGCAAATCCTCGCCATAGTTTAAACCGGGATAAACCTCCAAGGGAACTATCCCAAAGCGCTTAATGGCTTCGAGCACATCGAAAAATGAACCGCCGGGACCAAAATTATTGGTGCCATTAAACCTAACGTAGCGATCGGCTTTCATGGCATATATGTTGCGTACAACATACATGGGCGATAAATCTACGGCAGGATTACCCATTCTAATCAGCTCCGACTCTAAAAAGGCAATTCCTGAAAAGCTCCAACAGGTACTAGAACGATTCTGGTTTTTAATCGATGTTGATTTTATCTCCTTGATGTCGGTAAAAATGTAAGGCTCCGCTTTGGTCTCATTGCTTTGAGCCCAAACATTTCCTGCAAAGTAGAATGCAAACAGGAATGATACCATTAAGAAACTAATCTTCCTCATAGCAATTATTTTTGTTTAGTGATAGACAATTTAAAATATGATTGGTTTAACCAGTTGCAAAATATTTTTGTTATAACCTAAACATATCTTGTTTAAAGGTAATGGTAAATATGGTTCCCTCGTTTTGTTTGCTGCTTACACTTATAGCTCCTCCCATTTTTTCAACAAATTCCTTGCACAACAGCAATCCCAATCCTGAACCTTTTTCGTTTTGGGTGCCAGGGGTTACAACACTTTTATCAATTCTGAAAAGTTTTTCGATGTTTTGAGGGGGAATACCTACACCATTATCAATTATACTGAGGGCACAAACAGAATCTTGAACATCAACCTTAACCTGTATTTTACCACCGGATTGGGTAAACTTAACCGCATTAGTTAATAAATTACGCAAAACTGTATTCATCATGTTTTCATCAGCAAAAACCACCAACGAATGAGGGATATTGATCCCCAATGTAATATTTTTTTGGATTAGTTGGTTGTTGATTAGCTCCAAATTCTGGTTAACCAAAAGCAAGATGTTAATCCACGATGGTTTATTCTGAATATCGCCCATTTCGTTTGATGACCAATCGAGTAGGTTTTCAAGCAAACCATAGGTGGTGAGTGCCAACTTATTCAGTTCGGCCATAAATTGCTTTATTTTATCCTGTGATAAGGATTGCATATCAGTAAGTAAAAAAGCCGTTGAGCCCACAAGGGTACTTATCGGGTTACGTAAATCATGGGCAATTATTCGGAAAAACTTATTCTTGGTAGCGTTTATCTCTTCCGACTTTTGTTTCTGCAGCTCAATTTCAGATTTTTGCTTTTCAAGCACTGAGTTCTTTTCGGTAATCCATTCATAAGCATCTTTCAGATGCTCGGCCTGAACCCGAAGTTCCTCCTTCTGTAGCAAAATTTCCTGTGTTCGTTCCCTCACCAACCGCTCAAGTTTATCGCGTTCACGAATAAGTTCGTAATGCCAAATCAGTACAGCCAAATAAACAATTAATGCGGCAGCTATAATATATAAGATGTATACGTAAATGGTCCTGTACCAAGGCGCCTTCACCTCAAATAAAAACTCGGCAACAGAAGTTTCTATTCCGAACACGCTACGTGCTTTGAGCCGAAAAGTGTACCTCCCTTCTCGCAGGTTGGTGTACTCCTTGCGGATTTCAGTAGTCCATTCCGACCAATCCTCGTCGTTACCAACCAATTGGTAGCTAAACTCAATAGGACCATCTGTTTCAAAATAGGGCCAGGCATAGCTAAATACCAACGAATTTCGTTTGTAGGGTAAAGAAATTTCCAAATCGACATCCGAAGAAGTGGTAGGTGAATAAAATACTAAATTGCCAATTGTGTCAGCTAAATTTTTTGAAAAATTTGTACCCCAATAAATTACAGAGTCTTTATTTGAAACCTTTCGAATTATTGGAGGAAATAAATTAAAATATTTGTAACCGTCGGATGCCCTGACTTTAAAAACCCCTTTATCGGTAGATATCCAAGATTCCGTACTTGTAAGATAGGTGACATATTCTTCGGTTAACGCTTGATTGCTCAGCCTTTTCCATAAGAGGGTATCGAGAGGCCTAAGCGTATCCCTAGGTTGTAACTTATTAATTTCAAATTCCTTAAATCTGTTAGAGGAGGAATTATATGAATAAAATTTATCAGATGCTATGAAAAGAATAGTTTTGTAAATATCAAAAATTCTTACAGATGAAACATTTGGTAGGCCATGGGTAGAATCATAGATTGAAACCATAGGCAAGCGATTGCCGCCAGCAAGCGGATTGGTAATCTGTCCAACTCCATTATAGAATTCAGAAAACCATAAATTACCAAGAGAATCCTCACCTATGCTAAGAACCCTCCGCTTAGAAACATATAAAGATGAGTCTCTACCCCATTTGCCGTTTATGAATCGTAAACAGTTGACACCATTTTCATGTCCGATATAAAGGCAGGATTTATCCAATTTGCTTTGACGTAAGCAATAGGGCAGTTCTACTTTTGAGATTTTCTCAACCCGACTCCCCTTTACTTCAAAAACACCATTTTGAGCTGCAACCAACAAATGGGTTTTACCATTGCACCCATACCAATGAGGCGAAACCGTTGATGAATCATAGGGATCTTGAAAGTAAAGGAACTCCCATACCTGTTCAATATTCCCCTCAATCCGTTTGAAATGGTCGGGCTTAAAGGTTTCGTCCTTTGTTTTTTGATGGTAAAACAAACCGCTACTGGTAGAAACATAAAAGAAGTTCCCCTTTTGGGCCACATCGGAGAGCACCCCATAAATACCAAGGGCTAAATTCCAGTACCGATAAGGCGAGAGCAATTCAACACAAGCAATTCCATTGTTTAAAGCCATCCACAGCAAGCCATTGGGTTGAAAGTATAAATAATTGGTATTACTTTGAACACCAATTGATGCCTGATCAATAACATCCACTACCTCCCAGTTCCTGTTAACCACCAGCACATCGCCAAGTATTGATGTTAGAGCCAGTAAAGAGTCATTAATAGAAATGCCATGATAAAACAAATTGCGAACAAAGTACTCATTAATCTTCTTTGCGGATTCAGATACATCAGAGATAGAATGAATCTTTGAAAAACCATTGATAAAATCCGATACGTAAATCCCCTTATCTCTGGAACAAATTATCTGTTTCCCCCGAAATGGTATTATGGAATGAATTTTCAATGAAGCTATGGCACTACTTCCTGGAATCAATTTTAAAGACTGATTTTTCAACCAAAAAAGTCCCTTATATAGTACATGAATAACATATTTATCGTTAATGGTATGTGCCAGATAAAAAACATCGTTACCGGAGCTATAGTATGAAATTTTATTATTATGGTATCGATATAAATATTTGTCGGTTAAAAAATAAACCGTGTCATTAACCACACGTGTATCCCAAACCTCATTAAAAACGCGATAGGTTGAGTCAACCAATGGGAGGAAAGATACAAAGCTCATGGCACCCTTGTTGTTGGGGTAAAGGGCTCCAAAATCGCCGTAAGCTCCAACATATACCACACCGGAATTGCTAGCCGCCAAGCTGCGAGCAGCTGCTCGATTCGGAAGTTCAATATAATTCCAATTTACGCCATCGTACTCCAAAACCCCCGAACTGTTAGCAAAATAAACTACGCCTCTGTTGTCCTGAGCTACGCTCCAATTTTGAGTAGAGGCAAGGTATGAATTAGCAGAAAAGTAATGAGCAAGTAACAACCCCCTTTCCTGTGCTCTAACGCCGAAAACAATTGATAAAAAAAGAAGTGTTAATATTTTTTTTAACATGCCAATAAAGTATTTTTACTTTCGGTTTTCTAAAACTCGTAATACTTCCTCCTTATATAAACGGCCTATTGGAATTTCCTGTTCATTAATTTCAACTGAAGTTGAATTAAAGGCACTAATGTGTTTTAAAGCAATAATAAAGGAACGATGAACTCTAGCAAACTTATCCTTGGGTAATTCATTTTCAAAACTACTGATGCTCTGTTTGGTAATTACTGTTCGGGCATGGGTTACCACCTTAACATAATCCTTGAGACTCTCAACATACAAAATATCGTCAACCCTAATCCTTATATTTTTTTTGTTTTCCTTTAGTAGAATATATTCATCATCATGTTTTTCAGGAAGTTTTGTTTTATTTGTCAATAACTCCAAGGCCTTTGCATATGACCTGAGAAGTCGTTCAAGTGTTACGGGTTTCAATATGTAGTCAGCAATATTAAGTTCAAAACCATCAACTGCATAATCGCGGTTAGCGGAAGTTATAATTACCACGGGAGGATTCTGCAAACTTTTAAGCAGTTCTATTCCGGTTAATTTAGGCATTTCCACGTCTAAAAAAATAATATCGATACTGTTATGTTGCAAAAACTCAAATGCAGATAATCCGTCGCTAAATGTTGCAACAACATCAACGCCGGGTATTTTTGAAAGGTAACCTTCTAAAACTGCAATAGCAAGAGGCTCATCATCAACAATAATGGCTCTATAATTCATTGCTCAATGGATTAGCTTTGCAATTTAATACTTTTTGACACATAAACTTTAAAATGATAGGGTACAAATCCATTCTTTAATACTATATTGCTGTTTATCAATCACATAACCATTATCGCCCAAAATGTGGCATTTTGTAAATTGAAAGAAGTTTTATATCGACTAAAACTAGGATTTATGAATGCATACATTGATATAAGATTTATATTAAATTATCTTGCAGACACCATTAAATCAACCAAACTAAACAAAAAACAAGCATTATGAGAAAAATCTACTCGCATTACTAGGCATTTGTATAGCAACATTTATGCTATGGGAGAGTCAGACATTAGTTATACCGGCATTTAATAGACTAATTCAATACAAGCAGACAAATGGGAAAACCCTAACTATTTACCTAAAAGGAGATGAAAAGGTAAAATGGGCTACTACCGAAGATGGCTATACTATTTTGCTAAATAATAAAAGCGTTTATGAGTATGCTATTCAGAACATGAAGGGCGATTTGTATCCCTCAGGTGTAGCCGTAAATAATATTAAGGAAAGAACTTCAGAAGAAAAAGAGCTAGTTTCTAAGATTCCAAAAGGCTTATACTATAGCAAAAGCCAGGTATCGATGCTAAAAAGCATTTGGGAAATTAAATCTGCTGAGGCTCAAAAAGCCTTCCCAACAACAGGAAACCGCAAACTTATCTGTCTCTTGATAAGATTTAAAGATAAAGCCTTTACAAAAACAAAAAGCGACTTCAACAACTTGTTCAACCAGGTTGGCTATAATGTAGGCAACGCAACAGGTAGTGTGAAGGATTACTACCTTGAGAACTCATGGAGTCAGTTCAACCTCACTGTTGATGTATTTGGCCCTTACACTGCTAGCCAAAATATGTCGTACTATGGCGCTAATGATTCATATGGTAATGATCAAAATCCACGTACACTTGTAACGGAAGCCGTTAATGCCGCTGATGCAGCTGCAAACTTCGCTAACTACGATAACGATGGCGATGGTACTGTAGATGGTGTTTACGTTATTTATGCAGGCTACGGCGAGGAGGCTGGTGCTAGATCAAACGCCATTTGGGCACATGCATGGAATATTAACCCAGTAACCAAAGATGGAAAAACTGTTAGCAGGTACTCCTGTTCGGCTGAGCTTAGAGGAAATTCTGGAACCACAATAACATCCATTGGAGTTATTTGCCACGAGTTTGGTCACGTACTGGGTGCCCCCGACTACCATGATACCGATTACAGCACCGGTGGACAATTTGAAGGTACCGGCAACTGGGATATTATGGCTAGCGGTTCATGGAACAACAATGGCGATACCCCAGCTCACCATAATGCCTATACAAAAGTTAAAATTTATGGCTGGGCATCTGCCACTGTTCTCTAGTCGGCTTCAAATGTTACTGTTAAACCCGTTGAATCCAATAAGAGTTTTTATCAGATTAACTCCACTACTAGTGGTGAATACTGGCTTATGGAAAATCGTCAGAAAGAGGGATTTAATGCCGCTATACCTGGTCATGGTTTAGTTATTTACCATGTTCATAAAGATGTAGCTACTGCAAGCAGCTCCAACAATATCAATAACACCTATCCACAAAAGATGTATCCGGTATGCGCAAGCGCAACCACCAACCCCGGAACAACTTCAAGTTCCTACGGCAGCATTAACAGTACAGGTTGTCCATTTCCTGGAAGTAGCAACAAAACATCATTCACCGATGCCACAACTCCAAACATGAAGGCGTGGGCAGGAGCAAACACAGGGAAACCAATTTCGAATATTGCTGAAAATGCAACAACCAAAGATATTACATTTGCTTTCATGGGAGGGTCTGGTGGTGGGACAGCACCAACAACCACTACAGTTGCAACTTCATCTATCACAACCAATAGCGCCAAACTTAATGGCAGCGTAAATGCAAATAATGCCACAACCACCGTTACCTTTGAATGGGGAACTACAACAAGTCTGGGCAACAGTATTATTGCTACCCCCAATAGCGTAACCGGAACAACCAACACTAATGTAACCGCAAGCCTTACCGGCCTTAGTGCTAACAACACTTACTACTTCAGGGTTAAAGCTGTTAACTCCAACGGTACAACCTACGGCAGCACCATGAGTTTCACCACTGCTGCTAAGCCTACTTCGGTGAGCCTACCCTACTCGCAAACCTTTAGCAGTTCGACAATGCCAAGTGGTTGGACAACCCAAAATACAGGGACAAGCATTACTGAACGTTGGAGTGTTTCGAATTCCAACAAAGCAGGAGGCAGCGCATATGAAATGAAGTGCACCTATCAAAATGTTAATCCCGGATCCACTCGTCTTATTACTCCGGCAATTAATACATCAGGAGTAAGCAAGATAACCCTAACCTTCCGCCACATGTTAGATGCATACAGTACCGGCGCAACACTAAGAGTTCAAACCTCGAACGATAAAACCAACTGGACCAACACATCATGGTCAGAAGCAACAACAAGTTCAAATATTGCCGCGACCACTGTAACTGTGAACATTAACACGAACCTCAACTCAGCAACTACCTACATTGCCTTTGTTGCAGAGGGGAACCTGTACAATATTGACTACTGGTACATCGATAATGTATCGGTTGCTGCAGGAAGTGGTGCTACAACTCCCACTGTAACTACAGGTAGCGTTAGCAACATTACCTCCAGCACAGCAACTGTTGCAGGCAATGTAACCGCCGACGGTGGTACAACAATAACTGCACGTGGAATATGTTACAGCACCACGCAAAACCCCACTATATCCAATAGTAAGGTTTCAAGTGGTTCAGGCACTGGTTCGTTCAGTGCAACACTAAGCAGGCTTTCACCTAACACAACCTATTATGCAAGAGCCTATGCAACTAATGCACAGGGGACCTCTTATGGTAGTCAGGTATCCTTTACAACCTCAGGTGGTTCCACAGTAACCTACTGCGCTTCTAAGGGCAGTAACTCATCGTACGAATGGATTGACCTTGTTCAGTTTGCTGGAATCAATCGTACATCTGGAAACGATGGCGGTTATAAGGATATGACCAGCATGCAGGCTACAGTTGCAAGGGGTTCAGCCTACACCATTTACATCAGTGCCGGATTCAAGAGCACTGCATACACCGAATATTGGGCTATCTGGATTGACTACAACAATAATGGCACTTTTGAAGATAGTGAAAAAGTAGTTAGCGGTTCATCAGCGAGCAGCGGTACACTATCGGCAAATATTACCATCCCCACTACAGCTACATTAGGAGTAACCCGTATGCGCGTTAGCATGAAGTACAATGCTGCACCCACTGCATGCGAAACCATTAGCTACGGAGAGGTTGAGGATTATAATGTTAACATTACAACGGGTTCTTCTGCTCCAAATGTTAACACACCATTTGCCGAAGAACTTGGCAAAGAGCAAAATGAAATCTTCACAATATTCCCCAACCCTGCAACCGAAAAGTTCAATATTGTTCTTAATGGTATCGAAGGTCAGGTAACTGCCCGTATTTACGATTTGCACGGAGCCGTTGTTAAGTTCCTGATGCTTAACGATAGAATTACAACTATCGACATTAACGATTTAGCTGCAGGCATTTACATGCTATCCATAGACGATGAAAAAGAGCCTATAACAAAACGGTTTATCAAAAAGTAATAGCTGCTAAAGTGTTTTGAATTGTGTTTGCTGCGGGGTGATCCAAAAGATCACCCCGTTTTTTTTGCGATAGCTATATCGAATTTCAAAAATTCACCATTTAGACAATTTTTTACCCCGATAAGTTTCGTATGGATATATGTCCAAGGTTTTTATTGTACCTTACTTAAAAACAATCTGCTATTGAATATTTTCATATCAATAGCTATCAACTTATTCCATATCCATTGAATATAAAAGTGAATATGAGTTTTATTTCGATTTATAGATTTCTCAACACATTAATAATCAACGCTTAAAATAGTAGTACGTTTATTCTAAGGCCCACAGCTCATGATTTATCATCTTTTTAACTTTTTTTTAGAATAATTCTAAATATTCATTTAATCAAAACATATAGATATGTTGTTTAGTTAATAAATTTGCAACCCTTAAACAATAAAACAAAAAAGATATGGAGTTTGAAGTAACTTTTAGAAGCAAAAAACAGGTTATTGCCCACATTGGAGAGCATGATATTTTAACCGATCAGCCGGTTTACGGCGGTGGCGATAATGAGGGACCAGCGCCATTTACCTTATTTTTGGCATCAATTGGTACCTGTGCCGGTATTTACGTTAAATCGTTCTGCGACCAGCGAGGAATACCAACCGACAAAATTAAAATTGTGCAGAAACATCAATTTAACCCACTTACCCACATGATAGAGAACCTTGAACTGGAAATTAGGTTACCATCAGATTTCCCGGAAAAGTACAAGGATGCAGTGATAAAAGCTGCAGACCAGTGTGCGGTTAAAAAACATTTGCACTACGCACCCCAGATGAGCGTGACCACAAAAACAATTTAAAAAGAAACTCCCACTCATGTGTGGGAGTTTCTTTTTAATTAATTTAAAGGATTGTTAGCTCATTAATAATGTGCTTTGACTCCCCAAACCTATCGATAATAAACAAAACATACCGGATATCAACAACAATGGTTCTTTGGATTTGGGGTTCATACATAAAGTCGCAGGCCATTGCTTCAGAGTTGCCATCGAAGGCTATTCCAATGAGCTCACCATTTGCATTCAAAACAGCGCTTCCTGAATTTCCACCGGTAATATCGTTATTGGTTAAAAAACAAACGGGCATTACCCCATTGGCACCATATGGGCCGTAATCCTTTTGTTCCCATAGCTGTCGGAGCTTTGGATGTACAACAAATACTTCGGAATTGGGGTTTTCCTTTTCCATTACTCCATCAAGCGTAGTGTAGTATTTATGGTAAATTCCATCTTTGGGTTTATAGCCACTAACCTTACCATAGGTTAACCGTGGGGTTGAGTTGGCATCGGGATAGGATAACTTATCCTTATTCATTTCCCTTAACCCACGTGTAAAAAGCTGCATAGCCCTGTAGTAATCGTATTTGGCATTTTGCATGGCATGTGAAACTGAGTCCCAAAGGGCCTGATAGTTATAGTATAATATAAGCAATGGATCCTTTAGTAAAGAATCGACATACGGATACCTAACTATCTTTTTGAGATTCTCCGGTGAGGTGAAATAAGAGTGCGCATAGAAAGCATTAACATAGTAGGGATAAGTTAATTCGACACTATCGGTGCGTTTTAGTGCATCTATCATACCCAAATTACTTGCCTCGCCTGTATATTTAAGGAGAGCTCCTAAAGCAATCGAGTACAGATGAACATCGGGATAAAAATGATACTTTTCGAATATGGATGGAATTTGATTTTGAAGAACTTTAGCTTCTTTTCGGATAAAATCCTTTTTGAGACTTAATCGACTATGGGGTTTCCCTTGCATTAATATAGCGTTAATAAAATCGTTGCAAGCCTGAACATTTTTGTAAACATCAACCGGATAAAATGAAAGGGCCGAAAGCGCTTCCTCTACCTCCTCCCAGTGATTCTGACTTGCAGTATAAAAATAATTCTCTAAAATGGGAAGGCTGGTAACATAGCGGCTATTAAGGGAGGGATTCTGGTTAGCCCAACTTCTAAGGCTATCTTCACGTGCGGCCAAGCGTTCTACTACATTATAGCGAAACATTGATTCAGCTTGCCAAACATCTTTTTGGTAGAAGTTTACCAGATAATCGTGTTTATCAGTATAGTTAACCTTAACAGCGGGATCGTTACGTTGAGCATTTTTAATTACATCAATCATCTCGCCCCATACAGTTCGTTTAAAATTGGCCACTACCTCACGGTTATAAAGAGCCTCATAGGATGAAGCATACCTATGGGTACGCCCCGGGAAACCAATAATCATGGCAAAATCGCCCTCACTAACTCCTTGAATATTGATTTTAAGATAATTTTTCGACTTTAAAGGGATATTTTTGGGACTATATTCGGCAGGTTTGCCATCGGGCGATGTATAAATACGAAAGACACAAAAATCGCCTGTATGACGTGGCCAATGCCAATTGTCAATATCTCCACCAAAATTTCCTATTGAAGTTGGGGGAACCCCAACCAGGCGTACATCGAGGTAACGCTCGTAGCGAAACATGTAAAATTCGTTGTAATTGTAAAAGGGGCGAACTACGGTGTAGTACCCTGAAACTGCAGAAATGGAGTCTTGGAGCTGCAGCATCCTTATGTTGATCAGTTCGAAGTAATCCTGATTGGAAAGGGAATTGCTAACCCCACTGAGTACATCGGAAGTAACATCGGTAATATCAACTAAAATTAGTGCGGTTTTTCCCTCTGCAGGCAGCTCTTCGGCAAACGACTTTGCCCAATATCCATCGCGCAAAAGATTGTTGCTAACACTGCTAAGCTCCTGAACTGCATCCAACCCACAGTGATGATTGGTAAAGAAAAGCCCATTGGGTGATATTAACTCAGCACTACAACCACCATCGTCAAATTGCACAATGGCATCCTTTAAACTCGATTTATTAACGCTGTATATGTCCTCTGCGGTTAACCTAAATCCCAGCGCCTGCATGGCAGGAATATTTTTACTGATAAGGTTTAACATCCACATTCCCTCATCGGCAAAGATTGATAGGTTAAACCCTAAAAGTAAAATTGTTGATAGTAACAGTAGTTTGTTTTTCATAGTGTAGAATTTGTAAGATTCATTTCTGAGTTAGATGAGCAACCGATAACGTTAAAAGTAAAAATAATGATAATATTAATACCAAACTTTGGCCTCTGCTTTTTTCTATACTGGTAAGCTGTAAAGCCAAAATATCATTTGAATTTGAGAATATCGAAAGGGGCACATCGCGCCAGTGCCATTTCCCTATAATTGTTCCATTTAACAGCAAAAGCACACCAGGATGGGATCGTACAATGGTTTTGAGAAGTATTTCATCGGCCTGCAACAGCGGTAGATACAAGCCGCGCTTATCCTGTAGTTCTACCAAATCGCTTCCCACCATAGCGGTTAACACATATGCCTTTATATTTGCTGACATCAACAATTTTTGCAGTTCAAGCAACCTTTTGATGCATGGCTCTGTCAGATAATTTTTTGATGGAATAACTACCAAAACTAAATAACCCTTTGAATGTAGTATGCTATCGGTATAATCAATCCCCAGTTCAGAGTAAAGCGAAAAATTAGTTATTGGAGGGGTGTATCCTTTTTTAACAAGTATCGATTTAGAATCCACAAAGGTCCAGGTTGAGTCATCCCAGGGATAGTTTGTTTCATCAAATTCCTTTACCTGTCCATTTTTGGAGTAATAAAGAATTGTTTTGTACTCATCGTGGGAGGCGTTTTCGGGGATACGGGTATACTCGTAAAGATTAGCCCCTATATGAAATGGCCTGAAATCGAGCATGGGTTGATTCCTGTAGCCATGGATTGAAGGCGCAACAGCAAAAATAAGCAAAACAATGGTAAGTATAACTTGATGAAGCGTTCTGTAGGAGTCGGTCAATTTTTTTCGATTAGCAAACAGCACAGCCGCTGCACCCATAAAAATAACATTCTTATAAAAGGTTTCCCAATTGGATAACTTAACGGCATCGCCAAAGCAACCACAATCGGAAATTGGATTTGTAATAGCTAAAACAAGAGTTAGGGGAGTAAAAAATAACATGAACAGAAATGCCCCCCAAATAGCTAACCTGATTCTTATGCCAAAAAGCAGTAGCAGACCTATGTAAAACTCAGCAGCTGCAAGAGTAATGGAAAGCAGCAATGCCGTGGGATTTAGAAACTGCAAATGAAACGAAACAAAATAATCGCCTAGTTTATAGGCAGTTCCCCATGGATCGATTCCCTTAACAAATCCTGAAAAAATAAATACAATGGCTAAAAGATAGCGAGACAAAACTGTTAATTTATCTAACCATTTCATAATCGAGCTATTTTTAATAACTTCCGAGATGTCACTTCATTTAATATCAGGGATGAAATAGCTTCAGGAACCAACATATTACCATTTTCATCGGCGCACTCCAAAACAACAAAATTTGAGTTTTCGTGTTGCTGGGTTAGATATATTTGTCTAACCCGTTCCTGAAAGGTAAGATCTTTCTCATGAATATCGTCCTTCCCATTTAAATAGGAACGTTCACCACCCTGCCGTTTTTCAGTCAAGCGTAGGCGTGTAAAATCAAAGGGCACGTTCAAAAAAATAATTAAATCGGGGCGAGGTATTCCAAAATGTTCAAATTCAAGGCTAAGAATCCATTTGCGTAGGGTATCAACCTGTAATTTATCAGATAGCTTTGCACATTGAAAGGCCACATTGGAATAAACGTAGCGGTCGAGCAGAACCACATGGCCTTCGGCCAACCAGTCTCGCAATATTGGTGCTGCGTCCATTCTATCGCATGCATATAGCAATGCCACCACGTAGGGATCAACGGAATCGATAGCGCCTAAATCGCCACGCAAAAAACGGGCTATCAATTCCCCAAAAAAAGGCGCTTCCACTCTGGGAAAATGTAGAAAATGAGAAGGGATACCATTTTTTTGCAGGTACCTGCTTAAAATTTCTATTTGCGTTGACTTTCCTGCCCCATCGAGCCCTTCAATAACAATCAAAGCCATGTAACAATTGGGAATTAATATTCAACAATCATTAAAAATTAACCAATGTTTCGTAATTTTAGCAACTGAAATAAACTGCAAGATATAAAAAAATGGAAAAAGAGAGGTCGGTATTTGTTCCCCGCAAAACCATGCAATGTCATGGAAAACTCTTGACCATTGACAAACCAATGGTTATGGGCATTATCAATGTTACCCCCGATTCGTTCTTTTCTGGTAGCCGGCATCGGTTTTCGTACTCCATAGCTCGAAAGGCCTGCCAAATGATTGAGGATGGAGCAAACATTATTGACGTTGGGGCATGCTCTACTCGGCCGGGTGCAAAACCCATTAACGAAAACGAAGAACTACGACGGTTGACCAAAGCCCTGAACACCATTCGGATAAAACTTCCTGATGCAGTAGTATCGGTTGACACCTTTAGGGCATCGGTGGCCCGAAGAGTTGTGCAGGATTTCCGTGTTGATATCATAAACGATATCTCGGCTGGTAAACTTGACCCCGCAATGTTTGAAACAGTGGGTGAACTTGGGATTCCCTATGTACTCATGCACATGAAGGGCACCCCCGAAAATATGCAGGCAAACCCCAACTATGATAATGTTATCAGAGAACTCATTATTTTTTTTAATGAAAAGATTGAGCAGCTCCGACATTACAACGTAAAAGATATTATAATTGATCCTGGCTTTGGGTTTGGAAAAACACTGGAGCACAACTATACCATTTTACGCAACCTTGAAACATTTAAACTGCTCGAAATGCCAATACTTGTAGGATTATCCCGCAAATCCATGATTTATAAACCTCTACAAATCACCCCGAAAAAAGCACTTAATGGAACAACCATACTTAATTCCATTGCTTTACAAAAAGGGGCTAGCATTTTAAGAGTTCACGATGTTAAAGAAGCCGTTGAAGCAGTTAAAATTTTTGAGCTCTACTCTGCGCAACCTGAATACCAATATCTATGAGTCATATACCCCTTCTTTTTATTCAGCTAAGGGTGCTCGATATCATCGATATCGTAATTGTTGCCTTTCTGCTCTACCAGGTTTATAGGTTAATACAAGGCACATCGGCTCTCAACATTTTTTCGGGAATTGTATTGCTATACATCATCTGGCTGGTTGTAAGGGCACTTAACATGGAACTTCTGGGAAGTATTCTTGGCCAGGTTATTGGTGTTGGTGTAATTGCCATCATTATTGTTTTTCAACAAGAAATTCGCAAGTTCTTACTCATTATCGGCTCCCGATATATATCAAAAGGAAAATTTACCATTGAAAATTTACTGCTAGGAACAGAAGAAACCGAAACTAGCAAAGCAAGTATCGAAGCCATAGCTAAGGCCTGCAAAAACCTGTCGGAAAGTAAAACAGGCGCTTTAATAGTTATAGCTCGGAAATCGGAACTACGTGTGTATGCAGAAACCGGCGATATCATTGATGCAGATATTTCAAGCCGGTTGCTTGAAAACATCTTCTTTAAGAACAGCCCCTTACACGATGGTGCTGCAATAATAATTTCCAATAAGATTCATGCGGTTCGATGCGTTCTTCCCATATCGGAAAATCTTAACCTCCCACCTCATTTTGGTATGCGGCATAGAGCCGCAATAGGGCTAACCGAAACCACCGATGCCCTTGTGGTAATAGTTTCGGAAGAAACAGGTAAGATTAGTATTTCAGAAAACGGAAGAATCATATATGGAATTGAACCACAACACTTTGCTATAGAATTAGAAAAACTTATCGAAACAAAGTGATTTTGGATGATATCTTTTACTACATTTGAGATGATTAAACCATTCTGCCATGATAAAGTATAGGATTTCTAAGCCCAATACACAATTAAATGGCACAATTAGTATTCCTCCAACCCGGAGTTTATCGAATAAATTTCTTGTAATTAGGGTTCTTCAAAACGCCAAATTATTGCAGCACACCGATACAGAAACCGAAGCACAGCAAATAATCAATAAATCGATATTTGACAAGGGTATTAAACAAACCAGAGGACGCTCTGCGCAGGCCATCAGACACATAAGGGCTTTCATTAATTTTTTTGGAGGTGAATGGATTTTATCATCATCGGACATACTAAAGGGCAGTACAACCGAAAAAATTGCCCGCTTACTCCAAAAATACGGACTCAACGTTATATTCGAAGAAAGAGTTGGTAATCCCCCATTCCGCCTAATTGGTAAAAATTTAAAAGGGAAAATTCTTAGGGTTGATGGCTCCATTAACAGCAAGGTGATTGAAGCCCGAATGTTGGTTGACCCTTCCCTTAGCTACGATGAAATTTTAGAGCTTAAAAATCTAATACTAGCCAGGGGCTATCCCCAAATGACCCTTCGGGCGCTTCAGTTCATGGGTGTTAATGCCAATTGGGATGAAAATGAGATACTCATTGAGCACACCATTAACGATGGGACAGAACTCACCGTTGAGGCAGACTGGTCGTTGGCTTTATACTGGTATGAAGCCATAGCCCTATCGGGCAAAGGTGATATCACCATTCAGGGGCTAAACCCTACGAGCCTTCAAAACGAAATGGCTGTTGCTACCATATTTAACAAGTTGGGTGTAACCACCCAGATTGTTGATGATAACATTAGGCTCCAACGAAAAGGTAAAGTAGTAAAGCAGTTCAGCCATAACTTTAGGCACTATCCCGATTTGGCACCAGCCATTATATTTACCTGTTTAGGAATGGAAATACCTTTTATAATTACTGGAGTTGAAAGTTTTCATCAAAAAGAACCCGACAGGCTAGAAGCCATAACAAAACAATTTGAGAAATTAGGCGCATCGCTCCAGGTTTACCACAATGGTGATGAGGAAGTTATTGAGTTCAATGGAAAATGGAAAGGAAAAAGTAGGAAAGAATTTGAATGCGATTCCCTAGACGATCACCGCTTAGCCATGTCGCTGGTACCACTGACCCTCCTGGGGAAAACTATCACACTAGAAAATCCAAGGATTACAAGCAAATCGTACACTACATTTTGGGATGAAATCAGAAAAGTTGGATTTGAATTTACCATTATATAATCCAAAAGGCTGAATGATTTCAGCCTTTTAGATTTTTACTTTAAGAAAATTCTACTTTTTCCAAACCAGAGTACCAGCCATCATATCATGGAGAGCCTGCTTCTTCTCAGTAAAACCGGCCATAATGTAACCTATAAATAGGATAAGTCCTGAAAGAATTTTACCAAAGTAACGGCCTGTGGCTCTGGCAAAAGAAATGCGGTTCCCATCAATATCTGTAACAATAATACCTAAAACAATTTTACCAATGGTTCCCTGGAATTTTGACGATTCCATTAGTGCAAAATAAAGCCAAAAAATCGCTATATGCACAATATTGAGTATCATGGCTGCGCCAAATATTGCTCCTATTATACCAATAGTTTCGGTATCGCTCATACCTTAGGATGCGGTTGATGCAACCGAAATTCCTAAAACGGCTAAAAGCGGTGTAACAATATTCCAGTTAACAAACCAGAGTATTACAGCATCTATTAGGTAGGCTAAAAAACGCCACCAGAATCCAGCATACTTTAAATTTGCCATAGCGATTTTGTTTAGATTTGACTTAGTTGATTTATTTTACAATTAAAAATAAACAATTCATTTCTGAAATCAAAATATCCTTTGTTATTTATACCAATTCTAATCTTTACATTAATGCTAGTATTGATAAATTAACCATTTCCCTTAAAAAAAAGAATATCTGATGTGTCGCTTGGTTCGTTTATAAATTATGGCATAAAATATTTTGACATTCATGGTTAACCAAGGTTTCATTGCAGGGACGGAAACTTAAGCGACACTATTTAGGTTCAACTTTGCTACGCTAGAGTTCTATTTAAGGTTACCCCAAAGTCCTTAGAGGTACATCGCGTGAACGGAATCCTTAACGGATAGCCATCAAATGTTGTTGTAGATTTTTTTTACATTTGATTGTTCCTTTGTCGTAACTCGTAAAAGTTTTACTTTTCTGTCTTCATACTTTTGACTTCTAATCCAATTCGCGGAACAAGTGAGTAAATTGAAATTTAATTGAATATCTTTCCATTGTTTCCAAGACATCTGAACTATTTTTTCTGCAAATCGAATAGATACTCTATAGCAGGAATGAATTCACGGCTCCAAAACCACTCTGAATGCTTACCATCAGGAGCAATCTTCAACCTTACATAATCTTCGTTATAGCCAGAATGATAAAGTAATCCCTCCAGTAGTTTGATATCCTGAACCATACGATCACCTTCCTGTTCTCCAACGAGGAGGTAAAGACGTTGGTCTGTTTTACGTTTGCACTTAGCAACGTAATCGAACACTTTAGGCGAAAACCATAATGAGGGTGAAAAAACTGCAGCCCTTCCAAACAGGTTGGGATACTCAAGAAAAGCATATAACGATATAAGCCCACCCATTGAGCTACCCACAACAGCATTGAACTCAGGCCTGTGATTCGTTCTAAAATGCTTATCGATGTAAGGCTTCAGCTCAGTTGCCAAAAAATCGGCATAAAGTTTTCCCTGACCTCCAAAACCAAGCGAATCGTTGCGCCATGGCGAGTACTCGTTTAGGCGATTCTTACCATCATTATATATTGCTACCACAATAGCTTCAAAGCCCCGAGCCTTGTAAAGGCTATCTAAAATCTCATCTACACGCCATTCATTGGCAAATGCAGTAAGTTCATCAAAAACATTCTGACCATCCTGCATGTATATCACCGGGAATTGCTGCTTCTTGAAATAATTTGGTGGCAGGTATAAGCGAATGGTTCGTAGGCGGTTCAATTTTTTTATTTCGAACTGAAAGGGCAGGTAGCGGACATTGGCTGATGCGGTTGACTTTTTTTCACCTGAATTTTGAGCATCGCGCCAGGCAGCTATTCTAATACGAACAGTATCCTGCCCTGCTGCATATATCCTATTACTGATATCGTTTCCATTGGCGTCAACCTCAACGCTATGCCAATCGCCGCGAGTTATCTTGTAATAAAATGATTTATTAGCGTTGTGTAGCACAAGTTGATAGCAACTTCCTATACGTACAAACGCCATGCGCTTGTCGCAAGGGTTCCACCCATACAGCTCCGAGGCAAGAAAAAGGGTATCGGATTTTGATGTCAGTTCAGGTACAGAATCAACTATGAATACTATTTGACCAAAGGATATTGAGTAAAGTACAAGCAATGTTAGGAATAAACTAATTAATCGCTTCATCATTTCACACAGTTTTCTTTGGGTAAATTTAGCAAAGCTTTTCTATTAGCACTTCGTTTCTGTTGTAAAAAAACTAAAAGAGCATTATATTTGCAAAGTGAAATGGCCCCGTAGTTCAGCTGAATAGAACGTCAGATTCCGGTTCTGAAAGTCGGGGGTTTGAATCCCTCCGGGGTCACCTGTAAAAGCCAGTCTCTCTCCACTGGCTTTTATTCATTTACTTTAAATCGCCCAACAATTTCTGCCCGGAGGGATCATGGAGCGGAGCGGAACTAATCCCTCCGGGGTCACCTGTAAAAGCCAGTCTCTCTCCACTGGCTTTTATTCAT
>DYKO01000008.1:153176-155671 GCA_020722565.1 Rikenella microfusus
TTGCAAGTGATGCCTAACACTCTTTTCCAACGGTGCAGGGAAATACCCAAAAGATTTAACTGAATATTCAAATTATGATATAAATTACAATAATTATTCAAGTAATACGTATATCAATAAAGCTACCTAACATGAAAAACTTAATTTTAAGCAACATTGAGAATCCAGAAAATCTGGAGCAACTATATAGGCATAATCCGAAAGAGTTTGAAAAAGTATTCATCGAAATATATCCTGAGGTAGCCGGCAACCAACTTGCAAGATTCTGGTACATCCGATTAAAAAACAAAAGGGAAACCGAATTTAACCTTAGCTTAAAGGATACTTTTCCGGTAATTGTCTCCTGTTTAATTGTAATTGCAATATTATTACTCCCTAAAATAATCGGTTTTAATGCCGACAACTATAGGTTTTATGAAAAACACGTTGCGTTAATAGCAATTTTTGGTATAACTATTTACACAATTCTATCTAAAACTTCTATCGGCCTAAGAAGAACTCTTTTTACAATAGGTGCATTTATATTTTCAGCTATTTATATCAATACCCTTCCATCAAGCAGTAGCTCATCAATGCTTGTTTACCTTCATTTGCCGGTACTTTTATGGTTTGTTTTTGGAATAGCTTTCACTAATTTTGACTTCTATAATTACGAAAAACGAATTGAATTTATAAAGTATAATGGCGATTTAGCTGTAGTTTATGGTTTAATTGCAATTGCGGGCGCAATACTAACTGCATTTACAATTGGTTTATTCAGTGCCATTGGAATTAATATCGAAAATTACTACTTCGAAATAATTGTAATACCTGGAATTGCATCGGCTCCAGTTGTATGCGCCTATTTGATTAAAAAGTTCGATTTTTTATCAAACAGAATTGCCTCAATTATAGCAAATATATTTACCCCATTGATACTAATAACCCTATTTATTTACCTAATTATTATATTGATAAAAGGAAGTAATCCCTTCATTAATAGAGATTTTCTAATTGTATTTAATGGAATGCTTGTAGGTGTGGTAGCATTGATTATTTTTTCGATAACTGAAAGAATTGACAGTTTTGCGAAACAGTACTACTCATTCATATTTTTTGCCCTAACAGCAATTGCGTTAGTAATTGATGCTATTGCCCTTTCTGCTATTATTTTTAGGATTACCGAGTATGGTTTAACGCCAAATCGTTTAGCAGTGGTGGGGACTAACCTTCTATTTTTATTACACATACTATTAGTACTGACAAATCTCATAAAAACTATTCAAAAAAAACAAAAGTTAGTAGTGATTGAGCATACAACAGCTAAGTTTTTCCCCATTTATGGCCTATGGCTAATATTTATAATATTTATTCTGCCATTCTTATTCAGTTTCAAATGATACAGTAAAACCCCTTAAAAAAATATAACAATATTTAACTTTAAAACTGATTCAAAAAAATATTTTAGCATGAAATTTTAAATTAATTAACCATGAAAAGAATAATTTTTACATCGCTACTTCTGCTATTCTCAACCGGAATTTTTGCTCAATTATTTGTAGGTGGGAATTTAGGATTTAGTACTACTGGTGGGAAAATTGAAAATGGGAATTCATCGATTGACAAGACAACCCAAACCAACTTTTCAGTTACCCCTAAAGTTGGAATTTTCCTGTCGGAAAAAGTTGCTATTGGAGCCATGTTGGATTTTAGCATTCAAGGTGAAAAAACACCTGGAAATCCCGAAGAAATTGATCGCACCACAACTTTTGGCATAGCGCCATTTGCACGTTACTATGCATTTACTTTTAATAAGCTATCGGTTTTTGCAGAGGGTTCTTTGGGCTTTTTCTATGGGGTTGAAAAGAACAAAGTGGGTTCAACCACCACTACTGGTCCTAAAACTACTACTTTAGGTTTATCGGCTCACCCCGGTATTTCATACAAGTTAACCGATAATATTGAACTCAACGCCATTATTGGTGGCTTTAACTTTAACCTAAGCCGTGTATCGGTAAAAAATAACAACACAACCGATGTTACAAACAATTTTGGCTTCGGTGCCAATCTCGATAACATTGCAACCACTGGATTAATTACAATTGGTGCAATTGTAAAGCTATAATTCTATTCTTATAACTACTATTAACCCATAAATATCGGAATTATACTTACATTTATAGCAAAGTTCTATTTAGGGGCAGGTTAATTCAGTTTCTCAAAACTGCCCTGCTAAATAGGATTTAAGCACAATTTAACTAGAGATTTGCATAACCCATTTACAACTGGAACAACACAGCAGTTCAACCATGACCCGCTGGTAAATCATCTGAATCCTTTTTAACAAAACTCCATCCAACCAGCATGGTAATTAATTACATTCTTATTTTTTACCCAAATTTTGCTATAGCAAATTAAGAATTATAACCTACAGTAACTTAACCAGTATTTTTTCTAATGCTTAGAGCCTGTTTAAATTTTCTTTAACATCATAGCAATAGAAGCAATTAATACAT
>DYKO01000017.1 GCA_020722565.1 Rikenella microfusus
AGCGAGTATGCAATCAAGCGAAACTTATGTATTAATTGCTTCTATTGCTATGATGATAAAGAAAATTTAAATAGGCTCTTAAATTATATTGCGTACAACAATAATTGAAATAGATAAACACCTAATTTTTTAATGGAAAATACCTTCGATGAGCCCACAAGATTATATTACGATATCCAACAATCGGATAATTTTCATGAGAAATAAAAAAAGTAGCTCTCTAACACATATCAATTTTTTGTAACTTAATTATAATTCTCTTACGTTTGTAAGCACTTCAAATAGTAGTAAAAAACATATACCAATGATTACCAATGAATTAATTAATCCCAAGAGTATAGTTGTTGTTGGGGGCTCCGATGACACACAAAAACCTGGAGGAAAAGTTCTAAAAAACCTTTTGGATAATAGCTTCAAGGGTCAAATTTATGTTGTTAACCATAAAGCCAATGATATTCAAGGGGTTAAGTCGTATCGGGATGTAACGGATTTACCACAGGTTGACTTAGCTATTTTGGCCATTGCGGCCAAGTTTTGTCCGCAAGCAGTTGATGTGTTGGCCAGGCAAAAGAACACAAGAGCATTTATCATTCTTTCGGCTGGCTTCCATGAAGAGAGCGAAGAAGGTGCAAAGTTAGAACAGCAAATAGTTGAAACAATCAACAGCACAGGGGGCTGCCTAATAGGTCCCAACTGCATAGGAGTAATGAACACCAACTATGCCGGCGTATTTACCACCCCCATTCCCAAATTCGACCCCAAGGGTGTCGATTTCATATCGGGTTCGGGTGCCACTGCCGTTTTCATCATGGAATCGAGCATTCCACGTGGATTAACCTTTAACAGCGTGTATTCTGTAGGTAATAGTGCGCAGATTGGTGTTGAGGAGGTTCTGGAGTATCTCGACGTAACCTTTGACCCGGCCACCAGCTCAAGGGTAAAGCTACTATATGTTGAAAGCATAAATAAACCCCAAAAACTGCTAAAGCACGCCTCATCGTTAATTCGTAAGGGATGCCGCATTGCAGCCATAAAGGCCGGAAGTTCATCGGCCGGAAGCCGTGCGGCTTCGAGCCATACCGGTGCGCTTGCCAGCAGCGATGTTGCCGTTGATGCCCTTTTCCGCAAAGCAGGAATAGTACGGTGCTATGGACGCGATGAACTGGCTACTGTGGCCTCTATATTCATGCATCCAGAACTAAAAGGTAAAAACATAGCCGTTATCACCCATGCCGGTGGACCAGCCGTAATGCTCACCGATTCGTTATCGAATAATGGGCTTGAGGTACCCCCCATTGATGGACCAAAAGCACAGGAACTGCTTACAAAGCTCTTCCCGGGTTCATCGGTAGCTAATCCTATCGACTTTCTGGCTACGGGAACTGCGGAACAGTTGGGTTACATCATCGATGCCTGCGAAAAAGATTTTGACTACATTGATGCCATAATTGTTATTTTTGGTAGTCCTGGGCTATTCCCTGTTTATGATGTTTACGACCTGCTCGACCAAAAGATGAAGGAGTGCCGAAAACCCATATTCCCTGTTCTGCCATCGGTAATGAACGTAAAGAACGAAATTGAGCACTTCATAGCCAAGGGCAGAATTTTCTTCCCCGATGAGGTTACACTTGGCAATGCCCTTGCCAAAATCTACTACACCCCTAAACCTGCAGTAGAGAATCCGGTATTACCCAAGGTTGAAGAAAAAGCCATTCGTAGTATCATTGAGAATAGCGGCAATGGCTACCTGCAACCCGATACCGTTCAGGAGCTACTTGATGCTGCAGGTATTCCCCGTGCCGGTGAGGCAGTAGCAACCACAGCCGCTGCAGCCATTGAGGCTGCTCAAAATTTGGGCTATCCGGTGGTAATGAAGGTGGTTGGCCCAGTTCACAAGTCCGATGTTGGCGGGGTAGTTCTTAATGTTACCGATGCCCAAACTGTTCGCAGGGAATTTGATAGAATGATAAAAATTAAGGATACCACCGCCGTACTAATTCAACCCATGCTAAATGGAACTGAACTATTTGTGGGCGCTAAACGCGAGGATAAGTTTGGTCACATGGTGCTTTGCGGTCTTGGCGGTATCTTCATTGAAGTTCTAAAAGATGCAAAAGCTGCACTTGCACCAGTTGCACCCGACGAGGCACACGGAATGATTCGTAGCTTAAAGAGCTATGGAATTATTAAGGGTGCCAGAGGTCAAGAACCCATTAACGAGCAAATTCTGGCCGAAATTGTGAGCCGTGTATCGGCGCTGGTAACCGTTGCCCCCGAAATTTTTGAGATGGACATAAACCCCCTGCTGGGCTCTAAAGATAAGGTGATAGCTGTTGACGCCCGAATCCGAATCGAAAAGTAATACACAATGAGTATCAGGGATAAATGGAACTGCCTGTCAGCAAATGAGAAGATGATGATTGCATTGGTCATCATTCTTCTTATACTTATTGCCACCCGTTTTGAATACATCTGGGAACAGGTAAAGACCGGTTTTAGACGCTACTTTAACCATTAAAACAAACTCAAAGGTGAAAAGAAACGACATCTACGTGCTGGCAGGAACCGTGGCGTTACTACTGCCTTTTTTTGTATCGGAAACAGTTTACAACTTTTATGTCGATTTTAACGCCAATCACGGCATGATAACCAGCTTCATTAAGTTTGCCGTACTGGCAACCTTTGGCGAAGCCATTGGTTTACGCATCCGAACCGGAGCTTACAATCATCCAGGGTTTGGACTACTACCCCGTGCCGTTATATGGGGTATGCTGGGTTTAACCATTAAGTTGGCATTTGTTCTTTTTGCCAGTGGGGTACCAGTCTTTCTGGCCTATATGGGGCTTGAAAGCGCACCGACAGCAATTAAAGCCTATTTCACATGGTCTAAACTGTTTGTAGCATTCAGCATCAGCTTACTAATGAATGTTATTTATGCCCCGATAATGATGACAATTCATAAAATTACCGATACCCATATCATGAACAATGGTGGAACGCTATCGTGCCTTCTGAAACCGATAAAGTTCGGTGATATTTTACCATCAATAAATTGGAAGGTACAATGGGAGTTTGTGTTTGCCAAAACCATCCCCTACTTCTGGATTCCGGCCCATACCATTACCTTTTTGCTCCCTGCCGATTTTCAGGTTCTTTTTGCAGCCATATTAAGCGTTGCATTAGGGGTTTTTCTTGCCATTGCCAGCCTAAAGGGCAGCGGAAAGTAATTGCAGTATTAAACATAATTGAATATATTTACAAAAAATAATTTCCTTACCACAATGAAAAAACGAATTGGAATATTCTATGGGCCAACTGGTGGCTCAACCGAAAGGGTAGCCAAAATGATTGCAAATGAACTTGGAATAACTGAAGATGTTTATCCCATCAAAAATGTTAGTATAACTCAAATCAATCATTATGATATAATTATATTTGGGTGTTCTACACTTGGAAGCGAAACGTGGAATGGTAAGTCATCGCAATCCGATTGGGACATTTTCCGGCCGGAACTGGGTAAAATAAACACACAGGGAAAACTTTTTGCTTTCTTTGGCACCGGAGACTCTGTAACCTATTCGCGTAATTTTGTAAATGCCATGGGCATATTGGCTAAGGAGTTTATGGCAAAAGGAGCTAAAGTAATAGGCCAATGGCCAACCGAGGGTTACACCTTTAGCGATTCGGAAGCATTGATTAATGATAAATTTATTGGACTAGCCATTGACGAAGAATTTGAAGCTTATAAAACACCCGACCGTGTAAAAAAATGGGCGGAACTAATTAAAAAATCGATATAAATATTGCAGAGCAGCCACCTTTTGATGTGGCTGTTCTTTCAATTCCATCTGCATCCTTTCTCGGCAAGGAGTTCTTAAACTGCTGGTAGCGTTCAACATAAGTCTCGCCACCCCGGCTACCAAAGTTCTTCCAAACATCATCAATATTCTTAATTCTATTTTCATCGGACGGATGGGTGCTAAGGAACTCTGGAATTTTGGTTGAACTATTCATTTTTTCAAAAAAAGCGGCCAGCTCACGAGGATAGTAATCGGTGTCATAAAGATAAGTTACGGCGTACTTATCAGCCTCATACTCATTATCGCGGCTATACTTCAGCATGGTTCCGCCAAGGGCTAACTGGGAGAGAATCTGCTCGAGCTGCGAGGGGTTGTCGCCCATAATAATAGAGAACAACATGCTAAAGCCGTATTGGCGGGTTAACATCTGTGTGGAGTGTCGCCTATCGGCATGGGCAATTTCATGGGCCATTACCCCGGCAAGTTGCGCCTCATTATCCAAGAATTTAATCAGCCCCGTGTAAAAGTATAAATACCCGCCTGGAGCAGTAAAGGCATTGAGTACGTCATCGTTCATAATAATCTTAACCTGCCACGGGAAGGTTTTGGAGTACCTAAGATCATTGGAACTCAATATGGCATTCATAATCCGTTCAATGTGGGTATAGGCCTCAGGGTACTGGGTCCGGTCAAGAATCGGGTACTCACTGGGATTTGCCATTATAGCCGAATCTAACTGTGCACCAAACTGAATATCCTGTTCTAGCGTAAAGAAATTTATTCCGTCGTCGGAGCAACTGAAAAGTATTCCAACGCTTAACAAAGCAATTAGTATTCTTCGCATAATCTTTTAGTACTTGTTCTACAGGTCTATGTACGCAAATTTACTAATTTTATATATTAGCGGTTGAATTAAACTATCCTCAGGTTTTGAAAACAAATACAGAAAATAGTCGATCTTCATTTAAGCGACCAATTCGGTTATTCTTTTTATCATCCATTGCTTTATTCTTTGGGATTACCATTATAAACACCATTTTCTTTTCTTTCATTAACCCGGGTTCCACATGGTTAATGATTCTTAAACATCACCAACCCAAAGAGCAGCGTGGTTATACAAAAATAAAGCATAGCTGGGTTAGCCTCGATGAAATTTCGCCAAATATGGTGCTTGCCGTTATAGCTGCCGAGGATAACAAGTTTATGGAGCATAATGGTTTTGATTGGAAATCGATAAAAAAGGCAAATAAGTTGAACAAAAGTGGTAAAAAACTCAGGGGCGCCAGTACCATATCGCAGCAAACTGCAAAGAATATTTTTCTGTGGCCCAAGCGTTCATGGGTACGAAAAGGTCTTGAGGCCTACTTTACCATTTTAATAGAGCTTTTCTGGAGCAAAGAGCGAATTATGGAGGTTTACCTAAACGTGGCCGAAATGGGAAAGGGTATCTACGGGGCTGAGGCCGCTGCAAGGGAATACTACAAGAAACCGGTTTCGAAAATTACCCGATACGAAGCGGCGATGATTGCAACCACCCTACCCGCACCCTCAAAACGTAACCCTGCTAAACCCAGCAGATATATGGTACGCTACCAGGGACATATTTTAAGAAATATGAATAATCTTGGGAAAATTGAATTTAAAAGATAATTAACATTGATGTAATTGCATACATGATTCCAAAAATTAAATATATCCTTAGTTGTACAGTACTTTTTATTCTGGTTTCCCCAACTGGATTCCCACAATTCAACAAGGCCTTCTTTTTTTACCGAAGTGAGGAATTAATATCGCAGGGCAAATACAACGAGGCCATTCCGGTGCTGAATACCCTTATCAATGTTGATTCAACCATACATGAGGCTTGGTTCCTAAGGGGTGTTGCCCGTTACTATCAGAACGACTTTGCTGGTGCCCAAAATGATTTTGATAAATGCCTTAATATTAATCCATTATTCTCGCAATCCTATCAATATAGCGCAATGGTTTTTGAGCAAAACGGACAACGCGATGAGGCCATTGGGGCCATTAGAAAAGCCATTGAGCTCAGGCCAAATTCTGCCCAGTATAACTTCACCTATGGTGTTATTTTGTTCCAACAACAAAAATACAACGAGGCCCTTAAGGTTTTTAATCATGTAATTCATATCGACAACCGCATACCCGATGCATGGTTAAACCGAGGCGCCATCCGCTTAATGCTTTCCGATAGCGTGGGAGCATTGGATGATTTCACAAAAGCAATCAACCTAACCCCCTTTAGCCCTGCACCCTATATGCGAAGAGGTGCGCTACACGCACAAATGAGAAACTATTCGCAAGCACTATCCGATTTAAACCAAGCCATTTCCAACGATAGCACATATGCAAAGGCATACTTTACGCGGGCATTGGTTTACTATTACATGAAACAGCCCGAATTATCGTTACAGGATCTGAATCGCACCCTACTAATTGAGCCCCGAAACACCCTTGCCCTCTTTAACAGGGCAATTATCAGCTACGAAACCGAAAACCCCGAAGCTGCCATAGATGACCTTACGCGATTGTCGTCAATCATTCCTACAAATGTTTTAGTTCACTACTATTTGGCTTCCATCAGGTTTGAGAAAGGTTATCTTCCCATGGCACTGGAAAACGTCAATAAAGCCATTGAACTTTTTCCACAGTTTGCAAATGCATACCAGCTCAGAGCGGAAATTAAGGCAAAAAGCGGCGACCTAAAAGCGGCAGAAGCTGACTTTACCCTTAGTCGTAAGCTTGCTGCTGAGTATCAAGCAAATTCAAACAACCAGTTCAGCACACTAATGGATTCAACCGGCAAAATAAAGCATCTACTATCGTTCGATGAGGAACTGGATTTAATATCAACATTGAACATGGAATTACTTAAGGAACACCTAATAACCATTGTGTACCCTTTAATCGCCCTAAAAATTGGTAAATCAAAAAATGTAAAGAACAGTAACTGGCAAAGTTCTGCTTTAAGACAATTGCTAACGAAATGGCAATGTGACGATTACACCATTTACTTTGACTACGACAACGCTATTGCAGCATCAGTTTCGGAATTTGAAGATATCAACATTAATGAGCTTTGCAAAGTGTTGGTTGCGCTTCAGAACAATCAGTATAACCGGGCTATGAATATTGTAAATGATTTATGCAAAGCCAATAGTAATAATAGTATTTACAGTTTTGTAAGGATTATTACACAAATAAAAACGGCTCAATTTATCGAAGAAATTCGAAATAAATCGCAGTATACTGCTAATCAAGGCTATGACAAGGAGAATGAAAGTTATAGAGCAGCGATTGATGAAATAAAGCAACAGATTTTAGTAGAAGATTTAGAAGGTATTCTCCCCTATAATGCGGGCGTGGTATGCATGAAGTTAGACCAAAGCGATGATGCCATTGAGTGGTTTTCCAAAACCATTGAAACAAACCCATTAATTCACGGCGCATGGTACAACAGGGGGCTGCTAAGGTTACTTAAGAATGAAGTTGGCAAAGGATGCTCAGATCTGCGCAGAGCTGTTGATTTAGGAAATGAACAAGCCCCTGAAGTTGTTTCACGATTTTGCAAACAATAGCAAAGCCCTGCAAATGAGCAGGGCTAAATAAATTTTAAGAATCATAACGTTTAAAAGTAAAGGTCGCGCTCACCTGCTGTAATTCGCTCAATTCGCCTCTGTACTTCAGCTGTGTTCTGATATTCTTGAAGGTCGAGCAGCGTTTTTTCAATTAGTTTATATCCCTTTTGCTTAACATCGGGTGATGCATAATCAACTAAGTACTCGGTGAGTGTTAGCAGAGCATTGGGAGTACAGTAACGCTTGATAAATCCGGGAACCGAGAACTCCATAAAATGCTCACCGGTACGTCCCAAGCGGTAGCAAGCCGTGCAAAATGAGGGTATGTAGTTATGATCAATTAGTTCATCGATTATCTCGCCAAGCGATCGGTTATCATTTATCTGGAACTGCTCACGGTTCAGGTCCTGCTCCTCATTTTTGGAATGCGAGTAGGAACCCAACTCCAATTTGGTTCCACCATCAATTTGTGAAACACCAAACTGAATAACCTGTCGGCGAATGTTAACTGGCTCACGTGCAGTAAGTATCATTCCGGTATACGGCACAGCAAGCCTGAGAATAGCAACCAACTTAACAAAATCGTCGTCGGATACAAAGTACTTATCCGTAATGTTCAAACCCGAAGCCGATTTTATGCGGGGGAACGAAATGGTATGAGGGCCAACATTATAGCATGCTTCAAGATGATTGGTATGGCGGATTAGTCCCAGAACCTCAAACCGCCAATCGTAGAGTCCGAAGAGTGCGCCAATACCGACATCGTCAAGGCCAGCCTCCTGCGCCCGATCGAGTGATGTTAAGCGCCAATCGAAATCAGCCTTTTTCCCGCCAAGGTGGTACCATTTGTAAGCCTCGGGGTGATAGGTTTCCTGAAATATCTGATAGGTTCCAATGCCTGCTTCTTTAACCTTGCGGAATCCCTCAATATCAAGTGGAGCAGCATTGATGTTTACCCTACGTATTTCGCCATTACCCTTTTTAATGCCATAAACCAACCTAACGGTATGGGCAATGTAATCAGCTGAGTACTCGGGATGCTCGCCATAAACCAGGATTAAGCGTTTTTGTCCGTTATCTTCAAGTGCTTCAACCTCCTGCACAATTTCCTCATCGGTTAGAGTCCTACGAACGGTATCCCTATTCGTTACTCTGAATCCACAGTACTGGCAGTTGTTGGTGCACTTGTTTCCTATATACAACGGTGCAAACAGCACAATACGATTGCCGTATATACGTTCCTTAAGCGTACGGGCTCCGTGAAGAATCTCCTCAACCAGCTCGGGATCGGTAGTGTTAACCAATACGGCCACCTCCTCGAGGTTCAATCTGTGCTTATCGAGCGACTTGGTAAGAATCTCGCGTACCCGCTCTTTTGTGGGTTTAGCATTGTTTATATATTCCCATATTTCATCGGCATCGATGAAAGGCTTCATAGGCTCATCGGGAATGCGGTACTTCTCTGGATTAAATTTCATGGCTCTATATCAATTTGTAGGACAACTAAAAATTTCAAGTTTTTTATGAGCCCGATACCTACTGAGGAAAAAGAATACAACAAACCTATCTCCCTTTGAGCATTATGGTTTTAACCTGAACACCACTCAACTTCCCAATTGGACCAGTAAGTGCGCCAATTTCATCGGTTGTTCCCTCAAGCACAAGCGATATAACACTAATACCCCTTTGCTGAAGCGGTATGCCCTGACGAGCAATAATAATATCGGCATGAGCAGAGAAAATTTGGTTTAACCTTGAAGCGCTCTCGCGGTTCTCAACAAGTATAAGTGCTGTTCCGATTCTCTTTTCCATCAGATTACCTCCTTTGGATCAGACTCCATTTTTCCGAATCCTTGGTGGCTGCTGCTGCCAACCTCAGATTAAAGAAATTACTTTAATAATATTATTTAGTATAACTCTACAAAGTTACACCAAAATAAATGGATAAAAAATGATAAATATCAGTATTGTTAATAAATTAACTCATCAATTTTTCTGTTTGCATCCGATAGCTGCTGAAATAACACACGGCCATTGGTAATATCAACCTTATCATCTAGCTGTTTATGAAAATAGATGTAGGCATCGTTGCTATGCAACACGCCATCGAAATTGACGATATGAAGTTCTACACCCCTTGAGATTATGGGGTTTAAATCGATACTATCGTTAATCGACCAAATAATAACCATGGCCCGGTAAGAGGTATTGTTCCAATTCAACGAAACAGCATAAATACCATCAGGTGGGATAAGCTTACCCGACTCCTCAATTTGAACGGAGAGGGTTGGAAAGCCAACCTCTTTGAAAACATGAGACCCCTTGCCCAGGGCACCAATAATCATGTAGTAATGATCGAGGTATGCGTTGGCCCGTTGAATCTTTCCCTCAAGCAGCGCTTTACGAATGGTTGTAGAGCTAACTATTTCCTGCTGGATATCCTGTTCGGGAATCTCTTCAACCATAAAATTATACTGTGAGCTTAATTTCCTGAGTTCATCGTAGTCGCCCTCGCGGTTATGTCCAAAATGATGGTTAAAGCCAACAACAATATAACGTGCGTTAAGTTTGCTTATAAGAAAATCCCTTATAAACTGAATTGAAGAGATTCCTGAAAACTCAAGGGTGAACTTTACAATAATCAGATGATCGAGCCCAGTTTTACTCAACAGTTCGATTTTCTCGCGCTGCGAGAGGATAAACAGTAGGTTTTTACCGGCAGTTTCGGGGTAAAGCACCTTACGGGGGTGCGGGTAAAAGGTAATAAGCACCGATTCGCCACCAATGCTACGGGCTATTTCATTAATTCGATTGATAATAACCTTGTGCCCCAGATGAACACCATCGAACGAACCGGTTGTTACAACCGGATTTTTAATGTCCCCTAAATTTTCGAAGCCGTAATGAATCTGCATGGAAAATGCTTACCTTGCATAACTTTTTTTCACAAAATAGGCCACCTTTTCCATTGAGGTAATCATATCGTACTCCTCCAAATAAACGGTATCGGGAACAGTAATGGGAACAGTTGTAAAGTTCAGGATACCCTTAATTCCTGCCGATACCAGTTGCTCGGCAACCAGCGGTGCGGTATCGGGGGGTGAGGATATAATGGCAATTGAAATGTCGTTGCGCTTAACTACCTCGTGCAGCTCCTTAAAATGATAGCAGTTAACGCCAGCAATTACCCTGTTTATTTTATTAGGATCGATATCAAATGCAGCAACTATATTCATTTTAGGACGCTTGCCGTTGAAATACGACGTGATTGCCCTTCCCAAATTACCCATTCCCACTACTGCTACGTTTAATCCTGTTTCGTGATCAATTATATTACCTATTACGTTAACCAGTTCCTGAGCATCGTATCCCTTTTTCTTTTGGCTGGAATAGCCAATCAGCATTAGATCGCGCCTAACCTGAACCGCAGTAATATTATGTAAGTCAGCCAGTTCGTGAGAATAGATATGGGTTTTACCTTTAGCTAAACAGTTTAAGAGAGTTCGACGGTACTCACTGAGCCTTTCAATAGTTTTCTCAGGCAGAATAACTGTATTCATACGCAAATTGTTCTTTCAATATTGAATACAAATCTATTCATCTTTTTTCATATATCAAGCATCTGTTTAATTAAGAAAAAGTTTATATACCTCCATTGATAACCTGTCCGGAAGGCAACGGAAACGTTACCCTAAAAGTAGAGCCCTTCCCGGGCTGGCTTTCAACATCAATTGTAGCACCGTATAGGTCGATAATTCGTTTAACTATAGATAGTCCCAGTCCGCTACCCGTTACGTTTTTGCTTAAGGGATTTTTTATGCGGGTGAATTCCTGAAACAGCTTGGGCAGATCATCGGGATCAATCCCTATACCAGAATCGGATACGCTAACAACTACTATTTCGTTTTCTTTATTTATGCTACATCTCACCCAACCGCCGGTCACGTTATACTTAACAGCGTTAGAAATTAGGTTATTAAAAAGAATCTCCATATCATTGGAATCGGCCAGCATAAAAACGGGGCTGAGGGCATCGAGTGAAAGAGAAACATCGCGCTGAATGGCAAGGGGTGTCATGGTTTCAATGGCCGAGCGGGCAACCAGGGTGACATCAATCTCCCTGAGCGTTCGCTGCCGCTTACCCGATTCAATATGGGTTAAGTCGAGTAGGTCTATAATCAGGTTACGCATGGAATTAATGCGTGATAACAATCGGTCGATGAACTCCATGTAGCTATCAATACTGTCGCCTGCCTGTTTTTCCTGCATCATTTTAAGGTATCCCTCAACGGCATTTAAAGGCGACTTAAGTTCATGCGAGAGCAAAGTGAGAAACTGAAAACGTACCTGCTTCCCCTCGCTATGCAACTTACGGGTCATGTGCCTTAGAAAGTAATGCTTGGTAATGTTCTCTATGGACGATTTAAGTTCCTGGGGGGTAAACGGTTTGGGGACAAAATCGTAAGCCCCAGCGTTGGTAGCCTTAACAGCAAGTTCCAATGAGGCATATGAGGTAATCATCATTACCAGAATATAGGGGTGGTTCTCGTTGATATACTTAAGAACATCAACTCCCTGTATTCCTGGCAGTTTATTATCGAGAAGCACAACTGCTGGAACCGATTTTGAAATGCTTTCGATGGCCTCTTCGCCTGTTGCAGCCTCAATTATGTTAAAGCCAATATCATCATCCAGAAAGGGATAGCTAACCGTAAAGTTTTTTAGGATCCGCGAGACGCCAGAACGAATTCCAGGCTCATCATCAACCACCAGTATATCTAATACCTCCATATCAAACTTTAAGTAGTTTTAAAATTTCGCGTTGCAGCTGGTCGGGTCGGATCCCCTTTTCTAAATACAAATCGGCCTTAATCCATTGCCGTTCCTGCTCACTGCTGATACCAAATGACATACCGGTTTCGGCTGAAACAGCAGTAGCAATAATTACCGGCACATGTGGATACATACGTTTTAGCTTGTAGCTGAGAATAAATCCGCTATCCTCGTTTTCCATCATTAAATCGAGAATGGCCAAATCGGGTTTTAAATTTTTCAAAACGTTTTCAGCCTCACGTTGGCTTTCGGCTGTTACCACATCAAAGCCCATTTTTTCCAAATGAAATTTGAGTTGAAACAAGTAATCGGCATCGTCGTCGGCAATCAAAATGGTTTTACGATTATTGACCATATCAATAATATTTACAAACTGCTCTCATTAACAACACCAGCGTCGGAACGGCGGGGTAAAACTATATGGAATGTGGTTCCGGTTGGTCCGTTTTCGGGATTAGTATTGGAATCGACCTCAATTCTTCCTTTATGCATTTTCACAATGCCATAGGTTGTGGACAATCCCAAACCAGTCCCCTTTCCAATCCCTTTTGTGGTAAAAAAAGGGGTAAAAAGTTTATCCATGTTCTCTTCGGGAATCCCCTCTCCGGTATCAATAACGCAAAAAATGACTTCGTGATCGTTGCCATCAATTACAATGTTAAGTTCTCCGCCCTTAGGCATGGCCTCAATGGCATTTTTGTTAAGATTTGTAAGAACCTGCATCATTTGTTCATGATCAATATCTGCCAACAGGTTCGATGTTCGGCACACAACCTGGGCCTTTACATTAGCAGGAATAACCACCCCTGCAAGGCTTTCCTCAGCCAGTTTTTTTAGGTCGATTTTTTCAAACCTAACCTGATTCTTACGGGCAAAGTTTAGCAACCCGCTTACAATTTTTTTACATCTTTCGGTCTGAGATGAAATTAGTTCCAAATCCTTACGTAGTGGGTCGTTGGGTTTGCATTCTTCAAGCAGGATGTTACTATACATGAGCACTACACCAAGTGGGTTATTCAACTCATGAGCAATACCTGCCGAAAGTTGCCCCATGTGGGCAAGCTTTTCGGAATGCTTGAGAGCCTGCTGCATTTTAGCAAGTTTATCATTGGTAATGGCTAAATCTTTAATTGATTCATGAAGTTCCTCAATGGCATAGGGTAAGCACATTTCCACCTCGGCTAACCCTTCCACAATGGCAATGGCATGTTCCAAACAGGTATCGTAACCGCAGGCACCACAGTTTAGGTGATCGCGGGGCGTAAATTTGCCCATGTGAGCTAATACCCGATTCACCTCTTCTTCGCTAGATTTGGCAATTCGTTTGTCATCGGGTGTAAAATTTCTTGAAAGGTCGAGATCGGAAAATAGCGAAATGGTTGTCTCCCATTTCGCCATTTGCTCGGGGGTTACCTTATTACGAGCATATGAACTGATAAATGTTTTCCGCTCAAAGCGTTTACCTCCAGGCGACATGCCCGGTCCCATAATACAACCTTCGCAGCAAAGCAATTCAAGGTTCTGACCCTTAAGTTTTCCCGATTCCCATTCCTTAATGGCTTCCTGAAAACCAATTCGTCCTTCAGCAACAGTAATTTTTCCCTCAATCAGATCGTCAAAAATATTTACGGTTTGCATTAAACCCCGGCTAACGGGGAAAATAGCACCACGTCCCGCATGTGGCGGATCGAACTCAGACGGCTTCACCCTATCGGGCAAGATATTGGCCTGTTCAAACAATACCCTTAGCTCACGAAAGGTAATAGCTTCATCAATTTCTTGTGATTCATCCTTTTTAGCTATGCAGGGGCCAATAAAAACCTGTTTCAGATTGGGATTAATAAGTTTTACCACCCTACTTATGGCCACCATAGGCGAAACAACGGGGGCCAAATTATCGACCAACTCCGGATGGTAGTATCGGATGTAGGTAACAATTGCTGGACAATCGCTGGAAATGTAACCCTTACCCGAACGATCCTCAAGAAGATACTTGTAGCGCTGGGAAACCAAATCAGCTCCAAAAGCCACCTCATAAACATGGTTAAAGCCCAACTGCCTGAGCATTCCCACAAATATGCGGTAATCCGCAATATCATTAAACTCGGCGGGAAAGCTTGGGGCAACCAATGCGGCAACGGGTTCACCACTTTGCAACATAGCTTTTACCTCATTACGGGTTTGTAGAAAAACCTTGGCATCCTGGCTGCAAACCTTAACGCAGTTACCGCATCCAATGCATCTATCAGAAATAACATCGGCTTGCCCATTAACAATTTTAATGGCTTTAGCAGGGCACTCCCTTACGCAGGTATAGCATACCCGGCAAAGCTCCTTAATGGTGTAAACCAACTTTCTCTTTTCCTCGTTCAAAGCCATCTCTATTTTATTACGTAGCTATAGCAAAACGTCGCGTTTTTGGTATCGGGTATGAAGCAACTTCGTTGCTTTTTCGCTACCGGGTTCCAGCAAAAAATTATTGTAAACAGTTTGTACCACAGGATTTTTGGCAGAACACTTGATGCCATCGACCTCATCAATTTCCATTATGGCCTTTGCTTTTAACTTAACTATCTTACTATCGTTGACAACAGGCTGACCACCACCGTTTACGCACCCTCCTAAGCAAGCCATTACTTCAATGTAATCAACGGCATTTTTACCATTCATTAGTTCCTGCAGGACCTGGTGAATATTCTGCATGCCATTTATCACGGCAAAAGAAAAGGGTTTTCCTGCAGCCTTAAAGCTAAACGCATGTATTCTCTGCCCTAGTTTTATCTCAGTAACCTGGCTTTGAATCAACTCTTTTCCGGTTAATTTAAAATAAATGCTACGCGCCAAAGCTTCAGCCGTTCCTCCGGAAATGCCAAATAACTTTCCAGCAGAGCTCCTGATATTGAAAGGCTGGTCGGCATGCTGAGGTTCAACATTCTGCATATCAACGCCGTAAAGTTGAATAAGTTTCACCAATTCCCGGGTTGATATAACCGCATCAACATCCGATATTCCGCGAGTTGTCATCTCTTCCCTTTGCGCCTCGAATTTTTTTGCTGTACAAGGCATCACCGATACCGAGAATATTTTAGAGGGCTCAACCCTAGCTTCATGTGCAAAATAGTTCTTAATTAAAGATCCCATTACCTGTTGGGGCGACTTCACAGTACTCAGTGCCGGAATATATTCGGGATACCACTGCTCCACAAACTTTACCCAGGCTGGGCAACACGACGATAGCATGGGCAAACTATTGCCATTCTCCTTTCGTATCATGAGCTCATGGGCCATTTCAGCAGTAGCTATATCGGCTGCCGAAGCGCTATCGAATATGTAATCGAATCCGATTTTGCGCAGAGTTGCAAAAAGAATCCCGTTAATATTTTTTCCGGGCTTAAGCCCGAATTCCGAAGCTAACGATACCGATATGGATGGTGCAATTTGAATAACTGTGAGATGTTCAGTATTATTTAAAGAATCAATAACCTCAGCAATATTTTGCCGCTCATAAATAGCTCCCGTTGGACATACCAAAACACACTGACCGCAGCCAATGCAATTGGAAAAGTTCAAATCGCGCGACATTGCTGTGGCAACATACATGTTACAACCACGCTTAACAAACTCAAAAGTTGAAACCGATTGAACTTCATCGCATATTCTGATGCAACGCCCGCAAAGAATGCACTTTGCCGGGTCCCTAACAATGCTTGGACTTGAAATATCTAATTTTTGAGTAAACGACTTTTTTAAAACCCGACGCTCACGAATGTGCAGCTCAGCAGCCAAGTTCTGTAGTTCACAGTAACCATTACGCTCGCAATACAAACAGTCGTCGGGATGATTTGCCAGTAAAAGTTCCACCAAAGTTTTACGTGCTCGTACCACTCGCGAAGAGTGTGTTTTTATGCGCATACCCTCCTCAACAACATGTGAACAAGAAGTTACAAGGTTTTCATTGCCATCAACCTCAACAACACAAAGCCTGCAAGCGCCAGTTGGGGTTAAATCGGTCATATTACAAAGTGTAGGCACCCTGATACCATTCCGTTTAAGTGCATTGAGAATAGTTTCACCCTTATGAGCTTGTAATGGTTTACCGTTGACTTCTATTTCGATATTCATAAAACTCTATTTTACTTAAAAAATACTGCATCAAACTTGCAGGTTTCCTGACAAATTCCACAACCAATACAACGTTCCTCAACAATGAAATAGGGCGAGCGAGGAGTACCAATAATAGCCTGGGTGGGACATTTTTTTGCACAAGCCGAACAACCTGTACACTTTTCCACATCAATGTAATATGTCCGCAAATCGCGGCAAACGCTTGCCCGACATTTTCGGTCGAAAATATGCTCTTCAAACTCTTCGCGAAACGATTTTAGCGCCTTCAGGATTGGTTTTGGTGCTGTTTGGCCCAACCCACAAAGCGAGGTATCGCGCATTACCTCGGCTAGTGTTTCGAGTTGAATTACCCCCTTAAAACGTTCCAGTGTATTATGACCATCATTGCTCAAGGGCCTTCGCGATATGTTATCGAGAATTTGATACATACGATTTGAACCCTCGCGGCATGGAATGCACTTACCGCAACTCTCGTTTCGGATGAAATGCATAAAATACTTAACCAAATCAACCATGCAAACACTATCATCCAAAACCTGAACACCTCCGGACCCCATTGTTAAACCACGAAGTTTCAACTCATCAAAATCGATAGGAGCGACAAGTTCTTCGGCAGTAACACTAACCCCCGATGGCCCACCAAGATGAAGCGCCTTAAAGGCTCTCTCGGGTTTTACCCCACCGGACAACTCGAGCAGTAAAGATAGTTGCTCACCCATGGTAACCTCAACCATGCACGTTGTAAGCGCCATACCATTAATCGAAAAAATTTTGGTTCCCTTAGAACTGGAAGTTCCCATTGCCGAGAACCATTCAGAACCATTAAGCAGAATATCGGGTATATTAGCCAATGTTTCAACATTGTTTATTACCGTAGGCTTGCTGTGTAAACCATTTTCAGATGGATAGGGCGGCTTAATGGATGGCATTCCCCTTTTACCCTCAAGGCTTTTAATTAGAGCGGTCTCCTCGCCGCAAACATAGGCCCCTGGGCCTTTTCTAATGCTAATGTCCAATGAATATCCGCTACCCAAAATATCATAACCCAAAAGGCCTGCCTCATATGCTTGATCAATAGCCTTTTGCATCCGTTCAACAGTAAGCTTATACCTATTTCGGATATAAATGATTGCCTTAGTAGCATTTATGGCGTAAGCGCTAATAGCAATTCCCTCAATTACTCTATGTGGATCGCTCTCAATAAGGAATCTGTCCTTAAAGGCACCGGGATCGCTTTCATCAGCATTACATATAAGATAGCGCTCGTTGGTTGCAACACTTAGGGCGCTTCGCCATTTGATTCCTGTTGGAAAAGCTCCCCCTCCCCGGCCCCTAAGACCACTCTCTTCAACTATTCTACAAACATCTTCGTAGGTATATTTTCTAAGAGTAACTGCCAATGCCCTGTAGCCGCCAAAGGCAATGTATTCGCATATGCTTTCAGGGCTAATTTTCCCTGCATTTCGGAGCAATACACGGTGCTGTTTAGCGAAAAAAGGCAACTCATTTTGAAAGGGAACGCCATGCCAGGGTTCATGAATATCGGAATAATACTGAAAAAGTGCTAAATCAGTAGCAATATAATTGTTAAGCACCCCATCGAGAATCAGACTTACTTTGTCAGCGGTAACATTTCCAAAAGCAATACGTGTTCGGCCGGGTATCTGAACTTCAACAATTGGCTCTTGCGAACAGAGACCATGGCTCCCCACGCAAACTAACTCGGCATCTACTGAGTAATCATCGAGGTAGGATTCAATGGCTGCCTTTGTTTTTAGTGCTCCCGAAACAATAGAGGATGTTGTAAGCCCAAGGTAAATAACCGGCTGTCTTACCCTTTCGCGGCGGGAATTGGCTAACCATTCGTTCACTTCAGACGGGTAGACGTCAACATGCAGATGGGGGATAAAGTTCTCTCTAATAAATTCCATATGGGTATGCACGATGCGTGCCATTGCTAATCCTGATTTAAAATACTAAGAATATCCTTTAGCTTTTCTGGTGTTACTTGAGTGTAGTATTCATCATTTATAGAAATAACAGGGCCATGTACGCAAGCTCCCATACAGGTAACCACATCGAGGCTAAACTTCCCATCCCGTGTAGTTTGAGCGTTTTTCAACTTATAATTATCTTCAAGGAAAGCCATATTCCATTTGGCCCCTTTTAACCGGCACGAAGTGCCATTACAGAGACAAATATGGTGCTTGCCCCTCTTCTCAAATTTGAACTGATTGTAAAAGGTAGCCAAACCATATATTTTTGATGTGGGAATCCTCAACCTTTTTCCCACCAAAACAATGGCATCTTCGCTCAGGCAACCCAGTTCACTCTGTATATCCTGAAGAATTGGAATAAGGCTTTCGGCACCGGAAGGGCTATACCGATCAAGAATATCCTCAATTAATTCAACGTTACTCATAGGATTAAATTCATCATATAAATAAAAAACAACAATAATCGTTATTGCTTTAACAAATAATATAAATTTATATATCAATATGTTAGCACTATTTTTTACACTTTTTATCATTAACAATTTAGTAAATACATCAAAATTTTATCATCCTCTCTTAAAATATTAAACTAATTTAGAATATTTATAGATAAAGGTCTAAAATGAAAATTTGATTGTTTATTTGGCAACATTTGCAAGTGATATGTTATTTTAGCAAATGAATGATAACCCATAAGGCGAACAATTTGTTATATTAATAACAAATAAATATGGATAACAGGATTGAGGTAATGATTTGTTTGGGTAGCTCTTGTTTTGCCCGGGGTAATAAAACTACCCTGCAAGCAATTACAAAATTTATTGATGAACATGATTTAAAGGATAAAATAAATTTTCATGGAGGACATTGCTTTGGGTATTGCGCTGATGGTCCTAATTTGAAAATAAACGGAAAACTTTACACAGGAATCGATGAGTATAATGTCATCGATATTTTAACCAATGAATTTTTGTAGGTATAAAAACAATGTCGCAGCTATTTAGCATAAATGAGAACACCTGCATAAATTGCTATGCGTGTGTTAGGGTGTGCCCGGTAAAAGCCATAGAGGTTAAGGCCGGACTAAACTATGCTCGAATAATTGATAGCCGTTGCGTAGGATGTGGAAGTTGTCTGAATATCTGCCCGGTAAATGCCGTAAGCTACCGTTCATCGAAAAAGGCTGTCTTGGAATTACTTAAGGGCGAGGCCCCTGTTGCCGCCATTTGCTCGCCCAGTATATCGGGTGAGTTTGCTGACATTACCGACTACCGAAAGTTTGTTCAGATGATCAAACAGCTAGGCTTCACCTATGTTTGTGAGGTAACATTTGGTGTCGATTTGGTTGCAAGGGAGTACAAGAAAATTTTTGAGGATTTCAAGGGCAAATACTTTATTACCAGCATGTGTCCGGTGGTGGTTTCCATAGTTGAGAAATACCATCCGGAATTGGTGCAAAACCTAGCACCCATTATTTCGCCCATAATTGCCACGGCAATGGCTGTAAGAAAGGAGTACGGTTCCAATGTAAAAGTAGTACTCATAGGCCCCTGCATTCAAAGCAAGGAAGAAATAAATCTGTACACAGACAAAAGGAGAATAGATGAGAATCTAACCTTTGTTGAGCTGCGTGAACTTTTCGATGAATTTAATATCAAGGAAAGTAATCTGGAGTACTCCGAGTTTGATGAGCCCATTGGTTACAAGGGATCGTTGTTCCCCATTGGGCGAGGAATCCTACAGGCCGTTGAAATAAGCGAGGATCTACTTACTGGTACAGTAATCAGCACCAATGGTCCTAACAACACACTTCAGGCCCTTGAGCAATTTGAAACCAGCATCGATCTTATAAACCGTCACTTCAACCTGTTTTACTGCGAGGGATGCCTTATGGGCCCTGGTACTTCAAAAGGCGGGGAAAAGTTTATTCGCCGTACCATGGTGGTTAACTACGCCAATAAGCGACTAAAAACCTTTAATAGGGAAAAATGGGAGCAAAACATGGCCAAGCATACTGATGGTAAATTTGGGCGCGATTTTATTATTGATGATCAGCGCCTGCCACCGCCATCGAAGCAAAAACTTGAGGAGGTTTTGAAATTAATTGATAAAGAGTTTGTTGATAGGGATTCAGGCTGTGAAGCCTGCGGATACGCATCGTGTTACAATTTTGCCTCAGCAGTAGCTTCAGGTTTAGCTCATATCGACATGTGCCTCAACTTTACCTTAAAAAATCGACAGGAATACATTAAAACCCTGAGGGCAACCAACGAAAAACTTGCTAAAACTCAGGAAGCGCTTAGGGAATCGGAGAAAAAAGCCCGTGCTGAGCAGGAAGCTGCACGTGAAGCTTCTGAAACCATTACCACAATGCTAAAAAAACTGCCCTCGGCAGTAGTACTTATCGATAAGAAACTTAAAATAATTCAGAGCAACCAGAGTTTTATTGACCTTTTAGGCGATGATGCCCTAGAAATTAACGAGATAATACCTGGTCTTGTTGGAGCCGATTTGAAAAGTTTACTACCGTACAATATTCATAACCTGTTTACCAACGTATTACAGAACAACACCGATATCCTTAACCGCGATGTACAGTACAAGGATAAGCTCCTAAACCTATCGGTTTTCACCATTAAACCTAACACCATTGTAGGTGCAGTAATTCGTGATATGTATGCGCCTGAGGTTCAAAAAGAGGAGATTATAAAACGAATTACCGAAGTTATTGACAAAAACCTGGCAATGGTTCAAAAGATTGGCTTTTTGCTGGGCGAAGGAGCTTCGGAAACCGAAGAGATGCTTTACTCCATTATTACAACCTATCGCGAGGGAAAAGGTAACAAAACCGAAACAAAGCAATAAAAGCAGATTACATGTCCGATAGCTTTTTTATTGAGGTAAACTGCCAGCAAAAAAACCACGACGAAGAGCGCATTTGTGGTGATGTTTACTATTCGCGCCGACTGCAGGATGAGGAACGAACCATAATTGTACTTTCCGATGGGATGGGACATGGTGTAAAGGCTAATGTATTAGCCACCTTAACCTCAACTATGGCTCTTAACTTTACCATTGAGCATAAGGATCCCAATACCATTGCCGAAATAATAATGAATACCCTTCCGGTGTGTTCGGTTAGAAATATGAGCTACTCCACATTTTCCATAGTGGATATAGACCATCATGGCGAAACCCGAATACTTGAATACGATAATCCTCAATGCCTTATCATGCGAGGTGCTGAAGTGCTAGAACCTGAATGGCAATGCATCATTCTTAACAGCGAAAAGAACTCAGGAAAAGAGCTTAAATTCTGTGCCTTTACCCCTCAAAAGGAAGATCGAATAATACTCTGGACAGATGGCGTAACCCAATCGGGACTTGGAACGGAGGACTATCCCTTTGGTTGGGCTGATGAAGCAAGGGAATTCGTAAAACGAATGGTTAAAAATGAACCCGATATATCGGCCCGCAAACTCAGCACAAAAGTGGTTAATATGGCTTATGTAAACGATGGCTACCATCCCAAAGATGATACCTCATGCGTAACAATATACTTCAGAAATCCCCGGAAGCTACTTATTTGCACCGGTCCCCCTTTTGAAAAAGAAAACGATGCACGATTAGCTAAAATATTCGACACCTTTGAGGGCAAAAAAGCTATTTGTGGTGCCACCACAGTAGATATAATTGCCCGCGAGCTAAACCGCGAGGTTGTGGATAGCCTCGAATTCACCGATCCTGATCTTCCCCCCATTAGCCAAATGAAAGGTGCCGATATTGTTACCGAAGGCATACTTACACTTAGCAAGGTTAATTCAATATTAGATAGTTACAATGAAAACACATCACTGGGAAAGGGACCTGCCGATGAACTAGTAAAACTCATACTGGAAAGCGATAGCATTGATTTCGTAATAGGTACATGCATCAATATTGCCCATCAGGATCCCAACCTCCCCGTTGAACTGGAAATTCGTAGAACAGTTGTAAAACGAATCGCTCATCTACTACAGGAAAAATTCCTAAAGGAAGTAAAACTGCAGTTCCTTTAACCAACCAAAAATTGAATAACAGACTGACATAATTTCAAGGTGTATTCTCAGTTGTGACTAAACTACAATCCCTGATTATCAACTTTTTATCTTCAAAATGTTTATTAATGGTATAAAAATCATAAGCGAATCTATTGACTTTCTTCAACATTTTTACAATATTTACATAAAATTCACCATTTAAAGTGAATGCATATGCGTAAACCACAGAGATTCCTGATTCTTTTTGCCTTTTTAAATCTATTCACTTTTGAAAAAATTATTGCACAGGACTGGAATGCCATTTTTAGCCTCGAAACTGATGCCGAATACTACATGGCTGAAGGAAACTTTTCCAAAGCGGCAGATTCGTATGCAAAGGCACTAAAAAAATTCCCTGAAAGCGCCAACCTAATGTTTAAAATAGGATATTGCCTACTTAAAACACCAGATAGGAAGACCGAAGCCATTAGCTATCTAGAAGAAGCCATAAAAAAGGTTTCCGATAATTACGATGCAAAATCGTTAAAGGAGCCCAACGCTCCCCCTGAAGCCTTCTATCACCTTGGCCTAGCCTACATGCTTCAAAACAACTTTAAAAATGCCATTTCCAGTTTTAAGGAATACCAGAAATACATAAAGCCCAAGGATACAGAAACTCAACTCAGAGCAGAGCAGAGTATAAGAAGTTGCGAAATGGCAAAATCGCTTATATCTTCACCCAATGGGGTAGTATTCAAAAGTTTGGGGCCGGACATAAACAATGAGTCAGAAAATTTTAATGCAGTACTATCTGGTGACGGAAATACACTTGCCTATACAACCCGCACATCCAGTGGTAATAAAATTTTTATATCGAAATTTGAAAATGGCCAATGGACTAAGCCGGTAGATATTACCCGAAATTTAGGTAGCAAAGAACTTACAACCTCTTTTTTATCCTATGAGGGAACAGAACTCTACCTCATTAAGAACGATATAAAAAACTCAGATATAGTGGTCAGTTTTTTACAAAAACGCAAGTGGTCGGCTCCGGTAAGAGTTGCAAAACCTATTAACTCAAAAGCTAACGAAACACATGTTTGCGTTACCCGCGATGGCAACACAGTTTACTTTACCAGCGACCGCAAGGGCGGTCAGGGAGGTTCTGACATTTGGGTTTCCACTGTTCTTAGTGGTCGTTGGAGCGATCCTATTAACCTTGGCCCTAACATCAACACCCCCTTTGATGAGACAACTCCATTCCTTACTCCAGATGAGAAGTACTTATTTTTCAGCTCGCAAGGGCACAACACCATGGGGGGATTTGATATATTTTACACCAACCTGCACGGAAACCCTAATGTAAAAAATATTGGATACCAACCCAACACTACAGGTGATGACATCTTTTACTTTCCCACCGGTTTAACCACAGGCTATATTGCTACAACACCATTAGATGGTTACGGTAAGTATGATATCAGTAAGGTTGAAATTCTGCCGCTGGTTGATGTTAAACTGAACATTCTGCTGGCCGATAATGCACCCACGGATAAGCCCTACTCAGTTGCCATCATAAACAATGAAAGTGGCGAAACAATCGACCAACAAACTCTTAAGGGCAAAGCACAACTCAGTAAAAAACTTAAGCCAGGCTCCTATACATTTGTAACCAGCGGGATGGGTTTTGAAAAAAGCGAAACACCTCTTAGCATACCCCAAAAACCAGATAAAAGTGAATATGAGGTTAGCACCATCATTAGTCCAGTTGCTACTCCAAAGCCCATAGCTCAAGTCGAAGAACCCAAGGAAGAGCTCAAAACCCAACCAGCTAATACCCAACCCCAAAAGATAGAAGAAAAGGAAAAACCTAAGGACCAGCCAAAAATGGAAACCCCTAAATCAGCAGTTCAGGCAAAACCTGAAACCCCAAAGGAAGCTGCAAAACCCGCTGAAAAACCAAAGCCCAAACAAGAAAGAGCATTACTGCCAACGCCCAAGCCCAATGCTGCTCCGGTTCAAAAAATGGACTTTAACAAATTGGGCGCAACTGCTGAGCTAACTCGTCCAACCTACTCCATCCAGCTATTGGCTTCGCTTAATCCAGTTGATTTTAACTACTTTAAACTCGACAGCATAAGCGTAACCATATCGCCCGATGGTTACTACCGTTACAGCATTGGAAACACTGAAAATATCAAAGAAATTGAAGAACTACTTCAAAAGGTTAAATCGCATGGTTATGGAAATGTATGGGTTAGAATAAATCGGGAGCATCCCGGCTATACCATACAAATTTTGGCGCTGCAAAAACCCAAGAGCATTAAACAATTCGAGGACCTTTCCGATGTCATGGTTTACCGTGGTAGCGATGGTACATACCGGTACTGCATTGGTAAATACTCATCGCCTAAAGAAGCAGAATCCGATTTACAAAAATTACAAAATATGGGATATAATGGGGCATTTGTAAGGGTATTGGGACAATAGCATTTCATAACCACTTAAATAAAAGGCTGCCCAAAAGCAGCCTTTCTTCATATATCAATCAATATGACCTATAATAGGCTACTCCTCAACATTTAGTTCATATCCACCACGAATTAAAACATTTGTAAGCGTGGAATCAAAAATCTGAACCAGAGAATCCTGAACCAATCCTATCCGAACCGGAGCAATTCTTAACTTGTAACCCAAAGAGTCAACCCTATCGAGTATGTAAACAAAAGGTCTTTCCTCTTTATAGTGTATTGCGGATTTTGGAAGAAACCAGCCATCGGTGTAGCTAGTAATGACCTTTACTAAAACCCTCATTCCATTTACCAATAATACATTTGAGTGTTGTTTTATACTTGCAAGGCATTCTACCGCTTTGTTTTCGGTATTAGCATTAAGGCCAACAGTAAAAACTTCGCCAACAAGAGACCTACCTGCAGCGGGTACCTCTATTTCAATTTTTTGTCCTGGTTTTATAGCGCTTACCTATTCAGTAAACACATAAGACTTAAGTAACAATTTACTCGTATCAATAATTTCAGCAATAGGTTTATCTATAGCCACAGCCTCGCCAATAGATACTTCTATACTTGAGACAATACCGTTGATAGGAGAGGTAATATAGGCATCATCGGAAATTTTTCCTGTTAGCACCCAATCGGGATTTAAACCAAGTTTCTTTATCAATATAGTTTGCGAGTTGAATTTATCCTCCAATATGCGAAATTCGCTTTCAGCTTGTATTAGTTCCTTTTGGGATGCTATACCATTGTACGATAGCTGGGCTAATCGATCGTAGGTTGCCTTAGCCATCTTAAGGTGATGATAAAACTCAACAAGTGAAGTTTGTGCCCCCATTACTTCAGGTCCATCAATAGTAAATAACACTTTGCCTTTGTTTACCTTTGCAGAAGGAACTACCATAATCGACTTAATGAAGCCATTAACTGGTGATGTAATGAATGCTTTAGCATTAGGACCTGGCTCAATTACCCCCTGAACAACTATTGAATTATTTAATTTTATTCAGGTTCCCCCACCTACCACCATATTCATTGTCCTAAATTGCTGCACAGAAACTGTAACCAAACTGTCAACCTCTGGACTTTGGTTAGTTTGAGTATTTTTATTATTACATGACCAGTTCAGGCTTGCAATAATGATTAATAGCAGTAAATTAATTTTCATCCGTACAAAATTTTTTAACGTTATAAAATACCAGCGAGGTAAGCTTTTTAACTTAAGCATGCATTAACGTTTGGCTGAACCCCAAGAAGGGCTCGACATAGGCAAACACAAATATTTTTGCTCCGCCGAACTCGAAAAAACACTCGGCTGTTCATATGTATATGTGTAAGCTCCCTTATGTGAGTGTTTCATAACCACGAAAAATTAAAGTTAGGATTTTCGCTTAAAAGTCCAAAACTTTAAACCATTAAAGCCTTCAAAAACCACATATAGCAAAGGGAGTGCAACCATAGTTAACATAGTAGATGTAATCAAACCGCCAATAACTACTGTAGCAAGGGGACGTTGCACCTCAGCACCTGCTGAGGTGGATATAGCCATGGGCAAAAATCCCATGGCAGCAGCTGATGCGGTTAGCAAGACCGGTCTCAACCTATTATGAGTGGCTCTTATAACTCGTTCCCTCAAATTTTCGACACCTTCTTCCTTTAGCTCTTTCAGATGTTCAATGAGCACTATCCCGTTAAGAACCGCAACCCCAAATAGCGCAATAAAACCTACTGCAGCAGATATACTAAATGGCATTCCCCGTATCCATAACATCAAAATACCTCCAATTACCGAGAGAGGAATTGCGGAATAAACCATAATGGCATCCTTTAAAGAATGAAAAGCAAAATGAAGAAAAATAAATATTAATGCTAATGCAATAGGCACAGCCAACAGCAAACGTTTACGTGCATTTCTAAGATTCTCGAACTGGCCACCATACTCCACATAGTAACCTGCAGGCAGCTGTAGGTTATTATCAAGTATTTGCTGAATATCCTTAACCACCGATTCCAAATCACGATTGCGAACATTTACGCATACTACAACCCTACGATGGGTATTATCAAGCGAAATCTTAGCAGGCCCTTTGGTGTATTCTACATCTGCCAATTCGCTCAAGGGAACTATTCCGCCCCCGGGAACAGGCACAAGAAGGTTTCTTACGTTGTCGATATCATATCGATATTTATCGGATAACCTGACCACCAAATCAAAGCGCTTTTCCCCCTCAAAAATATTTCCTGCAGCTGAGCCGGCAAAAGCGGCCGACACTATCCTATTCAGCTCATCAACCGAAACTCCATAAATCGACAACTTATCGCGAACATACTTAACGCATATTTGTGGAAGGCCTGCTGTTTTCTCCATAATAATATCGGCGGCACTAGGAACTCCTTCGATTAACCTTTTAACCCCAAGAGCCTTAGCATTTAGCACATCTAAATCCTCACCAAATACTTTAATGGTCAAATCCTCTTACTCCTGTAATCAACTCGTTAAAACGCATCTCAATGGGTTGGGTAAACTCATACTCAACATTGGGGATAACCGAAAGGGTTTCCTTAAACTTTGATGCAAGTTCTTCCTTGCTCTTAGCAGTAACCCAAAACTTTTTGGGTTTAAGTTTAATAATCATATCAATCTCTTCCATCGACATGGGATCGGTGGGAACCTCTGCGGCACCAATGCGGCTTACAATTTTGTCAACCTCAGGAAATTTAGCAAAAAGTATTATTCCCATCATAGTTGTCAGTTCCGTTGTTCGGGTAAGTGAAGTACCTGTTTTGAGCACGGGTTGAATAACAAAATCACCTTCGTCGAGAGTAGGCACAAACTCTGCGCCCAACCTTGTGAAGACCCATCCAGAAAAAATAAACATTGCCAATGCAGCACCCAAAACCCACCTCTTATGCCCATAGGCCCATTCTATAACAGGCCTATATGAAGCCTGCACAACATTCATAATCCATTGTGAAACTGGCCATTTTTTGTTCTGTGGCCGAAGGAAAAGTGACGCAACAACGGACAGCCATGTAAAACCAAAAAACATGGCCCCAATTAAAGCAAAGCTAAACGATAGGGCCATAGGTCTGAACATCTTACCCTCAACCCCTGCCAGGGATAGAATTGGAATAAAAACAATTAGGATGATAATTTGACCAAATATGGCCGAATTCATCATTTTTGTAGCCCCTTCAAACGATATGCTATCAAAAAGGTTTTTACGCTTTTCTGCATTGCTATCCGCAATTTCATTAGAGAACTGGGTAAGTTTTAGAACAATGTATTCAACTATAATCACTGCCCCATCGATAATAATGCCAAAGTCAAGTGCCCCCAAACTCATAAGATTAGCATCAATTCCAAAGATATACATTGCTGATATGGTGAATAACAGCGATAAAGGTATAAGCGATGATATCACCAATGCTGCCCTTAGATTACCCAAAATGAGTAGGACCACAACAAAAACAATTAAACAACCAAAAATTAAATTCTCGAGTATGGTATTGGTTGTTTTAGCAATGAGCTCACTTCGTTCCACAATTGGGTTGATGAAAACCCCCTCGGGCAGATGCTTCTGAACTTCTTCAATTCGTTGCTTAACTGCTTCTATCACCCTATTGGAATTAGCATTTTTAAGCATTATGATTTGTCCCATCACCTTTTCTCCCTGCCCATTGGCCGTAATGGCACCAAAACGCTTAGCATGTCCTTCGCGTACTTCAGCCACATCGGCAATGCGAACAAATACTCCATTTACAGTTGAAATTGGGACATTGGCAATATCGGGAATGGATTTTAGTAAACCCTCGCCACGAATAAAATAGCTCTGTTTCTCGCGTTCACTATAAGCCCCTCCGGCAACTCCATTATTCCGCTCCATAGCATTTAACACATCAATAATTGTTACTCCGAGCTGTGCCATTTTTTGCGGGTCTACAGCAACTTCATACTGTTTAAGGTACCCACCCCATGTGTTAACTTCAACCACACCAGGAATCCCCAAGAGCTGACGCTTTACTAGCCAATCATGAACGGTTCGGAGTTCTGATATTGAATATTTATCTTCATAACCAGGTTTAACATCAAGTACATACTGGTATATTTCTCCTAAACCAGTGGTAATAGGCCCCATATCGGGTTCCCCGAAATCTTTTGGAATATTTGCAGCGGCTGCTTTGAGTTTTTCAGCTATTAGTTGACGTGGAAGATATGTACCAAGATTGTCATCGAAAACAATGGTTACAACTGACAGACCAAATTATGAAATTGATCGGATCTCCTTTACCCCCGGTAAATTGGACATCTCAAGTTCTACCGGATAGGCAAGGAATTGCTCAACATCTTGAGTTGAAAGATTTCGGCTGGTGGTTATTACCTGTACCTGGTTGTTTGTAATATTGGGAACAGCCCCAACGGGTATATGCATTACTGCATATATACCAAAAGCCACAATAGTAAGGGTTAACAGTATGACTATCAACTTACTCTTAAGGCTGAAGCCAATAATCTTATCAATCATTATACATATAATTATATATCACCAAATCAGATTTTTATTCCCACAACTAAAACATCATCAAATTGTTCATTTAAACCCTTCCATTGATCAAATGTAATGTTCAGCTGCTGCTCGATGTAAGATAATGGTCTAGAATAGTTATCTATTATCATATTTCTCAACCTAGTTGATGAAAATTTTTGACTATTTTCGGCATTTAACTGATCGCCAAATCCATCGGTAAAGGCAAACACTAAGTCATTGCTACTAATTTTTACAGTTTGACCTTTGTAGTGAGCATTTTCAATAACCCATCCTATTCTATAAATGCTAGGTTTTAACTTAATTAGCTCATTATTTTTTAGCACGTACATGGGCATTTTAGCACCGCAAAAATCGAGTTCAAATGATTTATGGTCAAACACAGCCAGAGCTATTTCCATGCCATCGTAAATACCTTTTTGTGTCTTGGCAAAAAAATCAACTACATACTTATTGGTAAGGGATACTATATCAGCGGCATTGCGGTAACCGCATTCCTTGGCGGCAGTTCGCAAAGCATTTTCACAAATAACGCTGACAATGGCACCGGGGACCCCATGCCCAGTACAGTCAGCAACAGCAAATATTGAAAGGTTATTGTGGTTATAGAACCAGTAAAAATCGCCACTAACGTAATCCTTAGGACGATAGAACACAAATACATCTGAAAAATGTAATTTGATGCCCTGAATGGAAGGCAGCATGGCACCCTGCAAAAATTTGGCATACATAATACTATCCATTATCTGCCTATTTTTTTCATCAATGATGTTGAGTTGTTCCTTCAACTCAACCGTTCGCTGCTCAACCATAAGTTCTAGCTCCTCCTGGCGCTCCTTAAGCGAACGAACCCTATGATGAATTAAGTAAAATACACCGGTTACCAGAAACAATACTAAAAGTATTCTAAACCACCATGTACCCCAAAAGGGGGGGGCTATATAAATGGGCATTGAAACCACTTCCGAAGACCACACTCCATCGCTGTTAGCTGCTTTAAAATGAAGGCGATAATGCTTACCAAAAGGCAAATTGCTATAAATGGCTTGTGGTGTTTTGCCAATTATCCATTTATCGTCAAACCCATCCAAATACCAGGCATATTTAACTTGCTTGGGATTCTTAAAACTGATAGCGGAAAGTTGAAAGGTTAAATGATTAAGGTCATACGGTAATCTTAAACTTTTGGGTAAACCCGTAATGGGATCAACATTCTTGCTAAACTTTTTCCAGTCAGTAACTTCAGAATGTAACAACAATCCTACAATACTTGCCCGTGGTGGGACGTTGTTACTAATATCAAAAGTTTTTTCATAATGAGTCAAACCACCATTAGTTGCCATCCAAAATCCCTTTGTACCATCGGGCAGTACTCCGTTTAGATTGATTTCCAAATCGGGTAAACCCTCTTCGGACCCATAATGCTTCAGCTCTATTAAACCCTTTCTATAAGCAGTTTGGTTCAACCTATCCAAACCTAGGTTTGTACCAATCCACAGGTATTCGCTGTCCGCGTAAAGAATGTAAATAAGGTTTGATGATATCCCATCTTGCTCCCGAAACCATGAAAGGGTATCGCCTGTAAATAAAGCGATTCCTTTGTTTCTTGTTCCAAACCATACGCCACCCTGATTGTCAATGGCAATTGAAGAAATTTCCTCATTAGCGTCAAGTTCAGCTAACCTTTGTACAGTATGATTTAATTTTAAAAAAACCCCATTATAGCGGGTTCCTACCCATAGTGCATTTCTGAGCGTATCCAACTGCAATTTTTGAACAAACAGCTCACCTGTATCGGCCGGGAAAAGCTTAAATCGTTTAAATAGATTGGTTTTCCTTTTTTTATAGTACAATCCCTTTGAAGTAGCTACCCATAATGTTCCTGTATCATCCTCTACAATATCATCAATTCTTAAACGATTATTCTCAAGTAAGGTCAACCCTTCAAATGAGTAGCTGTCGTTAATTCTATTGTATTTGGCTTTAGTTAATCCCGCATTGCTCGTACCCACATATATCTCACCATTTTTCGTTTGGTAAACCTTTCCTACATAGTTATCAGGTAATCCATTACTTTTAGAGTATCGGTATATCTTTTTTGGGGTGATAATAGACATACCTTCACCTATTGTTCCCAACCAAAGCGCTCCATCGGATGTTTTACTCACTGCCCATATCTTGTTACCAATTAAGCCATCGTGAGTGGTAATGTTAGTAAAGGCCTCTCCCTTCAAAATGGCTACGCCATTATTGGTGAGAATCCAAAGATTATTTTCATGATCAGCAAAAATTTTTGTGGGATAGTCGGGAAGACCATTCTCAAGAGCTATTACCCTGTGAATATTTTGATCATTTATATCGATTGAATGCAGACTCGTATGCTCTTCATTAGTTTTTTTTACAACCATCCAAAGCCTGCTTCCTATGGCAACCATTTTAAGAATATCAAAATTACTGGAAATTGAATGATTAACCCTAATCAATTTATTTTTTTCAAACAGATATAACCCGTTAGTCGATCCAAGTAATATCTTTCCTTCAGCAATTTCTATGCAACAATTAAATAAAGCGTTTGAATTATTCTTAATAGGTATAAAGGACTTATTTTTTAAAACAAACAGATTCCCCTGAAACCCCAAAAAAACCTCACCATGAGTAGATTGATATATAAAATTGGATAAAATTCTATCCTGAAAGATTGGAGTGATGCCGGGTAAATTCCGATTAGCAATAGTGAAACCAACTTGGTAAATACTATCGTTCTTAAATCTCAGATTAAATACACCCTTACTGGTAAGCGCCCATATTCCCTCATCAGATTTACAAAAAGTATGGGTTTCTCCAACAGTAGATGAAGGGATTTTGAAAACTCTATTTCCTCTTATTAAATCGATTCCCAGAATTGAACCCACCCAAACATTTCCATTTCTCTCAGCCACCACATCGGTTAATCGTGAATAACTTATTCCGTTCCAGGTTGTAACATACGAGAACTCTAAACCATCATAGCGGCATAACCCACCTCCAGTCGATAACAAAACTCTACCCTGAGAGTCCTGATCGATGCCGGTTACCAGCGAGTGCAATAAACCCTCTTTAATACCAATTCGCTCAATATTAAATTGTTGAGAGTATAAATGGTAGGCGAACAACAAAAACGGTATAATTAGGGATTTCCGCATTTAAGTGAAAAATATTTTACCTCTAAATTTAAAAATTTAGTTGCAAATTTATTATAAGTGAGATGAAAATCAACATTTTTATCGCCATGTATTAACTTTGCAGGTTTAAAATATTAATTCATGGAGAAGGTTGTGGTAGGCTTGTCAGGCGGAGTTGATTCAAGCGTTGCTGCATTCCTGCTAAAACAGCAAGGCTTTGAAGTTATAGGCATGTTCATGAAGAACTGGCACGATACAACAGGGGTACTTAAGGGCGATTGCCCCTTTGACGATGACAAACAGTTTGCTGAAATGGTTGCCCGTAAACTTGATATTCCATTTGAGTTTATCGATTTAAGCGAACAATACCGTAAGCGGGTTGTTGACTATATGTTCGATGAGTACTCAAAAGGCAGAACCCCCAACCCCGATGTTCTTTGCAATAGGGAGATAAAATTTGACGCTTTTTTAGATGCAGCACTTAAACTTGGGGCTAAATATGTTGCAACTGGGCATTACTGCCAAAAAGAAACTATAATTATTAATAACCAAATGGTATATCGCCTTATTGCAGGAGCCGACCCCAACAAGGACCAGAGCTATTTTCTTTGCCAGCTCAACCAGCAACAACTCAGTAAAACTCTATTTCCCATTGGTCATCTGCATAAACCCGAGGTCAGACGAATAGCCGCTGAACTGGGACTTGCTACCGCTGAACGAAAAGACTCGCAGGGCATTTGCTTTGTAGGAAAGGTAGATCTTCCTGTATTTCTCCAGCAAAAATTACGGAGTAAAAAAGGTAAAATCATTGAAATTCCTGCCCAATACTACCAGCAACTGTCTCAGCCAACAATTGATGATCTAAAAGCTATTTCAACGCCTTATAGATACCAATTCTCCGATGGCAAAGAAGTAGGAGAACATCAAGGAGCACAATTTTTCACAATTGGACAAAGGAAGGGATTAAATGTGGGGGGTAAGGCAGAACCACTTTTTGTGATTGCTACTGATGTAGAAAAAAATATCGTATATGTAGGGATGGGAAAGAATCATCCGGGACTGTACCGTTCAGGACTTTACATGAGATCCAATGAGGTACATTGGGTTCGCCCCGATTTAACTTTAAAAATTGGATCTAACCTTAAAGTAAAAGCAAGAATAAGGTACAGACAACCCCTTCAGGATGCAACATTGCATTGCACCGAAAATGGTTACTATTTAACATTTGAAGTACCCCAACGCGGAATAACCGCTGGTCAATTTGCTGTATATTACATCAACAATGAACTTATTGGCTCAGGGGTAATAGCGTAATAGTTTATAAATTGATAATATTTTTTTAAATTTGTTTGATAGACTATCAAACAAAACTCATTAAATGAAAAATAGCATCATAGCCAAAGCCATTTTTCTTGGTATTGTACTCTTACTATATCCCATTCATATAATTGCTCAGAATTCATTGCTAATTACCAATTTTGATAAAAAAGAATATAACGCTGGTAATCAGAATTGGTCAATTTGCCTGAGCGATGATAACTCAATGCTATCTGGGAATAGTAAGGGCCTTTTGCATTTTAACGGGGCTACGTGGAAATTGTACAACGTTCCCTCAAACACAACCATTCGTTCTGTTTTAGCCGATAGCAATAGAATCTACATAGGTACTTTTGAGGATTTTGGTTATTTCGAATACAGAAATAAAAAAATTGGTAATTACACATCCCTATCAAAGCCGTTTAAAAATAAATTACAAAACGAGGAATTCTGGAGAATTATAAAACATAATGAGTGCATTTACTTCCAAAGTTTTGGCAGTTTGTTTACTCTCAAAAACAAAACATTGAAGCGAATCCCTATTGATATCTCAATACTTCTTTTAATTAAAGTTGGAGAGCAACTGTTTACTCAGGCAATTGGAGGTGCTATTTACAGGGTCAACCCAAATGGTTTAATACCTGTAAGAGGAAGCGATATTTTTAAAAACACCGAAGTAAAATCAATGATTCCACTTAAGAACGATACCCTTATCATAACCTCTTCAATGGGAATTTATAAGTATAATGGGAGCCATTTTACCATTTGGAACAAAAATATTAACAATATCCTTATAGAATCTCAACCTAATGTAGCCATTAGTTTAGGAAATAGTATTGCCATAGGTACCATACTTGATGGCGTTTACATATTGAATCTTGATGGAAGCATTCGTTACCATATCGATTCAAGGTACTTGCAAAATAACACCATTTTATCGTTATACCCTGACAGAAAAGGTAACTTATGGGTAGGAAAGGATGCAGGCATTAGCTATGTTTCCTTTAATTCTCCGGTAAGCGTATTCATAAATAATGAAGAAAAATTTGCTTGTTATTCTGGTACAATCTTTAAATCCAAGCTCTACCTTGCCACTAATCAGGGAGTATATCAATATTTGTTTTCCAGTGATGGATATTTTAAAAACAAACAGTTAATCCCTGGTACACAAGGACAATCTTGGTTTGCGAAAACTATAAACAATGAACTTTACTTTGGACTTAATAACGGGACTTACCTTTACTCTTCTGAAAAACTAATAAAAATTTGCGACATCACTGGTAGCTACAATATTGAAAAACTTGGATCTGAGCCAGATTTATACATCCAAAGCACCTATAGAAACTTAGTTACATATCGATTGATTAATGAAAAACTAAAAGTTAATTCAATAGTTACTAATTATTTCTCGCCTACTAAAACATTACAGGTTGACTATCAAAACTATATATGGTTGGGACATACTGTTTCGGGCATCTTTAGGGCACAAATATCTGCCGACTACAAATGGGTACAAAAAATCGATTCCATAAATGCGAAAAATGGATTAAATTATCCATCAAACAGGCTGTACAAATTAGAAAACCGAATAGTAGTACCATCTCCCAATGGCATATTATGCTGGGACGACATATCTGAAAAATTTATTCCCTATGACGATTTCAATATTCAGCTCCAGGGTTTTGATAAGTGTAAGTCAATTATTTCGCTACCTGGCAATAAATACTGGTTCATAAAGGATGATGAATGGGGCCTTTTTGAAATTAGATATGGACAAGTTAAACTGATCTACCGTCTTATTCCTCAACTGTATAACATAGAATTGATTGACGACTACGAAAATATTGTTTCTCTGAACGATAGCTTGCATCTTTTTTGTCTTGACAATGGATTTGCCATTTTAAATCTTAACTTAATTGAGGAAACATATTCTAAAAATACTCAGCCAGTAATTACCGATATCTCCGTTTGGAAAAGCAATGATAACCAAAAAATTATCATTAATGCAAATAATAAGGGGGAATACACTATTCCCTGGGCAAAAAACAACATCTCCATTTCATTTACTTCAAATGATATTATTGGAATAAAACACTTTTATCAATACAAGCTTGATAACATTGAAAACCAATGGAGTAGCTGGGATGCATCAACAACTGTTGACTACAAGCGATTACCACCAGGCAACTATAGGTTTATTGTACATACACTTAACTCAAAAGGTGAGTTAAGCCCAGAAGCAATTATAAAAATTATAGTTCTCCCTCCCATCTACGCATCATGGCCAGCATTTATTGCATATTTCATAATTATTGTAACAGCTACTCTTTACACGCGCTATTCATATAGAAAAAAAGTAAAAAAACATTATGAACAAAAACGTAAGGATGAAATTGAACGACTAGAGAGAAAACGAGAAGAAAATGAAAAAATGATTATAAAATTACAGAACGAAAATCTACAGGCAGATATAGAAAACAAAAACTCACAGCTTGCCATAAACACAATGGCTATTATTAGAAAGAATCAGCTGCTGCAAAATATTTCAGAAGAACTCGAAACTATGAAGGACGAGCTGGGATACAGAATTCCAAATAAATACTATAATAAAATAAGCAAGTTGATTAGCCAAGATATTGAAAGCGAACATGACTGGGAACTTTTTGAAAAACTCTTCGATCAAGCACATCAAGATTTCTTTAAGCGCCTCAAAGAAACCTTCCCTCAACTAACGCAAAGCGATTTAAGGCTGAGTGCATACATTAGAATGAACCTTTCCTCAAAAGAAATAGCCCCGCTGCTCAATATTACTCTAAGGGGAGTGGAAGAACGACGGTACCGTTTAAGAAAGAGAATTGGACTAGAAACTAACGATAATCTTAACGACTTCATTATAAAATTCTAAAACTGCGGCATTCCTTCCGATTGTATTGCTAACAGTGTAACCTACTCCCCCATTCTATACAAAAATAAAAATCATATGTCGCTGTATATCATTTACATAAAATATTAAAATTCGATATTGATGTACCTTTAAGCAGCTGTTACTTTCTATATTTTTTTGGTACCGTAACGGTTGATGATGTATAAAAATTGACATAGAGTTTACCCACCCTTAATTTTGAGATAACAAAAACTTTTTTATGCGCAATCGTTTTAAATAAACGAACAAATGAGAACCTTATACCTAAAATCAAATAGATATGAATCAAACCATAATTCAACAAACAAAAAAATTAATCCTGATTACTCTTTTGTTTGTGTTCTATACATTAAATTGTATTGCACAACAGGTTGTCAGGGGCACAGTTACTGATTACGCTACAAATGAAATTCTTCCTGGGGTAAGTGTCATTATTAAAGGAACTACCAGAGGAACAGTAACCGACGTAAATGGCAACTATCAGATTGAACTTCTTCCGGGACAAAACATTCTTGTTTACTCCTTTGTAGGTTATGAAAGTACGGAAATTGAAGTTATTGATCAGAAAATAATTGATGTTAGACTAAAAGTTAGCTCAACAGAAATCCAAGAGGTGGTTGTAGTAGGGTATGGCACCCAAAAGGCTAAAGACCTAACAGCACCAATTGTTATAGTTAAAGGCGATAATCTTTCAAAACAGGTTACCACAAACCCAATGAATGCACTGCAGGGGAAAGTCTCTGGGGTGCAGATAATAAATAGTGGGATTCCTGGTAGTGGCGCTAAAGTAAAAATAAGGGGTGTGGGTTCAATTGGCGATTACGCAAATCCTTTATATGTAGTTGATGGGGTATTTGTTGATAATATCGATTTTCTTAGTCCCAGCGATGTAGAAGAACTTACCGTTTTAAAAGATGCTTCTGCATCGGCCATATATGGTGTTCGGGCTGCTAATGGAGTTATTCTGATTACAACTAAAAAGGGAAAATCTGGCATTCCTGTTGTAAGCTACGATAGCTATGTGGGCATACAAGTTCCAGTTAACATTCTTAAAATGGCTACTAAAGACCAGTACGTTACCCTACTCAACGAGGCTTATGAGAATATACCCGGATACATACCCAAAGATCCAGCCAATTATCCAACAAGTACCGATTGGTACCAGGAACTTGTTCGACCGGCTGGCATAAACAACCATAACATTGATATCACTGGTTCAACCGATAAAACCTCATACTCATTAGGCGGAAATTTTATTTACCAGAATGGTATAATGGAAGCCCAGAACAATTTTCAGCGATACAATATTAGAGGTAGAGTTGACCAGCAAGTAAATAAATATTTAAAAATTGGTATAAACACCATAATTTCAAACTATAACAAGTATAATCCCAATACGGGAGCATTTTTTGGTGCATATGTTAATCCTCCTGTATATGAGGTTTATGATCCAACCAATGATGCTGCATACCCTATTAAGTTTGGAGCACCACAAAAGTATGGTTATGGCAACCAGTATGGGAATCCCGTAGCAGCAGCTTACTATGTGGATAATTATGAGAAAGGCAATAAGAATGTATTCAGTTTATATGGCGAAGTTGACATTTTAAAAGAAAAATTAACCTATCGTGTTGCCTATAATCAGGACAGAGATAACTGGACCCAAAGGAACTATACGCCTGAGTTCTATGTAGGAGGCTCACAAGGTGTAACTAAATCTAGCTTAACTAAAACATTTGGAAATGCATCAAAACAGATTATTGACAATCTGCTAACCTATAAAAATCAAGGTGAAAAAGTTTCATACAGTGTGCTTGTTGGGCACTCAATAAGAATGGAAAAATGGGAAACACTCTCAGGCTATGCCAACAGTGTTCCTGGATGGGATGAACAATCAAAGTATTTAATAAATGGTTCGTTTCGCGATCGGAACGCCTACGATGCGGCAGCTCGTTACAACGGCCTTTCATTTTTTACCCGGGGCACATTGAATTATTCCGATAAGTATCTTGCCACAATTACATATAGAGCCGATGCCAGCTCTAAATACCAGAAAAAGTGGGGTTACTTCCCATCCATTGGGTTGGCATGGAACGTCACAAATGAGAAATTTACATGGGTTAACAATCATTTTAACAATCTCAAAGTTCGTTTAAGTTGGGGGATGCTTGGAAATGATAATATCCCATCAAACTCATCTATGATCTTAGGCCAAACAGGGATTGGCAGCTCTGGTGTATTTGGCGATAACCTGGTTGATGGTTTGGGGGCCCAAACCGTTCTTCAAAACTATCTACGTTGGGAAACCGTTTATGAATTTGACCTTGGATTGGATTACTCTTTAAAGAACAGGAATATTTCTGGTGAGGTGGACTACTATCATAGGGTTACAAATAATGTGGTATTTTATGCCCCTATTGCTACCGGGGGAGGTGTGGCAGAGCTACTAGGGAATAATGGGAAAGTATTAAATACAGGTATTGAACTATCCATTCATTGGAAAAAAGAGGTTTCCAAGGATTTAGGCTACAACCTATCTTTTAATGCTACATTTAATCACAACGAGGTGCTGGAACTCAACGGAAGAGATTACATTCCATCGGGTTACGTTAGGGGCAACTACACTACCCGAACTGCCGTTGGGCATCCAATAGGTTCATTTTACGGATATGAGATTGATGGCGTATATAATAGTGAACTCGAAGCTTTACGCGATCCGGTAAGTCAAGCTATCAAGGATAAAGGTTACTTTAAATACAAAGATCAAAATGGCGATAATATTATTGATGAGAACGATAAGGTTTACCTGGGAAGCGCATCTCCATGGTTTATTTCAGGCATTGACCTTGGCGTAAACTACAAAAAATTTGATTTTAGCTTCTCCCTAACCGGCCAGTATGGTAACAAAATTTTAAATGCCAAAAGAATGAATCGAGATGTTTTTTCCGATGGAAACTACGATCAAGATTTTTACGAAAAACGTTGGACCCCTCAAAATAAATCCAGTAAGTATCCATCTGCTGAAGCCTATAGCTCCTCCTTCATCCAACAAGCCAACGATTTCTTTGTTGAAAATGGATTCTTTGTTCGAATTCAAAACATACAAATTGGCTACACAACCGATAAAATCTCTTTTATTCCCAAACTAAGAGTATTTATAACGGCACAGCGCCCATATACTTTCTTTACCTATAAAGGATTTACACCTGAGGTTGGTGGCTCTCCAATAAGTAGTGGTATCGATTTTAATGTTTACCCCATGCAGGCAATATATACCCTTGGTGTTAAAATGAATTTTTAAAAGATTAAAGACCATGAAAAAGATAAAATATCCAGCAATCCTTATACTAGCAATCCTATCGCTATATAATTGTGAGGATTTTCTTGATTTCCGTCAAGAGGCAACTCTACCAACCACTGGCATTGATTACACAAAACCTGAAAATATATTTCTATCGGTGAGTGCAGCCTATGCCAAGTTACGAAATTGGGGAGCCCATGTTTTCCCCTACATTGGAGCATTCGAAATTGCATCCGATAATGCAGATAAAGGTAGCACTCCCGAAGATAATCCAGAGATGAAAGCTATTGATGATCTCAATTTTCAACCAACAAATGGCCTGATTAATAGCTTATGGACGGGTTACTATGACATAGTAAGCGGTGCAAATTTTGCCATTCATCAAATGCCATTATTTATAGAGAATCTCAATCGGCAAGAGGACAAAAATTATGCGCTTCAGTGCCAGGGTGAAGCTAAGGTGATAAGAGCCTATGCCTATTTTAACCTGACTCGACTATTCGGCAGGGTTCCAATTGTTGATACCATACTAAATTCTGAACAGCTGGCCTCATTAAGTCAGGCTAGTACTTCAGAACTCTACAACTTTATTGAGAAAGACCTTTCTGAGGCTATTGCAGTACTACCCGAAGGCTATACCAAAGAATGGGGAGGTAGGATATCGAAGTACACAGCAATGGCTATTAAAGCTAAAGTACACCTGTATCAATCGGAATGGGACTCCGTTGCCTCGCTAACCGATAAAATTATTGCCTCGGGCAAATTTAAACTTATGGATAACTTTCGGGAAGAATTTAGCCTGGATGGTGAAAATTCAAAGGAAGCTCTTTTTGAGATTCAAAGCTCTACACTTGGTAAATCTTCAGGCGATGCGGCCTATCTTGAGTATGGATATGTTCAGGGGCCAAGAGGTAACTCTCCTGCAAACATGCAGGGCTGGGGATTCTGCACCCCTAGCCAAAACCTTATTGATTTCTATACATCCAGAGGCGAGGTGATTCGTCCCGCAACAACTCTACTATATAGGGGTACAATAACTCCTGAAGGCGATAGCATTAAAATGAGCTGTGCTAATCCTGTTTATAACGGAAAAGTTTATACCCCTTCAATTTCTAATAGATGGGTGTATAATGGTTATGGTTTCGACCATAACATAAGAGTAATAAGGTACTCCGATATACTTTTAATGTATGCCGAAGCGCTTGTTCAAGGGGCTGCAGTTCCCTTAACCTGCGGTTTAAGTGCCGACAATGCCATTAATTTAGTTCGCAACAGAGCTGGGCTTACCGATATCAACGGAGCTACACTACAGGATATCTGGGATGAGCGACGTGCCGAACTTGCAATGGAAGAGGATAGGTATTTTGACCTTGTACGAACCAATCAAGCCGCAACAGCACTTGCTTCCAAAGGGTTTGTTGTTGGCAAGCATGAACATTACCCCATCCCTTCGGCCCAATTGCAACTGAATCCAAATTTAACTCAAAATAATGGATATTAAAGCAATTTTAAATTCAACACAATGTTTAACCTAAAATTCAACACTATGAAGAACAAATTTAGAACTATTGGTGCGCTTCTTTTGGGCGCTATGATTGTAGGAGGTACTATTTTTACCTCATGCAGCAAGGATGATGATGGTAGTAATGCTAACAAGGTAGATCCCAGTACCATTGCTAATGCAAACCTAGTTGCTTATTTCCCATTCGACGGCAATGCAAAGGAAATGATAGGTAACCTTACCCCAACTCAGCAACCCGGTGTAACCTATGTTGCTGGCCGTAGGGGGCAGGCATACCAGGGAGCCGAAAATGCTTATCTACGTTATACCCTCCCCAATGCAAGCAAGTTAAAATCGCTTAAATCCTTTTCAATTGCGCTGTGGCTAAAATCGCCCAAAGTTGATGGTACTCCCGTTCACAAAATTTTTGAAATTGGCAAATCGGATGACCTATTTTGGGGAAACCTCACAATCATGATTGAAAGGCTTACCGATCCAGGAGCCGATTCGCTTTTCTTTAAGTTACACTTTAAGAAAGTGGGAGCAACATGGGAAGGTCAATGGATAGAGTTAAAAAGTTCAAGCTACCAGGTAAACAAATGGATGCATATTGTTTACCAATACGATGCCACCACCTCCAAGTTTTTCGTATTTAAAGATGGGGTTAAAATGAGTTTACCTGAAAATACCGTAAACCGTTATGCCGATGAAAACCAAACCCCACTGGGAGAGCTTAATTTTGTAAATGCCGATGTTATAAACATTGGTTCATGGAGACCCAAAACCGACAGCCAGGCCACCGATGAGTGGATGGGTTGGTACATGGGTAATATTGATGAACTTCGTGTTTACGATAGAGCCCTTACCGATACTGAGGTTAAGAATCTTTACGACGCTGAAGTTTCACAAATTACTGAATAGTTTACCTACAGTTAACGAGGTGAGGGTTAATTCCCTCACCTCTTAATAAATTATAAAATGAAAACATACTTTGCCTTCATATTATTAACCTTCACCCTTGCTGAATGCAAGAAGGAGGAAAACCCCAAACAGGATCTGTTCATAAATGTTGACTCTCTTAAAATTGATGGGATAAAAGTATCCGATAATAGCCAAATATTTAATGTAAGTATTACTCCCCAAATTCATGTTTTTTTTGACAAACCTGTTGATTCAACCCTTATTAATACAAACGATATATACTTTTCAGGCGAAATATACAACAATTATAATTATTGGTTTAGTGATAACTCTAAAACTCTCATTGTTAAGCCTAAAACAGCACTAAATTCCTTATCACTTTATAGATTTACAATTATGCAAGGTAAAAATTTGGGTGGAAATATCGTTAACGGATATACAGCCAAATTTATTACTAAACTCGACTCGTCAGATAAATTTCCATTGCTAAGCGATGATGAGCTGTTAACCCTTATTCAGCGACAAACTTTTAAGTATTTCTGGGATTTTGGTCATCCTGAAAGTGGCATGGCTCGGGAACGAAACACTTCGGGAGACATTGTTACAACTGGGGGAAGCGGTTTTGGATTAATGGCTATAATAGTTGCCATAGAACGAGGCTTTATAAACCGTTCCGAAGGCATTGAACGTATTTCAAAAATTATTAACTTTTTAAAAAATGCTGATAGATTTCATGGTGCATGGGGACATTGGTACAATGGTGCTACAGGTAAATTAGTTCCCTTTACTACCAACGATAATGGTGGCGATTTAGTTGAAACTGCATTTATGGGTCAGGGTTTATATACTGTTCGGCAGTATCTAAATCCAAATATTTCTGACGAATACCAACTTATCAACGAAATAAATTCGTTGATAAACGATATAGAGTGGAACTGGTACACAAACAATGAACAAGATGTACTTTATTGGCACTGGTCCCCCACTTATGGCTGGACAATGAATATGACCATAAGTGGCTATAACGAAGCTTTAATTGTTTATGTGCTTGCAGCCTCATCTAACAATCATGGTATAAACCCAAGTGTTTACCATAAGGGATGGGCTCGGGATGGATTAATTATCAATGGTAAACAATTTTATGGATTCGTTTTACCCTTAGGATTTGACTATGGCGGTCCGCTATTCTTTGCCCATTACTCATTTCTTGGACTCGACCCACGAAACCTGAGTGATGCCTATGCAAACTATAGGCAGCAAAATGTAAATCACACACTCATTAATCGTCAACACTGCATAGCCAATCCTGGCAAATTTTCCCTTTACAGTGCCGATTGCTGGGGATTAACAGCCTCAGACGATAATACCGGCTATGGCGTTCACGAGCCCACCCGCGATATTGGGGTTATTAGCCCAACAGCAGCACTCTCTTCAATGCCCTATACCCCAGAGGAGTCAAAAAAGGTAGCACGTTTCCTTTACTACAAACTTGGCGATAAACTTTGGGGGCAATATGGCTTTTACGATGCTTTTAATGCATCAGCTAATTGGTGGGGAAACTCCTATCTAGCAATTGATCAAGGTCCAATAATTGTTATGATTGAGAACTATAGGTCAGGACTGTGTTGGGACCTTTTTATGTCGGCTCCAGAAATACAAACTGGGCTTTCCAAACTAGGCTTTAGCTACTAATTAAAAAATAATTTATGTTACGGTTCAGCATACGATTTGGTATAATAGCAATAGCTTTAAGTTTTGCTTACACTTCGTGTAGCAATAAGAACGTTTCTGAATTTAGCTCTAAGGGAAAAATTGATTACTCCCTGTCACACGACGACGAACTCCTTTTAGATAGCATTCAGTTTCGAACATTTCAATATTTCATTAACGAACGCCATGAACTATGGGGAGCTATAAAAGACCGTGCCGCAAGTGGAGCACCCATCAGCATTGCAGCAACGGGTTTTGGAATCCCGTGCTTTGCAATTGGAGCGGAACACGGTTGGATTAGTCGCGATGAAGCAGCTCAAATCACCCTAAATATTCTAATTTTTTTTAAGGAATCAGAGCAAAGCCCCAATTCAATCTCCACGGGATACAAGGGCTTTTACTACCATTTCCTTAATATGAAAACCGGTAAAAGGGAATGGAATTGTGAATTATCAACTGTTGACACTGGTTTACTCTTAATGGGGATAATATTTGCCCGTAATTACTATAATGGACACAATAAAACAGAAAAACAAATCAGGAAAATTGCGGATTACCTCATAAAACGAGTTGACTGGAATTTCATGCAAATGCCTGCACAAGGTCAGTATGCATACACAATATCTATGGGCTGGTACCCGGAAACAGGCTATCATCGAATGGGTTGGAAAGGCTATAACGAGGCATTATTTCTTTATATTTTAGCCGCAGGATCAGGCATGAAGGATATTGATAAAGCCTATGCCACATGGTTGGAATCCTACAAATGGTATACCCCATATAAGAATTATTCTCACGTTGCTTTTCCTCCTCTTTTTGGCCATCAATTCTCGCATACCTTTATTGATTTTAGAGGTCTTCAGGATTCCTACACGAGCAAAAAGGGAATCGACTACTTTGATAACTCTCGTATTGCAACCTATGCACAAAGAGAATACTGTATTGATAATCCTCAGGGTTGGATTGGGTATGATTCATTGTGCTGGGGAATCACAGCCTGCGACGGACCTACCGACAAGTATAACTTTGATAACAAGATATTTTATGGATATGCAGGACGGGGTACAAGCGGAAGAGAGCTAAACTATTTTGACGATGGTACAATTGCTCCCTATGGACCTCTCTCCTCTTTGCCCTTTGCACCAGAAATAGTTCTACCCACAGCTAGGTCTATTATTCAGCGTTATGGCGATAAAATATGGGGCACCTATGGCTTTTATGACGCATTTAATCCCACTGCCAATTGGGTTGATAACGATTACATAGGCATTGATCAGGGACCTATGTTAATTATGATTGAAAACTTTAGAACCGGTTTGGTTTGGAACTATGTAATGTCCGACCCTGTTATTCAATCAGGTTTAAAGAAATTAGGGTTTCAATATAGGAATTAACTGAGTTATTAGTCCAAGCATCACCAAATAGCAATTCTTATTGTCTTTTCAAAATCTTCAAATATATGAAGCAACTCTTCAAGGCAGTTGTATCAGCTGCATACCTATCAGGTATAATCCAACCTCTTGAAACAGCTGCCCAAATAGTAACACTCGATAAATTTGAATCTACCAACCTTTGGACATATATAAAATCCGATGGGGTATCCATTAACACACAAATTGATAGTGGATTTTCTGGAAAATCGGTTCGAATTGAATATAATTTCTTAAAGGGAACCGGATACGGTGGAATTCAGAAACGTTTCCCAATTGCTCTGCCAGAAAATTTTGAAATCTCGTTTTACATTAAAGCTGAGTCGCCAGCTAATAATCTCGAAATTAAATTTATCGACAGTACCGGGAACAATGTATGGTGGGTAAATAATCGCAATTTCAATTTTCCCACCAAATGGCAAAAAATCAGAATCAAACCCCGCCATATCAGTTTTGCTTGGGGACCTACAGATGATAAACAACTAAAAAGTATTGATCGCATTGAATTTACAATTGCATCATTTGTTGGCGGTAGCGGTAAAATCTGGATTGATAGTTTAACTTTTAAAACCTTACCGGTTACTCCTAAAGAATATCCTGATCCAGTTGCTTATGAAATTTCAAAAGGGATCTCAAAACCTATCCCCAAATTATTTAATCAGCAATCTCAGAATTTTTGGATATCAAAAAAACGAGAAAATCAGGATATACTTATCGATCTTAGAACCCTCCGCGAAATTGGAGGTTTAAAAATAATTTGGATTGAAGATAAACTACCCAATTCATTCGACATATACACATCTGAAGATTCCCTGAATTGGGAAAAAAGATTTTCCATCAATTCAAATAATAGTAACAACTCCTTTATACGATTGCAAGAACTCGAAACCCGTTATATAAAACTAGTTCTAAACAAGAGTAACAATTCCAAGGGATTGGGGATTAAACATATCGAAATTATAAAGATAGAAGAATCAAATACTCTCAATAACTTCATCAGATATATTGCTAAAAATTCTCCAAAGGGAGATTACCCACGTTACTTCATTGATCAAGCGTCATATTGGACAATCTCTGGAGTTAATGGCGATACAAAGGAAGCCTTAATTAACGAAGATGGAATGGTTGAAATTGAAAAAGCGAAGTTTTCTGTTGAACCAATGATAAAATTAGGAAATACCCTATTTAACTGGTCAAATGTAAAATCATCCCAATCGTTATCATATCAAATCAACGGAAAATCCTACGATTTCATTCCTACTGTTTCATGGAACATTAATAATATCGATTTTCAAATAGGCATAGTGTCGTATGGAAAATCCAATTACTCATCAAAATTGGCAATTGTTTATAACTTAAAGAACAATTCAAATAAAAAACAAACCTTCGAGCTCTATTTAGTTATTAGGCCATTTCAAGTAAATCCTTACTACCAGTTTTTAAACCTCGTTGGGGGAGTCGGAAGGATAAATAAAATTGAAACAAATGCAACATATGATAAATTAACAATTGACTCGCATCCGATATACTTTTCTCAGCCCTACCAGAATTTTTACTTTAGTTCATCCATAAATACAAATATTCATGAGTCAATTGTAAAAGGTTTAAAATCAGATAACACCGTAACTGATGAGTTGGGATTAATTAACGGTTATGTAAAATACACCATAACCCTTAAACCAGACGAATCCAAATCTATTTTTGCCGTTTCACCCTACCATAATGATGAGATAGAGTTTTCAGAATTAAATCCTGCAGGTATTATCGATACCATTGCCAAAGTTTCGGAATACTGGCAAAAACAAACCGGTTATGTAGAATTCAATTTACCAAGCACGGCAAATAATTTGCTAAATGCTTATCGTTCAAACCTAATGTACATATTAATTAACCGCGATAATTATGGTTTTCAACCCGGGTCACGTTCGTATGAAAGGAGTTGGATACGTGACGGATCATTAACATCATCAGCGTTGCTAAAATCGGGTATTACTAATGAGGTAAAAGAATTCATTGAATGGTACGCCCAGCATTTATACGAAAACGGGAAGGTTCCATGTGTTGTTGATTTTAGAGGTCCTGATCCTGTGAACGAACATGATAGCCACGGTCAATTTATATATCTAATCCACGAATACTTCAGCTTTACACACGATACAGCATTTCTAAAAAAGATGAATCCCTATATTCTCAATACAATAAAGTTCATTGAAACTTTAATTGCTGAAAGATCAACTGATTATTTTAAGTACGGAAATGATAGTCTGAAAGCATTCTATGGTCTAGTTCCTGAATCAATAAGCCATGAGGGGTATTCCGCAAAACCCATGCATTCATACTGGGATAATTTTTTTATACTTAAAGGATTAAAAGACGCCTGCGACATACAACTTGCTATAGGAAATGTTGAAGAATACAATCGAATAAATAGTTTAAAAAATACTTTTAGGGAAAACCTTTACAATTCAATCAAATTAAGTATTAAAAATCATAATATAACTTATATTCCTGGCTGTGCTGAACTTGGCGATTTTGATGCCACCTCTACTACCATTGCCCTTACTCCGTGCAATGAAATGGAGAACCTTCCTAAAACAGAAATTTACAATACTTTTAATAATTATTACACCTATTTCAAACAAAGAAAAAATGGCGAAATTAACTGGATAAATTTCACTCCCTATGAGAATAGAATTATTGGTTCATATATAATGCTCAACCAACCAGAAAAGGCTCATGAGCTTATTGATTACTTTTTAAGCCAGCAACGACCTTTGGGTTGGCATCATTGGGCCGAAGTGGTATGGAATAATTACCGAGAACCAAGTTATATTGGAGATATGCCGCATACATGGATAGGAAGCGATTTTATAAATGCTTTCAGAAATTTATTTGTATATGAGGATTCTGATAACAAGCGACTATGTGTAGGCGCTGGACTTAAGCAGGAATGGATCGATAATCCATCAGGAATTTCAATCTTGAACCTACCAACCTATTACGGTACTCTATCATATTCTATTAAGAAAAGCAATGAGTGTTATATCATTGACTTAGAAGGCGATCTTAACCTTCCGGAAAATGGCATTTGCATTAAGAATTTTCATCCTTCGCACACTCCCAAAAGGGTAATTGTTAATGACATCGAAATTAGCACTTTTGATACCAACCAAATATTAGTTAACGTTTTTCCCTCTGAAATAAAAGTATTTTACTAACACCTTTTACTTTATGGATACAAATAAAGTTCAGCCAAAAAATAATAGCAGGATTAAGATTTCTCAATTAATTGCATATGGTGCGGGAGGTATTATACCAATTGCACTTTTTAACATAGCAGGGATACTTGTTGGATTAATGGGAAATATTAGTTTAGGCTTAAGCGCCTTTTGGCTCGGCACTATTCTTATCATACCCCGCCTATGGGATGCGATAGCAGATCCAGTTATTGGTCACTTATCCGATAACACCCGTACACGTTGGGGTCGCAGACGACCATTTCTTCTGATTGGAGGCATTTTGGTTGCCATATTTTTTGTTGCCATGTGGTGGATTCCAAAAGGCGAAACCATCCGGATTTGGTTTCCCTCTGAAACCGCATATCAATGGTTTCAACTTTCATATATTCTTATAACACTTTTACTCTTTTACACCTCTTGTGCCATATTTGAGATTCCGCATGGTGCCCTTGGAATGGAAATGACTACCGACCCCCACGAGCGGACTCGGCTATTCAGTGCAAAAAGTTTTGTGGGCAACCTTTTTGCTATGAGCACACCATGGCTTTTTGTTCTGGCAAACCTAGAAGTATTTAAAGGTTCAGGGGGAAATGAAGCTGATGGAATGAGGTATGTTTCATTAATGATTGCTGGTTTGCTTATTCCGCTTTCATTTTGGTGGACTGCAAAACTGCGTGAACCTAGTTTCATTAGAGTCTCAAAACAGGAAAAGAAACCCTTCTGGAACGACATGATGCATACTGCAAAAAATAAAAACTTCATTAAGCTTACTCTTGCAGTATTTACACTTGCCACCGGGTTCAATTTTGTAACACTTCTGGGTTCTTATATCCCAATTTTTTACGTTTTTGCGGGTGATAAAGTGGCAGGTGCTTATTTATTAGGAATTAACGGTACCATTTGGGCAATTACGGGTTTATTGGCCGTATTCCCTTTGAACTGGATTAGTCCAAAATTTGGTAAACGCAACACCTTAATCCTTTCGATTGTTCTCATGGCATCAGCCCAACTTTCAAAAATAGTTTGCTACAACCCCAATTACCCCTACCTTATAATTATTCCTACTGTTCTTTTATCAGCAGGTATGCTATTCTTTTTCACCCTTGGATCATCAATGGTTGGTGATATTTGCGACGAGGATGATTTAAATACTGGTCACAGAAAAGAAGGAAGCTTTTACTCGGTTTTCTGGTGGTTTATTAAAATGGGCTTTGCCCTTGCAAGTTTTGTGGCAGGTATCCTTATTGAATTTACCCAGTTCGATCAAAATCAGGTAACTAAAGTAGATTATATCGAAAGTAATCTTAAAGAAATTAAAAATAATCTTACCAAAACAAATAAAATTATAAGTTACGATGACTACCTAAACGAAACCAAAAAAGTAAATAATGATTTACTTAATAGTGGCCTTAAATATAACGTTTATCTTGATAAAGCCATTCAGTATGAATCAGTCAAAATAGACAGTTTGAAAACCATTTTAAAACAAAACTTATTTACTACCATCGACAGCCTAAAACACTTTGATTCACTTCTTAATAGCTCAGTTTTAAATTCTGAAAACCTATCAGTAATAGCAAATAAAATAAACAAACTAAAAATAAACTTTTATCTTATAAAAACCCAATATAATGTTTACGATTTGCTAAATCATTTGAAATCAATTCAAAAAAACAAAAAAAATGAACAAAAACACTATAATGAGCTTACAAAAAATCTACTTTCAATAAACTTTTTGCTAAATACATTCAATATTTACGATACCGATTCCACCAACTTTAAAAAATTAGAGGAAATCAGCTTGAAAATACCATCAATTAAGCGCCAAAGTCCTTATACTCTTTTAATGATGAGAATTGTTGAGATCGGATTACCTGTAATCATGAGCATCTTATCGTTGCTTCTCCTATTAAGTTATAAACTTACCGAAAATCGGTTACAGGAAATAAAAGTAGAGCTAACAAACCGAAACAAGCAGCTAGCCGATAACTAATAATGATATAAACATGAATACTTTTAGTATTGTTGATGGACATTTTAGCTTAAATGGGAAGAAAGTGTTTTTGAATTCCGGTGAAATTCACTACTTCAGAATATCACGTAATTTATGGGAGGAACACTTAATAAAAGCGAAGGAAGCTGGCCTAAAGACTATAAGTAGCTATGTACCTTGGGTATGGCATGAAATTAAGGAAGACGTGTTCGACTTTACCGGTGAAACACAACCAGAACGGGATCTTATTGGGTGGATCAATCTTTGTCAAAAACACGGATTTACCTGTATATTAAAACCTGGTCCCTTTATTCTTGCAGAGTACAGGGGAGCAGGTTTACCAGATTGGTTCCTGCAAAAATATGGAAGCGCTATCAGAATGCACAATAGTAAGGGTGTTCCAGTTTTAAGCGATGGCGTTAGCCTTTTTAACCCAATTTTTCTTAGCAGAGTTGAGCAGTGGTACAACCATATTATGCCCATTATAAATCAAAATCAAATTCATAACGGTGGCCCTATAATAATGATGCAGGTATGTAATGAAATCGGTGTCTTTTCCTGGCTGGCCCACCAAGCCGATTATAATGAAAATGTTAAAAAGAGGTTTATCAATTTAATTAAATCGAAATACTCAAAAATTGAAGAATTGAATGCTACTTGGGAAACAAATTATTCCTCATTTGATGAAATTGAGTTGCCCCCTGATGGAAACATCCCATATACTTCTATGGGGGATAGAAGTCGAGACTATGAGTGGCACTGCTTTTGGAGAAAGTACTATGGCGATTACCTAAGACTCCTTGTAAGTTGGATTCGTAAGTATGAAATTACCATCCCCCTCTACCATAATTTGCCGGGTTGGATATATGGTCATGGATATGAGTTCCCTCTTAATATTACCATGTACAAAGACCTCTATAATGACAAAAGCGAACTGATTTTTGGAGTTGATCATATTCCCGAGTTTGTTTCATACAGAAACCTGCATGATGATAGAATTATTAATGACATCGTAAGAGCAGTTCAAGGCAACAAGCCACTTTTTGCAGCGGAGTTTCAAAGCGGTTCAAGAGAATACCATGTTGTAACCAATCCCCGTGAAATGGAACTTTTCTACAAAGCGAGCATTGCCAATGGTCTTAAGGGATGGAACTACTATATGTTTTCGCAGGGTAAGAACCCCCCTTCAAAAGGATACTCAGGAGCTACTTTTTACTGGTTTACCCCCCTTAATAATTTAGCACAACCAAATAGTGCTTATCCATTGGTAAAAAAAATGAGTAGATTAATCGATACCCATGAGGAGCTCATACTAAATTCAGAAAATAAAGCAGAAATCTGCGTTCTTTTTTACGCCCCATACTACTCAACTGAACTTGAACGCCCCGATGATGGAGCAACATCACTAAAATTCATTCCATCAAAAATCCGTCGACCAGCATACTTCGATGGCTTACTTAAAACCCTTCAGGTGCTAAATGTAGACTACGAAATGCTTGACCTTGCAAATTCATCGAGTGTTGATTTGTTAAAATATAAGCAGGTTTGGCTTTTTAGCACCGACGAAATGAATGCTTCTGAGCAGCAATCAATTGTAGATTTTGTAAATGAAGGAGGGAATTTAGTAGTTTTTCCCTACCTACCTGATAGAGAAATGAACCAAAGGCCCTGTTCAATTATCAGAAATGCTTTTGGTATTACGAACTTAAAAATGGAAACTATTGATTCTCCCTTAATTAAATTATACCATTTATCCGATATAAAATGCTCAAATCCCTTGATAACATTAAATATCGATAAGAATAATGGAGCAATCCCAATTGCATATACCCTTAATGACAGTGTTTGTGGATTTGAAAAAACAGTAGGAAAAGGGAAAGTAATATTTATTGGCACCTGGTTAGGATACGATACAGAAAGTCATAAGCAAGCTTACCTAACTATTCTAAATAAGTCAAATTCCCATATTTCAAACACTACAACCACAAACGATTTTATTATAGTTCGACAAAAGAATAAAAGTAATTCGGAATCACTCCTTTTCATCGCTAATTATTATAATGAGAACCAACAAGGAAAAATCGCATATAAACATCCTTACACCAATGAAAAAATAAACATCCCAATTATTGAAGGCGACCTGGATGTTCCACCTTTATATGGTATCATTTCACCAATTTTTAAAGAAATTGGAAATAATATCAGGCTACTTCACACTACATCAGATATTTTAGGCATTAAGTTAACCAAACATGACATAACGCTTAATATAATGGGTGATCCTTACCTACTTGGGGAATTGGTTCTTGAAGGAAAAGGTATTAAAACAATTATATCTGTTGAAATATCAGGAAAACCCATTATGATAATTTGGAATAATAATCGAGTAGTGCTAAACTACAATCACAGTAAAGAAGAAATGGATCTCAAAATTAATTTTTCAGAATAATGAAGCTACATAATAATTACGGCCTACAATTTGATTTTCTAGAAAATGGAGCGATAAAGTGCATCCTTGCAAACAATATTCGTATAGGTTTAAGGGATGCAAACCCTTTCTCTTTGTTTGGTACAAGCATTTATATACGAGAAAGAAATGCACCTATTAGATTTGAAATGATTTTCGGAAGTGGTGCGAATTCATTTTATACATTTGAGAATAACTGTTATTATGCAAAAGGGTATTGGAGTACAATAGAATACCTCATATGCCTTCAACTTCATAATGATGATAATGCTTGGTTGTGGACAATAGAATTAAAAAACAATGCCTCATCATCTACCCAGTTCGATATAATTTTTATTCAAGATGTTGGTTTAAAACAGATTTCAACAGGCCCAGTTAACGAATATTACGTTAGCCAATATATTGAAAGATTAATACTAAAAGACCCTCAATTTGGAGATGTTGTTTGCTGTAGGCAAAATATGAAAGAGCAATCCGGCAATCCATGGTTAATGGCAGCATGCGAAAATGGTTCAGCATCAGCCACAACCGATGGTATAAATATTTATGGCAGTAATTTTCGTAAATCTAAAACCCCTGTTGCCTTAGAGCTTGATTCTTTACCAGGCGAATGTGCCGGCGAATCTTCTGTTATTGCTTTACAAACAAAGGCATTCGATTTTAAACACACCAATACCCATTCAATAAGGTTTGTATTTAAATTTACGCACGACCATCCGTTGGCTACATCACAGGACGATTTATCCATACTTCCAGAACTTTTCACGCAATTCAACTTTATTCCTCCAATTTCAACTAAATGGAAAAAAGGCAGCCAAAATATTTTTTCACAATCGAACTTCTTTCCCGCTGATGATCTTCAGGAAAAGAATCTTACAGAACTATTCGGAAGCGAAATGCGCTTCCCTGAGTATTACGACGGAAAATTAATATCCTTTTTTTATGACCAAAACAGGCATGTTGTTTTAAGTAAAAAAGAAGAATTAACATATCGACCACATGGCCATATTATTCAATCAAATGTTAAACTTGAGCAAAATGATAATATTGTTTCCCTTACCACATGGATGTTCGGAATTTTTAATTCCCATCTAAAACAAGGAAACACCAATTTCAATACCCTTCTATCTATTAATTCCAGTCAATACAATCTCTTTCCCGAAACTGGACAAAGAATTTTTGTGGAACATAAAAATAAGTTATATCAGCTAGGGATCCCTTCTGCTTATGAAATGGGACAAAATTTTGCCCGATGGATTTATAAACATAATGGCTCCACCTATCAGATAACCACCTGTGCATCAGCAGATATACCTGTTGTAAATTTCGATTTTAAGATATTAAGCGGCTCCCCTGTAAATACTATTATAACCCTTAATCTTGATGAGTTGAATGGCTGGAAGGTGATTCAGGGTAAAACTCCTTATGAAATAATCTTTGTACCAGCATCCGAAAGTCTTTTAGCAAAAAATTACCCAAAAGCACAGTACCGCATGGTACTAAAAAAAACAAATAGTTCTGAAATAATTATTGATAATGGCAAAATTGTTGGCATAGATGCCAATTACTCAGATTTGTTTATGGTTGTCAAATCCACTAATACTGTCAACTTAAATATCAACTTTATTTGTGAACTCAATAAAAATTTTAATTCGAATATCATATCTAACTATCAATTTCAAGTTAATTCTAATAGTGCCATAGCATTTAGGAAAAAAACAGGTTTAGATATCACCCTATCGGGCACATCAAAAGAAATTGATATTTTAAATGAAATAATTCCTTGGTTTGAATCCAATGCTTTAATTCATTACCTAACACCTTATGGTTTAGAACAATTTGGTGGTGCAGCCTGGGGTACACGCGATATATCCCAGGGCCCTATTGAACTACTGCTAAGTTTAGGGAAATATGATGAAGTAAAGAAAATTTTACTTACTATCTTTTCCAATCAAAAAAACGATGGTTGGTGGCCACAATGGTGGATGTTTGACAAATATAAAAATATAAGAGCTAATGAGGCACATGGCGATATTGGATACTGGTGCATAATTGCTTTGTCAAATTACGTTTTAAATAGCGGGGATTTTGACATTCTTAATACCCCTTTACCCTACTATACTGAAAATGTTAATGATGACATTACTACAACACCATTAATTGAACATTTAGATCGATTAATCGATAGGATTATTAAATCGTTTATACCTGGAACTTCACTTGTACCCTTTGGAGGGGGAGACTGGAATGATTCACTTCAACCAGTAAACAGCGATTTAGCGAAACGCTTGGTCTCTAGTTGGACTGTTGAAATGAATTACCAGGCATTTGTGCTAGTAGAAAAAGTATATTCCCAAATGGGCTTAGAAGAAAAATCTCTTAAACTAAAAGAAGTATGCAAAAGAATTAAAATTGATTTTAATAACCATCTAATAAAGGAGGGAATTGTTGCTGGGTATGGACTACTGGAAAATAACAACACTTTTTCGCTTCTCATTCATCCATCGGACAAAGTTACAGGTGTCCAATATAGCATCCTTCCCATGAATCGTGGAATTTTAAGCGGAATATTCAATGCTGATCAGGCAGAAAACCATCAGCAAATAATCAAAAAAATACTTTTAGGCCCTGATGGCGCAAGATTAATGGATAAACCCCTTAAATACACTGGAGGTTTACAAAATATATTTCAAAGGGCCGAAAGTAGCACATTTTTTGGAAGAGAAATTGGCCTAATGTATGTTCATGAACATATAAGATATGCAGAATCGCTTGCAATTACGGGAAAAGCAAAAGAATTTGCTCATGCATTATTACAAGCAATTCCAATTAGTTACTCCAATGTTGTTAAACAAGCTGATGTTCGACAATCAAACTGTTACTATAGCAGCTCCGATGTTATATTAAAAAACAGGTACGAAGCAGATAATAATTATTCTAATATCATTAATGGGAAGTACAAATTATATGGAGGCTGGAGGGTTTACTCCAGTGGCCCAGGAATTTTCACAGGAATTATTATTTCCCGGCTTTTAGGTTTTAGATTTTCTACTGACTATATCGTTATTGATCCAGTGCTTCCTGAAGAATACGATGGATTAAAAGCAACCTTCGCATTTAATGGAATACCCTTAAATGTGAATTATTACGTTAAAAAAAATAATTTTAGTCCATTTTATATTAAAATTAATAACATTGAACCACCTTTTATTTATGAAGAAAATAAATATAGAAAAGGCGGCATTAAAATAGAAAATACCATATTTCTAGATTTGCTAAATAAAACAAATAATAAAATTGATATCTACCTTTAATAGGTGATATTTTTAATACAAAAAGATGATTCTAATGTTAATTTATTTTATAACAATTTTATAACATAAGAATTAATGCACATGTAAGGTTAATTAGCACAAAAGGGTATTTATAAATTATAAATACCCTTTAATATATACCATTTTAATACTATATAAAAAAAGCCCCGGCCTTAAATAGCCGGGGCGGAAGTGGGGCGGCGACCTACT
>DYKO01000018.1 GCA_020722565.1 Rikenella microfusus
TTATATGCCCCGAATTTACTCTAATTATTATTTACAAAAAGCCTAATTCAAAAAACGTATATGTTTACACCTCTCCCCTGATTCCACTTCGCCGAACAAGCTCTTTGTTCTTTAACCTTTATCTTTTAACCTTTGTATCTTGAACCTTTCCCCTTCCCTACTAAACCTTATAGCTTAATTTAGCTGGTTTTTAAATTCAACAATAAATAACGTATTTCTGTTGTAGTGCTTGAAGTTGTTTTTTGATTAATTTTGCGGATTAATAATTAAATTTTTAATGACAGGAAAAAGAGTAAAGAAAGCAACGGATACCGAAGACCTTCTATCATGCATTATTGAAGCCATTAAGGGAAAAAAGGGAAACGATATTGTTTCTTTAGAAATTGGCAACTTGCCTAATGCGGTATGCAAGTATTTTGTTTTTTGTAGTGCTGACTCCACCACACAGGTAGATGCCATAGCCAATAATATCGAGGATAAGGTAATTGAGAAGTTAAGCGAAAAGGTTTACCGCTCAGCGGGTTACGAAAACGCCATCTGGATTGTTCTGGATTATATCGATATTGTGGTACATGTTTTCCAAACCGAATGGCGCAACTACTACCGGATTGAGGAACTTTGGGCCGATGCCAAGGCATTACGATACGATGAAAGTTAACATCAACAAATAAAAGCAAATACACTCTCATTACAATATGGCAGAAGATAAAAATAATAAAGACTCACTTTTCAACAATAACGATGATAAGCCCAAGATTCCCCGTTTCAATGTTTACTGGGTATATATACTTATCATCATAGGATTTTTCCTGCTTCAGTATTTTTATTCCGGTAAAAATGCACAGGTTACCACCTGGCAGGAGGTAAAAAACCAAATGCTGGCCAACAATGAAATCAGCAAGTTGGTGGTAGTTCGTAACCTTGGGAAGGTTGAGGTTTACCTCAAGGAGGATAAGCTTCAAAAGTATAAGGATCGGCTGGGGGAAGGTTTTAGAGCTGTACCCAAATCGGGACCACAATTCTACTTCACCATAGGTTCCATTGAAACCTTTGAGCGCCAGCTCTCCGAGGCCCAAGCCCAGGTTGACGAAACAAAAAAGATTTACCCTGAGTACATTGAGCGGGCCAACTATTGGGCCGATATCCTCTCGTGGGTGCTTCCATTCGCCATTCTGGCCGCCATTTGGATTTTCATCTTCCGTCGCATATCGCGTGGGCCAGGGGGTAGTGGCGGAACCAATATTTTCTCCGTTGGCAAATCAAAAGCGCAAATTTTCGACAAGGAAACCCGTCCAAAGGTTGACTTTAAAGATGTTGCCGGGCTTGAGGAGGCCAAGATTGAGGTAATGGAGATTGTGGATTTCCTCAAAAATCCAAAGAAATACACCGAACTTGGAGGCAAAATTCCCAAGGGTGCGCTGCTGGTGGGCCCTCCGGGTACTGGAAAAACCCTCTTGGCTAAAGCCGTTGCTGGTGAGGCAAATGTTCCCTTCTTCAGCATGTCGGGGTCCGAGTTTGTAGAGATGTTTGTGGGCGTTGGGGCCTCGCGCGTTCGCGATCTTTTTCGTCAGGCTAAGGAAAAAGCCCCCTGTATTGTTTTCATTGATGAAATTGATGCCATTGGTCGCGCCCGAGGCAAAAACCCCAACTTTTCGGGCAACGATGAGCGGGAGAACACGCTCAACCAGCTGCTAACCGAAATGGACGGGTTTGCATCAAACCAGGGTGTTATTATTCTGGCGGCCACCAATCGTGCTGATATTCTCGACCGCGCCCTGCTGCGCGCCGGCAGGTTCGACCGTCAAATCCACGTTGAGCTGCCCGACCTTAAGGAGCGCCTCGACATTTTTAAGGTTCACCTCCGACCCCTGAAGCTAGAGGAAAATCTCAACATCAGTTTTCTAGCCAAGCAAACCCCTGGTTTTTCAGGTGCCGATATTGCCAATGTGTGCAACGAGGCTGCCCTTATTGCAGCCCGCAAGGATAAAAAGTTTATTGAGAAACAGGACTTCCTCGATGCCATCGACCGTATAATCGGTGGCTTGGAGAAAAAGAACAAAATTATATCGAAGGAGGAGCGCCGAACCATTGCCTACCACGAGGCCGGGCACGCCACCGTTAGCTGGCTGCTGGAGCATGCCAATCCATTGCTTAAGGTTTCCATTATTCCCCGTGGTCGCTCGCTGGGTGCCGCGTGGTATATACCCGAAGAACGACAAATTACCACTGCCGAGCAGATGTTTGATGAAATGTGCGCCACCCTGGGGGGCCGCGCCGCCGAAGAGATTAACTTTAGTAAAATTTCAACCGGCGCCCTCAACGACCTAGAGCGCGTTACCAAACAGGCCTACGCCATGATTGCCTATTTTGGCATGAGCGAAACACTAGGCAACATCAGCTACTACGACTCATCGGGCCAATCAGAATTTACCTTTACTAAACCCTACAGCGAAAAAACCGCCGAACAGATTGATGCTGATGTTAAGAAACTTATCGATAGAGCCTACGAAAGGGCTAAACAGATACTTACCGAGAACCACAACGGCCATGCTCAGCTCGCCGAGCTACTGCTGGAGCGCGAGGTTATTTTTAGCGACGACTTGGAGAAAATTTTCGGCCCCCGTAAAACCCTGAGCCGCGAACAGGAATTGGTTAAGGAGCTCGACGAAGAGGCCCACAAAGCCAACGGTAAACCCGACCAAGAGCAGCCAAAAACGGAGTAACCATGGACGAAAACTGGAAAAAGGTTCTCTCTACCTCAAAACCCTGGCAGGCCGAAATGGCAAAGCAGATTCTTGAAGAAAACGGAATTGCTGCCGTAGTGGTTAACCAACAGGATTCCAGCTACCTGTTTGGCGAGGCATCGGTTTATGTTGAGGAAACTTTTGTTGAAACAGCCCTTGAGCTACTAAAGGATTTTGAAAGTTGAGCGAGTTTTTGAAACGAACCATTAGCGGATTACTCTTTGTAATCGTACTGGTAGGGGCCATTTACATTGGCCATATCACTTTTTTTATAATTTTTCTGGCCGTTATGGTGGCCACACTTTTGGAGTTTTACCATTTAGGAGTGAAGGCCAAAATTCATCCCCAAGCCCTTATGGGAATATTTATAGGGATTGCCCTTTTTACCTGGTCGTACTTTTACAGCTCGGGTCGTATTGAGCGTATCACCATTTTCGGCTTTATTCCCATTCTGATATCAATATTTGTGATTGAACTTTACCGGCACCACCAAAAACCAATGCAGAATATCAGCTTTACCCTATTCGGGCTCATCTACATTGCCCTACCCTTTTCGCTGCTCAATTTTATTGCCATAAATGGCTCGTCGTTCCGCATGGAGTATAACCCCAACCTGTTACTGGGCTTACTTTTTCTGGTGTGGGCTAACGATACCGGAGCCTACATTGTTGGAGTGAACTTAGGTAAACATAAAATGATTCCCCGCATATCACCTAAAAAAAGCTGGGAGGGTTTTGTAGGAGGGATAGCCACAACGCTGGTGGTAGCGTGGATTATAGCGGGCATTTTCAACGAGATTAGCCTGAGGCACTGGTTGGTTTTGGGTGCTATTACTGCCCTTATGGCGGTACTGGGCGATTTGGTGGAATCAATGTTTAAGCGTAGCATAGGGGTTAAGGATTCGGGTAAGTTTTTACCGGGTCATGGGGGGCTACTCGACCGCTTCGATGCTCTAATTATGACCATTCCTGTGGCATACGCCTATATGGAAGTAATAATGATTATTTAATTTTTTTGTGCGATGACAACTCATATTCATAAAGAGGGGTATTCCATTCTATCCGTATTGTTTTTTGTTTTGCTTGGTATCGTTCTGGTTTCATGGCTAATTCTCCCCAATTGGCTTACCCTTTTGCTGGCATCTTTATCGCTGCTGTTATTTTTCTTTATAATGCGCTTTTTCAGGGTGCCCCAAAGGTACTTCCAACCCAACAAACATGCGGTATTTTCTCCTGCCGATGGCACCATAGTGGCCATTGAGGAGGTTGAGGAAACCGAATACTTCGGTACCCGATGTATTCAGGTTTCTATTTTTATGTCGATATGGAATGTGCACATCAACTGGTTTCCGGTAAGTGGTACGGTTACCTATTTTAAGTACCACCCGGGCGACTACCTGGTTGCATGGCACCCTAAATCATCATCGCACAACGAGCGTACCTCAGTGGCTGTGGCGCGCCCCGATGGTGTGCACATTTTTATGCGCCAGATTGCCGGTGCTATGGCACGCCGAATTGTATGCTACGCGGAGGTGGGCAAAGCTGTTGAGCAGTGCTCTGAACTGGGATTCATAAAGTTTGGCTCGCGGGTCGATGTTTTCCTGCCCCTGAACGCAAACATTAAGGTTAAACTGGGACAAAAGGTAACCGGCAACGTAACCGTGCTGGCGGAGGTTTGAGTGACCGCACGTAAACCTTCACGTTCAGGTGCATGTGTAATGCACGGGCCAATAACAACATTTCGTGCCTACGGCACTTAAAAATCTTTTTTGAACCTTCTTTGCTACCGATATGGTGTCCCTACGGGACATGAAAAACAATCTGATGTTTTATTTCGTATCTACATGCTACCGGTATGGTGTCCCTACGGGACACAAGAAACACACGCATAATGACACATGCAAACCCATTGGAATAAAATTTGTCCCGTTGGGGACAAAATTTCGGGAGAACGTGCATTTTCGTATTTCCGTTTCGTCCCGTAGGGACGTAATGACGCACGCTTCAGCAGACAACCGCAAATCCATTGGAATAAAATTTGTCCCGTTGGGGACAAAATTTCGGGAGAACGTGCATTTTCGTATTTCCGTTTCGTCCCGTAGGGACGTAATGACGCACGCTTCAGCAGACAACCGCAAACCCATTGGAATAAAATTTGTCCCGTTGGGGACAAAACATCGGCTGCCCTTTAATTTTGCCCCTCTCTCCAATTACAAAACCCATACCCCACCCCTAAAGCAGCCATTTATTCTATTATTTATACGCAATGTATCCTTTTATTCCATTTTTAGCCTCATCAATATAAATACATCAAACCTTTGCAACAAAATTGTTGACTAAACCCAAAAATAGCTTTAACTTAACAGCCCTTTTACTTATTTTTTCTCATTTTTATACCTTGAATTCGATAAACATAACAAGTTAGCAATTAAGTTTTTACAAAAAACACAAACACTTATAAAGTTAAACAAAACCAGTCTTTAAATGTTTTTTTAGCAACATATTAATTGTGGCACAACTCAACGTTTAAAATAGCCAAATAACAATATAACTAACATCTAAATTTAACGCCTATGAAAACTAAAAATCTACTCACAACATTAGCCCTAACCCTGGTCCTGCTATTGGCAGGGAAGGTGGGATGGGGACAGCCTTTGTTTGTTGAAAATTTTGACTATCCTAGTGGTGATATATTGACAAGTCACTCATGGATTGCACATAGCGGTTCAGGTACAAACCCGATAACTGTTGTTAGTCCAGGTTTGACATTTTCTAATTATCCTAGTTCTAATATTGGACTTGCAGCAGGAATAGTTAACACTGGTGAAGATATTAACCATCAGTTTCCGGAACAAACCTCAGGTTCTGTATATGCCGCATTTATTATTAAAACTGAAAACATTAATTCTGCGGGCTATTTTTTCCATTTGGGACAATCAAATATTGGAACAACTTTTTTTACTAGGGTATGGGTTAATGGCACAGGAGATGGACTAGGCCTTGGATCTTCTATACCTGCAGATAATACTTATGTAGAAATAACTTCTGGAACTCCTACACTTGTAGTTGTAAAATATGTGATAAGTGAAAAAAAGTCTAGTTTATTTGTAATTAATGGCACCATCCCTTCCACAGAACCAACTGCCGACACAACATTCACAGAAACAGCTACTATCTCAAATGTTGGTAGCGTTGCATTAAGACAATATAACGCTAACCAAAAAGTTTATATTGATGGTATTCGTGTTGCCACAAGTTGGGATGAAGCAGTTAAGGGCATTCCTCCAACATGGACAACATCTTACCCCACTTTAATAAACATAACCCCAACTACTACTGATTTAACAGTTAACATCAATGAACCCGGTACAGCCTACTATGTTGTATTGCCTGATGGTGCCACCGCGCCTACAGCTGCACAGGTTAAGGCTGGTAACGATGCAGGTGGAAATCCTGTATCGCCTAGTGGAAGTATAAGCATTACAAGTGCTAATACTGATTTTACTGCAACCATTTCTGGGCTAACCGCATCAACAGCTTATGATGTGTATGTTGTTGCTGAGGATGATGAAGCAACACCCAATCTACAGGCAAATCCTGTAAAGATTGATCTCCTCACTGCCAATCCCGACATAACCGCACCAGTTTGGACAACAGGCTACCCAAAGGTAGAGGAGGTTGCCAATAACGACTTCAACCTCAAAGTTAGCACCGATGAAGTGGCTACAGCCTACTACGTAGTACTTTCCGATGGTTCTGCTGCACCTAATGCTGCACAGGTTAAGGCCGGTACCGATGGCAGCAATGTAGCCGCTTTCAAATCGGGGTCCGTTAGCATAACCACTGCAAACACTCAGTTTGTACAAAATATTGCAGGACTGGCAGCGGGTACCACCTACGATGTTTACGTGGTGGCCGAGGATCCATCAAACAATCTTCAGACTTCTCCTGCAGGTATCGAGAATATAACCACCACCAACGTACTAACCGAACCCACCAACCATGCCACGGCATTTGCCGTGTCGGGTACAGTCAAGAGCACTGAGGCTACCCTAACCTGGACCGATGCTGATCCCGGCTCCCAGGCCCCCGAAAAATATGTTATAGTAATAAATACCTCCGGCACATTTACCGTTACCGATGGCACACCAATCCCTGACGATACCGATTTTTCCGATGACGCAGGGGCTATAAACGTTGCTTATGGTGTTCAAACGGTTAACCTAACCACATTACTTCCAGGGAAAAATTACACCGCACGTATATATCCATATACCAATTCGGGGACGGCTATCGATTACAAAACCGATGGCACTGTTCCTGAAACTACAATAAATACACCTTCCATTACCGTTACCTACCCCAACGGGGACGAGAGATTTACCGCAGGTGAAAACCTTACCATTACCTGGACCTCGGCCAATATGGGTTCCGAAACCATTAAGTGCGAGGTCTACGCTAGGGACGGATTAACCACCACATGGAATTGGATTGTGCTTGGTTCAGGACTCACCAATAACGGAACGTTCAACCTTACCATACCCACGGATGCCAAATACGGCACCCAGTATAAGATACGCCTTACCGGTGAAACCAGTGGCACAGCCGATTCGAGCGATGCCGCTTTTCGGATTATTGCCACACCAAGTATTTATCAGGTACAGAGCCAAAACGATGGTTCCCCCAACTACGCCAGTTTATGGGCTAACGATACCGTCCGGATTGCTGGTATTGTTACCGGCCAGTACACTACAACCAGCCGCTTCTTTGTACAGGATAGCACCAAGGCCTGGAATGGCATATACGTTTACAATGCCGGTTCCTCACCAGCAATTGGCGATAGTGTATGGGTTCAGGGAAAGGTAACTGAATACAACGGACTTACCGAAATTGCAGCAGGTTCAACCGTAACGGTTAAGGCATCGGGCAAGCCATTACCAACACCCATAGCACTTTCAACCCTTGCGGTAAACGATGAATCGTACGAAAGCGTACTGGTTAAGGTTACTGGGGCAACCTGCATGTCGGGTAGCTCAGGCAACTACACTGTGAACAATGGCTCAGGCGATTTGGTGGTTTACAAATCGATCTTCGCTGGCCTTACCATGGAAGTTGGCCGTAAGTACGATATAACCGGGATTGTGGGATGGTATAAAACTGACAGTATCTACCAGCTCTACCCCCGCAGCGCAGATGATATATACCTATACAGCAACGATTCAACCCTGTCGGCTTTCACATTAGGCGGACAGGAGGCCTTGGCCCTAACCAACGTTAATGTTGCCGATACTATTAACAATGCAGGGGCTACCATGTTTGTATCCAATTTTACAGGTTTTGCAGGTATAGCAGCCACCACAACCAATAGCAAGGCAACATTTAAGGTTACCCTAAATGGAGCGGTGGTGGATCCTGCCAGCTACACAACCCAAACATTAGCCGATGGCGACCTGGTAGTGGTTACCGTTACGGCCGAGGATGGCACCCTAGGCTTCTACAAGGTTACCCTTACCGGCGAGAACCGTACCCTTTCCGTTACCGCACCTGCTGGTGGCGAAACATACCAGACCGGGGATGCTGTTACTATTACCTGGACCTCGTCCAACATTACCAATGTTAACATCTACGCCGAAGATGCTACCACTCACGAACTGTACGAATTAGCATTGAATGTTGACGCTTCAACAGGTAGCTATACCTACACCATACTAAACGGACAATTTGGTGTTGTATATATCCGTATTGCCGATGCCGCCGATGCCAACTTCTATGCTACTAGTGCAGGTACCATTACCGTTACCGATAACGTTGCACCAAGCATTACCAACAGGTACCCTGCTATTGATGCAACAAATATTGCTACCTCCTTCACCCTAAGCATTAAGTTTGATGAGGACGTAAAGAATGGTAATTCTGGGAACATGGTAATTTATAAGGCATCAGATAACACAGCGGTTGCAACCATTACCTTTACCAATTTCAATTATTTCGATGACAGCCTTGCCTATGAAATAAGTGGGCTCGATTACTCCACTACCTACTACATCAGCATGCCTTCTGGTTTTGTTGTTGATAGCTCTAATAATGGCAATGCCGCAATAGCTGCCAATGCATGGACCTTTACCACCATGGCCCAACCCCCAATGGACCTCTTCTTCAGCGAGTACATTGAGGGGTCAAGCAACAACAAAGCCCTTGAAATTTATAACCCAACCGATAACGATATCGATTTAAGCAGCTACCTGTTAAGGGGTTCATCTAATGCAGCCACAAACTGGGAGAACAATTATCCGTTCCCAAATGGCGCAGTGGTACCCGCTCATGGAACCTATGTAATAGTTGATGATGCTGCCAATGCCGCCTTACTCGCTGTGGCCGACTGGATATCTACCGGTTTTGAATGTGGTTTTAACGGGAATGATGCTAGGGGGCTTTTTAAAATTAATGGGACAGACTCCACCCTTATCGACTTAATTGGTGATCCTAATAATCCAGGGCAAGCCAACTATGCAGTTGCAGGAGTAGCAGATGCTTGTGTAGATCACACCCTGGTTCGCAAATCAAGCATCACCAGCGGGAATACCAATTGGGCCAGCTCGGCAGGAACCGATGCGGCAACATCGGAATGGGAGATTTACAATATAGATGATTTCAGCTTCCTGGGTTGGCATATCAACAAGAGCTCCGAAAAAGATATACTAAGCTTTGAGCTTGCCGAACAAACCGGCCCGGCTACAATTGATGCGGTTAACCATACCGTTACTATTGAGGTGGTTAATGGTACTAGTGTAACAGCACTAACCCCAACCATTACTATATCTAAAGGTGCTAGCATCAGTCCAGCCAGCGGCGTGGCTCAGAACTATACCAACCCGGTTACCTACACCGTAACCGCTCAGGATGGTACCACACAGAATTGGGAGGTAACCGTTACCGTAGCTACCACTCTGAGCTCACAAAAGGATATCCTTACCTTTGAGATACCCAACCAGATATCATCCACCATCGATGCCAATGCGGCTACTGTTACCGTGGTTATGCCTTACGGAACCGATTTAACCAACCTAACCCCAACCATCACCGTGTCGGCTGCTGCTTCCATTAGCCCTGCCAGCGGCGTTGCTCAGAACTTCACCAACCCGGTTACCTACACCGTAACCGCTCAGGATGGCACCACCAAGGCGTGGACCATTACCATTACCGTTCAGAGCCTACCGCTCACATCAATCTACCAGATACAGTACACCACCAATGCCAATGGCGATTCTCCTCTTGTAGGTGAACAGGTTAAAACCAAGGGTTGCGTTACAGCCATATACGAGGGTACATCTTCGTACAATGTCTGGATTCAGGATTCGTCCAAAGCATGGAATGGTATTGAGGTATATGGTATCGACAATGGTATGGGCATGGTTTCGTTAGGCGATACTGTTGAGTTTGTAGGTACGGTTGAGGAGAATTATAACTTAACCCGAATAAATAATGTAACACACATTAGTGTTAAGAATTCTGGAAGTTCAATTTCACCGCTCGATGTTTCCATTGCCGATGCATTAACCGAAGCCTACGAGGGCCTGTTTGTTAAACTAAGTAATGTGGAATGTACTAATGCTGATGCTGGTTATGGTATGTTTGAGGTTAGCGATGGAACCAACACCATTCTAATTGACGACGACCTTTATAAATATACCCCATCCCAAGGCATGCGGTACAACATCGTAGGACTTGCACACTATAGCTACAGCGCAAGAAAGATACTTCCCCGCGCAGCAAGTGACATTGAGGTGGCCACCACCAAGTACAACATTACATTTAACGTTAAGCGCAGCGATGGCACCACAGCCGTTGCCGATGCAACCATTACCGTTACCGGACAGGGTAGCGTAACCACCGATGCCAATGGCGTTGCTACCATGCAGCTGCCCAATGGCGACTATAGCTATGTGGTTATCAAGACCAACTTTAATACCTACAACGGAACCTTCACGGTTGCTGATGCCGACCAATCCGTTAATATTACCCTTATCCAAACCGGAATTACCCCCAACCCCATTGCTAAGCTTAATGTTTACCCCAATCCCTTCACTGATCGTATCTACTTCACTGGTACCGAGGTTACCCGAGTAACCATTACCTCGGTAATAGGTCAGGTAGTAATGGATTGTCAGGTTGAGAATACCGAATCGGTTGATGTTAGCTCTCTTGACCGCGGTATTTACCTGGTACGCTTCTACAATAGCAAAGGTGAATCAGTACTACGCAAACTTGCAAAGCAGGAATAACATTCCCATTGCAATAAAACGAAAGAACCCCGCTTTTGCGGGGTTTCTTTTTTGTTGATAGCTAATTGTTGTGGGTTATTCGAATACCAGGCAAGATTTGAGAATCATGAACTTGTCCGGTGAAGAGGGATAAAAGGTAAAAGGTTAAAGGTAAAAGGTTAAAGATAAAAGATAAAAGATAAAAGAGAAAAAGATTCAAGATTCAAGATTCAAGATAAAAGATTAAAGATTCAGATAAAAGAACCTGTCCGGCGAAAGAGGGATTAAAGTTTAAAGGAATGGGCAACAAATTCTATCAACCATTCTGCGATTCTAATACCCTATTGCCAGCCTATTCATTAAACCTTATTGGTTGTTTTTACTCAAACAGTGGTACTTTTTAAAAACAGTTATGGCAAACTATTATGGGGAATTGGCAGCTCTAATTACTGCGGTATTTTGGACGGTAACAGCGCTGGCCTTTGAATCGGCAAGTAAGAAGGTGGGATCGCTATCGGTTAACCTGTTACGACTGGGATTGGCATTTGTTTTTTTATCGATTTATGCATGGATTTATAGAGGAATGGCACTGCCATTTGATGCCGGAGGGCATCAATGGTTATGGCTATCGCTTTCGGGTTTGGTGGGCTTTGTGCTGGGCGATCTATTTTTGTTTCAGTCGTATGTAATTATTGGTTCCCGAATTTCAATGCTAATCATGTCGTTGGCACCACCTATTGCAGCAGCCATAGGCTGGCTAACCCTGGGCGAAACTCTAACCCTTAAGCAGGGTATGGCCATGTTAGTGGTACTGGTGGGCATTTCGCTGGTAATAGTTGAGCGCCAGCCCAACGATGCTAATGGAAACGGACGACGAGTAAAATTTTCGTACCCGTTTAGTGGTTTACTACTGGCCTTTGGTGGAGCATTGGGCCAAGCAGGAGGACTTGTTTTGAGCAAGTACGGAATGGCCGGATACGATGTGGTGTCCTCGGTTCAGATAAGGGTTATAACCGGTATTATAGGTTTTACAATATTTTTTACGGTAACCCAAAAGTGGGATAACCTTCGCAGTGCCATCCAAAACCGTAAAGCCATGAAGCGATTAACCGTAGGTGCCTTTTTTGGTCCATTTTTGGGCGTATCGTTCTCATTGCTGGCAGTTAAGTACACCTCTACAGGTGTGGCATCGGCATTAATGTCCATTGTTCCGGTTCTAATAATTGTCCCATCGGTAGCTCTTTTTAGGGAACGTATTACCTTAAAAGAAATTGTTGGTGCACTAATAACAGTTGCAGGGGTGGCACTTTTCTTTATTTAGGAAAGCAAGCTGTTTAACAGGTTTATGAGCGACTCGCTATCGATGGGCTTAGTAATGTGCTCATCGCATCCGGCTTTTATCGATTTATCTCTATCGGAATCAAGTACATTGGCGGTTTGCGCTACTATTTTAACATGGGGCTGAGCTTTCTTAATTTTTTCAATAAGCTCATAGCCATTTGCATCGGGTAGGTAAATATCCACCAAAGCCACGTCGATATTAACCTTATCGTTAAGAATGGAGGCAACCTCTTTGCCGCTTTTGACCTGAAGTAAAACTGCCCCGGTCCCCTTAAGCATCTCTCTCATTAAAAGAGCCGATGGCTCATTCTCCTCAACAATCAGCAGTATTTTATTTTTCAACCTTGATTTTGAGGCTTAACCGGTACCTCAACTGCCTGACCCTTTTTTGTATGATCAGCAGGGATTTCGAACCAAAATGTTGTACCCTTCCCCAATTCGGAGCTAAGGCCAATGCGCCCGCCCATGGCCTCAACAACCCCCTTACAAATGGATAAACCAAGCCCCGAGCCACCGTATTCGCGGTTTGGGGTTCCATCTATTTGCCTAAACCGTTCAAAAATAGCCCCATGATTCTGAGGGTCAATGCCAATACCGGTATCCTCAACAGTAACCCTTAAAAGATTTTGAACCATGGTGTAACCCAGCACAATTCTCCCTGTGAGGGTAAACTTAATGGCATTGTTAAGCAAATTCATCACCACCTGATTAACCCTATCGGGGTCAATCATCACCTCAAGGGCGGCATCCTGCGGGGTAAATGACATTTCGAGGGCAATGCTGTTTTTACCTAACCTATTGAGCTCTACCTCAGCAGCCCTGTAGCAGCCGGAAAAAAGGGAACCCAGCTGTACCGGACGCTTGTATATGCTCATTTGGTGGGAGTCGATTTTGGAAATATCAATAATATCGTTAATGAGCCTCATCAATCGCTGGGCATTTTCAGTTATAATATTGAGGTAATCCTTTACCTCTTCGGGGGTAAGCCCCGGGCTATCCAGTACCAGCTTTGAAAAGCCCACAATGGCATTCATGGGTGTTCGTATCTCGTGGCTCATGTTGGCCAGAAATGCTGTTTTAAGTTCATTGGCCTGCTCAACCCGAATCAGGCCTTCCTCTACCTCCTGATTTTTTTGTTCCAGTATCTGAATATATAATTTCTGAATTTGTAAATTTTTATACCTCAAATGCTCCAATCGCCAAAGTAGCACTACAACTAATGCCAGTGAAAGAATCGCTATTCCACCTGCAATAGCCACTGCCGGATGCAACGATAACTTGTTACCGGGTTTATTCACTATAATAGCCCCCGTTGGAAGTGTTTTTGAAGAAATCGAAAACCTTTTCAACTGACGGTAATCCAACATAACAAGCTGTGGGCCCACAGCTTGGGGTATGCTTGTAACAGAAACATTTTTTAGTAGTAGGGCTCCTATTTTCCCTGCCTTTATCCCGTGGTGATACCCTGAAATAATGCTCCCCCCAATAATACCCCTGGTAAGATAAAACGACCAGGGGCCGTAGATGGGGTTACCTACATTGTGGCTAATGGAATCGAGAATCTCCTCATAGGTAAAAAAGCGTCCCTGTTTATCCTGATTGAAAAGAAAGAAAAGGATGGCATCATTCCTACTGATGCCTTTTAGCGAATCAATCAGCTCATTGTAGCTGCAATTCCCAATAACATTAATTGAAAAACCTGGGCTATACTTTATTAGGATGTCGTTCAATTGCTCTCGAAGAACCCTGCCGGTAGTGGTCATATCAACTACACAGTAAAGATTCTTTAATCCGGGGTGAAATTGACGGATAAGTTCAAGGTTTGCCTTAATATCAACTACCTCAAAAATGCCGGTAAAATTTTTCGGTAAGGCTTTTTCAGTATTTACTCCCATAAAAACAACCGGAATAGACAAAAGTGTCGAATCTTTATTTACTAGATGCTCCATCAGCAAAAGGGCGTCATCATCGGTAACGGCTATCAGGTTAGGTTTAACCTGTTGCACCTTGGCTAGCACGAAATTGTAAAGCCAACTATCTCTTGTATTGATATTTAGTCGCTTTGCATCGAGATTGATGGTAAAGTACTCGGCATCGATGCCGGATGAATGGATCCCCTCGGTAAACCCCTTGTTCAAACTATCGGTCCAGCTTAAACTGTTATGATATGAGTTGATAACTAAAATCCTTTTCCTATTCGCTGCTACAGCAGAGTACTGAAGCATACATAAAAGCACTACAAGCAAAACTGATAGTTGACCCCGCTTTGTCATTAATGAAATTTATTTTAAGGATTACTAATTTACAAAAAAATATTTAATTAAGTTTCTCATTTATCGAAAGCAAATATTAATTCCAAATATTATTGTTACAGGTTACAGAGGCATACATCAGCAAACTTACTTAAATTCATTCATCAACATTTAGCGTCATTGAGTAAGCCTAGGCTCTTTGGCATAAAAATTATTTCTACCTTAGCGTTAACTATTAGTGGTTTGCTTTTTGTTTATTGTTAAGTATGAATTTCAAGCGGGTGATATCAACTATTGCAATGCTTTTTTCGCTTACATTACTGCGTGGACAGGAGATACTTCCGGGAGCCCGCCAGATGGAACAGTACCTGCCGCTACTGCGTTCAAAACGGGTAGCCATAGTAGCAAACCACACCACACTTGTAGGTACCAGGCATTTGGTTGATTCGCTTCTATCGCTTAATATCAACATAAAAAAGATTTTCTGCCCAGAACATGGTTTCAGGGGCGAGCACGAAGCAGGCGAACATATTGGCAGCTACACCGATAGGCAAACAGGGCTTCCGGTTATTTCGTTATACGGAGGCAGTAAGAAACCCCGTCCTGAACAACTTGCCGATATTGATGTGGTTATCTTCGACCTGCAGGATGTTGGTGTGCGTTTTTACACCTACATCTCTACCATGCACTATGTAATGGAGTCCTGTGCCGAAAACAACAAGCCGCTAATTGTTTTAGATAGGCCAAATCCTAACGGATTTTATGTTGATGGCCCCGTTCTCGACACCAGCCTGCGCTCCTTTGTGGGCATGCACCCCGTACCACTGGTACACGGCATGACCATTGGCGAATTTGCCCAAATGATTAACAGTGAGGGATGGCTTAAGGGGAGAATACGTTGCCCGCTTTCCGTTATCCCCTGTGTAGGCTACAACCATAGCATGACAACCGCGCTGCCAGTTCGACCATCGCCTAATCTTCCCAATCACCTATCGGTGCTGCTGTATCCATCATTGGGCTTGTTTGAGGGTACCGTGGTTAGCGTAGGACGGGGAACCGATTTCCCCTTTCAGGTTTTTGGCTACCCCAATTTCCCCGATAAGGTTTTTAGGTACATCCCTATAGAAAAAAGGGGTGCCAGCCTTAACCCACCCTATAAGGGCACCCAGTGCTATGGAATCGATTTAAGGGAATATTCTGTAAACTTCTTCCTCGATCGCCGTCAAATTATTCTCGATTGGCTTATATATGCCTACCAAAACTACCCCGAAAAGGATAAATTTTTCAATAGTTTTTTCAACCTCCTGGCCGGTACCCGCGACCTCCGCAAACAAATTGAAAACGGACTCCCCCCCGATGAAATTCGAAGCACTTGGAAAAACGATATAGATAAATATATACAGATGAGAAAAAAATACCTATTATATCCCGATTTTCAGTAATTTTGAAGTTTAATCAAATTATATGGCTCGGAAAAACACACACTATGTAGTTTGGGAGGGTAACCTTCATGGAGTTTACGATAGCTGGGAAAAATGCAAGCAGTATATCGAGGGATATTCAAAAGCTAAATACAAGGGTTTTTCAAGTAAACTTGCTGCCGAGCAAGCATTTGCCATGGGATACGAAAATTACAAAAAACTTAAACCCGAACAAGCAGTGCTGCTCAATGCAACCGACAATATGCGCCAACCCGTATACCCATCATGGGCTGTTGATGCAGCATGGAACACCGCTACACGTGAGATGGAGTATCGAGGGGTTGACGCCCAAACCGGACAAGAAATATTCAGGCAAGGCCCCTTCCCCGATGCCACAAATAATATAGGGGAGTTTTTAGCCATTGTTCATGCTCTGGCATTGCTGCAACAACAGGGCAGCACCATCCCCGTTTATACCGATTCGCTCACCGCCATTAGCTGGGTAAGGGCAAAGCAAGCCCGAACTAAGCTCAACCCAACTTCCCGTAACCAACAAATCTTTGAACTCGTTAAGCGTGCTGAAAAATGGCTCAAAACAAACACATGGGGAAACAAACTGCTGAAATGGGAAACCCATCTTTGGGGTGAAATACCTGCCGACTTTGGGAGAAAATAGGATTATTTTATATGAGTTTTGAAAGCTATATTGCCCAACGATTCCTGAGCAGTAGCGATAGGCTAAGCCTTACGCGCCCTTTCATCCGCATTACAATTGCTGCGGTAGTTCTCAGTGTGTCAGTGATGATTGTTGCCATTGCTGTTATTACCGGATTTAAACGCGAGATAAAACAAAAGGTGGTAGGCTTTGGTAGCCACATACAAATTACCAACTACGATAGCAACCAATCGCTCGAAACCAACCCCATTCCCACCAACCTCCCCATAATGAACAAAGTGAAGGAAATAAATGGGGTAAGGCATATCCAACAATTTGCCATAAAGGCGGGCATTATTAAAACCGATACCGATATTCAGGGCGTTGCCCTGAAGGGTGTGGCCTCCGATTTCGACTGGTCGTTCTTCAAAAAGAACCTGGTTGAGGGCAGTATATTCGTACCTACCGATTCATTGGCAACCAACGCCACACTGATTTCAAAAACTCTTGCTCAAATGCTGCGGCTTAGGGTTGGCGATTCCTACGATGTATTTTTTGTTCAGGAGCCCCCGCGGTACCGCCGGTTTACCATTGCTGGTATCTACGATACCAAGATGGTTGAATTCGATAAGATGTTTGTGCTTTGCGATATCAAACATATACGGAAGCTAAACGGGTGGAACGATAATCAGGCTACGGGATTCGAAATTTTGGTAAAGGATATCGATAGGGTTGATGACCTTTGGGTTGAGGTTGATGATGTGGTGGGCTTAACCTTTCTTGACGATGGCTCTCGCCTTAGGGTAAAAAGTATTATCGACATTTACCCCAATATATTCGACTGGCTTAACCTGCAGGATGTTAATGCTGCCGTACTTATTGTACTGATGCTGCTGGTGGCAGCCATCAATATGATTTCGGGCTTACTTATTATCATTCTGGAAAAAACATCAACGGTGGGATTACTCAAATCGCTGGGCGCAACCAACCGCAATATTCGTTTCATTTTTCTCATTCAATCGGCTATTATTATGGTGCGGGGCCTAATATGGGGTACTGCAATTGGTTTAATTATCTGCATGCTGCAAAAGCATTTTGGATTAATAAAACTCGACGAGGCATTTTACTTCCTATCGGAGGTTCCCATTAATGTGGTTTGGTGGCATGTTTTGGTGCTTAACATTGCGGCTTTTGCCATAGGCGTAGTCATGCTCGTGGTTCCCTCAATGGTGATTTCACGAATTAGCCCCGAAAAAACTCTTAAAGTTGAGTGATTCTTCTTCAATTCTGCAAAAATGAAGCAATTAAGACTAATACTGTTACCATTTTCATGGCTCTACTGGCTGGCTGTTAAATTCCGTAACCTACTATTCGACTCTGGCATTGCCCATGGATTTCAATTCGATATCCCTTTAGTTTGCGTTGGAAACATTACAATTGGGGGAACCGGTAAAACCCCCCACACCGATTACCTGCTCAACCTGCTTAAGCCGTCGAATAGGATTGCACTGCTGAGCCGTGGTTACGGACGAAAAACCAAGGGTTTTAGAATAGTTGAAGTCAACTCAACCTCTGAAGAGGTGGGCGATGAACCCCTACAGCTCAAACTGAGGCATCCCGATGTTACCTGTGCCGTTCATGAGGACAGGGTTAACGGTGTTATTGAGCTACTGAGTGCCAACCCACAACTTGAGGCCATTGTGCTCGACGATGCCTTTCAGCACCGCTGGATAATCCCCGGCCTTAATATACTTATGATGGATTACCATCGCCCAGTTTACAGCGACTTTATGCTCCCCGCCGGAAACCTGCGCGACAACATTTCGGAAATTCGAAGGGCTCAAATCATCATCGTTAGCAAATGCCCTGAACATCTACCAAAACAGAAACAAGAGAATATTTGTAAACGTTTAAAGATTTATCCAAATCAAACACTCTATTTTACTACTGTTAGGTACGGCCATCCCAAAAATATTTCCGAAAGTAGTACAGAATTGATTTTATCAAAAAGTAATAAAGTATTTGCCCTATCGGGAATTGCCAACCCCAAACCATTTGTTGGCTACCTAACATCAAAAATCTCGCTTATTGGGCAAAAAGTTTACCGCGACCATCACAATTTTTCAATTAAAGAAATTCTATCTATTTTTGAAACCCTTTCAAAAACACATGGAAATGATTTTGTGATAGTTACCACCGAAAAGGATGCAGCACGTATTCGAACCCTGGCTCTTCCCCAATTGGTGCGTAATAAAATCTTTTACCTGCCATTGGAGATTGTCTTTTTAAATAACGAAAGCGAAAGATTTAACAGTCAAATACTGAGCTATGTTAGAGAAAATAAATCAAACAGTAACCTACATTAAGAGTAGGATTACCACAGAACCCGAGGTAGGGATTATTCTGGGAACCGGATTAGGCGGACTTGTTCGCGAAATACAAAATCAACAGGCAATAGAATATAAAGATATCCCCAATTTTCCTGTTTCAACCGTCGATGGGCACTCAGGTCGCCTGATTTTTGGAACCCTTGGCGGGAAAAAGGTAGTAGCCATGCAGGGCCGTTTCCACTACTACGAGGGGTACGATATGAAACAGGTTACTTTCCCCGTAAGGGTGATGAAATTCTTGGGCATTAGGTATCTTTTTGTATCAAATGCAAGCGGAGGCGTAAATCCCAATTTTGAAATAGGCGATTTAATGATTATTAACGACCACATCAACCTGCTGCCCAATCCTCTAATTGGCCCCAATATTAATGAGCTGGGGCCCCGCTTCCCCGACATGCACAAGCCTTACGACCACGACCTTATTGCGCTGGCAAAAAAAACTGCTGCTGATAACGGCATTAAGGTGCAGGAGGGATGCTATGTGGGAACAACCGGTCCTACATTTGAAACACCTAAGGAATATCAGTACTTCCGTATTATTGGCGGTGATGCAGTTGGAATGTCAACGGTACCCGAAGTTATTGTGGCACGCCATATGTCGATACCCGTTTTTGCCATTTCCATTATTACCGACCTTGGCGTCCCCGGCAAAATTGTAGAGGTTTCGCATGAGGAGGTGCAAAAAGTGGGTAACCTGGCCGAGCAAAAAATGACCCTGATAATGAAGCAAATGCTCACAAGGCTGTAATCAGAAGACAGCTAACAGCTGATGAAAAAAATTTTTTTTTGATTGTAGCGTACCGTTTAAAATATTAGGATAAGGAATACACGCCCTGTCGGGTATGGAAAACCTGACAGGGGTTTCAGCCTAAAAAGCTATCTTTGCTGAAATTTTTTTTATGACAACCATTGAACAGGTTAAGGAACTTGTAAGGCGCCGCGATGCGCTGAGGAGGTATCTTTGACATCGATAAGCTAAACATTGAATTTGAAGAGGAGCAGCAAAAAACTCAAGTTCCGGATTTCTGGGCTAAACCCGATGAAGCCGAAAAACAGCTGAAAAGGGTTGCCTCAATTAAAACGTGGCTCGATAGCTTTAATAGGGTTAATAGCCTGACAGAAGATTTGCTTGTACTTTTTGATTTTGTAAAGGAGGGTGCCTCTACCGAGGAGGAGCTGGACACCCACTACACTGCAACGCTCAAAGCTATTGAGGATTTGGAACTGAGGAATATGCTGCGCCACGAGGAGGATAGGCTGGGGGCCATACTCAAAATCAACTCTGGTGCCGGTGGCACTGAAAGTATGGATTGGGCAGCCATGCTGATGCGCATGTACATGCGTTGGGGCGAGCGTAATGGTTATGAGGTTAAGATAATTGATGTGCAGGATGGCGAAGAGACCGGGATAAAATCCTGCACTTTAGAACTTGTTGGCGACATGGCTTATGGATATCTAAAAAGCGAAAATGGCGTGCACCGTTTGGTCCGTATCTCTCCATTCGACAGTAACGCCCGAAGGCATACCTCATTTGCATCGGTATTCGTATCGCCTGCAGTGGACGATAGCATTGAAATCAATATAAATCCTGCTGATATTGAGTGGGACACCTTTCGCTCATCAGGGGCAGGTGGCCAAAATGTAAATAAGGTGGAAACGGGAGTTCGCCTAAGACACATACCCACCGGAATTGTTATTGAGAATACCGAATCGCGGTCGCAATTCCAGAATAAGGAGAACGCACTAAGGTTATTAAAATCGCAGCTCTATGAGCTGGAGCTTCGCAAAAGGCGCGAGATTCAGGCTGAGATTGAAGGCAAGAAAAAGAAAATTGAGTGGGGCTCACAGATTCGTAACTACGTGCTCCATCCCTACAAGTTGGTTAAGGATTTACGATCAGGCTACGAAACATCCGACGTAAATGCGATACTCGATGGCGACCTCAACGAGTGTATAAAAGCCTACCTTATGCAGTTTGGCGATGAATAGGCAGCAATGCCTACTCTTTTTTCCTTAATCGGGCCAACGTGATTAAACCAACTGGGATAAAGGCAAAAACCCTCCGGGCATGTTCTTTGGGAATCTGTGACAGGAACAATCCCAGCACCACTACTGCAATTCCTATGACCTTTATTGCTGAAAGTACCTCGCCTAAAAGAATATATGCAAATATCGCCGTTAAAACCGGAATGGCATTGGCAAAGGAATTGGCCTTGGTTACACCAAGATGCTTTACAGAATAGGTGAATAGCAAAAAGGCAAAGGTAGAGGCAAATATACCGAGTTTCAGGATGGGCGTTATCGATTTTAGCGTTACGCCCACTTCTAAAAAGTGATTTAGCTCAAAAACAAGGAAGAGGGGTAAGAAGTATATAACCGCAAATGTATTTTGATAGGTTATAATGGTGAATACGTTATACTTGGCCGTTAGCTTGCGAAGGGTTAGCGAGTATCCCAATGCTGCAATAACAGCAAGAAACATCAATGCTATACCAACTGGGTTGGCGTCAATCTGATCTAAGCCACTATGAAAAATCACCATGCAAACCCCAACAATGGATACCATTATCCCCAACAGGTTCATTGCCGAAATACGTGTACGATAGATGTAATACTCGCCAAGCGGGCTAAAAAGCGGTATGGTTGAAACAATTACTGCTGCCAGAGTGGAGGGAACCATGGTCATACCAAAGCTCTCGCCAACAAAGTAAAGAAAGGGCTCAAAAAAAGCTAATAGCATAAAAAAACTCAAATCCTCACGCTTCAAACGGCTTAACTTCCCCATTAAACCAGTAACTATATACATGAAAACACTTGAAACAAGCAGCCTGCCCACAACCAGGGTTATGGGTTTATAAAATTCATATACATCCTTGTACCAGATAAACGATAGCGACCAGAACACCATGGCAAGGATTACTGCAGAATAGATTCGAACCGACTGCTTCAAAATAGGATTTGATTAAAATTCTGAGCAAATATAAGGAAAAGAATACTGAAATACTTTTTGTTGCTTTTTATCAATAAATTAAATACTTTTACCTGAAGATTGGTATTTGCAATGGAAGAACTAATTAGACTAAGACACGAGCTGCACCGCAACCCTGAGCTTTCGGGGCAGGAAAGAGCTACAGCCAAACGCTTGCGTTTTTTCCTAAGCCGATATCAGCCCCATGAACTTTACTCCAACATTGCCGGAGAGGGAATGGCAGTTGTTTATAATGGTAAGCAGCCCGGGCCTACCATCCTTTTCCGGTGCGATATGGATGCTCTTCCAATAACCGAGCAAAACAATGTAAGATACAAATCAAATAATCTCGGAGTTTCGCACACTTGCGGGCACGATGGCCACATGGCAATCATTTCGGGGTTAGCAACAAGATTACATCGACATCCAATTAAAAAAGGCAGGGTGATTTTGCTTTACCAGCCCTCTGAGGAAAATGGTTCGGGTGCATTACAATCAATAAAAAAACTAAAAGAACTTGACCTACTCCCCGATTACGCCATTGCTCTTCATAATCTACCCAAGTATCCCAAGGGAAGCGTCATTCTAGGCAAGTACACTTTTTCTGCAGCATCCAAAGGAATAATTTTTAGGTTAACCGGGCGAAACTCCCATGCTGCCTATCCCGAATTGGGATTAAATCCGGCAGCTGCCACCGCACAAATTGTGCAAAACTTACTGGCTCTTCCACAAAAAAATTCATTTCATAATTTTGTTTTGGTTACCATTATTCATGTTAAGGTTGGCGATGTAGCCTTTGGTACCTCGCCCGGATCGGCTGTGGTTATGGCAACCCTTCGAGCATTTGATGATTCCGATATGCAGCTACTTTCTGAAACCGCGGTTAAGTCGGCAACTGAAATTGCCATGAAAAACAAACTTTCTATTGAAACTAAATTTACCGACGATTTTCCGGCATCAAACTGTGATCCTAAGTTAACCCATATGCTAGAGAAGGTGGCCATTGACCAAAACCGAGCAGTAACCTTTTTGAATAAACCCAATAGGTGGAGCGAGGATTTTGCCCATTTTACATCGTGCTGCCCTTCAGTTCTATTTGGTTTGGGTTCTGGTGAGGATCATCCCGATATACATACACCCAATTACGATTTTCCCGATGATATCATCGGTGATGGAATAGAAATACTAGAGGCTCTTGCACGAAAAATTACCTCTGCTTAGATCGGAAAAATTTCGTAACAACCCCAACTTTAGGTGTTGCGCTTACCATGTAAACCCCAATAAACACAAGTACTGCGGCAACAACTTTTACCGCATCTAGGGTATCAGTTCCAAGAGAAATTGCTACTACTGCAGCTATAACAGGTTGCGAATAAATGTAAGCGCTTACCGTTTCTGCATGTACATGGCGTAACCCTCAGCCATTTAAAAGATAGGCTAAAAATGTGGCTCCTAACAGTACAAAAAGCATGGAAGCGTAAATGCTTAAAGGTATTTCAGACCAATTAGTAGAAGCCAAATCGTTAAAACCAAAAGGGAACAGGCCAATCAGTCCTACTGTAAATACCCCCCTCATTACTGTTATAGGCTTATACTTTACAACCAAAGGTTTAACAATTACCAGGTAAAAAGCATAGAATAGGGTATTCAGAAATAGCATAAAATTATCCAACATGTGTTCGGCATTGAACACGGCATGCCCTCTTGCAAGAATAAGCACCAAAGCCCAAGTGGCCCCTATTATTAAACCTGCTAATCGGAGCGGGGTAATTCTTTCCGATAGCGCAAAATATGCTATTAACATTACCATTGCCGGATTAAGAGTCGAAATAATTGACGATTCAATGGATGTGCTCAAATTTAAACCATTTAAAATAAAAGTTGATTAAGTTATACTCCAAATAAACCCGAAAATACAAAACGAAGAAAATCAACTCTTTTAATGCGCTCGTATTCCTTGCCTACCCCTGTAATTACCCAAAAAAGAAAGAGGCTGTAATTACCCTAAGTAGTGTAAACGCAAAAGGCAAAAGGTAAATGGGCATAACGCCCTTTGCCACAGCATAATTAACACCAAACATTAGGTTAGCCATTGTAATGGCTAAATGGGCCTTAACCCTTTGGCTTCCCCAAGACTTTTTAATATATTGCATAAAATACACTTACACATTTGGGATGCAGCAAAACTAAAAAGTTTATTGGTGATAGATTGCCCCAATTTAACATCCAATTAACAGCAGCGTAAACCATAAAAAAGTATATTTATTTTGCATTAAAAAAGATACCCTACTAATATGCACAAGCAAACAGCCCACATTAAAGAAAACCCTGCTCAGCGTCTTAAAATAAAATTTGCTATTATTCCAGTTATCATTGGGATTAGCGTTGTGGGATACATGCTTTACAAGGAGTTTAATCCACAGGTATTTAATGTTATAAAATTTACATGGTCATCGTTTTTTTGGTTGCTACTGGCCGTGCTATTCATGATGGGACGCGACATTGGTTACTCTCTACGCTTGATGATACTCAGTGATGGAAAATTTCGTTTTTGGAAAGCACTTCGGGTAGTTCTGCTATGGGAATTTACGTCGGCTATTACTCCCTCGGCTATTGGGGGAACCAGCGTAGCAGTTGTTTACGTAAATAAAGAGGGATTAAATCTGGGGCACAGCTCTGCATTGGTTATGCTCACCTCTTTCCTTGATGAACTTTACTTTGTCCTTATGTTCCCACTACTAGTTCTTTTGGCAGGTCCCAGTAATCTTTTTACCATTGGCGATACACATACGCTAAGCAGAGAACTTCTAATGTTTAGCATCATTGGCTATTCACTTAAGTTCCTTTGGATTGTTATGCTAAGCTATGGTTTATTTGTGAATCCGCGCGGACTTAAGTGGATACTCCTTTTAATATTCAAATTACCCCTTCTGCGCCGCTGGAAACATGGCGCTAATCGTGCCGGAAGCGACATAATTAATAGTTCCCGCGAATACCGGAGTAACCCTGCATCGTTCTGGTTAAAAGTTTTTGCCGCTTCATTTTTATCATGGACCTCTCGATTTTTCGTAGTTAATGCCATTCTGCTTGCCTTTTTCAGCATTGAGCATAATGCATTAATATTTGCACGCCAGTTGGTAATGTGGATAATGATGTTGGTTAGCCCTACCCCAGGGGGTAGTGGTTTTGCTGAGTTTGTTTTTACCCGATACCTTTCCGAATTCATTCCTGTTGATTCGTCCATGATTATTTCTGTATCGGTTGCTATGGCTTTGCTCTGGCGACTCATCAGCTACTACCCTTACCTTTTTACTGGGGCAATTCTTTTTCCCCGTTGGGTAAAGCGTCATTTTATCAATAAGTAGGCTATGAATATCTTTTATGTTACTGGCACCAGTTCAGGAATTGGGCTGGCTCTCATCAACGAAATATTGAAGAACGAAGACAATTGGGTAGTTGGTTATTCCCGACGTTTTCCGCTGAGTCATGAGCGTTACCAACACATTACAGTTGACCTTGCTGCTCATGGAGCAGCATCAAAGGTAGAAATACCTGTTTTTGACAAATCAGCCAAAGTCGTCCTGATAAACAACGCCGGCATGCTGGGCGATGTAAAGCCTGTTGGGATGATTGACAATAATTTATTGGAGCAAACCTTTATTCTCAATTCTATTGCTCCAGCCATTCTTACCAATAGGATACTGGCGCTTTACGACAGCCAAACATTACCCATAATTATTATAAATATCAGCTCCGGGGCCGGACGGCATCCAATTGAATCGTGGGCTGGATACTGCGCATCCAAAGCTGCACTGGATATGTTCACGCTTGTGGCTGCTAACGACCTACAAATAAGCCGACCAAATGTCCATCTTATTTCGGTGGCTCCAGGAATTGTTGACACCCCAATGCAGGATAGCATCAGGGAGGTGGATTCCAGTAATTTTCCCTTGGGTGAACGCTTTAAAAATTACAAAGAACAGGGAATGCTTTCAAATCCCCACAGCGTAGCACAAAAAATTCTTGAACTTGTGGCTAATCCAGCCAGCCCAACAATTGTCGATTTACGAGATATTTAACTTTTTTTAGATAAATCCCGAAGGTAGCTCAAAAGCGATTCAAAAATTAAACGTCCATCGGTATTACCAAGCTCATCGTCTGATGACCTTTCGGGGTGGGGCATCATTCCGAAAACATTGTGCCGTTCATTGCAAACACCCGCAATGTTCTCAACTGAACCATTGGGGTTGGCGCTCTCGGAAACCACGCCATTCTCATCGCAGTACCTAAAAAGGATTTGACCATTAATTCTCATCTGGGCAATGGTATCCTTATCGGCATAGTACCTGCCCTCTCCGTGGGCAATGGGTATTTTTAAAACTCTGTTGCGGGGTAAGTACTTTGTTAGAGCTGAAGTTTTGCTATCGGGAGTAATGTAGATGTTCTTGCATATAAACTTTTGGTTAATATTGTGCAACAGGGCTCCCGGAAGAAGTCCGCTCTCACAAAGAATCTGAAATCCGTTGCAAATGCCAAAAACATATCCCCCATTATTTGCAAATTCAATTACCCTATTCATGATTGGCGAAAATTTTGCCAATGCTCCTGAACGTAGGTAATCGCCATAGGAAAATCCCCCTGGGAGAATTATCACATCTACATTTTCATCAAAATCCGTCTCCTTATGCCACAGGGTTACTACTTCCTGTTCGAGGATCTCTTTTAATACGTAAACTGTATCCTGGTCGCAGTTTGAACCAGGAAATACTACAACTCCAAACTTCATACGGTAGGGTTTAGATTGCCCAAAGATAGGTATTAATAAATATCCTTCAAAGTGATATTCATCCCAATCTTTTTACTAAATTTACATCACCTTTTAGAAAATGGTATGACCTTACAAAATCAACGGTTGCTAGCAACAATATTTTTAATACCTACCGGTTTCGTAGCTGTGTTTCTTATCTACAGCTACTTAACCCGATTTCAACCCGATACCGTTGAAATACTTCAAAAATCAAACACGCCCGATTCACTAAAAACAAATACTACATATCGGCTAATTGTATGGAATATTCATCATGCTAAAGCTAGTTTTGACAGTACCCTAAAATGTGCTGAGGAGCACAAAACAACAAAATGGAATATACTTGAAAATTTAAAAAACATATCGGAACTAATTGTAAAAGAGCATTCATCATTTTCGATGCTTCAGGAAGTTGATTTCTACTCCAAACAAAGTTTTTTTATAAATCAGGTTCAAAGCCTGGTTGAAAACACCTCCTCCTTTGGTTTTTTTGCATCCAACCACAGGGTTTCATTTTATCCATTCCCTTTGCCTAAACCTGCTGGAAAAATAAACTCCGGTATTCTGACTCTTAGTCGTTTTACCCCAACCGAAAGCAAAAGAGTTAAAGTTGACGAACCCACTGGATTAGAAAGGCTCTTTACTCCTCACAACTGTCTGATTGAAAATTACTTTCCTGTGGACAATGGTAAAATTTTCATCTTAATTAACACATTCCTAACAATTAACAATTCCCAAAAAGGATTTTCAGAGCTAAAAAACTACATCGAAGAGCTCTTCCAAAATGATGCATATGTAATACTTGGAGGATGTTTGGTTTCATATGGTCCAGGAAATCAAAATGATTCACAGCAAAGAGCATTACAATCGATAACCCCAGAATTGGCAGATTTTGTTCCCAAGGGGTGGCATTTGCTTACCTGTGGCAAAATGCTACAAACAAACCATCTTAACGGAACTAACAAGGAGGAAAAAATTGATAAGAAAAGCTTATTTCTTATAGCTTCCCCAAATATTAAGTTAACGAGTTCCCTCAAACTCATTACAAATAATAAACCTCTGGAATGTGAACCAATTGCTATTAATCTTGAACTCATATAACTTACAAACATCCCCTGTATTTGCAACCCATGGTTAAAAAGTCACATTTAGTCAAACTTAAAGCAATCTTTATGGGTATCTTTTTGTTTTGTATCATATAAAAATCTATATTTAGCTCATAAGATTTTGTGGAAAGTTATCGGAAAAGCAGTTAATGGCAACCCAACGTATGCAGGTCACCGATCAAGATTTACTATACTTTGTTAATACTATAAAAAGCACTTCGCGATACGATTTCTCAGAATACTCTGACAAATCGCTTAAGAGGCGTTTACAAAAAATATTGGAAGATTATAATCTCGATCTTACGAGTCTTCTTACCAACCTTCGGCTCGATAAAGATTTTTTGGAAAAAGTGGTGAAAGAGATAACTGTTAACACTACCGAGCTCTTTCGTGATCCTCCGGTATGGCACCTGCTGCGTTCCCGCATTCTCCCTCGATTCAAAAGTAACAAAACCATAAACATATGGCATGCCGGTTGCTCCTCCGGTCAAGAGGTTTACTCCATGATGATTCTATTAAACGAAATGGAACTGCTCGACCGTGCCAAGATTTTTGCCACCGACCTGAACACCGATGTACTTGAAATAGCCAAACAGGGTGTTTACAAGTACCGTTTTAACCTGGGCTACCTCGATAATTTTGACAAGGTAATTAAGCATAATCCCCTAAACTTTGAGGAGTATAACGATGTTCCCTATGAGAAATACTTTGATATTGACAAGGTAAGGGACACAATTACCATGAAAAAGTTCCTTACCGAACGCCCCATTTTTCGGAAACACGATTTAGTAGTGGATGGAAACATCTTTTTTGCCAAATTTGACCTGATTCTTTGTCGAAACGTTATCATTTACTTTAACTATTCGCTACAGAATAAGGTTTTTGAACTATTTCACAGTAACCTATATCCTAAAGGAATATTGCTTTTAGGAATGCACGAAACCATTTTAGGCCCGTGGGCAACCCGTTTTGAACGATTAGGACAAGCTTACATTAAAAAATAAACTCAACCATGAAGGCATTTGCTAACATGAACCTGGCGCAACGCATTCAAATTGTCATCATTCCCCTAATAGCAATGCTTTTTGCTATTGCAGGTTTAATACTAAACCACTTTTCCAAAACTCAAACCATTAATACCGCCATCATCGAGGCATACGTTTATATTGACAAACTTGAAGAATTTGCCAATATTGTTGAAGGTAAAACCGGACCCGGTCTATCCTCCAACGATATTTTTGAACTTAAGGAGTATTTCAGCAAGCCAGCCTTCAGAGAAACGGATTATCCATCACTCCTATCCAAAAACGGGGAGTACCTTATACATGCAACCCGACAGGGGGGCAGGCTTCCCCTTGAGGTGGTGCAAAACCTGAAAAAAGCCAATAGCAAACAGGGTTACCTCTACTACAACAATATTTCTGAGACTAAAATCGAAAAACGTATTTTGGTTTACAAGTTTTATAAGCCCTATAACTCATGGATTGCCATTTCCATAAGCCCTTCGGAGGTGCTGAAACAAATCAGGGCCAACCGAATTTCAATGATACTTATTGTAATATTCGCATCGTTGTTAACTGCATTTATAATTTACCTAACCCTTAAGCCTGTATCGCGCAGATTGATGCACCTCTCTATCCGATTGAAACAACTTGCCCAGGGCGAAATTCCAAACCATATCAAAAACGGCGACAGAAGCGAATTAGGTATCCTGTCGGACTCATTGAATAAGCTTATCGATGGTTTAAAAAACACCACAGAATTTGCCCGACAAATTGAGCAAAATAAACTTGACTTCAACTTTAAGCCACTAAGCCAAAAAGATCAGTTGGGTATGGCTCTCATTCAAATGCGCGATAGCCTGAAAAGAGCATTTGAGGGGGAACAAATCCGTAAACAGGAAGATGAAATACGCAGCTGGTTTAATAGCGGCCTAGCTATGTTTGGTGAAATTCTTCGACAGAATAACAACAATCTCAATATCTTAGCCGATAATGTGATTCAAGACCTAGTTAACTACCTCAATGCCAACCAGGGAGGTATTTTTATGTACAACGATAATGATACCGAAAAGAACCTGGTACTGCTATCCTCCTTTGCCTACAACCGTAAAAAGTTTATACATAAAACGATAATGCTTGGTGAAGGATTAGTGGGAACCTGTGCACTGGAAAAACAAACCATATACCTTAAAGAAATTCCGTCGGATTATATCTATATCACATCAGGGCTTGGCGAGGCTACCCCTAAATCCTTACTTATTGTTCCCCTGAAACTAGAGGAAGAAATATTTGGAGTCATCGAAATTGCATCTTTTAACGAATTCCCTAAACATCAAATTGAGTTCGTTGAAAAAATTGGAGAAAGTATTGCTACAACGTTAAATTCTGTAAAGAATAATATCCGGACCCGTGAACTCCTTGAACAATCGCAGCAACAACGCGAGGAAATGGCCGCACAGGAAGAAGAAATGCGACAGAATATGGAGGAAATGCAGGCCACTCAGGAAGAAATGCAACGGAAAAATATAGAACTCGAGGTCATTACTGGAGCTATTAACCAAACCCTCATTTCCCTATCTCTTAATGATGATGGCATTATCGTTGAATCCAATAGCATATTCCACGAAACCATTGGTTATAGCAAAAGTGAATTGGAAGGAATGCTGCTGGAAAATTTGATTAGCCCCGATGAACGAAAGGAATTTGATCATTTATGGCAAACGGTGCTTAATGGTCAATCGGTTACTGCCACGCTTCATCTTATTGGCAATAGCAACCGTGAACGGTATCTCCTTGCCACCCTTTCTCCCGGATTTGACACATTGGGCTTACTAATAAAAATTCTTCTCATTGGCCATGATGTAACCGAAACTAAAAAATTGGAGTTTATGGCCCTGCAGCAAGCTAAGGAAATTGAAAACAACCTGCAAACTATAAAAAAGGAGCAGGAAATATCCAACATGCGTCAACATGAAATGGAAACCCTCCTGAAAGCTCTGGATCAAAACTGCTTGGTTTCTATTTTGGAACCCAATGGGTTGATCACATACATCAACAACATGAATGTTGTGGTTCTTGGCGATAAAAAAGAGGATATTGAGGGGAAATTCCTCAAGGATATCGATTATAATGCAAAGAATAATCCTAAAGAATTCGAGCGATTCTGGAAATTGCTTCATGATGGGAAAAAACAAAACCGTGAATTTTCGCTTAATGTAAAAGGTGAAACCAAATGGATTCTGGAAAACTTTACCCCTATATTGGACGAGAAGGGCAAATTGTATAAAATTATTAATATAGGCTATGACATTACCCTCAACAAGCAAAAAGAACAGGAACTCAACAATATTATTAGCCAACTTAAAGAGCAGCTTAAGAAATAGATTGTTATGACTATTCGCTACGAAATAGGAATTGTAGATACCCGCAACATCATAAAGTTGCTACTGGATGACTTTGGTTATGATTTTCGTGATTACGCCCTAACCTCATTCAAACGAAGACTGGAGTACATTATTACGCTCTATGCTCTTCGCGATGCCGATGGACTAATAGCCCGCCTCAAGAGTAGTCCAGATTTTCTCAGCCAATTCCTATCCGAAATTACTCCCGAGACCACCGAAATGTTTCGAGATCCCTCGTTCTGGCGATTACTCCGCGACGAAATAATTCCAGAAACAATGAGAGGAAGCACATCCAAACCCAGAATTTGGTTTGCCTCATTTGACTCCGGCGAAGAACTTTTTTCCCTAACCATTCTTCTTAAGGAGCTGAACCTGCTTGATGAGGTAAATGTTTACTGTAATGTTCTTTCAGAACAAACCATTCAACATATCTCATCCGGAAAGCTCGACTTAAAAGATATTGAAATTAATGAAGCAAACTACCAGCGTTACAATGACAAAGGAAACTACTCTCTTTATTTCAAAAACGAGGGTGGCTCAACGTTTTTTGATACAGATCTAATTAAAAATGTTTCATTCCTCAAACAAAACCCTCTTATTGAAGACGAACCCGGGGCTGTAAAACTCATACTGTTTCGTAATCAATCCATTTACTATAATCAATTACTTACCGAAAAAATATTTTCAAAACTGGCAAACAGCTTGGTAGCCGGAGGATTTTTAGCTCTTGGAGTTAAGGAAACCTTGGAAAATACCAACGCAAATAATAAATTTACCATATTCAACGAATCCGAAAGAGTATATAAGCGAAAAAACAATTAATTTTTATGTATAAAGCTGTTATTATAGGAGGTTCGGCTGGTAGTTTTCAGGTTATTACGCGAATTCTGCATTCTCTCCCCCCAACATTCCCTTTACCCATTCTACTTTGCCTGCACCGACTCAAGCACGTTCGAAGCGGATTTGTCGAAGCACTATCCATTAAATCAGCTATTCCTATTATTGAACCCAACGATAAAGAACAAATAAAAGCTGGGAAAGCATATTTAGCACCAGCCAACTATCACATGTACGTTGAGCTGGGCAATAAAATTGCCCTCTCAACCGAGGATCCGGTAAACCATTCCCGCCCCAGTATCGACCTCTCGTTCATAACTGCTGCCCAGGTTTATCGTGAAAAACTTGTAGGTATTATTCTTTCCGGGGCTAACCGAGATGGCGCATATGGGCTAAAAAAAATCAAGGACTTAGGAGGATTGGCAATTGTTCAAAACCCCGACGAGTGTCAGGTTAGAACCATGACCGAAGCTTCTTTAAAAATGACTCCCGTCGATTTTGTATATAATACAAACGAAATCATTAAATTTCTGCAAAATATAAAAGCCTAAAACTATGAGGCCCAGCCAAGTTAAAAATAAATTTGTACCCATTATCATTCTGTTATTGCTACTGGTAAGTTCTCTTTTAATCTTTAGCACTCTTTACAACCAAAGTATAGCGTATGGGACTAGGCTACACCTTACAGGTATTCTTATCTCGTTTATGCCTTTTATAATTGGACTATGGTTTTACTTTGTAACTCTTAAGCAACGGTCAGCTATCAACGAGTTGATTGCCCATACCGAAATGCTAAAGTCACAACTTGAAGGCTTAATCAAAGTGCAAAAAAACGATCAAAAACAGGAGACTAAAAATGAAACCATTAACATTCAGGAATGGGCAAATAAAATTATTCCTGGGAATCAGGTAGATAACCTCGATAAATACAGCGAAACCCTATTGGCCAACATAGCCAAATCGGTTGAGGTGGTACAGGGATTACTTTTCATAAAAGACCAGCAAAGTAGCATATTTAGGTTTACCGCTGGTTACGCCTTTTACTCCGAAACGCCACCCCACGATTTCTCTGAAGGTGAAACTCTTGCAGGGCAAGTTGCTAAAAATCAAAAACTCATCAACATTGATAATATACCCGATGGGTACATTACTGTGCTCTCGGGTTTGGGAAAGGGTTCGCCCCGCCACCTGATTATTACTCCCATCGTTTCACCTCAAAGCAAAACCATCGGAATTATTGAACTAGCATCATTCAAAGCATTTTTGCCCGAACACGAAGAACTTTTTACATTGATTGGACGTAAACTTGGCGAAATACTCAGTATTTCTTAACACAAACCATTAGCACAGGCATGATTTCATTTGGGACTATAACATTAATCAACAGCAAACAGGTAATCCGCCAAAGGGTCTCGCTGGCGTTCATTATAGGCATAATGTTCCCCATTGGTGCATGGATTATCGATTTTTGGGCAAAGGGTATCCCTTTTAGCCTGCAGGGCCTGCTTACCCTTCATTCTTCCAATCCGCTCCATTACATTATCGACCTTGCTCCATTCATAATTGCTTACGTTACTTGGTTTCAGGCAAACCAACAATTTCGTAAAATACTCCTGCTGGAAAAAGAGCTACGCCAGCGCGATGAGGATATTGAGAAAAATGCGCGCTTTGCCCAACAAATTGGCGAAGGTGATTACAATACCCCTTTCCAAGTTGGTAGCAACGACGATATTCTGGGAAAATCGCTGCTTATCATGCGCGATAACCTACTAGCCAACCAAAAAAAAGAAGCCGAACAGAACTGGATTACCAAGGGAAAGGATGAAATCTCCTATATCTTACGCCTTCACCACAATATCGATGAACTAGCCTATGATGTACTGGTTAAACTTATTAACTACATTAGAACCATACAGGGAGCCATTTACCTTTACGATGAGGATAAGAAAAAACTGGTAAACCTCGCAACCTATGCATACAACCGCCGAAAGTACATTAAACAAGAATTTAAAATTGGCGAAGGCCTTATTGGCGAGTGCGCCTATGAACTCGACTACATCTACCGTACCGAAATCCCCGACGATTATGTAACCATAACTTCAGGTATTCTGGGCGATAAAAAAGCCAAAAGCCTTCTGCTTATTCCTCTTATTACTGACGAGAAACTCGAGGGAGTACTGGAATTCGCCTCGCTTGACAATGAAATTCCCGAACTAACCATAAGATTCCTAAAAGAGGTTGGAGAAATCATAGCTCGTACCATCTTCAATCTCAGAATAAATCAAAAAACTGAAAAGCTCCTTCAGGAAGCCCAGCAAATGGCACAGGAACTCAAAGAGAATGAAGAGGAACTTCGTCAGAATGCTGAGGAAATGAAGATTACCCAGGAGGAACTGGAAATATCCAACGCCAAGTTGGAGGCCAAAATCAAGGAGGTAGAAAACGCCCAAAAGCGCCTTCACTCCCTACTCGAAAATGCATCCGAAATCATTTCTATTTACAATAGCAATAAACAGCTTACCTATATAAGCCCATCAGTCACTAAAATTTTGGGCTATACCCCCCAGGAAATGATGGGTGGAAAAGATTTTGATCGCCTAACCCGAAAAGGGGAGTCCGATTTCAACGAAATGTTTGAGCAGCTACTCGAAAACCCACGAATAGCCATTACCATCCAGTACACCTTCATGAAAAAGAGTGGTGAAAAAATTTTCCTTGAAGTTACCGGACGCAACCTACTCGATGACCCTGCAATTGGGGGTATCATTATCAACTCACGTGATATTACTGAGCGTAAGCGAGCCGAAAAGGAGGAACGCATGCGCAGTAAAATGCAATCGCTTTCTGAAAACTCTCCCGATATCATCATGCGCCTCAACCCCAGCGGGCAATTTTTCTACACAAACCCTATGGTTGAAACCTACCTGGGTATCAATTACCAGGAATTGGTTAATCAAACCATTACAGCTCTTGATGGATTCCCTCAACTCTCCAATTTCATAAAAGATACCATTAAGAATATTAGGGTTAATAAAGAAAAAGTTGAGGGTGAAATTACTTTTACTACCCAATTGGGCGAAACTGTTATGCACATAGTAGGTATTCCTGAATTTAATGAAACCGAACTTGAAACAATTTTGTTTGTTGCTCACGATATATCTGAAGCAAAGCGAACCGAAAGGGAGATTCAGGAAAAAAATCGCAAAATTACGGAGAGTATTAATTATGCCCAGCGCATTCAAACCTCCATACTTCCCAATAACCGTATCATAAGGCAATACCTACCAAAATCGTTCATCTACTACCTACCCCGCGACGTGGTAAGTGGCGATTTCCCTTGGTTCTTTATAAAAGATGATTACATATATATCGCTGCAGTTGACTGTACCGGCCATGGAGTACCGGGAGCCCTACTATCGTTTATTGGTTACTTTATTCTTAACAATGTGGTTGACCACGACTCATCCTACACCGCCGGCGAAATACTTGACCACCTCCACTATGGCGTCCGAAAAACATTGAAACAGGACAGACCCGACGCAGATGCCCGCGATGGAATGGATATTGCTTTTTGCAAAATAAACCCCAAAACCAAGGAGCTTCAGTACTCTGGTGCCCATAGACCCCTCTACCTGGCTCGAAATGGTGAACTTACCGAATATAAGGGGAATCGTAAGGCTATTGGGGGTATCCCTCATCCCAAAAAAGCAGAGGAACCCTTTGAAAACCACATTATTACCTACAAGCCAGGAGATAGAATTTTCTTCTTTTCCGATGGCATAGTTGATCAAGTGGGCGGTCCCGAAAAGAAAAAATTCGGTGCCCAAAGCATTCGTGATGTTATTATGAAAAACCTTAACGCACCCATAACCCAAATGGCTGAAACATTCAACATTGCTGTAAAGGCACATCAGGGTGAAAACAAACAGGTTGATGATATTTTGTTAATTGGCATAGAATTCTAAAAATATAATATATTTGTAATTATAATTTACGGGCTATGGATAGAAAGAATATCAAAGGGTTTCTTGAGTTTGTTTACGACTTTTACAAGTCGATGAAAGCTCATGAAATCACCCTGGTTTACGAGGGTGAAATAACCCATCAAATCACCAAAGCCTTCACCTCCCTAACTGAATCAAATATGGCCAAGGAGGAGGAGTCGAACTCCGTCCAAAAAAAGGTCTTCCATGTTATGGTGGAATGCCTGCAAAACATCAGTAAACACGCCGATAGCTTCGGTTCCGACGACTTTCTGTTTGCCGGACGAGGCATTTTTATGGTCAGCCGTGGCGATCTGGAATACCATGTTACCACTGGCAACGTGATAGAAAACTCCAAAATTGAAGAACTTTCCAAAATCCTTGACCATATAAACTCTCTTGACAAGGAGGGACTCAAACAGCTCTACAAAACTCAAATGCGAGAGGGTCGCCTATCCGAAAAGGGTGGTGCCGGACTTGGCTTTATCGATATAGCTCGTAAAACTGGTAGAAAACTTGAGTACCACTTCCTTCCAATCGATGAGGATACCCACTTTTTTGTATTAACATCAACTATTTCAAGAAACGAGTAATATTTGTGATATGGAAACCATCAAAATAATGGGAACCGACGACACTCCAACCGTTATTCTCGACGCACAAAACGAAATTTTTGAGATTTCGGGTCGTTCTCTTCCCGAAGATGTTACTGCTTTTTACGATCCCATACTCCAATGGCTCGATGAGTACAGCTCATCTCCCAATCCCAAAACCATATTTACCTTTAAGCTGGTGTATTTTAACACTGCCAGTTCCAAACTTTTGCTGGATATACTCATGAAACTCGAACAGCTGCATGAAGCAGGAAATAATGTTGTGGTTCACTGGTACTACCCTGAGGACGATGAGGATATGCAGGAAGCTGGCGAAGAGTATGCCGACATCGTGGATGTTCCCTTTGAACAAATTGGATATACGCTCAGCTAACACATTTTTAACCCTTTTCTTTTTCTTGACGGATGAGTGAGGAGATTCTGAAAGCGTTAATGCAACTCTTTGCAATTATTGCAAAGCAGGACGAGGGTGTTGAACTTAAAGAACGTGACTATGTTGTCAATTTTCTCACCCAACAACTCAACGACGAAGCCGTTAAGGAGTATATTCGCCTTTTTGATGAGCATGCCGGGTTACTTGATGTAAAGGAGGAGGGCTCGGAAACCGATGAGGATAAGGGCAAACGCAAGTTAACCTCGGTTAAGGACTCTGTTCGCATTCTGGGTATATGCAAAAAAATCAACAAAACCCTTACCCAGAAACAAAAAATCGTTGTTCTGGTGCGCCTTTACGAACTCATTAATGCCGACCGTAAGTTCACCGACCAACGAATGGCCATTATCAACACTGTGGCCGAGGTATTTAAGCTAACCAAAGAAGAAATATCGGATATCGAAAACTTTGTGGTTAAAAATAACCCCGATGAGCTCGATATTCCTAGTATCCTAACCATACACGACAAACCCTTTACCGGTCACAATTGCAAACACATTCCAGCCGAAGCCCTCGATGAATACATTTATATCCTTCAAATTAAGAGCGAGGACCTTTACTTCCTCCGTTATACCGGTAACGAGGACATATTCCTGAATGGGCTACCCATTCATAACCGACGCATTTACCTCTTTGCCAGCGGTAGCTCTTTAAAATTACCCAAGGGCAAACCCGTTTACTACACCGATGTGGTTTCCCATTTTCTGGCCGACACTACTTCAATTCGCATATCCTATAAGGTCGAGAACATCAGCTTTCAGTTTAAAAGCGGTGATATTGGCCTACGAAACATATCTTTTTCCGAAGGTCATGGCAAGTTGGTTGGCATCATGGGCGCCAGCGGTGCAGGGAAAACCACGCTCCTTAACGTTTTGGCCGGTATCGAAAAGCCTACCAACGGCAGAGTTATCGTTAACGGGTACGACCTGAATGCAGAAAAAGAAAAACTTGAGGGTGTTATCGGGGTAATTCCGCAGGACGATTTACTCATTGAGGAACTTACCGTTTTCGAAAATCTCTACTACAATGCAAAGCTCTGCTTTAAGGATAAGACTGAGGAAGAGTTGGTTGCATTGGTCGATAAAACACTCCTAAGCCTGGGCCTTTGGGATCGTAAAAACCTAAAGGTGGGGTCTCCCCTCAATAAAATGATTTCGGGTGGCCAGCGCAAACGTTTAAATATCGCTCTCGAACTTATCAGAGAACCCTCTATTCTTTTTGTTGATGAGCCAACTTCTGGCTTATCGTCGCGCGACTCCGAAAACGTGATGGATCTTCTGCGTGAGCTAACCCTAAAGGGGAAGCTCATATTTGTGGTGATTCATCAACCCTCTTCGGACATCTATAAGATGTTCGACAACATGATAATACTCGATACCGGCGGCTACATGATTTACTACGGTAACCCTGTGGAAGCCGTTATGTACTTCAAACGCCTCGATATGCAGATAAACAGCGATGTGGGAGAGTGCCCGGTTTGCGGTAACGTTAACCCGGAACTTATCTTTAACATCATTGAGGCACGGGTGGTTGACGAGTTTGGCCGTTACACCCAAACCCGTAAGGTATCGCCACAGAAATGGGAAGAATTCTTCCAAAATAATATAAAACATCCCGTAATCCCCGATGAAAATGCCGATCCCCCAAGGGCATTAAATATACCATCACGAGTTAAGCAGTTCCTGATTTACACCATGCGCGACTGGAAATCGAAAATCAGCAACACCCAGTATATTATTCTTAACTTGCTAGAAACACCCATTCTTTCCTTTATATTAGCTTATGTAATTCGGTATATTGCCGATCCCAATTCCAATGTTTACATTTTCAGAGAAAACGAGAACATTCCCATTTATCTATTCATGGCCCTTATTGTTGCCCTGTTTATAGGCCTCACAGTAAGTGCCGAAGAAATTTTCCGCGACCGTAAAATTCTTAAACGTGAGGCATTCCTTAACCTAAGCCGTTCGAGTTACCTGTTCTCAAAAATTGCAATCCTTACATTTCTTTCTGCCATACAAACCGCTACTTTTGTGCTAATAGCCAACAGCATTTTGGAAATTCGCGGCATGTACCTCGACTACTGGTTGATACTTTTTTCAACTGCCGTTTGCGCCAATATGCTAGGGCTTAACATTTCGGCCACCTTTAATTCTGCTATTACCATCTACATTGTAATTCCCCTCTTGATGATTCCCATGATGGTGCTATCGGGCGCCATGTTCAGCTTCGAAAAACTCAACCGCTCAGTGGGAAGCTTTAACCGCGTGCCCCTTATTGCCGAATTCATGATAACTAAATGGGGATATGAAGCTCTGGTGGTTCACCAATACAAGGATAATGCTTTCCAAAAAACATTCTACGATATTGAAAAAGTAATTAACAACGCCAACTATAAAATCACCTACTATATAGATGAATTGGAAAAACGCGCAACCGATGCACTAGAGCTACTGCCACAAAAGGGTACAACTGATGCAGATAAAAAATTGACCGATAAATTAGCCGTTCTCCGTAAAGCAATTACTAACGAAACCAACTACGAAGCGCCTTCAATACCCTTTGACAACCTAAATAAAATAACCCTTGACAACATCGACGAGGAAACAATTTACGCTATTTTTGATTATTTGGACAAGCTAAAGAGCCACTACAGCGATATTTATAATACTCAAAATCAGAAACGCGAGCGTATTATAAGCTACCTAGTTAGCAACAATCGGGAACTTTACGAAGCTAAGCGCCGTGCCTACCATAACGAAAGCCTTGCTGATATGGCCACAAAAACCTTTGAAAAAAATAAGATCCTACAGTACGGCGATGAACTGGTTCAGCAGTATGATCCCGTTTACCGCGACCCCCTACCCCGTCATAAACTCGACTTCCGCTCACATTTTATGGCACCCCGTAAGCATTTCCTTGGCATGTATTTTGATACTTTCTGGTTTAACCTAACGGTTATTTGGATTATGACCATTATACTTTACATAACCCTTTACTTTGAAAGTTTAAAAAAACTTCTCAATTTAACCGGGAAAATCAAATTCCCCTATTTCATTAAATAATTTTTTTATATCTTTACTTACTGATTCAGAAACGTAAAACAGCTGAGAATAATGATTAAGCACAGAGTTATACTTTATCAGGCATTAATAATTGTCTTACTATCACAAGTGCTATCCTCATGCAGTTTCTGTAGCAGGCAGGATGTTGATTTAAGTCAGGAATTAATAGTTCCTGACTCAGTAATTCAAAATTCTACACCACAAGTTAGTAAGGCTATAACCGATCAGATGATGCAAAACATATCATCGCCTGTTGAGACTGCTGCACTTATCAAAGGGTTAAAAATTCCATTCAACAAGAACTTTTTGGCTAGCACCAAGCAAGCAGATTGGTTCAATACAAACTTTGAGAAAGCATTTGCGCTTGGACTATACGGCTGCGATTTAGGCTACCTAAATATGTACGAAAAGACCTCGTTTGTTGTTGATTACATATCAGTTATCAAACGCCTTGCCGATGATATACAGGTGGGTCAGTTTTTTGACTTTTCTACACTTAAACGGCTAGCCACCAACAACGAAAACCTCGACTCGCTTATTCTTATCTCCCAACAAAGTTTCAACCGTATCGACACCTACCTCAGCGAAACCAATCGATCTATGCTCAGTGCTGTTATTGTTACAGGCGTTTGGGTAGAGGGAGCCTACCTCTCATCTCGGGTAGCACAAATCAGCAATCATCCCAAAATCCGTGAGACCATTGGCGAGCAAAAAGTTATTCTCAACTTCCTCTTAGCACTACTTAAGGTTTATGATAATGATCCCAGCATGGCTAAGTTAATAACTGACTTTGAGCCTATTAAAAAACTTTACGATCAGGTTCACATAACCTATGAACTTGGAGAACCCGAAATGATTGAAGAAAATGGTGTGGTTACCTTCAAACAAACCGATAAACAAGTTATTGAAATGGATGATGAGCTCTACAACAAACTTATTACAAACATCCAGGAACTACGATCAAATCTTTTGAAATTGTAAGAATTTTTATGCTATGAAAAAGATATTGTTAGCACTATCACTGGTCATGATTGGTATCGCGTACCACAATAATGTGAAGGCCCAATCGGAAGAAGAACTGGTACAAATTTGTACCATGGTTGCAGGGGATGCCGAGTATTTGAAGGATTTCAGAATAAAACTGGATGCAGGCGATCCCCCTCCCGTACAACGATTTCCGGTAGTGCTCAAAAAGGATGTCAAGTATCGCTTCTCGGTATGCAACTCAAAGGATTATGAAGGAAAAGTTATTTTGCAACTTTTTGATAACAATCGTCAGCTGGCTACCACATACATTGTTGCCACCGGAAAGGATTACCCCTATATCGATTGGGTTTGCACCAAAACTGGTGCCTACCACTTGGTGTACTCGTTTAGAGATGGTAAGGCAGGATTAGCCGTAGGCCTACTATCAATGGTGGGGACCATGTAGAACGGAATGGTTAAACAGCTAATAAAAAAACCGCTCTAAGGCGGTTTTTTTATTAGCTGTTTTCCAGCGTTCGCACCATTTCCTTTACCTTATTCCATCTTTCCTGGTTCATTTTAGGCCCCAAAACTTCTATAACATGACCCGAGAGAATGGCACCAATGGTGCCTGCCTTTTCTAGCGAAAATCCACGGGATAAACCGTATAGAAATCCGGCTGCATATAGATCGCCAGCACCTGTTGTATCAATGCTGTTTACATCAATAACACCTAATCGTACCAGCTCGTTACCTCGTTTAATAATAGAACCGGCAGCTCCCAGCTTAACCACTGCTATGCCTGTAAGCGATGCCAGTTCATGGATAGCCTCTTCGGGATATTTTCCGGTAAATGCTTTGGCCTCCTCTTCGTTGGCAAAAACTATATCAGCAAAGTTGGTGACAATGCCATTTAAAAAATCACGATTGGACTCAACAACATTGTAACTAGCCAAATCGAGGGAAATTTGGCAGCCGGCCTGTTTGGCCAACTCTACTGCGCGTTGGATCAGGGTATGATTCTGCACTAAATAACCCTCGATGTGAAAATGGGTATAGCCCTTAAAATGGTCTAGGGTTAAATCTTCGGCTGTTAGCTCAACAGCTGCACCCAGGTAAACGGCAAAGGTGCGTTCCGAATCGGGTGAGATAAAGGCAATGGCTCTTCCTGATTCTGCTTTACCTTTGAATAGAATTGGTTTAATACCGCTTTGGTTAAGGTCGTTAGCAAAGGCTAAGCCAAATGAGTCATCACCTACCTTGCCAATAAAAGTGGTTTCAATACCAAGATTTGCAAGGCCATGAATGGTGTTGGCTGCGCTTCCCCCCGCAGCGAGGGTTCTTGAGAATCCTTCGGTTTGATAGAGTATGCTTTGCATACGTTCCTGATCCACCAGCTGCATGCTGCCCTTGGGCAGCTCCAGCTCCATCAACTTTGCATCGTTGGGCAGCCGCATCAGTATATCGACTAGCGCATTGCCAAGTCCTATAATCTTAATCATGCTAACCTATTTATCTCTTGTGAAATTTTTAGGTAAATATACAAAAAATAAAACCCCGATTTTCATCGGGGTTTGCTCCTCATCTAGGACTTGAACCTAGGACCCCCTGATTAACAGTCAGGTGCTCTAACCAACTGAGCTAATGAGGAGTGCTGTTTCAATTGCGGTGCAAATGTAATACTTTTTAGAAATATACAAAAATATTTCTTTTAAATTTTTTTCTATTTAATGGGTGCTTGCTAAACAATCACATTCTGAGGAGTTTTCTTAATCCAAGCCTCAATGTTGCTCATTACAATTTTTGTTCTCTGGGCAATAGCTTCGTGCGTGGCATAAGCTATATGGGGCAACAAAAGGGTATTTGGTGCACTAAGCAAAGGATGATAGGGCTCAATGGGCGGTTCATGATCGTAAACATCAATGGCAGCACCAGCAATTCTGCCTTGATGAAGGGCGTTGGCTAAAGCCATACAATCTACAATTGGGCCGCGAGCAGTATTAATGAGAATGGCATTGGGTTTCATTAAATTTATCATATTGGAATTAACCAAACCTATGGTTTGATGTGTAGCCGGTAGATGTAGCGAAATAATATCGGCATCGGAAAAGAGTTTGTCAAGGGTAACATATTCAATACCTTCAACTTTTTTCACTGTGCGGGTATGTACTATCACCCTGCAACCGTACGCCTTTGTAAGTGTAGCCACCCGCTGACCAATAGTCCCAAAACCAACTATTCCAAAAATTTTACCGTTTAGTTCCCCTCCAAGAAAGCCTTCACGTGTGCCGCCTTTTCGGGTGGCTTGGTCCATCTCCACAATTCTGCGTAGTAAGTTGGTAGCCATAGCCATTGTCAGCTCAGCAACCGCATTGGTGCTGTATCCTGCGGCATTGCAAACCGTAATACCATTCTCACGGCAGTAATCGAGCGGAACATGGTCAACACCCGTAAAGGCAACAGCAATTAACTTAAGGTTGGCACACTGCTTAAGGGTTGAGGCAGCCAATGGCTGATTGGAGATAACAAGAATTTCTGCATCAACAATGCGTTGCTTCAAATCGGATTGTGAAACTGGCGGCTGGTTGAAAAAAATCACCTTGTAGCCGTTACTTTCCATTTTTTGGCTAAATGCTGCGGCTATTTCAGCATCTATACCAATGGGTTCCGCAAATACAATCTTTTTCATTTTTATCAATTTTTATGCTGCATGCCTCCACAAACCTATTTTTTATGAGCCACTACCCCATTCCTTAACGCTTCATTCTCGTGCAGCGATGCTTCTGAAGCGGCAACCAAAAAACGCCAGGGAACCATCGACCAGTAAGGGCCGGCATAATCAATCCCTATACGGGGTGTTGTAGTATAGCTGGGTTTTAAGCCGTTGTCCTCAATCCAGATACGGCTGGAGGCTTCAAGGTTTTCGCCGTAAAAACTACCATCAATTTGAAACAACCGAGTTAACTTTCCAGGGCCATTGGCACTAGTTACACCTCTAACTAGAACAGCCTGAGGATCGCCGTAAACGGAGGTAACAACGTTAAACATCCAGTACATGCCGTATATTAGGTAAACGTAAACCAACCCGCCGTGGTCAAACATCACCTTATTTCGTTTTGTCTTACCCTTACTGGCATGACAACCGAGGTCATCGGTGCCACGGTAGGCCTCCACCTCGGTTATATAGGCACGAATGCTAGAGCCGTCGGGTAGGCAACGAACCAAAATCTTTCCCAGCAGATCAGGGGCAACCTCCAGTACATCGCGACAGTAAAAATCGGTACTTAACCTCTTGCTCATTTAACAAAATCGGTTTTAAAACGGTAGCCAAAAATAAGTATTGATGTGAAAACCGCCACCAGCGATACCCCTATGTGGGTTAGCAATGTGTCCTCAAACAGCATGGATATCAGCACCATCAACCAGAAAAAGAGCACCAATGGAATTTTAATATTTGCTGATGATAAAAAAGTGATGAGCATGGAGCTAAGGAAAATGATTAAAGCAATAATTCCTGCTGAAGCCCAAACGGTAAGGTACTGGTTATGGGGCATAAAATGGTACTGCGGGGGTAAATCTACCTCATGCGCGGAATAGTAGCTCTCCATTTCATCAAGTAAGTCGCCATAACCAACGCCAAAAAGCATGTTGTTTTTAACAACATGCCATGCGGCAAGGTTATAATGAATCCTTCGAAGAATTGACCCGCCGGTTAACTGGCCGGTATGCCGAAATTTGTTCAATTCAAAGAAAAACTCGTAAAGGCGGCTCTTAAATCCCGAAACGCCATTTCGAAAGAGAACATTGGTAAAACCTCTTTCAATTAAAGAAATATCTAACGAATCGAGATGACTGGCTCCCAAAGAATCCTTGGTTAAACCCTTTGATGCTAAATACCGAAATAGGGTTAACCTAAGTGGTTGTCCCTTGTAATCGGTTCCGTGGTAGGGAATATGGCTGCGCTTTTGCCATTGATTTTTTAATTCATCCTCACAAATATTAATGTTGACAAAATATCCGTTCTCGGTTTCACGTGAGAGCGTATCATTAAAGTAGGTATTGCCTAAAACGGTTGCTTTACGGGGCAAGTTATCAGGGGTCAACCTTATGGAGGTAAAGCTACCGTACTGATGCGCTAAATAAGATAAAGCAATGAATAGAACCGTTCCCAAACCGCTATAAATCGCAAAGCGTACCGGTGCTGCTACTCTTCGTATTATTTTAAGGGTAAAAGTAAAAACCAATAGGGCCAGCATAAGGATTCCGGTAAACGATTTCAGCATGAAAAGAAAACCTATGAACCAAATAATAAGTGCAATTGCAAGAAATAGGGGAAGAAATTCTGCTTCATTTCTCTCCCATAAATGCTGAAGCAATATGGCGATGGCAATACAAACAATTAAAGCCATACGAATATGGGAAATGAACGGGGAAAGCTTACGGGGATCATCAATTTTCTCTGCTATTAAATATAAGTATGCACCGTAAAGGGTTGCGAACAGAACAGCTAAAACAAAGGCAATTAAAAGATAAAAAAATTCCTTACGAGATAACTCGTCGGAAGAGGCTACGATTATGGGAATCAAAAGCAGGGGTAACCAAATCCTGGTAATTTCTAACCCCATGTTTAGGTTGTTCGATAACAAACCACTTATAAGCATAAGGGGATAAATAGCAACAAAAACCCACACCGTGGGTTTTTTCTTCATATGAAACCACTTTTTCCCCAAATTTCCACTAATAGCAAAATTTACAACCAGTACAATCATTCCTATGCTTACACCAACAACCGAAAGGGGCAAACTGCAAAGAATAAAGGCAAGTGATAACAGGTAAATACGGCGATGTATTTCGGACTTAAACATTATCTCCGTTTATTTCAGCAAATATAGCAAAATAGAATTTTTAAACAGACCCTTATTGGATTCGCCTTAGGTCTGAGTAAAATGAAATTGAATATAGGTTTCAATAATTTCGTAGAATCAACAATAATCAACTTAGCTTCAGACCAATAAAATGATTTTTAGAATAAAAACTCCTTGTTATTTAAATAAATAGTTGTATTTTTGCGTCCCGCTTATTATCAATTTAGGATCACAAAAAAGTTGGTATTAACCTAAAAATTAAGAGATTAAAGTGAACACAGCAAGTTACAAATCGGTAATGGCCAACAAGGCCACCGTAAAAAAGGAGTGGGTTGTGATAGATGCCACGGACCAAGTATTGGGCCGATTGTCGAGCCAGGTGGCAAAAATTCTGAGAGGGAAGCACAAGCCCAGCTACACACCGCATGTTGACTGCGGCGACAACGTAATCATCATTAATGCAGACAAGGTGCGTTTAACCGGTCGTAAGTTAACCGACAAGGTGTATGTTCGTCATACTGGATATCCCGGTGGACAGCGTTTTGCTACACCTAGGGAGATGCTACAACGCAAGCCAATTTGGGTTATTGAACACGCCGTAAAGGGCATGCTCCCCAAGAACAGGCTAGGCGCTGAAATGTTCCGTAACCTTTACGTTTATTCTGGTTCGGAGCATCCCCATGAAGCTCAGCAACCTAAGAAATTAGAATTAAGCAACATAAAATAAGTTAACTTATGCAGGTTTACAACGGATTAGGAAGAAGAAAATCAGCTGTTGCCCGCGTTTATCTCCGCGAAGGTAAAGGCAACATCACCATAAACGGACGCGATCTGAAGAATTACTTCAGCTCGGAGCTGCTCCACTATGTGGTAAAACAGCCCCTAATGGTGCTAAACGCTACTGAAAATTTCGATATCAAGGTAACCCTCGATGGCGGAGGGATCACCGGACAAGCCGAGGCACTACGTTTGGGTATTGCCCGCGCTCTTGTATCGTACAACGAGGAAAATAGAGCCGTTATGCGAGCCAATGGTTTCTTAACCCGCGATCCCCGTGAGGTTGAGCGCAAGAAACCCGGTAGGCCCAAAGCCAGGAAGAGATTCCAGTTCAGCAAACGTTAATATTTTCAAAATCATTTACAATTTATTATTAACCAGTTGGCAGGCAGTTTAGTAATAAATTGCCCAGACTCCCGAAAAGGACTACTGAGCGATTGCCAATAAAATCTAAACAAAAAATGTCAAGAACAAATTTTCAGGAACTATTAGAAGCAGGCGTGCACTTTGGTCATCTAAAGCGCAAGTGGAACCCCAAAATGGCTCCCTATATTTTTATGGAGAAAAACGGTATTCACATTCTTGACCTGCACAAAACCGTAGTTAAAATCGATGAAGCTGCCGCTGCAGTAAAGCAGATTGCCAAATCGGGCCGCAAGATTCTGTTTGTGGCTACAAAAAAACAGGCCAAGGATATTGTGGCCGAGCGCGTAAAAAGCGTAAACATGCCCTATGTTACCGAGCGTTGGCCGGGTGGTATGCTAACCAACTTCCCCACCATCCGCAAAGCTGTTAAAAAAATGGCCAACATCGATAAGATGATGAACGATGGTACACTCGACACTCTTTCGAAACGCGAAAAGCTTCAAATTAGCCGTCAGCGCGCCAAACTTGAGAAAAACCTTGGCTCCATAGCTGACCTTAGCCGCCTTCCGGCTGCCCTTTTTGTGGTTGACGTTCAAAAGGAATACATTGCCGTTCGCGAAGCCAACAGGCTTAACATTCCGGTTATTGCAATGGTTGATACCTGCTGTGATCCTACTCCCATTGACTTTGTAATTCCGGCCAACGACGATGCTTCCAAGTCTATCGCCTTGATTGTTGATATCATGGCAAAGGCAATCCAGGAAGGTTTGGAGGAACGCAAGGCTGAAAAGGAAAAAGAACCCGCTGCCAAGGAGCAAAAGGGAGAGGGAACCAAAACCCGTGCTCGCAGGGCTAAAAAGGCTGTTGAGGTAGAGGAAGATGCCGAAGAGGTTGAAGAAACCGAAAAAACCTCAGCCACCCAACTCGATATTGAAGACGACGAATAGTACTAACTCCCAAAAAATTATCTTACCATGGCTGAAATTACAGCTGCTGATGTAGCAAAATTACGTAAACTCACCGGAGCCGGCATGATGGATTGTAAGAACGCTCTGGTTGAAGCTAACGGCGACATAGAAAGGGCTATTGAACTTATTCGTGAGCGCGGTAAGGCCATTGCCAACAAGCGTGCCGATCGTGAAGCCGGAGAGGGCGCGGCTCTTGCTAAAGTTAACAGTGCTGGAAACCGCGGCGCTATGATTGTACTCAACTGCGAAACCGACTTTGTAGCCAAAAATGCTGATTTTTTAAGTGTAGCTAACAAAATTCTAGATTTTGCCCTTACCAGCACACCCGCCAACCTGGAGGCCCTCAAGGATTCTCAACTCGATGGCCGCAAGGTCTCCGATTTAGTTGCTGAATTCTCGGGGATCACCGGGGAAAAGGTTGAGCTGTCGTACTACGAGCAAATCAATGCGCCCATGGTTATCTCCTACATTCACCCGGGCAATAAGCTGGCCACCTTAGTAGGCTATAGCAAAACCACCGATGTTCAGGTTGCCAAGGATGTAGCCATGCAAGTTGCGGCCATGAGCCCCGTTGCCATCGACAAGGATGATGTGCCCGAGGATATCCGCAAAAAGGAATTCGAAATAGGCCGTGAGCAGGCTCGTTTAGAGGGCAAGCCCGAAAATATGCTCGATAAAATTGCCGAAGGCAAGCTCCAGAAGTTCTACAAGGAGAGTACACTGCTCAACCAGGAATTTATAAAGGATAATAAAATGAGCATCCGTCAATACCTGCAAGGCGTTGACAAGGATCTTAAGGTGGTTGCCTTTAAGCGGGTATCGCTGAACATCTAATTTTACCCATACTCTATACGGTAAGGAGAGCATAACCTGCTCTCCTTATTTTTTTAATACCGCTGTACCCAGCTCTTATAAAAAAAGTTGTAAATTGACATTGAACGGCATAATTTCCGGCTACCACCATGAATAAAAAGCCAATCATACGTCTTGAGACCGACATCCATAAAGGTATGGCAGTAGTTCTCATCAGGTTTGACTTCAACCCGGAGCTAGCTGAAAGGGGTAAAGGCTTCGGGAACCCCCATTGGAGCCAATCCAAGCGATGCTGGTAAGTGCCTTCCGATACATTTAACCTTGCTGATTTCATCAAGCATTTCAGCCCCTTGGCCTATATAAACCATGCGGGACTGCAAAAACTTTCCAAACGTACAGCATTCGAGGTAAATAATAGGAACATGACCAAAACCAACACCCACGAAACCGATGAGCAAATATCAAGATTCAGGGAATGGCTTACGCACAAGCGCTATAGCCCAAATTCAATTAAGGTGTACACCGATGTTGTGAAAAGTTTCCTCTCAGTTGATCATGGTAACCCGTTGGACCATCTCTCCAACGACGATATTATTGGCTATCTGAATAAATACATCGTATATAAAGGGTACAGCTTTGCCTACCAGAATCAAGTGGTAAGTGCCCTCAAGCTATTCTTCAGGCAGGTGGTAAAAACGGAAATCAGAGCGGAATCCATAAATCGCCCCAGGCGCGAGCACAAGCTGCCCAACGTACTGAGTAAGGAAGAGGTAAGGGCCATTCTCGAAGCCCCAACGAATATAAAGCATCGAGCCATGCTAAGCCTGATGTATGCCTGCGGGCTCAGGCGCAGTGAGCTGTTGAATCTAAAAATAGGCGATGTGGATTCTAAACGCCACATATTGATTATACATAATTCGAAAGGTTATAAAGACCGGCTAGTGCCTATTCCTGATAAAACTATTAAAATGTTTCGAGAATATTACAAAGCGTAAAAACCTAAAATATGGTTGTTCGAAGGGCAAAAAAGTGGAAAAAAGTATTCAGAAGAAAGTTTAGCAAAAGTTTTAAAACATGCTGAAAACAAATCCAATATCAGAAAACCTATTACACTTCACTGGTTGCGACATAGTTATGCGACTCATTTGTTAGAAGCAGGAACTGATTTACGTTATATTCAGGAATTGCTAGGACATAAGAGTTCGAAGACCACAGAAATCTATACCCATTTTTCGCAGAACAGTTTGCAAAAAATTAAATCGCCGTTTGATGATTTATAAGATATTTTTCCTATTTTTATATAAAATAAAGTCTGACATCATCAGACCTATACACCCAAAATTGGCAGTATAGGTCTGATGATGTCAGACTTATAAACGAGTTAGCGTTAATGGCAAGAAAAGAACAGAATGTGCATAGTGTTTAACTAATTAATTTTACATTTAATGAAAGGAGGTGTAACTTTTTATTATAAATCAAACCAATCGAATCAAGGATTTTGATAGCATATGAGTTTAATTTTATTTTTTAATCATTTGTAATTACATCCTATAATTAAAACTTCAAAAAAATTCAACCCCCATATTGAGACCAAAATCAACTTTGGGATGAGAAGACATAAAGAAAACTAATTATTAAATCTTTAACGTAAACATAAAATGAAAAACAAAAGTTTAATTTATTATACAGTTTTTATTATTGCTATAACTGTTTTAACAATTTCAATGAATTCCTGCGAAAAACTTGAAGAAGCAACTAAAGGAAAAGATAAACACTTGAATGAAGAGGTTAGTGATGCAGTAGTTAAAAATGGATACCTCAGTTTTACGAACAAACAATCCTTAGATGCTTATATAACAAAAGTTAATGAAGCACTTAATTCTTATCTAAAACAATGGCAGCTAAAGCAACGGCTGAAATACCAATTCCACAAGGGTTTCAATCGCTAGCAGACAAGTTATCTAGAGCCAAAAATAAAATGAAAAGTGGAAAAAAATTAAGTGATAGTATAGAAGAAAAGTTTATCGAAGAATTTAATGAAGAACTAGAAAGCACTTTAATTCCTGAAGAATCTCTACTTTATGTAGTTGATACAGCAAGAAGGGTAGAAGTTGATGGTGATATATATCAAATTACAGAAGCAGGCACTTTTATATACTCAGAAGATGAGATTGAAGAATTTGATCAAGTGTATTCTAATTTTTTAGACACATATCAAAACTATACTAATCAGTTAGAAGACAAATCATACATGTATGGTGATGTCAAGTTCATCGATTCTTACGGCTTTTTAGAAAGAGAAGACCTATCTACTGAAGCGATTATTTCAATGGTAAATGGAGACGAATCTATTGAAAACACTAACTCAAATTCAAGTATCGATAACTCAAAAATTGTTTCTGAATATACAAACACGTATCATTTAACAAATTATCATGTTGGAGGTAGTACTGGTTTTGGACAGACTATGGCAAATATTGGGCTTAACAACTGGCGAAATAAAAATTTTGATTCTGATCATAGGGTACGTGTTAACCTATATGAATTGAATTATGGTTTCTTTAAGTGTGCTGGCTTTAAAGTTAAATTTCAATTAAGGCATCAAAACAAAATTACTGTCGGATTTGGGAAGTGGAGAAAAACAATTGTACTTTTAAGTTACTGGTTAAGGACAGAAGCCTCTAAAATGGTTATTGGCATAGATCATTTTAAAGGATATACTCAATTTACCAATTTCGGATTAACCCCTCTTACATATCAAGAAGGGGTTAGAAAGTATTCAAAAAACTTCGCAAATGTTGCAGCCAAAATTGTATTTAAAGGTTTTCATAAAACACCAGAAAGTCTTATAGAAGACTGGGTAAGTGATATTTATCTGTTTGGGGGTACAGTTGAGTTTCCTTGGGATTCATATACAGACAATGACCTTAACAAAGCACTCTACGATCAAGGTTATAAATGGATTGTAGGCGAGTTTAAAAAACGAACAGCAGGTTTTGTTTATGAGCAAACAATGGGCAATAGTAAAATTCCAGTCATGATGCTTTCACCTGGTGTAGGCGGGAATAGCAATAAGGAATATCTCCTGCTAAATGGGGTTTCTACTTACCATAACATCTCCAAAAAGAAAATGAGATTTGGTCGGTCTTCAGGCGGTGTTACATTTCAAGGAAATCTTACAAGTTTGCCTACTCCGTCTGGTTTTACTCCTAATGCTTTTAATATTCAAGAAGCCTATGTATTTGGGGCCGTTAAATATAATGGCGAATGGAAGGGCATTAGAATGTATATTCCCTAAATTTTCTCAAACTGGGGTATTCTTAGTTTTTTAAAACAATTAACGGATACCTCAGTATTATAATAATTTTAATTCAGATATGGGTATATTGATTCATATCTTTATGATATTGAATTAGCAATTATTAATCATGTATATAATAATTAAGACATATGAAGTATATAGTTTGCGGATTGCTCTTATTTTTAACAATAACTGGCAAATCTCAATCTTATAATATAGATGGTAGTATTGGAACTGATAGTAAGAACACTCTCTTCTTGTACAATATAAACCCAGCGATAGGTTACTCATTCATTGATAGAGATTACTTTTCCTTTGGCTTTAAGTTTCAAACTTATAGTTTTATTCCAAAACTAGATAGGAATAAAGATGACTTATGGTCAACAACTACCATTATGAATTTTATGTTTTATACGGGAACTAGGTATCTAATACCACTAGTAAAAATTCATAGAAATAAGGAAAATGAGAATACGATTGGTTTTTACCCTGAAATAAAAATGTATTTTAATCCATATGTACCAAACACAATAAAATACATAGATAATAATGAGTTAGAAATAAAAAGGAAAGGCAAATACAGCACTCAACTAGCATATGGTATAGGTTTTGGATTATATTTTGAAAGGAAAGACTATGGAAGATACTTAGCAATCTCTTTTGAGTATAGCTCCATCGATGCGTTCAAAGAGTTAAGAAAGTTAGAATATCCAAACAAGCATTTTGACTTTCCTACTCAAAGACAATTTTCAATAGGATTTTCAGTATTTATTTGGTAAAAATTTAGAATATGAAGAAACTAATCTTAATAACAACAATTCTATTAAATGCCTATTTTGTAACTTTTTCGCAACAAATTAGCGTAGACGAAAGGGTTTTTGGCTTACAGGCAGGCTTGTTCGGTATATGGGGGCATGGCGAGTATAAAGTGCAAAATAAAATTGCTATAAAGGGTGAACTCGGTTTTGAAAATGGGTTTAGTCAAACATATAATAATAATTTTTACTTTTTTCTTATTCCCACTGTAGTATTAGAACCAAGATGGTATTATAATCTTGAAAAGCGACAAACTAGACTAAAGCGAATAGATGGGAATAGCGGAAATTATTTTTCCATATTCATGAGGTATCATCCTGATTTGTTTGTTATTTCTAATGTAAATGCTGGAAGTGTTATACCTGACATTTCCATCATACCAACTTGGGGTTTTAGAAGAAAAATAAGTGACCATTTTAACTTTGAAATGGCATTGGGGCTAGGGTATAGGTACTATTTTGCGAAGGGATATGGTTATTCTTCTAACAAAAGTGAAACGGCTTTAAATTTCACATTGAGATTTGGGTATATTTTTAAATAGTAAATAATTAGAAAAAACCACTAACGCTAACACGTGGTTTAGCCCACTGGGGCTGATGATGCAGATACCAAAGTTTTTAGTAATTTAGTTTCGTTTTAACGTGGGATGACGCCGCTGGGGTTTAACTCCCCAGCTGCCCAAACCACCAACCGTTAGTGGCAACTTAAAGAACAAACAATGAAAAATATGAAAATCAAAATTGTTATCATTAGTTTTTTTTATATAGTGGATTAATTGAGACTTCTGCTCAATCAAAATTCTCTATTGGACTTAGTTCAAGTTATTTAAAAAACTACCGCATTATTACGGAAACCAAATCTGATTTATACAAAGATTATCGAAATGAAAATGAAGGTTACATTTCAGGATTTGATATCGAAGTAAATTTACTGTATAAGTTTAAACCCAAATTATATTTTGAGACAGGAATTGGTTATTATCAAAAAGGATATAAAATTAATGAAAATATTCTAATTGACCCTTGTTACTCACCGATTACTTGTGGTTATTACTCAGAACTTTATCGCTATAATTATGATTATATGACTGTTCCTCTACATATAATTTACACGACTCCTAAAAGGTTAAATTTTTCATTTAGAACCTGTTTAAATTTTCTTTAACATCATAGCAATAGAAGCAATTAATACATATGTTTCGCTTGATTGCATACTCGCTTCGTAATCCTTGCTGAGCCGTCTGAACCAGG
>DYKO01000019.1:0-1141 GCA_020722565.1 Rikenella microfusus
TTTTTTACCTAAATTTGTCTAATCGAAAAGTTGCATTTGTGACTTGAATTCAGCATTTTTAATGTATCAAACTTTGCAACTTGTTTTGTAAGATTTAATGCTTCTTCTGGTTCAATTCCAAATTTACTTACTTCGTTAGATGTATTTACTTGAATAAAAACATCTATTGTTCTATTTTCTATACTTAACTGATTGTGTAATTTTTCTGCCAAACTCATTCTGTCAAGTGATTGAATACAAGTAATGTTGTATTTCAAAATTTCTTTAACCTTGTTTGTTTGTAAATGTCCAATGAAATGTTGTTCGTGATTAAACTCTTGTAAACAATCAAACTTCTGCTTTACTTCTTGAACTTTATTTTCGGCAAACAATGTTTCTCCACAAGCAAAGGCTTCTTTAATTCTATCGCAATCAACAGTTTTTGTTGCAAGTAATATTTATATGTCGTCTTTATTTCTAGCACTTTTAGAACAAGCATTAGTTATCCTATTTTGTATTTGTTTAATATTGTCGGAAATACTTGAAAAAGGTTTGTCTGATTTAGCGATATAAATCCAAGCATTTTCTCCTGACGCAAATTTTTCCAATACACGTTGATAGTCATTTACTTCGTATTTGTCTGTTTCGATTAATTCTTCTTCTGTTATTTCGAAGATTGTCCCTTCAATTACATCATTTGGACTATCTGTTTTTACAGCTATTGGATGAAATTCTATACCGCTTTTTTTCAAAACTTCGGTGTCAGTAATTTTCAGTTTATCAAGTTTGTAACCAAATAATCTGTCTTTTCTACCTTTTAATAAGCGACCATAGTTTTCAATCTGAACTCTTTCTAATTGTAAAGTTCCATACGAAAAAAGATAATGCTTCTTGTTGTTCATTTGTCGTTTCAGTTTTTTCTTTTACTTGTGGCTAACTCGTTTATAACCGTACTAAAAGTAGTGATATACATCTATTTTGGGTGTATAACCGTACCTTTGGTAAGGTTTATTAAAATTGAAATATTTTCATAAATCATCAAATGGATTTTTAATTTTTTTGCAAACTTTTTTTCGATACTTTATTAGGGGCTTTGGTTGCCCTGGTTTGTAGGTCAGGGTTTATGTATCGGGGTCATCCGTCTGTGCCGGACAGGTTCCGT
>DYKO01000019.1:1241-54238 GCA_020722565.1 Rikenella microfusus
TCCGTCTGTGCCGGACAGGTTCCGTATTCGCCGAACAAGCTACGTGTTTGCCGGACAAGTTACGTGTTTGCGGAACAGGCAATTTTACATTCCTCGCAAACTATTCACTAAACCCTACACGCCGTCAAACCTCGTCAAACCTCAATACCCCCGGTTCCCCTTTAGGACATTGTCGATAATTTCACCCACAATGGTTAACTCAATGCGTTTGAGGGCGTTGTTGTAGGCGTTTTGTCCGGCAGCAGCAGCCTCGAAGTGCGATGCACTTATACGGTCGTTGGTGCGGTGGTACACCTCAAGCCCAGCGGCGTTGGTTACCAGCACCTGCAGCCGAAGCCCTACCTGAACAAACTGCCCGATTTGCCCTGTTTTATGGGTTGATGCAATCAAGCTCAGCCTGTAATCGGCACCGGATGGGCTGTTGGTTAAAGGGAATCCGGCCTCCACCAGCTTACGCTTAATGCCATTGGCCAGGGGGTGCTGCTCAAGGGAAGCGCCTAGGTTGCGCTCATCGGACGACACGTAAAACGATGGTTTTTCGATTACCAAACGTGTTTCTGTTGTGGGTCCGCTAAAGCGCATCAGCACCTTACGGATGGCAAAATCGGTGGTGGCCTCTTGTACAACCGATTCGAAATCGAGCGATACCCTTAGCACCTCTGCTGTTTTTAGTGAACGAACCGCATCGATGGTAACTGAGGCTGCCCCCTGAGCATCGGTGGTAATGCGGCTATTGGCCAAAGGACGTTCGGTGTAGTTTACCCTTAGCGGAATTGCCCTAAGGGGCAATCCGGAACTTTCGGTAACCGCGTAGGTGGTTAGGCTTGCCGGAACGCCCTGACCCATTTTTGCCGATAGCTGAGCCGGGCCATTTACGCTTATGGAGTTAAGTATAGAGGTTATGGTTTTAATTATTTCGTTTCCGAGGTAAATGGTTTGGTTACCGTGAGTAACGGTTATAGTTTCGGCAAAGTAGGGCTTAATTGGCTCCAGGGCCTTAATCAGCATAACCAGGGCCGTTTTGATATCGTTGTCCTGACGGGCAGCCAGCGCCTTATCGTAGAAATCGAGTGATTTGGCGGCGGCAGCCGATTTCTTTTCGTCCATAATGCGGCGGTAGGTTTCCCTGGATAAGCGGTAGTAAATCCAGTAGGTTTGCTGATCCTCCCAGGTACCGACCACCTCGTAGTCCTCCAACTCCTTTTGAGCCTCGGCGCGGATATTCGAGGTGTAGTCCTCAAAGAAACGCTGCTGATTTTCAAAGGCATTCAGCACCGAGTTGGCCGAAATTACCACCGAAATATCACTGGCCAAATCGGCCAAAGCGCTTTGCTTTGCGGCCTGCTGGTAGTCGGGTGTGGTTTTACGTGCCGAGCCAATACCCACATAGTAACCCGGCACATTGGGCCGTGCCTGCACCCATGAGGGCGGTTGAGACTGCTTGCTCACGTTTGAGGTACCTGAGCATCCCGCCAAAACAAGAGCCGCCAGAAAAAGGGAAATTATTCGCTGCATACTCCTATTGTTCAGGGTTATACTGGTTGATTTTTTTTGCTGTGCGCTTGGCTACATCCTCAATGGCATTGGTCATGAGGGTTGATGCGGAAACGATATTGCGCCGCGCCTTGAGGAGCTCCTGCAGGGCTTTTACCTCATGAGGGGTGTCGGAAATGACATCCTTAGGCGAAGGGGCATCGATTCTTTCCCAGAAGCCGGGCACCAGTTTGGCCGAAGGGCCGTCGAAGGTGGCATAGCTAATCTCATCGGAATGGCTGCTGCGAACCATATCGGAAACCATTACAGCACCACTTTCGGTTGATGTTAACTGGTACTTAAGAGAAATGGCCCCCTCGTTGCGCTGGTAATACACGAAGTAAATCACTTTTTTGTAATCAACCGTTACCTTTTCCTTTCCGGTAGCCGGATCCTTTACCTTGGTATCCTCACGCAGGTAACCCCGTTTCTCCTTCTTGTTGAGTTTCCCTTGCGAATACTGAAGAACCGAAACCTCTCCAGCTAAAAGTGCCTTTGCGGCAAGCAGCTTTCCAACCTCAAGTTCTGAACCCGTGGTGATGCTGTGACGCTGCTCTTCGATTATACGGTCGGTGCTGGCGGCATCAATTACTTTAATAAACGGGTTATCCAAGGCATTCAACTTGCCAACTACAGATACCTGAAGCGATTTTGCCAGTTCAGGCGTGGCACCTGAAACGGGTTTAAAATCGGTAATGCTAATGGTGATTAAAGCTTTCTGCAGGGCCTCATCGCGAAGGTCGCGGGAATCCTTATAGGTATTGAACTCGCCAATAATTTTATTGAGGTTAGCAAAGGCCTTACGGTAAAGACCGGCATCCATGTAACCCTTTGCCTCGCGGTAAAGCGGCTCACACTTCGATACCTTAAGCATATCCTGAACATTGCCGTAATCGGGTTGAAGCATCTTTACCTCAGAAAGGAGAGCCTCTGACTGCTGAAATTTGTCGGCATCAAGTAGTGTTTGTGCTTCGGCATAAATCTTTTCAACATACTTGGGTTTGGCATCATTAAAATATTCAGTAGCCATACTGGAAATGGAGAGTTCCACTCCAAGAGCAGAAGCTTGCGTTTGAAATTTTTCAGCATCGATGAAGGTATAAACGCATTGCTTAAGGTCGTTATCCTCGTAAGCCTTAATCACTTTAAGCGATCGCTCATCTAGAACCCGTTGACCGCTGCGTTTGAGCCCAATAATGGCATCAACGTTATCGCGTTTGGCGGCGAGGGAGTGCATGTAAGCGTCGGCAGCCATCTCCCAAAGCCCGGCCTGCTCAAATTTCATTCCTTTTTTTGCATATCGTTTTGAGGCACAACCGGTGCCCAACAGAAGAACTGCTGAAAGTGCAAGGAGTAAAAATTGTTTCATAAATAAGTTCTTATTGGTTGTATAAATATAAATAATTTTGTGTAAGATAAACGAAATGATGGTTTTGTAATTACCAAATCGTTGAATCGCTATCAAATCGCGCTCCAAAATTATTAATTTTGACAGGCAACCGGATCTTTATGAGTGGCCCAGCAACATACAAACAACTTATTGCAAAGATAAAGAGCCAGTTAGGTGAGCCATTACCCGGGCGTATAGCACAGGAACAAATGGCACCATCGGTAAGGACCGACCTAACTGAAAGAGACACACCCAACGATAGCACCCGTAGGAGTGCAGTTTTGCTGATGCTTTACCCCCGCCAAGGCGAGTTGTACTTTCCATTAATTAAGCGGCAGATCTACGATGGCCCACACAGCGGACAGGTTAGCTTCCCCGGCGGCAAATTTGAAGAGATTGATGAAAACCTACAGCAAACTGCACTACGCGAATCGAACGAAGAAATTGGCATTGACCCGGCAAGTATTGAAGTTTTGGGAAAGCTCAGCGAGCTGTATATTCCCATAAGTAACCTACGGGTTTGCCCATTGGTAGGGTTCCTCAACCGAAAGCCCAACTTTACGCCCAACCTTCAGGAGGTTGAGTATGTAATAGAAGTGCCCCTGTCGGAACTTGTAAACGAAAAGCGAAAATCTGTTATGGTGATAACCTCGCACGGGAGGCCAGTTTCGGCTCCCTACTACGATTTTAGCAACGAAATGGTTTGGGGTGCCACAGCCATGATACTTTCGGAGTTTGAGGAGGTGGTTCACAGGTTAATTAAAAAATAAGCCACTTGCAAGAAGTGGCTTGATTACGTGTTATTTACATTGATATTAATCCACATTTCCGTATAGATAAGGATTTTCAGGATTAATGATGATATCATCGTCGGTTAGAGTTACCCTTGATATCGTTGAAGATTTTGGGGGTTCATCGGGCTCAATATTGACATTACGACGCTTATAGGCTGGGATATTCTCAATTTCTTCGAGATTAGCCCAACGATTAGAGGAAGAGCTCATGGGAACCGATAATGGAGACATAGGATTTTTAGGCACTGTTTTGGGTTTATCGGGTTCAAGGGGTGTTGACTGGGTAGTTTTCACGGTTTTAACCTCAAATAAATCGGAATCTACATCAAACTCAATGACCCGCTGCATGGAATCTACGTTGGGTTGCTTTTTTGACCGACGAGTTTGGGACTGAAGATCAGATACAACTGTGTTATCGCTAACCCTTTCCACCAAGGTGGTTTGGTGCTCCGAATCCAGCGAAACCACCTCGATGCTTCGTTCAGTAACATACAATTCGGGAATGCTGCTGGTTCCAAATCCGGTGGCAATAACAGTAACCTTAAGGTCATCGCCGAGGGAGGAGTCGCACCCATTACCCCAAATCAGGTCGGCATCGTCTCCAGCGGCATGCTGCACATAGTCAATAATGGTGCCCACCTCTTCCATGGTGATTTCGTCCTGCCCATAGGTAATATTTAGCAGGATGTTGCGGGCACCGGCAATATCGTTGTTGTTGAGCAGCGGCGACTCAATGGCCTGTTTAACAGCTTCAATAGCACGATTGGTACCGTTTGCACGCCCCGAGCCCATAAGAGCTACGCCGCTGTTATACATAACCGTTTCCACATCGGCAAAATCGACGTTGATGTAACCATGAACGGTGATAATTTCGGCAATCCCCTTGGCTGCGGTGGCTAGAACGTCATCGGCTTTAGCAAAAGCCTCTGTTAACTTAAGGTTTCCGTAAACCTCGAGCAACTTTTCATTATTTATGACCAGTAGCGAATCGACATGCTGGCTAATGTTGCGAATCCCCTCAATGGCCTGTGTCATACGCTTACGCCCCTCGGTACGGAAAGGGATGGTTACAATGGCAACCGTAAGAATTCCTAATTCCTTAGCCGCTTTGGCTATAATAGGTGCAGCTCCTGTACCCGTGCCTCCGCCCATCCCGGCTGTTATGAACACCATTTTGGTTTTACGCTGAAGCAGTTCCACTATGGTCTGCAGGCTTTCAATTGCAGCCTGTCGGCCAATTTCGGGTTTGTTACCTGCTCCCCGACCCTCGGTGAGCGTTGCACCCAGTTGTACCTTCATGGAAACCGGACTGTTTAGCAACGCTTGGGCATCGGTATTGCACAGCACAAAATCGACATCCTTAATCCCCATGCGGTGCATGTAGTTTACAGCATTGCCACCGCCACCCCCAACACCTATAACCTTTATTATCGACTCGTTTGCCGTTTGCAGGTCGAAATTTATTATATCATCACCCATAACATATCAATTTTAAATTTTATCAACTTCAAATAGCTTGCACATTACCCTATGGTTACATCTCCATATCGTCGTCAATAAACATTTTTGATAGAACATCTGAAATCTTAAGTCCAAACGATTTTTTTCCCTTCTTCTGAGTAGGTTTTAATGCCACAGGGGGCTGAACATCAGCAATGGGTTCCGATTTCTTTGTGCTCTCTTGAGTAGCTATACAGCTTTCGGCATCACCAGCATCAATGCGTTCCAAGCCCATTAAAGCCAAACCAATAACAGTAGAGTACTGTGGATAGTTAAAGCGCTCCAGCGATTCGGAGCAAAGCATTTCGGATGGATAACCAATTCGAACATCGTAGCCCCAATGAAACTTAATGAGCGAAACCAAATGTTTAAGGAGTGCACCACCGCCGGTGATTACTACTCCGGCACTGAGTTTTTCGGCAAATCCTGAAAGCTGAATTTCGTAAAGTGCATATTCCAAAATCTCCTCCATGCGAGCTTGAATGATACCGGCCAACATTCGCATCGATATTTCCTTGGGTTCCCTTCCGCTAATACCGGGGATTGTTATTATTTTATTATCGGGGGCCACGCTCGCCAAAGCAATACCGTGCTGACACTTGAGCATTTCGGCATGCTTCTGTAAAATCTGGCTTCCCTCCTTGATATCCTGTGTAATAATATTACCTCCAAGTGGAATAACTGCGGTATGCCGTACAATTCCGTTGTAGTAAACGGCCAAATCGGTGGTTCCTCCGCCAATATCGATAAGGGCAACTCCAGCTTCACGCTCCTCATCGGTTAAAACAGCCTTAGATGAGGCCAAAGGTTCCAGAATCAACTCGGAAACATCGACCCCTACCCTATTTACGCACTTTTCGATATGCTTAGCGGAAGTGGTTCTGCCGATAACAATATGGAAATTGGCACCCAAACGCCGACCCAGCATACCTACGGGGTTTTCATCCTCCAACTTGATGTTGTCAATTGAGAAATCGAGAGGTAAAACATGCAAAATGCTATCGCCCGACTCGACAGGGATATTGTACATATCCTCAATCAGCCGACGGATATCCTTTTTTTTAATTTCGGTTTCTTCAGCTCCCAGGGTTATGTACCCATAATTTTTGATGCTGTGGATGTGCTGCCCTGCAATGCCCACGTAAGCCGATTTAATCTTAACCCCGGCCTGCTCCTCCACATCGCGAACGGTTTTTTCAACCGCTTTAACGGTTTCTTCTATGTTCTGAATCATTCCTTTTTTGATTCCGGTAGATTGAGTAGCCTTGAAACCTACAATCTGCAAACGTCCCGATACGGTTCGTTTCCCTAATAGGGTCACCACCTTGGTTGTACCCAGGTCGATAGCCGCTACATAAGTATTGTTTTCCTGTGTCATAGGTACTAAAATTTTGTGCAAACTATTTGATTTGAGTATTTTAAGTTGATCATACTGTACTGGTTCCAACCCTCTACGGGTAGAGCCTTACGGTAAAAAAGTTTGAGTTTTTTAAGCTTCCCCTCGAAATTATTTAAGCCCCCCAGCTCCACCACATGTGGCCCAACCAATGGAATAAGTTCAACGCTGTTAGTTTTCCTAACGTAAACCTGCTCAATTTGAGCATTCCAGAATTCATCGTTATTGATGTATTTTGCAAATTGGTACAAATCGTACAGCAACCTACCTGAACTACCAATTGGGCTATCGGAATACTTGTTTAGGTCGATAGCATTGTTGGTAATGGCGAATGGTTCACTGATATTACCGCTTGCCACAAGCACTTCGGCGGCAAAACCAGGGTAATTGGGCAAGATTTTGCCCGCATCGTCAATGTAGTACGATTGTCTCTTAGCATTGAATACCCTCAGAACCGGTTTGCGCTGGGTGATATCCACCCTTAAAACGCCTTTGTGCAGCTTATAGGCCTCAGCGGTGCGAACAGCTGCCCGCGTTAAAATTTTCTCCTCAATTTTGTAGGTATTAATAGAATGCAAAGGCTTGCCTAAGGGGGAATAGCTAGATGAAAGAATGGCTTTTTTAACATCATTAGCCCGTACAAAGAAATACTGAGCGCTATCCAAAACCCGAACCTCAAGCCTTGTGCAAATCTTCTTCTTGTAGCTTCGCTTAGCATAGCTAATGCCATAGATTAACCAGGCCAGCACAAATAGCCAGGCTACAATTCTCAGTCCTATGCGAAGCTTTCTGTTCATACTAATTTCTCTTCCTTTTCCTTTAAAACCTCAACAATGCTGGGCGATAGTGCATCGATATCGCCAGCTCCCATGGTTAGCAGCACGTCAACCTGTGCCGATTTAATCCAAGCTATGAGTTCCGACTTTGGAACCAACTCAACATTTTGATTCTTCATTTGCGAAGCAATGGAATTGGACGAAACCCCCTCGATGGGCAGCTCTCGGGCAGGATAAATCTCTGTGATTACAGGTTTATCCAGTAAGTCGAGTGCTGCTGCAAAGCCATTGGCAAAGTCGCGGGTACGGGTATAAAGGTGGGGCTGAAAAACACCAGTTATCCTGCGGCCCGGGAGAACTTCACGTACCGACCTTATTAACGCCTCTATCTCACGCGGATGATGGGCATAATCATCAATATAAATAATGCTATTACCCTTGAAGCGAACGTCGAAACGGCGTATCACCCCACGGAACGATTGCAGGCCATTGATTAAATCATGAGCCGATAAACCCATGTTTAAAGCAGCAGCCGATGCAGCTATGGCATTCTCCAAATTATAGCTGCCGGGTACACCCAACAGTAAATTGTTAATGCTACCCTCAGGGGTCGCAAGGTTAAATCGGTACAAACCATTTTCAAGGCGAATTTCGGTGGGATAATAATGGCAATTGGGGGTAAAGCCATAGGTTACCCATTTTACATTGGGTTCCAGAATTGGTTTGAGAGCAATTCCGCCCTTAGTAACCAAGGTTCCCCCTGGTTTTATTTGTGATGTGAATTTTTGAAAAGCTTCAATTACAGCTGAATGGGTGCCATAAATATCGAGATGATCGGCATCAACTGATGTAACAATGGCCAATTCAGGATATAGCTGCAAGAAGCTGCGGTCGTACTCATCGGCCTCAACCACCATTATATTCTTACCCTTATCGGCCAAGACGAGATTACTGTTGAAATTACGTGATATACCACCTAAAAAGGCATTACAACCCAGCGAAGGCGCCAGTAAATGTGCCAAAAGCGTTGATGTAGTGGTTTTGCCATGTGTACCTGCAACCGCCAAGGTTCGGTACTCCGAGCTAATGAGTCCTAGGACCTGAGCACGCTTCATCAATATAAACCCTGATGAACGGTAAAAAAACAGTTCTTGATGTGAAGGGGGAATAGCAGGTGTATAAACCACCAGGGTTCCATCAGCCTGCCTAAAGGATTCAGGAATCAAAGAAACATCATCGGTGTAATGAATTAGAGCCCCTTCCTGCTCGAGGCTGCGGGTAATATCAGAGGCATGTCTGTCGTAGCCGGCAACGCTTAATCCTTTACTAAGGTAATATCGGGCCAGAGCACTCATTCCTATGCCACCAATTCCAACAAAGTAAACCCTGTTAATAGCGCTCAGCTCCATGGTTAAATAGTTTTATAGTTTTTTGCAGCCAAAGCCAAAACCTCGTTAGCAATAACCTTAGCCGAGTCTCTTAGTGCCAATTTGGCAATGTTTCCCGAAAGGTTTTGGCATCGGGTTTTATCGTCGATAAGATTTAGCGCTTCGGGAACCAACTTTTGCATCGCATCGGTATCGGTAACCATAACCGCAGCCCCACGCGATACCAAAGCCATAGCATTGCGGGTTTGATGATCCTCGGCCACGTTGGGCGATGGAACCAAAATACTTGGTTTGGCCACAAGGCAAAGTTCCGATATGGTACCGGCACCAGCCCTTGAAATAACCACGTTGGCAGCAGCATAGGCCAAATCCATTCGGCCAATAAAATCGAGAAGCCTGATATTATCAACCTTTTTATTATCGATTAACTCCTTAACAGACTGGTAGTAAAGTTTTCCTGTCTGCCAAATTAAAACCACATTGCTCCGGTTTGCAATCGGATCAAGGTTTTGCATGATGCTTTGGTTAATGGTTCGTGCGCCAAGGCTACCGCCTAAAATCAAAACCACCTTTTTATCGCTTGAAATGCCGAAAAATTCAAGCCCCTGCTCACGCGATACACGCAGATTCTCAATATCCTGACGAACAGGATTACCTGTTAGCAGAATTTTATTAGCAGGAAAATATCGTTCCATTCCCTCGTAAGCCACGCATATTTTCTGCGCCCTGCGGGCCAATAACTTATTAGTAACTCCGGCAAATGAGTTTTGCTCCTGAATAAGGGTTGGAATACCCGCCCGTTGAGCAGCTTTTAGAACGGGGCCGCTGGCATACCCGCCTACACCAACCACAACTTCGGGCTTAAAATCGGCAATAATTCTACGAGCCCTTACCAAGCTCTTGAGAAGTTTGTAAACCACCAATATATTTTTTAGCGAAAGGCTACGTATAAAGCCAGCCACCGGCAGCCCAACAACAAAATATCCTGCCTGAGGCACCTTTTCCATTTCCATACGCCCTTCGGCGCCCACAAAAAGTATATCGGTGTCAGGGTTCAAAGCCTTAATGGCATTTGCTATTGAAATGGCAGGGAATATATGCCCTCCAGTTCCGCCTCCACTAATAATTACCTTCATTTCTCCTACATTCATTAGTTAAATTTTCTCCTTTGCTTCTTCAACAGGCACCTCCTCCCCTTCAAAAAGTTCCTTTTTCCCTTGATGCCTGCTCACACTTAAAATAATGCCAATGGCTAAACTGCTGAACATTAACGAAGACCCCCCCAAACTTACCAGGGGTAGAGGTTGACCGGTAACCGGTATTACGCCTGTTGCCACGGCCATGTTCACAAACGCCTGAAGCGTGAGCAGCAAGGCTAATCCAAAAGCCAAAAAGGCTGGAAATGTCCTTGTCGCTCGTTTAACCAATAGACCGGCCCTGTAGAGCAAAATCAAATAAAATATCATTATTACCACACCGCCAAAAACACCATACTCCTCAATAATTATGGCATAGATAAAATCGGAATAGGGATGGGGAAGGAAGTTGCGTTGGGTTGAGCGTCCGGGTCCCTTGCCAATTATTCCGCCGGTGGCAATTGCAATCTTCGATTGCTCCAACTGGTAGTTTCCGTCATTCTTTTCATCGTTTGAAACAAAATTTTCAATACGGTTCACCCAGGTTTGTGCCCTGCCCCCAAAATTGAAATGCAAGGCAGCTACAATAAATAAGCCCACCAGCAGCAATCCTAAACCTGAATAGCCCAGCAGATATTTCAAATTAACCCGACCAACAAGCATCATAAGCCAGCAGGTTAAACCCAAAAGCGCAGCTGTTGAAAAGTTGGCTGGTAAGATCAAGGCGCAAATTAAACCAATGGGCAGGATTAAAGGAATAAACAACTGATTGAAGTCTTTAATCTCTTTTTGTCGCTGCGATAAAACTTTGGCCACATAAATAACCAGAGCGATTTTGGCAAAATCGGACGATTGAATGGTAATGCCCAGTCCTGGTATTTCGAGCCATCGGGATGCGGCATTAAGGTTTCGTCCAAATAAAAGGGTGAATCCAAGCAGGGGTATTGAGAGCCCTAAAAGTAAATTGGACAAACCCGACCAAATGTTGTAGTGAACTAAATGAACAAACCAAATAATAGCAAAACCCATTAAAAGAAAAGCAGCCTGCTTGATTAAGAAGTAGGAAGTATTGCCATCATGATACCTAAAGGCCAACGAACTCGATGAGCTGTATATCAGCAAAAGCGATGCAAAGAAAAGGAACATAACCAGAAGCCATATGACCCTGTCGCCTTTCAGATATCGTTCAAATAAAACTCCCATACTGCTAATCTTTAATTAAAGTGCCCTAACTGCTGCTTTAAATTTTCGTCCACGGTCCTCGTAGTTCTCGAATAGGTCGAAACTGGCGCAGGCCGGTGAGAGTAGCACCGTATCGCCCGGCGATGAAAGGTGATAGGCCTGCTTAACCGCCTCCTCTGCTGAAGAAACATCAACAATAACGGGAACAACGTTTTCAAAAACTGCATGCAACTTTGAATTATCCACCCCCATGCAAATCAAAGCCTTTACCTTTTGCTTAACCAAATCCATCAGCTCAAAGTAGTCGTTTCCCTTATCAATTCCGCCGGCAATCCAAACCACAGGAGTAGTCATGCTTTCCAGTGCATACCATGCTGAATTTACATTTGTTGCCTTGGAATCGTTGATATACCTAACTCCACGAACGGTAAGCACGGGTTCAAGGCGATGCTCAACTCCCTGAAAATCGGCCAATGATTCCCGAATAACCTCCTTACGGATGTTTAAAACATGCCCTGCAATTCCGGCTGCCATTGAGTTGTATACATTATGCATTCCCTTAAGCGACAAATCATTAATCGACATACTAAAATCGCTGTTATCGTAATTGATAAAAATATCCATATCCTCGAGCCATGCGGTTTGTTTCTCCTTTAAGCGCTGCGAAAAGGGCAGCTGCTGGGCCCGTAAAACAATTCTTTTGAGCTGATCAACGGTTACGGCATCATCGGAACAGAAAATGAAGCAGTCGTCTTCGGAAAGGTTTTGTGTAATGCGAAACTTCGACTCCACATAGTTCTGCATCTTATAATCATACCTATCCAGGTGGTCGGGGGTGATATTCAGCAATATGGCGATATCGGGTTTGAAGGTGTAAATACCATCGAGCTGAAAGCTGCTGAGCTCAATCACATAGTAATCGTAATTGCACTCTGCCACCTGGTAGGCAAAGCTGTTACCGATATTACCCGCCAGACCCACATTGAGCCCAGCCTTTTGCATCATATGATAAATCAGCGAGGTAGTGGTGGTTTTACCGTTGCTTCCGGTAATACAAACCGTGTATGCATTTGTGTAACGACCCGCAAGCTCTATTTCTGAGATAATGGGGATGCCCTTTTCACGAATTTTAACCACCATGGGTGCCTTATCGGGAATCCCAGGACTTTTAATCACCTCCGAAGCGTTAAGAATAAGCTCCTCGGTATGTTTACCCTCTTCAAAGGGAATGTCATACTTTTGCAGCCATTCGCGGTATCTGGGTTTGATTTCGGTTAAATCGGATAAAAAAACATCAAAACCCTTTTTGCGTGCCAGCACTGCAGCACCAGCACCACTTTCGCCACCTCCGAGAACTACTATTCGCTTCATATAAATTGATGTTATCGTATTTTCAATGTTACAACTGTAATAACAGCCAGTAAAATGGCAACAATCCAGAACCGCGTAACAATTTTAGGCTCGGGATACCCTTTTTTCTGGTAATGATGATGCAAGGGCGACATGAGGAATATGCGACGCCCCTCGCCATACTTGCGCTTGGTGTACTTAAAATAGCTGACCTGCAAGACCACCGATAGGTTTTCGACCAGAAAAATCCCGCAAAGTATGGGAACCAGTAATTCCTTTCGAACCAGAATGGAAAATACCGCAATTATTCCACCAATTGTAAGGCTACCGGTATCGCCCATAAATACTTGAGCCGGATAGCTGTTATACCAAAGGAAGCCAACCAAGGCTCCGAGCATTGCGCTGATAAATACCACCAACTCACCCGAATGGGGTATGTACATGATATTTAGGTACTCGGCATAAATTACGTTACCCGACAGGTAGGCAAACACTCCCAATGTAGTGACCGTAACAGCCGAAACCCCTGTAGCTAAACCATCAAGGCCATCGGTAAGGTTTGCACCATTTGATACTGCCGTAATGGTAAGTATGACTACCAAAACAAAGATTATCCAGGTAACAAAAGAATACTTTTCGTTTTTAAAGGGGTTAAGCCAACCATAATCGAACTCGTTATTTTTAACAAAAGGGATAGTGGTTTGGGTAGTCTTTTTGGACTGGCTAACAGTAACCTGTTGATAATCGCCATACTCCTCAGATTTCACTATTTCCATGCGGGTTTGGTTTTTCCCTGCCTGCACCTTTTCCTTAATCACAATACCGGGATTCAACCACATTACTAAACCAACAAATAACCCCAGCGAAACCTGACCAATTATTTTTGCCTTACCGGAAAGACCCTCCTTATTTTTCAGAAACACCTTGATGTAGTCATCGGCAAACCCCACTAAACCCAACCAAACAGTGGTAACCAGCATAAGCACAATGTAAATGTTCAAAATATTGGCAAAAAGAATAACCGGCAATAGCATTGAGGCCAAAATGAGTATGCCGCCCATGGTAGGTGTTCCCTTTTTTTGCATTTGCCCCTCAAGGCCAAGGTTACGAATCTCCTCACCAATCTGCTTGCGTTGCAGGTAGCGTATTATCTGTTTCCCAATCAGTAGTGCAAAGGCCAATGAAACAATAAATGCCATTGCCGAACGAAACGAAATGTAGCGGAATAACCCGATTCCCGGAATATCCCAATACTTATTCAGAAATTCTGCCAAATAGTATATCATACATGCAAAGAGTTAAAGAGTTCCACTATAACTTCCTTATCGTCAAAATGGTGCTTTACGCCTTTAATTTCTTGATAGTTCTCGTGCCCCTTACCGGCTACCAAAATGATATCATTTTTTTGGGCTAAAAGCACCGCTGTACGAATGGCTTCGCGTCGGTCAACAATGCTCAGCACCTTTTTAGCCAACTGGTTATCGACGCCAGCCTTCATATCGTTCAAAATATCTTCAGGTTCTTCGAAACGTGGATTATCGGAGGTAAGAATAACCACATCGCTCAACTCAGCGGCTACTCTTGCCATTACTGGACGTTTCGATTTATCGCGGTTTCCACCGGCACCAATAACAGAAATCAACTTTTGATTATCGGCCTTAATCTCATTTATGGTATTGATTACATTTTCAAGTGCATCGGGAGTATGAGCGTAATCCACCACAGCGGTTAAGCCTCCCTCAGAACGGATATATTCAAAACGTCCTGCAACCGGAGCCACATCGCTAATGGCTGTAAGCACTTCGTTTTTGTCGAATCCCAATTTCATCAGGGTAGAATATATTGCCAACAGGTTGTAGGCGTTAAAGTTGCCCAGTAGGCGGGTCCAAACCTCAACGCCTTCGATATTCAAAAGCATGCCGTCGAAATGGCTCTCAATCACCCGGCAACGATAATCGGCCAATGTGCGTAATGAGTAGGTGGCCACCTTGGCCTTGCTATTCTGAACCATAATCATACCATTGCGGTCGTCAATGTTTGTGAGGGCAAAGGCTTCAGCAGGCAAATCATCAAAAAAGCGCTTTTTGGCCTTGAGGTACTCGGCGAAGGTTTTGTGGTAATCGAGATGATCGTGGGTGATATTACTGAAAATGCCTCCGGCAAAGGTTAGCCCCGCAATACGGTTTTGAACCACAGAGTGGGAACTTATCTCCATGAAGCAGTATTCGCAACCGGCAGCTACCATTTGTGCCAAAAGGCTGTTGAGTTGAATGGGGTCGGGTGTGGTATGGGTTGAAGGAACCTCAACGTCATCGATATAATTAACCACTGTGGATAGCAGGCCCGTCTTGTGGCCAAAGCTTCGGGTTAACCTATACAAAAGTGTAGCTGTGGTAGTTTTGCCATTTGTTCCGGTAACGCCAACGAGTTTGAGCTTTTCAGAAGGGTTTCCGAAAAATTTCGAAGCCATATAACCCAGAGCAAGCGAAGAATTGTTTACTCTTACGAAAGTAACCCCATCAAAAATTCCGGTTGGCACTTCCTCGCAAACTACAACTTTAGCACCCAATTGAACAGCCTGTGCTATATAAATGTGGCCATCGCTCTGGGTTCCTTTTACTGCAAAAAAGCAACAATCCCTTGTAAGCCGTCGGGAATCAAAAACCAATTCTGAAACCAACGGGTTTTTAGACCCAATAATTTCCTGAACTAAGAACAATGGCAATATTTCATTTAGCTGCTTCATATCAACTATCGTTTCTGCTTAATTGTAAATTGACTGTTGTTCCCTTTACCAAAGGGGAACCGGCGGGAACCGACTGCTTCCTAACGGTCCCTCGACCCGAAAACTTAACCCTGAGTCCCCGCTTTTCCAGTTGATAAACGGCATTGCGAAGCCCCATACCCACCACATTGGGAACCTTTCGTTCCGAATTGGCTAAAGGCTTAATTTTAACGCATGAGCTATCGCTCTGTGTAGCTACCCATTCCACTTTTTTATTTTCAAGTTTCTCATAGGGTATGTCAAGTTCTCGTAGCACTCGAACCATCCTTTTGTAGCGCGATGATTTAGCTTGAGGCATTTCGGCATATTCATCGCCATCAATTTTGCTGAACCAATCGGGACTGGTAGCATACACCTTGTCGGAGATTTCCTTAAAAATGGGGCCGGCAACCAAATTGCCATAGTAAACACTATTTGAGGGTGAATTAACCACCACAATACAGGAATATCTAGGGTCATCGGCAGGAAAATATCCGACAAATGAAGCCTGATAGCTAACCGTACCACGAACCTTATAACCCTTTGTCCCCTTAGCAATTTGTGCTGTACCGGTTTTCCCCGCTATTTTATACCTTGAATTTTTCAAATTCTGAGCTGTACCGTTTTCAACCACACCCTCAAGCACCTCCCGCACTTTTAGTAGGGTTGAATGGGAACATATTGAGGGCTGAATAACCTCAGGAGAAAACGACTGCACCACCTGTCCATGCTCCATCAATGCCTTTACCAAACGTGGTTTCACCATGCGACCATTATTAGCAATGGCATTATAAAAGTTAAGAATCTGTAAAGGCGTTAACCGAACTTCATAGCCAATGCTCATCATGGACATGGAGAGCCCCGACCAACCCTTATCGCCTGGGAACCTTATTAAGGGTTTAACCTCACCACGAATACCAATGCCCACCGGCTGGTTCAGTTTTATATCGAAAAGTTTGTTAACAAAGTCCTTTTCGCGCCCCTTAAACACCTGTTGCACTAACTTGATAACTCCAACATTCGATGAAACTTCAAACACCTCTTTTACAGTAATTCGGCCGTGACCGCCCTCTTTTGAGTCGAATACAACATGATCGTAGAGCTGTAGCTTTCCGGTTCCAGTATTGATGGTATCGTAAAGATTTACTTTGCCCTCTTCAAGAAGAGCGATGAGTGTAGGGATTTTCATTGTAGAGCCCGGTTCGGTGCTTTCACCTATAGCATAATTAAACATTTCATCATAGCTACCATCGGAGTTACGACGAAGGTTTGCAATGGCCTTAATATCGCCTGTGGCAACTTCCATAACAATGGCACAGCCATGTCCCGCTCCGTGTTGCTCGAGGTGTTTGTGTAGTGCAGCTTCGGCAACATCCTGCAATCCTACGTCGATTGTGGTAAGCACATCGTACCCATCTTCGGGTTCAAGCTGGTTCATGGTTTTGGTTTCAACCCAGCTGTTACCGGGGATACGTGTATGAACAAATAGACCATTACGGCCACTTAGTTCCTCATCATATGCCCCCTCGATGCCAACCCTATCGCCACCAAGAGTAACCCTACCAATAGTTCGGGCGGCCATTGAATTATGGGGAAGAATACGTCGGTTCACTTGAACCGGAATGAATCCCCCCTTGTTTCCACCCAACCGAAAAAGTGGAAATTTAGATATTTTTTTAAGTTCTACATAGTTTACCTTTCTTGGTGCTACGGGGTAAAACCTACGGTTAGAAGCATGTTTACGAGCATTAATTAACTCGGAACGGTAAGAATAGTGCGAGCGGTCACCAAAAAAGCGGGACAAACAAATGGATAGGGAATCGATATTGGCATAGAATACCAAATCGGTTAGGCCTGCAGCCATCAAATCCATTCTTAAATCGAAATAAGGAACCGATGTGGCGAGAACGCGTCCGTCGGCTGCCAGAATATCTCCTCTATTGGCTTCTACTATAATATTGCGATAGGTTATCTTCTTAGCCTTATCCCTCAGCTCTCGGCCATCGACAATTTGAATCTTGAAAATTTTAAAAACAATACCAATTCCAATGAGTACAAAAAGGATGTAAACCACAGCAATTCGAACCAGTATTTCGTTTTTAATGCTCATAAATAGTAATTATGACCTATTTAAGACGTTTAGGTGGAACTCTTGATTCCACCAATCCAAGCCCCTTTTCTTCAACCAACCTAAACACCTCAGACTGGCGGCTAATAGACATATATTCAGCCGCAGTGGTGATAGATTCAGCCCTTAGGTTTTTAACCTCTTTTCTCAACTTCTGCTCAGTTCTTAAAAGGTTGTTATAATGATAGGTGTTTGCAATGTAAACAACTGCCAGAATAACAATAAAGACAATGAACGACATCTGACCAGCAACCATCTGATGGGTGAGAATGCGTCCGGTTAAGAAATCGCGCACCTTAATACCCTTCTTTTCACTGTTTACCCCCTTGGGTTGTGCACCAATATCGTCGAACTCCGGTGTTTGTTGCATTTCAGTCATAACTTCCTACCTATTCTGAGTTTTGCACTTCGAGCCCTATTGTTGGCCTGGCATTCGGCTTCGCCGGGTACAATTACCTTACGATTTACCTGTTCAAACGGCACCTTTCGATTTCCCATTAAATCGACAATCTCAACGCCCTCCACATTTCCGAATCGGAAAAAATTCTTTACCATCCTATCCTCAAGCGAGTGGTACGATATTACAACCAACCGGCCATCGGGAACAAGACTTTTAGCAGAATTTTGCAGCATGGCCTTGAGTGCCTCCATTTCACGATTTACCTCGATACGGATGGCCTGAAAAATTTGCGCCAGTGTTTTACTCTGAACCTTAAAGGGGATAGCTGGCTTTAAGAGTTCAGCCAGCTGCTCAATTCTCTCAATTCTTGTCTTTTCGCGCTCGTTTGCAATAATGGCGGCAAACCTACCTGCCATTTGTACCTCTCCGTAAAGCTTTAAAATGCGGGTAAGGTCATCCTGAGCGTACTCGTTAATAACTTTGGCGGCAGTAAGTTTTGACCTTTGGTTCATCCGCATGTCAAGAGGACCTTCGAAGCGGAACGAAAACCCCCTTTCAGGAGTATCGAGGTGATACGATGACACCCCAAGATCGGCCAGTATTCCATTCACCTGTTCAAACCCATGGTAGCGCAGGAAATTTCGGGAATACCTAAAATTTCCACGAATGAGCATAAAACGTTTATCGTTAATGGCATTGGCCTGTGCATCCTGGTCCTGGTCAAAAGCAAAAAGCCTACCCCTAGATCCAAGTTTTTCCAACATGGCCCGCGAGTGACCACCCCCGCCAAAGGTAAGGTCAACATACACACCGTTGGGTTGTATGTTCAACCCTTCGATGCTTTCGGAAAGCAGAACAGGAACATGGTAGGCCATTTACTCATCCTTTAAAGGTGCTAAACCCAAAATCCTCTCTGCCAGGTTGGCAAAGTCAGCCGAACCCAACTGTGATGCATCGTATTTTTCCTTAGCCCAAATTTCAATTTTACCGTTCATGCCTACCATAACAATATCCCTACCTATTCCCACCATATCGAGCAAGCGCTTTGGTAAAAGTAACCTACCACTGGAATCAAGTGTTACCTCGGCTGTTCCCCTGAAAAATTCCCTGATAAACAGATTGTGCTCCCTGTTGTAGGGATTAGTATTACGCCGAATTATTTCGGTTTGCCGCTCCCATTCCTCCAGTGGATACAGCACCAGACACTCCTCATAAATGTCTTTTTTAACCACAAATCTGTCGGGCGATGCGGATGACACCTGCCTGCGCAACGATGAGGGGAAGAGTACCCGCCCCTTTTCATCGATTTTGCACTCGTAATCGCCAATAAATGTTGACATTGAATTTGTGATTTTCAATTGGTAAAAATATAGAACAAATTTCCACTTTCAACCACTTTTACCCACTTTTTTACACATTGTTGATAACTTTTTACGCTGACTGCGAATTATTTATGTTGAAAGCCTTATGAGCATTGATAAATGAAAAAAGGGTCGGTTACATAACCGACCCTTATAAAACTAAGTTAAATGAGAAATGCTTACTGCATGGTGTACACCATTACGTTATCAACTCTAAAAGCAGTTGTTTGAGAATTGCTTCCAGTGTACTTAAACCCGACAACCAAGTTCCCCGGATAGGCGTTAAGGCTTATAATACCAGAGCTGACCCATTTATTGGTACCATCCGTTTGCTTAACAATATAAGCCTCGTTAAGTTTTGTCCATGTAGCGGTTTGGGGGTTAGACCCATCAAAATCGGAAGAAACAAAAACCTCAAGTGTTGCATTAGCCCAATAGTTAAACTGGGTATCAAACTTAAGGTAGGTATTTTGCCCTGCGGTAACAGTAAACATGGGCGATACCACCCATGCAATGTTGCTGGCCTCACCCGACTGGTATGGATTCATTTCGGCATATATATTACCGCTGTACTGTTTGGCATTCCAAACCTTAGTTCCGGCAACGGCTATTGTTTTCCAACCATCTAAGCTTATCGGATTATTAACAGATGCCAATGAAAAATCCTGATTGAAAATGTAGCTCCTAACTCTTCGTGGTTGAATGAGTTTAACCTCTCCAACCCTACGAATGGTAAGCTGAAAATCACTGTTATACTTTGTAAGCACTGCTGTAACTCTTCCTCTGCCTTGTGGTAGCTCCACTCCTGCAAAATTGGCATAATTACTTGTTCTCACAATAATAGTACTACCCGTGGCATCCTCCATAAACCTGTTTGTTGTGGTGCTTTCGGCATAGGTTTTACCCAACTCGGAATCGGCAAATTGAACATCGTCAATGGCGATCAACTTACCAATCATACCATTATCTAACTGGGAAATAGAGGTTTCGGTAAGGCTAACAGGATTGTTGTAATCAATAATGAAAACTTTACTGTAGAAATCGGTAGCAGACATTCGTCCAATGGCACCATTGTAGTTTCCACCTAGCTGAATAACGCCCCCATAGGTTCCCATATATAATCCCTTACAGTTAACCCTGATGCGGGTTCCTTCGGGAAAGTCGGTATATAATCCAGCGACATCAACTTTTAACTCAATGGCGCCCGACTCGTCCTCAATGAACAGCTGCTTGTAGAGATTGCCAGACTCATCGTTAGCCACCACAATACCCTCAATAACCAGATCATTAGTTATCTCATAAAGTGCACTACCATCATAAAACATTTTAAGTTGAGCAATGGTTGTATTACTTAAAGGTGTTTGTGTTCCAAAACGGGGCCCATAGAATTTGATATCCGAAGGATCGCGAATAATCAGTTGATAGGTACTTCCATATATACTGAGAACGGCAGTAACTGAACCACTTCCCTCAGGAACTTTATCGCTAGCAAATTTGGCATAACCACTTGTACGGAGAATAATTTGATTTCCCTGCTCGTCAACCAGGATCCTGTTGGTATTCACCCCAGTAATGCTGTACGAAGCTGCTGAATTCCAGAACTGAACATTGTCAAGTTTAACCAGTTTCTGAACCTTATCGGTAGTTAAAGTAGAGATGGTAATGGGTTCAGGTTGAATTTCTATTTTTTCGCCAGTTACCTGTATGGTTTTCGACACTGCAGATGGGTCAATACCAGTTACCTTTAATGTGGCTGTATCGGTGTATGCTAAACCAATTTGGTACATACCATTATAGCTATCAATGGCAAGGTCGTTAACCCTTACCAAAACCCGCTTGCCGGGTTTTAAGCCATAGGAAGCGTAAAGGTCGCTGGCATTGATTTTTAAATCAATTCCTCCAGTTTCATCCACAATGGCTAACGTTTCGTAAAAGTTTGCTGCGGAATCAGAAGAAATAACGTATGCATCAACAACCAAAGAGGAATCGTTCCCTGCAGCAAGAGCGGCTGCCCAAATGTCAGGTGTGGCCAATTTACTTATAATTCCAGCTTTACCTTGCAAATTATATAGCGACTTTAGCTGGTCAATGGTAATTGTTTTCTTCCAAGTTGCAGCCCTACTGTAAACAGGAGGAGTATCGAAATCTTCCTTAACGCAGGATGTAACGACCGCCAAAAAGCCTATTAGGGCAACAATGGCAAGTAGTACAAAATATTTTCTTTTCATGGCAAAATCCTCCTGTTACTGTTGACACCTGTTATTACTAAAATCAATATCGTTTGTATCGCGCATTAAAACCTGATAGGTACCTTTATAGTAGGTAAGAATTCCCACCAGAGATCCATTTTTGGTTGGGATTGTGTTGCCTGCAAAGCGAGCATAGCCACTGGTTCTCAGCACAATATCACTATTGAAGGTTTGGTTGCACGATACTAATTTATGGTTAACCGTCACCTTATTAACATTATCGGCATAGGTATAAATCTCTCCTGTAATAGGTGAAATAGTATCAGAAATTTGGACATTCTCAAATTTTACCAAGCGCCCAATGTTGGAAAGGGCTAGCTGAGTCGGAGTCATGGTTAGTGGGGTTACCTCAACAATCTGGTTACCTCTCTTAAATACATGCTGCTCAATAATGGGATCGCCCTCAAGACCACTAATTTCCCAATTTCCATTATTGCTGTAAATCGATCCTAACTGTATTTGTCCGCCATAATCGCCCAGGTAAAGTCCATTACAGTAAACCACCAATTTCTGGCCACGCTTATAATCGTTATACAATGTTGTTTTATTGAGTTTTAGCTCAATTGCTCCGGTGGAGTCCTGAATAAAGATGCTCTTGTAGAAATTGCCCTCCTTATCGTCGGAGGTAACCACGCCCTCAATTATAATGGAATCGCGCTGATAAAAGGTATTCTCATCTAATTGATACAATACGCCGGGATACATTGCTTTAAGTTCGGCAATGGTTGTATTAGCCACTAGTGCAGTTGAGTCCGCCATGGGTTCTATATTGTCATAAGTAAAATCAATACATCCGGGAGCTGCAAAAAGTATTGCCCCCAAGAATGTTGCCGATATGATGTAAGAAAAACGTTTCATAGTTTATTATCATTTATTGCTTTATTACCTTGAATTAAAACCTTAACCCTAAAATCAAGTAGTAGGTACGCCCAAAAGAGTAGAAATATTTTGGGGGAAACTTATTTGATGTTTGCTCAGCAATGGAGTACCTGGCTTGTTCAAATCCACCGGTTTTAAAATCGGTATTATTAAGCAAGTTAGTAACCTGAAGGTTAAGATTGATAAAGTATTCTTTCAACCTCCATGATTTACCAATATTAGCATCGATTAAAAATGCTGATGGCACTTTAATCTGATGGGTAAGCGCATCGCGACGAGGATCACCAGGTTCAAGCCCCTGTAAAGCCTCGGTGGTACGCTTTCCTGGAGCAAAGTCAATGTAAGAGTGGTCGTAGTAACTTACCTCTGCTCCCAAAAACCAGTACTTTGGCGATGCATATCTCAAGCCCATCATTGCTGCAGTTTGTGGAGTATTGGGGACATAAAAGTTTTTAATGTAAACCACCTGATCCATCTGTAAAACAGTACCCAGGTTATCTTGTGTAATAGTTGCCAAAGGACGGGAGGTATACTGATAAGCACCAAAAGCTGCAGCGGTGTTTAGCGTTAACGTCGTGGTTAGCTTAACCTCGGCACCAATCTCTACACCTTTATGCACCTTTTCAATTCCACGCATGGTATAATTAATAAAGGTACGGTAGGTATCATCGTAAAACGATTTCAATTCGGTTTGATCCATAAACATAGTGTAGTAAGCCGAAACCCTTGCCTTAACATAGGGTGTACGAAGATTATAGTTGATATCAAATGCTGCAATCTTTTCGCTGGTTAGTCCAGGAATTACAAAGTTGCTAGTACGGGGCGAGATGTATGAGTTACGGAAGAATGGTGCACGGGTTAAGTAGGCAAGATTGGCATCAAGGTAATGACGACCGGTAATTTTCCATGTTCCCCCTGCCTTAATTCCGTAATTGTGAAAACCCTGCTTGGGAGAATCTCCCTTGGAATCATAAGGGAAACGACCATTTTTCATATTCCCAGTACGCCAAAACTCAGTGTAGGTATAATTGGCACCAGCATATAAATCGAAACGGTTTAAGCTATAGTTAGCCACTCCCCAAACACCACCGTTATAAACATTGGCATTGTAGCTGTAACCAAACACATCGCCAACCCTAACTTTGCGATTGGGATTATCCAAATCGTTCTGGGCGAGGGAATCGTTACCAAAAAAATCGCGCTCAACAAACTGGTCAATATCCAACCAGTACTGGCCACCTAACAGGTCATCCATCCTTTTATAGTTCTTCCCCTTATAAAGGGACAGCTCAATACCACCATTAACCTTCAGCTCAGGAATTGGGTTCCAGTTGGTTACACAAGAAAATGTAAACTGTCGCGAGTCGGTGATACGATTTTCAACAATGTACTTAGAACGCAGGCTGTCATTTAAATCCCTACTATTGTAGTTAACCTGATACATGTAGTCCCAATTGATCTGGCGGATTGAAGCATCATTGCGGTAGCTATTGGCAATAGCTTCAATAATACTAAGATCGGAATCGGTCCAATAGCTGGGTAACTTACGATAGTAATCGGGTCTAGGATCTTGAGTATCGTACCAGTTCAAACCTGTGGTTTGGTAGGTACCAAACGAATAGGCGGCGGTAGTGGTAATTTTTAAATTCGACAAAGCATCCCAGTAATGGTTGAGTATAAACGTTGGTTCCTGTTGAAAACGCACACGGGCGTTACGTTTTTCTCCGTTCTGGTAACCCCAGTTGGGATTATAAAAGTTGCTTCCCACTAACAAATTGGCCTCATCGGTTGAAACACCCTGCATGGCACGTTTAATTGGCGCATTGTAAGTGGTAAAGGCAACCGAATGCTTGTTGTTGAATTTTTTCTCAATACCAATAAAATAGGCCCAAGCATCGTAATTGGTTCCATCAACATAGCCCTCCTCTGCCCAGCGGCGCGAACCACTTACGGTAAATGCTACACCGTTTTCCATTGTGCCGGTGGAATGGGTAAACATCAACCTATTATTATAGGTTCTGTTTGATGATGCATAGGACAATCGGGTCCCTATGCGTTGCTGCGAAGCCCTAACATTCAAATAGGAAGCTCCACCAAGTCCACCAAACGACCAATCGGCAGGTGTAAGACCATTCCTCGACTCGCGGTTACGGGTAACATCATTTAACCCACCCCATGAGCTCCAGCCTCCAAATCCACTTTCGGGATCATTCACTGGCACCCCATTCATGTATAACAAAGAGTAATCCGACTCGTATCCCCTAATCATAAAGCGCCCTGCACCAAAGGTAAAAGCGGCAGCAGAGGAGAAAGCATCCAGTTGTGACTGCAGCAATCCGCTTACTGCTTGACCCTTCGATTCGCTTTCCAGCTCATCAAGCGAAACTGAAATCTCGCTGAAATTCTGAGAGCCATCATCAGAAATGGTTTGCTGCATAGTTACCTCGGGTAACTGCTCACCATCGGTAATTTCAACCTCAACCTCAACGGTTTTGTAACCCGTATAAATATAGTCGATCAAATATTTACCGGGCTTAATACCGGGCAGCATATAGTATCCCCTTCCATCAGTATTTACATTGATGCTGGTTCCTACTACCTGAACCATAACTCCAGGTAATGCCTTACCAGTTTCTGCCTCTTTAACGTAACCGCTCACATCCTGCTGAGCAGTTACAATTGCCGGGCTTACAGCCAGCATTAACAAAATTAAAAATAAACGCCTCATCTATTTTTCTAATTTACTATTAATTACAAAATCATTCAACGGCTATTAAGCTAGGTGCAAAAATGATACATTTAAATATATTTTTTCTTTTTTTGTGTTCTTTTTTTTGGGCTTGTTATATTTTTGTCATGTTATTTTTACTAAATTTTAACCAATTATGTATAAATTATTTCTATACAGATGGGCAGAAGTCATAGCACTTTTACTATTGCCATTGCTAATTGCAGCACAGGACAATGATCCCAAGGGACAGCTAAAGGTTAGCTGCATAGCCTTTTACAACCTTGAAAACCTTTTCGATACCATACCCGGGCCAAACGATACGGAGTTCACACCAGAAGGAGCAAATAAGTTTACATCGCCCCGATACTGGCATAAGATTGACCACATGGCAGATGTAATTTCGCAAATTGGTGGGGAATTATTTCCTGGGGGACCTGCTGTACTTGGAGTTTGTGAAATTGAGAATAAAAGCGTACTTGAAGATTTGATTAATTCTTCAAAACTTAAACCTTCAGGGTATTCAATAGTACACTACGATTCTCCTGATGCCCGCGGAATTGATTTGGCTTTAATTTACCGACCAGCCTTCTTCAAGGTAACCTCGCATCGCTCTGCCCGGCTAACCATTCCCGAAAACCCCAACTTTAAAACACGCGACCAACTGGTAGTTTCCGGACTACTCGATGGTGAACCACTTCATATCATTGTTAACCATTGGCCCTCGCGCCGAGGTGGCGAAAAGCGTAGTCTTCCGTTCCGTTTGGCTGCTGCCAAATTAACCCGTTCACTGGTGGACTCAATTCTATCCACCGATGCCAATGCCAAGATTATTATTATGGGCGACCTAAACGACGATCCCGATAGCCCAAGTATCGTAAAGGGGCTTAATGCCAACCCCTACCGTCAAAAACTTAAAACCGGACAACTATTTAATGCCATGGGTAGCCTTTACCATGAGGGTATTGGAACCCTGGCGTACCGCGATTCATGGAACCTATTTGATAACCTTATCATTACCCAATCGATGCTTTCGCAGGATAAGACCAACTGGGTATTCTTCAAGGCTAAAGTGTTCAACAAGCCATTCCTACAGCAAAAAAGCGGTCAATTTGCCGGCTACCCATGGCGAACATACGTGGGGAACAACTTTATGGGTGGCTACTCCGATCACTTTCCGGTTTACATGATTTTAGTTAAAAAGAAATAAAAGAACAGGGCTTAATGCCCTGTTCTTTTTTCTTCAAATTGGGAATGAAAAAATTATTAACAAATTCCTATTATTGTTCCTAAATTTGAAGATTGTAAAATCAATAATTCAGGCTATGCCAAACATACAAAAACAGCAGTTAAAAAGCGAGCCCATCAATTTCAGACTATTGGCAATAGCCTCATCCCAAAGCATTAGCCAGTTGGTTTGGCATATCAATAAGGAACTAAACTTATCTTTGATACACAACAAAGAGCTAGAAGGTCAATTATCCTTTCCGGCCTTTACCGATAGGCATAGCCTACAGGGTTGTGCTGCAACCCTAATCGGCAACAGAATAGGGGGTAGGTTTCTGTTACCCCAACTTCACAATATCGACTTTATTATTGAGCTAACTGGCAGCCTCGACGAATCGGTATATGCTGATATTCAAAAAAAATTGAAATTAATACCCGGAACTCTGGTTGTTGTGGCCATACCTCCCCAAAAGGTTAAGCGAAAAGAACCATTCAGCCCAGAATAGTTAAATCACATCAATCTATACTTCAACTTATTATTGATTTTTGTTTACATTCTACCCCGTCGCGTTAAACTTTGTTAAGGGAATAGTTGTCCATATCATAAAGTTTACCTTTGCTCAAATGAGCAGAAAAATACTTTTAATACTAACGCTGGTAATCTCCATTGCATCGGTGGGATTAGTATTGCTTCAATCGAAATGGATTAGAATAGCCGTACAAATCAAGGAGGAGCAGTTTGCCCAAACGGCAAGCTTAGCCATGGAACGAATTATTGAGGAGATTGAAAAACAAGAAACTGTGGTTCAAGTAATTGACGAGATTAAGCCCTACTACTCTGTTAATACTAGCGGTACGGCTCGAATGACCTACCGACAGGATATCCTTAACAGAACTAAAAGTGGTTTCCGCGCCAAACAAATCAGCCAACAGGTATTCACACTGAATAACCTTGATACACTAAAACTTCCAGCACTAAGTAAAAGCATAATTGACAGCTCATTGCTAGGCAACCTTCCGGTTAAGATTTCATCGGGTACCTCAACCCCATCAAATCAAACGCTCAACCTTTATGTTACAGATAAACTGCTGAACAAAACTGTTTTTGTTGAAAATATTGTTGACCGCATGATCCGAGTTGAACTTCCGCTACAGGATCGCATACCGCAGCAACAACTCGACTCCATTATACTTCGGGAATTAGTTCGGAAGGGTATTGATGCCCGATATGAGTACCGGGTAACCAATGAAAAAGACAGTACCATATACTCCAGCCCAAAATTTAATGCATACTTTAGGGGGCTGATTCTTCGAGATAAACTTTTTCCCAACGACTTTTTTGCCCGCCGTTACTTTCTTACCTTGTACTTTCCTAACCAAAAAACCTACATTCTGGGCTCGCTTGGCCCAATGACCTTTGGAACACTATTGCTCACATTGCTAATTATTTCTATATTTACAATCACCCTTTATATCATATTTAGGCAAAAACGCATCTCGGAAATTCGAAACGATTTTGTGAGTAACATGACCCACGAGTTAAAAACGCCCATATCAACCATATCGCTTGCAGCACAAATGCTCAACGACTCCAGCATCCCCAACGAGCGGAAAAACATAACCTACCTTGGCGGAGTAATAGCCGACGAAAGCAAACGGCTGGGTCTGCAGGTTGAAAAAGTGCTCCAAATGGCCATCTTCGAAAGAGATAAGTTCAGATTGAAAATTAAGGATGTTGACGTACACGAAGTGATTCGAAAGATTACCCACAATTTCTCGCTTCAGCTCAACTCTCAGGATGGTATTATTATTCTTGAACTCAACTCCAATAACCATATTGTTAAGGCCGATGAGGTTCATATCACAAATGTGATTAACAACCTTCTGGATAATGCCACCAAGTACCGTAATGGCAATCCTGAAATAACCATTACTACCCGCGATATAACAAAGGGTATTGTTGTTGCTGTTAAAGACAATGGCATTGGTATTAGCCGAGAAAATCTTCGCAAAATATTCGACCAATTTTATCGCGTACCCAGTGGAAATATACATAATGTCAAGGGATTTGGCCTCGGGCTAAGTTATGTTAAAAAGATAGTTGAAGCCCATGGGGGACGAATATGGGTTGATAGCAAACTAAGTGAAGGCAGCACATTTTCGTTCTTCCTTCCCTGGAGCGGACCATCAGAAGAATCATACATACCTAAATAATAAAATATCAACCATGAACCAACGAAAAATCAGAGTTATGCTTGCCGAGGATGATGAAAACCTCGGGTTCCTATTAAAGGAGTACCTGCAAGCAAAGGGATATGATGTTGATCTCTACAAGGATGGCGAGAAAGCCTACAAAGGTTTTCAAAGCAACTATTACGATATTTGCATACTGGATGTGATGATGCCACTGAAGGATGGTTTTACGCTAGCAAAGGAGATCAGAATGGCAAATCCCAATATGCCCATTCTGTTCCTCACAGCTAAATCCATGAAAGAGGATATAATTGAGGGATTCTCCATTGGTGCCGATGATTACATGGCCAAACCCTTCAGTATTGAGGAACTACTCATGCGGCTCGAGGCAATTCTACGCCGCACACGAAAGGATTCCAATGGCGCTGAGCAAACACTTTTCCAAATTGGAAAATACACATTTGATGCCACCAAGCAGACCCTAACCTACGGGGATGAAGTTCGAAAGTTAACCACCAAGGAAAGCGAACTTCTAAAATACCTTTGCCTTAACCGTAACAGCCTACTCGATCGCAACTTTGCCCTTAAAACAATTTGGGTTGACGATAGCTACTTTAACGCCCGTAGTATGGATGTGTATATTACCAAGCTTCGAAAGTACTTGGCAAACGATCCTACCATTGAAATAATTAACGTTAGGGGCAAGGGCTTTAAAATGATTTATTAAGTTGTTGTTTCTTACAAGAATTCTATTAGATTTTTTACTTATTTTGTAAGTATTAAGATAAAGTTTAAAAAAAGTTTAATAACTTTATCATTATTTAGGAGTAAAGCCCCTATGCTATGGAAAGAATAGAAATTGAGCCCACAATGGAAACACCAAAAGTGCTGCTCGACAAAGATAATTCGATAATTGAGTTTTCGGGGAATTCGCTGCCTGAGGATGTTAACTCGTTTTTTGTTCCAGTTTTGGAATGGATTGATAAGTACATAGAATCCCCAAATGAGAAAACAGAGGTTAACATGAGGTTCGACTATTACAACACCTCCTCTTCCAAAATGATTCTCCGAATACTTGAAAAATTCCGTGAACTACATAAAAAAGGATATTCAGTTGTTATCAACTGGCACTATATGGAAGATGATGAAGATATGATTGAAGCGGGAGAGGATTACGCCGAACATCTGAAAATCCCTTTTAACATGATACCAATTCAACAGTAATTCCTAACACTTCTTTCCATGGGTACACCTTCAAAATTTAAAGTATTTACCAACAGGTTATTCGGTAATTTCAGCCCCACTGAAAAGGTTGAAGCTAGCCGTAAAAAACTTCAGGATGAGTTCTTACAATACAATGATTTTAAGGAATCGGCTGAGTTAAAACATTACCTCGATCTTGCCGAGTGGTATAAAAATGGTGAGCACCTTCGTACTAAATCGGAACTCAATAAGTTCACCTTTAAGGGCTCTCCCGAATATATTACCGAAAAAGAATTTAAAAAATTATCGGCCAACAATGAGGTAAAGAAATTCCTGAAAAAGGGTGGTGATGAAACCCCTATGGTTAAACGATACCTTGAACTTAAAAAACAGGTAGAGTCGTCCGATTTCCAGAGCCGCAAAAAGTATCTTCTTTCCAAAAATAAGTTTGAGCAATCTGAGGCTTACTCAAAGTTAGTGGAATATCAAAAATTAGAGGTCTCTGAAAAAATTAAATGGTTCAAAGCACTCGAAAAGGATAGCTCAAAATTCAAGGAATTTACACGTTGGAAATTAGAGTTTTACGACGATTTTAATTCCAAAGAAATTGACTCCCAAAAATGGCTGACAAAGTTTTTCTGGGGCGACGCCCTTATTAATAGGAACTACTCTTTTACCAATGATAAACAAAACTACACCGATAAGAACTTTGAAATTAAAAACAGCATACTGAGAATCGTTACGCAAAAGGGAACTACTGAGGGTTTGAGCTGGGACCAAAAATTTGGATTTATTCCCAGAACCTTCAGTTACACCTCAGGTGTAATTAACACAGGTCACATTTTACGAATGAAAGAGGGGCGTGTTGAGGCAAAAATTCGCCTTTCCTATTGTCCAGGTGTTTCCCATGCCTTCTACCTAGTTGGGAATAACATCTTACCCGAAATTGATGTTTTTATTAAAACTGATAGTAAGCTAAACTCCTATACCGCAGCCTATTTTACTCAAAATTCCAATGGGAAAATAGTTAAATCAATGAGTAGCATTGGTGGAGTAAAGTGCGATCAGCAATTTTATTTGCTAGGAGTTGAATGGAATGCCAATAATATTGTGTGGACCATAAATGGTACACCATATAAGGTTGAAAAGAATGTAACCCCCGGTATTCCCATGTATCTAGTATTTGCCTCGAGTGTCAACAGCAAGGTTGATGACTCAAAACTGCCTGCATACCTTGAAATTGACTGGGTTAAGTGCTGGTCAAGGCAGTAACCATGAACCTTCATATAAAAATTTTAAATTCCGAACCTATGTGTTCGGAATTATTTATGGCTAAAACATCAGCCCTGCCACAACCCTGAGCGAGGTATTAGCCTCCTCATTGTAGGTTTTGGTGGTATCGAATCGCCAGTTCCACTCCCTAACCTGCGAAAGCATCGATAAATCAACATAAACCGTAGGTCGCACTGCTAGCAATTTACCGCTATCGTCGGAATACTCTTCCTGGATATCGGTAATTATCAGCGATTTTCCAGAAGGTAAACTATCAATATGACGCTGCTGGATAGTTCCTGCCAGTTCTAGTAAAAGCGTCTCGGGTATCTTTGCCCTACGGCGCAGGTATTCCAAGGGGATATCGCTAAGCTGACTCAATATGTTTAACGAAGCTACCAAATCGGCATCAAAACGTGGAGCTGCATTCCTATTTAAATAGTTTGCCAGCTGAAAAAAATTTAACCTTCGCGGAGTGGTGGTGCTTATAAAGTCAACAAACCCGCCTGTAAGCTCGGATGTAAGAAACTTAACCCTAGAATGCTGGGCATATCGTTTAGCTACCTGTGGGGGGTGATAGATATCGACTAGGGTAATATTTACCTGTTTACTAAGAAGCTGCTCCATGGGAACATCAAGCAACCAACCGCTACCCAAAAAACATATACTTTTTGGTTTCAACTTTTCTACTGTCTCAATAATAATTTCTCTTGTAAGGCTAAGGTGCCTATTCCATCCCTCCGTTTCGCGCAGGTAACGGTTGTAAATGCCATTTTGCCCAACCACATATCCAATTTGATGTAGCCTGTAGCGTTTAAGCAGAGATTTTAAAGTCATTTCAAATGGGTTAATCCATTTTCAGCACTGCAAGAAATGCTTGTTGGGGAACCTCCACCGAACCTATCTGGCGCATGCGTTTTTTCCCTTTTTTTTGCTTTTCAAGAAGTTTACGTTTACGGGTAATGTCGCCACCGTAACATTTTGCGGTCACATCCTTACGCAATGCCTTAACGGTTTCACGGGCAATGATTTTTGAACCAATAGCAGCCTGAATGGCAATATCGAATTGCTGACGGGGAATAAGTTCCTTGAGCTTCTCACACATCTTTCGGCCAAACTCATAGGCATGATCCATATGAATAAGCGATGAAAGCGCATCAACCATTTCGCCATTAAGAAGAATGTCAAGTTTAACCAGTTTAGCCTCCTGGTATCCGTCAATAAAGTAATCGAACGAGGCGTAGCCACGAGAGATGGACTTGAGCTTATCGTAAAAATCAAATACTATTTCGCTTAATGGAAGGCGAAACGAGAGTTCCACCCTATCGGATGTCAGGAAAACCTGATTCTTAAGGAACCCTCGCTTATCAATACAAAGCTTCATAACTGCACCCAGGTACTCCGACTTGGTGATTATTTGTGCAGTAATGACAGGCTCCTCAATATAGTCAATCATGGTGGGAGTAGGCAAACCACTGGGATTGTGCACCTCAACCACCTCGCCCTTGGTGGTGTGAACCAAATAGGAAACGTTGGGTACGGTAGTTATAACATCCATATCAAACTCGCGGTACAAGCGCTCCTGAACTATTTCCATGTGCAAAAGTCCAAGGAAGCCACAACGGAAGCCAAAACCAAGTGCAAGCGATGATTCGGGCTCAAACGAAATGGAGGCATCGTTGAGTTTTAGCTTTTCAAGCGATGCGCGTAAATCCTCGTATTCATCAGCATCAACCGGATATAGTCCTGCGAAAACCATGGGTTTTACATCCTCAAACCCAGCAATAGCTTTATCGCATGGATGCTCAACATGTGTAATAGTATCGCCCACCTTTACCTCGCTCGATTCCTTAATACCAGATATTATGTACCCCACATCACCGGCACTTATGTAATCGCGTGGCTCAAGTTTTAGACGAAGAATTCCCACCTCATCGGCTTCATACTCTCGACCAGTATTAAAGAACTTTACCTTATCGCCCTTGCGAATGGTACCGTTAAATACCTTAAAGTAGGCAATTATACCCCTGAACGAGTTGAAAACGGAATCGAAAATGAGTGCCTGAAGGGGTGCGTTGGGATCGCCTTTGGGCGGTTTAATCCGAGTTACAATTGCTTCCAGCACGGCATCAACACCTTCGCCTGTTTTGGCGCTAACAGCAAGAATTTCTTCCCGTTTACAGCCTATAAGATCAACAATTTGATCCTTAACATCCTCCACCATGGCGGCTTCCATATCAATCTTATTGATCACCGGAATAATCTCAAGATCATGGTTGAGCGCCAGGTAAAGGTTCGATATGGTTTGGGCCTGAATGCCCTGAGTGGCATCTACAACAAGCAATGCCCCTTCGCAGGATGCAATGGCACGTGAAACCTCATAGGAAAAGTCAACATGGCCTGGGGTATCAATTAGGTTCAATTTGTATGTTTGACCCTTATGGTTATACTCCATTTGAATGGCATGGCTCTTAATAGTGATACCCTTTTCGCGCTCCAAATCCATGCTATCCAGTACCTGTTCCTGCAGCTCTCGCGCATTAAGGGTATTGGTTATTTCAAGCAGCCTATCGGCAAGCGTACTCTTCCCATGATCAATATGGGCAATAATGCAAAAGTTTCTGATATTCTCCATCCTCAGTGCTCTTCGTTTGAACTGCAAAGATACTGAAAAGTTACATATTAGAATAGGCTAAATGTGCAACCCTCGTTCCCAAAATGGCACCCATCAATATTGGGGTGGTTTAGAGCGGAAGTTGAAATTTGAAGTTTCATTTTTACTGAGTCGCCCAAGTTTTTTCTTGGGGTCATTACATTATTTTGCTCTAAATTGACACCATTCTCCGCACTTTAAATCCTTCAAGAAATTAGCTTGCGCTATCACCATACATGAAATCTTTACTAACTTTGCTGGTAACCTATTTGTAACATGACACGACGCATACAGCCCTTTGCGGTTTACAGCGATGGCCAAGGAAATATTTTCGAGGATCCCAAAATATTTGCAGCAGGCCGTTCAGGAAATCAAATTTATCCGCTTTACCTTGACGAAATGATACCGCTCCCCTACGGAAGCGATCTTTTTGAACTACCTGGGCGAAAGGTGCAGGGTTTTAACCGAAAGGGGGAACTTGTGGAGGGACGACATGGTATTGCCTGTGCAGCCTTTATAGCCCCGGCTCATACCCAAATTTCAATAGCTGCATGGATCAATACAGCTAACGCACCGGTACTTCCGCTATACGCATACACTGCTGTAGGATGGTATAACGGGGAGTTCTACGTACCAGCCGTAAGGGTTGACCCCGATACACGACAGGATTGCGAGCACTTTAACCAAAAAGAAATTATTCGAAGAGGAAAACAGCTACTCAAGCAATACCCCCGTAATAGGCTGCTTAACCATTTAGTACAGAATTGTGCCTTCACCTACCTTTGCCCTGCTGCTCGAAATTTTGTGATGAACCGCTGGGAGGCCCCAATTCCGGTATCGCCCAGCTGCAATGCAAGGTGTGTAGGATGCATATCGAAACAGGATAAAAGTGAATCGCCGGTTCCCGAAACCCAACATCGGCTTAACTTTGTTCCAACTGTTGATGAGATTGTTGAACTGATGGTCCCCCATTTGGAAACAGCACCCAACCCAATTGTCAGCTTCGGACAGGGATGTGAGGGGGAGCCTCTCATGCAATGGGAACTGATTCGGGACACCATTAAGGCCATCAGGGCTAAAACTCTAAAGGGAATCATCAACCTTAACACCAACGGAAGCAAACCCCAAGCAGTTGAAGAGCTATTTAGGGCAGGACTTAATAGCATAAGGGTAAGCATGAACTCGGCTCAGGAAAAATGGTATAACCTCTACATTAGGCCGATTAGCTTTAAGCAGGATGATGCCTTTGAATCCATCCGTATTGCCCGTAAACACGGACGATGGGCTTCAATTAACTACTTTGTAATGCCGGGGATTACCGATACAACCGAAGAACTTGAAGCTCTTAAAAAACTGATTAGCAACACACAATTGAGCATGATTCAATGGCGTAACTTTAATATTGATCCCGACTGGCTGTTTAGCCGAATAGAGTATACCGCCGAAGGTAAACCCATTGGTGTGAAACACATAATGGAACAAACTCGTAACCATTTTCCATGGGTGTATTTTGGGTACTTTAACCCCCATGAAGAAATTATTAATAAGCACATTAATAATAAGGTATAGAAACGGGAACCTAATTTTGCCCTTTGTGTCAGAATAAGTTCAATGCAGTGGGCAAAAAACTGAATGAATTGACCCCACCCTTAACCCATGCAGCAAAGTGGCAGCAATTTGCCCATCATGTGGCCATGAATACGATGGGTACAGAATTCCCCGATAGGGAAGAAATAAAAAACATGCCCATTCGAACCATGTGCCACCCTGTGGAACTTGATGTGACAGTTGTGGTTTGTAACTTTCAACTTCAATTTAACCAAATGATCGAAGTAAAGGTGTTAATAACGGTTTGTTTAAGTTGTATAAATTCAAAGGACATATGCCACGAAGCAATAGCAGAATCTGGCATTAATACCAATATCGAAAGTGCTACAGATATGGGATTACCGCGTTCTTCTCCCTTGCCCTTGTAATTAATGTCGATGTTAAAGTTCTGGGCAAAAAACTCTAAAACCTACGCTACTGAGCAGGGTTAAACAAGTTCAATAAAACAGCCTGCAAATGCAGGCTGTTTGTTCCCCTACCAAGAATTAACATCGTAATCGGGTATCTTCCGGACCTTTTTGGCCACTTCCTGTCCCTTTTCGTTTGTTTCAATAACAAACTCCACCATGTCGCCCTCAATTATCTCGTCGAATTCGCCACCCTCAACATCCAAGTAGTGGAAGAAAAGGTTATTGGGTGGGTATTGGATAAAACCATAGCCGTTATTGATACTCAATATGCGAGCTCGTTTTTCTTCATCGTCGTCAATCGAAACATTTTCTTTTGCTGCAGGGCGCGGCTGTCCGTAATCCTGAACGGTAAACAAATTTTCCACAATTCTATCCTTGCGCTTCAGCCCATCGTTTATTAGCTCATGCATGGATAAGGGGTATGTAACCTCTCGGAGAAGTTCCTGAGAGGTACGAGTTGTAACCTCGCGGCCCTGGTCATCGGTGTAGTCAAAATCCCAAGCCAGAACCATAACCTTGGTTCCCAAAGAGTTAATCTTGCGGATTAGGGGAACATAATCGCCATCGGAGGTGATAAGAACAAGCACATTGAAGCGCTTGTAAAAGGCCTGCTCAAAGGCCTCAAGAGCCAGCCAAACATCAATTCCCTTGTCCTCACGACGGCCCCCTCGGGGTCGAATGGGAAGGTAGTGGGTTACCACACCCTCGGACATCAGAATGTCGTCAAAAACCCGATCGTTGTACAATTGGTTGCCGCGCTGGCTTGCCTCCTGCGCACTGATTCTTCCCCTAAAAAAATGGGCCTCAATTACTTGACAGAAACTAGGATCAACCCCCTCCTCCCGTGCCACCATGTTGCGTATAAACTCATGTAGGCCTGCAATATTAAGCCTTTTTTTACGGGGATGAAAGTAATTGTAATAGTTGCTTACGTGTAGGAAGTAGTTTCCATCGTAGAACACGCCAATACGTACTAATTCCTTTCTTTGGTTTTTTAGTGCCATGTTTAATAGATTTTTAATTTTAATTAATTAACTGCTTGATTCTCTTTTCTGAGAAATGCAAAATTAACTTATTATTGACATAAAGTGAAAAACAAATTAAAATATCTAATTTTATTAATGCAAACGTTTACAAATCAATAATTCCGCATTTTATTGCATACTTAACCAAATCGACAGTGGTTGTTAGTTCAAGTTTTTGCATAATGTGATTTTTATGAGATTCTACAGTTCGTACACTGATAAATAATTTGTCGGCAATTAGCTGATTGGAGTACCCCTGAGCAACCATTTTGAGTATTTCAAGTTCTCTTGGGGTAAGTTTTTTATCCTCATATTCCTCTTCCCTTTCTGGATTTTTGATATGCCTCAAATAGTTTTTAAGAATGATTCCTGAAACCTCCTTGCTGAAATACTCATTTCCCTGGTGAACCTGTTCAATGGCTTCAATTAATTCCTCTCTCGATATACTTTTATGCAAATACCCTTTAGCTCCATTTCGGAGTGAGCTGAAAATGTACTCCTGCTCAGTATGCATCGATAAAATAATTACTCTAATATTGGGATACTGTGTACTTATAAGCCGTACCAGTTCCACCCCCGACATTTCGGGAAGCGAAATATCAACCAGCATCACATCGGGTTTTACTGTGCCCACAAGATCGAGCATTTTTTTTGCACAATCAGTCTCTGCCACCACCTCAATGGTGTTGGAGCTGTTCAGTAACGACCGCATCCCATCGCGAACCAGTTGGTGGTCTTCGACCAGGGCTACCCTAATTTTGTCCATTTTCAATACTATTTGTCTGTTTTAAAGGAAATTCTGCCGCAATCTTTGTCCCCTTTCCTGGTGATGAAATGATATTTATTTTCCCGTTAAGTAAAATAGCTCGTTCCTTCATATTATAAAGTCCGTTACCCTTATCGGCCGGAAGATTGGAAATAAATCCTACTCCATTATCCTCAATGTGAAGATGCAGGTTGTTATAATCGGCATATACCATTACATTTGCCCTGCTTGCTCCTGAATGCTTTATAACATTGGTAAGCGCCTCCTGCACTATTCGATACACATAGGTTTTCAAAAGTTGATCCAGCGGTTCAGGGAGAACACCAACAGTTAGGCTAATGCTTATACCCGAATTCCCTTCTACCTCATTGCAAAGATTACGAAGCACAACTGCCAGGCTAAATTCTTTTAAGGCTGCTGGCATAAGATTGTTTGATATACGACGTACCTCATCAATGGTATGATTGAACATTTGCTTCACCCGTGCAAGCGTGGCATCAAACTCTACCGCAACTTCATGCGGTATGCTCTCCAATTTTAACTTAATGGCAACCAGATTTTGCCCCAAACCATCGTGTAGCTCGCGCGATAAACGCTGGCGCTCTTTTTCCTGCCCGTCGATAACCGACTTTACCTGGCGCATGCGCTCCATCTGTAGCTCCCGCTCCATAAATTTACGATGAGTGATATCGCGAATCACAATTGATTCTGCAACCTGACCTCTATAGGTAATTGATTTGACCTGAACCTCAACGTAAAGAACTTTGCCATCGCTTCTACGAAGCGTTCCCTCCAATGAGGGCCGCATCCCCTCTCTTACCTCGCTAAGCAGTTCTTCGTCAACTTTTATCAAATTGAAAGGCTTTAACAACGCCAACTCCTGCTCCGAATAACCCGTTAGCTCTGCAAAAACAGGATTAAAAAAAAGGGGTATCCCATCAAGGTGTATGACAATGGCATCGGCTGATGCCTGGTAAAATCGATCGAGCCTATCGCGACATTCCGCCAACCTTTCGGTTACCTCATTTATCCTTAAACGGGTTTCAAAAAATATTGGGCTGACTGCATCAAACAGCTCTCCGCTAGCGTTGCTCACCAACTCATCATAATTACCATTAAGCAAATTGGTACATAGCATTAATTCGCTCTTCAATTTTGATGTACTGAACCATGCATATAAAACTAGAATAACCATCAAGAAAAGCCCTGCAATAAGAACAAAATAAAGGGTATCAGCATATATTTTTATAGGATTGATGACAGTTAACCCGTTTATTGTATTGAACCAATCGGCTTTATCGGGTGTTTTGGATTCTAAAACAATCCATTTATCGGTTTGTACTTTTTTTACTGTTATTCTGTTGGGAAGAAGATATTCCAATTCTGCATAAGCAAAATCTAATGCTTGCACTTCGATTTTGTTTATCAACCTAATAGCTAATGAATTATTGACTAATTTCAAATAAATTGCAGTAGGCTCTTCCCCTTTGAAGTCACCGTACCGTTTTACAGCACTAGCACTATCGATGAACATTTTCTGTAGGTTCCCGCTTTGGGTTAGCGAAAAAGTTGAAGCCTTATTAGCTTTTACTAGGGTAACCTCTTTTAGGTGTTGATTATTTCTTAGGTTTTTCAATATTTCACCTTCCCCTGGGTGGAGCTCCTTACCTAAAGATAAGCTATTGTTATCGGCTAGTTTTTTGAACATCATGCATGTATTGGCGAGGATATGCGACAAGTTCTCGTGGGTTGGCCCTATGAACTTACGCTCACAGCTAAGCTGAAAGGGTATAGTAATTAGCGCCATTACTACTACAACGAAAAGCACAACGGCAAACACCGGAAGTATGGTGTAGCGAAGCCTATTTCTAAAGAGAGCGTAACGGTTCAACATGATTAAACGACGCATAAATGGATCTACAATTTACATATTCAATTACAAAAATCAATATCTTCACGTCTAAAATTCAAACATCAGATAATGCCTAAAAGTATTGGATTTAGGGTAATGACCATCGATGAAAAAGGTTCCCATTGGCTAGTGAAGTGCCGACTTAACGGCACTGAAGCCTGGATGGTAGTGGATACTGGCGCGAGCCAAACAGTTGTTGATCAGGCTTTGGCTGACGAGTGGGAGCAAACCATTCATTCCGAAGGACTTATAGTAGGATTCGATTCACGTAAGCATGAAGTAAAAACAGCGGTTATCGGTAGCATAATCATCGATAGGCATCAATTCACCAAACTTTATGTTACTCTTGCTGACCTAAGCAACTTGATAGAACTATACGGTGAACTTGCAAAAGTTAAAATTATAGGGTTATTGGGTTGCGATTTTTTAATGAAACATGCAAGCAGCATAAATATTAATAACAGGCGTATATATTTAAAAATCAACAATTGCTAAAATGTGTGAAAACAAAAGGGTGTTTGTATGCTAAAAAAAATTATATTTGCCCGATATTTTTGAAAACTGCCGAATTATCAAATCTTTAATAAACTACAACGATGCAGAATAAAGGTGCAATTAAATTTATTGCCGTTGCATTTGCTCTGGTATGCTTATACCAGCTTTCGTTTACTTATGTAACTTGGCGAGTTGAGAAAAAAGCTCGCGAATATGCAACAGTTGAGGACAATTTTATTAGTAGGAGGTACGAACATTACCTCGACTCCATGTCGCAGGAACCAGTTTACAACTTCCTTTTTGTTCGTAAGTACACCTATAAGGAATGCAAGGAAAGGGAAATAAACCTTGGTCTTGACCTCAAAGGGGGTATGAATGTAATGTTGGAGGTATCGGTTGTCGACCTAGTAAAAGTATTATCGAACAACAGCAAGGACACCGCCTTTGTAAAGGCCATGGAGCTGGCTCAAAAAATGCCCGGTAGCGAACATTTTATCGATAAGTTTGGAAAGGCATTCAAGCAGGTTGCTCCCAATGCTAGGCTTGCAGCCATTTTTAGCACTCCTGAACTTCGAGACAAGGTTAACTTTGACTCCTCCGACGATGACGTGCTAAAAGTTTTAAAGCAGGAAGCTGAAAGTGCCATTGACAACTCTTTTAACATTCTTCGTAAACGTATCGATAAGTTTGGAGTAGCCCAGCCCAACATACAAAGGCTTGAGAATTCTGGATTAATAGCCATTGAACTTCCCGGTATCAAGGAACCAGAACGTGTTCGCAAGCTGCTTCAGGGTACTGCAAATCTTGAGTTCTGGGAAACCTATGAGAACAGCGAACTATTTAATAATCTGGTAGCAGCCAACAGCACACTAACTGAGATAATGAAAGCCGCCTCTACAACCGAAGCTGCCACTAGTGATGCCCAAAAAGAAGAAAAACAGGAACCACAGGATGAACTTTTAAATAAATTAAAAGAATCTGAAAAAACTGATACCCTTGCTGCTGCTAAAGACGCAGCTAAGGATTACCCTCTTTTCAGCATTCTTCAACCCAATCTTTACGAAAACCAACCAGCAGCCGGCCCAGTAGTTGGTATGGCGCAAGTTAAGGACACTGCCCGTGTTAACGAGATTCTTAGTATGCCCAAAATTAGGGCTTTATTCCCTCCCGACGTTAAGTTTGCCTGGACGGTAAAATCCCCTAAATGGGATAAAAATAAAACCATTTATGAGCTTGTAGCCCTAAAAGTAACCACCCGCGATGGCAAAGCTCCACTCGATGGTGGTGTAATTACCGATGCCCGTGAGGCATTTGGCGACCGCAAGGGTGAGGCTGAAGTTGACATGGAGATGAATGCCGAGGGTGCCCGCATTTGGGCCCGTATGACAGGCGAAAACGTTGGCCGCTGTATAGCAATTGTTCTCGATAACTACGTTTACTCCTTCCCCCGTGTTCAAACCGAGATAAAAGGTGGACGTTCTCAAATTACTGGCGACTTCACCATAAATGAGGCTAAGGACTTAGCCAACGTTCTTAAATCGGGGAAGTTACCTGCACCCGCTCACATTGTTCAGGAACAACTGGTTGGCCCATCACTGGGTAAAGAAGCCATTAATGCCGGTTTTCAATCATTCATAATTTCCTTCTTAATTGTTCTTGGTTACATGGTAGCCTACTACAGTTTCAGCGCCGGGTTAGTAGCTGACTTTGCCCTAGTTACCAACCTATTCTTTATTATTGGCGTACTAGCCTCATTTGGTGCTACCCTTACCCTGCCCGGTATTGCCGGTATTGTGCTTACCATGGGTATGGCTGTGGATGCCAACGTGCTCATTTTTGAACGTATTCGCGAGGAACTTAGAGGTGGCAAAGGTCTCAACTTAGCAATTAAGGATGGCTACAAAAATGCACTTTCGGCAATTATCGATGGTAATGTTACCACGCTGCTTACCGGAGTAATCCTTTACCTTTTCGGTTCAGGTCCAATCCGTGGCTTTGCTACCACCCTAATCATTGGTATTATTACCTCAATGTTCTGCGGAATTTTTATTACCCGTTTAATTCTACTTTGGTTAGAAAAGCGGAACCTACCACTGATTTTCGCTACCAAAATATCTGCAAATGCCTTCCATAATCTTAAAATAGATTTTATTGGATTACGCAAAAAAGCTTATGTTTTCTCTGGCATAATTCTTACCATTGGTATTGTTTCTCTGTTTATTAGGGGATTGAATCCCGGTATCGATTTTGTTGGAGGTCGTTCCTACATTGTACGATTCAATAAGCCGGTATCAACCGTTGAGGTTAGTCAAGCTCTAAAGAAATACCTTGGCGAAGCTCCCGAAGTTAAAACCATAGGCGAAACCAAACAGGTTAAAATTACTACCAAGTATAAGATAAATGTAAATGATGAAAATGTTGACAACGAGGTTGACTCATTAATATACAGCGGTGTAAAGCCTTTTATGGATAAGGGAGCAAGTTTCAACGATTTCCAAAACATTTACAAGCAGAGCTCCATTAAGATTGGCCCCACCATTGCCCACGATATCAAACGTGATGCTTACATTGCTGTGTTCTTTGCCCTTATTGTTATTTTTATCTACATTCTTATCCGTTTTAGGTACTGGAGCTACAGCGCCGGTGGTGTGTTAGCGCTTGCCCACGACTCGCTGTTTACCATTGGTATGTTCTCGTTGCTCTACTTCCGTGTTCCCTTTGGTATGGAAATTGACCAATCGTTCATAGCTGCTATTCTTACCATAATCGGATACTCCATCAACGATACCGTAATCATTTTCGACCGTATCCGTGAATACCTAACTATCCATCCCAAACGCGACAAAGCAGAAAATATTAATGATGCCATTAACAATACACTTAGCCGCACATTCTCAACATCGTTCTCTACCTTGGTTGTGCTAATTCCCATGTTTTTCTTCGGCGGAGAAGTTATACGGGGATTTATCTTTGCGCTGATTATTGGTATTCTTATTGGTACCTATTCTTCCATATTCGTGGCAACACCTATTGCCTACGATCTTGAACAACTCAGGGCAAAAAAAAATTAATAGTTCAAATCCGATACCACACAAATTAAGGGCGACATTTTGTCGCCCTTAATTTTTTCAAAACTTTATCAAAAAAAAGACAGGCCAAAAGCCTGTCTTGTATATGGTTAGGTATTAGTATCAATCACCTGTTCCTTCTATTGAAAACCTAAAGTTGAAAATGTTGTTGAAAATTTATAACTTTACGGTGATTATTTCCAATCCTTACTAATACCTGAACCAATTGAAATCCCCGGCTGTGAAGTCGGGGGTTTGCGTTATTAGAGTACAAAATTATGGAATAGTTTAATGTTTTTGGGTGCAAAAAAGATGTTGTAAAATAGTTTTAACGTTTTTTTAACACCACCAAAAAACAGCCAAATGATTTGGTATTTTTGTACACTATACAAATAGCAAAACAAGGTGAGCGAAAGTAAAAATTTAAGCATGGTTGAAACCCCGCTCATGAAGCAGTACCTGAGTATAAAACGTGAGCATCCGGATGCCATACTACTCTTCAGGGTGGGTGATTTTTACGAAACCTTTGGCGAGGATGCCATCAAGACATCCGAAATCCTAGGTATAACGCTCACCCGCAGAGCTAATGGGGCTGCTTCATTTGTTGAGCTGGCAGGCTTCCCTCACCATGCTCTGGACACCTACCTGCCTAAACTGGTTAGAGCCGGACAAAAAGTAGCCATTTGCGAACAGCTGGAGGACCCTAAAAAAACCAAGACCATTGTAAAACGCGGAATTACCGAACTTGTAACTCCTGGTGTCTCTTACAACGATAATATCCTTGAGCGAAAGGAGAACAACTTTCTGGCCTGCGTTTACCTCGATAAAAAGTATGCCGGTATCGCCTTTCTTGACATATCAACAGGCGAATTTTACACATCGGAAGGGAATCTCGATTACATTGACAAGTTGATCAACAACTTCAAGCCCAAAGAGATACTGGTTGAACGAACTAAGATAAAGGATTTCATTGATGTTTTCGGGGGAAAACATTACCTAACCCGACTCGATGAATGGGCATTTAATGAGGATGCTGCCCGAAAAAAACTAACTAAGCATTTCAATACCCAGTCGCTAAAGGGTTTTGGTATCGATCCCCTTAGGTTTGGAATAACTGCCGCAGGAGCCGTTCTCTACTACCTCGATGTCACCCAGCACAATCAGATTGGTCATATTTCAAGCATATCGCGCATCGATGAGGATGCTTATGTTTGGATTGATAGGTTTACATCCCGAAATCTTGAGCTCTTTAGCTCTCTGAACGAAGGAGCCAAAACCTTTATTGAGGTTATTGATAAAACCCTATCGCCCATGGGAGGAAGGCTTCTGAAACGATGGATTTCCCTTCCACTTAAAAACATCGATTCAATTAATGATAGGCTAAATGTTGTTGAATACCTTGTTAACCATGAAGATATTCGGTTTGCCCTAAATGATAAAATCAGGGAAATGGGCGACGTGGAACGTATTATCTCAAAAGCTGCGGTTGGCCGGATACAACCCCGCGAGATGATACAACTTAAAAATGCATTAAATCTTATTGAAGAGATTAAAAAAATATGTGAGCAGAACATTGAACCCACGCTGCTTCGTATTGCTGAGCAGCTAAATCCCTGCCATAACATTCGCGAACGTATTGCAAAAGAGATTGTTCCAAATGCCCCCATGATGCTGGGAAAGGGACAGGTAATTGGGCGAGGCGTAAATGCCGATCTCGATAAGCTAAGGACCATTCTGTATTCCGGAAAAGAATTTTTGTTAAATCTCCAGCAACGCGAATCGGAACGAACCGGAATACCCTCACTAAAGGTTAACTTCAACAATGTCTTTGGATACTATATTGAGGTTCGTAACACTCACAAGAACAAGGTTCCATCGGATTGGATCAGAAAACAAACCCTAGTTTCAGCAGAACGCTATATAACACAGGAACTCAAGGAATATGAGGAAAAAATACTTGGTGCAGAGGAAAAGATACTGGAACTGGAGCAACTGCTTTACCAAAACCTGGTTCATAGCCTTGCCGAGTATATTGGCTCTATTCAACTTAATGCCTACCTAATTGCTCAAATTGATTGCCTCCTCTCCTTTGCCACCTGTGCAATTGACTACGGTTACCACAGACCAACAGTTAACAACGATGACGTTATAACCATCAGGGCGGGACGACATCCGGTTATTGAGCGCATGCTCCCCGCTGGGGAACAATACGTTGCCAACGATATTTACCTCGATACACGAGAACAGCAAATCATCATCATTACAGGTCCCAACATGGCAGGCAAGTCGGCGCTGCTCCGCCAAACAGCACTAATAGTGCTAATGGCACAAATAGGATCATTTGTGCCTGCCGATGCGGCAACCATTGGAGTTGTTGATAAGATTTTTACCCGAGTAGGGGCCTCCGATAACCTCTCCCTCGGCGAATCCACCTTTATGGTAGAAATGCAGGAAGCCGCCAGCATCTTGAATAACATCTCGCCCCGTAGCTTGGTCCTACTCGATGAAATTGGCCGCGGCACATCAACCTACGATGGCATTTCCATTGCATGGGCAATAGTTGAATACCTCCACGAACACCCCTCAGCACGTGCTAAAACCCTCTTTGCCACTCACTACCATGAGCTGAACGAAATGGAAAAAAGTTTTTCTAGGGTAAAGAACTACAATGTTACAATTAAAGAACTTAACAATCAGGTTATATTCCTAAGGAAGTTGGTAAGAGGTGGAAGTGAGCACAGCTTTGGTATCCATGTTGCACGTATGGCTGGCATGCCAACAAGCGTGGTAAAACGCGCTAACGAAATACTTGCCCAACTGGAAAAGTCCGACCAGCACCAATCGCTTAGTAAACCGGTTAATGAAATTAGCACCCACAGAGAGGGTTACCAACTCAACATATTCCAACTCGAAGATCCAGTTTTAAAACAAATTCGCGATCAAATTAAAAAGATTGATATTAATAATCTTACGCCAATCGAGGCGCTAAACAAGCTAAACGAGATTAAACGCTTAACCGGACTTTAAAATTTATTGCCGCCACAAATCCTCAATACTAAGGTATCGTTCTCCCCCGTCGTAGGCAAAAGTTAAGATAGTCTTTCCCGGGTGTAAGTCATTTTGAATACTGTTTACAGCGGCAATATTTGCGCCAGTTGATATTCCTGCCAATATACCCTCGGTTTTGTAAAGCTTTCTTGCAAAATGAAAAGCATCGTCTGTAGCTACGCTAATAACATGGTCAACAATATGGCAATTATAATTTTTTGGAACAAAACCAGCACCTATACCTTGAATCCCATGCGTTCCCATTTGACCTCCTGATAAAACGGGCGAATCGTTAGGCTCAACTGCAAATATTTTTATCTTAGGGAAAGTTTCCTTAAGCCTAGCTCCAATACCTGAGATATGACCCGCTGTCCCAACTCCAGCAACCAGAACATCAATACCATCAGGGAAATCAGCAATTATTTCCTCGGCTGTAGCCTGGTAGTGCGCTTTCGGGTTAGCAGGGTTTTCGAACTGCATGGGCATCCATGCCCTTTTGTTGCTATTCACAATTTCAAGTGCTTTATCAATTGCCCCCTGCATGCCATTCAATGCGGGGGTAAGCACAATCTCTGCACCTAACGCCTTAAGTATTTTTCTGCGCTCCATCGACATGCTTTCGGGCATGGTTAAAATAAGCCTGTAACCCTTTAGCATTGCTACCATGGCTAAACCAATTCCTGTATTCCCGGATGTTGGCTCAACTATCATCGAACCGTTACCAATAATACCTTTTTTTTCACCATCCTCTATCATTGCTAGTGCAGCTCTGTCCTTTATGCTCCCAGTGGGATTCCGGCGCTCATCCTTTATCCAAACGTTGTGATGCGGAAAGAGCCTTAACAACCCTACATGCGGTGTATTTCCGATTGTTTCCAGAATGCTATTGTATCGCATTTCCCTGTATTTTTTATGATTTGATAAATTTACTTTGTACCCTTACCTTGCTCTCGTGATATACTATTGAATAAGGCGGTACGCTTTTTACCAACCACACATTCCCGCCAATAATGCTATGATGACCAATAATAGTATCGCCACCCAAAACTGTACTTCCGGCATAAATTACAACATCATCTTCTATGGTAGGATGACGCTTAGCAACAGCCATCTGCTTTGACACGCTTAAAGCGCCCAGCGTTACACCCTGGTACAACTTTACCCTGTTTCCAATAATGGCCGTTCCCCCTATAACAATACCGGTTCCGTGATCAATAAAAAACTCACGACCAATTTTAGCTGCAGGATGAATATCTATACCAGTTTTACTATGGGCATACTCCGTTAACATTCGCGGAAGCAATTGTACACCTAACTGATGCAGCAAATTGGCCAAACGGTAATGCAGAATGGCGTAAAAACCCGGATAAGTTATAACAACCTCCTGAACGCATGTGGCAGCAGGATCGTTTTCCCATATAAATTGCGCATCGGCTCTTAAATCATCCACAACATCAGCTAACCGGGATACAAAGTGTTGCAAAACCTTGCTGTAATCAACAATGGTATTAGACGAAAAATTTAATAAATACGTAATAAGCAGCTCCATCCTTTCAGGTACATCAACATTTTGCGGCACTTCTGTAAGTAAAGCATCAACAATCCGTTTGGATAGCTCCCGGCTAAGAAAACCAGTTTCGCGCTTTACCCATTGGTGGTTTAACCCTTTTGAGCTCATAACAGTTTTTATAATTTGAGTTGACTTTTCTTGGTGAGGTTAAATTCTGTTACAGACATAATAACAGAAAACCCTTCCGTATCAATACCGGAAGGGTGCATATAAAAAAAGAATTCTACTTTCAGATTAACTTACTGCATAGCCCTTGCGGTATAGGGTTACAACCCATACAACAACAAAAGCATGCAATATATAGAGTGGCAATCATGTTATAAAGATACAATCAACCTTTTAGAATTGCAATAGCTTGTTTGAAACGAATTAGTGTTTCTTCCTTGCCCAGTATTTCACATATATCGGCAATTCCAGGTCCTTTGGACTCACCCACTAGGCAAAGCCTGATGGCATTCATTACCTTGCCCATACCATAGCCTTTTTGGTTGATAAACTCTTTAAGTTTCGTCTCAATTGAATGTGCCTCCCAGTTGCTGAACTCGCTAAAAAGATTTATTACCTCTTCAATGATTCCTGGCGTTTCGGGTTTCCAATGCTTGGCCACAGCCTGTTGGTCGTATTGCAAGGGGCGCTCGAAAAAGAAATTGGTTTGCGACCAAAGCTCATGGACAAAATTCACGCGTTCCTTAACCAGGCCAATAATCCGGGTTAATTTATTAAACTCTCCATCTATATTTATATTGTACTGCTCTAAAATGGGCAAGAAAAGTGCTGCCACCTCTTCATCGGGCTTACGAATAAGGTACTGATGGTTGAACCACTTTGCTTTTTCCGGATCGAAGCGAGCGCCCGACTTGTTTACGCGTTCAATACTAAAAGCATGGATAAGTTCATCCATACTGAATATTTCCTGTTCGTTTCCTGGATTCCAACCAAGTAGTGCCAATAAATTGACAAATGCTTCTGGGAAATAGCCATCCTCACGGTATCCACGCGATATTTCGTCATCTTCACCTTTCCAGAGTAAGGGGAAAACAGGAAAGCCCATTTTATCGCCATCGCGCTTACTTAACTTGCCATTCCCGGTGGGTTTGAGCAATAAAGGAAGATGAGCAAACTGTGGCATTTTATCCTCCCAGCCCAGTGCCCTATATAGAAGCACATGAAGCGGAAGCGATGGTAACCACTCCTCACCTCGAATAACATGGGTAATTTCCATCAGGTAATCATCAGTTACATTTGCCAAATGATAGGTGGGCAGCATGTCGCTGCTCTTGAACAGCACTTTGTCATCAAGGGTAGATGTGTTCACTCGAACCTCACCACGAATCAAATCGTGCATAACCACCTCTTGGTTTTCGGGCATTTTGAAACGAATCACCCATTGATCGCCACTTTCAATTCTCCTTTTTACCTCATCGGCGGAAAGCGATAGAGAATTTTCCATGCTTTGCCTTATGGCAAAATTGTAGGTAAAAACTTCGCCCTTAGCCTCAGCTTTACTTCTAAGTTTTTCCAAATGCTCAGGGGTGTCAAAGGCATAATAGGCATTTCCTTTCTCAATCAACCTATCAGCAAATTGCTTGTATATTGGCTTACGCTCACTTTGACGGTACGGGGCATGTGGACCGCCTTCACGCACACCCTCATCAATTTTAATTCCGCACCAGCTAAGTGCTTCATTGATGTACTCCTCGGCACCGGGCACAAAGCGCTGCGAATCGGTATCCTCTATTCTCAATATGAAATCGCCCCCGTGATTGCGGGCAAAAAAGTAATTGAATAGGGCTGTTCGAACCCCACCAATATGAAGGGGCCCCGTTGGGCTCGGTGCAAAACGAACTCTAACTCTACGATTACTCATACCTTAAAATTTGATGCAAAGGTATTAATTAAGACACTATTCGGCAAATCGATAATAAGTTTGCGCGCAATAGAAAAGGGAAGTAGCTACTCCCCCACAATATTTTTATAATGCTCGTACCTATCTATTATATCCCTTACAAACCTATAGGTTTCTGTTCCCTTAAGTCGCCCATATTTAACAATAGTATCGTTCGCAAATTCAGATTTATAGCGAATAAAGTACTCAACGTTATCCTCCCATCGATTGGGATCGCGACCATACTTAATAGCGAGATTCCGGGCATCGATAACATGCCCGATTCCAGCATTATATGAAGCCAAAACAAATTTTATCTTTTCTTCCTTGGGGATATCATATCCATTAAACTTATCCTCAATCCATTTCAGGTACTTTACCCCTACTTCAATTTGCTTAACCGGGTTTACGGTGCTGTCGATACCAAAATATTCGGCAGTTTGGGGCATCATCTGCATTAGGCCAGTGGCTCCTCTTTGAGAGGTAACATCGTGGCGAAAACGGGATTCCTGATAAACCAATGAGGCCAATAATCGCCAGTCCCACTCTATGGATTGGCTATGCTTCTTAAAATACTCATCCCATTGCGATATTCGTCCGGTGTAAATGTAAAAATATTCACTGCTGGCCCTGCGGATAAAACGTTCCTCGGAGAAATACTTTAATTCAATGTTTTTGTAATGAGCAGTTTTCAGGTATCCCTCTAACCATGAGTTTATGCGCTTTAGCAATTCCGGCGAAGATTTTCTAACAGCCCATGCGGTATGTTGGGGAAAACCAATTTGGACATCTATATTGATGTTCTTGTAATATGCCGATTTTACAAGGGCTACCGACTCATCGCAAACCACGTAGTCAATTTCTCCATTTGCAACCAATTCAATAAGTTTATCGGCATCGTGATTGGGAAGTTCCACAATGGCAAGACCTCCACCAATTTCATCTGAAAGTTTTTTTAACCGAAAGGCAGCTGCGGAGCTCCGCTGAACGTAAACAACCTTACCGGAAAGATCTAATGGTTTTTGTACTAAAGGGTTCCCATTCTCTTTGGGTATTCGCTGCACCAAAACCTGGCTGGTTTCGCCATGCGGGATGGTGAAATCTACCTCTCTCTTACGCTGGGCAGTTACTGCCAAACTATTAGCAATAATATCAACCTTTCCGCTTTTGAGCATTTCAAATGATTTGTCAATATCATTCTCGGCTACCAATTCAAGTTTTAAACCAAGGAAAGAGGCCAGGTCACGAAGCATATCGTATTGATAGCCCATTGGCTCACCCTTGTAAATAAAGTAGCTGGTGGCATTGTAATCGGTTACAGCAACTAGTTTTCCATCGGCTAGTATTGCGGCCAAATCTCGATTAATTTCGGGTTCATCTTTTAATTTTCTCTCATTGTTCAAACAAGAGAACACGAAAAGTATGGCCAAAAAAATCAACCCTCTGGTAAACACATAAAAATTTCTCGCCATAAATGACTTTTTTGGTTCAACTTAAAAAGAAACACAAAATTAGTGTAAAGTGTTGTAATACAGTCAGGAATTTTGATGACTAGTCATAGAACATCCACGAAAGTCCAAATTTGAACATTCGCGGGTTGTAAGGATAGTGCACAGAAATAAAGTACTGATTATCAGGATATCCCTGATTTACATGCTCAAATTTGAAGAACAAATTGGTACGTTTCCACTTGGCGTTTAAAAAGACATCGGCATAGGGATAGTTTCCAATTTCGCGATCCTTTTGACGATGGAATATTCCAGTTGCAGGATTATAAACATCGGCATAGAAAGGGGTACGGTAAAAAGCGCTAATCCCTAGCTGGACGGTTAACACATTCTTTACCAAGGGATACTGGTAATATAGAGCACCAAAACCCAACAGTGTGGGTAAACCCATTGCTTCGGTATTGGTGATTGCCTGCCAAACGGCTTTCCCCACAAGATGCAAACCACCTAACTTTAATACTTTTTGCAAATAAGCAGATGTAACGGTTACATTCGACGCTTGTGTTGGTAGGGCAAGTGTATCAAAGTAAATATAATTCAGGATATGAACCAGATTGTAACCTGCCTCAAAACCAATTTTTTCTGCACCTATTTTTGCACTAATCCTAAAACGACTCTCTTTGTCAAAATTATTATTCCATTTATAGTGATTTGAAAAATATTGTTTTAAGAACGGATCCGGTTCCCTATCGGTTATGGATAACTCGCCGGAAATAAAAGGCATCTCCTTCGATTTCCATGGAAGAATAGATAATCTTCCGAAAAGCTCCTTGTCAGCAGACCTATAACCGCTTAAAAAAAACCGGGCAGCTCCGCTGTAATTTAAATAGGGACTATTGCTGTAAATGCCAAACCCAAAATGATTGGTATTGATTTTTTTGTTGTTCTGAGAGTAAATAAAATCTTCTGGAGTTAAGTAGTAGTAGCTGCCAAAAAGATTAGAAACCCAAGCTCTTAACCCTGGAATACCAGGGTATTTTGCTATTTGGCTTAGCTCAACTAACAATGTAGATTGATAGGTTGCAAGATATACAGAATCGTGGGTGCTACTAGTATTTATGTAAAAATTTTTAAAATACGATGAATCCGTTTCTGCATCAACATATAAACGGGTATATCTATAACCCTCAAAAATCAACTTTGCTGCCAGTATCGATTTAAGTTTATTAGTATCGGAATCGGTAGTTTTCAGCGCAATTATATCATATCCTACAACACCCGAGAAGCTGCGTTTTCGGTATTCAGTTGATGCTTTTTTTAAGCTAAAAGGAACTAAATTGGGTTCAACTACGGTATCCTGAATAAATTTATCGTCGAGCAATCCACCATTTTCTTGATTTTTAATATATGTGTAGGCAAATGTACCCTGAGCCATCAGCCTATGCTTATAGTAGCTAGCAAAAAATGTAAAATCGTTGTTGCGCGTTAGTTGATTCTCGTAAATTCCCTTAGTACTGTAATAATTGTACTGCAACCCAATATTAGTATATCGATTTACATTTTGAGTATGCATTATCAAAAGATTTTGTTCTGCATTTTTTCTGCTCCCACCAGTAGAGTAATCGATTTGAGTATGTGGTCTTCGAACATTAAAGTGTCTTCTTTCTAGTACAGGCTGTTGGTAATAAGCAAATCCTGATGAAAATAAAAAGGGGACATCTTCATAGCGGTCAAAAAAATGATCAGGAATTAGGGGAGAGCCCATATTACCCAGATACGAAACAAATGACATATTTTTCTGACCTGGCAAAATCAAATGATTTAAGAATAAAGTGCTATCAAAAGTCTTAGTGACTATTAAATCGTAAGTTTTTTTATCGATGTACCACGCAAAAGACTTCTCCTTGGTATCTTTAATGCCAATAAATCCATAAATGTTCCGGTAGTTAACTGTATTTGCAGAATCAGAATTGCTCTTTTTAGTTAGGCCAAAGTTAAATTTGTTTTTTATGTTGTTAACCTTGCTCAGCGTATCAGTATGAATAATAGTACTATCATAGTCTATCTGAGCCGATAGGCTAAAAAATCCTAATAAAAGGGTTATTGTTATTGATAGGGGTTTAATCAATACTTTCTATTTTAAATGCAAAGATAAAAATCATGGTTGTTAAAGAGTGTGAACAAAGGTAAAAAGATAATAACAGAATAAAAAAAGCCCCGGCCTTAAATAGCCGGGGCGGAAGTGGGGCGGCGACCTACT
>DYKO01000020.1 GCA_020722565.1 Rikenella microfusus
TTATTTACGGGGATGATAACTCTTATCTTAAAAAAATCATAAATGCAGGTTTCGACGGCGTTTATTTGGACATCATTGATGCTTTCGATTATTTTGAGCAGAAATACATCAATAAAATTGTGTAAGTAACGTATATTCAATAATTGCAAATATTCTCGGGAATAAGAAATATTTTGCAAAAATGAAAATTTTGTGCCAATTTAAAACAACTGTATATTCAGATCTCACAAATACGCATATATAATTCCGTTACCATCAGATTTGAAAGTAAACATGCAGATATATCATATTAATCCGAAAAATAAACCCTTTTGCTGCTCGCTGTTCATTGTAATTTTTGGGAAATATTTCCTAATGTATAACTTTGAAATTGACATAGCCAGATGGGGTAACAATTAACTAACCCAATATCGCTACTGACATATATCAAAATCTAAATATTTTAAATTGACTATATTTGCCTCAGAACAAACTGAAAAGATAGCAAAAGTGGTACTCCCATCAACTTATATTAAACTTTTACCAGTAATAAAGGGCAAGTAAAATAAAAATCAGATATTATGAACAGAATCAAAGCATTTATCCTAACGTTTTTATCACTTGCAGGTGTTTCTGCAAGGGCACAAATGGACGATCCGGTTCAGTGGTCGGTTGAAACCCACAAGGTTGCTGATAAGAGATTTGAGGTGGTTATCACCGCCAAAATTGACCAGGGCTGGCACCTTTATGCTACAAAACTTCCCGAGGGAGGGCCCCTGCCCACCAATTTTACTTTTGACAAACCCCTGGGCTATAAACTTATAGGTAGCATAAAAGAACTTAGTAAGAGCAAAACCGAACACGATGAGGTTTTCAACCTCGATTTATCGTTTTTTGAGAACGAAGCCAGGTTCTCACAGCTCATAGAGCTAACTGCCGAAGAAGCCCCCATCAACATAAACGTAGAGTTTCAGGCCTGCTATGCCGATAAGTGCATTTACCTGGAAAAATCGATACCAACCTTTGCAAAAACTTCGGTTCCCATTACTGATACAAAGCCACAAATTACTGAAGAAGCACCAGAAAATGAAGCCGTTGCTTCCCTTGTTCCCGCTGACGCTTCCCCCTCGCAGGCCAAAACAAAACCCGAAAAAGAATCGCTTTGGTGGTTTTTCTTAGTTGCCTTTGCTGCCGGACTTGCTGGTTTGCTCACGCCTTGCGTATTCCCCATGATACCCATGACTGTATCGTTTTTTATGGGCAAGCAGCAAATCCGGGCAAAAGCCATACTCAATGCATTTGTTTTTGGACTTTCAATTGTGGTCATTTATACATCGCTGGGTTTAATTATATCGCTATTTAACCTGGGTTCGGATTTTGCGAATGCCCTAACCTCGCACTGGATAACAAATACCATTTTCTTTATACTTTTCATTGCATTTGCCGCATCGTTTTTTGGGTTGTTTGAGATTGTTCTGCCGGGTAGCCTTGCCAACAAAACCGATAGCAAAGCCGATAGGGGCGGCTTAATTGGTTCGTTTTTCTTAGCATTAACCACAGTTATTGTTAGCTTATCATGCGTTGGTCCAATTGTTGGTGCTCTGCTGGTTGAGGCAGCTGCTGGATTAGGAGCAAAGCCCATTGTGGGTATGTTTGGCTTTTCGCTGGCATTTTCTATTCCCTTTACACTTTTCGCAATATTCCCTTCGTGGCTAAACTCGCTGCCTCGCAGCGGGGGATGGATGAATTCGGTTAAGATATTTCTGGGCTTTATTGTACTGGCATTCTCTCTCAAGTTCCTGCTCACCATTGATCAAGGCTACCAGCTTAATTTTATAAGTCGGGAAGGATACATAGCTATTTGGATGGCACTATTTACCCTACTGGGATTGTACCTACTGGGCAAAATAAAGTTTAAACTCGATTCCGAGATACAGCATGTTGGCGTACTGCGTTTGTTCCTTGCTATCGCCAGTTTTGCCTTTGTGTTTTACCTTTTACCCGGCCTGTTTGGGGCACCACTAAAAACCATTTCGGGATTACTCCCCCCACTTTCAAGCCAAACCTTCAACATATTAGAAGATAAACAACCTTTAGCTTCACAAACATCACAAGGTCCAGTTAATCCAAATTCACTTTGCGAAGAGCCCCGCTTTGCCGATTTTCTTAAACTACCCCATGGGCTGCAGGGCTACTTCGATTACGAACAGGCTTTGCGCTGCGCACGCGAGCAAAAGAAACCCTTATTCATCGATTTTGTGGGCCACACCTGTGCCAATTGTAAGGTAATGGAGGCTCAGGTTTGGAGCGATCCCAGAGTGCTCGAACGGCTTCGTCGCAACTATGTTATTGTTGCCCTATACGTTGATGACCGCACAGATCTTCCAGAATATGAATGGGTTACCTCAACCCATGATGGAAAGGTTAAAAAAACCATAGGCAAGAAAAATGCCGACTTCCAAGCTACCCGTTTCAACGTTAACGGGCAGCCCTACTATGTGCTACTCGACAATGAGGAGAACCTACTCACCCAACCCCGTGGATACGATTTGGACGTTGAAGCTTTTATAGCATTTCTTGAAAAAGGGGTAGAGGAATTCAACAAGCGCTTGCAAGAAGATTAATTTTTCTTAAATCGAAAGATACAATCAGAGGCGCGAGCTATCGCGCCTCTTTGCTTTTCCAAATATCAACTCAAGAGAAAAATTAAATAGATAAATTAACCAAAACCATTTAAAACAGAGGTTAAATTTGGTATTTCGCCTTAGGTACACAAATTTTACTATTGAATTTATCATTATCCCATTTTTATTGATGGGTTTAGATAAAATAAAAAAATTCTGTTTTTAATTATTAGCAACATTTTTTTACCAGAATGTGAAGGAAGACATTTTATATACCATGGCTACAGTAAACACAGCAATATCTGGTTTTGGTTATAGTACTTTTTTTTTGCATTTTTCACATTTTTAAAAATTGAAAAGAATCCATGGGAATAGTTTCTCCCTTTTTTATATCTCTATTATTTAAGTACTATTTTCATTTTGCTACTATTAAATCTATTTCCCCGTACTTTGAGTTAACAATAAAATGGCATTTTCCTATTTATACTTCACTTTACTAATAATTAATAGCAATTAGTTCCCTATAAATTCCTGCGAATTAATATTATAAATTAAAAGCAAAATAATTCATTTCAAAGAAATATTTAAAAATAAAAAGTCAACATAAAAAATTAAAATGATGAAAAGCGTACTGCATAACTTCATAAAAACGCAATATACCGAGGCTGTTAAAGTTGAGATTTTTTTCTATTCATCAGGTATTGTGAAATGGCATAGGCCAACGATAAAAGAGCCATAAAGGCCGAAATATTTCCAATGTAATCGCCATGGCGGGCGTAGTATGAGGTTTTGTTATTAGCGTAAATGGTACCCTTAATGGCTCCGCGTTTCCACCAGCCCAACGAGTCAACTATATCGCCCCTTTGGTTTATCAAGGCGGAAATGCCGGTATTGGCTGATCGTGCAATGGATCGGCGCATTTCAATAGCGCGAATGCGCGAGAACGAAAGGTGCTGACGGTAGCCGGGCGTATCGCCCCACCAGCCATCGTTGGTAATTACAAAAAGCAGGTTAGCACCATTGGCCACATATCCCGAAACGTACTCACCAAAAACCGACTCGTAACATATAATAGGGCCTACTCCAAAACGGTTGTCGGATGAACGAAACACCCCCCTATTGGGCTGAGTGCCCAGGCTCCCAGTAATCCCACCCAGGTCAATCGACAGTTTATCGAGAAATCTCAGGTACTGGGGGTAGGGCATCATCTCAACCCCCACCACCAATTTCGATTTATGGTAAACAGGAAGGCTGAAAGTCGTATCAACCTGAACGGCCGAATTATAACGATCGTAAAAGTAGTTCTGGTCTGAAGGAAGCCTGCGAGCGGTATAAGATATGGGTTCACCCGGCTCATAGAGCCGAAGCGATACCAACCCGGTTACCCAACTGGTGTGAGGGTGCCTGTCAACAAACTCTTTTATACGTTTTATGCAATGATTCTCGGCCAACTGATGCTCCCATATTCGGTCGTCGATGGCAGTTTCGGGACAAACCACGTAGCTGATTGAGCTGTCGATGTGCTGCTCCGCAAGGTTTAGCATTATATCCATCTGCTGCTCATTGGTAAGCCCGCTGAACTTTTCGTTATACGGGTCGATATTGGGTTGAACAATTAGCACCTTAATAGGTTCTCCCTTATCGCCCTGATTAAAGTATATGTAGAGCGACAGGGCAAATGGTATGGTAAAAAACAATAACACATCGGCAAAAAACCAAGCTATTCGACCGTAAACTTTTTCGCGCAAGGCAGTAATCTGCGATATAATGAAGAAATTAACAATCAGAATCCAGAGCGAACCTCCCAGTACGCCAGTGTACTCGTACCACTGAATTACCATGGGGTGGTTTCCCAAGCTATTCCCAAGTGTTAACCAAGGCCAGGTTATCTCGGAATTATGAAAAAATTGTTCCCAAGCCAGCCAAAAGGTAATGAAAGCAAAAGCACCAATGGTTTTGCTGGTTTTTATATGGATAAAATGATATATGCTGAATACCAGAGTCATTAGCATCGAAGTGAGCACAACCGCCAGGAGTGACCCCACAACAGTAGCATTGTAAATCCACCAGGTTGCCAAAAGATTCCACGTAAAAAAAGCTAGGTAAACGTACCCTATAATTGTCCAGTAGTCCTTTTTCAGTTCCACTAGCCTATAGTAGGAAATGAATAACGGAACAAGTGCAAAAAAAATGGTGTAGCTGGGTAGCGATTCGTACCACGGCAGCGCCAGTAGCACTCCCGATAAAAGCATCAGAAAAACATGTGAATTCAAAATCCTTGGGGTTTGCATGGCAATAGGAATAAAAACCACTGTAAAGATAAACGTTTTGAAATTCGTAAAAATTCAATAAAAGTTAATTTTGAGAAAATTTAAATTGAAAGAATTATGGCCCTACTAGAATACAAACCCTTTGTTGGTGGTGAGTTTGTAAGCACCACAGAAAAATATGAAGCTACATGCTCATGGGATGGATCAGCCATAGCAACTGTTCTCCTTTCCGGCAATGCTGAGCTAGAGCAGGCAATTGAAAAAGCAGGGCAAGCAAAAAAAACATGGCCGAACTCCCATCGTACGAGCGATATGAAATACTTATGGCTATAGCCCATGGCATCAAAAGCCGACGCGAAGAGTTTGCTCACACCCTAGTATTGGAAGCGTGTAAACCCATCAGGTTAACCATAAGCGAGATTGATAGGGCAATCCAAACCTTTATAGTAGCCGCCGAGGAAGCAAAACGACCTCCCGCCGAATACATTAAACTTGACTAGACCCCTGCCGGAAAGGACAAAGAAGGGCTGGTGAGTTACTTTCCTATAGGAATTATTGCGGGGATATCGCCCTTTAACTTTCCATTGAATTTAAGCGTACATAAAATAGCCCCAGCCATTGCTTCAGGATGCCCCATCATACTGAAGCCAGCACGTTCTAGCCCACTATCGGCATTAATGCTGGCCGAAGTTGTCAACACAACCACGCTACCCAAAGGTGGTCTTTCGATACTTCCAACCGACAGAGCAACAGGGAATAAGTTGGTAACCGATGATCGAATAGGATTGCTATCGTTTACCGGATCACCCCAGGTGGGTTGGGAATTGAAAGGGCAGGCTGATTGCAAACGAATAGTTCTTGAACTGGGCGGCAATGCAGGAGCTATAGTATCCCCAACGGCCGATATAGAGCTGGCAGTGGCAAAATGCGTGAGCGAAGCATTTGCCCATGCAGGGCAGGTAGGCATTCTCACCCAACGAATATATGTGCACCAATCGGTTTATGATGAGTTCATCGCAAGGTTTGTAAGTGCTACAAGTGAACTTAAAAATGGGCATCCACTCGATTCCACTGCCGATATTTCATCGATAATTGATGAAGAAAATGCCATAAGGGTTGAGGAATGGGTAACCGAGGCTGTAAACGATGGAGCCAATCTGCTTTTGGGAGGGAAACGGCAGGGCTCTTACTTTCCACCAACCATTCTAACCCAAACCAAACCAGCCATGAAGGTTTGCAGTAAGGAGGTGTTCGGGCCTGTGGTTACTATTGAACCCTACAGCAATTATATGGAAGCACTAAATCTAATCAATAACTCTGAATTTGGCCTGCAAGCAGGCGTATTCACCAAGCAAATAGACGAAATGAACCATGCTTTTACTGAGCTCCATGTAGGCGGTGTAATAATCAACGATGTACCCACCTTCAGAGTCGATCATATGCCCTATGGGGGCACTAAAAGTTCTGGCTTTGGTCGGGAGGGAGTGAAATACGCTATGTTAGAAATGCTTGAACCACGGTTACTTGTTAAAAACCGATTGAGTTAACATTGTTTCTTACAACTTGATATCGAATGGCTTTTATTTTGTTTAGAAGTTGGTATATTTGCGAAAATTTATGGGCGAATAGGTAATGCTTCTAACACTTTTGATAAAAGGTATGATAATTGGGCTTGCTGCAAGCATTCCCTTGGGGCCAATTGGTGTTATATGCGTACAACGCACCATTAACAAAGGTAAGATAAGTGGTTTTTTCTCAGGCTTAGGTGCTGCTGCAGCTGACACCATTTTTGCTACCATTGCAGGATTTAGCCTTTCATTCATTATAAGTTTTATTGAAGAGCGGCAGCTCATTCTTGAAATTATTGGAGGTGCGATAGTTGTTATTCTTGGCCTTAAAACTTTCCGAACCAATCCGGTAGCCCAACTCAAACGACACAAGAGAAAAAAGAATAATCTTTTTGAAGATTTCTTGTCGGTTCTCCTGCTTACCGGGACAAATCCCTTTACCGTTTTTTTCTTTATTGCAATGTTTGCCGCATCGGGGGTAATTGTTCATGACCAAAGCATTTGGGTTAACTCAATAGCGCTTATTGGTGTGTTTCTGGGTGCAGCATTGTGGTGGTATATTCTCAGTTCCGTAGTTAACTACTTCCGTCGCCATTTCAGACTAAAGCAACTCTGGTGGATTAATAAAATTGCCGGTGCTATTATTACTATTTTAGGCGTTCTTGCAATTGGTAACGTAGTTAACAAGTTGCTTTTTTAGTGCCATTTCAACTGTTCTTGTTATTTATTTTCAGTTTTTTTTCAGCCTATCGTAATCGAGTGTATTTTTTTGCTATATTTGATTTTGTTAATTAATGGATTACTTCCATGAATTTGGCTAATAGAATTATCGATATTTTTACCTTTGGTATTGAGGGGAAAGCATCCAAAGAAACTACTGACAAGCTTGTTCAACTCAGTGCCATATTAGTTCCCACACTTGTTCTTTATTCTATAATAGGAATATTAGCAATTATTAATTCGGAGCTAGTTACAGGTACTATTTATTTTGCATCCATCATAATTGGCACAATCCTACTTTTTGATATTTTCAGAACTAAGCAGCTGCTCTGGCAGGGCATTACCCTAACATCAATATTAGGCACTGCTATTATTCTAAGTTTAGCATTAGGCACATCAGAGCTATCTATAATTCTGGCACTAGCGGCATATCCAATAGTAAGTTACTATGCATCATCAGTATATAATAAACAAGCCATATTATTAATTGCATTTACACTTCTACTGATCCTGACCCTGTTTTTAGCGCCCATTGTTAATGAAAAAATAATGGAAAGTCCCATTTTTGCTAACCGGTTGGCAATAGTGTTAGGTTTTCCATTCTATGTTTTAGGTGTATCGATTTTAATTTTTTTTAAATACAAGCAGCTACATGGCTTAGAACAAAAAACACTGGAGCTCAAAAATGATATTAAACATCAAAATGAACTCATAGCAAAGCTATCACACGACATCAGAACACCATTGAATAACATTGTTATCCTATCGAACATACTTTCCAACCAGATCCAGGATGAGCGGCAGAAGGACATGATAAATACCATTCTGGCCTCATCGAACAACCTGATGAGTACCCTTAATAGCATGATCGATTTTTTATCAAGAGAACAAACCAAGGAAATCAGCGAGGTAAAGCTACCTTTTGACCTGCAAAATGCACTTAATAACACATTTAGGTTGTTTGCCACTCAATCGGGGACTGTTGGCTTTTCGCTTAAATATGACGACCGGTTACCACGTACACTTATTGGCGATCCGGTAAAACTGAAACAAATTTTCTTGAACATCACTGAAAGCATTATAAAGAATAAGAGCGTACCCAAGGTTATCATGGATATTAAGGTTAGTAAGATAAATGATACCAGGGAGCATGTTGACATTTACACTGAGATAAAAATTAATTCCCCGCTATTACTTCATCAAGCCGAAGGCATAATACCATCAATCTCTGGCGATACATCAAACACATCTTTGAGCAATCAAGTATTCATTGAAATGCTCGATTTAAAGATTGCTTCCAAACTGATACAGGAGAAAGGAGGGAAGCTCAATGTACGCTTAAGTTCACAGGATGCCCTTATAAATTTTAATGTTCGATTTGCACTAATCCCTTCAGCATTAAAAGAAGAAAACATTCAGGTAGCTCAGGAGCCCATAACCAATGAGGCTCATTTGCAAACCCCTGTGGTTACGCCTAAAAGTTCATCTTCTGAGGTAAATTTAGAAAATGCTAATGTTTTACTGGTTGAGGATAATCTAATAAATCAGAAAATTGTGATACTCAGCCTTAAAAAACTTGTTAAAAACATCGATGTTGCAGTTAATGGCAAAGAAGCACTCGATAAGTTTGGGACAAGCAAATACGATATTATTCTTATGGATATTCAAATGCCCATAATGAATGGGTATATGGCAGCAAAAAAAATCAGGGAACTTGAAGCCAGCACCAATACACATACGCCAATAATTGCCATTACGGCAAATGCCTTACTGGGCGACAAAGAGGAATGCTTGGCTGCAGGAATGGACGACTACATTAGCAAGCCCTTTCAAATTGAGGTACTCATTCAAAAAATGCGCAACCTACTTAAGTCCTAATTATCAAATACCCTTGGGTTAAAAATAGAATAACCAAACGAAAGGTTTACAAAAAGTTGCTGCTTCACTGAACTTTTGGGATAATGTGAGAATGAAAGGCTTACCGGTCCCAATGGTGAGTTATAAACAAATGCAGCTGAAAACAAATACTTCCGGTTTTCAAATATATTACCATACCTAGCCGTTCCATCTTCGCTTTGGATTATGGGCTTATAGGGTTGAAAAACGTAAGCTTCCACTCGCAATTGTGTTTCTTGGGATATTTCAATAACCGGCATAAGCCCCATTGCAAGGTATTTATCGCACCTTAAATCCTTAATAAACATAATCCGTGAATGAGGTACAGGAGAAAATTGATTTATGGCTAAAATGGTTGACCAGTAGTTGTCGAAGAACTTTTGGTTTGACCAGTAGGCATCCAAGTAAAACCCCATCCAGACACTATTACCCAGTACACGATGATAACTCTCGTTATGCAGGTATGCAGTTATAAATCTACTATATGCGTCAAATTTTGAAGGTTGAAGAGCGGTAGTACCGGGATTATGAAATTCGTGGCCATAGTAACCCGAAAGCGAAAAAATCTGGTTTCGCCCTCTATTGGCATACTGCCTAAAGTTTAGGGTATATTTTTCAACTCTAAAATTTCCCTTAACGAAATGAAACCGAGTTTTATCGGGAATATCAAATGAGAAGTAGTTTTCTAATTGGTAGTACTCATCTAATTTTTCACCAGTAGAAACCGAAATAGTGGAGTTAACAGCACTGGAATGGCTAAAACGAACACCAGCTGATGCAAACACCTCGTTCTGGATAACATACGCAGGTTTAACATCCTCAAAAAAGGGTATGGGGTTTCCGCTATGGTAATCGAACCGGTTTGAGATAAGTGATGAATGGAAGGTAACTGGAATTGTAGCCGGAAAAGTTTTAAGTGCAGTAGCTCTGATGCTACTATAAAACTTTCCAAAGTACACATTACCGTATAATGTATTAGATGTTCGGGTTAACCAGTTATGGGTGATGGAAAAGAATCCCTCGTTTCCTATATCCGAAGAGAGTGAAACACCAAGACCTATGTTAGGGTTCTGCTTTAAAGTTGCCTTCATATTCACATCAAAAACACCCTCTTTAGAGCTATATACTAATTCCGGTTGAAGCCGTTTGAAAACCCTATCGGATATAAGGCGATAGTAGTTCTTTCGGAAATCGTTAATGGTAACCACATTATATCCACCCCGTAGCACACGATCGATATATTTATTTTGATTTTTATTTAATCCTAAAACCGATACCCTGCCAATATAAAGCGGGGGTAAGGTTTCCCTAAATCTTTTTCTGGTCAACGCTAAACTGTCCGGGGAAACATACCGGGGTACCCTCATCCTGATGGTGTCAATTAAATTTAATGCTGACTGGTAGCCCAGCCCTACAATCTCATCAGCTCTGTTAAAATCGAGAAGATTTACATCGGGTAAATAGGTATCAATTAGTATTCCCAATGAATCGGGAATTTGATAATTGGTCATACCTACAATCATAGCTTCAAGTTGGGCCAAGGGATCGTCATCGGAAGGTTGATGGGAATTGTTGGCAACCTTGCTTCCAATTATCAACTCGGGGGTAAATTCCTTTAGGGCAATCTGCCATATAAAATTGTTGTAAATGCCCCCATCAAACAAAAGAACAGAATCTATATAAATTGGTTTAAAATAAAGCGGAAAGGTCATAGAAGCTCGAATGCTTCGGGCCAAATCACCATTACGAAAGAGTATAATTTTTTTGTTTACCACATCGGATGCATTACACCTGAAGGGGACGAAGAGATTATCAAAATTTCCACTGGAAATAGACGTTCCCTGAGCAAAAAGTTCATCAAAAGCTATATCCATACCCACAGTGGGAATGAAACTTGAAGCCACCTTTGGTTTGATACCCCGTGATGTTACTGACAATCCAATACTAATGTTCTCTGCGGTCCTATGCGTAAAATCGTTTATATTAAACCGGTAAACATCATCCACAAGGCCTTTGCTCCAGTGTTGAAATTCGCGAGATTTGAAAATCTCTAACATTTCGTCAGGGGAATACCCCATAGCGTAAAGCCCTCCAATTATTGCTCCCATTGAGGTACCGGAAACATTATCGATGGGAATACCATTTTCCTCCAATGCTTTAATAGCTCCAATGTGGGCAAGTCCTTTAGCTCCACCACCGCTCAGAACTAAACTTACTTTTTGCGAATAAGCAAGGCTGCTAGCAAAACCTAAAAAAGCAAAAAGAATAGTAATCTGTTTCATTAATTTATTAGAATATACAACTCAAATCGGGCTTAAAACCTATAATTAAAATATCATCAACCTGTTCTAGATTCCCCTTCCATCCATCAATTGTGGCTTCAATTATTGCTTGTTGAATCTTAACAGGTTGAATATAACTGCTGAGCAAAAGGTGGCGCAACCGGCGATACTTAAACTTTTTACCCTCCGGACCCCCGAATTGGTCAACGATGCCATCGGAAAATATGTAGATCATATCATTGGGCTGGATGGGTATGTAGTAACTACTGAACTGGCTATGTCCAAACTCATTTGCCATACCCACTGAATATCGATCGCCTTTGAGTTCCAACAACTTTCCTTCGCGTACCAAAAAGAGATTTGAGAACGCTCCAGCAAATTGCAAAATATTGTACTCCTTGTCGATTATGCAAAACGATACATCCATACCATCCTTTATCTTTATGCCCTCCTGCCCCTCAATATTACTCGAGGCAAAAGTGCTATGAACCGCAATGCTGAGACGGTTCAAGATTTCGGCAGCATCGTCAACACCTTCAACATTAGTTATGTTTCGGAGTAAATCAACGCCAATAATCGACATGAATGCGCCAGGCACCCCATGTCCGGTACAATCAACCACGGCAACGAATATTTTGTTTCTTGTTTCATTAATCCAATAGAAATCACCACTAACTATATCCTTAGGCTTAAATACTACAAACGAATCCGGTATCAACTCTTTAAATTTATCAATCGGTGGGAGAAGTGCTTCCTGGATTCTTTTGGCGTAGTTGATGCTATCAGTAATATTCTTGTTCTTGATGGATAGCTCTTCCTTCTGTTGACTCAACAACTCTAATACCTGATTACGCTCTGCAAGCAATTTGTTAATTTTCTTTAAGTTTTTGTTTCGCCTAATTGCATAAACAATAAATGCCAGGAATAATAAAAAGGTATATATCCAGATTGCAAAACGGGAACGCCACCAGGGCGATTTCACAATAATAGTAAATGATTTTGAATCGGGATTCCACACCTGATCGCTGTTGGCACCCATAATATTCAATTGGTAAATGCCTTCAGGAAGATTAGAAAAAGTTATACCATTTTGGGTACCCAACTCCACCCAACGGGAGTCGTGCCCCTTGAGCTGATACCTGTACAAATTTTTTTCGGGGTGATTAAAATCCAGTGCCGAAATGCTAATGGTTAGGTTGCTGAAGTTATCGGGAATTACAATACTTTGCTGATTATAAGGGATTAGGTCGATATTATGAGTTTTGCTAAAAACCTGAATCCGTGTCAAACAAACATTGGGTACTGTCCTATTGATGGGGATGGAATCGGGATGAAAAACATTTACCCCAATAACGCTACCAAAGTAAAGGTAACCCCGCTTGCTCTGATAGGATGCATTAATATTGAACTCATTGGTGAATAACCCATCGGATTTAGTAAATATACGAGGAAGGTTGGCAATAGGGTTAAACATGACTATCCCCTTATCTGTACTTATCCATAGTCTTCCCCTCTGATCCTCCTGAATATCGTTTACCAGGCTAAAATTATGACTGGGGATCGAAATGCTGGTCAACTTGTTTTCGGATTTTGGATTAATCCAAAATAACCCAGTTGTGGTGCCAACCCAAATTAAACCATTTTGAGCCTCCCTTAGGCATAGGGTTTCAATGGGTGTTTGCATATCAAATGGGTAGTAGTAAATATTACCAATATCTCTTGAAATTCTTGCCACACCAGTTATAGTAGCCACCCAAATATCTCCATTTTTCCCTACCAAAACATCATAAACCTCATTTCCGGGTAACGATAAAGTTTCCCCTTTTCGGGCGTAAAATCCTATTAAAGACTTGCCATTTAGGCATTGCAAACCGTGCTGCGTGGCAAACCATATTCGTCCCTCGCTATCTTCATCAATAGCGTATATTCTATTATTTTTGAAGATATCTCCAATATAAATTCCTTTGCTCTCAAAAAAATCAACAAACCTATCCTGCTGGGGAAGATACATGAATACGCCGTTGCGGGTTCCAGCAATAATATTGCCATTTTTCAACTTAAAGAGAGAATGGATGTAATTATCGGCAATGAAATTGGGACCTGATAAGGAAAACCTACGGTTCTGTTTTAATTTGGCATTAAACTTATGAAGGCCACTACCCCATGTTCCCACCCAGATATTGCCATCGTTATCTTCAAGAATAGAAGCAACAATGTTGTTTGAAAATAAGTTATTCCCCTGTTCATCCTTGCTATAGCCGCCTATTCTTTGCTCATATGGGTTTACTTTTATAAGGCCTGACCGCGAACCAATCCAAAGCACACCAGAACGATCGCGGAGTACACTGGAAACGTTTAAAATATTAATCGGCTGATTGTTATAGTAAAGGTTGTTAAATTTTACGTATGAGCCATTGGGTAATAGCTTGGCCAAACCGTTTACGGTTCCAATCCAAAGTGACGAATCAACATCCTGACCAATAAACTGAACCCCAACATTTGCTGTTCCAGTATTAAAAAAGTATTTAACAGGTATTCTGGTAAATTTTTGCTTGGCAACATCAAATTCGCAAAGCCCTTTATCGGTTCCAATTAGTAAAACGCCGTTTCTGATTTCAAAAAGGGCTTGTACCCTATTGCCCCAAAGCGAATTGCTATTATCAACATCGTATTTATAATGCTTAAAAAGCATCAGTTCCCTATCAAAAAGGAATAAACCATCCTTAGCTCCAAGCCAAATGTTACCATTTGAATCCTCAATTATTGGCGATTGGTCGGTTTCAAGTGGCTGGTTAAAAATATCATTGTAGTGCGGGTAACTGGTAAAATCATCAGTTTTAGGATTATAAAGATGAAGTGCGCCAATCGTTTTAACCCAGATGTTGCTGTTTTTATCTCTAAAAACCCTGAGTATTTTATTATTTGTAATTTTTTCCCCATTTTGATTATCAAACAAATAAACCTTAAATTTTCCCTCCCTTCTAAAAAACCTGTTCAGCCCCCTGCGGGTGGCAATCCATAGTTCGCCATTATCTCCTTCAATTATATTTTTAATGTAATTGTTTGAAATGGATAAGCTATCGTTGGGCTTGTTGTTATACACCATAAACTCGTAACCATCGTACCTACATAACCCGCCTTGAGTGCCAATCCAAAGGAAACCAAGGGAATCCTGCATTATCGTATTAACAAAGGATTGTGGAAGTCCGTTATCGGAGTTAAAGAGGGCTACTTCGGTTCTTTGAGCAAATGCTAAATGAACCGTAAAAAACAAGGCTACGGGAAGCAACGATACATATCTCTGTATAAAATTTAGGACCATGGTTATGCTAAGGTACAAAAAAATATCACTCTATCCTAAGCACAGCATTATTTCCTTCGGATAAATGAAGTAACTTTAGTGATGGTGACTCAATAAACTCACCTACCTCTAAGCTGCTCCACATTTCATCAATTCTTTCGATGGTTGCCGCATCCATAAGCACCACATTGGGCCACAACCTAGAGAATCGATCGGAAGGATAGACCTTACGAGTACCATCAACCACTAATGTCCATGCCTCTTCGGAATGCGTTACTATCTTGATATCGCGCTGAGGGTCAACATTTCCGGAGATGAACCAAAGCACAAGCGAAAGATCATCAATCATGCGTTCCATATCAACCACCACCAAACCTCTAAGAGCCGAAAGGTTCTCTTGATTTTGCAACTTATCAATAAAATCGGACCACTGAGGTAAATTCTTTTTTCTTATGGAAATAACTGCAACAGGAATCCCCTGCTCAATTAGTTTAGAGTTTATGCAGACAATTTCGGGTGAGAGCGATTTTATAGCTGACTCCACAATCGCGATATCAATTTTTTCTGTTAATTCGTCATTAAGGTTCCTTGTAGCATCAATAAACAGCTTGCTCCCAAATGCGGGTTCATTTGATGCATGATCGAGCACATCGAGCGGTCCTTTGCCAAAAAAGATATCGGTTTTGGGATTAACATTCTGGCAGATGTGCATTAAAAGAGCCCCTCCATTTGACAAATCAGCATCTGCAGGGAAAGCAACCAAAATCTTATTGAACATCATTTGCCCAGCCCCCCAAAGAGCATTCATTAGGCGGTAGGGTTGACCGTCGAATTCTTTCTTTGTCTTAACCAATGCGATGTTATGTGCAACACCTTCAATGGGTAGCACCATGTCATCGAGTTCTGGCAAAAGGGTTTGCCTTATGGGCTCAAGAAAAATTCGTTCCGTAGCCTTTGCAAAATAGGCATCCTCCATAGGGGGTATCCCCACTATGGTGGCAGGGTAAACTGCCTCCTTTTTATGAGTAATACAGGTTACCCTAAATCGTGGGTACCAATCGGCCAGGGAGTAAAAACCCGTATGATCGCCAAATGGGCCCTCCCAGCAGGGCTCCTCATCTGTATCGATGAAGCCCTCAATTACAAAATCAACATCCTCTGGCACCTCCAAATCAACAGTAAGGCATCTGACCAGCTTCACCTTTTTTTTGCGAAGAAATCCTGCAAAAATATACTCATCAATATTATCGGGTAGCGGGGCTGTGGCCGAATAGGTGTAAGCTGGGTCACCGCCAAGGGTAACTGCCACAGGCATAGGTTTTCCAAGTTTCTGATATTTCAGAAAGTGTTTTGCCCCGGTTTTATGTTTGTGCCAATGCATTCCGGTGCTTACAGAGTCTAGCACCTGCATGCGGTACATTCCAACATTCCGATGGCCGGTTTCTGGATCCACGGTGTGCACCATGGGCAGTGTTAGGAATCGACCGCCATCGAACGGCCAACACTTGAGTATGGGCATAACGCCTAAATCGGGATTAAAATGGGCCACTTGCTGACACTCCCCCTTTCCTGAAAGACTTACCGGTAGCCATGAGGCTATTCTTCCAAACTGTTTTAAAGATGTCAATTTAGACCAAAACGTAGGCCGGGGTTGCGAGGCTAATTTAAGCAGTTCAGCTACATGACCACGTATATCCTCTAAACTTTCAACTCCTAAGGCCAGACAGATACGTCGCTCAGAGCCAAAGGCATTGGTCAGAACAGGAAATTCCGTCCCCGTTTTCTCAAACAATAAAGCTTTACCCCCACCGGGTTGTTTTGAAAACCTATCAGTAATTTCAGCTATTTCCAATATGGGATCAACAAAGCGCTTTACTCTTAGTAATTCGCCATTTTCTTCGAGAACACTTATGAAATGCTGAAGAGACCTGTATGCCATGATCGAATAGGAATGAATGTCAAAAATAAATAAAGGCTTCAGATAATACCTCTGAAGCCCTATAAAAGTTACAGTACAAAAACCTATTTTTTAATGTACTTAAAGTTGCGTCCGGGGTAAATGGCTGCATCACCAAGCATCTCCTCAATTCGGATAAGTTGGTTGTACTTGGCAATTCTATCGGAACGAGAGGCCGAACCGGTTTTGATTAATCCGGTATTAAGCGCAACTGCCAGGTGGGCAATTGTGGTGTCCTCCGTTTCACCGGAACGGTGACTTATGATTGAGGTCATTGAGTGAATGTCGGCCATACGTACCGCATTAATGGTTTCGGTTAGGGTGCCAATTTGGTTGACCTTAATCAGGATGCTGTTAGTAACACCCAGGTCGATTCCCTTTTGAAGACGCTCAACATTGGTAACAAAGAGGTCATCGCCAACCAGTTGAATGCGATTGCTCAGGGACTGGGTCATCAGCTTCCAACCATCCCAATCGTCCTCGGCCATTCCGTCCTCAATTGAAATAATGGGATACTTATCCACCCAACTTTTCCAGTAGTCAACCATTTGTACTGGGGTTAGCTTTTCGCCGGTTGATTTGTGAAGGTGGTACACCTTTTCCTCGGGCAGGTAGTACTCCGATGAAGCAGGGTCAAGGGCGATGAAAACATCCTGGCCGGGGCGATAACCCGCATTTTCAATTGCCTGAAGGATAACGGTTATAGCCTCTTCGTTTGATTTTAGGTTGGGAGCAAAACCACCCTCGTCGCCCACATTGGTGGAGTAACCCAACTTTTTGAGAACGGACTTAAGGTTGTGGAACACCTCAGCACCCATGCGAATAGCTTCAGTAAAGGAGCTGGCGCCAACAGGCATAATCATAAATTCTTGGAAATCGATGCTGTTGTCGGCATGTGAACCTCCGTTGAGGATATTCATCATGGGAATAGGGAGAGTACGAGCATTTACACCGCCAATGTAACGGTAAAGGGGTTGGCCTGTCATTTGAGCAGCAGCATGGGCTACAGCCAGCGATACGCCCAAAATGGCATTGGCTCCAAGATTAGCCTTATTTGGGGTTCCATCGAGCTTAATCATGGTTTCGTCAATAAGCTGCTGATCAAGAACGTTCATACCCACAACCTCTTCGGCAATTAGGGTATTTACGTTGTTTACAGCTTTCTGAACGCCCTTACCCTGGTAGCGCCCTTTGTCACCATCGCGCAGCTCAATGGCTTCATGTATACCGGTTGATGCCCCGCTGGGTACGGCGGCTCGTCCAAAGTAGCCGCTTTCAGTTACAACATCTACTTCAATAGTAGGATTTCCTCTGGAGTCGAGAATTTCCCGTGCATGAATTCCAACAATTTGTCCCATAATATTTGAGTTTGAAATGTAAAAATAAATAAAAAAAGGGATATAGCCGATAGCTTATCCCCTAATAAAATATTTAAAATTCATCTTAATCTACCTTTTCACTAGTAGTGTCTGTGGATTCCTGATTTTCCGATTTGGTTTCCTTAGCAACAGTGTCTTTTGGAGCAGCGGCTTCGGTTTCGGATTTTTTAACTTTTGAGCCCCCCCTACGGGTTCTCTTAGCAGCGAATTTTGAGGTTTCCTTAACGTAGGTAGTATTGTAGTCAACCAATTCAATAATGCACATATCGGCATTATCGCCCAAACGGGTTCCGGTTTTTAGGATACGTGTGTATCCCCCGGGACGGTTGGCAATTTTTTGCGATACTTCACGGAAGAGTTCGGTTACCGCATACTTATTTTGCAGGTGGCTGAACACAACACGACGCTGGTGGGTAGTATCCTCTTTGCTTCTATTAATAAGAGGCTCAACATAAGAGCGTAATGCTTTAGCTTTAGCCACAGTAGTAGTAATACGTTTGTGCAGAATCAACGATGAAGCCATATTTGAGAGCATGGCTTTACGGTGAGCGCTCTTACGTCCTAAATGGTTTAATTTCTTTCTATGTCTCATCGCAATTAATCCTTATCCAATTTATACTTTGAAATTTCCATACCAAACGAGAGGTTCAAACTATCGAGCAGGTCCTCAAGTTCAGTGAGTGATTTTTTCCCGAAGTTGCGGAACTTGAGCAGGTCGTTTTTGTTGTAACGAACCAAGTCGCCAAGAGTTTCAACATCGGCAGCTTTTAAGCAGTTGAGTGCACGCACTGAAAGGTCGAGATCGACAAGTTTCTGTTTCAGCAGCTGGCGCATGTGGAGAGCTTCCTCATCAAATTCTTCGGATTCAAACTTATCCTCAGCCTCAATGGTTATCTTTTCATCGGAAAAGAGCATAAAGTGATAGATCAGAATTTTAGCAGCCTCCTTCAGTGCCTCCTTCGGATGAATTGAGCCATCGGTAACGATTTCGATGATCAGTTTTTCGTAGTCGGTTTTCTGCTCAACGCGGTAGTTCTCCACCGAATACTTCACATTGCGAATGGGAGTGTGAATAGAGTCAATGGGAATAACACCAAACTCGGCATCATTGGGTTTATTTTCCTCGGCTGGTATGTAGCCCCTACCCTTACTGATGTTAATCTCGATTTCTATCTTAACATCGGGTTCCATTCTACAAATAACAAGTTCTGGGTTGAGCACCTTAAAACCCGAGAGGAAATTTGATAAATAACCAGCTTTGAACTCGTTTTGACCTGTTATGGTTATTGTAACCTTCTCATCGTCAACACCATCAACAATGCGTTTAAAGCGAACCTGCTTGAGATTGAGAACTATCCCGGTAACGTCTTCCATAACTCCCGGAATGGTAGAAAATTCGTGGTCTATACCACGTATTTTTATCCAGGTAATGGCATAACCTTCAAGCGACGAAAGCAGAATGCGCCTTAGGGCATTGCCCACCGTGATACCATAGCCTGGCTCAAGAGGACGAAACTCGAACTTACCAACTGTTGCGGTAGATTCAAGCATGATAACCTTATCGGGTTTTTGAAATGCCAGTATAGCCATATGGTACGGTTTTAATTACTTAGAGTAAAGTTCAACAATCAATTGCTCCTTAATATTCTCGGGTATTTCTGATCTTTCAGGTACATTCATGAACCTACCAATCATCTTTTCGCTATCCCATTCGAGCCATGAGTACTTAACATGGCGATTGGTTTGAAGCGAGTCAGTAATTACCTCAAGGGTTTTTGAACGCTCACGTACGCCTACCATATCGCCAGGGCGAAGGCGGAACGATGGAAAGTTCACCACATTACCGTTAACGGTAATATGTTTGTGTGAAACCAGTTGGCGAGCAGCAGCTCTTGTGGGGGCTATGCCCAAACGGTACACAACATTGTCGAGACGCGATTCGAGAAGTTGAAGTAGGATTTCTCCAGTGATACCTTTGCTACGAGCAGCCTTTTGAAAAAGATTAGCAAATTGGCGCTCAAGAAGGCCATAAGTATTTTTTGCTTTTTGCTTTTCCATGAGTTGAGTGCCGTATTCCGAAACCTTTTTACGTTTCTTCATTAATCCATGAACCCCCGGGGGATAATTCTTCTTCTCGAAGTACTTATCGGGTCCGTAAATAGGCTCACCAAACTTACGAGCAATTTTAGTAGTTGGTCCAGTATATCTTGCCATTACTTTTAAGTTTTATTTTTTCCACAAAAAAATTATACCCTACGGCGTTTAGGAGGGCGACATCCGTTATGCGGTAGAGGGGTAACGTCAACTATTTCCGTTACCTCTATTCCTGCGGAGTTAATGGTACGAATGGCCGATTCACGACCGGCACCAGGGCCTTTCACAAAAACCTTTACCTTACGCAAACCCATATCGTAAGCTACCTTTGAACATTCGGCCGCTGCGGTTTGACCTGCATATGGGGTATTCTTCTTTGATCCCTTAAAACCCATTTTCCCGGCCGATGACCAGGAAATAACTTGACCCGTACTATTGGTCAAGGTTACAATTATGTTGTTAAACGAAGAGTGAATATGGGCTTGTCCAACAGGATCAACCTTTACAACTTTTTTCTTTGCTACAGTTTTTTTAGCCATAACTTAGTAACTATTTAGTAGCCTTCTTCTTGTTGGCGACAGTTTTCTTCTTTCCCTTGCGGGTACGAGCATTATTCTTGGTTGATTGACCTCTCACAGGCAAACCAAGACGATGGCGGATACCACGGTAGCACCCAATATCCATTAAACGTTTGATACTGAGTTGGACCATGGAGCGAAGTTCACCTTCTACCTTGTAGCCTTCGTTCAAGATATTACGAATGCTGGTGATTTCTCCATCGGACCAATCGGCTACTTTTTTGTCGTAGCTGATACCGGCCTTGTCCAGGATTTTACGGGCGCTGCTCCTGCCTATTCCATAGATATAGGTAAGGGCAATCTCGCTTCTCTTATTTTTCGGCAAATCTACACCTACTATACGTGCCATATTATTCCCTTATAAATTAGGTTGCAAAATTAAACAAATTATCCTTGCCGTTGCTTGAACTTAGGATTTTTTTTATTGATAACATAAACGCGTCCCTTTCGACGTACAATTTTGCACTCGTCACTACGCTTTTTAACAGATGCTTTTACTTTCATTGTATTGAAAATTTTTAGTTTACTTGTACCGAAAAGTAATACGTCCCTTGGTTAAATCATAGGGTGACATTTCGACACGCACCTTGTCGCCAGGTAAAATTTTGATGTAGTGCATACGCATTTTACCCGATATATGGGCAACAATAATATGTCCATTGTCAAGTTCCACTCTGAACATGGCGTTCGAAAGGGCCTCAATAATTACTCCGTCTTTTTCAATTGCGGCTTGTTTGGCCATTAAGTCTAAAAATTTAACTGTTACGTAATACTTCATCAATATAGGAAAAGGTTGAAAGCCTTTCGGCTTTTCCCTTTCTAACCACAACTGCTAACTCAAAATGTGCCGATGGTTTCCCGTCGCGGGTCCTAATGGTCCAACCGTCCATATCTTGGTAAACATATTTGGTTCCCATGTTAATCATGGGTTCAATACAAATAACCAGTCCACTTTCGAGTTTAGGGCCACGTCCCCGGGCTCCATAGTTGGGTATCTCTGGCTTTTCATGCATATGGCGGCCTAAGCCATGCCCAACCAATTCGCGAACAACAGAGTATCCATTTGACTCGGCATGTGTTTGAACGGCAAAGGAAATATCACCCACCCTTGCCCCATCAACCGCAGCCTCAATGCCCTTATCAAGGCATTCGCGGGTAACCCTTAACAGCCGCTGCACTTCGGGTGACACCTCCCCCACCGCAAAGGTGTAGGCGGAATCACCATAAAATCCGTGCAAGTAGGTCCCGCAGTCAACCGATACTATATCGCCCTCGCGAATCTCATACAAAGAGGGTATTCCATGCACCACTGCATCGTTAACAGAAACGCAAAGTGTTGCGGGGTAGCCGTTATATCCCAGGAACCCGGGTTGTGCCCCGTGATCCTTGATAAACTCCTCTGCCACTCTGTCGAGTGCTTTGGTGGTTACCCCCGGCTTTATGTGTTTCGCCACCTCGGCTAAAGTTCGCGATACCAGATCGTTATTTAACCTCAGCAGCTCAACTTCCTCTTCGGTTTTGGTTAAAAGCATTATAAAGAACGCTTCAATATTATTGAATCTACATACCGGTGCGGCCCTTAAGCCTACCGGTTTTCATTAATCCATCATAATGACGCATCAGCAGGTGACTTTCAATCTGCTGTAGGGTGTCAAGTACAACGCCAACCAGAATCAACAGCGATGTCCCGCCAAAGAACTGTGCAAACTGGTTGTTAACTCCAAGTTTGATTGCAAATGCGGGAAGAATTGCGATAATGGCAAGGAATATAGAACCGGGTAGTGTTATCTTGGACATAATGGAATCAAGAAACTCCACTGTTTTCTTACCGGGTTTGACACCGGGAATAAAACCTCCGTTCTTTTTCATATCCTCAGCCATCTGGTTGGGATTGATGATGATAGCTGTATAGAAGTAGGTAAATACTATGATCAGGAATGCGAATGTAAAGTTATACCAGAATCCGGTGTAACTGAAAGCTGCAGCAATACCGGCAGTCGCATCGAAACGGGCAAACAACATGGGGATGAACATGAGTGCTTGAGCAAAAATTATAGGCATCACACCAGCAGCATTTACCTTAAGGGGAATGTACTGTCTAACTCCTCCGTATTGTTTGTTTCCAACTATACGCTTTGCATACTGAACAGGAATTTTACGGGTTCCTTGAATTAACAGTATGGAGAACATGAATACAGCAAATAGTATGACCAGTTCAATCAGAAGCATAACCAAACCACCACCAAGTTCCTCAGCTTTGGAGAAAAGTTCAGCTACAAAGGCAAAGGGTAAACGAGCGATGATACCTATCATAATGATGAGTGAAATACCATTTCCAATACCTTTATCGGTAATCTTTTCACCAAGCCACATGATAAACATGGTTCCCGCAATCAGAATAATAGTAGCCAAAATGGTGAACGAAAACTCGCTTAAGACAAATGCATCCTGAGGCAACTGGACATATAGGTTAGCAATATATGCTGGGGCCTGGAATAGCAAAATAACTATGGTCAATACTCGAGTTATTTGGTTTAGCTTGTTCCTTCCGCTTTCGCCTTCTTTCTGCAACCTCTGGAAATAGGGTATTGCAATACCCAAAAGCTGAACCACAATGGATGCTGAAATGTAGGGCATTATACCCAGAGCAAAAATTGATGCATTATGGAAGGCTCCACCTGAAAACATGTCGAGTAAACCCATAATACCCTCCTTAGTTTGCTCCTGAAGAGCACCAAGTTTTGCAGGGTTAAGACCGGGTATAACGATGAAGCTGCCCAATCTATAAATCAGCAATATACCAAGAGTATAGAGGATACGCTTTCGCAGATCCTCTATCTTGAAGATATTCTTGAGGGTTTCGAAAAAGGCTTTCATGTAATCTATAGTTTAATAACTGTTCCGTTTGCTGCTTCAATTGCTTCGATAGCCTTTTTGGAGAAAGCATGTGCTTTAACTTCCAACTTGACGTTTAGAGTACCCTTTGCCAAAATTTTTACCAAATCGTTACGGGAAATAAGACCGGCATTAATAAGGGTATCTATATCGATGGTGGTGTATCCATTCTTTTCAGCTAAACGCTGCAGTACCTCAAGGTTGATGGCCTTGTATTCGGTACGGAAGGGGTTTTTGAATCCGTACTTGGGTAAACGGCGCTGAATGGGCATCTGCCCCCCTTCAAAACCGATCTTATGGGAGTACCCTGAGCGTTGCTGAGCTCCCTTATGACCACGGGTAGATGTGCCACCATGGCCTGAACCCTGACCGCGACCAATACGTTTTCTGTTATGGGTAGAGCCTTCAGCAGGTTTTAAATTATGTAGCTTCATGACCTTTAATTCATTAATGGTTATACCTATCGTTCCTCAATTCGAACAAGGTGTCGTACCTTATTAATCATACCCATTACAGTTGGAGTAGCCTCCAGTTCTACTGTATGGTGCATACGGCGAATGCCGAGGGAGCGAAGAACTTGGCGCTGCTTTTCGGAACGGCCAATTACGCTGCGTATCTGAGTTACTTTAACTTTAGCCATAGCCATACATATTTTAACCGTTAAACACCTTGTTTAGGTTAACGCTCCGCTGCTGGGCAATGGTTTGGGGGTCACGCAGTTCCAAAAGGGCCATTACAGTAGCCTTAACCAGGTTGTGGGGGTTAGAAGAACCCTTTGACTTGGCAAGCACATCGGTAATGCCAACGCTTTCCAGCACAGCACGCATTGCACCTCCAGCCTTAACTCCAGTACCGTGCGAAGCAGGTTTAATTAAAACTTTTGCACCACCAAACTTGGCTTCCTGCTCATGGGGTATGGTTCCCTTATAAATTGGAACCTTAACGAGGTTCTTTTTAGCATCCTCAATACCTTTGGATATTGCGGCTGTTACTTCGCTGGCCTTTCCTAATCCAAAGCCTACAACACCATTTTCATCGCCTACCACCACAATGGCTGAGAAGCTAAATGTTCTACCGCCTTTGGTAACCTTGGTAACGCGCTGTATGCTTACCAGCCTATCCTTTAACTCTAGGTCGCTGGCTTTCACTCTACGTATGTTGGTATTCTGTGACATCGTGCTTAGAATTTAAGTCCACCCTCTCTTGCTGCATCAGCTAAAGCCTTTACACGGCCATGGTATAGGTATCCACCCCGATCGAAAACTACCTGCGAAATTCCTTTGGCAAGAGCATTCTTAGCGGCTAACTGGCCAACAAGACGGGCCTGTTCAGTTTTGGTAATATTTTTACTTTCGGCAATCTCCTTAGCTTGCGATGAAGCAGAAGCTAGTGTTACACCATTTACATCGTCAATGATCTGAACGTATATGTTGGTGTTGCTCCTAAAAACCGACATGCGGGGTTTTTGAGCAGTTCCCGAAACTCTTTTACGGATTCTTCTCCTGATTCGGAGCCTTCTTTCCTCTTTTGTTAAAGCCATATCTCTTTATCAGTTTTACGGGTTATGCACCAGCCGATTTACCAGCTTTCTTACGAACAACTTCACCCACAAACCTAATACCTTTACCCTTGTAGGGTTCGGGTTTGCGAAGCGAGCGAATCTTAGCTGCAACCTGGCCTAGCAGCTGCTTATCGATACCCTTAAGGATGATGGTAGGATTACCCTTACGTTCGGTCTTAGCTTCTACCTTTATCTCCTTGGGCAGTTCAAAATGTATATCGTGTGAATAGCCAAGGCTAAGTTCCAACATTTGACCCTTGGACTCGGCTTTGTAACCTACGCCAATGAGTTCCTGCTGAATTTCAAAACCTTTAGTAACACCAACAACCATGTTGTTAATAAGGGCTCTGTATAGCCCATGTAACGAACGGTGACGCTTTTGATCAGTTGGTCTGGAGAGAACAACTTGATTTCCCTCTACCTTTACGGAGATATCCTTATCAACTTTTTGCTTCAGTTCTCCGAGAGGGCCTTTAACGCTTACCACATTATCGGCGCTAATGTTAACGCTTGCTCCTTGTGGCAAGTTTACAGGTTTTTTTCCTATTCTCGACATTTGTTAAAAATTATAATGAATTAGTAAATATAGCATACTACTTCACCACCAATATTTTTGGCACGGGCTTCTTTGTCGGTCATAACACCCTGCGAGGTGCTAATAATGGCTACACCTAAACCGTTAAGTACCCTAGGTAGCTTAGCAGCATTAGTATAGCGACGCAAACCCGGGGTGCTAACACGCTCTAGGTGTTTAATGGCACAAGCCTTGGTCTGGGGGTGATACTTCAGGGCTATTTTGATGAGTCCCTGCTTGCCATCGTCTTCAAATTTATAATTTGTGATATACCCTTTTTCGAAAAGGATTTTGGTTATTTCCATTTTCAGATTTGAGGCGGGTATCTCAACAACCCTATGATTAGCCATCGCGGCATTACGAATTCGGGTTAGGTAATCTGCAATTGGGTCGGTAATCATTGCTTCGTATTTTAAAATTCTACCAACTAGCTTTCTTAACACCAGGGATCAAACCCTTTGAAGCCATCTCGCGGAAAGTGATGCGGCTGATACCAAATTGACGCATGTAACCGCGGGGCCTACCGGTTAGCATACAGCGGTTACGCAACCGGATGGGATTTGAATTACGAGGCAATTTTTGCAGTCCAACGTAATCGCCAGCTTCCTTAAGTTGTTTCCTCTTCTCGGCGTATTTTGCTACGAGTTTCGCACGGCGAACCTCACGAGCTTTCATTGATTCTTTTGCCATAGACTATTCCTTTTTAGCATTTTTAAAAGGTAACCCAAACTCGCGAAGGAGTGCATAAGCTTGCTCATCGTTATCGGTTGAGGTTACAAAGGTAATCTCAGCGCCGAGTATGCGCCCCACCTTATCGATATCAATTTCAGGGAAAATGATTTGTTCCTGAATGCCGAGGGTATAGTTGCCCTGTCCATCCATTTTATCGTTTATCCCTTTAAAGTCGCGAATGCGGGGTAGCGATACATTAATAAGACGCTCCATAAATTCGTACATCCTATCGCGGCGAAGGGTCACCTTAAGCCCAATGGGAACTCCCTTACGTAACTTAAAGTTTGAAATGTCCTTACGCGAGTAGGTTTGAATAGCCTTTTGGCCGGCAATAGCAGTGAGTTCGGCCTGTGCTTGTTCAATAATTTTGCGGTCGGCAACCGCTTGTCCTATCCCTTGGTTGATCACAATTTTTTCCAACCGGGGAACCTGCATTACGCTCTTATAGTTGAACTGTTTCATGAGCGCGGGGACAACTTCCTCCCTATACTTTTTCTTAAGGGTTGGTACGTATTCCATTACTTAATCTCCTCTCCTGATTTTTTTGCGTAACGAACCAACTTACCCTGATCGTTCAAACGACGACCAATGCGGGTAGGTTTACCTGTACTTGGATCTACCACCATCAGGTTTGAAATGTGGATGGGGGCCTCCTTTTTAATAATGCCACCCTGAGGGTTTTTGGAGTTGGGCTTGGTATGCCTCGAACCCATATTAACCCCCTCAACAATTGCGCGCTGCTTTTCAACTAAAACCTTTAGTACACGCCCCTGTTGACCTTTAGAATCACCGGAGATTACTTGAACCATATCCCCTTTCTTAATGTGTAACTTTGTCATAATTCTACGAATATTGGGGTTTATAACACCTCAGGTGCAAGTGATACAATCTTCATGTAGTTATCGCGGAGCTCACGGGCTACCGGACCAAAAATACGGGTACCGCGGATTTCGTCCTGGTTGTTGAGTAGTACACAGGCGTTATCGTCAAAACGGATGTATGAACCATCGGGACGACGGATTTCCTTTTTGGTACGTACCACAACAGCCTTGCTAACGGTACCTTTCTTAATATCGCCGCCGGGTAGGGCACTTTTAACGGTCACTACTATTTTATCGCCTATACGGGCGTATCGTTTCCCGGTGCCACCCAGCACTCTGATGCAGAGCACTTCCTTAGCTCCGCTATTATCAGCTACAACTAGTCGGGTTTCTTGCTGTATCATGACTACTTAGCCTTTTCAATGATTTCAACTAGCCTCCAGCGTTTTAATTTACTCAGAGGACGGGTTTCCATAATACGAACAACATCGCCAATTTCACATTGGTTGTTTTCGTCGTGTGCGTAGAACTTGGTGGTTTTGTTCACGAACTTACCGTAGATGGGATGTTTAACCTTTCGCTTTACGGCAACCACAATGGACTTCTGCATTTTATTGCTAACCACCACTCCTATACGCTCTTTGCGGTTATTTCTCTTAACTTCATTTACTTGTTCCATAACTCAAAAGCGTTACTTGTTTTGACTGATTTTCCGCTGGTGCAGGATGGTTTTAAGCCTTGCAATGGTCCTGCGGGTCTCTTTAATTTTCATGGGATTATCCAAGGGAGATATGCTATGGTTTAACCGTAGTTTGAGGAGGTTGGTTTTCTCCAACTCAATTCGCTCCATAATCTCCTTATCGGTGAGCTCACGTATTTCTGATGTTTTCATGGCTCAACTAGTTTACAGGTTTAACAAAATCAGGGCGTACAACAAACTTAGTAGTAACGGGGAGCTTCTGTGCAGCAAGGCGTAAAGCTTCCTTGGCTACTTCGTAGGGCACGCCGTCGCACTCAAAGAGTATGCGGCCGGGAGTAACCGGTGCAACAAATCCCTCGGGAGTCCCCTTACCTTTACCCATACGCACTTCGGCAGGCTTTTTGGTAATGGGCTTATCGGGAAAGATTCGAATCCAGATCTGACCCTCACGTTTCATGTAACGGGTCACGGCCTGACGGGCAGCTTCAATCTGACGGCTGCTAATCCAGTTGTATTCAAGGGTCTTAATTCCGAACGATCCGAAAGCCAACTGGTTTCCCCGCTGGGCATTTCCCTTCATCCGACCCTTTTGCTGCCTTCTGTATTTGGTTTTTTTGGGCTGTAACATTTCGCTAATGCATTTGTGCTATTCAACCTAACTTATTTTTTCTTTTTGGCACGGCTGCGTCCACCCTTAGGAGATGGCTTAGCCTTAGCCTCAACTTGAGTTTTAGTTCCCATGTTGGGCGAAAGATCGCGCTTACCGTAAACAATACCATTGCAAATCCATGCTTTAATACCAATTACACCCACTTTGGTATGAGCCTCTGCAAGAGCGTAATCAATGTCGGCACGGAAGGTGTGAAGGGGTATACGGCCTTCCTTGTAGGTTTCCGAGCGGGCCATTTCGGCTCCACCCAGGCGTCCAGAAATCTGAACCTTAATACCCTCTGCCCCCATGCGCATGGTTGACGCAATAGCGGTTTTAATTGCTCTGCGGTAGGAGATACGGCCTTCGATCTGGCGAGCGATGTTGTTAGATACGATAACAGCATCGAGTTCGGGGCGTTTCACCTCAAAAATGTTGATTTGAACATCCTTGTTGGTGATTTTACGCAGCTCTTCGCGGAGCTTATCTACTTCCTGACCACCCTTACCAATAATAATTCCCGGGCGGGCAGTATGAATGGTTACGGTAATCAGCTTCAGGGTACGCTCAATTACTATTTTGGCAAGGCTTGCCTTGGCAAGTCTTGCATTCAGGTACTCTCGAATCTTGGCATCCTCAACCAATTTCTGAGCGTATTTATTACCACCATACCAATTGGAATCCCATCCACGGATGATTCCTAAACGGTTTGCTATTGGATTAACTTTCTGTCCCATGTAGCTGTTAGTTGTTTGATTCGTTATTTACTGCGCTGTCAACCACAACGGTAACGTGGTTCGACCTTTTGCGAATTCGGTGAGCACGCCCCTGAGGTGCGGTTCGAATACGTTTAAGCATTCGCCCCTGATCAACATATATTTCTTTGATGAACAGGTTGGCATCCTCAATGCGCACATTCTCATTTTTAGCCTTCCAATTGGCAATAGCCGAAAGAATAAGTTTGTGAACATCCTTTGCTGCGTGCTTACTGTTATATTTAAGTATGTTGAGCGCTGTGTTTACGTCTTTACCACGAACCAGGTCAACCACTAAGCGCATCTTACGGGGCGAAGATGGGCAGTTGCGCAAACGAGCAACCGCTTTATTTTTCTTCTCCGCTTTGAGCCTCTCGGCCATGTTATGTTTTCTTGCACCCATTTCTTTGTCTCTTTTATCAATTCACTATGACTTCTTGTTACCCGCATGGCCACGGAAGGTTCTAGTGGGGGCAAATTCGCCCAACTTGTGCCCTACCATGTTTTCGGTAATGTAAACAGGGATAAACTTATTCCCATTGTGAACTGCTATGGTGTTTCCAACAAAATCGGGAGATATCATAGAAGCCCTTGACCAAGTCTTAATAACCGACTTTTTGTTGGATTCATTCATTTGGATGATACGTTTCTCCAACTTATAGGCAATAAAGGGACCTTTTTTTAGTGACCTACTCATAGTTACAGATTTTTACTGATTACTTTTTCCTGCGTTCAATGATGAACTTGCTGCTGGATTTCTTTTTAGAACGAGTCTTATAACCCTTAGCAGGAATTCCCTTACGTGATCGAGGATGGCCTCCGGAGGCGCGACCTTCACCACCACCCATGGGGTGATCAACAGGGTTCATAGCAACACCACGGTTGCGGGGCCTACGGCCCAACCAACGTGAACGACCGGCTTTTCCAGATTTTTCCAGGGCATGGTCGGAGTTGGATACACTACCAATGGTAGCTTTGCACTCGTTCAGTACCATACGGGTTTCACCGCTGGGCAGTTTAATAATTGCATACTTTCCCTCACGGGCCAACAGCTGAGCATAGGAACCGGCACTACGTGCCATGCACGCACCGCGACCGGGGTAAAGCTCAATGTTGTGAATGATGGTACCCAAGGGTATTTCACCTAGGTAAAGAGTATTCCCCACTTCAGGAGCTACGCCGTGTCCTGATGCTATGGATTGACCAACAGTTAGCCCTGCAGGGGCTACAATGTAGCGCTTTTCACCATCGGGGTACTCAACTAAAGCAATACGAGCAGTACGGTTGGGATCGTACTCAATTGTTTTAACCACAGCCGGTTCATTTTCTCGTTCGCGCAGGAAGTCAATCAATCTGTACATGCGCTTGTGACCGCCCCCTATATATCGCATGGTCATCTTTCCTTGGTTGTTGCGACCACCAGTTTTTTTCAGGGGGACTAGTAACGATTTCTCAGGTTTGTTACTGGTAATATCGTCAGTCAAACCTATAATCCTGTGTCTCTGTCCTGGTGTAACAGGTTTTAGTTTGCGTACAGCCATCTCAGTTAAATGTTGCTATAAAAATCAATCTTATCTCCTTCCTTAAGCGTTACAATTGCCTTCTTGTAGCTGTTGGTACGACCAACCAAAGCTCCCGTACGTGTGTAACGAGACTTTACCTTTCCAGCATAACGCATAGTATTTACCGAGTTTACGGTTACCCCGTAAAGCTCTTCTATGGCTTTCTTAATTTGTAACTTATTGGCTCTCTTATCCACGATAAAGCCATACTGGCTTACCTTTTCGGTTAAGCGCTCCATCTTTTCAGTTACAACTGGTTTTATCAGTATGTCCATGGCGATTCCTAATTATGATACCTTAAACATTTTGTTCAGAACATCAACAGAACCCTCAGTTAACACCAACATATTGGCGTTTAATAAATCATAAGTATTTATGTTTGAAGCACTTAAAACCGATTGACTCTGTAAATTTCTGGACGACAAATATATGTTTTTATTTGGCTCGCCAAACACAAACAAGGTTTTTTTATCGGCTACATTGAGGTTCTTGCAGATGTTTACAAATTCCTTGGTTTTTGGGGCTTCAATATTGAAGTCCTCAACTACAAGAATGGCATTCTCTTTTACCTTGTAAGCCAGAGCGCTTTTACGAGCTAATTGCTTTACCTTCTTGTTCAGCTTAAAGCTGTAATCTCGGGGAATAGGGCCAAATATGCGTCCACCTCCACGGAAAAGGGGTGACTTGATACTACCGGCACGGGCAGTACCAGTACCTTTCTGCTTTTTCAGCTTACGGGTACTACCGGAAACCTCGTTACGCTGTTTAGATTTGTGGGTACCCTGACGCCTATTGGCTAGAATTTGTTTTACGTCAAGGTAAATGGCATGGTCGTTGGGTTCGATAGCAAAAATCGAATCCTCAAGCTGAATGGTCCTGCCGGTTTCCTTCCCTGATATGTTAAGTACCTTGATTTCCATTACTTTTCAATAATTATGTATGAACCCTTAGCTCCCGGAATGGAACCTTTAACAAGTAATAGGTTGCTTTCGGGAAGCACCTTCAGAACACGTAGGTTGATAATTTTAACGCTATCGCCACCAGTTCTACCAGCGAGGCGCTTGCCGGGAAGTACCCTTGAGGGGAACGACGAAGCACCCATTGAACCGGGATGCCGCTGACGGTTGTGCTGACCATGGGTTTGGCCACCTACGCCACCAAAACCGTGACGCTTCACAACTCCCTGAAATCCCTTACCCTTGGTGATGCCTACCACATCAACCCAGGTATCGTTGTTAAAAATATCAACTTTTACAACATCGCCTAACTGCAAACCTTCCCAATCGCGGAACTCAACTAACTTGCGTTTTGGGGTTGTGTTGGCTTTCTTAAAGTGGCCAAGCATGGGCCTGCTGGTGTGTTTTTCCTTTTTGTCATCGTAGGCTAACTGAATGGCTGAATATCCATCGTTTTCAGCTGTTTTAACCTGGGTGACAAAGCAAGGACCAGCCTCAATTACGGTGCAGGGGATATTTTTTCCGTCCTCACCGAATACGGAAGTCATTCCGATTTTTCGTCCAATCAATCCTTGTGGCATTGTCTTAACAATTTACAATTCACACTCATACTTTAATTTCTACTTCGACTCCACTGGGAAGTTCGAGCTTCATAAGAGCATCGATGGTTTTCGCATTGGAGCTGTAGATATCGAGCAAACGTTTATAGGAGCTCAACTCAAATTGCTCCCTCGACTTCTTGTTCACGAATGTTGAGCGGTTTACGGTAAAAATCCGCTTATGGGTAGGAAGCGGAATAGGACCGCTCACCACAGCGCCTGTAGCCTTAACCGTTTTCACGATTTTTTCAGCCGACTTATCAACCAGGTTGTGGTCGTACGATTTGAGTTTAATTCTAATTTTTTGGCTCATTGTACTTATCAGTAAATAGTAATAAATTATTCAATCTCTTTAAGTTCCTTACCCTTGGACTTTTCTACAATCTCTTTAGCCAGAGCTGCAGGTACCTCAGCGTAATGAGAGAACTCCATAGTAGAAGTTGCACGACCCGAGGTTAGGGTACGGAGTACGGTTACATAACCAAACATTTCTGAAAGGGGTACCTTTGCCTTTACAACGCGTGCATTGCCCTTTGATTCCATGCCAGCAATTTGACCACGACGCTTATTTAAATCGCCGATTACATCGCCCATACTCTCTTCGGGGGTTACCACCTCAACCGACATAATGGGCTCAAGTAATACGGGGGCAGCTTTGGGACATGCACTACGAAATCCATAACGAGCTGCTATTTCAAATGAAAGTGAATCGGAGTCAACTGGGTGGAATGAACCGTCTTTCAAAACCACCTTCATGCTGGGAATGGCGAATCCGGCAAGCACCCCATTGTTCATGGCAATTTCAAAGCCTTTTTGAACTGATGGGATATACTCACGAGGAATGTTTCCACCCTTAACTTCGTCGATGAACTGAAGGCCTGTTATGCCCTCATCAGCAGGTCCGATTTCAAAAATAATATCGGCAAACTTACCACGACCACCGGTCTGCTTCTTGAACACCTCACGATGTGAAACAGTTTTAGTAAGAGCCTCCCTGTAGGCAACCTGGGGTGCACCCTGATTTATCTCAACGTTGAACTCGCGGCGAAGACGGTCAACAATAATTTCAAGATGAAGTTCACCCATACCATTTATAACAGTTTGCCCACTATCGGAGTCAGTATTTACGCGGAAAGTGGGATCCTCTTCGGCCAATTTACTTAACGCCATACCCAGTTTATCCAAATCTTTTTGGGTTTTGGGTTCAATGGCTAAACCAATTACAGGTTCAGGAAAGGTCATAGCCTCAAGGGCTATGGGTTTTTCCTCGATACAAAGTGTATCGCCGGTGCGTAAATCCTTGAAACCTACTGCAGCACAAATGTCGCCAGCTTCGCAAAAATCAATAGGGTTCTGCTTGTTGGCATGCATTTGATACAAGCGGCTAATACGCTCCTTCTTACCGGTACGGGTATTGAACACGTAGCTACCGCTATCAATTTTTCCTGAGTAAACCCTAATAAAAGCCAAACGGCCTACATACGGGTCTGAGGCAATCTTGAATGCCAGTCCGCAGAAAGGCTCCTCGATATAGGGTTTTCGTACCTCTAAATCATCAGTATTAGGATTGGTCCCAGTAATATCGCCCTTGTCTATGGGGCTAGGCAGAAATGCCACAACGGCATCGAGTAGGCGCTGGATACCCTTATTCTTAAAAGCGGCACCGCAAAGCACAGGAACAATCGACATGTCAATGGTGGCCTTGCGAATGGTTGCAACTATCTCGTCCTTGGTTATTGAATTGGGATCTTCAAAGAAACGCTCCAGTAACTCATCGTTGTATGAGGCAACTGCCTCAATAAGTTTTTCACGCCACTGGTTAACCTCATCCTTCATTTTATCGGGAACGGGTTCCAAACGGTAGTTAACCGTTTTGCTATTCTCATCGTCGAACCAAATTACCGCCTTGTTTTCAATAAGGTCAACCAGTCCAATAAAGTTGTCCTCAGCACCAATGGGCAAATGTATGGGTACAGGGTTGGCACCGAGTTTATCCTTTATTTGCTGAACCACAGAAAGGAAATCGGCTCCCACGCGGTCCATCTTATTAACAAAAGCGATTCTTGGAACCCGGTACTTATCGGCCTGACGCCAAACAGTTTCGCTTTGGGGTTCAACGCCCCCCACTGCGCAGAATGTAGCAATGGCACCATCGAGCACTCGGAGCGACCGTTCTACCTCAACGGTAAAGTCAACGTGTCCCGGAGTGTCAATTACATTAATTTGGTACTGTTTGTTTTCGTAGTTCCAGAATGTAGTTGTAGCTGCTGAGGTAATAGTAATACCACGTTCCTGTTCCTGAACCATCCAGTCCATTGTGGCCGCACCATCGTGTACCTCACCAATTTTATGTGTTTTACCCGTATAAAAAAGAATACGTTCAGTTGTGGTGGTTTTACCGGCATCGATGTGGGCCATAATGCCAATATTGCGAGTATATCGTAAATCTCTGCTCATCTATCTCCTACCTTCCTCGTAATATTTTTAGATTTAGAAACGGAAATGTGCAAAAGCTTTGTTAGCCTCAGCCATCTTATGCATATCTTCTTTGCGTTTGAAAGCGCCACCTTCCTGGTTGTAGGCTGCGATAATTTCAGCGGCTAGTTTATCGCTCATTCCCTTACCGGCACGCTTACGGGCGAACTGGATAAGGTTTTTCATTGAAAGCGACTCTTTGCGCTCGGGGCGAACCTCAGTGGGCACCTGGAATGTGGCTCCACCAACCCTGCGGCTTTTTACCTCAACCTGAGGGGTAACATTTTCAAGCGCGGTTCTCCAAATCTCCAGCGGCGATTTTCCTGCATCCTTCATGCGCTTGTCGACTAAATCCAACGCATTGTAAAAGATATCGAATGCAATGCTCTTTTTACCCTGAACCATTAGGTTATTCACAAACTTGGTAACCTTTACATCACCGTACTTGGGATCGGGTAAAATGATTCGTTTTTTTGGTTTTGCTTTTCTCATTGTTCAACCAATTGAGGTTAACTTTTACTTTTTAGCTTTGGGCCTCTTAGCACCGTATTTTGAGCGACCCTGTTTACGACCCTCAACTCCGGAGGCATCGAGAGTACCGCGGATTAGGTGATAACGTACACCAGGCAAGTCCTTTACCCTACCCCCACGGATAAGCACGATGGAGTGCTCCTGCAAGTTGTGACCTTCTCCAGGAATGTAGGCGTTAACCTCCTTACCGTTAGTAAGCCTAACCCTGGCAACCTTCCGCATAGCCGAATTTGGCTTTTTAGGTGTAGTGGTGTACACTCGTACACATACACCTCGTCTCTGAGGACAAGCATCAAGCGCAGGGGCTTTACTCTTATCCACCAGTTTAGACCTTCCTTTTCTTACTAGTTGCTGAATTGTTGGCATAAATGCTAATTATGGTTAATTTATTTTTAAAACGGACTGCAAAGGTATTGTTTTTTTTATTATTACAATACCCCATCAACTTTTTTGCTGAATTTCAGCAAATTTAGCCGATAGTTTTTGCGGCCGCAAAGGTAAATCTTTTACTTTAAAAAAACAACATTGATTTATAGAATATTATCACGCCGCTTCTGAAAAAATCAAAAACATGGGGCAGCAATCAAAAAATCTTTCTTTTTAATTAGTTCATTTCATATAGAAGCATTTTGTGCATTTTTTGCAAAACCTATATGTACGTCATTAAGACACATGGAAACAAAACAAAATAAAACAAAACAAAACATAACATAACGAAACTTTTACCATTTTAATGGCCCTCAGCATACGATTAAAAATGTTTAACAACATGTAGCAACGACTAAAATTTATTTGACAGAAACAAAATTTTGCTATTTTTGGAGCTACTCAAAAAATGACTATGCCCTTTCCCATGCCTCATTTTAAGTATGGCCTTTGGGGTTATACCTTAAATTATATAATGTAATGGGAATTGGCGGTTGAAAAAAATAACCGAATGTTAAACCTAAACAAGCGTAAAACGCATGAAAACCTATCTAACAGATCAAATTAGAAATATTGCCTTACTGGGGAATACCGGCTCGGGTAAGACCTTATTAGCCGAGTCGATGATGTTTGAGGGTAAGGTAATTGAGCGTAAGGGAACCATTGATGGGAAAAACACCGTTTCGGACTACACCGAAATTGAACAACAAAACCAGAGATCTATCTTCTCAACGCTACTTTACACCGAATTTAAAAACTGCAAGTTGAATATAATTGATACTCCGGGTTCTGACGATTTTGTAGGGGGAGTTATAACCTCTATGTATCCCGTTGATCTACTGGTAATGCTTATAAATGCCCAGTACGGAGTTGAGGTGGGCACCGAGATATTCAGTCGCCATGCTGAAAAGTTACAAAAGCCAATGCTTTTGGCCATCAACCAGCTTGACCACGATAAGGCCAATTTTGAGGCAACCCTTGAATCGTTGAAGCAGACCTACGGTAATAAGGTAATTCTTACCCAGTACCCCATTAACACCGGCGCAGGATTCGATGGTTTCATCGATGTGGTTACCATGAAAATGTATAAATTTAAAGGGGATACCGGTATAAGAGAAGAATTAGCTATTCCCGACAGCGAAATGAGCAAAGCACAAGAACTTCATAACGTTCTAATTGAAGCCGCTGCCGAAAACGATGAATCGCTGATGGAAAAATTTTTTGAGCAGGGTTCATTATCAGAAGAAGAGATGCGCTCGGGACTCTCGATGGGTATTCACAACAGAAGCATTTTCCCGGTATTCTGCCTATCTGCAGTTAAAAATATTGGAACAAAACGATTGATGGATTTCATCATCAATATTGGCCCAAATCCTGCACAATCGTCTATTTTAAAGAATAATAGTACCACACCCATTAAATGCGAAGCAGAAGCGCATACTTCAGTATTTATCTTTAAATCGACCATTGAGACTCACATTGGTGAAATCAGCTACTTCCGCGTAATGTCTGGCAAGGTTACCGAAGGTATGGACATGACCAATGCCAATAATTCTACCAAGGAAAGACTTTCGCAATTATTTGTAGTAGCAGGTAAGAACAGGAATAAGGTTTCTGAACTGATTGCCGGCGATATTGGGGCTACAGTTAAGCTAAAGAACTCCAAAACCAACCATACGCTATGTGGTTCTGGCCTTGACTTTACATTCGATTCAATGGAGTTCCCCGATCCTAAGTACCGCACAGCAGTTAAGCCCAAAAATGAGGCCGAAGTTGAAAAGTTGGGCGAGCTGTTAAACCGTGCACACCAGGAAGACCCAACCATACTGGTAGAGCACTCAAAGGAACTCAAACAAATTATTATTTCCGGTCAGGGTGAATTCCACCTCAATATTCTAAAGTGGCAGCTCACCAACCTTCACAAACTTGAAGTTGAATTTATCCCGCCTCGTATACCCTATCGTGAAACCATCACCAAGGTTGCCCAGGCTGATTACCGACACAAAAAGCAATCGGGGGGTGCCGGACAGTTTGGCGAGGTTCATCTGGTTATTGAACCCTATGTAGACGGGAATCCCGATCCTTCTAAGTATAAGGTTAACGGCAAAGAAATAAACCTCTCTATTAGAGGTAAAGAAGAAATTTCCTTGGAATGGGGCGGGAAACTGGTATTCTACAACTGTATCGTGGGTGGTGCAATTGATGCGCGCTTTATGCCTGCCATCCTAAAGGGTATTATGGAAAAGATGGAAGAAGGACCGCTTACCGGATCGTACGCCCGCGATATCCGCGTTGCGGTTTACGATGGTAAAATGCACCCGGTTGACTCAAACGAAATATCGTTCAAACTTGCCGGACGTAACGCTTTCAAAAACGCTTTCAAGGAGGCTGGTCCCAAAATTATGGAGCCCATTTACGATGTTGAAGTACTTGTTCCCTCCGACCGAATGGGCGATGTTATGAGCGACCTGCAAAACCGTAGGGCTATAATCATGGGAATGGGCAGTGTTAAGGGCTTTGAGGTTATTAACGCCAAGGTACCCCTTGCAGAACTCAACCGCTACTCTACCACACTATCGTCGTTAACCAGCGGTCGCGCCACCTACACCATGAAGTTTGCCTCATACGAACAGGTACCCTCCGATGTTCAGGAAAAACTACTCAAGGCATACCAGGAAAAGGAAGAAGAAGAATAAACAACATAATAACTTTACTTTTGGGAAGGCAAAACCAACCGCCTTCCCTTTTTTGTATTATCTTTGCAGTAAATCAGTTACAGCATGAGAACAGCAGAAATTCACACATCAAAGGGTGTTATGAATGTTAAGTTTTATGAAGAGGACGCTCCAAATACCGTGGCCAACTTTGTGAAACTCGCCAAGGAAGGCTTTTACGATGGGTTAGCCTTTCACCGCGTGATCCCCAACTTTGTAATCCAGGGCGGTTGCCCCTATTCGCGCGACATGAAAGACCCTCGCGTAGGGACAGGCGGACCTGGCTATAAAATAAACTGTGAACTTACCGGCAATAACCAGTACCACGACCGTGGCGTGTTGTCAATGGCACATGCGGGACGCAACACTGGCGGTTCACAGTTCTTTATTTGCCATAACCGGCAGAATACCAAACACCTCGACAGACAGCACACTTGCTTTGGAAAGGTTTACGAAGGACTCGATGTTATTGACTCCATAAGAGTTGGCGATATAATCGAAAAGATTGTTATTATTGAGGATAATTAGTAACAAACTTTTTTTGATGATCAAGGCGCTTGTTACTTTTGTAGTAAGCGCTTTGATTTTATGCCATAAGCATTAACTTAAGTTCAGGCTGATGTCTTGAAATGAATTTTCAGAAAAGAAATATATCCTTTTGATTAATTTATCGATAGCATAACTTCTGGTTTTACTTCCCCCTATATAGGTAAAGAAAACCTTTGTAAGGGCCACGGGCAAACGTTCGCTCATCCCAACCCTTAGCCTCAATAATGAAGAAGTAAACACCTTCAGCAGCATCGGTTCCGTGATTGGTTTTACCGTCCCAACCCTCCCAATCAATGGGGTTGCCATTATAGGTATATATCAACTTACCGCTCCGGCTGTAAATATTAACACTGAACGACCTAATAGAGCGAATGCTCTCATCGGTGCTGTTGAACTTGAAGTAATCGTTTTTGCTATCGCCATTGGGTGAAAAAACATTGGGAATTACATCGGGATTAATACGCGATGAATCAACCTGGATGCTGGTGATAACCGAATCGATACAACCCGAAAGGCTGTTCACGGAATAGTGCTTTACCTTGTAGTAACCGGGCACCATGAGTTTTTTATCGGGAAAGGCCTCATTCCGGACCGACAGCAGTGTGCTGTCGCTCCAAATAATTCTATCGTATATTTCATTGGGAGTAATGGTGGTAGTAAGTACCCTCCAGTAAATGGAATCGCTGTTCAAACTTTTGCTTTCCAAGCGTAACCCCAACAGCGCTTCGTAACGGGAGTTGGAATCCCAGTCCTTCCAAGTACCCTTATCATCTACCTGAATGAGATTAACAGCCTTTGTGGCTATAGCATCAATTTCAGGAGTTGTAAGAGTTAGCATTCGCCCAAACGGATTTACTATGGTAATGGTATAGGTTGATTTATAGAGGGGTGCTGGATTCTCAATAGCTAAACGCAACTGGTTTGTTTCGGGGAGCTCTATACGGCTATCGGAGGCCTGCCAACTAGTATTGCTGAAGTATGCTTGCCCCCAGGTGTTCCGCTCTGGTTGAGTTGAGCGCGATAAATCGTGGTAAACAAACCTATCATAAATAATATCGTACGAGGGTGGTGCTGTAGCTGCTGTGAGCTCAAGGAACTGGCATTGATTATCGGTGTCTATACGGCTAAGAACAACGTTATCAGTAAACAGCCAGCAGGTAAATACCTCTGTGGAATCTGTTATATCGGTTACCATTACCCTATAACCACCCTCTGCCAAATTGTTAAGCTGACTTGCGGTAACTCCGGCTTCCTCATATATCAATTCAAAGCGCTGGGCAGGATTTGATATTAAAGAATTATATCGATACCATTTAAAAGTAGCGCCATTCCCAGTAGAATGCGAAGCCCTTAATGTTCCAAAATCGCCATAAAATACAAAAATGGAATCCTGCTCTGTGGTGTTGCTGTACTGCGTAAGTAGCACCGTATCACGCTCAGGTGCAGCAAGTTGCCCCTGAACCGTATTAGGAATTAATGGAAAAAATCCAAGTACTACTAAGTAAATGCTTAACCTCATGCTTAATTTTAAAAACTGTAATATTAACTAAATATAGCGATAATTGAAAAAAAGCCCGCTAATTGGATTCATTAACCCTTAAAACGAATTTTTAGGGGATGAGTAATCGCTATTTAGAAAATTCAAAGTGTAGGGTAGCCTGTTACCTTTGAGTTGTCATGGTTACAATCATACGGGCAAGGTCATCAGGGCTGATGTTGTCGGCATCAACTATTACCTGTGCCTTTTCGTAGTATTTTTTACGTTCATCGAGTACCCTTAATATGTATTCATTCAGTTCGTCACGGTTTTTCCCCCAAAGTAGCGGCCGATGAATTTTTTCATCAATCAGCCGAGCCACCAGCGTAGCAACCTCCATTCGAAGGTAAACAGTAATTCCATTTTGATTCATGAAATCGATATTATTATAAAAGCAAGAGGTTCCTCCACCCGATGATACTACAAAATCACCATCGAACGAGGCGACCTCCTTGAGCGCCTCCGTTTCAATTATTCGAAAGTATTCCTCGCCTTTCGATTCAAATATCTGCTTGATGGTTTTTTGGTACTTATTTTCGATATACTCATCCAAATCGATGAACCTATACCCTAGGGTATGAGCAAGTTCGTTGCCAACAGTAGTTTTTCCGCTTGCCATAAATCCAATCAAATAGATTTTCATTTTGCTTCGATTTCCAAGACGATAGCAAATTTATATAAAAGAGCACGAATAACCGTATCATTACATGCAATTTATATTTCAAGCGACATTTGTTCGGTTGAAATATCGGTTTCGTCTTCAGAGCTATCGGAATCGGGAACCTGTTGGGTCCCATCAAACGCCGAATGTTCCTTTTCAAGGGGTTCAGCAAACTCAATCTTTTTTACATCAAAAATAGTTAAGCGTTTCCCCTTGGCTTTAATCCCCTTAACGGCAATGAATGCATCAACATCAACGATTTCCGGTTGTCGGCCGGCATGCTTGCCGGCAAAGGTAATGGTAAGACTGGGATAAGTATCGGCATTAAGAGCCAACAACCTAGATTTTTCGTCTTCAGGAATAAATATTTGAGTTTTTTCGGTGGGTTCAAAACGGAAGCGTTTGAGGTAGTAGTGCTTTTGCTCGCCATCGTAGTAAACAGCAGAGAAAACCTTTTGTGGATCGTACTTTTCAATAATCAAGGGCTGACCATCGAACCGGAGGGAGTAAGAAGTGTTGGCCAGAAAGTAGGTTCCATCGGGATTAACCACCAAAACACGGTCGTTGGGCATAAACTCACCAAGTAGCTCGCCCTTACCCTCAAGGTTAAGCTTCATAACCTCAGAATCGTACCATACCTTAACACCGCCAACGGCACCAGCCATCTTTTCCTTAACCATAATTTTATGGATGGCGTAGCGAGTAAAGATATTACCCTGTGAGTTACGTCCCTTAACCGCCAGTTGGCTGAAATCGAGTTCCAAAATCAGGTTGCGTAGTCTGGGTCTGGGTTTAAGGTAAACCTTAAGTACCTCGGTTTCGCCACTTGGATTTGCTGAAATCCAGAGTAACTGTGAGCCCGGGGTTCCCTTTGTAATATCGTACTCCTTATCGCGGGTTGTTCCGGTAATGTTACAGCGCTTCATCATAATATCACCATTCAGCCCATCGCGGTAGAGAACATTGTAGATGGTACGCGTATCGTTCTTATTGTAAACCTTTACATGAACGATATCCTTGCCCACAAACTCCTTTTCCTGCACCTTTTTAATATAGTACTTCCCGTTTCGGAGAACAACAATGATATCGTCGATATCGGAGCAGTCCGAAACATACTGATCCTTTTTCAAACTAGTTCCCACAAATCCTTCGGCACGATTAACGTAGAGCCTCTCGTTGGCCACAACCACCTTGGTAGCCACAATGGTATCGAAACTGCGAAGCTCTGTCTTCCGCTCCCTGCCTTTCCCGTATTTCTTCTTAATCTGCTGATAGTAATCGATGGTATAGGCCACGATATTTGCCAGATGGTGCTTAACCTGTTCCATTTCGGCCTCAACAGCCTTAATATGCTCATCGGCCTTTTTAATATCAAATTTCGATATTTTCCGAACAGGCTTATCGGTGAGCTTGAGTATATCGTCGCGGGTTATTTCGCGGCGGAATAATTTTCGATAAGGTTCAAAACCTCGTTCAATGGCATCAATAACCATATCCCATGTTTCGGTATCCTTTTCCAGTTCGCGGTAAATGCGCTTTTCAAAAAAGATTTTTTCGAGCGACGAGAAATGCCAATCCTCTTCGAGTTCAGCAAGTTTTATGTTGAGTTCCTGAGTAAGAAGATGCTTAGTTCTATCGACCGAAGCCCGAAGTATATCCTTAACGCCCATGAAACGGGGCTTATCGTCATAAATAACGCAGGCATTGGTTGATATGGATAGCTCGCAATCGGTAAAGGCGTAAAGGGCATCAATTGTCATGTCGGGATTGGACTCAGGGAACAAATGAATAAGAATCTCTACATTTTCCGATGTATTATCGTCAATCTTACGAAATTTTATTTTCCCCTTGTCGTTTGCTTTAAGAATCGACTCAATGAGCGAAGTGGTTGTTTTACCAAATGGGATTTCGGTAATGGCAAGTGTTTTTCTATCAATTTTTTGAATTCGAGCTCTAACCTTAACAACACCACCGCGAAGCCCATCGTTATAACGGCTACAATCAACAAGCCCGCCGGTTGGGAAATCAGGGTAAAGTTCAAAATCGCGTCCCTTGAGATAATCGATGGATGCATCAATGAGCTCAACAAAATTGTGGGGTAAAATTTTAGAAGCGAGGCCAACGGCAATCCCTTCAACGCCCTGCGCCAAGAGTAAGGGGAACTTAACAGGCAGGGTAATGGGCTCATGGTTTCGGCCATCGTAACTGAGCATCCACTCGGTGGTTTTTGGATTAAAAACCACATCGAGGGCAAATTTCGATAGGCGGGCTTCGATGTATCGGGGAGCAGCAGCACCGTCACCGGTAAGTATGTTCCCCCAGTTTCCCTGGGTATCGATGAGCAAATCCTTTTGCCCAAGTTGTACCAGAGCTTCCCCAATTGATGCATCGCCATGGGGGTGGTACTGCATGGTATAGCCAATAATATTGGCAACCTTATTGTAGCGGCCATCATCGAGGCGCTTCATGGCATGCAGTATTCGACGTTGTACGGGTTTTAACCCGTCGTCGAGATGGGGGACTGCGCGTTCCAGTATAACGTATGAGGCATAATCCAAAAACCAATCCTTATACATTCCGGTGATATGGGTCTTTTTGGCTGCCTCTCCGGTCAATCTCTCAATTTTTTCATGCATTTCAGGCGATACCGATTTATTATCGCCATCGCTTAAAAACTCGTCCGCTTCAAAATCATCCAATCGCATGGTCAAGATCTAAAGGAATTAGAAATTACGCTACCAAACTACTATCGGCTGTGCTGTTCTCGGCATCGATGTCAACATCAGAGCTACCGGGAATGGGTTCCTCTTCAATGATATCCTCTTCAATCCTAAGGTTATTGATGATGAAATCCTGACGGTCGGGGGTATTCTTACCCATGTAGAACTCCAGCAAATCCTGAATCTGGTCGTCCTTGGTAAGCCTTACGGGATCAAGCCTCATATCGGGGCCAATGAAGTTTTTGAACTCATCGGGCGATATTTCACCCAGTCCTTTGAATCGGGTTATCTCTGGGTTAGGCCCCAACTCGGCAATGGCCTTTTCCTTTTCCTCGGGGCTGTAGCAGTATAGGGTTTTCTTCTTGTTTCGTACCCTGAAAAGGGGGGTTTGAAGTATGAACAGATGCTCCTGCCGAATGAGCTCTGGGAAGAACTGCAGGAAGAAGGTGATGAGCAGGAGGCGAATGTGCATACCATCGACATCGGCATCGGTGGCTATTACGATGCGGTTGTAGCGCAGGTTATCCATATCCTCCTCAATATCGAGGGCGGCCTGAAGGAGGTTGAACTCCTCGTTCTCGTATACTATCTTCTTGGTTAACCCATAGGTATTTAGAGGCTTACCACGAAGCGAGAATACGGCCTGGGTGTTAACATCGCGCGACTTGGTAATGGAGCCGCTAGCCGAGTCGCCCTCGGTGATAAAAAGTGTGCTCTCTTCAGCCCTAGCTTCTTTGCTATTATAGTGAATACGGCAATCGCGAAGCTTACGATTGTGAAGGCTAGCCTTTTTAGCCCTCTCTCGGGCTATCTTTTTTATGCCTGATATTGCCTTTCGTTCCTTTTCCGATTCCAGTATCTTCTGAAGCAGGATTTGGGCGGTTTCGCTATTGCGATGCAGATAGTTATCGAGTTTCTCCTTAATAAAATCACCTATAAACTGTTTTACTGATGGCCCATTGGGGCCCATGTCCTTGCTCCCCAACTTGGTTTTAGTCTGCGACTCAAACACAGGATCTTCGACCTTTACGCTAATGGCTGCCACAATTGAAGTGCGTATATCAGAGGGATCGAAATCTTTTTTGTAAAACTCACGAATGGTTTTTACGAATGTTTCACGGAAAGCAGTTAGGTGGGTTCCTCCCTGTGTGGTATGTTGCCCATTTACAAAGGTGTAGTAGTCCTCGCCGTATGCAGTTCCATGAGTAATGGCCACCTCAATATCGTTGCCTTTGAGATGAATAATAGGATATAATGGTTCTCCGCTCAGATTTTCGTTGAGCAAATCGAGAAGCCCATTCTTTGATACAAATTCCTTACCGTTAAAGGTGATAACCAGATTTGTATTCAGGTAGGTGTAGTTACGAATCATGGTTTCAATGTACTCATCCTGGAAAGAGTAGGGGCCAAATATGGTTTCATCGGGGGTAAACTGCACAAAAGTGCCATTTGCCTTACCGTTGGAAGAGTACTCATTATCGCTAATCAAAAGACCAGCGGCAAATTCAGCCTCCTTGGTGATTCCCTCACGAATGCTTTTTATAACAAAACTTTTTGACAAGGCGTTTACTGCCTTTATACCAACACCATTCAAGCCCACCGATTTCTTAAAGACCTTGGAATCGTACTTGGCTCCAGTATTCATTTTTGAAGCCACATCAATAAGCTTTCCCTGTGGGATACCCCGTCCAAAATCACGAATCGATACGGTTTTATTGTCAACTATAATGTCAATCCGCTTACCGTTACCCATCATAAACTCATCAATGGAGTTATCAACCACCTCTTTAATAAGTATGTAAATACCATCGTCGGGCTGGGAGCCATCGCCTAACTTTCCGATATACATCCCAGGACGCTTGCGGATATGCTCCTGCCATTCTAGCGTTTTGATGCTGTCCTCAGAATATCCTACACTCATGGCAAAATATCAATTTTCTGCAAAAATAACCAATTAGAATTGGGGCATCACCAATTTGAATAAATAAATATCAACAACTGGTAAGTAGTTGTGAACTAAATTATTTCAACTTTGTATTGGTTCTACTGATATTTATGAGAGTGTTTACAATACCTCCAATGTATTGAAAAGCGCAAACCCAACTTTAAAACGAATCAATTGCATGAGGGTATTACGTCAAACCTATAAAATTTAATTTTAGTATGATGAGAATGGCATTTGGATGGAAGCATATCCATTGGCACTATCAAGTATATATCTTTTCGACCCTCACCGCCGATAACTTAAAGGGTGCTATACGGCTGTAGGGGTCAAGTTCGTCGCGGGTTAATCTATTTACCTGCGATTCGGTGTAATGCCATGGCATAAATAGTTCGCCCTCCAGAACCTCGGGGCTAATCCTGATATGAGTACTGAGATGGCCTCTGGCAGAGATAACCCTAACCAATTCGTTATCTTCGATACCCAATTTTTTGGCATCGTTGGGATGCATGAGCAAGTAGGGCTGATTGGTATAGCCGGTAAGAGTTTTATTGCGCCGACTCATGGTTCCAGTGTGGTAGTGGTAGAGTATTCGCCCTGAGTTAAGAATAAAGGGATACTCAGGAGTGGCCCTTTCCGATTGCTCAACATATTCAACAGGAAAGAGTTTAGCCTTTCCTGAAGGAGTATTAAATTTATCGAGGTAAAGTGTTGAGGTACCGGGGTGGTCGGGCGTTGGGCATGGCCATTGAATACCATGATGCTCCAGTCGTTTATGAGAAATACCAGCCATAATTGGGGTTACACTAGCTAACTCGTCGAATATCTCAGATTCATCGGCATAGCTTGGGAAGTTAACCCCCATTCGTTTGGCTATTTCATGAATAATTTTCCAATCCTCACGGGCTTGGCCAGGGGACTCTACGGCTTTGCGCACCCGAAGAACGCGCCTATCGCTGTTGACAAAGGTTCCGTTTTTCTCTGCCCAAGACGAAGCTGGCAAAATAACATGAGCGAATTTGGTGGTTTCTGTATGGAAAATATCCTGCACAACCAAAAATTCCAGTTTTTTAAGTGCCTCTTCGGTATGATTAAGATTGGGATCGCTAATCATGGGATTTTCTCCCATTATGTAGAGGGCCTTAATTTTTCCATCATATGCTGCCTTCATAATCTCAACGGTGGTAAGACCGGGTTTATCGGGCAGATCATCAAGGGGAACACCCCAAACCTCGGCCACATGCTTACGATTCTCAGCATTGGAAACTGGAATATAACCCGGATACAGGGCGGGATGGCAACCTACGTCAGTGGCCCCCTGCACGTTGTTTTGCCCGCGGGGTGGGTTAATGCCACTGCGTTCCTTCCCAATTTTACCAGCAATGAGAATCATATTCAACAAGCTGAATACATTATGGGTTCCAGTAACCTGCTGGCTCATACCCATACCCGTGGCCACCATTGCAGTTTTGGCATTGCCATATATTTCTGCTGCCTCCTTTATCTTCTCAACTGGAACACCTGTCAACTTTTCAGTGTTTTCGAGGGTGTATTTTTCGACCAATTGTTTGAGTTCGAGAAAGGCTTTCATGCCCCCCTCAACACGTTGCTCAATAAACCCAGTATCTATCCATCCGTTGGCAATAATTTCGCGGATCATCCCATTGAGCAGGGCCACATCGGTACCCAGGCGGGGCTGAAGCCAAACAGTTGCATACTGCACTAAAGGAGTCCATTTGGGGTCAATAACAATAATCTTCATGCCCTTGGCAGCACCACGTTTTACATAGGTAGCTGTAATGGGATGAGTTTCAATAATGTTATTACCTGTTGCTATTAAGCACTCGGTGTTTTCAAAATCCTCAATGGAGTTGCTTGCAGCCCCATCGCCAATGGACTTTAGCATGGCTGTAACCGTTGAGGCATGACACAGGCGCGCGCAGTAATCGATATTATTGATTCCAAAAGCCAATCGTATAAACTTTTGAAATATATAGTTATCCTCGTTTGTACACTTGGCCGATGCATAGCCAGCTAATGAATCGGATCCATACTTTTGCTTTATTTCTAAAAACCGATGAGCAATATAATCCAGAGCCTCATCCCACGAAACCTCAACAAGAGCACCGTTTTTACGTATCAAGGGACTGGTCAAACGTTCAGGGCTATGAACAAACTCATACCCAAAGCGTCCCTTCACACACAAGCGGCCATTGTTGGGCAGAACGCCCTCAACCCCATTGCTTCGCACAATTTTACCATCCTGAACCAGAAGTTCTATCTGGCAACCCACACCGCAATATGGACAGGTAGTTCGAACGCGTTTCTCAATTTTATCGAGTTTAATTTTTTCCCTGTTGGGTTTCTCAACAATAGCACCTGTTGGGCAAAGCTGAATACATTCGCCGCATCCATCGCACTCACTTTCTCCCCACACTCCTGTTCCGGCAACAATATATGAATTAATTCCCCTCTCGTTGAACGATAGCACGTTTTTACCCTGAACCTCGTCGCAGGCCTTGATGCATCGGAAGCACTTGATACACTTTGAAGGATCATAACTTAGTACCGGTGAGCTGCTATCAATCTTAAACTTAGCAGGTGAAAGGGGGCTAAAGTGTCGGTTTTCGGATTTATCCAAGCCATACCTAAACATCAAATCGCGTAGCTCATCATTATAGGTTCCGTCGTACTCCAAGTTTTGCTCACTAATCAAATAATCGAGCAGAAACCTGCGGGTTTCCTCGAGCTCGTTGTCAAATGCGGTAACCTGCATCCCCTCCTTCACAGTTAGCGTACACGAAGCCACAAGCCCCCGCATACCCTCAACCTTTACAAGACAAAGCCTGCAAGCCCCGGTAGGGCTTAACTTATGATGATAGCAAAGACCTGGAATGTCGATTCCATTGGCACGAGCTTCGTACAAAAGGTTGCCATTCTCATTTGCAAGTATCTCTTTACCATCAATATATATTTTCACTTTAGCCATAGTGCAACGCTATTTCATAATTAACGATTCCGATAGGTTTTCCCAAAGGCTGCGTAAGGGAAGGATTGGTGACTGCCCCAGAGGGCAGAGCGATGTACGCGCCATGATTTCAGCTTGCTTTATCAAATTGGGATATAAGCTCTCAAAACTGAAATGGGGTTGCTGTAACGCTTCGTTTAGTGCCTGATACAAATGCGAAGTACCTACACGACAAGGAATACATTTTCCGCAGCTTTCATGTTTAAAGAACTTAAGAATGGAAAGCATTATTTTATTAAGGTCCCGAGTGGCATCCATTACTATAACCGCTCCCGAACCCAGTGTTAATCCTACCTCCTTTAACTTATCGTATCCCATGTGAACGTCGAGGTGTTTTTCCGATGCAAATGTTCCAGCAGCACCACCCAGTAGGGCAGCACCAAATGGTTTTCCGTTGCGTATTCCCCCAGCAACATCAAAAATGAGCTCCCTAAGGGTGATGCCCATCGGGAACTCATAGTAACCGGGCTTATTAACATCACCGCTGATGGTGAAAATTTTTGTGCCGGGTGAGCCCTCTGTCCCAATGGTACGATACCATTTGGCACCATTTAAAATAATTTGCGGGAAATTTGCGAGAGTTTCAACATTGTTGATAAGCGTAGGCGCACCCCACAGCCCCTTTTCGGCAGGGAATGGGGGTTTTATTCGGGGATACCCCCGTTTCCCTTCAATAGACTCAATGAGGGTTAACTCTTCACCGCATAGGTACGAGCCAGCGCCACGCCTAACCTCTAAATCAAAATTGTAATTACTACCCAGTATATTTTCCCCTAAAAAACCATGCTGATAGGCCTGTTCAATGGCCAGCTGAACCCGTTTGATGCTAAGCTCATACTCCCCTCTTATGTAGATGAAACCCCGCGAAGCACCAATGCTGTAGGCAGCAATTACCATACCCTCAATTAGCGTATGAGGATCGGTTTCCATAATTATTCTGTCTTTAAAAGTGCCGGGTTCTCCTTCATCGGCATTGCAAACAACAAATTTCTCGCAATTGGAACATATTAACGCAGCAGCCTTCTCCTTAGTTCCGGTTGGGAAACCTGCTCCACCCCGACCCCTTAAACCGGAATCGTAAATCTCCTCGTATATTCCAATAGGTTCGCTTCGGAGAGCCTTGCGGAGCGCCTGGTATCCATCAGCAGAAATGTACTCTTGGATGCTCTCGGGGTTGATTAACCCCGAGTTTCGAAGCGCTATTCTGATTTCCTTTGCCATACTCTATTTATTAGCTTACTTCTATATTTATCACTTTAGCTTCTTAAGTATTGATTCCACCTTTTCCGGGGTTAGACTGCCATACATATCCTGATTTACCATCATGGCGGGTGCTGCTCCACAATTTCCAAGACATTCGGTAGTTTCAAGAGTAAACAAACCATCGGGTGTGGTTTGGCCTAATTCTATGCCCAACCTACCGGATATGAAATCGATAAGATTATCGCTCCCCATCATGTTGCATACCGGTGAGCCACAAATCCTGATTAAGTATTTCCCACGGGATTGGGAACTTAGTATGGAGTAGTATCCTAACACACCATAAACCTGAGCCCTTTTTATTTTTAAGTACTGGGTAACCGCGATAACAGCATCTTCACTTACATACTGCTGAGGGTGTTGGTTCTGAATATCATGAAGTATTTCAATGAGATACTCCTTTTTACGGGGATATTTTTTAAGAATCGCATCAATATTCATGGCTATTTTTTTGTGTAAGTTAGCAAAAAATGTTTTGCATTTCAATACGATGTAAATGGTTTTCTAATTAACGATTTGTTTTTAAAACAGTTTGTCTGGATGCCAAACTAATCATATTGCAATGGAAAAATCCCTAAGGGGTTCTCTTTGGAAAAATATTACCAACATCAACTCTCTTTTCCTTGCTTACTTTCACTTATCAAGATATAAAAGGTGGGTAAGAGGCAAGAAGCCCAAATATTTCTTGCTATGTTTACCTGATGATTTTTTTAACTTACAAGTGAGCAAGTCGCATTTTTATGTAAATTTAATTTAAAAATTGAAGGTTGATAGTAATACCTAATCTAATTGTTTACAGCGTGTGTTTTGCACAATTAAACATTTGGTTTGCCCAGATTAATTAAAAAGTGATGAAAACTTCAAAAAATATGCGCTAACAGGTTGGTATGCTAATGTACGAATGTCCAATATTTCTGGTATAAACCAATAACCTTATTTGCAATAGCAGAAAAAAGATAACTATTGAGAGCCTGTTTAAATTTTCTTTAACATCATAGCAATAGAAGCAATTAATACATAT
>DYKO01000030.1 GCA_020722565.1 Rikenella microfusus
GGTCAAGGCAAAACCATTTCCGTATAAATTTTATTACTTAAATGCCTAATTCAAAAACTTTTTATTCTTCCCGTAAACATTTTCAGACAAATTCGAATTTTTCTCTTAAAGGAGTTTGGACTATAGCCAAAAAATAAAAAGTAGTAAAAGTTCAAAATTATAACCTTTTGGATTTATTAATGAAAGGTTGTTTTGGTCAATTCCTAAATCAAAATAATATGATAGGCTCGTTTTAATTGCGTGGTACCGAATTTTATTTGATTAGATTCAAATATTTTTTTACGTTTTTATAAAAACTTACAATCCCTTTAAATTTAAGCAAAGTGACTAAAGAGCAAAAATTATTATTGGTAATTACCTGTCCTGAATAGGGATATAATAAGAAACTGACAATACTCAACAATTTTTTGTCAGTTCTTTTGTTAGTGCGCAAATAGCCAATGAAATGCTAAAAGTCCAAAATAGGGAAAGATGCGTTCTTGCTAATACTGCTTAAGTAAAAGTTCATCAGTTAAGTACTTTGTGAGATGTGGCTGTAGCATATTTAGAAAAATTCTCATGAATAATCTTTAGTTGTTTGTAGTGCTAAAGAGATGCAATAGTTGTGATAAAAGTTACAGAACAATATTTCCATGCTTACGAGGGGGATTTTGCTGGCTTTTGGATCGGGTCATCTCTAAGGACTGTATGAGTTTGGCACGGGTTTGGCGCGGGTAAATCACCTCATCAATGTACCCCAGTTCTGCTGCACGGTAGGGATTTGCAAATGTTTCGCGGTACTCATTAATGAGTTGCTGACGGGTTTCCTCGCTATTGATTTTGTTTCGGTACAGAATGTTTACAGCGCCCTCAGGGCCCATTACAGCAATCTCAGCTATTGGGTAAGCAAAGTTGACGTCAGCTCCAACCTGTTTGCTGGACATCACGCAGTAAGCTCCCCCATAGGCCTTGCGGGTGATAACTGCAATTTTGGGAACAGTGGCCTCGGAATAGGCGTAAAGTAGTTTTGCTCCGTGACGAATAATGCCATTTGACTCTTGATTCACCCCGGGAAGGAATCCTGGAACATCCACAAAGGTAATAAGCGGAATATTAAAGGAATCGCAAAAGCGGATGAAACGTGCAGCTTTAACCGAGGCATCTATATCGAGCACACCGGCAAGATGTGCAGGCTGGTTGGCAACTATGCCAACCGTATGTCCGGCCATTCGCGCAAAACCTATAACAATATTCTTTGCAAACAGCGGCTGAACCTCAAGGAAATTTTTATCGTCAACAACGCTTAGAATGAGTTCTTTGATATCATAGGGTTTGTTGGGATCGGCAGGGATAAGCGATTGCAGGCTCTCATCCTCACGGAAGGGGTCGTCGGTGGTAGGTACAACTGGGGGTTCTTCCATGTTGTTGATTGGTAAAAAACTCATGAGTTCGCGAATGAGCATAAGGGCTTGCTCTTCGTTTTCGGCAATGAAGTGAGCCACACCGCTTTTGGCATTGTGGGTTACTGCACCACCCAACTCATCCTTGGTTACATCCTCGTGGGTAACAGCTTTTATAACATCAGGCCCGGTTACAAACATGTAGCTGGTATCTTTTACCATAATAATAAAGTCGGTAAGGGCGGGGGAGTAAACCGCTCCACCGGCACAAGGCCCCAAGATACAGGTAATTTGTGGAATAACACCCGAGCTGCGAACGTTGTTATAGAAAATTTCGGCATAACCGGCCAAACTTTGAACGCCTTCCTGAATACGAGCACCACCTGAATCGTTCAAGCCAATAATTGGGGCCCCCATGCGCATAGCAAGTTGCTGAAGCTTTATTATTTTATCGGCATTAGCTCGACTAAGAGTTCCCCCAAATACAGTAAAATCGTAGGCATAAACATAAACCAATCGTCCATCAATCTTTCCGTAGCCGGTAACTACTCCATCGCCAGATATACGATTATTGGCCATACCAAAATCGGTATTTCTGTGGGTTACGAACTTGTCGAATTCGTTGAAGGTATTGGGATCGAGTAGTTCAATAATGCGTTCGCGTGCAGTTTTTTTACCTGCTTCGTATTGTTTGGCTATCCTTTCGGGGCCTCCGGCCTGTTCGGCCATAGCATTTCGACGTTCTAGTTCCTGATATAGCTCATCAAGTGTTTTCATCCGCACAAATTATTTAGTTGGCTGAATATTAATGTTTTGCAGTTTCAATTAAAGGAATATTTATTAAGTTGATGAAACACCCAAAATTTTACCATCGGTGTATATGTTAATAGCCTATTTTTGGGTTTTTTAGTTTTATTGTTGGGTTAAGAAAAATGGGGTTAAGGAACTGATAAAGCTATTCAATTTCTACCAGAGGTTGATTTGCATTAATGTTATCGCCCTCCTTAACGTAGATTTTCTTAACAATACCATCAACAGGACTTTTATACTCGCTTTCCATTTTCATGGCAGAAATTACAATAACTGTAGTACCTTTCGACACGGGATCGCCTTCGGATACGGGAATCTTTACCACACGGCCGGGCATTGGGGTTGAGATTATTTTATCGGCAGCATGATCGTCTAACGTTTTGCGGCTACGCTGGTAACGGCTTTGAGCATCAATTATTTCTACCTCGTGGGAGTTGTAGTAGGTGTTAACAAAGTAATTTTTGGGGCCATCGCCCGGGATAATTTCAATATTGAACGATTTCCCGTTATGAATAATGGAATACACTCCATCTTCCACCCGAGCAATGTCCACTTCGTACTGTATGCCATCAACCTCGAACACTGCTATCTTTTCGTCGCGACGCACCAGCTTAACTTCGGCTATGCGATCGCCAATTCTAACTTCAAGACCCATCTCTTAAGAATTGTTTAGTAAGGGAATAAACTGCGTTTAATTCCAAATGTTTTCCAGTTATCGCTGTGGAAAACTGTGAAATCACTCATGGCTACCTTTCCCATTTTGGTCATAAAGTCGAAATAAGCAGCAATTATGGCCATATCCTCATATACACGGGTGCCTCTGGATACGATATTCATAAGTTCTCCCAAGTTTTCCTGAATAAAATGGGTGTTGTAGTTGCCGGACTGGAAATCGTGGTTATCCATAATGCGTTCCAAGAAGCGTATGGAAGTTTTAACTCCGGTAATTTTGTATTCAAAAAGAGCACGTTTCATACGATTAATAGCTTCGTCACGGTTTCGGCCCCAAACAATTAGTTTGCTGATCATGGGGTCGTAGTAAATAGGGATTTCGTACCCCTCATACGCATAGCCATCGGTTCTCACGCCGAACCCGTTGGGTTCGCTGATATGCTTGATTAGGCCAGGTGACGGCATAAAGTTGTTAAAGGGATCCTCGGCCAGTATGCGGCATTCAATGGCATGTCCGTGTTGCTTTAACTCCTCTTGGGCGAATGAAATGGGTAGCCCCGAAGCAATGCGTATTTGCTCCTTAACCAGATCGATATCGGTAACTCGTTCTGTAATGGGATGCTCAACCTGTAAACGGGTGTTCATTTCGAGGAAGTAGAAGTTTCGGTTGGCATCAACCAGGAACTCAATGGTGCCGGCGCCCACATAGTTAACGGCTTTGGCGGCTGCCACAGCAGCACGTCCCATTTCCTCGCGAAGCTCGGGCGTTATAAATGGGGAGGGGGTTTCCTCAACCACTTTCTGGTGCCTGCGCTGAATGGAGCACTCGCGTTCAAACAGGTGAACTGTATTTCCGTGCCTGTCGGCCAGTATCTGAAACTCGATATGGTGAGGCGATTCCACATACTTTTCTATGTAAACGGTGTCGTTGCCAAAAGCTGAAAGGGCTTCGGATTGAGCCATTTTTACAGCCGAAATAAGCTCATCGGCATTGCGAACCAGTCGCATTCCCTTACCTCCGCCACCAGCGGAAGCTTTAATTATAACTGGCAGTCCTATTTCATCTGCTATTTTCTTTACACTTTCCATGTCCGAAACCTTTTGCTGGGTACCGGGTACAACTGGAACTCCCACAGCAATCATGGTTTGGCGGGCAGAAATCTTGTCGCCCATTTGTGTTATGGCATAGGGGTCGGGGCCAATAAAGGTAATTCCGGCCTCCTTGCACTTTGTTGCGAATTCGGTATTTTCCGAAAGAAAACCGTATCCTGGGTGAATGGCATCGGCACCCGATTTTAGGGCTACCTCGATAATTCTATCGCCATTTAGGTAGCTCTCATGCGAGGGTGAGGGGCCAATGTGGTATGCCTCATCTGCATACCGAACATGTAGGGCAAGCCTGTCGGCATCGGAAAAAACTGCTACAGTTTGAATTCCCATCTCGCGACAGGAACGGATAACCCGGACGGCAATTTCGCCCCGGTTAGCAATTAGAACTTTTTTAATCATAATTGTCCCAGATAAGAATCCGAGACAAAGGTATGGAAAAAATTTTTTTGTGCAAGTAATTTTAAACAAATATGTTATTTGGCATCGTTTTACAGCAGGATTGTTTTTGCCGAAAACATTTTAAATCAACACTATCAGTAAAACGTTTGTTTAATAATTTGTGTTGATTCAATTTTTTCTCATTCATCACTAATTAGTTTTCCTGTTCCCATTTGAGCTAATTCTATATGGGGATTTCCCTTTAGTAGGACGTTACCAGATTCTAATATGGATAGATTTAGTGATTCTTCAACCCAAATGTGCATATCAGAAACTGAATTCTGATAGGCTTTGCAGTATTTGATTTTTACTTCAGACAAGTCGAAAACTGAAACGCCCCTGGCATGTAAATGGGCATATTCGGCTTTTCCTGCTACCCGATAAGTACCAAAGCTCTCGCCCGATACACTCAATACCAGATGAACAACATCAACATTAATATTACAATCAACATAGTTGCCCCAATCCACTAAATAAAAGGCATGTGATTTAAAAATAGATGGAATTGAGAGCTTACAGGGCTGATGAGCCTCAATCATGGGCAGGTAAGCCATATGAATCTCAACTTCGATAATGGGATAATTTTTCATCCAGCGGATACCAACGTGTTCATGAATGTAAAGACGGAAATTGGATAAATTCACCTCAACATCTTCCTGTATCTTATTGGGACAGGTTACTAAAGCATAGCTTACCGTATCCTGTATCATGATAATGTGAAACGATCCCTTTACATCAATACGATCGACAAACCCAGATAAATTGTGCTTAACGGTAACTGTATCGCCAGTCATGTACTCTGAAATCCAGCTACACGACACTAGTAATGGAAGTAAAGTGGTGATAAATATGTGATATTTTGCCTTCATTTATTAATCAGAGAATATTTGACTCCAAACTCAATAAAATCAGCCTGAGCGCGCCAATGAACTTTAATTCCTAAATTTAGGAATAAATTCCCGCCTATATTGTAGCGTAAGCCCAACTTATTGGTTAGGGCTCCCAAACCATAAAATTTGTTTTTTAAATAGATGCCTGGTTGAAAGGCTATGTAAAGTCGGCCCAAACCCATAAGGTAGGTTGCATTGGCGGCAACAGCAATATTATCAACCTTATGTAGCACGACATCGGTTTCGCTTTTATCTATAAACAAATCGGTTATAGATGCATCGTAGTAGGCGCTAATTTCGAAACCGAGCATCGAAAGGGGAGCAATGCGGTAAAGTTTTTCGGTTGTAAGACCCGTCACTCCGTACTGCTTACGGCTAAAGGCATCGACCGACTTAATGCTACCAAATAAGCCGAAATTCCAATTGTTTAAAGGGGTGTCATCGGGTAATTCATTGTTCTTGGTTGGGGCTGAAGATTTAAAAAGATAGCGGTACCCCAATGATGTAGATAGTATGTTAAAACCGAGATTGGGTGCTTTGACACTACCATTTGATGTATGGGTTAAGCCCAAACCAAGCAATAGGGTATGATTTCCGGTAATTTGATAGGAAGCCTCAATCTCATACTGCAGAAAAGCATTTACAGGGGTCCCCAATACCATGTTTCCCCTGTAACTGGATAAATTATGCCATTTTGATGCAAAACTTAGCCCTACCGATAGGATGTTACTGATGTTAAACCTGCCGCCAATATCTAAAAACGAACGGTTAATAAATATGTACGCACCTGTTAGGCTGCCGTAAAGGGTATCGTTTCCTAATCCAGACCTATGTAAGCCAATACCTACAATCGGGTAATTGTAGGCTTGATGCCATAATCTTGAACCATCGGTGCGGTATCCTAAGTTGAATTGAAAACCATTTACATTATCAGAAATGAAATAGGCCATGTAGCTGTGATGGGGCACAATAAATCCTGAACAAATATTTAACTCGGCCATTACCGATTTTTTTTGGCCCAAACACATAATGTGTCCTTTAATCGACACAAATAAAAGTACCAGAAAGAGTTTGAAAAGTGAATGCCCCATTACTGTATGCGGTAAGTTACCAAAAATTCAATAACACGGTTATGTTGTCCGGTGTTCATTCGGTATGATATATTATTGCGATAGGGTCTAATTGGAATGACCGAGTAGCTAAAAATCAGTCCAAACCGCCATTTTTCGCTGAAATTGTATTCCAAACCTCCTATTGTAGCCAATTCGTATTTTCGAAATGCGGCGGTTTCATCGGGAGGATAAGGTCCAAGGGCATTGTATTCTGAGGCTTTGGAAAGGTAACCAATCGATAATCCGAATATGCCCGTAAAGGCATTAACAAACCGATAGCCTCCATAAACCGGTAGCTCAAAATAGTTTAGACGCATTCGGTAGAAATCGGGCACATCTGGATTGTTGCTACGGGCATAGCTCCCCTTTTGTATGAAGCGGAAGTTCATCCTCCAGAACCAGCTGTTTGCAAGGTTATGTTCCACCCAGATACCCACTATTGGCCCGGCTTTGTTATATCCACCATAGGTATCGCCATCAACCTGAGTTGCCGCAACGCCTACAGTAACCCCACCCCTGAATTTTTGGGCGTTTAGGTTTGATATTTGAAAAAGAATACCAATAGCTGCAAGCAAAATACTTTTATGCATTTTTAATCATTTCCAATAATTTGGGGACACCAGTTGTAGCTTTTTCCTTAATAATGGTAACATCGCGCCTCCAAACATTAATATCGTTGGGATTGACCAAATAAATGGGGCAACCCTTAGGAGCGAAATCAAGCAATCCGGCAACAGGGTAAACATTAAGCGATGTTCCGGTAATCGCAAATATTTCGGCGGTTTGAACCAGTTTGACAGCCTCCGGCAGCATGGGAACCTCTTCGCCGAACCAAACGATATGCGGGCGAAGCTGGTAGCCATCAAGAGTTTCGCCCCAGGTAATGTCCCTGTAACTAATATCGATTACTGGTTTTAGTTTACCCGAGGGCCGAGCCTTGGTGAGCTCCCCATGTAGGTGACGCACGCTGGTGCTACCGGCACGTTCGTGCAGGTTATCCACATTTTGAGTGATAATATGAACGTTGTAATCCTTTTCAGCTTCGGCTAGGACAATATGGGCTTGATTGGGATGAACGTTTGCCAGCTGGCGGCGGCGCTGATTGTAAAAATCCAGCACTAACTGAGGATTTTTTCTCCAACCCTCAATACTGGCAACTTCCATAACATCGTACTCCTCCCAAAGACCACCCATATCACGAAAAGTTTTTATACCACTTTCCGAACTGATACCTGCACCAGTGAGAATGATCAGTCGTTTTCTCATACCTAAAGGTCAAAATGGGTTTTGTAAAAACCCTCAATATCGCTGTTTAGCTCCATGCAAAAGTTTGCCGCTTCGGTGGGGTTATACTCAAAACGTTTCCATCTATCGAAGAGTAACTTTGTTCGCGCAATTATTTCGCGATCGAAAATAGTGGTTAGCTGAATTAACCCACTCTGCTCCCTATTAATGAGTTTATTGAGTGCTACGTAATTTTGCCCTTCGTCCCATGCGTCAAGAGGGAAACATTGCTTTTTAAGCTTAAGGGTGAAATCGCACAATTTTGCGTTTTGTGTTTCCGGAGCTGTAATTAACTGTGGTATGGCTCCGCCGGCACCAACCCATAACGGTATGGCAACGGAAGCAGGCTGAAAGCCTAATTTAACCCACATGGTTGAAAAATCGGTTGGTTCGCCAGGCAATACCCCTTGAACCACTACTGTTGATGAGGAATGATATCGAACAATAAAGTCATGTAAGGAATAAATTTTATCTAATTTTGACACCTCGCGGGATAAGTCAGTTCCAGTGATATCCTGCCGGAGCGAAAGTGATGCCTGGGTTAACAGAAACTCTGGTGTGAGTTGACCTGCGGCCTTAGCCTCATGGAACAAATTACTGGCGGTATCAAAACGTATGTAGCCTGCACCTTCGTTTGCTTTTCCTGAAACGGAAAAATTAGTTCGTATAAGGTACCCCTCGGGGGCATCGTTTGGGTTATTGGCGTCGAAGAAACGATACGAAAAGTTATTTACCTCAAAGTAACCAGCCCCACCCTTGGCATCGATAACGCCGAAGTTAGCCGATACGCCCCATGGCTTTGTAAGAGTATCGAGCAATTGAGCAAAGTCAGTAACAGTGGCACAACAGCCAAGGGCTAACTTCATGATGTAGCCTTCCATATCTTCCGTTTTTGTTGAATCGCCTTCAACTTTAATGTTGTATGAGGCCGAATTCATTATGGCAAAACCGGCACTATTGGTACCAGCCCAAACATGGCGGTTGGGATCGTTGGAGTTGATGAGGGCCAGGTATTTGTAGTGTGAGCCCGTATCGTAAACCACCTTATTGTCAAAAACATCGGTATCGCGATGTTTCCAAAGTAATGGCCTCCCGTCGGGGGTAGATTTTCCGCTTATTATGGCCGTAGTGCAGGGGATAGCGTTACCGGAAACTAAAAGCAAAAGACCGAAAAAAATTCTTTTCATGGTGTCGATTTTTTTTTAGCAAAGTATATCGTGTGTTTCTGATGCAATATAAAAAAATCTACATAATGCAAAAAGAAAAATTTGGCTTTCAAAAAGAAAATTATTTTAAGGAATTGGTGCTTATTAATATTCTCCTTTGCTTCGTCATATTTAAGATGACGATACTGTGAGGAGGAATACCCAAAACTATAAGTGGGGTCTAATTTTTTCATCGCTTTCCAATCTTTATTAATCTATGGTATTCAATCTGATACGCTTGCCAGTTAAAAAATATGCATCCATGTATGTAAGTGTCCTTTAATGAATGCAGAGGGTTAATTATTGGATCTCAGAAGAGTTTGTGATTTTAGTTAGCAGTTCAATGACTGAAAATATATACACAGGCATGGCTTCAGATGTATGAGTTAGGACTCAGCAGTTGTTAGTTACCAATACGCTCGAGCAAGGCCAATGTCTCTACATGATGGGTTTGGGGGAAGAAATCGAATGGAATACATCGCTCTAAGCGGTATCCGTTTGTGCAGAGTAATTTTAAATTCTTTGATAGGGTACCCGGGCTACACGATAGGTAGGCAATTCGATTGGGAAGCCCATTCTTAGTAATCCATTCTAAAACCTCAGTTTCAAGCCCTGTTCGTGGTGGGTTGACATAAAGCAGAAGCTCCTTCCCCTCGCGTAGGTGAACATTTGCCCAAGTGGTTAGCTGTGGCACCCTTTGACGGCACGCCCCGCGAAGCACCTGTGCTTTTGGCACATTCAATTTCGCGCACTCAACAGCCTCGCCTCCGAGTTCAACACCTAAAACATCGGCGTTATGTTTAACCCATCGATTCATTGAGTTTCCTGTTCCACAGTATAAATCGATGACAGCGCTTTGAGATGACGGATTCAGATACTGCTCAGCCTCATCGAGCGATTGGTTGTAAAGCTCCGGAATAAGCTGCTGAAAGGCAGCTGGTCCATAAAGCAAGCCATTATAATCGACCGATCGGGGCTGTCCCCAAACCAGTTGCCAGCCGTTTTTTTCAAATATTCTCCTTCCAGCCGATGGATTGGCATGATACCAAAGCCCCTCGATACCCAACCGGCTCAACTCATCAATCACTTCATTGGTTAACCAATTGGTCTCCGGTTGCTGCTTCGATTTTATTACAAGCACCATTTGAGCATCGGAAACCGCCACATAGGCAAGCATAAAAGTTGAGCTCTGCGGCACGGATAGGGTAATCAAGTTAAGGACGCGATTAAGTTTGGGATGATGTACCGGACAATCGGGGATGGGAATAAATTCGTTATGGCGCCACATACCCAGTTCCCAAACCCTTCCGTTAAACCTTGCGCTTAGTGTGGTTTTTGTTCTGTAACCCCAGCGCCGTCCTTCGGGCAGGCTCCTTACACCCTCTACTACGTCAGGCCAATCCGACAACTTTGCCTGTACAAAACTTATCTTCTGCTGTAGGCTTTCAGCCATTGACCATCCCCTGTGGCTACACCCACGGCAATTTATGTTACATCCCGGTGGAATCATAGTTCCTTTTCATGCAAAAATACCATTATCGTTGTTTTTAATTGCATTTAAATATATATAATCGGATTTTATATACTTTGCATTTGATTACTATATTTACACGATTTATTGTTTAAAATGAAAAGAAAACACCTTTTAGTATGGTTTGTTTTGGTTGGATTACCCATAAGCATTACAGCCCAACCTGTTATTGATATATACTTTTCATCGCGGGCACCCGAGTCAAAAGGACCAGACTTTAGAACCGTTGAAGAAATAAATGAACTTTTAATTTCCAGAAGCGGCATGCCCTCATACTTTAAGGTGGTAAAGCAATACAACTCGCAGGGTAAGGTTATAAGCGAAAAGCGATACAATAAAGCCGGCGGCATACAGGGCGAGAGCTTATGGGAGTACAACACAAAAGGTGAACTTACCCGAAGGGTTAATCGTCAGTTTATGAACTTTAAGGGCTGGGTTACTGAGGTTACCACTCTAACCTATAACGATACCTCGGGTATGCTCGATGAAATTTCCGTAATGTTCGATAAACAGTTAAAGCAAAGAGCCCAAGTAACCATTGATAATACTCAAAAAATAACAGAGGTTCAAGTTTTTAACGAAAAAGGAGTTCATACGGCTACAGAACGCATTCTTTACCTACCACAGAATAACACAATCCGGGTGCTCAGCTATAAGGCTAACGATCAGTTCATTGGCGCAACTACCTATCCATTGGATCCAAAATTACCTGAGCCGCCATCGGCCCTAAAAAGAGAATTTAACAGCAATGGCGACATTATTCTGGAAGCATTGCCCAACAGTAAAATGGAACAGGGCTACTACTACGATTATAGCTACGATAGCTACGGGAATTGGACAGAAAAACTTATTTACCAGTGCACTGTATCCGCTAAGAATAAGGTTCGAAATAAAAAGTTGGAATATCGCATTACCAGAAAAATTACCTATTAATCATACGTTAAACGTTAAGAGTTAAACCGAAAAGCGGTAACAGATAATCAGAGGTTTCTTACCTACCAAAAAGATAACACCATTCATACTTTGCAATCTCAGTTTGATGATGTTCCATTTGTACCATATCCCATGCATTGCTTGGTGTATCGCCAAACATGTTGAAAATTTTAATAGATGACTTGATGTTTTATTGGGAAATTTTTTTTTGAATTAGACAATTAAGTAATAAAATTTATACGGAAATGGTTTTGCCTTGACCATTCGGAGGAGGAG
>DYKO01000021.1 GCA_020722565.1 Rikenella microfusus
CTAAAAAGCTAATCTTTTGCCACTTTTATATCTATGCAAAATTTAAACAGGCTCTTATTCTAAAATCTTAGTTTATCAGTCATAATACCAAAACGCAACACATCAATCTGATGGTTAAAACTAATGTTGTAATAATCCATTCCGTGGTAATAACTAATAAACAGCCCAATATCTTCTAAGAATTTAGGGTGATAGTAAAATATAAAATTTAAATTTAGTCTGTTAATTGAAGTGATTTCCCAACTGTTTAATTTACCAAACATCCATATAGTTTCCCCATTAATAGAAATAGTAGCATGGCGTAACTTAGTATCAATATTTTTATTAAAAAGTTTAAAAATTGAAAAGGCATTGTGCCAGCGAACCGTACTGTAAACTCCTTCAAGTTCATTACAAGACCAACTTTGTGGGTGAACTTCTAAAGAAGACTTGAAAAATTGATAAGCTCTAAACCTTTTATTAAAATATGTTTTAATTATTCCGGCTTCAAAAAAGTTAGTTGAGAAATCGCCAGATTTTGTGTTAACGTTTCCATTTTCCAAGAAAAATTCGCCATCCTGTCCGTTTGAATGATGTGCAATACGGCCAAAAAGACTTATATCTTTGTATTTTTTATTTTCTATCAAACTATAGTAAAGTGTTAATTGAGGAATATAACTGGGTGAACGCACAGGGTACGACCTCTCTTGGTACATTCTAATAATAACTTGTGGAGTAATAACACCTACTAAATGGGAGTTTTTACTTTGCCTAAGATAAAAGTTTGGGATTAAATTCCCCTCGAACCAAAGGGGTTCAATATTGCCAATATCTGTTGGAAAAGTGATATAACTATTCCCTTGATTTACTTGAGATATTACAGTAATACCAATTTGTGGAATTAAGTCGTTTTCTTGCCCAAAACCGCCTAACGAATTTGTTAATATAACTATCAAAAAAATTATTGTCTTTTTCATACGCTTTATTATTAACGATAAACTGCAACGCCCAATCCAAGTTCTATAATGTCGCTAATTGGAATAGAAGAATTTCCAAATTTGCTTGCAATGTACAAGCCTCTGCTACCTAAACGCATAATTGCTTAAGGCGAATAGTCGAACATATCCATACATGAAGAAAAACTTAAGAGTTTTATTATTCCCACAAGTATTTTTTTTCTTATTTTAAGCATAGCTATAGACTACTTGTCTTTCAATAGGTTTGTTTTGTATTTGAGTATTTTAAGTACAAAATAGAGCAAGATACTCAATAGGGCTATGCCAATTAAATAGTAGTTGTATTGGTATTGCTTACTTACGGTTTCGCGAACAGAGTTTATCAGAGCGTACAGAGAAAATAGTGCAGCAAAGCCATTTTTTCTTGCCGAAGTACTTTGCGAAAATTAAACGTATTATCTGGCTTTTGAAAACGTAAAAAATTGGGGATAACACAGTTAACTTTTTTAGACCATTCGATATAACTTGTGCCAAATTTTTTTCGAAGAAATTGTTCCTCTGCAAAAATAATACGCTCATAATAAATCCAATACAGCAAAATGAAAGCAACTATAAACCACAGATTGTGAGTTAATAAAGCAACGCCTAACCACATCAGAAAATTACCTACGTACAAGGGATGTCGTACAATACTGTAACTGCCTTTAGTATTGATTTTATCGGCAATTTGAGACTTTGTATTTCTGCCAGAGGTATTGGGAACTGCATAGCCGATAGTCAAAATTCGAATGGCAAGTCCAGCCATCCCTATTATAATACTGAATAAATCGTAGCCTTTTATATTGGGAATCATTTCTAACCATGTATTTTCAGGATGAATGTATGGGCGTATGGTTAGGGCTAACCCCACAACAAGTATACTCAAGGGCCATACGCCTCTACGTTTGAATAACTTGTTTCCTTGTATTTCTAATTCTTCTTGAAGTGCCATAATTACATATAAATAATCGGGATATTAGTAATTGTATCTTTTTGTACTATAAACGAGGCTTTGACGAAGCTTGGTCTATTTGTAATGCTAATTGTTTTAAAATTTGAGAATCCAATTCCTTCGGTAGGTAGCAGAAAGCCTTTATCTATTTTGTTGTTGTTGTTTTCGTCGTGGAATACACTTACAGCATATTTACCTGACGGAATACCGTGAAATGTTATTGTAGATGAGCCATTTACAATATTCGCTTTCAATACCTTATAGCATTTCTTAAAGTTCTCATCAGGAATAGAACCATCTTTGCTGTATAGAGCAAATTGTACTTTACCTTCTGAGTTCCTTAGTTTTTCAACATTAATCGTTAATGAAAATGTTTTGTCAGCTTGATTGGTAAACGATGTAAAAAGCATAAAAAGAAGTAAATGATAAATAATTAGTGTTAAATTTTTCATTTTGCAACTCCATCCTTTTTAACTAATCGTTCTTTTATACTATCAATAACATAATACACCATTGGAACTAGGAAAACTGTCAAAATCAAAGATGAAAGGAGGCCTCCAATGATAACCCAAGCCAAACCGTTCTTCCATTCACTGGCAGTTCCTTTTGCCAATGCAATGGGCAACATTCCGATTGCCATAGCTAAAGTGGTCATAAGGATGGGACGCATACGTTCTTTTCCTGCCAGAATTAATGCTTCTTTGAAATGATTGCCTTTCGCTTTTAGCTGATTAGTAAAATCGACAATCAAGATGGCATTTTTAGTAACTAACCCCATTAGCATAATTAACCCCAATAGTGCAAAGAGGGTAATGTCGTTGGCCGATAAATTAAGTGCCAGAAATGCACCAATAGCAGCAACCGGAATTCCGAAAAGTGCCACAAACGGGTAAATATAACTATCGTACAATGCTATCATTATCAGATAAATTAAAATAAATGAAATAAGTAAAACAGAACCCAAAGCTCCAAAGCTTTCGTTTTGGGTTTTAATATCTGCACCCCAGCTAAGTTTAACGCCTTCTGGTAGAGGTTTTGATTTTAAATAAGCAATAACTTCATCAGCCATTGTTCCTGATGGACGACCAAATGATTCGGCAGTGAGTGTTACCGATGCTTGCCTGTCGAGGCGTTCTAAGAGTGATGGTGAGTTGTCTTGCACCACCGTGGCAAACTGCGACACTTCAATAGGTGTGTTCATTGGGTTAACAATTGTAAGATTGCTCACATCTTCAAAATTCTTACGGTTAAATTCGTCGAGCCAAATCCTGACAGGATATTCGGTGCCGTTTTCGGTTAGCGTAGCATCGTCGTTACCGGTAAAGGCAGTTCTTAAATTCACCCCTACATAAGCGGTAGTAAGCCCTAAACGTTGCATTTTATCTTTGTCGGGTATCACTTTGTATTCAGGATTTCCTTCTACTACCGATAATTGAACATTGTCAGCTCCCGGAACGGTTTCTATAACCGATTTCAATTCTTGTGAGGTTTTCAATACCAAATCTAAATCGCCCCCGCTCAATGTTATTTTTATTGGAGCTCCTTTAGGCAGCAAACCAATTACTGCTACTGAAAAATTTATTCCCGGAAAATCAGATTTTAACTGAGAAAGAAGAAATTTCATAAAATCTTCCGTTTTCATAGTTCTTTCTTTTTCCGGTTTTAGTTGAATGGTAAACTCCGATTTATTAGCAACTCCAACACCCAGACTTCCAATGCCTGTACTTGGACCAGCAACATTACTGAAAAGCGTTGAAACTTCGGGCTGTTGCAGGATATAGTTTTCAATTTTCTGTGATACAATATTATTCTGTTGAACTGTAACTGTTTTATCGTACTCTAAATTTAAACGGAACTTTCCTTGGTCGCCTGTGGACATCATCTCTTTACCGATGATGCCTTGTTTCATTATTCCGACAGTTAGAACTAACAACAACAGCACAATTCCCGTAAAAATAAGTTTGTGGCTTAATACCCACTTTAATTGTCTGCCATACCATTCAATAAAAGTGTTTAATTGATGTTCGAACCAAAGTAAAAAGCGGTTGAAAATGTTGTTGGGTTGCAAATCTTCTTTTTTACCTATCCGTGATGCAAGCCAAGGGGTAAGGGTAAAACCTACCAGCAAACTGGTTAGGGTTGAAGTAATTACAACAACCGAAAATTGTTTGAGCATATCGGCAACAAAAACCTGCAAAAATAAAATGGGTAAAAATACGACCACATCAACCAAGGTTATCGAAAGTGCCGAAAATCCTATTTCCATTCTACCTTCCATTGCCGCAGTGCGTTTTTCTTTGCCCATATCGAGATGTCGCTGTATATTTTCCAGCACAACTATGGCATCATCAACTAAAATTCCGATAATCAGCGACATGGCGAGCAATGTCATCAAATTCAGGGTATATCCCAAAAGCCACATTACGGCAAAAGCGGTAACGAGCGAAGTTGGAATGGAAATTAATACAATTAAGGAATTTCGGTAACTTCTTAAAAATAATAACATTACAAGTGAAACCAGAATAACTGCCAAAAACAAATCAAAAACAACAGAATTTACGGCGGCTATGGTTTTGTCGGTAGAATCGTCAGCTATTGTAAATTTAACCCCAGCCTCCTTATTCTGTTCTTCAATATCTTTCAATTTTTCTCGAACCAGTTTAGATACCTCTACTGCATTTGCATCGCCTTGTTTTTTAATCAGTAGTCCTATGCCGTTTATTCCATTGTAGCGACTTACCGAAGTTATTTCCTTAACACCGTCAATAACATTGGCAACATCTTTAACATATACCGGACTGTTGGGAAATGGCATGGCTACTTGCACGTTCATTATATCCTCGATAGTTTCAAATTTTCCTTTAATACGTACCGAATTGCTCTCTTTTTGTGTTTGAACTTTACCGGCAGGTAAGTCTAATCCGGAACGATTTATAGCTTCAACTACTTGACTAAGAGAAATTTTATAATACCTCAGTTTATCCTGATTTACCTTCACTTGTACTTCGCGCTCTTCTCCACCGAGCAAAGTTATTTCTGCTACCCCTTTTAATTGTTGTATTTGAGGTAGGAAGTCATCTTTCATTTTCTGATAAAACTCAGTTTCTGGCAAATTGCTGGTGGCACTTATAGAGATAATGGGCAAATCGTTGGGCGAAACTTTGCTTATCACGGGACTTTGAATGTCGGCAGGCAAATCCTTTTTGATATTGTCGATGTAGCGTTGAGCATCTTGCATGGCTTTATCAACATCTGTTCCATATTTAAGGTTGGCAATAACAACCGATGCATTGGGCATTGATTTCGTTTCCAAATAATCTACTCCTTCCAAATTTGAAAGGGCATCTTCAATTTTTCTCGAAACAGATGTTTCCACCTCCTGTGGTTCTGCTCCCGGATAAATTGTTTTAATCACCACTACCGGTTGGTTAAAATCGGGCAATAGTTCATAGCTTAGGTTCATATAACCTATTATTCCTAAGAGCGTAAATACGCTGAAAAGAACTATTATTAGCGACGGGCGTTTTATGGCAATTTCTGTAATATTCATATTAATTAAGAATTAAAAATTAAGAATTTAGTTTGCTCTGAGCTTAGCATGATAGACAATAAAATTTTGCAAGTCTATTAAGATCATTTTGACTCATATCGGCATTAATTTCTTGTATATTGATCTCATTCGGTAATTTTACCAAATACTTTATTACTCTTACATATTTATATGCAGTTGAAATTTTGTGTTTAAAATCATTTTCCTTTTTTTCTGTTAGTAACCGTTTTAACTTGTTTACACTACTGATTGCAATAACAAAGTTCTTCATGTGTATCATATTTTCTTTCATTTTTTTAAATTTTTAAATGCACATTCTTAATCCATAATTGCTCTCACGTTTGCTCCATCAAAAAGATTGATAAACCCAGTGGTAACAATTACGTCTCCCTCTGTTAATCCTTTTTTAATTATTACTTTATTCTCAATACGTGATGATATTATTATATCAGTCAATACTGCTTTGCCTTGTTTTACTTTGTAAACCTGAGGTCTTATATTAGTTCCAATAATAGCCGATGCTGGAATAATAATTTGTTTTTCATCGATTTTATTTGAAATAATTATACTGCCCGACATTCCGGATTTAATTTTCATATCAGTTTTATTTTCTACTAAAAATTGAATTGGGAAATTATTACCAGGACTGGCCTTGCTACCTATCATTATTACTTTTCCCTCCAACATATTATCGGGAAAAGCATCGGCTGTTATCTGAAATTTTTGTCCAATTATGAAATAATTAATCTCTTGCTCAGGCAAATTAATAGTGAATTTTAATTTCGAAATATCGGTAATCTGCAGCAGTGGCATACCCGGTGCAGCGAAAGCTCCTTCCTCGGTCATTTTTGCGGTTACAATACCATTAAATGGTGATTTGATGGTGGTTTTGTTAATTTGTTCAAGAAGGGTAGCTTTCTGAACATTTGCCGCTTTTAAAGCCAATTGCGATTTTTCCAATTGAACCTTTTGAATAGCATCGGCTTGTGCAAGCACCGTGTATCGTTTTACATCGGTCTCTAAACCTTCAATCTGAACCTCAACTGATTTAAGTTGTAATTTTAACAGTGAGTTATCTAATTGAATTAAAGCCTGTCCGGTTTCAACAATACTCCCCACATCTACCAGTAGCGAACTAATTTTTCCTTGAACTTCGGCACTTATCTTGCTTTCTTTATAGGGTTCAAAAACACCGGCGTAAGAATATTCTGCGTTCACAGTTTCCAGTTTCAAGGTGTCAACACTTACACTAATTGGTGTTTCTTTATCATACTGATAAACTCTTTTTTGAGTGGTTTCCTTATTGTTTTTAAGACGAATAATTGTGAAAACAATTAAAGCCAATGCAACAACCACATAAATGATCTTTTTAGCCATACTATGTTATTTTTAGTTCTTTATTGTAATATTTCCTGTTAGTTTCCTTAATTCCAAATCGGCTTTCAAATATTCTACAATAGCCGATATATAGTTTTTTTGCGCCTCGCGCAATGTATTGTCTGCCAATAAAATATCGGTTAAATTGGCTGTTCCTTCTTTCTGCAGTAAAAGCATTTGTTCATACACTGTTTTGGACAATTTTATTTCCAACAAGGTATTTTCTATTGTTTTTTGAGCAACTGCTCTGCGTTGCTTAGCATTCTCAATTAGCATATTATTTTGGTCTGTTACTAAAGTTATTTGCAGGTCATTGTTTTGAATTTCTATTTTTTTCTGTTTAATTTTTCGATAGGTAACTGAACCATTAAAAATTGGATACGAAAGTTGAACCCCTACAAAACTTGTAGGAAAGAACTTTAAAAAATCATTGGGTTTTTTATCATAGCCAAAACCTGTTTGTCCGTAACTTCCATATAATAAAATAGATGGTAGTAATAAATTTTTTAATGTTTTTAACTCGCTTGTTAAAAGGCGATTTTGAAGGTTAACAACCTGTAAATCGATAGTAGGTAAGTTTGAATATTCAATGATATTTATTAGTTGAATATCAGTATCAATTTTTATAAATTGACTAATTGGTACTCCCATCGAAAACTTAAGTGCATTTAGAACTTGTTCAAGATTGTTGGCAATAACATCGCGTTGTGTTGTTAATTGTTTTTTTTGCAGTTCTACCTTATCTACCTCAGAAGTTTTTATCATTAATTGCTGGTGCAAAAGGTGCAAGTTTTCAAGAAGTTTCGATGTATTAACAATGTTGCTGTCGATAAATGTTAATTGTTGTTGAAGAATCTGAGCGTTATAATAAAGATTAGAAATGTCGAAATATACTTGTTCTTCTGTTTTTTTGTATTGCAATTCGGCTAACTCGGTAGCAATTTTGGATGTTCTAATTCCGCCAAATATTTGTGGGTTATACAAGGGTAGTGCAACCTGAACCGAAGCACTCATGTTATGAGGGACACCAAATTGAGCTTCTTTAAATTGACCTTCGGGCGCTGTTGGATTAAAGGTTGACAAGGGCATAAGCTGGGTAGGCAAATCGAAAAAATATTTGTAATCGCCTATCACATTAACTTTGGGAACAAGATTTGAAATAGCTTCTTTATGCTTTTGGGAGCTAATAGCCAAATTATTTCTACTTATTTGTAGATTTTTATTATATGCTATAGCAGTATCAATACATTGCTGCAACGACCAAGTTTGGGCATGTCCTTGAAAGACTATCTCGGCCAACAGTATAAATGATATCAAAAATTTAAAATTGTGAATATTCACTAACTTCATATTTAAACTTTTATTTTCTTTCATATTTTGTGTGATTTATAATAGTTTTGATTGCGTTGTTGGTTTAAGAGCTTTTACAACAAGAATTCGAACTGTGGTATTTGATTTATTATTAATACAATGTACCACATTCTTTGGGCTTTCCACTAAGCTGTCGATTTGAACTTGAATATTTTCATCACCAATTAAAACTTCGGGCGCCCCTTCCAAGATATAAAAGAATACATCTACAGGTGTTATGTGCGGTTTAAGTGCTTCGCCGGGTTGCAGAACGATGTGCATAGCGTAAGCCGAATCTTCATCGTAAAGCTTACGAACATCAACCTTATAAGGAGAATACTCAATTTGTGTATCTTTAACACTGACAATTTTCATGGGTTATTATTTTTTAATTAGCGTATTAATCGAATTGATGAACTCTGAACCCTTATTTACCAAGTCGAATTTGTAGTCATACATGTGCCATTGTTTCACAAACAATCTCAACGAGCCCATAATCATGAACGATAAGTAAGATGCTGCAACATCTGCCCTTATTTCATCATTATTTTGTCCGGTTTCAATAATAGCTTCAAGGCTTTTAATGTTTTTATTCATTATTTCTTTTACCCTTTCAGCTAATATAGCTTCATTACGAAAAATATCTTCTGAAAAAATTACTGCCACCAACGATGGATTGTCAACAAATTTTTTGAAGTGATTCATAAATATTTTTTCAATTTTCACTAAGGCATTTTCGTTAGATTTTAACTGTTTAGAGAAAAGGGTCTCGGAGTTTTCTTTAAAAAAATCGAGTATAGCCAAAAGAATTTGTGTTTTATTCTCGTAATGACGGTAAATCGCTGATTCTGCAAAACCAATTTTATTTGCGAGATTTTTTATAGTTAATGATTGTATCCCACTCTCTGAAATTAACTTTAATGACACATTTATAATTTCCAGTTGCCGTTGCGTAATATTGGTAATCATATTCTAAAGAAAATAAGTTTGTGTATATTCACTCTGCAAAAGTAGCGACTCTCCCTTTACAAATCTATATTCTTGTCAACTTTTTTGTTAATATTTCTTAACAATCTGATATATAGCATATTTCAAAAGTGAAATGTATATATCCTAGTAACAGTTAACCTCATTTGTTGAACAACTTTAGTGGAATTCATAAAAAATTGAAATTTTAAGGCAGGGCCCCAGGCAATGTGCAATCTAGTATGATTACACACTCAAATATTTAGTTTTAGCAGTGTTTATGAGCATACAGCGGTAACTTCATACTTTGCGAAGTTTATGTATTAGCGTTTACTCATAGAACTTTGGCAATTGCTAAAAAAGTTCAGAACAAATTGCATGCAATGTGAATTGCCGTTTCAAAATCTTAATTTGGTGGTATAAAAAATTAAACCATTTTAGGATTAGACTCAACATGTTTTCGCATCTATCTATTTGTCTTTCTGCTATTTATTTCATGCGCAATTTCATAACTGGCAATTTCCCGTATACCTTTCATTTCTAACTAAAGTAAATGACATTTACATAAAATAAGTTGCACATCTCCATCAAAATTAGCATTTGTTGTTCATCATTACCATTAACCTTGGTGCATAATTTATCCAAGTCAAAAACAAAAAACTCTTTTAAGTATTCAAAAATTTATTTAGCTTTCTATTTCCATTTGCGGTAACAAATGGGATTGCTTGTAAGGGTTACCACATAGGCATCAGCAAATCGGATATAAACGCTTCGGCGGAGGGGTGGCGTAGGGAAACGGATTGCTCCACAAGCTGTTTTAGCTCTGCACGGGAGAAGTAATGGGGAGGTTTTTTTAGCATTGGCTTTGATGTAGCCCTACGTATCACTGCCATTAAATTGGGACTTATCCGGCTACATTTTGGCAAATCCTGGGTAAGCTGTATGTGAATTGTTTTTAGCGGGTTATCGGTAAGCCATGGCTCAGTAAGAGCAAAAAGCTGCCAAAGCGTCACCCCCATTGAGTAGATGTCGGTTTGAATACCAACCAGCTCCCATAGGTTAAGCAGCTGTTCCGGAGCAGAATAAATAAGAGCGAACGGTAATTTGCGTTCGCCCCCCTGCAGGGGTTCAGCCGGGAACCGAACCATCCCAAAATCAATTATTCGAACATTGGCATGCTCAATGTTTTTAGGATCGGTTGTTTCAACCCAAATATTTGATGGCTTAATATCGCAATGCACATAGCCTGCCCGGTGAATTGTATGAAGCGCGCGCAATGCCTTAATGGATAGGGTTATAAGGTCGTAATGGCTAAGCTTGCGGCGGTAACGCCAACGGGTAATATCCCTGAAGCTAAGGCCATCGATATATTCTAAAATTAAATAATAGATGCCATTGGCAACCACCAGTTCGGAGGTAATTGCAGAGCAATCAGCAGCTGCATGTGCTTCGCGCTCAATACGCCAGGAGTATTCGGGCGAATTGGTTACCCACTGGTGATAGCGTTTAACCACCACTCTCCTGCCCGTTTTTTCGGAAATACCCAGGTAGGTGGAACAAACCTCGCCGTTGGGCTTGAGAATGGAAGAAGAATCGGTTAGATCGACCCGGTAGCAATCGGTGGCTCCCCTAATCTCTAACCGATTCGTCGAGATCATGTTTATAAAAAATTTTAGTTGAAACTTGCAATTATTTCGCGCGCTTTGGCAATTTTTTGGTCAAGCATCTCGCGCGATTTGGCCTCAGCAATAAAACGCAGGTAGGGTTCGGTATTCGATGGGCGGATGTTGAACCACCAGTCGGGAAACTCAATGCGGTAGCCATCAAAGTCGTAGAAAGCAGAGGGTTGCTCATGTTCTGTGAAGTAGCTACGAACGGCATCCATGGCCTCGCGCTTACGCTCAAGCTTAAAGTTAATTTCGCCGGAGTTGGCATAGGTTTCGATACGACTAATAAGCTGAGAAAGCGATACGCCCTGAACTTTCATCTTGCTGATCACATTAAGAATTAGTACACAGGCCAGCATACCGGAATCGGAGTAGAAGAAATCGCGGAAATAGTAATGGCCGGCCAATTCGCCGCCATAAATGCCATCAATCTCACGTAACTTTTTAGCTGCAAAGGCACGTCCAACCCGCCATGTATGCATGGTAGCCCCCATAAGGGTAAGGTATTCGCCCACTGCCTTTGATGTGCGAATATCCTGCAGAACATTTCCCATTAAACCCTTTTCTTCGAGGAAGTAGTGTCCCAGAACACCAATCATAAGATCGGGTGAAATGAAGCGACCATTCTCGTCCACAAACATCACCCTGTCGGCATCGCCATCAAAAATGATACCCACATCGCAGCTGTGTTTTTTGACGAGATTTTGCAGGTCAACAACATTCTCTGGAATCAAAGGGTTCGCCTCGTGGTTGGGAAAGGTGCAATCGAGTTCATCGTATAGGTAGATGGGGCTGTTACCATGGATATCCTTAATGATAAGAGCAGCCATCCCATTGGAACAATCGATAGCAATTTTAAGGTTAGAGTAATCGCGCTTAAAGCCGTTTAAAAAGTTAATGTATTCGCTTCGGATATTGTGATCAATGATTTTACCTTTAGCGGACACCGGAACAACAGGCGCATTGGTTTTAATTTTCTCCTCAATAAACTTTAAGCCGGTATCGTATCCAACGGGTTCGGCATTTTCACGGGAAACCTTCATACCGTTGTACTCGCGGGGGTTGTGTGATGCAGTTATCTGAACCGAGGCTTTAAAGTTGTTTTTTGCGGTGGCATAGTACACCATGGGTGTAGTGGCCAAACCAAGGTTATACACATCGGCACCAGCATCGGTTATTCCGCGGGTAAGGTATTCGAATATTTCGTCGGACGACTCGCGTGCATCACGGCCAACCAGAACCCGATTGGTTTTTAGCAGTTCAACCAAAAAGAAACCAATTTTATAGGCATCATCCTTATTAAAATCCTTGTTGTAAATGCCCCTGATATCGTAGGCATGAAAAGCTCCCATAGTACAATAAATTTACCTATTAAACATCCATTATTGAAGTGCAAAAGTAAAACAATATTCTAAATCCTATCGAAAATTTGAAAAGGCTGATAACCGTTAATCCTAACATTAATTGCATAACGTGGAACTGCTGAACAGGAAGAACCATGATTTACGGACAACAAACAACGCTACAATTGCTTGTTTATAAATTCTGAAAATAAACCTTTTGGGCAGCCAGTTATCGAAAAAATATCCGAAATGACAAACATTAAAACCTAATTGCTAACTTTCGGAAATTTGAAAAAAACTTAACATCTAACTATCAATACTAAAAGCAATAAATAATGAAAAGAAAAACGTTAACTATTTTAACCATTGGAATAATGGGAGCAATGATTGCATGCACTGGGAAAAAAGATGCAGAGAATCCTTTTCTGACGGAATACAACACTCCGTTTGGAGTACCGCCCTTTGATAAAATAAAGGTAGAACACTACGAACCTGCTATAGCAGAGGGCATTAAGCAACAGCTTGCTGAAATTGAAGCCATAACATCGAACACAGAGGAGCCAACATTTGAAAACACCATTCTGGCTCTCGACAATAGCGGTGAACTGCTGGAAAATGTGGTTCTCACCATGGAGAACATCAACTCGGCCAACACCAGCGATTCGCTACAGGAGGTTCTCAAAAAGGTATCGCCTATGCTATCGAAGCATCGCGATGATATCAGCATGAATCCAAAACTGTTTGAACGCGTTAAGGCCGTTTACGAAACGCTCAATGCTAAGCATTACACACCAGAACAGAAGCTGCTTATCGAAAGGACATATAAATCGTTTGTTCGTGGAGGAGCCAATCTGGACGCCGAAAAGCAGGCCAAGTTGCGCGATTTAAATCAGCAGCTATCGATGCTTGCCCTTCAGTTCAACGAAAACCTGCTGGCTGAAAACAACAACTACCGCATTGTGATTGAAAAGGAAGAAGACCTTGCCGGATTACCCGAATCAGTAAAGGCAATGGGTGCTGAAGAGGCAAAAGCACAAGGACTCGAGGGTAAGTGGGTATATACCATATACAAATCCAGCATGTTACCCTTCCTAACCTATGCCCAAAACAAGGAGCTGCGCGATAAGCTTTACTACGGCTACTATATGCGTGGCAACAATAATAACACAAACGACAACAAGGATATAATTAAGAAGATTGTTGATTTAAGACAGCAAAAAGCTGAGCTGCTGGGCTACCCAACACATGCCCATTATGTGCTTGATGTTAACATGGCAAAAGTTCCCGAAAATGTTTACGATTTACTGAATAAACTTTGGGAACCAGCCATCAAGAGGGCAAAAGAAGAGGTTAATGAGATCCAAAAATTGGCTAAGTCCGAAGGTGCCAGCTACAAAATAGGGCCTGCTGATTGGTGGTACTATGCCGAAAAGGTTCGAAAAGCCAAATATGACCTGGATGAGGAAATGCTTCGCCCGTACCTTTCGCTGGATGCTGTACGTTCAGGCGTTTTCAACCTAACCGAAAAACTTTACGGTTTGAAGTACATAAAACGTACCGATCTCCCGGTTTACCACACCGAATGCGAGGTGTACGAGGTGCAAGAAGCCGATGGCAAGCATGTAGGCATACTCTACCTCGACTTCTTTCCCCGTGCCAGCAAATCGGTTGGGGCATGGTGCACCGAGTACCGTGGCCAGCGAATCAGACCCGATGGAACATTTGTAACCCCAGTGGTTTCAATAGTTTGTAACTTCTCCAAACCAATGGGCGATAAGCCAGCACTTTTGAATTACGACGAAACCGAAACCTTCTTTCACGAATTTGGCCATGCCCTGCATGCCCTTTTCAGCAAGGTACAATACGCAGGATTGCGTAATGTTCCCCGCGATTTTGTTGAACTACCCAGCCAGATCATGGAGCATTGGGCAGGTCATAAGCAGTACCTGAAGGAGTATGCCCGCCACTACCAAACCGGCGAACCCATGCCCGATGAACTAATCAATAAAATTGAGGCCAGCGGACATTTCAACCAGGGCTTTGCCACCACTGAGTACCTGGCAGCTTCAACTCTGGATATGGATTTCCATACCCTAACAGCCGATAAGGCAAAAATTGATGATGTGGTAGCCTTTGAAAAGGCCTCAATGGATAGGATTGGCCTAATACCCGAAATCTTGCCCCGCTACCGTAGCACCTACTTTGCTCACATTTTTAGCGATGTTATGGGGTACTCAAGCGGTTACTACTCATACATTTGGGCCGAAGTACTTGATGCTGATGCCTTTGAAGCTTTTGTTGAAAGTGGCAACATTTTTAATAAGGAAATAGCTAATAAATTCCGCACCTGTGTACTTGAAAAAGGTGGTTCAAAAGAAGCCATGGACCTTTATAAGGATTTTCGTGGCAAAGAGCCCAACATTCAGCCATTGCTTAAAAATAGAGGATTAAACTAATACGTTTTATATTGATTACGAAAAAGGGTGTCTTTAAAAAGACACCCTTTTTTACTTTAAATCAACCTAAATGAAAATCAGTATCTGGGCTAGTATGATTCGCAGAATCATGGTAAGTGGATAAACAGTTGCATAAGCAGCCGATTGTGCGTTGGATGGGTATAACGAGTTAGCAAACTCTAAAGCAGGGGGATCGGTCATGGAACCAGCAAGAGCACCTATTATTTCCAAATAGTTGAACCCAAACATTAGGGCAACTGAACCAACAGCTACAACAGGTACAATGGTGATAAGTACCCCAAAACCCATGAGCCTTAACCCTCCATTTAGCAGAGCCTGAATAAAGCCCTGACCGGAACCAATTCCCACGCAGGCAAGGAATAAAAGAATACCAAATTCTCTGAGAAACATGTTGGCCCCCGGACTAATATAAGTGCTTAAACGCCCAATATGGCTTTTATGCCCAAAAAAAATGGCAATGAGTAAAGGTCCACCAGCCAATCCCAATTTAGCGGGTACCGATAATCCAGGAATAGAAATAGGAATGCTACCAATAACCACACCAAGTAAAATACCGAGAAAAATTGGTACTGTGTTGGGTGTTGTAAGTTCCTTGACAGAATTACCCAACTCATTCCTAATATCCTCAAGCAAATCGCGTTTACCTACAATCCGAAGCAAATCGCCCATCTCCACAACCGTATCAGAAGTGGGTAAAATTTCTATACCCGAACGAAAAATACGGGTGATGTTTGCCTCATATCGCCTATAAATACCAATTTGCTCAATGGTTTTACCTGCAAGTTTTCTATTTGTAAAGAGAACATGAAACATGGCCAGCCCACCGGGTAGGCTTCTTTTTTCTTGCAACGATACCCTCCCCACTTTAAGTTCGATATCAGGGAAATGCAATTCAGCAGCAGCGCCGTAAATAATATCGCCATGCTCAAGAGTGAGATTATCCGAAGCAATAAGCATATCTTTACCACGCTCCACACGTGAAATAACCATCTCGCCCTCAAGTTTCTGTTTAATAAAACCAATGTTTTTACCAAAAACATTCTCGTTGGTTACCTGAACACGAATGCTTTCAATTCTTTTATTCCCAATATTGAACTTGGCCACATATTTATTGTTTTCCTCCTTTAAATTGATACTAAAAATCAATCTTAGAATTATCATTCCAACAATTACACCTATTATTCCAAAAGGATAAGCCAATGCATAGGCCATACCGGCCTCGCTGGTACCATTTTGAATTCCTATTTCATTTAAAATCTGCTGAGCAGCACCCAGCCCGGGGGTATTTGTTACGGCACCGCTCATCAAACCCACTGCTTTAGCTGGTACAATGCCTTCTATATACTTAATAATCAACGATATAATAAAACCCAAAAGGACCACCGAAACCGCAATCATATTAAGCCGCAACCCGCTATTTTTAAGTGTTCCTAAAAAACGAGGACCGATATCAATTCCGAGTGCATACACAAAAATAATTAATCCGAACTCCTTAATAAGATGTAGCATCTCCGGGTTTCCTCTTAACCCAAAATGGGCAAGGAGTAACCCGGCAAATAGTGTTCCTGAGCTTCCTAAACTTATCCCTTTTATTTCAATCTTACCGAGAAATAGTCCGAGCACTGCCGCCAGAGCAAGAACGACAAGTGTACTTATCACACCATTACCAAATAGTAAGCCACTTAAAAAGTCAATCATCTCCTATGAAGTTAAATAATCAGCCAGAATTCCATTTTCCAAAGTAAGCTCATTTACATGTAGCTTATGCCCACTTAAGAACTGTTCTATAGCACCAATCTCTGTTTTGGGCTTATCCGGGGGCCATGTAATTCTAAATTGAAAGTCGATATTAGATTTTACTAAAATATCAATAGATTGCCTAACCAATTCAACAATCTTAGAATCCGGTAGTTCAATAACTTTGCTATAGCTACCGGCAAGGGGCAATGCTTTAACGTCCATTGCAATAAAATCGACCAATTTTGAATCGATAAGATATCTCAGCATTTTAGGATTAGAACCATTGGTATCTAACTTCACCCTATAGCCTAGGCGTTTAATTTGCTCAATAAACAAAGGTAAATCGGGCTGTATAGTGGGTTCTCCTCCTGAAATCACAACACCATCGAGCCAACCCACACGATTTTTTAGAAAATTAAGAACGCTTTCGGGTTCAACAGTATTGGATTTAGAGTTGGATAAAACCAACCAATGGTTTTGGCAATACCAGCATCGGAAGTTACACCCGTAAGTAAAAATGACACAGGCAATAGTTCCCGGATAATCTATTAACGAGTGTTTTTGTACGGCAGCAATTCGCATACTCATTCTGTTAAAGCGGTATCAAAAAGTTTACGATCAATAAATTCAGATTGTTTACCCTCGTTCCATTGCTCAACAGGTCGAATATACCCTACTATTCGCGAGTAAACCTCACAGGAGACCTCTTCACCCGCCAATTTACACTTTGGGCATGTTTTATGTTCACCAAAGAGATAGCCATGCGTCGGGCAAATGCTAAAGGTTGGAGAAATAGTAATGTATGGTAACCTAAATCTACCGAGCACCTTACGAATCAGTTCCTTAACAAGTTGAGAATTGGGCTGTTTCTCGCCCAAGAAAATATGGAACACTGTTCCTCCAGTATATTTTTCCTGTAACTTTTCCTGATGCTTAAGCGCCTCAAATAGGTCGTTAGTGTAGGATACGGGAAGTTGGGTTGAATTGGTGTAATAGGGTTTTGCTCCTTTTAGTACATTTTTGCTATTGGCAACAGCAATATCAGAAAACAGCTGCCTATCGATACGTGCAAAACGATACGAAGTACTCTCAGCGGGGGTGGCCTCAAGATTATAAATATTTTCTGTTTCCTCTTGAATTAAGGCTATTTTCTCACGCATAAAATCCATCACCTTAAGGCTAAACTCGTACCCTTTGGGCGTTGTTATATCCTCTCCCAAAAAGTTTATGCAGCATTCATTCATTCCAACAATTCCAATTGTAGAGAAGTGATTAGCCCAGTATTTCCCGAAACGTTTTTTAATATCGCGCAGGTAGAACTTTGAATATGGGTATAAGCCTTTTTCGGTAAGGTTCTCAATTACCTTACGCTTTACCTCCAGACTTGTAGAGGCAATATCGATTAGCTGCGATAGCTTAGAGAAAAATTCCTCCTCAGTTTTAGAAATATAACCAATACGAGGAAGGTTAATGGTTACAACTCCAACACTCCCTGTTAGCGGGTTTGACGCAAAAAGCCCGCCGCCCCGTCGCGATAGCTCACGTTTATCGATGCGCAAACGGCAGCACATGCTACGGATATCATCGGGATTAAGGTCTGAGTTAATAAAATTACTGAAATATGGGACGCCATATTTGGCAGTCATTTCCCAAATATCCTTGTATAAAGGGTTATCCCAATCAAAATCAGAGGTAATATTGTAGGTAGGAATGGGGAACGAAAATATACGACCAGCAGCATCGCCCTCGAGCATAACCTCGGCAAAAGCCCGATTGAACATGTCCATTTCGTTCTGGAACTCACAATAGGTTTTATCTTGATACCCACCAGCATAAATAACCGGCTGATCTTTCATGAAATCCGGAACCTTGAGGTCGAGGGTAATGTTGGTAAAAGGTGTTTGAAACCCAACCCGTGTGGGCACATTCAAGTTAAACAGAAACTCTTGAATTGCCTGTTTAACCTCTTGATAGGAAAGCTTATCGTAGTAAATAAATGGCGCTAAATAGGTATCGAAATTAGCAAACGCTTGCGCACCTGCGGCTTCACCCTGAAGAGTATAAAAAAAGTTAGTAACTTGCCCAAGGGCAGTTCGTAGATGTTTTGCCGGAGAGCTTTCAATTTTACCAGCAACACCCTTAAATCCAGAGATTAGCAAATCCTGCAAATCCCATCCAACACAGTAAACGCTAAGGAATCCTAAATCGTGAATATGAATATCACCATTTTTATATGCATTTGTAACTTCAAAAGGATAAATTTTCTCGAGCCAATACCGTGAACTAATGGTTGTAGCAATATGCTGATTTAGTCCCTGAAGCGAGTACGACGAGTTAGCACTCTCCTTAACCCTCCAATCGTTAAGGTCGAGGTAATCATCGATAATCTTATTGTTACTAAGTAGCTCATTGCTATTTCTCAGCTGTTCATGCTGTTTACGGTAAAGTATGTAAGCTTTAGCCACATCGTGCAAATGGATTTTCATCAGGATTTGCTCAACAATATCCTGAACCTGCTCAACATGTGGCCGTGAGGTTTGCCTATTAATTTCATCAACCACCTCAGGAGTGATCTCCTCGGCGTACGACCATGAACCTTTACCCACAGCCTTTAAGGCTCGATAAATGGCAAAGGTAATTTTTAACGGTTCAAAGGGAACAACTGCCCCATTGCGTTTTACAATTTCGCTTGGAAACTGACTACCATTCATTTTTTAATAGTTTTAGGGTTCGACAAATGGTAGCCTCGAATAGAAAAACCGAAGAATTTTGGATTTCCCAATATCTTCTCGCCTTTCACCCGAAGGCTACAAGAAACAAACCAAGCAGGCAGGTCTTCTGGCTTGCTCAAACTTTTTGCAACCTTCCCATTGGGCAAAGCCCAACAGTGGTATAATTGCAAAAATCGATAAAGAGCTTACAGCTACGGGGATAGCCCCGGATTTTCACCGGGTTCCCAATTAACCCATTGGGGACCTACTTGACAATTCAAATGTATAGCTGTTAAATATAATTATGTTTAATTGATTGTAATATATTTTCAACACAAAATGATATTTTTTCAACAAAAGTTAAAAATATAGGGCATTAACTACATCTTTTTAAAAAATGATAACTTTAGGGCTTAAAAAAAGCTTATGTATTCATTCATTTTGGCAGTAATAGGATTAATACTAGGTTACTTTCTTTACGGAAAGTTTGTAGAACGTATTTTTGGGGTTAACCCCCAAAATGAAACACCTGCCTATACCATGCAGGATGGGGTTGATTATATTCCAATGCCCTGGTGGAAAGCATTTTTGATTCAGTTTCTTAACATTGCTGGGCTGGGACCAATAGTAGGGGCAGTGCTTGGGGCTGCATATGGGCCCGTTGCCTTTGTATGGATTGTACTTGGCAATATTTTAGGGGGGGCAGTACATGATTACTTCTCGGGAATGATATCGATACGAATGGGAGGAATGAGTATTCCAGAAATAATTGGTAAATATTTAGGTTTAAGTGTAAAGCAGTTCATGCGCGGTTTTACCCTTCTTTTAATGATTCTGGTGGGCGCCGCTTTCATCTCAGGTCCAGCAGCCCTGCTGTCATCGTTAACACCATCTTATCTTTCTAAGGGCATATGGGTTGCAATTATCCTTACATACTACATAATAGCCACACTGCTGCCAATTGATAAGATAATAGGTAGATTGTACCCGATATTTGGGCTGACTTTAATAATAATGGTTATTGGTATTACATATGTGATATTTAGCGATGGATATATCCATGACATTCCTGAAGTTTGGAATAACCTTCACAACATGAAAGACAACTCCAGTAAGTTTCCCCTTTTCCCCATGCTTTTTGTTACCATATCGTGTGGTGCAATAAGCGGATTTCACGCTACCCAAAGCCCCATGATGGCCCGTTGCCTAAAGAATGAGAAAGAAGGCCGAAAAGTTTTTTTTGGTGCTATGGTTACCGAGGGTTTAGTAGCTCTAATTTGGGCAGCCATAGGTATGAGTTTTTATGGTGGTGTACATCAGCTAAATTCGGCCATCAGTGGGTACAATGGTGAAGCCACTATTATTATTCAGGAAATATCAAATACTACATTAGGAACAATTGGTGGAATTTTAGCTATTCTTGGAGTTGTAGCCGCACCAATTACTACTGGTGATACCGCATTCAGGAGTGCACGATTAATAGTTGCCGATTTTTTAAGTTTTCCACAAAAGAAAGTTTGGAATAGAGTATTGGTGAGCATTCCGCTATTTGCCATAGGATTTACCCTAACCCAGGTAAAATTTGATATTGTATGGCGTTACATGTTCTGGAGCAATCAGGTTTTGGCTACAGTTGTTCTGTGGGCAATTACCGTTTACCTTGCCCAGCAAAAAAAGCTATACATTATTACCCTACTAACCGCACTATTCATGACGGCAGTTGTAACAAATTATATCCTTATTGCTCCTGAGGGGTTTCAACTTGCCAACGGGATAGGATATCTGTTTGGAATATTTGTCCCACTAATCTGTCTCGTTTTTTTTGCAAGATTTGTAAAGAAATAACAACAAAGGCTGCCGATTGGCAGCCTTTACTATTTACTACAAGGGGATTATAGAAATTGCAGCACCACCGCCGGGTGCAAGTTTCAGATCAAAAACAGTGTTGTTATCCACCTCGCGGGTTTCTATTCTATACGATGTAGGATTTTTATCCCAGTGGGCATCATCACCATCGATATAGAATGTAGCTTTGTACTTAATATTGGGTTTAAGGAAATGGAACCTAATGGACAAATTTCTAGGGTTTTCATCGGTAATTGCCCCCACAAACCATCGTCCGGTATTCCTTTCTTCACGTGCCATTGCGATGTAATCGCCAATTTCGGCATCAAGTACCACAGATTGTTCCCAATCCACTCCAACATCGCGTATAAACTGAAAGGCAGGATGCCCTTCATAGTTTTCGGGCAAATCGGAAACCATTTGTATAGGGCTATAAATCACAACATAAAGCGCCAACTGATAGGCAAGTGTAGAGTTAACCTGATTGTCAGGTTTATATGGTTTCAGCTTCAAATTAAAAATTCCAGGTGTGTAATCCATAGGACCAGCAAGCTGAGCGGTAAACGGAAGTATTGTAAGATGTTCGGGTGGATTTCCACCATCAGTTGACCAAGCATTAAATTCCTGTCCCCTAAAGTTTTCGCGTGCAATAACATTGGGATACGTACGCCATTCTCCAGTTCCCTTAAATGGTTCATGGGCATCAACTACAATGTGGTACCTTGCTGCAGCTTCAACTACTTTTCTGTAATGGTTCACCATCCATTGCCCCTGGTGGTACTCGCCTTTTGGAATAATTGTCCCAACATAACCGGTTTTAACCGCATGAACCCCCAGGCTCTGCATTAACCTATAAGCAGTATCGAGTTGTTGCTCATAGGTACGGGGAGCCGCAGATGTTTCGTGATGCATAATCAAGCTAACACCTTTGCTTTTAGCATAACGGACAACCTCACTAAGATTATAATCGGGATAAGGGGTCACAAAATCAAAAATGCCCTCGCGTTCATCAAACCCAATCCAATGCTCCCAGCCGGTGTTCCAGCCCTCTACCAGTAATCCTTTAATTCCGTTTTTAGCGGCAAAATCGATATAACGCTTTGCATTTGCAGTGGTAGCGCCATGTTTTCCACTAGCCATATCCCAAGTGGACTTACCCAGATGCATTTCCCACCAAATCCCAACGTATTTCATGGGTTCAAACCATGATACATCTCCAACCCTATTGGGCTCATTAAGATTAAGAATCAATTTTGAGGTAATAATATTACCGGGTTTATCCGTAATAATAATCGTTCGCCATGGCGAGTTGAAGGGGGTTTTAGTCCTAACCTTAATCCCTGAGTCGTTACCCACCAGAGCCGTTTCCAACGATAAATTCACAGTATCGACCCTCAGGGTGGCTCCAGCATAGTTATTTACATCCGCTTCGTGGAAACACAGATATATCCCCTCCGATGATTTCATGGTAACCGGTGTATTCACTGCATTTTCGGGAATGTAGGTTTGAGCAAGATGGTTTTTACTTTTGCTATTTACGGCATCAATTTTAGCTAAAGGTGTTTTTCTATATAGATGCTCATAAATATCCCAATCGCCAGGCTGCCACCAGCAGGTATGGTTTCCGGTTAGGTTAAAGCGTGTGTTTTCAGCCAGAATTATAACACTATCCATTGTAGGTTGCTCAGGAAATTCATAGCGAAAACCTAAGCCATCGTCAAAAACCCTGAAGGTAATATTAAACCGACGGTAGGGCTCACTTCTTTCCGAAATGAAAACCTTAAGCTCGTTGTGGGTATTATTAACCCAGTGCTGGTCGCCCCATGGCATTTCCCAGCGGTTGTTGAACGATCGGGTAGCTATGCTATCCAATCTTAAATTTTCGCCCAATGGTTGGGCATTTTGGAATATAAAATTAAATGAAGAAGGCTTAATGACTTCCATTTTATTGTAGCTTACAGCATAAAGTGCTTTCCCCTTCGCTATAATAAAAGAAACGGAAATATTCCCCGAAGGGGAATGAACCGTTATGGGGCTTTTACCACAAGAATATGTCAGTGCTACTAACACTGACATATAAAGAATATTTTTAATTTTCATGGTTTAAAAATTTATGCTTCGCCACCCTTTGTTCCAAAGTTTATGGGGAATGGCGGAATTCCTCCACCCTCCTCGGGTAATTTTATTACCCCCATGTTTGCCTCGAACTTTGCCATGTTATCCTGGAGCGCAAGCAATAAGCGCTTGGCATGATCGGGGGTAAGAATAACCCTAGTTTTAACCTGGGCTTTTGGCATTCCAGGCATGATACGGACAAAATCAATAATGAACTCCGATGTTGAATGGGTTATAACTGCCAAATTGGAATAGATACCCTGAGCCACCTCATCGCTAAGTTCAATATTGATGGGATTAACTTTCTCTGACATAACTTTATGTTTTTAATAATTAAACAGCGCTAAGTTATGAAAATTAGGAAGATTTTACTCAATAAAGAAAAGATAAAAAAGAGCCGGTTAAACCGGCTCTTTTTTTAAGTTTAGCAGTTTTATTACATGCTACTTAACATGTGCTGTTGTGCTCTTTGACTTCTCAATAACCTGATGATCCTCGTCTGAGTAAACCACCAATTTATTGAACTCACGAAGGCCAGTACCTGCTGGTATAAGGTGCCCACAGATAACGTTCTCCTTAAGACCCTCAAGGGAATCAACCTTACCGTAAATGGCAGCTTCGTTGAGAACCTTGGTAGTTTCCTGGAACGAGGCAGCAGACATGAAGCTGTTGGTTTGCAGCGCTGCTCGGGTAATACCCTGAAGCACCTGGCTAGATGTTGCAGGAACCGCATCACGAGCCTCAACCAACTTCAAATCCTTACGTTTTAGTTTCGAGTTCTCATCGCGCAACTGACGAGCGGTTATAATCTGACCGGGGCGCAAATGGGTGGCATCACCAGCATCAACAATTACCTTCTTATCGAAGATGTAATCATTTTCCTCAATAAACTCCCATTTGTCAACCAGTTGCCCTTCAAGGAAGCGGGTGTCACCCGGGTCAACAATTTCAACCTTACGCATCATCTGGCGGACTATAACCTCAAAGTGCTTATCGTTAATCTTAACTCCCTGTAGGCGGTAAACCTCCTGGATTTCGTTAACAATATATTCCTGAACCTTTGTAGGACCCTTGATGGCTAGAATATCGTCGGGGGTAATAGCGCCGTCCGATAGCGGGGTACCAGCTTTAACGTAATCGTTTTCCTGAACCAGAATTTGTTTCGACAATGGAACGAGATACTTCTTAACCTCACCGGTTTTTGAAGTTACGTTGATCTCACGATTACCGCGTTTAACTTTACCAAAGGTAACTTCACCATCAATTTCCGAAACAATTGCGGGGTTCGATGGGTTGCGGGCCTCAAATAGTTCAACCACCCTGGGCAATCCGCCGGTGATGTCACCAGCCTTACCAACCGCACGTGGAATCTTAGCCAAAATGTCACCCGCATGTATCATGACATCCTCTTCAACCACAAGGTGTGCACCTACAGGTAGGTTGTAGAGCTTTATAACCTCTCCGCTTTCCGATAGCACCTTAATGGCAGGGTTCTTGCTCTTATCGCGCGTCTCAATGATAACCTTTTCACGGTAACCGGTTTGCTCGTCGCTCTCCTCACGATAGGTTACTTCTTTGATAAGAGCATCAAAACCAATCCTACCGCTAACTTCAGATATGATAACAGCATTCCATGGATCCCATTCGCAAATTAGTTGTCCCTTCTTAACAGTATCGCCGTTGTTGATATATAATTTTGAACCGTAGGGGATATTGTTGGTTGTTAAAGTGATACCAGTGTTGGAATCAACTATACGCATTTCGGCTAACCGGCCAATTACCACATAAAAGTTTTCACCTGTTTCGTCAGTGTTTTGAACTGTTTTCAGTTCCTCAATCTCGACACGGCCATCGAAACGGGCAACAATCTTGGAATCGGTGATAATGCCCCCAGCGGTACCACCAACGTGGAAGGTACGAAGAGTAAGCTGAGTACCAGGTTCACCAATACTCTGAGCAGCAATAACCCCAACAGCCTCACCTTTTTGAACCATGCGGCCAGTGGCTAGGTTACGTCCGTAACATTTGGCACAAACGCCCTTGCGCGATTCGCAGGTGAGCACTGAGCGGATTTCAACCTGTTCGATAGGCGAATTCTCAATTGCTGCAGCAATTTCTTCGGTAATTTCTTCGCCAGCAGCAACTATCAGTTTGCCGGTCATGGGGTGGTAAACATCGTGAACGGTAGTTCTACCCAAAATACGTTCGTAAAGGGTCTCTACCACTTCTTCATTCTTTTTTATGGCTGTAGCCACAAGACCACGAAGTGTTCCACAGTCGTTTTCAGTGATGATAACATCCTGCGAAACGTCGACCAATCGTCGGGTTAGGTAACCGGCATCGGCTGTTTTAAGAGCGGTATCGGCCAAACCCTTACGAGCACCGTGGGTTGAAATAAAGTACTCAAGAACTGACAATCCCTCCTTAAAGTTGGAAAGAATTGGGTTTTCGATGATTTCATTGGTTACAGCACCCGACTTTTGGGGCTTTGCCATCAGACCGCGCATACCACAAAGTTGACGAATCTGTTCCTTGGAACCACGGGCACCGGAGTCGAGCATCATATATATTGAGTTGAAGCCCTGCTTGTCCTCCGAAAGCTTTCTCATCAGGGTTAGGGTCAACTTGGCATTGGTATGAGTCCAAATGTCGATAATCTGGTTATAGCGCTCGTTGTTAGTGATAAGCCCCATGTTGTAATTGGACATAACCTCGTCAACCTGTGCGTAACCCTCTTCAACCAGTTCGGCTTTTTCATCGGGGATAATAACATCGTCGAGGTTGAACGATAATCCGCCCTTAAACGCCATGTAGTAACCCAAATCCTTGATATCATCAAGGAATTGTGCAGTTTTTGAAACGCTAGTTTTTTTAAGTACGTTGCTAATAATGTCACGAAGCGATTTTTTAGTAAGCAACTCATTAATGAATCCCATCTCCTCGGGGACATACTGGTTGAATATTACACGTCCTACAGTGGTTTCAATAATTTGTTGTTTGGTGTTACCCTCTTCATCCTTAGTATTTAAACGTACTTTAACGATGGCATGAAGATCAACAGTTTTTTCGTTGTAAGCAATAATAACCTCCTCGGGGGAGTAGAAAATGGTACCTTCACCTTTTGCACCCTTTCGGGGTTTAGTGATATAATATAATCCCAGCACCATATCCTGCGAGGGCACTGTAATAGGAGCGCCATTAGCAGGGTTTAAAATGTTGTGGGAACCCAGCATAAGTATCTGAGCCTCAAGAATAGCTTCATTGCCTAAAGGGAGGTGAACGGCCATCTGGTCTCCGTCAAAGTCGGCATTAAATGCGGTACATGAAAGGGGATGAAGCTGAATGGCTTTACCCTCAATGAGTCGTGGCTGGAAAGCCTGAATACCCAGCCTGTGAAGGGTTGGGGCACGGTTCAGTAGAACCGGGTGGCCCTTCATTACGTTTTCAAGTATATCCCATACCACAGGATCCTTGCGGTCAACAATCTTTTTAGCTGACTTAACGGTTTTTACAATTCCCCTTTCAATTAACTTACGAATGACAAAGGGTTTGTAGAGTTCGGCTGCCATGTCCTTGGGCAAACCGCACTCATGCATTTTAAGCTCAGGGCCCACCACAATTACTGAACGAGCGGAATAGTCAACTCGCTTACCTAAGAGGTTTTGACGGAAACGACCCTGTTTCCCCTTTAAGCTATCGCTAAGCGACTTAAGAGGACGGTTTGCTTCGGTTTTAACGGCATTAGATTTGCGCGAGTTATCGAATAGTGAATCAACTGCTTCCTGAAGCATACGTTTCTCGTTACGTAGTATTACCTCAGGAGCTTTAATTTCAATGAGTCTTTTTAAACGGTTATTTCTGATAATTACCCTGCGGTAAAGGTCATTTAGGTCGGATGTAGCAAATCGACCACCATCGAGGGGTACCAAGGGGCGAAGTTCCGGTGGAATAACAGGAATCACCTTTAGAATCATCCACTCGGGCTTATTGATATGAGCCGACTCACGGAAAGCCTCAACTACCTGCAATCTCTTTAGTGCTTCACTTTTACGTTGCTGTGATGTTTCCACACTGGCTTTGTGCCTGAGCTCATAGGAAAGTTCATCAAGGTTTAAACGCTGAAGCAGCATGTAAAGCGCCTCAGCCCCCATAGCGGCAATGAACTTATTGGGATCGCTATCATCGAGATACTGGTTCTCCTTAGGCAGGGTTTCCAGAATGTCGAGATACTCTTCTTCGGTAAGGAAATCGAACTGATTGATGCCATCGGCAGCTTTGATTCCAGGATTAACTACTACATATCGCTCGTAGTAGATGATCATGTCAAGTCTTTTAGCAGGTAAGCCTAAGAGGTACCCAATTTTATTGGGTAATGACCTGAAGTACCAGATGTGAGCCACAGGTACCACTAGGCTGATATGCCCCATTCGTTCGCGACGCACTTTCTTTTCGGTAACCTCGACCCCGCAACGGTCGCAAACAATGCCCTTATACCTAATACGCTTGTACTTTCCGCAATGACACTCGTAATCTCTAACAGGACCGAATATCCTTTCACAAAAAAGTCCATCGCGTTCGGGCTTATAAGTTCTGTAGTTAATGGTTTCAGGTTTAAGCACCTCTCCACTTGAGCGCTCCAGGATTTCCTCGGGCGATGCCAAGCTGATGGTTATCTTTGAAAAGTTGCTTTTAACCTTATTATCCCTTCTGAACGACATATTTTTCGTGTTAAATGTTTGGCAAGCCTTGGGGCATAGACCGTTTATGGCCCTACCCCATCGGCTATATATTATTCCATATTTACACTCAAGCCTAACCCACGAAGTTCGTGAAGCAAAACGTTAAGCGATTCAGGTATACCGGCTTCTGGCATGGGTTCCCCCTTAACAATAGATTCGTATGCCTTAGCCCTACCCACAACGTCATCGGATTTGATGGTTAGAATCTCCTGGAGGATATGTGAAGCGCCAAAAGCTTCGAGAGCCCACACCTCCATTTCACCAAAGCGCTGGCCCCCAAACTGAGCTTTACCGCCAAGAGGTTGCTGGGTAATAAGCGAGTATGGGCCAATGGAACGTGCGTGCATCTTATCGTCAACCATATGTCCCAACTTGAGCATATAAATTACGCCAACGGTTGCGGGTTGGTCGAAACGCTCACCGGTCCCGCCATCGTACAGGTAGGTTTTACCGAATCGGGGTAAACCGGCCATATCGGTGTACTTGGTGATATCATCAAGTGTAGCACCATCAAAGATTGGGGTGCTAAACTTAACTCCCAACTTACGCCCTGCCCAACCAAGAACAGTTTCGTAAATCTGCCCTAAGTTCATACGAGAGGGTACACCCAAGGGATTAAGAACAATGTCAACAGGGGTTCCATCATCCAGGAATGGCATATCCTCGTCGCGTACCACCTTGGCAACAATACCCTTGTTCCCATGCCTACCGGCCATTTTGTCACCAACTTTTATCTTACGCTTCTTGGCAATAAATACTTTAGCCAATTGCATAATTCCGGCAGGCAGTTCATCGCCTATGGTTACGTTGAACTTTTTACGTTTGTATTCAGCATCGTACTCCTTCCATTTCTGGATGTAGTTCTGAATAATCGTCTTAATAAGGTCGTTTTTAGCCTTATCGGTAGTCCACTTGTTAGGGTTAACGTTCATGTAGTCAATCTCAGAAAGGGTTTTCTGAGTAAACTTCACGCCACGGGGCACAATTTCCTGATCAAAATTATCGTAAACCCCCTGGCTGGTCTTTCCGTTAACCAGTATAAACAGTTTGTCAATCAAACGATTCTTTAATTCGGCCACATGTTTGTTGAACTCAGCGTCAAGTTTTTCGAGCTGATTCTTTTCGTTTGTCTTAGCCTTCTTTGAATCGCGTTCATCCTTAATGGCACGAGAAAAAAGCATTTTATCGATAACCACGCCATAAAGCGATGGGGAAGCCTTAAGCGATGCATCCTTAACATCACCGGCCTTATCACCAAAGATGGCGCGAAGAAGTTTCTCCTCAGGGGTTGGATCCGATTCACCCTTAGGGGTAATTTTGCCGATAAGAATATCGCCAGGTACAACATTGGCACCAATACGAATCATACCGTTTTCATCCAAATCCTTAGTTGCTTCCTCTGAAACGTTGGGTATATCGGCCGTCAGCTCCTCCATACCCCGCTTGGTATCCCTAACCTCAAGAATATACTCGTCAACGTGGATGGATGTGAACATATCCTCGCTGAGCAACCTTTCGCTAACTACAATAGCATCCTCAAAGTTGTAACCCTTCCAGGGCATGAAGGCCACCATAAGGTTGCGTCCCAAAGCCAGCTCTCCATCTTTTGTAGCGTACCCCTCGGTCAAAATTTGACCTTTGGTAACCCTTTGACCCTTGGTAACAATGGGTTTAAGAGTTATTGAGGTATTCTGGTTAGTTTTCTTGAATTTAGGAAGTTTATAGCGTTTAGTTTCAGGTTCAAAGCTGGCAAAAATCTCTTCCTCAGTCTTATCGTAACGTACAACTATCTCTTCAGCATCAACATACTCAACAACACCATTATCTTCGGCAACAATCTGAACGCGGCTATCCTTAACAACCTGACCTTCCAGACCTGTTCCAACAATAGGTGTTTCGGGCTGAAGAAGGGGTACAGCCTGACGCATCATGTTTGACCCCATAAGAGCGCGGTTGGCGTCGTCGTGCTCAAGGAAAGGGATCAAGGATGCAGCAATTGAAGCAATCTGATTGGGAGCCACATCCATAAGGTCAACGGATTCGCGCTCCGCCAAGGGAAAGTCGCCCTCATAGCGGGCTTTCACCTTAGAATTCTCAAATGCACCATCATCGGAAAGGGGGGCATTGGCCTGCGCAATTATTTTTGCTTCTTCTTCCTCTGCTGTGAGGTAAACCACATCTGACTCCTTCAGTCCAACCTGACCATTATCAACCTTACGATAAGGGGTTTCAATAAAACCAAGTACGTTTATACGGGCATACACGCAAAGCGATGAGATAAGGCCGATATTTGGGCCTTCAGGGGTTTCAATTGGGCAAAGACGACCGTAGTGGGTGTAGTGCACGTCGCGCACCTCAAAACCTGCACGTTCACGGGTTAAACCACCAGGACCTAATGCCGACAAGCGACGCTTGTGGGTCATTTCGGCTAAGGGATTGGTTTGGTCCATGAACTGAGAAAGTTGGTTGGTGCCAAAGAAGGAGTTGATAACGGATGAAAGAGTTTTGGAATTAATCAGATCGATGGGGGTAAACACCTCGTTATCGCGCACATTCATACGTTCACGAATGGTTCGAGCCATACGGGCTAAACCAACGCTAAACTGAGCAGCCAATTGCTCGCCAACTGTTCTTACCCTACGGTTGCTGAGGTGGTCGATATCGTCAACCTCAGCTTTAGAGTTAACCAGTTCAATGAGGTACTTGATAATTTCAATGATATCCTCCTTGGTTAACACCTTAATATCGGGAGAAATGGAAAGATTTAATTTTTTGTTAATACGGTAACGCCCAACATCACCCAAATCATAACGCTTATCGGAAAAGAATAACTTATCGATAACGTCTCGGGCAGTAGCCTCATCGGGTGGTTCAGAGTTACGGAGCTGCCTGTAAATATGCACCACAGCTTCTTTTTCTGAATTACTGGGGTCTTTTTGCAGCGTGTTATAAATTATGGCATAATCGGAGATGCTCTGGTTTTCCTTGTGAACAAGAATTGATTTGGCTCCCGAATCAATAATTAGATCGATGTGTTCCTTTTCAATAATAGTTTCACGATCGAGAATAACCTCGTTTCGCTCAATGGAAACCACCTCGCCGGTATCCTCATCTACAAAGTCTTCGAGCCAAGTTTTCAGCACGCGGGCGGCCAGACGTTGACCTACCACCTTGGTTAGGTTGGTTTTTGAAACCTTAACCTCTTCGGCTAAATCAAATATTTGCAGGATATCCTTATCGGTTTCGAAGCCAATAGCACGCAACAGGGTAGTTACCGGTAACTTTTTCTTTCGATCGATGTAGGCGTACATCACGTTGTTGATGTCCGTGGCAAACTCTATCCATGATCCCTTGAAGGGGATTATTCGGGCGGAGTAGAGCTTTGTTCCGTTGGGGTGGACGCTCTGACCAAAGAAAACACCGGGAGACCTGTGCAATTGGGACACCACCACGCGCTCTGCGCCATTAATAACGAAACTTCCTCGGGGAGTCATATAGGGAATGGTGCCCAGGTACACGTCCTGCACAACAGTATCAAAATCCTCGTGCTCAGGATCGGTACAGTAAAGTTTTAGCTTAGCTTTTAGCGGTACGCTGAAGCTTAAGCCGCGATCCAAACATTCCTCAATGCTGTAACGGGGTGGATCGACAAAGTAATCTAAAAATTCCAGAACAAAGTTGTTCCGGGTATCTGTAATTGGAAAGTTCTCCTGAAAAACCTTGAACAAGCCCTCATTTTTACGCTCCTCAGGGGTAGAACCCAGTTTGAAGAACTCAACAAATGATTTTACCTGAATCTCCAGAAAATCTGGATACTTGTAAAGGCTTTTGGTTTTGGAGAAATTTATTCGTGCGGTGTTGTTATTTTGAGACATTTCGAACGAATTGGTTGAACCATTAAACATAACAAGAAAAAGGCTTAGAATCTAAATACTTAGATTCTAAACCTTAGAACCCCTATAGGTTTTTACTATTTAAGTTCAACTTCTGCTCCAGCCTCTTCAAGTTGTGCTTTTAATGATTCAGCTTCTTCTTTAGAAACTCCTTCTTTTACAGCCTTAGGAGCGGCGTCAACCAAATCTTTGGCTTCCTTTAAACCCAGACCGGTAAGTTCCTTTACAAGCTTAACAACCTGCAACTTAGCACCACCAGCTGACTTAAGGATAACATCGAAAGTGTGTTTTTCAGCAGCAGCAGAGCCACCAGCAGCTGGAGCAGCAGCTACAGCAACTGCAGCAGCAGCAGGTTCAATTCCGTACTCTTCCTTGAGTATTTTAGCCAACTCGTTAACTTCTTTAACTGAGAGATTAACCAAATCTTCTGCAAATTTTTTGAGATCTGCCATTGTAGTAAGTATTTAATTTGTTTTCAAAATTGTTTTTTACTTTTCCTTTTCTGAAAGTGTTTTAATAACACCAGATAAAGTTTGTCCGCCCGATTGCAGTGAAGCAATAACATTCTTGGCGGGTGACTGTAGTAGGGCAACAACATCAGCGATAAGCTCGTTCTTGCTCTTAAGGGCAGCAAGAGTATCGAGTTGATTTTCGCCAACATATATTGATTCCTCTACATAGGCTCCTTTTAGTAAGGGCTTAGGAAAGTCCTTACGAAATTCCTTGATAAGTTTTGCGGGCACGTTGCCGGTTTCGGTAAACATCACCGATGTTGAACCCTTTAGCACATCGAATAAGGGAGAGAAATCAGTTCTGCCGCTACGTTCAAGTGCCTTTTTCAACAACGTATTCTTAACCACCACCAGTTTTACCTTTTTATCAAAACAAGATTTACGTAACTTGTGGGTTCCCTCGGCGTTGAGCTCAGAGGTATCGGTTAAGTAAAAATGGGGGTACTGCTTAAGTTGCTCGGTAAGCTTATCAATCAGTACGTTTTTATCTTCCCTTCTCATAGTAATTGGGTCTGTGTAAACGGTTTTTAATTCGCAGCCGAGATTGATTTTGTATCAATGGCGATACCAGGGCTCATTGTAGTGGAAAGGTAGATACTCTTAATGTAAGTACCCTTAGCCGACGTAGGTTTGAGCTTTATAATGGTATTGATGAATTCCACTGCATTTTCAACAATCTTCTCTGGCTCGAATGAGATTTTACCGATTGATGTGTGAACAATACCAAATTTATCAACCTTGAAGTCAATCTTTCCCTGTTTAACCTCCTTAACAGCCTTATCAATATCCATGGTAACGGTACCGCTCTTAGGGTTAGGCATAAGGCCACGGGGACCTAAAATACGACCCAAGGCACCAATCTTGGCCATTACGGTTGGCATGGTAATAATTACATCCACATCGGTCCAACCGCCCTTGATTTTCTCAATGTACTCATCAAGCCCAACATAGTCAGCACCTGCCTGACGCGCTGCTTCTTCCTTATCAGGGGTACAAAGCACCAGTACTCGTACGTTTTTACCAGTACCATGCGGAAGGGTTACCACACCTCGTACCATCTGGTTGGCCTTACGGGGGTCTACACCCAAGCGTACATCGATGTCAACTGATGCGTCAAATTTGGTATAGGTAATATCCTTCAACAGTGCTGCTGCTTCCGATAACTTGTACTGCTTATTTGGCTCGATTTTCGACAGAGCAAGCTTCCTGTTTTTTGTCAATTTAGTCATTGCGCAAAAGAGGTTTTATGTTAAATTCCGGGAAACTCTCCGGTAACAGTAATGCCCATGCTCCGGGCTGTACCTGCTACCATCTTCATTGCCGACTCGAGGGTAAAGCAGTTCAGGTCCGGCATTTTATCTTGGGCAATTTGCCTAACCTGTTCCCAGGTTACTGTAGCAATCTTTTTCCTGTTAGGCTCAGCCGATCCCTTTTGCTGCTTGGTTATTTCCAACAACTGTACGGGTACGGGAGGGGTTTTAACGACAAAATCAAACGATTTGTCGGTGTAATACGTAATCACAACTGGAAGTATCTTTCCAACTTGTGACTGAGTTCTGGCGTTGAACTGCTTGCAGAACTCCATTATATTTACCCCTTTAGAACCAAGAGCAGGACCAATTGGTGGCGAAGGGTTAGCTGCACCACCCTTAACCTGGAGCTTAATAAATCCAGCTACTTCTTTAGCCATAGTACTTTTGCTCTTTAGTTATTACTCCTTTTCAACTTGCATAAAACTTAACTCCAATGGAGTTTTTCTGCCGAAGATTTTCACCATAACCTTCAGCTTCTTCTTTTCTTCGTTAATCTCCTCTATTATACCCGAAAAGGAATTAAAAGGTCCATCAATTACCTTTACGGTTTCCCCAACGTAGAAGGGAACTGTAAGTTCCTCCTCACTATCAACCAGCTCATCCACCTTACCCAGGATTCGATTAACCTCGGCCTGTCGAAGGGGTATGGGATCTCCGGTTTTAGGATCACCCAAAAAGCCTAACACGTTAGGAATATTCCTCATGATATGAGGAATTTCGCCTACCAATGCTGCCTCAATCAGTACATAGCCAGGGTAAAAGATTCTCTCCTTACTGATTTTTTTACCGTTTCGAATTTGGTAAACCTTTTCAGTAGGGATGAGTACCTGAGAAATAAAATCGTTAAGCTTCAAACGATTAATTTCGTTTTCCACTAGTTCCTTTACTTTTTTCTCTTTACCCCCAATGGCCTTAAGAACATACCATTTCTTAACATTCTCTTCCATTGCTGTCCTAGATAGGCCTCACTGTATTAGCTAAGCATACGGTAAATGAACTCCATCACATGCTCGAAGGAGAAGTCCATAACGAAGACCACCAGTGCGATTAAAAGGGAAGCAATCATAACAATTAATGCACTGGATTGAAGTTCTTTCCATGTTGGCCACGAAACCTTTTGTACCATTTCGGTATAAACGTCGTGGAAGTACTCAGTTACTTTCATGTCAACAATTTGATTTTGCACGGGTGGAGAGACTCGAACTCCCAGCCAATGGTTTTGGAGACCACTACTCTACCAATTGAGCTACACCCGTGTGGTAAAACTGGTAAGGTAATTTTCCATACCAGTTTTTTCAAAATTACTCAATAATTTCAACTACCTGTCCAGCACCAACGGTTCTACCTCCTTCGCGGATAGCAAAGCGAAGATTCTTGTTGATAGCAACAGGGTAAATAAGTTCTACAGAGATAGTTACATTATCGCCAGGCATTACCATTTCAACACCTTCGGGGAGCTGAATTTCACCAGTAACATCAAGGGTACGTAGGTAGAACTGAGGGCGATAGTGGTTATGGAATGGGGTGTGACGTCCACCTTCCTCTTTCTTTAAAACGTAAACCTCAGCCTTGAACTTGGTGTGAGGAGTAATTGAACCGGGTTTGGCAATAACCATACCGCGCTTAATATCTTTCTTATCGACACCACGAAGCAGCAGACCTACGTTGTCGCCAGCTTCCCCCTGATCGAGAATCTTACGGAACATTTCAACACCGGTAACAACCGACCTCATAGGCTTTTCATTGGTCAAACCAACGATTTCTATTTCGTCGCCGGTGTGGATAACTCCGGTTTCAATTCTACCAGTAGCAACAGTACCACGACCGGTGATTGAGAACACATCCTCAACAGGCATTAGGAATGGTTTTTCGTTATCGCGAGGAGGTATTGGAATATACTCATCAACAGCTTTCATAAGTTCCATAACCTTCTCAACCCACTGAGGTTCACCGTTGAGAGCACCAAGAGCAGAGCCGCGAATAACGGGTACATTGTCGCCATCGAACTGGTAGAAACTCAAAAGTTCACGAACTTCCATTTCAACGAGATCGAGCATTTCGGCATCGTCAACCATATCACACTTGTTCAGGAACACAACGATACGGGGAACGTTTACCTGACGGGCAAGCAGAATGTGCTCGCGGGTTTGAGGCATGGGACCATCGGTAGCAGCAACTACAAGAATGGCTCCGTCCATTTGAGCAGCACCGGTAACCATGTTCTTAACATAGTCGGCATGACCGGGGCAGTCAACGTGGGCATAGTGACGATTTTCAGTCTGATACTCTACGTGGGCAGTGTTAATAGTAATACCTCTCTCCTTTTCTTCAGGAGCGTTGTCGATAGAGTCGAATGAACGGAATTCGGAAAGTCCCTTTTCTGCTAACACTTTGGTGATTGCAGCTGTAAGAGTAGTCTTACCATGGTCAACGTGGCCAATGGTACCGATGTTTACGTGCGGTTTCGACCTATCAAATTTTTCTTTAGCCATAGTTTTCTGGTATTAATTAGAATTAGTATTAAAAACTTGATTGTCTTTACTTTACAAAAACTTGAGCCGATGACGAGAATTGAACTCGTGACCCCTTCCTTACCAAGGAAGTGCTCTACCCCTGAGCTACATCGGCTTACAGGTTGAGCGGGAGACGAGACTCGAACCCGCGACCCTCAGCTTGGAAGGCTGATGCTCTACCGACTGAGCTACTCCCGCATGAACCACCCTGCTATTGCAGTATGGTGCTACCTGTTTGTGGGGAGAGCAGGATTCGAACCTACGAAGGCATAAGCCAGCAGATTTACAGTCTGCCCCAGTTGGCCACTTTGGTATCTCCCCATTCTATTTTGAACTGAGCCGATGGAGGGATTCGAACCCCCGACCAGCTGATTACAAATCAGCTGCTCTGGCCAACTGAGCTACACCGGCATTTCAAAATATCTTGCAATATAAAATGAACGCTTACCCCCTGAAATCGGATTGCAAAAATATAACATTTTTGAATATCTGCAAAAAAAATTATCTTTTTGTGTAACCTTTTTTAGCATTGATTAGCAGTTAACCCAATATAAATAAACTATTCTGTTGAAAATACAAAAAAATGAAGCCCTATTGGGCTTCACAATCAATCCTATTTTTATTAAAATACTATGCTCCCCTCAGCCTGTCTTTATGTTTTTTTACCTGTACCTTTATGGCTTCAATACAAACATCGGTTGCTTCCTCAAAGGTTTTGGCCTTTCGTTCAGCAAAAAGATCACCTCCTGGAACTTTTACCCGAAACTCCACTACCTTGTTTTCCAAATCCTGGCTGTTCTGCAGTTTAAGGAAGACCTCGGTTTCCACAATATTGTCGAAAAAATGTTCAAGTTTTACTGCCCTCTTCTCTACATAGTCGAGAAGTTTCTTGTCGGCATCAAACTTAATGGATTGAATCTTAACGTTCATAATAAATCCTCCTTTTTTATTTTAGGCCCTGGGATGAGCCTGGTTATAGTTATTTTTAAGTTTCTCAAAAGTGCTATGAGTGTAAACCTGAGTAGCCAGCAAACTGGAATGACCCAACAGTTCCTTAATGGCATTCAGGTCTGCTCCCATGTTGAGCAAATGCGTAGCAAAAGTGTGCCGGAGTACATGAGGGCTGCGCTTTTGCAGCGGGGTGATAAGTGTGAGGTAGTGGTGAACCACTCGGTAAATAAGTTTAGGATATACGGGTTTGCCCTTTGATGTAACAAAAAAACTGTTACAAGTAACAACCGTAGCCTCCCTTGCCTTCAGGTAGCATTCTATAAATGGTAAAAGATCGGGGTGTATGGGAATAATACGCTCTTTGTTGCCCTTTCCGGTAACCCTTATGGTCATGCTATTCAAATCTATTGATGCCAGGGTAAGGCTTACCAACTCAGACAGTCGCATTCCTGTATAGTAGAACATGGTCATGATAAGCCGATTTCTTACACCCTCGAAATCGTCGCCAAAAATATCATGCTGCTCAAGTTTATTCATATCGGACTCAGGAACAAATTCCGGGAGCCGTTTGCTGATTTTTGGAGCTGTTACACGGTTCATGGGATTTACCTTAATTACCCCCTTGCGTACAAGAAAACGGAAAAAAGATCTTAAGGATGATAACTTACGATTAACCGTTCGGGTTGACAATCCCTGAGAAATCATATTGGAAACCCATCTTCTTATTGTACGATGGTCAATCCGTTTTAGTTCCTCTGTATTCTGAGAATCTACTCCAGCAAAAATAAAAAAAGAGGTCAAATCATCACCATACGATTGTAACGTATGGGGTGAGTACCCCCTCTCTATTTCAATGTATTTTAAAAAAGATACCAGCATAGCCATTGAATGCAATATAGCATTTTTGATATTAATAAACAAAAAAATCAGGCTTAAATGGCCTGATTATGCATTCAATTGAGCACCAGCTACTACTCTTCCTGCTGCTGTAATTTCTGAATGTAAATGGCTCGCTTGATTTGCTCCCTACGGGCATCCGATGGCTTTACGTAAGCCTGACGGGCACGTAGCTCCCTCATGATACCAGTTTTTTCAAACTTACGTTTGAATTTTTTCAGAGCTCTTTCAATATTTTCGCCTTCTTTAATTGGTACTATGATCATGTCAATTAAATTTTTATGAGTTGCAAAATTATAATTGTTTTAATTTGTTTCCAAAATATTTCATCATTTTTTTTATTTTTGCTTTTGGTATTGAAACTTTTCATGTTACGTTCATTCAAGAACCAGATAGGGTTTAAGTTTGACAAACCGTTCCCATGGAATAAGTTTATTCTGCCAAAGCTCGTCAACTGTCTTAATGCTCCCTTTTTGTGATCGATAGTAAACTATTGCTTTGGCCTGATAATTTGAAATATAGGGATGAGCCCGAAGTTCCTCGTAACGTACAAGGTTAAGATTAATGTACTGAATCTTTAAGGAATCAACCCAAATGCTTGGTCTGATCTGCTCCAGTAGCTCGTTGGTAATGCCATAAACCTCAGTCAGCTGCTCAATGCTATAAAATCCCCCCAAAAGTGTCCGATAACTTACTATACGTTTGGCAAAGTTTTTCCCGATACCTTTAAGTTTGAGCAAACTAATTGTATCAGCGCTATTAAGTTCAATAGTGATTGGTTCGCTAACCCTTTCCGTTGGATGAATTGAGTCGACATGGGTAATAATCTGAACCAAAGGTTTTAGTTTTTGGTTCAGGGCTGAATCGAGTACGTAGATTTTATCTAAATCATCGGCTGTACGAAATTTTCCGCCTTTCAGACGGTACTTTACAAATACCTCAGCCTGTTTACGACTTAGTCCCAACTCAATTAAGCTATCTAATGAAATCGTATTGGGATCGAAATGAAATAAATGGACCTGTTTGGGCGGATTAATTTCAGCCTCTATGCCTGTTAAGGGCTCAATAGCATTTACCGTCGGATTATATTTTAATGTGGTAAAAAAGCTATCGGCCTGAGCAATAATTTCGTCAGGAATTTGTGAACGGTAATCAAAAATATTCCGATATAAATAAGGGAAAAGCATGAACAAAACTAAAATAAATGCAAGTAAGATCGTTGCATTTCTCTCGCCTCTTGAGAAGCTAAGGTAATTAACAATATTTTTCCAATACCTTTTCACAATTGCCGGGAAAGTTTGCCTGACTTCCAACGCATCCAGTAGCTATTCAAATCGGTACTAACCTCTTTAATCATAAAAAGCATGCCCAGTATATTTGGGAAAGCCATTCCCAGTATCATCATATCGGAAAAGTCCATGACAGCCCAAAGATTTGAAGCACTGCCCACCACAACAAAAAGCAGGAAGAATATGAAGTAAATCTTGGTGGACGCATCGGAAATGGGTATAACACGATTAAGATATTTTTCAAAAAGGAAGTTGAAACCCTTAAGACCATAGTACGACCAGCTTATCATGGTAGAGAATGCAAATAAAAGGATAGCAATCGCAAGCAGGTAGGGAAACCAATTAAAAACCGTGGCAAAGGCGGCAGAGGTAAGTTGAGCACCCTGTAGTCCTAAATTGTTTTGCGCCAAACCGCTAAAATTGATTACCAATGCCGTCATAGTGCAAACCACAACGGTATCAATAAAGGGTTCAAGAAGAGCCACAATACCCTCGCTTACGGGTTCATCGGTACGTGCAGCTGAGTGTGCAATGGAAGCCGATCCTATACCCGCCTCATTTGAAAATGCACCACGCTGGAAACCAATAATAAAGGCCCCAAAAAATCCCCCTGCCACTGCTTTGGTACCAAATGCCTGAGCAAAAATTAGAGCAAAAACCTCATGAACCCTATATATATTGAAAAAAATAACTACTAAAGAAGTGGCCACATAAAGGATAACCATAAAGGGAACTATGCGTGAAGCTACGCTGGCAATACTCTTAATACCACCAAGAACAACCAGACCAACCAATAAAGCTAATGCCAGTCCAAAGTAAGTTCCCTTACCGCTCAACCACGGAATAATGTATGACACTTGCAAGAATGCCTGATTGGCCTGAAACATATTACCACCGCCAAACGATGCCCCAACTACCAATATCGAAAAAGTGATAGCAAGAATCTTTCCAAAAGTTTTTAGGCCACGATTGGCCAATCCCTGACTGAGATAGTACATAGGTCCACCGGAAACTCTCCCCTTTTCATCAATCACTCTATACTTCTGACCCAAAGTGCATTCAGTGAACTTAAGCGACATGCCCAATAACCCGGCCATAATCATCCAAAAGGTTGCTCCAGGACCGCCAATGCTAATGGCTATTGCCACACCTGCAATATTTCCAAGGCCTACCGTAGCGGATAAGGCTGTTGCCAATGCTTGAAAATGCGAGACCTCACCATTTTTACTCTCCCTATCGAATCTTCCTGATGTTAGCTGTAATGAATGCCAAAAAGCGCGAACATTGATAAACCCCATTCGAATAGTGAAGTACAATCCCCATACCATCAGCCACATCACCACAAAAGGGAATCTAAATCCTACATCAACACCCAAAAGCTTAAGTGGGTCCCAAAAAAGGATTAACGACAGAATGCGAACCAGCGGTTCGAAAAGGGAATTTATCAGCTCATCCATTGGGTTGCTATCCTAACGATCCATAAAAAACCGAATAGATGAAAATAGCAGCAATGGCAACCGGTGCAATGAAACGAATTATAAATCGGTATATCGGGAGGTATCGTACTTTCAATGTTCCGGAATTGGAAATTTCATCGGCAATATCCTCCTTTTTAAGAAACCATCCCACAAATACTACAATCAAAAGGCCTCCAAGGGGTAGTAAAATATTTGAAGCGAAAAAATCGAGCATATCAAAAATGCTCTTTCCCAATAGGGTAATACCGCTTAGCGGCCCAAACGATAAAGATGCCAGTACCCCCAGAAATGATATTGAAATGGTTGCCAGTAAAGTAGCCTTCCGGCGCGAAATTTTCAGTTCCTCAGAAAAGTAGGCTACCACCACCTCGAGAACCGACACGGTGGATGTTAGCGCAGCCACTGCAAGTAGAACAAAAAAGACTAACTCCAGTAGGTTGCCCAAGGGAAGCTGGCTGAATATCTCTGGAAGGGTAATAAAAACCAGACTGGGACCGGCAGTTGGTTCAATGTTAAACGAAAAAACTGCAGGAAAAATAACTACACCAGCAAGTATGGCAACAATAGTATCAGCCAGCGAAACATTAACAGCGGTTCTACCTAAATCATCCGATTTTCTGAAATACGAAGCATAGGTGATAAGTGTCCCCATACCAAGGCTCAACGAAAAGAAGGCCTGTCCCATGGCAAAAAGTAAGGTTTTTATGGTGACCTTTGAGAAATCGGGATAAAATAGAAAAGCCAACCCCTTTGATGCTCCTGGAAGAGAAATGGAACGAATGCAAAGCAACACAAGGAACAGAACCAGTAAGGGCATCAAAAATTTATTGTAACGCTCAATGCCGTTTTTAATACCACCTGCAACAATTAGTGCGGTAAATACCATGAATAAGAGCTGCCAAATAATTGGTCTAAAAGGATGCTTTAAAAATTCATTAAAGGCTGCACCAAGTTGCGTTGTGTCTTGATTTGAGAAACCCATTGTGACAGATCTGACCATATACTCAAGTGTCCAACCGGCCACTGCACTATAAAACGAGAGTATTACGAATGCAGCAACAACCCCCATAATACCCACAAAATACCAAGGGGTTCCCGGGGCCAAAGTTTTAAACGAGCCGAAAACATTACGCTGCCCCCTGCGACCAATTGAAAACTCCGAAATCATTACAGGAATGCCAAGCATCAACACACAAATAAGATAAATTATTAGAAAGGCGCCACCCCCGTTCTGACCGGTAATGTAAGGAAATTTCCAAATATTCCCCAGTCCAACCGCTGAACCAGCAGCGGCGGCAATAATTCCGAACTTGCTTCCAAAGCTATCGCGATTCTGATTCAAAGACATAGGTTTAGGTTTTGGTTTGTTTTGGTGTTCGAATATGGTAAAAAAAGTGGATTAAAACAATATTCATTTAACATTAAAAATCCCATTCCTTTGGGAACGGGATTTCAACCTTGAATTATCGGGGGAATCAAGCTATATCAATTTTACTTTCGAGATACACATCCTGAATGGCATTCAGTATCTTAACGCCCTCCTCCATGGGACGCTGAAAGGCCTTGCGGCCACTTATGAGACCCATGCCTCCTGCACGCTTATTAACCACTGCCGTGTAAACCGCATCGGCAAGGTCGCTGGCACCCGACGAAGCACCGCCAGAATTAATTAGGCCTGCACGGCCATTGTAACAGCCAAGCACCTGATACCGGGTTAGGTCAATTGGATGATCGCTGGTTAGCTGACTGTAAACCTTGTCGTGGGTTTTGCCAAAGTTGATTGCCTTAAAGCCTCCGTTACTTTCTGGTGCCTTTTGTTTGATTATATCGGCCTGAATGGTTACCCCAAGATGGTTAGCCTGATTGGTTAGGTCAGCGGCTACATGGTAATCTACCCCGTCCTTTTTAAAGGCATTATTGCGCAGGTAGCACCACAGTACAGTGACCATTCCCAATTCATGAGCTCTTTCAAAAGCCTGAGCAATCTCAATAATTTGTCGATCGCTCTCTTGGGAACCAAAATAAATTGTAGCCCCCACTGCTGCAGCACCAAGGTTCCAAGCCTCATCTACTGAACCAAACAAAATCTGATCATACTTGTTGGGATAGGTTAGCAGCTCATTGTGGTTAATTTTTACAATAAAAGGAATTCGGTGGGCATACTTTCGTGATACCGCTGCCAGCACTCCAAAGGTTGATGCAACAGCGTTTGCACCACCCTCAATGGCAAGTTTCACAATATTTTCAGGGTCAAAATAAATGGGGTTGGGTGCAAATGAGGCTCCGGCAGAATGCTCAATCCCCTGATCAACGGGTAAAATGGAAAGGTAACCCGTGCCTGCCAAACGACCATGGTTAAACAAGGCCTGCAGGTTTCGTAGCACCTGTGGTGAACGGTTGCTGTGGTAAACCACTCGTTCAATAAAATCGGGACCGGGGAGATGCAGTACCTCCTTTTGAACCGTGTTGCATTTATGTTCAAGCAAATACGATGCTTTATCTCCAAGTAGCTCAACAATTTTATCGTAGCTCATAACCTTAATGTTTAGTGTTTTATACAAACCTACGATAAAAAAGAATTTAAGTCAATAGCAATTTTGCTAAAAAGGATAACCTATACCAAAGTTAAAGGTAATATCTGTAATTTTAAATTTTTGTTTCAACGGCACCCAAGGGCGATAGGGTTCATTGGGGTTAATGGCTGGGTCAAATATTTTATAGCCAAAATCGGTTCGAAGAACAAAAAAGCCTAAGTTCATACGAATTCCTAAACCACTGCCAATGGCAATTTGCTCATAAAACTTGTTCCATTTAAAAATTGTTCCTTTCCTATCGTCGATGCCAGGTATTGACCAAATATTACCACAATCAACAAACAGAGCACCTTCAAACTTCCATACCATACGGAAGCGGTACTCAAAGTTTGCCTCCAGCTTAATATCGGCGGTTCGGTTGGGAAAACTTTCGTAAGCAACATAGTAGGAACCGGGTCCCAACGAGCGTGCCTGCCAGGCACGAATACCATTGGCACCACCGGTAAAGTAACGTTTTTCAAAGGGTAATGCCCTAGAATTTCCATAGGGGTAGCCAACACCAACAAAAAGGCGATAGGCAAATGAGTTATTCTCGTCGACCACCTGATGATAGGTTAGGTTAATATCGCTTCTGATAAACTGAGAGAATTCGGTGTTAAAAAAGGTATAGGCACCGTTCTCGTTCTTGGTTTTTCCAATTAACCCCGATAAAGCCTTAAGTGTGTTGCCCGACACCTCAAAGTTAAATCTGACATAAGCATAACTATTGGCTTTTTGCGTATTTTGATTGTTAAAAACCCAAGAATAACTCGACAGGGTAACAATCTGGCTGATGTAGCTGTACTTCAAAAATGTGGTATCGATTTGAGCACTGAAAGCATCGCTTATCTTTATAATTCTAATGGCATTAAGTTCAATTGGGTTTAAGGTATGGGTAGTGTACCTTGAGTCCTTCCAAACATAACCGAACTGTAAACCGGCTATTACCCGGGTGTATTCAGGTCGGCGTTGAAAACTGTAGGAAGCCGTAAGTTGAGTACTGGGCACATACTTGCTCAGTTTAACCCTTGATGAGTAGGGACCAATAAATTTGGGGGTAGTTAAGCTCATGGCTCCACCCAGTTCCAACGTATTATTCAGATTCAATTTTTGCAGTGCCGTTTCAACCAGTCCTCTGAACTTGATATCAAATACTTCTGCTGCTTTGAGTAAATTTTTATGTTGATAGTTAAAGGTTCCCTCAGCTCCCAGAGAACCCGTAGTATTAGTTCCCACCAGCTCTACCTGATAGCTTTGCAACATATTTGGCATGAGCTGAATGTAGCAATCCAACAATCCAAATGTTTCATTGTTGCTAACATCAGTTACATCAAAATCATTGTTAAGCGTATCTTTGAAAATACTTGTGGTAGGCTCTACTTCGTCAAAACTGATATTTACAAATTTGAAAAGCCTTATTTGACTTAAATTTTGTTGGGTTTTGCTAACATCATCAACAGAAAATATCTGATCGGACTTTATCAGGGTAAAAGCGTTAATCACATCGAATTTGATTCCTGGATCGTTGTTGTATATGAAATACAGGCCTTTATTAAAAACAGTATCTAGCAAGCCCATTTCAACAAACTCATTGAACCTGAAGGGGTCATAGTTGGGATAAACATATATGTTTCGGATTTTGTAACGCCTGAAGTTTTCAGGTTTTGATTTCCCATCGCTGTCAATTCTAACAGGATTCTTAATTAACAAACTCAAATCGACCTGATGGGAACGTAAGTTTGTGTCGGCTGTAAAGGATATAAAATTCTTGCTGAAAGTATAATACCCATTTCGCTTTAGCAACATCTCAAGCCTGTCACGCTCCTTCTGTAACATTTCAATATCAAAAGGATTGCCTTTTTTAAAAACCCGATTCGATGAATCGCTATAAACTATTTTCCGGATTAGCGTATCCACAATATAGTAGCTAATATTCCTGATATGGTAGGGTAATCCGGGATCGACTGAATAAAAAACATCGGCCTTTTTGCCATGCAACCAAATTGAATCCGATACCCTTGCATTGTAATAGCCCTTGCTCTGCAATAGCAAAAATATGTTTCGAGAGCTCTCGGCTACCATCAAGCTATCAAAAAGTACAGGATCCTCACCTATGGTTCGCAAACCCTTGTTGATCCAACCAGATTTACGGGGATCGGCAAGGCTATAAAGCCTTAAGTGAAACCGAAATCCAAGGATACGTTTATTGGGCTGTTGCTTAACATACGATTCTAATTCTTGAGGCTTTACCTCCTTAGTTCGGGTTTCAATTTTCACACTGTTTAGCAAATACATATCGTCAGGAACATGCTTGGTAATGGCACAACCAGAGGCTAACAACAGTATAGATAAAAAAAACGTTAACTTTCTGAATGTATATGAGTAGCATCCTTTCCTAAAGGCTCCTTGCATATAATATGCTGGTTAAATGTATCGGTTAATCTACAAATGTAAAAATATAGTTGATTTTACAACAATTTTTTATGGTAATATAATTTATGATGCCATAAAACCTATCAAACTAAAGACCAAAATATGTTAAACGAAAGGTGTTAAGCGTTAAACGAGTAAAATTTTTACTATAGGAACAAAGATTGCCAACAAGCATCAAACATGAACCATTAACCGTTAACCATCAACTATTCTTACTCTGGTTTGATTTCGATTTTAAAATTGCTTTACTTTGTGAAAAAGGGAAGCATGCTAACCAAAAACACCATAAAATATATTAAATCGCTGCAACAGAAAAAGATTAGGGATGAACTTGGGCTGTTTGTTGCCGAAGGTATTAGGTTAGTGGACGAACTCATTAATAGCGATTTCGAAATTCTGGAAATTTACCACACTGCTGAGTATACAAAAAAAACAACTGCGATCAAACCCATACAAATCTCGGCCGATGAAATGGAACGAATTAGCGGTTTGGTAACCCCATCGCCGGTTTTAGCTATAGCAAAGAAGCCGAATTATATCATGGATTTCAGCTGCCAAAACGAACTGGTGCTGGCACTTGATACAATTCAGGATCCGGGCAATATGGGCACAATAATCCGTTTGGCCGATTGGTTTGGAATAAACAATATTGTTTGCTCCTACGGCTGTGCCGATGCCTTTGCACCTAAAACCGTGCAGGCATCCATGGGGGCCATTGTGCACGTAAGGGTTCACTACGTAAATTTACATGAGTGGATTAAAATCCAGAAAGGATGCCCGGTTTATGGTACTTTCATGAATGGCTCAAACCTCTACCTTACGCAAAAGGAATCGATTGGTATTATTGTTATGGGCAATGAGGGAAATGGCATTAGCCCGCTGGTGGAAGAGTTAGTAACCCACCGAATTCACATACCAAGTTTTGCCAAGGGACGCATAAAGGTTGAATCGTTAAATGTTGCCATGGCAACGGCAATAATTCTATCGGAATTCAGAGGGCATTCAGTATGAATCAAATCTTTTTATCTTCGGAATAGGGGCAGAAACCAAACTGCAGCAAAAAAAATGATTGCCGCAAGTAAAATACCGCTAAAGATTCGCCCAAAACCTTTTAAACCCCAATTGGGAAAAAGGTTACTTATAGTAAAACTTTTATAATAGGGTTTGGGTGCCTCCATGGCAGGAATCACCTCCCATGGTAGCTGCACATCCCAACTTCCCACCACAAAAAGAGGTAATAGGAAGGTGAACTCAAGCTGCTCATCAAATATTCTTTTGTTCCAAAGAATGCCGGTTTTTCGGGAACCAATATTTTTGGAATGTATTTTCATGTAGTATTTTCGGTTCCATATATTCATTTTTAATAACTTTTTAATTTCCGACCCAACCCCTGAAACCGAATCAATAGCTAAAGCCGATACTTGGCTAACATCGAAGGGTTCAAAGTAAAGGGGTACCAGCATACCCTTCTGAATGTTAACATGTATCTGGTTTTCATTCTCTGGTCTTTTGATTATTTCACTGCAAATAACAGCACCCACAGCAATATCGGATTTAAGGGTTTGCTCATTACCAGTTTTAATATACCATGGTGATGCATTGGGGTTAACCTCAAGTATAAATATGATATCGCTATACCGGTGGTTATTACATTCATCTCTATCTCTTAAATCATTAATGCAGATCCAACGACGGGAATCGCCATACCATTTGCCGGGGTAGATACGGGCGTTCATCGACTCGTGATCGGGTCTAACCTGTGGTTTATCCCTGTCGCTTATCACTGTTACTGCCACTTTAAACTGGGTTAGCCACAGCTGCATTTCAAGAATGTTCAACTTTTTACCCGTGCTATCGTAAACAGGTTTACGAAAAATTTTGTAGGGTTGGGGTTTATCGCTTATCCCCATCGCCTTTAGTGCTAACAATCCGCTCAGTTTGGGTTCGTATATATTTACAAGGCTAACCTTGATCTCGATATCCGGCAAACCATATATGGGGTGGTCGGGATCGTAAAGCAGCGAGTTGCACCCATAGGTATAGTAGGGTTTGAACGATTTCTGTCCGTAAATGCTATCGTGATGCTGAAGCCCTGCTACCAGCACCTCTGCACCTTCAAAATTTGAAGTAAAACACCCACTAGGCGATTGCAGCTGAATCCCTGCAAATGAAACAACCCCTTCTTCATTAATCCTTTCCTGTCAAGATTCACAAGGTTGTTTATGAAAACTTGGTTTATTTTATACAGTAAAACTTTATTTT
>DYKO01000022.1 GCA_020722565.1 Rikenella microfusus
GTTTTTGTTGCCGATTTCGGAGCACTTCACTGTCAAGCCACGATGAAGTTTGAAGCGAGCCACAGCCGTTGATTTCAGCACTTTCTCGGCAATAAAATATACCGCATGTTACCATATGTGTTTATTTAATCCGTATTCTGCAATTTGAAATGCTATTACTTTTTTAAGATTTTTTCATCTTACTCCTTTTTCTTTTAAAAATTTAGAATAATTCTTGTCTGTTTCCTGTATGTGATTAATTAACCACTTCTTTAAAAAATCAGTAATTTCAAAAGATAAAATCATTTTACCTTCCTTAAATCTCTTTTCAAAATCAATTACTTTATTTACAAAATCGTCATGCTCTTTTTTATGAGTTTCAAATTCAGGAAACTCATATTTTTTAAATAAATTCTCTTCTGTTGTAAAATGATAAACTGTATAATTTTTCATATCAGCAATAAGATTTCCAATTAATTCATTGTTTGATTTAGACTTAAGATCATCATAAAATCTATTAATCATTTCAACAAGTTTTTTATGTTGTATGTCAATAGATTCAATTTTCACACTGTAGTCTTCACTCCAATTAATAAAAGCCATAATTCTTAAATTTTAATTTGTACTTATTTAGTTCTTAAATATTTGTCAAGTTTCACAAGGTTGTTGTACTCTTTCAGTCACTTTTGTCATTTTTGTCAACATGTATAGTAACTCATTTATAACCGTACACAAACCGTACCAAAAGTAGTGATATACATCTATTCTGGGTGTATAACCGTACCTTTGGTAAGGTTTATTGATTCAAAATAAAAAAATTTTTATAAATCATAAAACGGACTTTTAATTTTTTGCAAAAATTTTTTTCGATACTTTATTAGGTGCTTTGGTTGCCCTGGTTTGTTGGTTTCCGCTCATTTATGCATTACATGTGGATATTGCCGGACAAGTACCATTCTCCCCGGGCAGAGCTGTAATCTTTTAACCTACCCTGCTCCCAGTTTTCTTTCCCTTAGGTTAGCGGAGTAAATTATTCTATTTGGGACTATGGAACTGAACTCTGCAGCCGGAAGCTGCTGCTTGGTCGCGTCGAACTGGCCGGTCTTGCCGGTAAAGGGAGGCTTTGTACCGCTTATCAGAAGGATAGAATTTAAAACTGTAAGGAATCAGCAGTTGTATGGCACATTCACCTGTAACATTTGCCCCCGGGGGTATAGGCAACTTTTATGGCTAATCCAATTTTTATTTTACAAGTACAAAATCATTTACTATATTTGCAACCCATTGTTAAATAGTAAAGTATGGCAACCACAGCAGATTTTAAGAATGGTTTATTTATTGAGTTCAATGGCAAAATATACACCATTGTTCAGTTTCAGCATGTAAAACCCGGAAAGGGTGGTGCTTTTGTACGTACTAAATTAAAGAGCGTTGAAACGGGGAAGGTAATTGAAAACACATTTAATGCTGGTGTAAAGATTAATGTGGTAAGGGTAGAGCGTCGTCCGTATCAGTTTCTTTACAAGGATGATACCGGATACCACTTCATGCATCAGGAAACCTTTGAGCAAATTTCGCTTGAGGAGCACATGATCGAAAATGCTGACCTATTAAAAGAGGGTCAGTATGTGGAAATGATGATTGAGGTTGATAATGAGAGTATTCTTACCGTTGAGTTACCCCCGTTTGTTGAAATGGAGGTAACCTATACAGAACCAGGCCTTAAGGGCGATACCGCATCATCAACTGCGCTTAAACCAGCTACTGTTGAAACCGGAGCCACCATAAATGTTCCGCTTTTTGTAAATACCGGCGATAGAATTAAAATTGATACCAGAACCCGCGAGTATGCTGAAAGGGTTAAGTAGTATTTTTATTTTTGAGCTATTGCTTTTTTAATTGATTTGTTTTAACTTATTCCTCTTTTGGGATAAGTTATTTTTTTAGAGAAAAAGTTCTACCATGTCGATAACCGCCTCTCAAAACCGGCTCAAGTTGAGCACGTTCAAGTTGAACGCTCTTTTAGGAATGGCACAAGCCATTAGTGCTGAGTTGAAAACAGAGGAACTTGTCGATAGATTCAAGCGTATCCTCAACGACGATTTGGGTATTGACCGTATTCTCTTTTATAAAATAGAGGAGGAAAAGTGGGAGCTGCTGCTCAACAGCAATTGTCCCGAAAAGGTAGTTAATAACATTAATGTGGAGCGTGATCTGCTCCCCTTCAATGAAATTACTTTTGTTGGTGTATCGGATAACCCCATTCTACTTGAGCTCGATGTTATAATACCCATAATCCAGAATAACCAACCTGTTGGTTACGTGCTCATTGGTGATACCCATGAGTACGAAAAGGGTGTAAGTGCCACAATCCGGCATCTAAACTTTGTTCAAACTCTATCTATAATCATCTTTGTTGCCATTGAGAACCTGCGGCTCTTCCATAAAAGTTTGGAACAGGAGGCCATGCGAAAAGAGCTTGAACTAGCCTCGCGCATGCAATCGATGCTCATTCCATCTAAGGATGACATGCCCAAAATTCCTGGAATTAACATTGGGTCGTTTTACAAACCCCACTTTGAGGTGGGAGGCGATTACTACGATGTAATTGCCTTAGGTCCAAATGACCTTGGTTTTTGTATTGCCGACGTATCAGGGAAGGGAATTTCGGCGGCACTGCTGATGTCAAATTTTCAAGCAAACCTACGTGCATTATTTACCAGGGAAATTGGGCTTCCCGCATTGGTTGAAAAGTTAAATGAAAGGGTAATGGCTGCAGCAAAAGGTGAGAAATTTATTACTCTTTTCGTGGGCCGTTATAATATTCAAAACCGAAAGTTGGAGTACATTAACGCCGGCCATAACCCACCATTCTTGTTCCGAAGGAATTCAGGGGACATTATTCAGCTATCTTCAGGGTGTGTGGGTTTGGGCATGCTCGATGATATTCCACTCATTAATCTGGGTGTGGTGAATATTGATGAGCCCAGCATCATAATATGCTATACCGATGGACTGGTTGAGACTATAAGTAACGATAGAGTGGTTTACAACACATCAATTTTAGAAAATAAATTTGCTAAAAATAAGAATGTCGAGCAAATTATTGAGAGCATAGCTCAGTTACGCGATTCCGACGAAGTATTTGATGATATTTCCATACTGGGATTCGATTTTGAATAGCGATACTCAAGCGAGAGGATAAATGCTGCATAGCCCCAAAAGAGAAGAGCCACTTTATCCATATCCAAAAAGTTGTTCAGAAGTCCATGCACCAGGTAGCTTATCCACCCTAGTAAGACTCCTATTAATAGGGTTCTATCGTGGCTATTGGGCGTTAACCTTATAGCAAGTTTAAACCCTCTGAATAAAATAATACCGATTGCTAATAGGAATGCAAGTAGGGCCGGGAAACCCGATTCGGATAGCATACCAAGGTATTCACTGTGTGCGTTACCTTTTAGGCCTAAGTTTGAGCTTTCGCGGGTTTTTAGATATGATGCCTGAAAGGGAGCATACCGGAACATATAGGTTCCAGGCCCCCAGCCCAGAACTGGTTTCTCCCTGAACATTCTTATTGCTGATGTCCAACGATTTAAACGCTCCACATTCGATTCATCAGTACGTACGTTTGCTATGGAGCTAACGTGCTTTTTTAAGTCGGCGCTCGATGCGGTTTTGTTAGTGTTTAGCCATACGGTTATTTCAATTCGGTACGAGTAAATAATTACACCAAAAATAACGGCAAGTAAGATAACGTAACGGAACCTCATTTTAATCAGCCAAATCAGCCATACCCCAAAAGCAACCATTAAGCTCAGCCAGGCAGCTCGGGTATAGGATAGTACTAATGCTACAATCAGAATAAATGAAAAAAGAAACAAAAGGAGTTTTTGGGCAACCGATTTTTTAGTAAATGCAAGGGATAGAATTACCGGAATTAAAAGCGCCAGGACCGCTGCATAAGATGTGTGGTCGGTAAAGTAGGGGTTACATGACCCATGAGCAACAAACTTATTAAATAAACCCAACTGGGCTTGCTTAGATAGCGTTATGGCGATTACCCCTATTAATCCAATGGAATACATTAGTAACATTCGGGTAAAGCGAAAATTTTGATTAACCATTAGGGAAAAAGGGAGGTAAAAGAGAACCAAAATGTAGAGTAATTTTAGCGCTATGTATTTTACCGAAACAATGGGTAATGAGCTACTCAATGTAGAAATGAACATCCATGCAACTAAAAAGTATAGCACAAGTTGTGTAGGATGCCATGTAAACCATCTGTTCGATTGATTTTTTTGTGAAAGCAATACAATGGAAAGAGGGGAAAGAGCCAAAATCATTAGTTCAGATGGGAACCATAAGTCAAAATTAAGTCCGGATACCATTTCGGAAAGCGGAATGGAGAGCGGGCTTAGCAATATGTAACTGTTAAAGAATTGTTGCGGAAGCCAAAGGTAGATGAGCAAACCAATAAGAACAATTGGCATTATAAAAAGTGATTGATGTTCACCGATAATTAGAAGCGTATTCAGCAGTATAAATGCCAAACTAGCTGCTATGGCATATCGAAACTTCATTGGGCTTAGGCCTGTTTTTTTAATTTTCTAATATATTCCAGAAGGAGCAGTGCAAATGCAGCAAATAGCATTGCCGAGAGCGTAGCTGTTACTACAATCAGAGATCTTTTAGGGTAGGCTTTCTTATCGGTGGGTTCTGCTCGGTCCACAATAAATTGGGTGGGGATTTCCTGGTTTGACTCAATGCGGGCAATAATTAAACTCTTTTTTAACTCATTCATTCGCTCTGCAAGATCCTTAATTTCAGCGCTATAACGCAAATATTTTGCCCCACCTTTTTGAAGCCGAGTTATTTCCTGCTGAAGCACTGCAATTTGCTGTATGTTATTTTTCTCAATAGCCCTAAGGTATTCGCGATAAAGAACGTTGGCCTGTCGTTTGGGTTCTATTACTCCCATAGCCATAACCTGCGACAGGGAGTCCTGTAAGGCTTCAATTTGCTGTTCTATGAATTTATATTGATTTTCAAGGACCTGCAACGATTGCGTTGCAACCTGTGCCTTTATGGAGCGCATCAGCGTATCGGAGTAGTTAACAACGGTATTGGCAATCAAGGCAGCCCATTCCGGATCACGATCCATCACTTCAATATTTATGCTTTGATACTGTGTGGGACGAACTTTAACGTTGTCGGTAAAGGCTTTATAGGTAAGGTGTTTTACATGATTGTTGTTGTTTTTTATGCCCCAATGGGTTCTTAAGTCCAGGGCCACTATGACCTTATCCTTTAGAGTTCTGGAATTAAGTATCTGAAGAAACTGCTCCATTTCCTCCGTTTCACCAAACGAGGTAAGGCCCTCCTGTTTGTTTTCGGTAAGTAGTTCCTTTGATATCTGATTGGTAACAGGGGGATAAATTGTTGCAGTGGCTTTATATTGATTTTTTATAAATAGCGAAGCAGTTACCGACGCTATTAGAGCAACGATTCCAATAATTAGTAAAAACGTTCTTCCGTTCCAAATGGTTTGAGCAATTGATTGCATCGAATTATCAAGAATGATTTTGTTATTATCCATATCCCAGGTTAATTTTTAATCTTATAGATGTCCAAATATCATAAAATTTATGTCAAAATAAAAAAAGGCTTGCCCGATAACTTTGTGCAAGCCTAAAAGTACTCCTTTAACTATAACGGAATTAATCAATTGCAAGTATGATGCTGTAGTTCTTTTTCCCTTTTTGAATCAAAATATACTTTCCATTTAGAAGAAAATCAGTATTAATGGAAATATCAGCATTATCTACCTTTTGTTTATTGATGCTTAATCCTCCACCCTGAACTAAACGGCGCAGCTCTCCCTTTGATGGGAATACTTTGGTTAGCTCTGTAACCAGGGTTGAAAAGGGAATTCCCCTGGCGAGTTCCGATTTATTGACCTCAAATGTAGGAACACCCTCAAAAACCGAGAGGAATGTATTTTCGTCCATTCGGTTAAGCATGTCGGTGGTGGCATTACCAAAAAGCATTTCCGAAGCCTCAACCGCGCGAAGGTAATCGTCTTCGGAGTGAACCATTACGGTAATTTCGCGAGCCAGGGTTTTTTGTAGCTTGCGCAAATGGGGTTCCTGCCTATGTTCGGCTATCAGGACATCGATTGTGGGTTTATCGAGAAGTGTGAATATCTTTATGTAGCGTTCGGCATCATCGTCGGAGGTGTTGAGCCAGAACTGGTAAAATTTATAGGGTGATGTAAAGCGAGCATCGAGCCATACGTTACCGCTTTCAGTTTTACCAAATTTTGTGCCGTCGGTCTTGGTGATAAGCGGTATGGTAAGAGCATAGGCTTCGCCTCCAAGTTTACGTCGAATTAGTTCGGTTCCTGTGGTGATGTTACCCCATTGGTCGGATCCGCCCATCTGCAACTTGCAGCCCATGTTCTGGTAAAGCCATAGAAAGTCATAGCCCTGAACCAACTGATATGAAAATTCTGTAAAAGACATCCCTTCTTTGGAATCTTCACCCAAACGCTTCTTAACAGAGTCCTTGGCCATCATATAGTTTACGGTGATGTGCTTACCCACATCCCTGATAAAGCTCAGGAAGTCGTAACCCTTCATCCAATCGTAGTTGTTAACCAAAACGGCAGCATTTGGTTTTCCGCTATCAAAATCAAGGAATTTTGAAAGTTGCTTTTTAATTCCTTCTAGGTTACGTTGAAGGGTTTCCTCATCGAGCAGGTTTCGCTCCTGCGATTTTCCACTGGGATCGCCAATCATACCTGTGGCTCCGCCAACTAGGGCTATGGGTTTATGACCGGCCAGTTGAAACCTTTTAAGTAACATAATCTGGGCAAAGCTACCCACGTGAAGCGATTCAGCTGTTGGGTCAAAACCTATGTACCCCACCACCATTTCCTTAGCCAATAAATCTTCGGTTCCGGGCATCATATCGTGTAACATGCCCCTCCACCTTAATTCTTCAATTAAATTCACGGTAATGCAATGTTTTGGTTTTGAATTACGGATAAATAGCTAACGGTATAAAAACTATGCCCAAAGATAGCTCTTTTAACATAAAGAATGATGGGAGTCCTGGCCAATTTAAACCTGTATTTAGATTTGTGAGTACATCAATCTAAACAGGTAAATAGTGATTTAATGTGATTTAAACTTATTTGTAATCGATTCAAAGTGCAAATAAGGGTAAATGGCGGGAGCCAAATTTGATAAGGGTTTATATAGAATAGTTTTGTTTTTATCTGTTTCACTATAGAAATTGAAACGGTGGTTTACCTTTTCAATTAGCACTATGAGTACACTAATTACAAGGGCATACTTTAGGACCCCAAAAACCAGCCCCAGTAATTTATTAAGCATTCCCAAAGGGGTTATATTGAAGAATTTGTCAAATTGCTTGCCAATAAAATGTACACCAATTACTACAAGGATAAAAGTAATGGTAAAGGCAAGAACGGGAATATATTGCCCATTCAGACCAATCTTTTCAACCAGAAAAATTGCGGTAAAATCAGAGAATCTAACGGCAATCCAAATCCCCAGCAATAGAGATGCCAGTGCGGTTAGCTGCATTATAAATCCATTAATAAAGCCTCTGATGGCTCCAATTACCAGAAATACCGCAATAATTATATCCAGGGGTATCATAAAAATTGAATTATACGGTGCATCGTCCCACACAATCGAGGATTTTGCCTAGGTTCTCGTTACGTAAAAAGTAAATCGTATTCTTTCCCTCGCGTTTACAAGAGAGAACGCCTTTATCCTTCAGAATACCAAGGTGATGCGATGCAGTAGATTGCTCAATACCCATGGCCTCATATATTTGGGTTACGGTTAGTTGTCCTGATTTTTCTAAAAGGCTGATAATTCCAATCCTTAAGGGATGTGCAATTGCTTTCAACATATTGGCTGCCTGCTCCAGCTGCTCAATTTTAAGTTCCCCTACTTTTATCATTATATCGCTGTATTTCAGTTATATCAACTTTATGCAAATATATTAATATTTTGTTTTGTGTAAAAATGATGATAGCGAAAAATGAAACTTTCTATCTACATTTAATGTTAATACGAAGTAAATTTGATTAATTTGCAGCATTAAACATTACCATGCTAAAACATTTAAAGGAACCAGTTGCAGAGCACCTAACTAATTTTGAACATTTTTTCAGGAAAAACATGTCGTCGGGGATTGGGCTGCTCGATGTGGTAACCAATTATATAATACGACGAAAGGGAAAGCAGCTCCGTCCCATGCTAGTATTTTTGAGTGCAGGGGCCTGTGGTACAATTACTGAGTCAACTTATGTGGCAGCCGGAATGATAGAACTTCTTCACACGGCAACCCTGGTTCACGATGATATTGTTGATGAGGCATATGAGCGCCGAGGTTTTTTCTCCATCAATGCGCTTTGGCGCTCAAAGGTGGCTGTTCTTGTTGGCGACTACATCCTATCGCGCGGATTACTCATCTCTATTGAGCACAAACGAATTGATTTGTTAAGGGTGATGAGCCAGGCTGTAAAAGAGATGAGCGAGGGCGAACTTTTACAAATAGAGCGTTCAAGAAAAATGAACGTAGATGAGGAAACTTACTACGAGATAATTCGGAAAAAAACAGCCTCACTTTTAGCAGCCTGTTGCGCCAATGGCGCAATATCAGCCAACGCTACCGAGGAACAGCTGGATGCCCTTAATAATTTTGGTTTGAATTTGGGGTTGGCTTTTCAAATTCGCGACGATTTATTCGATTTTCAACCTTCGGGCCTAATTGGCAAACCCACCGGTAACGATATCAAGGAACATAAACTCACGCTGCCGCTCATTTATGCATTGGCGAATTCAGGTGCACAAGAGGCACGTCGCATCAGGAGGTTAATCAGCCGTGGGAAAAGGTCATATATCCCTCGAATAGTTGAATTTGCCCATGAGAGGGGAGGGATTGATTATGCCACTCAAAAAATGATGGAATTTAATGGTAAGGCCAAGGGGTATTTAGATATTTTCCCTGATTCTGAATATAAAAATTCACTTCTTCTACTTGCAGACTACATGGCAACCCGAGACAGATAGGTCTACAATGAGGGTAGCTTAATACCTTTAAAGAGTTGATAGGTTTCAAGCGCATAGATATCGGTCATACCCGATATGTAATCGACCACCGATATAATTTTGGAGTACCTATCGTTACTATCACAAATGTATTGTTTTGGAATAAGGCTTAACGCCTTTCGTGATAGTGGTTTGTTTGGTTCCGTAACTGCTGTGCAGAAAATATCGAGCAGCTCACCAATTATGGTAAAACCAGCTATCTCAATTTCAACCACCTTGGGGTGATTGTAAACATCGGAAACCGAAATGCTATGGACCTGCTCCATGGCTCTTGCCGGGGTCCCCTCAAGTTGTTCAATTAGTGGTTTAACAGGTACTCCTGTCATAATATCATTATAACATTTAACAAAGTTTTCCGCACATAGGTTGATGAGTTTACTTATAGTTATGGCTCTTAGATAGGCAACCCGTTCGTTTGTATCGGTAACAGTTTTAAGGGTATCTTCAATATGTTTAAGTTTTTTTTGTGGTTCATTGTTGAAGAAGTTACGGTAAAGTTCAGTTACCATTGAGGTAGATAGAATATTTAGTTTATGCGCATCCTCAATGTCCATTATCTGATAGCAAATATCGTCGGCCGCCTCTACCAGATAAACCAATGGATGACGGCTGAACGTACCATCACCTTTGAAAATCAATCCGGTTTCATTTGCAATGGATTCGAAAATATCGGTTTCTGATTTAAAGAATCCAAATTTCTTTTGCTCTGCGGTTGAGGGATAGGGGTATTTAATAATTGATGCCAAGGTGGCAAAACTAAGCCTAAAGCCACCTGTACGCCGACCTGTAAACTGATGGGTAAGCAGGCGAAACGCATTGGCGTTCCCTTCGAAACGGATAAGGTCCATTTTTTCCCAATCGTCGGTATCGTTGAGTACTCCGGGGTTGGTGCTAAAGAATTGACGGAAGGCATCCTCCCCGCTGTGGCCAAAGGGAGGGTTGCCCATGTCGTGAGCCAAACAGGCCGCTGAGATAATGGTAGGAATATCCGATGAAAAAGGGGAATCGAAAACATCGGAAGGCAATCGGTTTAAGATGCTTTTTCCCAACGAACGGCCAACACTTGATACCTCAAGGCTGTGGGTTAACCTATTGTGAACAAAAACACTTCCCGGAAGTGGAAATACCTGCGTTTTGTTTTGTAGGCGACGAAATGGTGAAGAAAATATCAACCTATCGTAGTCGCGCTGGAAATCGGTGCGAGTGAAATCGGTATTGATCATTTGCTTTTCCGTCCCAACTCGGTAGGGGCAGAGTAGTTTATTCCACTTCATCATGGCTTAAAAAATGAAAAACCGGGTTATCCCGGTAATGCTATATTGTTTGATTATCGGTTAAAAGGTGACTTATGTTAAAGGCTATTTTTAGTATCTTTATTACTTTATCTTCGTTGTTCTTAATTGGTGTGTAGGTTTCATAAAACAGGTAGTTTTTTTCGTTAATGCTAAATTTGTGGGTTTCCTTGCGAAAAACACCATTGTTAAGGTCTTCCCAAAACTGCTTGTAATTTTTTCGTTGCTCCTCGGTGAACTCCATTTGATAGGAGTGATGCTTACCAATTATTTCATCGGCAGAAATGCCTAAAAGGTCGAGGTAGGCTTGGTTTATAAAGGATACATAACCATCGGGAGTATATTCAATAACAAAGGCCGATTCGTTAATAGCCTTTTGGAGATTTTCAAGTTCGCTGATTTTGCTTTGCAAGTCGCGCTGATAACCTGCCTCGATTTCGGCTTTTTGCGAAATTGCCTCTTCCATCATTTTCGAGGCGGTAATATCGCGGGTGATACCAAAGGTCCCTATGGTTTCACCCATTGAGTTTTTGAGGGGTAGCTTAGAGGTCTCAGCCCAGGTAACCCGACCATCAGCCATAACCTCTTTTTCAACAATACCAATAATAGGAGTATCGGTTCGAATGATACGCTGTTCATCTTCGTATGCCGGACGTGCATGTTCTTCAGTAAAAAAGTCAAAGTCGGATTTACCCATTAAATCCTTCTGATGCTCCACCCCGAAGAATTTGAGTGTTGACTTGCTAACCTTAATAAACCGGCTTTTAAGGTCTTTAAAGTAAATTTTATCGGGTAGGTAGTTTAAAAGTGAGTCGAGTAACGATTTTTCCCACTCCATCAGTTTTTGGTTTTCCAGCATTTCTTCGGTGCGCTTTTCAAGCTCTTCCTTAATGGTAGCCATTTCCTCAAGATTCTGTCGCACCTCTTCCTCTTGAGCACGCATTTCCTCTGCTTGCTGTTGAGTTTTTTCAAGGAGTTCCGCAGTTCGAATGTTTGTTCGTACCGAAAGAAGGGTTTGGCTAATGCTTTGGGCTACCTTTTCAACAAATTCAATTTGATAATCCTCAAATTCAGTAAACGAGGCAAGTTCAACAACACCAAAAATGTTTTCTTCAACTTTAAGAGGTACAATAAGAAGATTACGCGGTTTTGCCTCTCCCAACCCAGAGGATATTGTGATATAGTTTTCAGGTATCTCTTTTAGGTATATAGTTTGTTTTTCCAAAGCGCAGGTACCAACCAACCCTTCACCTTTAAGAATATGCTTTTTTAAAAACTTTTGACGATTGTAGGCATATGCAGCAACCAGTTCGAAATAGGGCTCATCGGTATTGTCCTCGTTGTATATAAATAGCCCCCCCTGATTGGCATTCAGAATTTGAACAAGGTTTCGAATAATGTTTGAGCTCAGAGCATCCAAATCATTATTGTTTTGTCTGAGTATATCACTAAATAGGGCAAGCCCCTCGTTAACCCAACGCCTTTTTTCTTCCTCTTTTTTTCTTCGTTGTTCCTCTTCATGGGCAGCAAGCAGGTTGGCGTTCATCTCAATAAGAGATTTACCTAAGATATCCTCATCGCTAAGCATTTCGAGGGGGGCATTGTAATTACCATTTCCCACCTGTTTGGCAAATTCGGTTTTAAGGTATAGACCCTGAACTGTTTTGTTTAGGTAGTTCACCATTGTTCCGATTTCATCCTCATTCTCAACGGGAACAATCATACTTTCATCAACATGTCCGTTTGAGAGTCTGGCAAGGTTTTCGGTAATTTTTGAAATTGGCTTAACAACTACTTGTGTAGTCAAGTAGGATATAAAAACAGCTAAAAGTATAATTCCAACGAGACCAATAATTAAAGTATTCCAGAAAAGGCTTCTTGCCTCGGCAATAACAGCCTCGCGTGGTGTTACCATTACAAAAGACCAGTGATTGGGGCATGAGCCAACAACGATAGGACGAAAAGTGAAATAGGATAATTTTCTGTTAATATCGATAGCCTCAAAATCAATAGGTTCACCATTGATTACTTTTTCCTGAACACTTTTTGAAGTGAAAAGCGTTGAGTAGGCAATAAGTGCATCCTCACCAATGAGGTCCTTATCGGGATGAGCAATGTATTTGAATTTTGGTGATACTATAAATGCATAGCTTCCCTCATAGGGTTTAATATTTGAAATAATTTTGTAGTAGTGAGTTAGAGGAATATCAACGCCTGCAAGGCCGGCAAATTCACCATTTTTAATACAGGGCGATATTACGCTGGTCATTAATATTTTTTCACCACCATCATACGAGTCAAAATAGGGTTCCTCCAAACTTTCGGTTTTACTCTTTTTAAGAATTAAGTATTCGTTTGACTCATTCTCTTTTCCCTTGATTTCAGTAACCGATTTATATGAACCGTTTTCGCGCCAAACGGTGTTTCTTATCCTGCCATTTTCACTTTTAAATGTTGAATCAATATATTTTAGTTCCCAGCTATCCCAAACTGAAATGATGTTGGGATTTTTATCAAGAATATTCTTATAAGCGTTGATATAATGCTGCATGTTAACGGGTTCGCTATTATTGAGCTTAGCGGTCATGTCCGAAGAAATTGTTCTGACAATGGCCAAATGGTTTTCTAAGGTAAGTTGTATATGGTTTGCCTCACGTTCCGCAGTTAAAGCTATGTGGTACATGGCATTTTCGTAAGATACACGAAAAAAACGATGACTGGTTATATAAAGTATGAAGATTACGATTAGAATGGTTGAGCCCACAAATAAACCTATTACCTTATCCTTGCGTGATATTTTAGAAAGTAACTTGAAAAGGTAATCCAGCCTCTGAAGTTTCATAGTTGTTAGTTAATTTTTAAAACAAAAAACTTTTTAGTAAAAACTTTGGTATTTTCGGATTCGAGGATTTACGCACATTACAGGGATATCGAGTTTAGCTTCGCGTTTTGGGTCAACAAAGTAATCATACTTATCGGACATGATTAGCACCAGATCGGCTTCGATAGTTTTCCCAAATCGAAATACTTCATCTTCGAATGTTCCTTTTTTCTTAGCAGTTTTAATGCCATATACAATGTTTACACCATCAAGCATCTTTTTGGTAAAGTAAATATTGTTGGCTAGTTGTTTCTTTTTTCCGTCATCGATTAAGAAAGGCTTAATTAGGTTTACGTTACATTTATAGTATTTAGCCAGGTAGATTATCCAGTGTACGGCTTCTTTAAACTTACGGTCATAATCCACGGGTACTACAATTTCAATGTAGTGGGAGTGGATGGGTGGTTCACTAACCACAATAAAGGGTAGTGTATCCTCCTTGAAGAATAGATTTTTCAAATATTTAGAAATACGGTGAGATTTACTCTTGTATTGGTAAGTGTGATAGGCTACAATAAGGTTTACATGGGCAGTAAGGATTAACTCTTTGATGAGTCTTTTCGGGTTTCCCTCCGAAACAAGTGTTTGAATATTCAAACCATATTTTTTACCCAGTTCTTGGGCTGCATGTTCAATTTTTTCGTTTGCTAGTTCAATTTTTCTAAAATTTACCTTGCGGTAAAACATGTCGATTAAAGGGTTCCGGGGGATAAAGTGAAGGAGCATAATTTTGTTACCGCTTGCCATAGCTAGTTGCTGGGCATGCTGGAAAGCGATTTCGGATCCGTTTGTAAAATCCCAGGGAACCAGAATCAGGTTTTTAATATTATCCATAACAGGAACTTTTGTTCAGTGTATAATGTTGCTTAAGTTCAATATAACTATAAGATCAAAATTAATTAGCACATAAATTAAGTAAAAGTATAATAAAAAAATATAAGATGCTACAAATATGCATTATTTTCTAATTCATCCATCCAACGCTTGATGTTTTGGAGTTGAACATCTTTGTTTACATTTCGCAAACGGCGTGCCGTTTTGGTAAAGTACTGGTGGTTCTGAATGAACTGAATTTGAAGTGCATTCCAGTCGTGCAGCGAACCTACCATGCCATGTTCATGAAGCTCCTTGTAAAGAGCATTTGATACAGGTATAAAATCGGATCTGCCAAGGTAATCGAGATCGGCATCGCATATTATTTCCTCCAGCAGGTTCTTGGGCTGTGGGGGTAGTTTGGTTACCATAATAAGTCCCGATATCTGAGCAATTTGTTCGGCTGTATATCCATAAGATGGAAGAATCTCATGGGCCATTTTAACGCCCATTTCCTCGTGTGTTGCATAATCAATCAGGTGACCCATGTCATGAAAAAGTGCAGCGGTTCTTAGCAGTAACATTTCTTCTCTCGAAACATTTTCCGAACGTCCAATTATCTCAACCTGTGTATAAACGTCAACAGTATGCTTTAAATTGTGATAGTACAGATTTTCTGGAAGTCCCTTTTCAAGTTTCTCCAGTACAAATTCCTCCAAGTCGCTTAATCGTACGAGTTGCAGCTCAACTATGAAATCATGATTTGGGGAAAATAGGTTCTCCCCCGAGAATTGAGGCTTAAATCCTTCTACAAAGTACATGTTAATATCGCCTTTGTTCTTTATCGGTATTTTACCCCTGAATCGACATTCAAAAAAATCGCGAACAATAAGGAAGGTGTTTTCTGATATATTAATTTTACCAGCTTCGCCGGTAGATTCCATACGGCTAGCAACGTTTACTGTGCTACCCCAGATATCGTAGGTTAACTTATTCCGGCCCACGACACCTGAAATCACGGGTCCGGTATCAATTCCAATGCGAAGCTCCCAAATCTCTTTGCCATTGTTGTGCTGTTCATTAATTCTTTTCATACATCCCATCATTTCAACCGCTGCAGCAACAACTTCAATGGGATTAGTTAGGTTTTCCTTTGGAATTCCCCCTGCACACATGTAGGCGTCGCCAATTGTTTTAATTTTTTCGATCCCGTAACGCTCAACAATGCTATCAAATTCATAGAAGAGCTTGTCCAACTGGTCAATTAGTATATCGGCATTAATTTCGTCGGTAATTTTTGTAAAACCCTGTATATCGGCAAACAAAACGGTAACCATTTGGAATTTTTTCGAATCAACTCGGCCCTGTGTAATGAGTTCCTTTGCAGTTTGCCGTGGTAAGACTCTTGAAAGAAGATTTTCGGTTTTTGATTTTTCTCTAAGGAGTTCTTCGGTTTTAATAAATAACTTTTCGCTAAAGTTGTGAATGCGCCTGGCATAGTAATACCTTATTGATAGAATCAACAGCAAAACCGAGGTGGCAACGGTAAAAATGATTAGCAGATATAAAACTGAAAAAGCCATTCAAAGTTGGTTTAGAAATGGTTTACTAAATTAGCACAAAACTGAATCTTTTCCAACTTTTATGATATTCTTAAGCCTATATCTAAATGTTGTGGTTACAAAAACGTAAAAATTGATTATTTTTGAAGATGATTTAAAAGATTTTTTTTGATTACTGACGTAAATTATTTTAAGATGGGAACTAAAAAGACCATTCTGGTGCCAACTGACTTTTCGGAAGTTGCTAGGTATGCGCTCCAGCATGCCATACGGGTATCGGGTGTTGTTGGTGAGCCTGTTTGCATTTTGCACCTGGTCCCAGATGCCAGTAGTAAACAAGAGGCTGATACCAAAATGAGCAACCTAGTGGCTTTTGTTAAGGAGAAGTATGGAATAGAACCCCAAACCATTGTTAAGCAGGGTAGCTACTACACTGATATTGCCTCGACAGCCGATGAAATTAACGCTAGCATGGTGATTATGGGATCAACTACCATTAAACAGATGGATAAAAGCAAGGTATCGTGGGTGCTAAAAGTTATAACTAGTTGCAGAGTCCCCTTTATTACTATACAGGAACCACCGGTAAATAAGCGCTATGATGATATAGTTTTTCCTGTTGACTTTACAATTCAGAACCGCGAAAAGCATGAATGGATATCGTACTTCAGCGATTATTACCTTTCGCGTTTCCATATTATTAAACCCAATACTTCCGATCCCGAGCAGATGGCTAAAATTGATATGAATTTGGCTTCGGCAAAAAAGTTTCTTGAGGATAAGGGGGCCAAGTATGTAGAATATGTAGTGCCCGGAGTAAAAAAATATGAAGAGGAGGTTTTGGAAATGGCTGTTAACATTAGGGCCGATCTGATAATTATCATGACTACTCCTACTGATAAGGATGGAAAGTATGCAGTTGACCCGGAGGAGCAGTACATACTGGCCCATGCAGGTCATATACCGGTGATGAGTATAAACCCTCGCTAAGCATCAATTGATGGTTAAGAAATTGTTGGAACTTGTGTTTGCTACAAGTAACGAGCACAAGTTAAGAGAGGTGCAACATGTACTAGGCGAACGAATTAAACTTATGCCACTCAAATCCATCGGAATAAATGAAGACATTCCGGAAAATTATCATACCCTCCAAGAGAATGCTTTGCAAAAAGCACGATATATTTATGAAAAAACGGGTAAGAATTGTTTTGCCGATGATACCGGCCTTGAGGTGCAGGCACTAAACTGGGAACCCGGTGTTTTTAGCGCCCGTTACGCTGGCGATGAAAAAAATCCTAAGGAAAATATCCGAAAACTTTTGAACAATCTAAGGGATGTTGAAAATCGATGTGCTCGCTTCAGAACCGTTATAGCCCTAATACTCGATGGTCATGAGTATCTCTTTGAGGGAATTGTATGGGGTAGAATTATTGACCATGAGCGAGGCTCCGATGGTTTTGGCTACGATCCCATTTTTGTTCCCGATGGCTTTGACCAAACTTTTGCCGAGATGCCATTATCTGTCAAAAACTCCATAAGCCATCGCGGAATGGCGGTTAGCAAGTTAAACCAGTTTTTGCGAAACTTGTGTTGATGCAATAAAGCCCTTTTTTAATCCGTTTTTGCCTTACAATTATCTTGTTGGATTAAACATGGCAACAAAGCAGCTATTAACATCGATTCTACTACTAATTTTTTGCACTGCAAATGCACAACCTCCCGTTGGACAATGGCGCGATTATTTTGCCCTAAACGATGCAAAAGCGGTTTCGTTGTCAGGGCAAAGCATCTCATGTGCAGCCAGCAATGGTTTTTTTACATTTAATATAGAAACGGGTACCTTAGAAAAATTTACAACTGTTAATGGTTTATCCGGTGTGGATGTTTCTTCAATTTTAGATATCCCAGAATTGGGAATAACCGTTGTGGGTTTTGCTTCCGGAAATATCAATTTTATTTATAACGATACCAAACAGGTAATTAGCATTCCGTTTATAATGGAAAAGCCCATGAGTGGCAGCAAGCGGATTAATAATTTTCTTTACCACGACGCCCTGATCTATACTTCAACCGATTTTGGAATAGTTGTAATTGATCCCGTAAAGTTAGAAGTAAAGGATACCTATTATGTGGTTCAAAACGCAGGGTCCCTACGTGTCCGAAAAATGGTTTTCTGGGGTAACCGTTTTTGGGTTGCTTCAAATCAAGGTGTTTTCAGCGCCAATGCAAACGACCCGCTTTTAATTAACTATGAGCAGTGGAGGCATGAAAATTTTTTTACTAACCCGAATGCTGAATGCATTTCGTTATCGGCAACAGGTTCCTCTCTGGTTGCTGTCGAGAGCAATGCTGGATTTGACATTGTTTGGATTAACTCCAATAGCAGCTGGTTTGAACTGGACAGACCCTATACAGATGTTTCGGGAGTAGCAATCGGTTTTGGGAAAATATTAGTTTTCTCTAAAAATGCCATTCAATCCTATTCTGAACAGCGTGTCAAGGGGATTGGCTTAACCTCTTATTCCTTTGGGGGCACCCCCAGTATTAACGATTGTTTATTTATTGATACCAACAGAATAGCCCTTGCCGATAACTTTAACGGACTTGTATGGGGAACACTGGTTAATCAAAAAATAAGTACACCCACGGGTCCCTTTAGTAATAATTTTTTTGCACTTGATGTAAGTTCTGAATATGTAGTAGGTGCAGCTGGGTCCTACGATAATGCATTTGGCAATATATGGTCTCCTTTTATTGCTCACATATATAATGGAACAAGGTGGTCGTACTTTGCCGATTGGTTTCAACACGACGCGGTAAGGGTAAAATTCGATCCTCAAAATCCTATGCGTTACTATGTAGCCAGTTGGGGTAGCGGACTTTACCGGTTTAGTGGTAGCGAAATGGATGGACATTTTACGCCAGAAAACAGCACCCTACAGAGTGTTTTTCCCGGACAACCCTATTGCCGAATTGCCGGCATGGATTTAGATTCAAGGGGAAACCTTTGGGTGGCCAACTCTGAAGCGGCTAATCCTATTTCGGTGTTAACCCAACAGGGAACTTGGAAGTCGTTTGCTTATGCCGGAGCCATTAACACGGGTCGGATTCTTTCCCTCACGGTTTCACCCGATCAAAATATTTGGTTAGCGCTAGCCCTCGATTATGGTTTGTTTGTTTTAAATCCAGGTAGCAGTATTGAGAATATTTCGGACGATTTATACCAAAAATTCCGACCACGCGATAGCAACGGAAACACCTTCCTTAATGAGATTACTTCTCTGGCTTTTGATCGGGATGGTTACCTTTGGCTGGGTACTAATCAGGGGGTTTTAGTCAGCTACAATCCACAAAGGGTATTTCAGGGGGAAACTTTTTTTCAGAAAATAAAAATCCCCGATGTGGTGCCAGGATTAGCAGTTTACCTGCTCGAAACAGAAGAAATTAGCTGTATTGATGTTGACGGGGGTAATAGGAAGTGGTTTGGAACCTCTAAATCGGGCGTATTTCTTTTCTCAGCTGACGGAACTAAACAGATTCATCACTTTAATACATCCAATAGCCCCTTACCTTCAAATACCATTTTGAGCATTAAGGTACATCCCGTGAGTGGTGAGGTATTTATAGCTACTGAAAAAGGATTGATATCATTTAGAGGGGAATCAAATCAGCCCTCGGCAAACTTTGATAATGTTTATGCATTTCCTAATCCGGTAAGACCATCATATTCAGGAGTAGTGACCATTACCGGATTAATGGATAATTCTGTGGTTAAAATTACTGATGTTGCCGGTAATTTAGTGTATGAAACACGCTCAAATGGAGGCATGGCAACCTGGGATGGTAAAACCAAAAGTGGTAAGCGAGTTGCAACTGGGGTGTATCTGGTATTTTGTTCCGATTCAAGTGGTAAGCAGGCTGCCGTTACAAAAATCCTTTTTATAAAATAATCATGCTAGCCGAAAACAGCGTAATTGTTCTTCGATCGGTTCGGTATCGGGAAAATAGCCTAATTGTTAGCTGCTACGGTAGGCAGAGCGGGAGAATATCGCTTTTGGTAAATCAGGCTTTTCCAAAAGGGAAAAAAAGCGGACGTAACGTCTTCTTTCAGCCATTATCAATTCTTGATGTTGTTTACTATAGCCGCCTGAACAATGAAATTCAAAGGGTAAAAGAGGTATCACCTGCTTATTTCCTCGCGACAATTCATCATAATCCAGTAAAATTAGCGATTGCTGTTTTTCTAAGCGAACTAATTTATAGAAGCATACGCGAAGAAGAAGAAAATAGTAACCTCTTCAGTTTTTTGGAAAATGCAATTGTAATACTTGATAACCTCCATTCAGGGTTGGCAAATTTTCATTTGTTGTTTATGATTCAACTCACACGATACCTTGGGTTTTATCCGGCTAATGAATGGAACCCAACTGAGTTGTTTTTTGATATTAAAAATGGAAAATTTATTGGCTACGAACCGGCACATGGGTTTTACCTGAATAGGGAAATCAGTGAATTACTAGGAAAAGTTATGCAGCTTCCTCTTCAATATCCCGAAAAATTAGCCTTGAATCATAAGATGAGGATTGCTCTTATTGACGGTTTAACACAATACTATCGTTTTCATTTGGGCGTTGGAATAAATTTCAGATCACTTCCTGTACTAATGCAATTATTTGAGTAAAAAAAGGGCCAAATACTTTAAATATACATTAATACGTATTAGCTAATCCGATTTTGCCTAAAGGCCTGGTAAATCAATGATTTGTCGGAATAAACCCAGATACCCATTGACTAACCAACAAGCTAAGTATTAGTTCATTACATTTCTATTGTTTAATCTGGGATAAAATTGAAAAAATCATGCGTGTGGGGGGATGAATATTAACATTAAAAAATGTAAGTTCCTGATATATATAATAATTAAATTTTTTTCAGTAAAAAATGAAAGTTTTTTATTGACAATACAAAATCAAAATAGTAAAGTGCTAATTTTTTAAAGATATATGCTTGCAAAATTGGATAAATGCACAGAGAAGAAATAAAACAGTGAGCCGTCAGTGGTGAAAAAAATTAAATTATAGGGGACGCTTACGAAAAGAGTATATGCAAATATTCGCCTAACTATAAGAACATGAATTAAGGTTTTATAGATAGTTCTCTTTTAATCGGATATTCGAGTAATTATAATTGCGACAAGCGATGTCGTATGCTTATCATCAGTGAAACATTTAGTGTTTTCGGTCAAAACTGCTAAAAGTTTTAACACGACTAAAAAATTTTATAGCGGCTAACTTTTTTGAATTAACGTAATATTATGCTTTGTCCGGGAAGCATAACGTCAACCTAATACCTTGAGCGCCTAAAAGGGTATCGCTGCTGGTAATGGTGGCTTTTGATGCATCAATTAGCACAACTTGACCCTTTCCGCAAACCGTGGCTGTATCGCCAGAAACCATAAGAGCGGTTGATTCATCGGTACCTGCGCAGATGTACTAGGATTTTTACTCACTGAGATTAATCGGTTCATTCGTTGTCTTTTAATAAAATGTTGGTCAATTATAACCGATTTAATCAAATCCAACCCTTTGCCAATTTCAATGTTATGGGGTACAATATGGCGGTAATTTTCCTCTTCGGAGTAAACAAGTTGTTTTCCTGTAATCATTAGTTTGCTCATTACGGCAGCGCCTGCACTTGTTTCAGCAATAACAGCACCATTTTGATAGGCTTCAATAATGGCACGTTGAAGGGGAGTGCCCCCAATAATATCCATAAATATGTTTTGATTGCCACTGGAGATATAAATAAGCGAAGCTTTTTTGAGTGTATCTATCCACCATTGCTTCAATGAATCGCTCTTATTGATAATAAGAGCAAACGTTTTTTCAATACCTTTATCGGTAAACTGTTTAAGCGCATAATAGGCTGCACTATCGGGTTCCTCGCTAGCAATGGGTAGCACAACCATATAGCCTTTTTGGCGCAATCCCGAAATATTGATTATTTCTTCTATCATGCTATTGGGGCGTTTACCACCACCAATAATATAAAGTTTCCCCTTGATTTGGTTGGGCTGCTGGGTACATTTAAATAATGTTAGTGAAGTTACCCCAAGAGTAAGGTATACCAAAAAACTTCTACCTGTCATGTATTTAAAATAGTTTGTTTACTTTTTTACATTTTAAAAAGGGAAAACCCTTAACTGGGGGGTTAATTTTTTAGGTATTTATCAATTTCTAGCAACATTTGTTGGGTTCTGATTGGCTTTTCGAGGACGGAGTTAAACCCAAATTCCTGAAGTTTAATATGAGACACCTGTTCGGGATATGCTGTTTGACCAACAACCGGAAGGTTTTGGTTAATGTTTTTAATAATATGGGTTGCCTCAAAGCCATCCATTTCGGGCATTACAAGGTCCATAAGAACCAAATTAATATTTTCTTCGCTTTCGATGAACTTCAGGGCTTCCTTGCCATTACGTGCCCAGAGTAATTTAACTTGTGTTTTATGCAGCGCTGCTTTGAAGTAGATAAAGTTGGCAGCAACATCGTCGGCAATTAGAATGGTTTTTCCCAGCCAGTTATATTTTTTGATACCATTTCCCACATAGGTGTTATCAAACTTCATGTTTATTGGTACAAAGGGAATTGTAAAAAATACGCTGGTTCCAGAATTTGGGGTACTATTAATCCATATTTCCCCTCCCAATTTTTCTACGATATGCTTTGATATGGCTAAGCCAAGACCTAAGCCTCCATGTTTGCGTGTGCTAGAATCATCGGCTTGACGAAATGGGTTAAATATATATTCTATTTTGTCGGGGCTAATTCCTATTCCGCTGTCAACAACGTAAAACATCATGTTTTTTTCATCTTTTAGCCTATAGCCGAATTCTACGAACCCATTAGGGGTAAACTTAAATGCGTTGGACAAGAGGTGCTTAATAACCTCTTTGAGTCGTCCGTAATCGCTTAATATAACAAGGTCATCATGGCCGATTTCCTTTCGTAGGCTAAGCTTAATTTTGGAGTTCCCCTTTTCCAGTTCCTCGAACTCGAGGAATATCTCATTTAAAAGGGCATTTACTGAAAACTCTGTTTTTTTAATACTTATTTGTCCGGTTTCAATTTGCGATATTTCAATTAGGTTTTCAATCAAACGGAGCAGCTCATTGGAATTGCTGTAAATCATTTCGTAAAACCCGGTTCGCTCTTGGGCGCTAATCGAATTATCGGCTAAAAGAGAGGTAAATCCGATTATGGCATTCAGGGGGGTTCTTATTTCATGGGAAAGATTGTTAAGGAAAGAGGTTTTTAATCGGTCCGATTCCTCAGCTTTTGCTTTAGCCAGCAATATTTCTTTTTCGTATTCTTTCCAACGGGTAATGTTTTCAATAATCAGCAGTATGTGCTGCAAATTGGAATTTTGGTTGAAAACTGGTGAAAATGATGCTCTCCCCCAAATTATTGTTCCCTCTTTGCTAATTAGTTGTATTTCGCCCTGCCAATGTTTTCCAGATTTTACCTGATCAAGTGCCTTTGTGAGGTTCCCTTCAGAATTTGCCTCGAGATTTATATCGAGAATGCTTTTGCTATAAAGTTCATCAATGGTTAATCCAGTTAGTTCAGTGAAATTAGGATTTATATATTCAAATTCATTGTAGGGCGATAGAATGACAATACTTACAGGTGTGAATTCTATGGCTTTTGAGAGTACATCACGGTAATGCTCAATTTCTTTTTTACGAGTAATATCGTGCAAAATGCCACCAATTTTAAGTTGGTTATTAACTCCCAAAAACTTAAATCGCTGGTGCAGCATATATTTACGATTCCCCTTGTTGTCAAACAACAGGATTTCAGCTTCTTCGTTTATGTATGTTTTGTTTTCGGTTTGTTGTTGATTGATTAACTCCTTTATATTTTGGTTGTTGGTAAGGTTTTTAAGATAAAAGTTTTGGAATAGAATATTATGTGTTATTCCATCTTCAATATAAACTCCAAAAGGGAGGGAATCAAAAAAAACAGTGAACTGATTCTGAGTTTGCCTTATAATTTCTTCGTTTGCATGGGTAGCACTATTGTCTTCAATTTCTTCTGCTATGGCAATTATATTGCCAAATCTATCGAAAAGTGGATAGGCATGAAGCGATATAACTATTTTTTTACCGTTGGATAAAAATCTGGATTCTTCATGATAGATATCGGTTTCTCCATTGAGGATACCAGAGATTGGGCACTCTGAGGTGTGGCAATAAATGCTGCCAAAATATTCGTAGCAAAACTGTGCCTCAGTGCGTGAGCCCTTATTACCAGTGATTTCTTTGAACTTTTTGTTTTCAAAAATAACCCTGAAATTCTTATCGATAATTCTAATACCTTTACTCATGCTTTGCAGAGCCTGAGGCATATATACCAAGTCCAACAAGTTTGCTCCATCTAAAAGTGGGGCTAGATTATCTGTAGCTTGTTGCTCACGACGATACAATTGTTTACCATATAAAAGAAAAGCTAAAGATGCAGCATACAGTAATGAAAGAATAAATATTATGTAGTAGGATAGTGCCTTGAAACTGTAAAGTTCTGGTGTTGCTATATAGACGCTCTCAGAATCATCAATGCTGTTTAGCTTAGCAAGAAAAAATTTCCTTTTTGGGGATAAAATAGATTGAGCAGCTGCTATGTTGTTTTCAGTTTCAATTGAACACTTGATCCCGCTGTATGTGCTATACAGTTGAAATATTTTATCGATTGGGTACCAGCAAATTATATCTATTTCATTATTTTTAATATTGTGTTTAGCATAAAAGCGATTGTTTATCTTAATGGCAATATTTGATCCAAAAAGCAAGCTGTCCGAAAAAACAAATAGATTGGGTTGTTTTGAACCAATAGATTGGGGCAAACCAAAAATTAATTCTGAATCCTTTTCAAGAGAGCCTATTGTGTTATTCTTAATACCCCAAAATAGTTTTTCTATGCTATATGTAAAGTCAGTATTTGATGATTTTATTTCTGCAAGCAATTTTTGTTGGTAATGTTGGTCTAGTTTTTTTCCCCCCTGCCAGATCAGAATAATTATTCCAGCCAGCGCAAAAGCAAAAGAAGTAAAAAGTACCTTTTCGGAAATAAACCTAAATAACTTAGACACAACTTAAATTCATTGTTACTTGTCAAAAGTAAAATTTTTCATTCATATAAAAAAAGTGGGCATATAAATACGCCCACTTTTTTAACAAGATAATTATCTTATCACAAGTTTAGCAGTTAGCAGTTTTCCGTTACCGAACTGTATCTGAATAATATAGATTCCTGGGGCAACATCGAATGTAGTCTCATCGACAAAACCATTAATTTGCTTTTGTCTGATGAGAACTCCTCCTGATGAATATATAGCGTAGCTCTTGATCTTGTCAGCTGATTCTATTTTCACATATCCATTCGAAGGATTTGGATATATTTTGATATTGCTATTGGTTTGATTGGGTACAGATAAATACATAAGATTTACTGTAATGGTCTCTGACTTAATCACGTCAAAAGTTCCATTATAGTCTTCGTAATTGGCTCGGTTTACAGTAAAGGGAAGCGATAGTTCATAACCTATGTTGGTAAAAGTTGCTATACCTGATGCATCGGTTTGCTGTGGGGTATATCCTTTTAAGGTAACGGTAGCTTCAGGAACCGGATTTTCGTTGCATAAAACAAGGAATGTGATGTTGTATAAAAGTTGTTCAAGACTTACATTTATCTCTTGTGGCTGGTTAACAATTGTAAAGTCTTCGGTTATCGGATTATAACCTTCATGGCTTATAACGTAGGTATATGAGCTTGAAGGCAGGAAAAAGTTGAGTCTTCCGTTTTGAGTATACCCCTGCTGCACCAGTTCGCTCTGCTTAAAAATTTTAACAAGAGCGTTATCCAGTAAAATACTGTTTTTTGGACCGTATCCCTGAACGGTAAAGTTTGTATTATACACATTGCCTAATAACTGATCAAGATAAATATGAATGGCTGTGTCTGACTTCAGGTTTAACCAAAGCTTAGAATCAACATATCCTTCCTTTTGAATAAAAACTTTATATAGCCCAAGTTTTAGTTCGAAATTGGCTAAACCACTAGAATTCGTAAATGCTTCCTGATTATCAATTAGAACCTTAGCGTTTTCAATAATGCTTCCTGAGCGATTGGTAACCAAAATTTGAGTTGTGTATATTTTTGTTGCCAATGTGATGCTAAAGGGACCTCCTCCAACCGGTAGGTTAATGATTGTATCCTTAGGTTCAAAGCCTTTTGAGGAGGCATTCAGTGTTACTTCTCCCGCTGGAGCAGGAATATAGGCTACCCCACTGGCAGAGGTGAAGTAAATATTTTCGCCTATTTGAATTCTTGCCAGAGGAATGGGGTCTCCGTTGTTATTGGAACGAACAAGAAGTTTGAGGGTATCGAGTTTAGTAAGCTCGATATTAAGTGTGTTTCCTGCTCCTTCAATGGTGGCAATTCCAGAATAAATAGCATAACCATAGGCAAGTATCGTGAAGACATAGCTTCCATTAGGCAAGCTGAAAGTTACTTGACCGTTGGTATCGCTAAAACGGGTTATCCCATTGGCACTAACTGCACAAGCGCTAATAGGGCTACCCCCCGAGCTAATGTTAAAGTCCAATGGATAATTATTAACGTTTCCAGTAGTCAATATTTTTGCTTTCCATCCATTACCAACAACTCCCTGATCGGATTTGAATTCAAAGGTGAGCTCGCCATTTTCGCTGGTCGATGTAAATGAACCTGGCAGAGTGCTACCACAGAACGTTCCAAGCAAGGGACTATTTGTGTTTGGGCCATTGTAAATTTTCAACCAGTCATAGCTGCATGTTGATTCCGATTCAACATCGAAGGAGCTAAACGATACGCTTACCTTTTTCCCACTTACCTTAGGTTTAAATGTAAGTGTATAGTTTTCGTTGTTTTTATAGGTTTCTAAGGGTCCACCGGAATCGTAAAACCAGATACTGTCAACCTCAAGGGTTCCGTTTGTCATAACAACATTCCCTAGAACAGACCCTGTAGTAAATGACCAAACCTCGCAGTTTTTATCGCAAACACCAAGATGATTACCAGGAATTACACGCCAATAGTAGGTAGTATTGGGGAGCAATGTAATGTCAATATAAGGTACTTTTACACGTCCTACGTAAGCAAGATTTTCAATTGAAGTACCAATAAACACATCGTAGAATAGGGCATCAACTGAAGCATCCCACTCCAGTTTACTGTATTCATAATTGGTTTCGTTGTTGGCGGGTATAGGATTTTCGACACATAAGGGTAGGTTTTCGGGAATTATGCATTGAATTCTAGCCTGCCATCCCGATGAGGTTGTAGAGCCATCGGAGGTAAATTCAAATGTTAAGGCACTGCCGTTACTGAGCAAGGTAAAAGGCGATATGCTCCCATGGAATGGGCTATTTGCAATGCTTGCAGAGCCTGTTGTTGGGCCATTATAAGCGTAAAGAAAATCGTAATCTGCTTCGGTTGAAAAATTTATAAATTCAATTTTTAGCTTTTGAAGTTCCGATTCGGGTTCAAATGTTATGGTATAATTTTCATTGTCTTTGTAGTTCGAATTTGATCCGCCTGAATCATAAAAAATTGCTTTACAGGTTTTAACAGTATTGTTATTCATCAGTACAGATTCATAAAGTTCGATATTGATGTTTTCAACATACTGCATAGATGCCTTTGGGTAAGAACCTGACGAGGTTGATATATTTAAGGGAATCTGTTTAATGTCGATGGTGTGCGAGGTGCTTAATCCGATACGTAATTTTATTTTATTACCTGGATAAAGAGTAACTTGTGCTATTGGTTCAAAACTTAATGAGACGAGGTTGAGTAGCGTATCGGGAACAGTGGCAGTGGCAGAAAAGTCGTAAATGGCAGAATTACCCGCATTTTCAAATTCCAACTCAAGTTCAACCATTTCGCCCGGTTCAATTTTTCCGTTATTATTACCCATCAGGGTATCAGAAATAGTGTATCTATTGTAAAAAATATCGGGCGCCGAAACATTTATTCTGATATTGGCAGTCCATGTTCCCTGATCCGATTGCAGAACCCCAGGGAACAGCTGTGAGTATTTGTTTTCAATATCTGATGGGATGCTAAAGGAGAATGCGGAGTTTACCCAAATTTCGCTTTGAGCATCAATATTAACTATCCCTATTGAGTCGGTTGATGCAAGGGTAATAAGGCCTGAGGACTGGGTAATTTTTGCTCCAATATTAGTAGCATTAGAGTTACCTACGTTTTTCACCAATAGGTTTACCCTAACTGTTTCGCCATAATCGGCAATACCATTGGAATTGCCTTCGGAATCATCAATTGCGATTTGTGAAATGGTCAGGTAAGCTCCATTGGCAGGTACGGCCTTAATGGTATCGATAAAGGGAACGGTTTGGGGACGAGTTACCGTAAGAATGATGGTATCGGGTTCAGTAATCACAGGGAAGGTAATATCAAATTCTCCTGCGGTATCGTAAAATCGAGTGGCAAGAACCTCGCCCTTTTTATACAGCGAAACATAAGAATTTTGCTTAGCATAAATATTGACATTGCTCACTCCTACCGGGATAACTTCGGGAAAACTAACAGTATTTACCTCGGGTGTTTTAAGGTAGGGGACAAGCGATGGGTCGCCCAATATGTTGTAGGCTTCCCAGTAATAGGTTGAATTTATTTGTCGGGAATAATCGTTCAGCTCTGCCTGTGTTACCGCAAGGTTGCCGCAGAACATTATAGCTCCAGCAGTAGTGTAGGTGCTGGCAAAGGGAGCATCGTAGGCACCGGTAGTGGTTTCGTCGAAGGTAGGAACATAGCCGTTGTTGGAGCCGTTCATTGGAAAGGCTCCAACAGCCCAATACATATCTTCTAACCAGTATGAACTTGGCGATGAGCCAATGTAGGAAACTGCACCACCATTTGTCTTACGCAGCCATGCTTCACCTATTGATTCGGTGTACCCAAAATTACCCGAAAGGCAACAGTTGGCTATAACAAAGGGATACTGTTGGTTATTGCTAAAATTATTTACATCAGTAATAGATAGGGCTGGGTCCTGCCAATTGGTTTCGTTGCAGTGCGCGGTGTAGTTGATAAACCCAACAGAAATTTTTTCGGGTTGGTAGCAACCATTGTAATCGGGGACAGCCAATGGATTGTTGGGATCGTTGCTTACGCCAAATTCGAATATGCTGTTCCATCCCTTTGCTTGGTTAAAATGGTTGGCGGTTGCGTATTTAATAGAGGGTTGAGCAATAGCTGGATTCCATTCTGCATCGGCACCAGCAATGAGAGTGGCATTGTTCAGGTATGATGGCTGGGCAATCTGGTACTTTTCGTAGTATAGAATTTTATCGATTATGGCTGTAAGTTGAGCCTCGCTGGTTGCCGAAAGGCGACCGTAGTACATCTCTGGGAACTTATCGCCGTCAACACTGGCATAGTAAAGGTCGGTTAGCTTACCCGATTGTGAGCCAGTTGCCGAAGCGGGAACCTGATCAACATCGCCCACAATTACCAGAAAAGGTGGTGCAGGATTATCGGATGTTGCTGAGTTGTAAACGCTTTGAATGTAAGTTTTAATGGCATCGGATGTGGAACCAATCTCGTCGGTATATTTTACTGTTAGTTTAAATCCCGTTTGGGCCTTCCAATTGATAAAGGGTTGAAGAGCGCTCTCAAACATTCTATCAGAAACTATTAGCATACCAATAGGGTAGCGAGTTAAGTCGGGGTGTTCATCGTACACCACTCCACCGGCGTTAAGCATTGATTTATAAATTGGTTCAAAAAATGGTGAATAGTTAATTTCGCTACTTTTTGACGGCTGCGCTTCGTTTACCTGAATTTCCACATCAATGTTGCTGTATATTCGGAGCTTATTCTTGGCTGGTGCATATTCCACCGGATAAATGGTTAAGCGTGCAATGGTTACCCCTCGAAGGTTTCCTAAAATCTCTATTTTTGTTTTGGGGCTTTGGCTACTAAACGATGCCTTTTGGTAGGCTGCCACTTTATGGTAAAATGGAGCATCAAGTGTGTCGATATCCTTGCTAATTGATGGCTGCCGTGGTATTAATGGTTTATTGATTCCTTTTTTATTCAGATTGATGTCAACTATTTTAAAATCTTTTACAATTGCTTTTGCTGATGCACCAAGCGGAAGGGTGACAAGTTTTTTAATTACTGGAATTTCCGGTTCGCCAATTTCACCATCGGGCAGGGAGCCTTTAAACCAGATTTTGGTAAAACTATCACCCGTTTTAACCGTTTGGCTGCCCCAATTCAACTCATTAATAATGTAATTGTAATGATAGATGTTGGCTGATCTTGCAGAAAAAGTCTCGATTTTGCCATTAAGTTTATCAATCCCAGTGGTTTCTATGGCAATTTTGTTAGTTTGGGTAAATCCCGATAGCGCAGCAAATAGCAGTACTGTTGGTATTAAAATTTTCATTTGATAAAGAATTTGAGAGTTATTCAACCTTTTTTATAATGGCTCTTCCCTTTTTGGATGATAACCAGAGAATGTTAACTCAAACTTTAACGTTTGCAATATAGTAAAACGAATTTTAATATCAGCTTGTTTCAAAAAAATCTGAACAATACAATACATTGAAATTTAAACATATAACAAATCGCTTACAATGCTATCGCTTATAAAGTAGTATTCCGGCTCAACAACTATGGTTGAGTTTTGCAAAGAGATTATTCCATTTTTGATATAGGGTAAAATTTTTTTGCGAAGGTGGTTGTTTATGTTTACATTGAAGTTATTCGTAATATCCTTTAAATTGATCCCCCAAATGGTTCTGAGGCGAGTAATCAAAAGCTCGTTGAATCTGGTTACTTCGTCAATGAGTTCATTCTCGGGAACTAATAAACCTTGTTCAATATCTTTTTGCCATTTGAAAATGGAAGGGGAATTCCACCAACGGCGTATTTTGTTGTAGGAATGGGCCGAAGGCCCTAATCCAAGGTACTCATTGCCAAGCCAGTAGCTGCTATTGTGGCGGGAATGGTATCCAGGTTTTGCAAGGTTAGATATTTCATAATGGATGTATCCCGCTTGTAGTGTAAACTTTCTGAGCAGGTCGAATTGTTTTTTACTATCCTCATCATCCATAGCCTGAACCTGCCCCTTGTTTAACTTTCGGGTTAGAGGGGTTCCACTCTCATAGGTAAGGTGGTAGCAAGAGAGATGCTCAATGTTCTGCTCAAAGGCTATTTCCAGTGAACGGCGCCATTTCTCAAGGTTCGATCCTGGCAAACCGTAAATTAAATCGATACTTATATTGCTGAATCCGGCATCTCGAAATATGCGAATGGCATTTTTTGCTGTTTCGGAATTGTGTCGTCGGCCAAGGAATTCCAATTCATCATTATTAAACGATTGAACCCCAATGCTAAGCCGATTTATGCCAATTTTTTTATAGCCTTCAGCAAGTTCCGTGGTAACATCATCGGGGTTTACCTCAATGGTTATCTCAGCCTGGCTATCAACCTCAAAAAATTGTTTTAAAACTAAAATTATTTTTTCAACTTCAGAAACTGGAAACAGCGAGGGCGTTCCTCCTCCAAAATATATGGTTTTTACCCGCTTATCAATTAATAATGAATATCTTAAACGAAGTTCATCTAAAATATTATCGGCAAATCGATTATCAATTTGGCTTGCACCCACCGAGAAGAAATCGCAGTAGTTGCACTTTTTTTTACAATAGGGGACATGTATGTAGATGCCAGCCATTGGGTATTGTTTAAGCTTAGTTAAATTGATGGTAAAAAGTCAAAAACAATATATCTTTGCAAAGTTAATGAATAGTTTAAGGTTAATGGGCGGAAATATCAATCATTAAACCCGAAAAGAGTTTTAAACATTTAATAATATAATATGAAAAAGCCCCAAATTGCTATAGCCTGCGACCATGCCGGGTATGCTACCAAAGAGGAACTTAAAAAGTACCTGTCCGATTTGGGTTATGAGGTATGGGATTTTGGCACACATAGCGAGGAAAGCGTTGACTATCCCGATTTTGCGCATCCCCTTGCCTTTGCCATTGAAAATAGGGAGTACGATCTAGGTATCCTTCTTTGTGGAAGTGGAAATGGTGTTTCCATAACAGCCAACAAGCATCAAGGAGTACGGTCGGCATTATGTTGGATCCCCGAAATTGCCACACTGGCCCGGCAGCATAATAATGCCAATGTGTGTGCCATTCCGGCTCGATTTGTGAGTGTGAGCGAGGCTAAGCATATTGTAAAAGCCTTTCTTGATGCACAGTTTGAGGGAGGCCGTCATGAGCGGAGAGTTGAGAAGATTCCTATAAAGTAAACAAAACTGGTAACCAAAAAATAACTGCAATGAATACAAACAAACCCATAAGCTCGTTTATCGAGAAACACTACCTGCACTTCAACTCGGCAACCTTGGTTGATGCTGCCAAAGCATACAAGGAGCACGTTGAAAGCGGTAAAAAGATGATGATTACCCTTGCCGGAGCCATGAGCACTGCTGAACTTGGTATAAGTTTAGCTGAAATGATCCGCCAGGATAAGGTTCAGATAATCTCATGCACTGGTGCAAACCTCGAGGAGGACTTAATGAATCTGGTTGCCCACAACCACTACAAGCGTGTACCGTATTACCGCGACCTTACACCCCAACAGGAGTGGGAGCTGCTGCAAAGCAGTTTGAATCGGGTTACCGATACCTGTATTCCAGAAGAGGAGGCATTCCGTCGCCTGCAATCGCATCTATTTGATGTTTGGAAGGAGGCTCAAGATAAGGGAGAGCGCTATTTCCCTCATGAGTACATGTACAAGATGTTACGGAGCGGCGTGCTGGAACAGTACTACCAGATTGACCCCAAAAACTCATGGATGATTGCCGCTGCCGAAAAGAATCTTCCCATTGTGGTTCCCGGCTGGGAGGATTCAACAATGGGGAACATTTTTGCTTCGTACTGCATTACCGGAGAACTTAAACCATCGATTGTTAAATCGGGAGTAGAATATATGATGTATCTTGCCGATTGGTACACCAATAATGCCAGCCCCCATGGAGTGGGATTCTTCCAGATTGGTGGTGGCATTGCCGGTGATTTCCCAATTTGTGTTGTTCCCATGCTGCATCAGGATTTGAGACGCTCTGGCATTCCTTTCTGGAGCTACTTCTGCCAAATTAGCGATTCAACCACCAGCTATGGCTCCTATTCGGGTGCAGTACCCAATGAAAAAATTACCTGGGGAAAATTGAATATCGATACGCCTAAATTTATAATTGAGTCCGATGCTACAATTGTGGCACCCCTCATTTTTGCCTACGTGCTGGGTTGGTAAAATATTCCATCAAATTTAAAGCCACCTTTTAGGTGGCTTTTTTGTGTATGCATAACTTTTCTGAATGATTAAAATTAATTAAAAACTATTTGTCTGCCCATAATTTTACCAAATAAACATTGTAGGTTTTTATGCAAATATGTTGATGAAATAGTCCCCGCCGCTTAAGAACAATTATTCCCTTGCAAATGCCAGCAACGGCAGCAGTGTTTGTTGGAATCGTACTTTTTATATTTTTAGTTTTAACTTGTACTGTACAGTAAAATTTTCAAACGATAAAAGTTAAGCATTTTAATAATCCTAATGAATCTTCAAAAAACAATAGCACAAAATAGTTCTTGTTTTTTAAATTATTTCCTTAAGCATCTTAATTTCTTCAGGCCAGCGGGTTTCATCGGGTGTTTCAAGAATTAGTGGGATATTATCGAATCGAGGGTCGTTTAGGATGAGCCTAAAGGGCTCAAGGCCAAGCAGACCCTTACCTAAATTTTCGTGCCTGTCAACTCGGCTACCTAAGGCCTTTTGCGTATCGTTTAGGTGCATTCCCTTTAGGTAGCCAAAACCTATGATGCGGTCAAAATGATCGAATGTGTCTTTGAAGGTTTCCGGGGTGGTTATATCATAACCTGCGGTGTAGGCATGACAGGTATCGATACAAACCCCAACCCTCGATTTATCATCAACATGCTCAATTATAAAACTAATTTGCTCAAAGGAATAACCCAAGTTGCTACCCTGGCCCGAGGTATTTTCAATTACTGCCGTAACCTCCTGTGTGCGGTCAAGCGCCATGTTTATAGATTCGGCAATTAGGAGCAGACTTTCTTCTTCAGAAATTTGGTTTAAATGGCTGCCTGGGTGAAAGTTAAGCCTATCAAGCCCCAGCTGCTGGCAACGGAGCATTTCATCAAAAAAGGCGTTGCGCGATTTTTCTAAGGCATCCCTATCGGGATTACCAAGATTAATTAGGTAGCTATCGTGCGGAAGTATTTGTGCCGGACCGTATCCATACCTCTCACAGTTTAACCTGAACGGCTCAATACTCTTTGATGTTAGCGGGGGCGCAATCCATTGCCGTTGATTTTTGGTGAATAGTGCAAATGCTGTTGCACCAATGGCGTGAGCATTAATGGGGGCATTCTCAACCCCACCTGCTGCACTTACGTGTGCTCCAATAAACTTCATTATGGTTTTTGTTGAATTGGTTCGTCTATTAGCGTAAATTTACTCAATAAACAACAACTTTGAATTAGCGTTCACTATATTTGTAAAAATTGAAAAATTTAATGGATAACTTAACCGGGAAATGGAATTTTACCGAAGAGTTTGAATGCGGAATCGACAGGGGCTTTGCCATCCTTGAGCATAATGGTGATAAGATTACCGGATACCTTGAATACGAGGAGTGCATTGAGGACGAAGAACCCTTTATGGTGCGCCAAATGGTAGAGGGTACCATACATGGCAATAGTGTTGTTTTACGGGGGGGAGGGGGGGTGTACCCCGATGGAAAACCAATTCCCAATTACAATCTTGATATCCTTGAGGGCACCTACACCCATGAAAAGAAGATTGTTGGCCACACTTACGACTCCGAGGATGTTTGCGGCGTTTTTGTAATGACCCGAGCCGATGATTAACGATTAACTTTAAGAATCAACACTCAACAATTAAAGAGCTATCATTCTATGACAAAAATTCGACTTACCAAGGAGTTCCGTTTTGAAATGGCTCATGCCCTTGAAGGCTACGATGGTCTTTGTCGGCATATGCACGGCCATTCCTACATACTTACCGTAACAATTATTGGCGAACCCATTCAGCAGGAGGGGCATCCCAAATTGGGCATGGTTATGGATTTTGGCGATTTGAAGCGAATAGTCAATCCGCTCATTGTTGAGCGATTCGATCATGCCGTAGCCGTTATGTCAAACACACCAACACACAAAAAACTTTTAGATGCAGGTTTTCAACGCATTGTGGCCTTGCCCTTTCAACCCACCTGTGAGAATATGATTAGCTATTTTGCCCAAGTAATCATGGAAAAATTACCCCCAACGGTAAAGCTCCACCACCTGAGACTTCACGAAACTGCCACATCGTATGCCGAGTGGTATGCCTCCGATAATTTATAAATCGCACCAAACGGCTTATAAAAAACTCATGTAGGGGAGTTTGCACAAAAATTTGAAAATAACCTGGTTCGGTGATGGTTGGTAAAGAGCTACATAGAAATGATTGAAAGAATAATGACATAAATATATATAGGGATGAAAAAACGCCTTCTACTCCTCGATGCCTATGCCCTGATATACAGGGCATACTACGCATTTATAAACCGCCCCATACGAAACAGTAAGGGACTAAACACCTCAGCAGTTTATGGCTTTATTCGGGCCACCTTCGATGCCATTAAAAAATTTAATCCTACCCATGTGGCAGTGGCATTCGATGTTTCAGGAAAAACTTTTAGAAATGATATTTATCCCGACTATAAGGCTCAACGCGATGAAACCCCTGAAGATATTAGGGTTTCGGTACCCATAATAAAAAGTTTACTCAAGGCACTTAATATTTCCATCATTGAAAAGGAAGGCTTTGAAGCCGATGACATTATTGGCACACTTGCCACAAAGGCCAATCCCAAAGAGTTTGAGGTGATAATGATGACCCCCGATAAGGATTACGGGCAACTTTTAAGTGAGAATATTATCATTGCCAAGCCTGGACGCAGCGGCAACGAAATGGAGATTGTAACCGCCGAACAGTTTTGCAAAGATTACGATATTCAGAACCCAAAACAGTTTATCGATATACTTGCCATTTGGGGCGATACATCCGACAACATTAAAGGGGTAAACAAGGTGGGCGAAAAAACAGCAGCTAAGTTGATTTCGCAGTTTGGTAGTATCGATAATCTATTGAGTAATATCGATAAATTAAGTCCGGCACAAAAAGAAAACTTTGAGGCAGCACGCAACATCATTTCCCTTAACCGTAAGCTTGTAACCATTGTTACCGATATCGCCCTTAATGTAGATATTGAAAAAGACTTTAGTGTTAAACCACCTAATTCCGATGAGCTGTTGCCTATTCTAGAAGACTTAGAGTTTCGGTCGTTGATTAAAGAATTTGCCGTATCGCCTAAAAAAGAGGAGACCCAGTACGTTCAGGGCTCACTGTTCAATTCCCCTGCACCTGAACCCCCAAAACCCATCATTAACCTCAAAACCATAAACGATTTTAATGTTGATTACCACAGTGCGGTCACGGCCGAAGAGCGCAGTGCGCTAATTGATGAGCTGAACCAATGCAAAGAGTTTGCATTCGATACGGAAACAACAAGCCTCGATTCCATTTCGGCCGAACTCGTGGGAATGTCATTTGCAACACAACCCTTTAATGCATGGTGGGTGCCCGTTCCACAGAATCAAGAGGAAGCCAGAGCACTGGTACTAGAGTTTGCATCGGTATTTGGCAATGAGTCCATTGCCAAAATTGGGCAGAACATTAAGTTCGACATGCAGATTCTGCTGAGCTATGGAATCAATATTAAAGGGAAACTTTACGATACCATGCTGGCTCACTACCTTTTGGATCCCGATTCACGTCACAATCTCGACCTTTTGGCCGAGATATATTTGAACTATAAACCCATCAGCATAGAGGAGCTAATTGGTAAAAAGGGTGTGAATCAGGTCAGTATGCGCCATGTTGCTCCTGAAGTAATAACCCGTTATGCCTGTGAGGATGCCGATATTGCGCTACAACTTAAAGACATTCTTTTTAAAGAAATTGCCGAGCAGGGGTTAACCAATTTGTACGAAACATTGGAAGCCCCACTAATAGAGGTTTTAACATACATGGAGCGCTTCGGTGTGAGCCTTGATGTGAGTAGCCTATCGGAGTACGGTCAGGTTTTAACTAGTCAGATGTTTGAACTTGAGCGTGAGATTCGTGAAATGGCCGGAGTGCCCGACCTCAATGTATCTTCGCCACGGAAATTGGGAGAGGTGCTGTTTGAGAAGTTAAAGATTACCTCCGATGCCAAGCTAACTAAAACCAAACAGTACTCCACCAGCGAGGAGGAACTGCAAAAGTACATCAATGCGCATCCTATTGTTGGAATGATTTTGGAATTCCGTGGAATTAAAAAGTTGTTATCAACCTACATTGAAACGCTTCCCTCTCTAGTAAATCCTAAAACAGGAAAAATTCACACTTCGTTTAATCAGGCTGTAGCTTCAACCGGACGGTTGAGCTCCAACAACCCCAACCTTCAGAATATACCCATTCGCGATGATAATGGTCGGGAAATCCGCAAGGCATTTATCCCTTCGGGCAACGATTTCCTTTTACTTTCGGCCGATTACTCACAGATTGAACTGCGTCTGATGGCACACATGAGCTCCGACCCTCTAATGTTGGAAGCATTCGAAAGGGGTGAGGATATCCATGCTGCCACCGCTGCCAAAATATTCAAGATTCCGCTTAGTGAGGTAACCTCTGACCATCGCCGAAAAGCCAAAACTGCCAACTTCGGAATGATTTATGGCATCTCGGCCTTTGGCCTATCGCAGCGGCTGGGCATTTCACGTACCGATGCCAAGGAACTTATTGATGGCTACTTTAACACCTACCAAGGGGTTAAGGAATATATGGAACAGTGTGCGGCACAGGCAAGGGAGCGTGGTTGGGTGGAAACCATTTTTGGTCGCAAGCGCTACTTGCCCGATATCAATTCAAACAATCAGGTGGTTCGCGGATTAGCTGAACGAAACGCCATTAATGCTCCCATTCAGGGCTCAGCAGCCGATATTATTAAGGTTGCCATGATTAAAATTCACGAAGAATTCAGGAAACTTAGGTTGAAATCAAAAATGATAATTCAGGTTCATGATGAGCTAGTTTTTGATGTTTACCAACCCGAACTTGATGAGGTAAAGAAAATAGTAAAAACTTGCATGGAAGGTGCTGCCAATCTTAAGGTTCCGCTTGAGGTTGAAATGGGTACAGGAAGAAACTGGCTCGAAGCGCACTAATCCTCTTTGTTGGTCCAGGGCGATGGGTTTACAGATTCATCAACTACATAGTTGCTGTATCGTTCAACTATATGATTTAGCAACGAGTAAACCTCAGCGGGGTCAAGCGTGGTTAAAAGTTTTATCCTGATATCCTTAAAGTGGGGTAGTCCTTTGAAGTAGAAAGAAAAATGCCTGCGCATTTCCAACATTCCGGTTATAGGACCTTTAACCTGCAGGGATCGCTCAAAGTGCATTCGTGCAATGTCAACCTTATCTTTTGTGGGGAGGGGTGGCATCAAACAACCGGTTTTAAGGTAGTGCTTAATCTCAGCAAAAATCCAAGGGCGCCCATAGGTGGCCCGGCCAATCATTATTCCATCAACTCCGTAGCGGTCGAACATATCCTTTGCCCTTTTCGGGCTATCGATGTCACCGTTACCTATGACAGGTATATGCATTCGGGGATTACGCTTAACCTCACCAATTAGAGTCCAGTCGGCTTTTCCGGTATAGAGCTGGGCGCGTGTACGGCCGTGTATGGTAATAGCCTTAATTCCAACATCCTGAAGCCTTTCGGCTATCTCTACAATATTCTTGTTATCATCGTTCCAACCCAGTCGGGTTTTCACAGTAACGGGCAGATGGGTGGCCCCAACAATGCGGCTGGTCATCTCCACCATCTTAGGAACATCGCGCATCATACCGGAACCCGCACCGCGGTTGGCTATTTTTTTTACAGGACAACCAAAATTGATATCAATAACATCGGGATTTGCCTCAGTGGCAATACGGGCGGCCTCCACCATACTTTCGATTATATGGCCGTAGAGCTGAATCCCAATAGGCCGCTCATAATCGTAGATGTTTAGCTTTGCTACGCTACTTCCTGCATCCCGAATTAGTCCATCGGCATTAATAAATTCGGTGTACATCATATCGGCACCAAAGTGCTTGCACATGTAACGGAACGAGGGGTCGGTAACGTCCTCCATGGGTGCCAGCAACACCGGTTTATCGCCTAAATCAACATTCCCTATCTTCATTATCAATCTTTTGCCTCGCAAAAATATCAAAAGAAGTAAACAGAAGCGTCTTGTTTAAATTAATTAAAATTACTTTTGCAGAAATATTTACACATGTTATGGTGCAGGGGTCACTTTCATCGGTTTCGGGGGTTGTTAAAATGATTATCCTCGGTTTCATTGTCCTTTTTTCATCGTTGCTGTTTACAGGGTTAGGTGCCCTGCTGTCGAATTCGATTTTTGGGGTATCGGTGCTAAATCTAGCCACGGGGCTTGACTTTTCGGGTAGCAACTTGAATGCCCTTAAATTTATGCAAATAATGCAAACCACCGGGATATTTATTGTCCCGTCGTTTGCTGCAGCATTCCTGTATTCTGATAAACCATTACGCTTCTTAGGTTTTGAGCCGGTAAAAAAAGGAATCTATCTTAAAGTATTTGTATTGGTGCTTATCTCCCTACCAGCCATAAATCTTCTGGCATCGATAAACGAACTTCTGCCTATGAGCCAATGGATGGTAGATATGGAGCTAGCAGCAGAAAGGATTACCAAGGCTTTTCTTGTAACCGATAGTGCAGCTGCTTTTATGGTGAACATTGTAATGATTGCCATTCTACCTGCAATTGGAGAGGAACTGCTTTTTAGGGGAATTATTCAAAAACAGCTGATAAGGTTAACAAATTCGCAATGGTGGGGAATAGTTTTGGCGGCAGCCTTTTTTAGTGCAATTCATCTTCAGTTTAAGGGGTTTATTCCTCGTTTTGCACTGGGTGTGATGCTGGGATACCTATTTGCGGTTACGGGGAGCATATGGGTTGCCATTGCCGCACATTTTTTTAATAATGCCATTGCTACGGTTGGCTACTTGTTTATGGGTTTGGGTAAAATGGATAAAAGCGTTGAGAATATTGGCGGAATCCAACAGGAATGGCTAATTGGCATAATTTGTATGGGAGTGGCTGTAGCCCTGATGGTTGCTATCAAGAATGAATACGGATTAGAAAAATCAGAAGAGTTTGGGGATGGCGCTGGTTACTAATGAAATATTTTTTAGTTCGTTTTTACGGTAAACATAAACTACACCATACTCAGCAGCTTTTTTGCGTCGCTCATCGTCGGGAATTTTTTTGTAGTGCTCCTCCACCTCGTTCCAGATGCTAACAGTAATTTCATCGGCACGGGAACGGAGCTCATTGAGTTGGTTAAGCATGCGCTGTGTATTTTGTTGAAGTACTTTTTGGTAGTTATGGGCCTCGAGAAATTGATCATACCTTACTTTTACTACTGCAATGGTGGGATTAGTAATGGGCGACATGCCCTTACGCATTCGTAACATTTCGCCATCAATAATTTTCTTACCCCATTCAATGAGGTCTTTTTCGGTGTTGAGTGAGGGTATTTTAGATTCATCTATATCCATTTCGTACATTTCCCTAACTGTTGCCTGAAGTTCACCGCGGGCAATTGCCATGTTAAGTACCTGAATAAAATGAGAAAGGTAAAGCCTGGCCTTTTTAACCAGTTGCTGGTAATCGCGGCTACGCTCAACCTGTGTTTCGTAAGCTGCCTTGTAGTGGGCAATAGCCCTTTCAAAAGAATTTATAAAAAGTTCAACCTTTAAGTAGGTAGCCTGCGAAAAAGCCAGTTCTTGCGGATGGGTATTTTTTGCTTTTTGGTAGGCTATTTTTAAAGCACGTATGCGTGCGCTATCGGTGTTTGGCAATCGGCGATAAGGCATGGCTTTAATGGTTTAAGGTTATACACTGAAAACGAAAGACTTATTACTTGCGAATATATAACAACAAATAAAAAAATCAACTCTATTCGTAAAAAAAATATTTGTTATTTTCAAAAAATTTATATAAAGCACCCATGTAAGTCAACTTAGATAATAGATAAACAAAATATGGCTGTTTACTTGCGGCGAGTCCTTCGGGGTTCATCCAAACGTTTGTGAGCGTTTAAGGTAAAAATATAATTTACAGGAATTTAATATGTTAAATTTTGCAAGGCTAAAAACAATTCCTGTGGCTCAAGATTAATTTTTTAACTGCCAAAACCCTTAGCTGATTTAACACATAAACTTTGTAAGCTGTTAAATTGGGAATTGAAGGAAGATAAGTATTCCTATTTTTTTCAAAGTCTAAACCGGTTTTCCTATTTTATTTAAAATCTCAGTAGAAATAAACTCTTCAAATTGATTTACCACCTTTTCAATTCTTAAATTATCACGGGCAAATGTAATGGCGTTTCTACTCAATTCTTCTAGTAATTCCCGATTGTGTATCAGAGTAGTTAGTTTTACGATGAATTCATTTTCATTGGAAAAAATAAGACCATTTATTCCATCGGCTACCACATCGGCAACACCCGGTATTTGGCGGGTGAGAATTGGTAAGCCCGATGCCAGCGCTTCGTTCACCGAATTAGGTGGGTAACCCTCAGCATAGGATGCAACTAAATAAACATGGGCTAACCTATAGTATGGCTTAGGATCGGTTTGGCGCCCCAAAAAACGGATTCTTGAACCTAATATTTCTTCTGCTAATGCCTTATTTTTTTTCATCTCATTGTTGTGACGGAACATAATATCCCAATTGGGGGCCTCGTAGCTTCCCAAATGCAGCAATACAAAGTCATCCTCTAGTCTCGCTAACCAGTTAAAAATTTCAGGAAATCCCTTTCGTTTAATCAGGTGCCCCACAACAAGAATGATGAAGCTATTTTCAGAAATATCAAGTTTTTTCCGAAGCATCCGAGTTTCCTCTCTACTAATAGAATAGCAAAACCAATCGCTACTCACACCTTGAAAAGATTGGAAGAATTTTGCATTCTTAAACCTTTGTTTCCAGGATAGGCTAAATGATGAGTTAAGCGAGTAGTAGCCCGATAATTTTGGAAAAATCAACCTGTTGATTAGGCCTGATGGAAATTTAAACAGGGCTTGAGCATCGTCAAAACCCCAAAGTGTAGAGCGGAAAACTAATTTAGTTCGGGTTAATACTGCTAAAACAGCTATAAGTTTATATCCGGGCATTGCCCCATAAATAATCCATACTGAATTAAAATCCGCATTCAAGAGGAGGGATGTTAAAAGTTTAAATCTAAATATCAATCTGTTGATTATCGAACGATAAAAATATTTGATACGAACAATAAATACACCATCAATGTTTTCTCTTTTCTTTAGCTTGCCCATGGGATTCAAACAAAAAATAAAAACCTTGTTACCTTTATGGGCAAGATTTCTGGCAAGTAGCATAGCACTTCGGCCATCGCCTGCAAATGCAGGAATGGTTTCGGATGTAAAAATGCAATAGGTTATACTTTTTTGGCTTGCATCCATAGCAGTTCATAGTTAAACACAAATTTGGTTAATTTTGTCAAGAAAGTATAAGAATAGATGATATATATTGCCACGGTTCACTGGGAAACCGATAAATGGGTAGATATCCAGTTACGATATCTTCAGGAGAATATTAAACAACCCTTTAAGGTGTTTGCATTTTTGAGCGGCAAAGCCTGTAAGCAGAAAAGTCGGTTCCATTTTGCCTGCTGCGAGCCAATTCCTGAGCATGCCATAAAGTTAAACCTTTTGGCAAAATTTATTGGGCAGGTTGCCACCAATAGCGATATTTTAATTTTTATTGATGGCGATGCCTTCCCCATAAAACCCATTGATGGCTTTATAAACCAAATGCTGGAGCGTTACCCCTTAGCGGGAATCCGCCGTACCGAGAATGTAGGCGATATTCAGCCACATCCCTCATTTTGTTTTACCACTGTGGGTTTTTGGAAGAGTATTGATGGCGACTGGAAGGAGGGATACCAGTGGAAAACATCTGCAGGGATTCTTAGAACCGATGTAGGAGGGAATCTCCTTAAAAACCTAATGGATAAAAAAATTGATTGGCTGCCCATTGAGCGTACTGATCAGCTAGCGCAACACCCCATTATGTTTGGTATTTATGGCGATATAGTTTACCACCATGGTGCAGGTTTCAGAACACCCCTATCGCTTTACGACCGAACAAAATCATTAACTTATGTAATCAAAATGCCACTTCTGGTTTGGTCATTGGATTGGCTGTTGAATAGGGTATCGATAAAAAATCGGTTTCGGCTCCACCGTTTACTTGGGATTAGTAAAAGAATTAAAATGCAAAACCAATTCGAAAGTGATACGATTTATCAAAAAATAATTAGCAATAATCCAACCCTGTTTACTTGACTCAAAGCAAATATTGTTTTAACTTTCGAATAAATATATTTTTTTAACTCCTAAATTCAAGTAATTAATGCAACTTTTTAAGAGGGCTTTGTAAATAAATATT
>DYKO01000009.1:0-55691 GCA_020722565.1 Rikenella microfusus
GTGTTATATGCCCCGAATTTACTCTAATTATTATTTACAAAAAGCCTAATTCAATCAATCAATTTATTATTTTACTATATTTAATGGAAAAAATGGGAACCCAATGCAAAACTTTTGGATTAAAATTTTGTTACGGTAGTGAATTTTGTAGTAAAAAAATTACCTTGCAAATTCAAATTTTTGCTACAGTATGAAAAGTATAAAGTTATTACTTGCCTCATTCCATTTGCTTTTGGGTATTTTTTGTCAAAGTGGTGCATTTGCCCAATATTTTGGGCAGAATAAGCCCATATACAAGAACATAAAGTTCAATGTATATCAAACCCCCAATTTCGAGATATACTACTACCTGAAAAACGATAGCTTGCTAAACTGTATTTCGCTTTCAGCAGAAAAGTGGTACGATAGGCATTATCAGGTATTCAGAGACTCAATTGTGAAGCGGAATCCCATAATCCTTTACAACGATCATGCCGATTTTCAGCAAACCACAGCAATATCAGGTACTGTTGGCATTGGAACAGGTGGTGTTACCGAAGCTTTAAAAAACAGGGTTGTTTTTCCCATAACCGAAACCTGGCAGCAAACCAATCATGTGCTGGGACACGAATTGGTACACGCTTTTCAGTATAACTCTCTTATAAACGGTGATTCAACTTCGCTTAACTCAATACGAAATCTCCCGCTCTGGATGGTTGAGGGAATGGCTGAATACCTCTCGTTGGGAACATACGATTACCAAACCGCCATGTGGATGCGTGATGCCGTTCTGAACGATGATTTCCCTACGCTAGAGGATATGACCTACTACCCCAACCGGTACTTTCCTTACCGTTGGGGACACGCCTTCTGGGCGTTTGTTGGACGAACCTTTAGCGATAGCCTTATAAATCCAATATTTAAGGAAACCGCCAAGCGTGGCTACAACTTTGCCCTAATGCGATACTTAGGCCTTAACGAGCAAGCGTTTTCAACACTTTGGAAATCGGTTTATTACGATTACTTCAAACGTACCATGCCCGATAGTATTGAGGATCCCAATGGTACCCGTATTCTGTTTGAGCGCAATGCGGGCGAAATAAACATATCCCCATCAATCAGCCCCGATGGCCGCTATGTTGCCTTTTACTCTGAAAAGGATCTGTTCTCCATCGATCTCTACCTTGCTCATGCAACCAGTGGTAAAATAATTCGTAGGTTATCGAGCATTGTACATGATAATGAGATTGATGCCCTTAACTTTATTGAATCGGCTGGAACCTGGTCACCCGACAGCCGGATGTTTGCCTTTGTTGGTTACAGTAAGGGCAAAAGCAAACTTATTATTGTTGATGTTTTTGACGATAGGCTAGTTAAGGAATACGTTATCCCAAATGTCGCCTCGTTCAACTACCCAACATGGTCGCCCGATGGCAATAGTATTGTGGTATCGGGACTGGTTAACGGAAAAAACGACCTTTACCAGTTTGAACTTAGCACACAAAAAGTAACCCGGCTTACCTTTGATGCATGGTCTAACATCCATCCATCGTGGTCAGCCGATGGAAGAAAAATTGTATTCTCAACAGACAAGCCCTCCGATAAATCAAGAGATAGCATTACCGGATATAACTTGGCTGTACTCGATATGTCCACACTCCAGATATCGGTTTTTGATATCTTTCCCGGAGCCGATAATGTTAATCCAATGTTTTCGTCCGATGGTCAAAGCATATTCTTTCTATCCAATAGCGATGGTTACAGAAATCTATTCCGATACGATCTCAAAACCAATGAGGTTTATCGACTTACTCGTATCCTAACAGGGATTTCAGGAATGACTCCCCTTGCCCCTGCAATGAGCGTTGCCCGCGAAAACGATGAGGTAATCTATTCGCATTTTTATAAAACTAAGTACTCCATATATATAGCTGACTCCACCGATTTCAATCCCGTTAGGGTAAACCCCTATCAAATAGATTTTTCGGCATCTATTCTACCCCCGCTCAACCGTGTAACCGAAGGTATAGTAGATAAAAATTTGTCCGATAACAATTTACCTGAACGTCTTCTCGATTCATTTCAAAGGATTCCCTTCCGACCCAAATTCAAGCTCGATTACATTTCCAATATTGGAATGGGAATAAGTACCACACCCTATGGCACCGGCATGGCCGGTGGTGTTGAGATGCTGTTCAGCGATATCACTGGGGTCAACATGTTTTACACCGGACTGTCGCTAAATGGTGAGATTTACGATTTTGGCGGACAGGTTGCCTACCTCCAGCAAAAAAAATACCTAACCTGGGGGGTAATTGCTTCGCACATACCCTACTCCTTTGGGCAGTACGGTTACGATACACTACATCGTTCAGTAAACGGTGAACCAGTTATAGTAGAAGATTTTCAAATTATTCAAATTAGAATGTTTGAAACCTCTACCGGGCTTCTCACCTATGTTCCCCTAAGCCGAACCCAACGATTTGAGTTTAGCTCTTCGTTAGCACGCTACTATTACAGAGCTGATATTTACTCGAATTACTATATAGATGGTTACTACTGGGGTTCGGAACGTAAAAAGGGCGAAGTTCCGCCGGGGTTCTGGTTACAGCAATCAAATGTGGCCTATGTTTTCGATAATTCCGATTTTGGAATAGCATCGCCCATGCGTGGACAGCGCATGCGGTTTCAGGTATCGCGTACCCTTGGGGGCTACAACTACTGGGGCGGATTAGCCGATTACCGAAAATACATTTTCCGTAAACCATTCAGCTTCGCATTCCGAACGCTTTATTACGGACGTTTTGGTTCAAGTATTGAGAATAATATTCTTTACCCGCTTTACATTGGTTACCCATGGTATGTAAGGGGATATGATAGCAATGCCTTTATAAAGTATGGTCAATTCGGGAACATTAACATCGACCAGCTTACGGGAAATCATATTGCCGTTGCCAATTTTGAAATCCGAATACCCTTTACCGGACCCGAAAGGCTAACGTTAATTAAATCGGGATCCTTGTTTACCGAATTGGCATTTTTCACCGATGCCGGTATTGCCTGGACAAAGGATAATCCGCCCAGTTTAAAATGGAAGCCCGCATCATTAAACGACCGAACCCCATTTGTGAGTTCTGGTATCAGCCTTAGGATCAACCTTTTTGGAATGTTGATTCTGGAACCCTACTATGCTATTCCCTACCAACTCGGGGGCTTTCAGTCTGCAACATGGGGAATCAACTTCATTCCGGGTTGGTAGCTAAACAACTCTGTTACGCCATGTTTCCGATTTGAGGTAAAGCAATGAAAAAAATGTGACTAAAACACCATAAACTATTTCCGCTGTCCAAACCCAACTGAGCGGTTTCTGAATAATAATGGTCATAATGTACGCCCAACTTAGGTAAATGGTAAGGGTAAAAACCTCAATGGCAAACGAAACTCTTGTGCTTCCGGTTCCCGATACACCATTGAAACTGATGAAAGCAGCTGCCAAGGATAGTGAGGCAAATGCAACTATCCAGATAACAGGTTTTGCTAAGGCTATCAATTTAATATCGTTAGTATATATTTTAATTACCGAACCACTAAAAAGAAGTGTTATTATTGAGAGGCAGAATACCAAAATTAAGGTGATACCCATTACCTTTTTCACTAGGAATAAAACTATATTGCTATTTCCCTTCCCAATTTGCTGGCTCACAAGCGTATTGGTGGCTGAGGCAAAACCCCATATCGGAATCATCAGAATTATGTATATGCTTCGGATGATGTTGGAAACTGCCAGTTCGGCCTCTCCCATCTTTTCAATAAACAAGAAAAATACGAACCACACAAATATTGATACGAAGAACTGCAGCATTAATGGCCACGAGATGTTTGCCAACCTGGCAAAAAGTTTCGGCGATATCCTACCAAATTGGAAAAGGTTATACTCCGAAATTTCCATCTGCTTTACATATGCTAGCAAGAAAATGCAACCAACAACCTCGGCTATAACTGAAGCAAGTGCGGCACCTGTTAACCCCATGGCCGGAAGACCTAACCTGCCAAAAATCAATCCGTAATCGAGTACCACGTTGCTTAGCACGGTAATGAACGATGTAAATGTTATTACCTTGGTCCTTGCAATACCAATCAGGAACGCATTAAAGGTGTAGGTTGTAAATGCAAATAGCAATCCTATTATACGAATTGAAAAGTATGAATTAGCTGCATTCTGGACAGGTTTTGACATTACAAAAAGATCAAAGAGTAACGGGTAAAACCAAACTAAAACCATTACTAAAACTAACGAAAGAAGAACCATGGCATAAAACAGGTGCTCAACCACCCTACCAACTGCATTGTGAGCACCTTCGCCAACACGTCGGGCAATAATTATCTGGCCACCCAGAGCCAACCCCCAACCCAGCATTAGAACTACATTGTATAAAAGACCGCCAAGTACTGAGCCGCCTAAAGCTACTTCACCTATTCTTCCCAGAAATGCAGTATCGGTAATGTTTAGGATATTCTGAGCCACGCTACCCAGTATAATAGGATAGGCCACTGACCATATGGTTCGATACGATATATCTACTTTCATCATTTTGCAACGATTGGTAAAAGAAAATATCCATAAAGGCAAATACAAACCCGTTAGCTTAAAAGGGAAAAAGCCAAAACCCTACATCAATAGGGTTTTGAACAATCTGATATTTTTAACACAGCCTTTCTAAAAATCCGAATAGCTATAGATTGTCATTGAAATAGTTGATTATCTTATTAATAAGATGCACTCTATCCTTACCATAAACATTATGGTCGTGCTGGGGGTACATGAAGAAATCAACCTGAACACTATTCTTTACAAATTCATGAATTAAAGTAAGGCTATGTTGAGGCACAACGGTTTTATCCATATCGTCGTGTATAATGAGTAACTTCCCTTTTAAGTTTTTAACATAGTTCTTTAAATCGGCTTTGGAATAACCATCGGGGTTCTGCTGGGGTGTGTCCATATACCGCTCCCCATACATCACCTCGTAAAACTTCCAGTCCGTTACGGGCCCTCCGGCGACACCAACCTTAAATTGCTCTGAGGCTCTGAGCATCATGGTAATGGTCATGAAGCCGCCAAAGCTCCAGCCATGAACACCTATACGGGTTGAATCAACAAATGGTAGTGTTTTCAGAAATTTTAACCCTAATAGTTGGTCTTCCAGCTCAGCGGCTCCCAACTGGCGATGGATTACCTGTTCAAATTCTGCTCCACGGTTCGATGTACCTCTGTTATCCAATGTAAACATGATGTATCCCAGATTGGCCATGTAGCACTCCCATAAACGAGCCCCGCCCATCCAACTGTTTGTAACCAACTGTGAATGAGGCCCTCCGTACACATATACTACCACTGGATACCTTTTGGTTGAATCAAACAATGTCGGCTTTATCAACCTGCCATAAAGTTCTGTGCCATCGGCTTTTTGAATGGTCATTAGTTGAGGCATGGGCACAGCATAACCATTGTAGGGATTTGGTGCATCAATTAGTTGATGAATAGATTTGCCAGAAATGGTAAACAAACCCACTCGATTAGGGACATTAATAGAACTGTAAAAATCGACAAAGTACTTATAATCGGGGCTAATGGCAGGACGATGCGTTCCCTCACCCTGAGTTAACTTTTGCAATTTTCCGTCCTTAATATTTACTGAATATAAATGCCGATCAAGGGGGCTGTCCTTTGTAGCAGTAAAGTAAACCAGCCCATTTGATTCGTCAACCGCATGAACCTCGGTTATCTCCCAATTACCATTAGTAACCTGTTTAATCAATTTGCCATCAATTCCATATAGGTAAATATGATTCCAACCATCGCGACGGCTGAGCCATAAAAACTGTTCCCCTGATTTCATGAATTGTACAGGCATTAACGGCTCAACATATTTTTCATTTACCTCCTCAAAAAGAGTAGTTTCATAGGCACCATCGATTACCCGGTAGGTATTCATTTTCAGATGATTCTGCTCACGGTTTAAAATGGCAATCAGAATCGATTTTTCATCGGGTGTCCAAGCTAAATTGGTAAGGTACTGCTCACGGGGTTCCCCGGTCTGCATCTCGGTTGTATTGCCGGTTTGGGTATCGTAAATTCTGACTGTAACCTCATGGCTTTTCATTCCAGCCATTGGGTAACGAATAAATACAGCCTCTCCCACTCTTTTAGTAATATCAACTAAAGGATACTGGGTAACCATGCTCTCATTCATATGGTAGTAGGCCAGGTAACGCCCCGAAGGCGACCAGAATGTGCCTTTGCTAATGCCAAATTCATTGCGGTGGACACTTTGCCCGTTTACAAATCCATCTACCGAATCGTTAGTAACAGCAATTTCATTACCATTAAGTTCCATCATAAACAAATTGCTACCCTTTAAGTATGAAACCCTTTTTGCATCAGGGCTCAACTCGGCGCCTTTGGCGTCATCGGGTATCACAAACTTTGCTTCTACCTTATGATTAACAACATCGAGAATTGCAATGGTATTTCTTCGTTTAAGAAGTATTCTTGAAGAACTAAGCCAAATGGGAAACAATTGTTTTATGGGTGCGATGCCTGAATTTTTCAAAATGCTGTTAACCGCAGTTAAAGTGATAATGTTTTTTTGCTTTAAATCCTTTGTATTTACGGCAATCAAGGAATCGTTGACAATATAGGTATATTCCGAAGTGCCGGGTCGCCAGCTAAATCCGTTTAGGGTTTTAGGCCTGAACACAGTTGCCTGTTGCAAAACCGCCTGTTCGAGTGTTAGCTGCTTTTGAGCATACGAAATTGATGTAATCATCAATAGCACTAAAAGCACTTTAAATTGTTTCATCATGTACTATTTTTAAAATAAATTACTTTGTTAGTTCTGCTAAAATAGTTGACTTTATTAATTTAATAGATTCCTTTATTCATGAATCGTTTAATATATGCATCAATTTTGAACATTGTTTGATATTTCATTAATTTTTTATTACTTGCATTGAATTAGCAAATGCTCTTTAACAATGTACAAAAGGACACATAAACTAACTATCGCATTTGGAGCCATTCTATTACTGATGATATCTTGCAAAACATCAATAAAGCAGGATAACAAAAATGCACAATCGTCCGATACATTATCCACAATAATCAAGTTTGAAAATGCCATTTTCCCTATTCCCTCACCATGGCAGGTAACCAATCTAATTAAAAAATTAGAGATACCCTATAAAGAGAACTTACTAAACAACCCAAACAATTACCAAAAATACACAACATCATTCCAGCAAGCGGTAAACCTCGGTATATATGGAACCGATTTAAGCTATCTGGGTATTTACGATAAAACTCAGGAATCGATAGTATATCTGGGAACCATAAAGAAGATAAGTGAGCAACTTGGAGTAACAGAGTCGTTCGATAGCAAATTATTTGAACGAATTGAAAAAAATATCGACAATAAAGATTCCCTAATTCGGATCATTTCATCGGTTTACGCCCGCAGCGATCTTTATCTTAAAAAGAACGAACGCTACGATATTGGCGCATTAATTGTTGCCGGTTGCTGGGTTGAAAGTTTATACATAATGACACAAATTGCACAGGAATATAAAAACAGGGAAATAATAAACCGAATTGGTGAACAGAAACATCCCCTCGATAACCTCATTGAGCTCCTTACGCCATTTTACTATAAATCGGCAGAATTTTCTGATCTTCTCGATAATCTTATAGATTTGGCCTACGAATTTGATGGTATCATTTACTCATACACATACAAGGAGCCTATAGTTGATGAGGCAAACAAATTAATCATAGTTAATAGCCAGTCACGGGTGGTAATGTCGGAGTATCACATTAAGATTATCAGCAGCAAAATAGAGCAGATACGTAAATCGATGGTGGAATAAATCATTCAATTATGTTCAGAATTGTAGCTACACTTATCCTATTAAACGCTAGTTGGTTTGCCAGCGCTCAAATTGAGCGGCTAAAACACAGCTGTGCTGTGAATTTTCCATCGAATTACATTAGTGATGGACAGGAATACTTTGCTGCACTGAAGCCCGATCAGAAAATAGAATTTCGAACTACCTTTTTTGCCGATAATACCTATAGGATATCGGCCTGCACCAGTGCCAAAAAAGGGGAACTGGTTTTTTCCATTTATGATACCGAGAAGAACCTACTCTTCACAAATGAAAGTTTTAACTATAGCCCCTACTGGGATTTTAGATTTACTTCCACGGTTACATGTATTATCCAGATTGAAGTTAAGAATCAGCAATTTACACCCGGATACGCCATGTTGCTAATAGGTTTTAAGCAATAATAATTACATTCCAATGAGCGAGTCGATTCTTAAAGCCCTGATGCAGCTCTTTGCCATTATCGCCCGACCCATACCGGAGAACGATAAGGATGCAAACGATTACACTGAAAGGCGTAAAGTTGTGGAGGAGTTCCTTAGGAATCAACTCAATATTGATTTGGTTAAGGAGTATCTTAAAGTTTTTGACTATTTCTATAATCTATACCAAGAGAAGCAAAGCGAAAAGAGCAAAACCAAGAAAAGAACTTCGTCCAGTTCGGTTAGAGTTCTGAAAATTTGCTCCCAGATAAATGAAGAACTTCAACAACAGCAGAAAATTGTTGTACTCATTAGGTTACTGGAATTTGTAAAACCCGATGAAGGCGAGGTTACAGAGCAGGAAATGGCATTCATTACCACAGTAGCCGAAACCTTTTACGTACCCGAAAATGAATTTTTATTACTAAAAGATTTCGTTCTTTCCGATTTTGATAGCATCAAACCCAATGCTAACATTTTGCTTATTAATGGGACAGGAAATAATGATACATATAAGCAGAAGTATCTTTTTGTAGAAGGGTTGCACGATGACCTTAAAATACTCTTTATAGAATCGGCAAACATCTTCTTTTTACGATACAATGGAAAGCACGAGCTCTACCTTAATGGTCATTTAATCATCAAGGACAAAATTTTTGTACTCAACAACGGCTCATCGATTCGAAACTCCAAAATAAAACCGGTTTACTTTAGCGATATAGTTGGCCGTTTTGTTCAGGATAAAATAAAAGAAAAGATTTTTTTTGAGGTTCAGAATATTGAGTACCGCTTCAAGAACGGGAAATTTGGGCTTCACCCCATGTCGTTTGTTCATGAGAGCGGACATCTTGTGGGCATAATGGGGGCTTCTGGAGCTGGAAAGACTACCCTGCTAAACGTGCTCAACGGCAGCGAAAAACCCACAAAGGGAAGAATTTTAATAAATGGGATTGATATCAACATACAGAGTGAACTTGTTGAAGGCCAAATAGGTTTTGTTTCGCAGGACGATTTGCTCATTGAGGAGCTAACCGTTTACCAGAACCTCTACTATAATGCCCGTTTGTGTTTTGACAACTACACCCCTGAACAGCTTGAGGCAGTTGTTAATCAAACGCTTCTCAACCTTGGGCTTTACGAAATAAAAGATATGCGAGTGGGTTCCCCACTGAATAAAAAAATAAGTGGCGGCCAACGCAAGCGGCTAAATATAGCCCTAGAGCTCATTAGAGAGCCTGCCATTCTATTTTTGGATGAACCCACTTCAGGGTTAAGCTCCCGCGATTCAGAAAATATTCTTGACCTGCTCAAGGAGCTAACACTTAAAGGCAAGTTGGTATTTGTTGTCATCCATCAACCCTCATCTGAGATTTTTAAGATGTTCGATCGCCTCCTCATTTTGGATACGGGAGGATTTCTAATTTATAATGGCGACCCCATAGAATCAATTATCTATTTTAAATCAAGGGTACAACAGGCAAATTGGAACGAAAGCGAATGCCCTACCTGCGGAAATGTTAATCCTGAACAAATATTCAACATTGTTGAATCGAATGTACTAGACGAGTACGGTAATCCTACCCGTGCCCGAAAGATTAATCCTTTGGAATGGAACGAATACTTTAGACGTTTTTTTACTGAACAAACAAAAGCCACATCGCAGGAACCCCTACCAAAAATCCATTTTAAAATACCAAACTGGATAAAACAGCTACGGATTTTTGTTAAGCGCGATTTGCTCAGCAAACTGGCAAATACACAGTACATGGTTATCAACATTTTTGAAACACCCTTACTTGCCTTTTTGCTTGCCTACATTATTAAGTACTACAACGTTGACGTTTCGAACCGGATAGGATACACTTTGCTGGACAACAGCAATTTACCGGTTTACATTTTCATGGCGGTTATAGTGGGCATATTTGTTGGCCTAACCGTTAGCGCTGAAGAAATCATTAAAGACAGAAAAATACTCAAACGCGAGGCTTTTCTTAACCTAAGTTGGTCAAGCTACCTTTTGTCTAAGGTTGCTATTCTTTTAGGCATATCGGCCATACAATCATTAATGTTTGTTGCTATTGGCAATACAATAATGGAAATAAGAGGCATGTATTTTGAGTACTGGCTGGTTCTCTTTAGCATATGGTTTACCTCAAACATGCTTGGACTGGTTATTTCTGATAGCTTTAAAACTGTGGTAACCATATATATTCTTATTCCTTTTTTGGTTATTCCCCAAATCATTCTGAGTGGAATTATTGTTAAATACGAAAAGTTAAACCCAACCATTTCATCACCAAGTAGTATCCCCCTTTACGGAGAATTCATTGTTGCCCGATGGGGGTATGAGGCACTAGCAGTTTACCAGTTTAAGGAAAACCGTTACATGAAGCCGCTTTATAAATTTGATGCGGCAATGAGCCTATCGGATTACAAACGCAACTACTGGCTAAAATCGCTGCAAAACAAGGTTGATTTTTGCATAAGAAACTACGGGAAAAAAGAAAAAGAGGACGAGTTTGCCAATGCACTCACCCTGCTTCGCAACGAATTGATTAAGGAGATGACTACTCCCCGTGCATCGCATCTCATTTTCAGTAAGTACACTCAGCTATACCCATCAACAGTTGAACTAGCTACCCTTAAGGAACTAAATGAATTTCTTGAATCGATTAGAAAATACTACGTTAAGCTTTACAATAAGGCGAGTGCCGAAAAGGATAGGTTTATTAATACCGTTCAGAGGAAATCCAATAAGCAGGAATATTTTATTGAGCTGAAACGAAGGTATCACAACGAAAGCCTTAGCGAATTTGTTAGAAACTCTGGCGAGGTTGAGCGCATAATTGAGTACAACAACCGACTAATTCAGAAAATTGACCCCATATACCAACTTCCTGAATCTATGCTCTTAAGGGCTCATTTTTACGCACCCGTAAAGCCAATTTTTGGTGTGTATGTTGGAACGCTTTGGGTAAATATTATAGTCATCTGGATTTTCAGCGCTCTTATGTATGTTATACTTTACTTCAGACTCTTAAAAAGCCTTTTAGAGTGGTTTGAAGGATTGGGAGGGGAAAAAGATAATTCATAATATAAAATAGGAAGAGGAGATAATTAAAATTAACCCCTCTTATTTTTGTATGTGTATAATTAAACTAATCCACAATCTGGATCATCTTAAAGGGAACCTTAATTATAGATTCATAGTCCTCACCTGCTTCAAGCATATCCTCATCATCCTCCTCGTAGTACCAGTTAATTACCACGTCCTTTTGATTCTTCTTAAGTGTTTCAAGTTTTTTGAAAACATCCAGTATGCACTTGGAAGAAGAAGTGTTAAAATACTCCAACTGAACATTTACCACCGTGTTAGACTGGGGGTTCTTAATATATTCATCGAGCCACTCAACTACAGGTCTATAAAACTCAATTGAGTTCTCTGGAATGGATCGTCCTTTAATATCAATAACTCCTGTACTCGGATTTAAAACAATAGTTGGAGTTTTAGGAGTTCCTTCAATATTTAGTAGTTCCATAGTATAATATTTTAATTATTCACTCACCAATACATTCAAATAAAAAAAACTATAATCGTCGTTGAATGGCGTAAAACTATATTTAAGTTTGTTTCCAGTTTTTCGGGCTATATCAATCAATCCTAAACCTCCTCCACCTTTTTCAGAAAAGGTCTGATTATTCAAAACAAATTTATAAAATTCTTTTAATTCATCCTTTGATAAAGAATTAATCTTATCAATTTTTTCTTTAAGAATTGAAATTTTTGATGATTTAACCATGTTGCCCGTAGCAATGTAAAAACCCTCGCTGGTTTTAGATAGAACAAAAGTACCATTCCCTTGATTATCATTGCTTCCGGGAACAATATCTACATGGTGGTAAAGATTTTGAAGACATTCAACCAATACATTGTAAAGTTTCTTTCGGACCTGGTTATCAACATGCTCATCGGAGAGTTTAGCCTCAATTAAACCCAGAGTGTCGGCAATAATTGTAGCGTTTATCTCACCTTTATATGCCACAATAATATTACCTTTATGCATTTTAGCATAGCATTCAGAAAGGAATTCACTCATTGGCTTTTTGGAACTATTATCGGACAAAAGCTAATTGTATTTACTTATAAACAAATATAATAAAATTTTGAATAAAAGCAACAAATATTTAGTCAATACTTTGCAGTATATAAAAAACCGTTTATAAAAAACGGCTAGTTAAATTTAGCTTTTAAACTTCCCTTATACATTGAGAACCGCTGGTACTTGCACTCAAGTGCTCCATTAAAAAGGGTAATTCGCTTTGAAGACCGAAGAGCGAAATTTTTCATGGCCTCCATATTTGATGTTACTAACCAAACGTCGTAATTATTGTATTTCTGTTTAAATGCGTCGGAAAGTTGCTTGTAAAAGTTTTCAATTTGTTCCTTACGAAGCCTTTCCCCGGAGGGCGGATTGGTAATAACCACACCCCTATCCACCCTGGGTGGGTTGTTATCGAAGATTGATGCTACTGCGAGGTCAATTTTTTTCTGTAATCCCGATTGCTTAACATTCTCAATTGCCGATGCAATGGCCTGTTTTGATATATCGCGTCCCAGAATCAGGTATTCAAAGTTTCGTTCGTGGCTATCGTCGTTATAAATGGACTGAAGAAGTGACTGGTCAAAATCGAGCCAGTTTTCAAAGCCAAAGTGCTGACGAAAAATTCCTGGGGCAATGCCGTATGCAATCAGGGCTGCCTCTATAAGAATGGTTCCGGAACCGCACATAGGGTCCAGAAACACCGAATCGCCATTCCATCCGGATAATTTAATCATTCCGGCCGCAAGAACTTCGTTGATGGGAGCATTATCCTGAACTACCCTATAACCCCTGCGATGAAGTGATTCGCCAGAGGAATCGAGCAGAATTGTACACGTGTCATCATTAATATGTACGTGGAATTGTATATGGGGCTTTTTGGGGTCAACAAAGGGGCGCCTTCCGACCCTTTCGCGAAATTGATCAGCTATGGCATCCTTAAACTTCAGGGCAATGTATCGCGAATGAGGGAAATGCTCTGAATTTACCACGCTATCAACAGCAAACTTATGCGATAAATCCATAATTGAGGACCAATCGAACTTTCGAGCATTTCCATAGAACTCTTCAATAGTTCTAGCCTTGAAAGTATAAATGGGTTTAAGGATTCTAAGTGCTGTACGTAGCCAAAAATTTGATTTATAGAGTGTTTCCTGAGTTCCAAAGTAAGAAACAGATCTGCAACCAATTTCAATACTTTCAGCACCAATTTCCTTAAGTTCATCGGCAAGAACCCCCTCTAATCCCTCTAGGGTTTTGGCCACCATTTGAAATGTCTGACTCATGCTACTATGCGTAATTACTTTTTAGGTTTTGCTTTGGTAATAAGAGGTTTTCCATCGGAAGTACGGTTACTAAAAATTTTCAAAATTTTCTCTGCATCGGTAAAAGGAACGGTAATAAAGGAGAAATCGTCCCTAACCATTATGTCATCTATCTTATTATCCGGTATTTTAACCTCTTTACGGATGAACTCCGAAATTTTTTTGGGTGTCATTCCGTCCTTTTTGCCAAGTCCAATAAACAAACGAGTAGTTCCTTTGGTATCGACCCTAAATGATCGGATTTCGGGATAGCGAGAAACATCGAGTTGGGTTTTAAAAGCCAGCCTAAGAAGGGCAGCAAGAGCCACTTCGGGGCTATTAATTTCAATCAAATCCTCAGCCATTCCAAGATATTCGCTATAGCTACCCTGACGAATAATATCGTGCAGCTCTTCTTTAATTTTTTCACGCTTAACAGCCACAATGTCTTCGGCTGCGGGAAGTAGCTCCTTACGGATGTTAACCTTGGTTGCTTTTTGGAAGTAGTTAAGCTTACGGTACTCTTCGGGCGATACAAAGGTTATTGCGGTACCCTGTTTCCCTGCTCTTCCGGTTCTACCTATACGATGAATATAGGACTCGGGGTCCTGAGGAAGGCTGTAATTAATAACGTGTGTCAAATCAGCAATATCAATACCGCGTGCTGCAACATCGGTAGCTATTAAAATATTGATGAGTTTCTTTCGAAATTTTGTCAGGGTTTTCTCGCGTTGAGCCTGCGAAATCTCTCCATGTAGCCCCTCGGCGGCATACCCCCTCTCAATGAGCTTTGAAGTTAAAACATCCACATCGTTGCGGGTACGGCAGAAAACTAAACCATAAAATTCTGGTTCGATATCAATTATTCGGGTAAGAGCATCAAATTTATCGGGTTCCCTAACTTCAAAGTAAATTTGATCAGTTAATCCAGTGGTAAGTTTGGCCTTATCAACATCAATTTTTTTGGGGCTTTTCATATAGTTTTGGGCCAGCTTCACAATGCGCTCGGGCATGGTGGCTGAAAACAGCAAAACTCTTTTTTCCTGTGGGGTATGGGCCATTATGGCCTCGATATCCTCAATGAAGCCCATGTTGAGCATTTCATCGGCTTCGTCAAGAACAAACATTTGAAGGTTGCTGAAATCCAGATCCCCCCTATTAATTAGATCGAGAATACGTCCGGGTGTTCCAACCACAACATCAACCCCTTTTTTGATGCGTCGCTGCTGCTCCGAAATGGACTGACCACCATACACAGCAACTATGATTATCCGTTTTTGCGCAAGCGAAATCATCTCATCGCACACTTGCAGGGCTAATTCACGGGTTGGCACCAGTACTAAGGCTTTAATACCTTTGGACTGGCCTTCTAACATTTCAATTATGGGTAGGCCAAATGCAGCTGTTTTACCAGTTCCGGTTTGGGCTTGTGCTATTACATCACAGGTTTCGCTGAGCAAAACCGGGATAGTTATTTTCTGAATGGGCGTAGGTTGCTCAAAACCCTTTTGCTTGATAGCATCTAAGGCTTTATCCGATAAACCCAACTGCCTGAATTCGTTCATTGTCTCCATGATAATAGTTAAATAGTGTTTTTTATCCAAAATGGATGTTAAACAAATTTATGAAATTTGAAAAAGCAGAAAAAAATTACTGTACTAAATGCTTATAGTTGTTCCAATTATTTAAAATTTGAAGGCTCTTCAAATACGATTCATTTCGATTATTAGTAACCTCATAGTAGTAGCCCGGGCCAAAAAGCGATTGAGCAAAAAGACCTTTTAGTTGAGTTTTTAGATCTTCCAAGGATTTTTGTATAGCAGCGCTATCCCGTGGTATTTGTTTAGATTCGGCGAGGGCAAAAAGTTCTTCCAAAATGCTTTCAGAAACCTGAAAATTTTTATTATACTTTTCAAACATGGGGTACTTCTTTTTAAGCACCTCCCTGTTTGCATCAACCCATGTAATGGCAAATTGATTGATTAATCCAGAGCGCACCAACTTGCCGTAGTACTCTGAATAAAATGAAGTATCCAGAGGTACAAATATATCGGGCATAATTCCACCACCTCCGTAAACAATCTTATGTTTTACAAGGGTTGTATATTTAAGTGAGTCGGGGAAATGTATGCTGTCGGCATTAAAAAGTTCTCCAGCGTAAAACCGCTTATCAATATCAGAATAGTACTCCTTTGCCATACCTTGATTATATGGTCTCTGAATGGCTCTACCAGTAGGAGTGAAATACTTGGCAACAGTAAGGCGAATCATGGAGCCATCGGGTAGGGGCAACTGATTCTGAACTAAACCCTTTCCAAAGGTTCTTCTCCCTACAATTATTCCCCTATCCCAGTCTTGAATGGCACCCGCAAGGATTTCGCTGGCTGAGGCAGAGCCCTCGTCGGTAATGATAACCAACCTGCCACTAAATACTTTTTTACCACGGAAATGAGAAAAGTAATCGGTACGGGGGCTGTTACGGCCTTCGGTATATACAATTAATTTTCCCGGATCAAAGAAGTAGCTGGCCAATTCATAGGCAGAGTTTAGCAACCCACCACCATTGTTTCTTAGGTCGATAATAAGATCCTTCATTTTTTGCTTTTCCAGCTTCTCCATTGCCTCTATAAACTCTTGCTCGGTAGTGGCAGCAAAACGGTTAATTTTGATGTAGCCTACACCGGGCTGAGCCATGTAGGCGGCATCAATGCTATAAATGGGAATCTTATCGCGGATAATAGTAAAATCCAGCAGCTGATCGGTACCTCGACGCAATATGGTTAAATTTACTCGAGTTCCCTTGGGGCCACGAAGCAATTTATGTACATCTGGTATTTTCAAGCCAATATTGGTTATGGGTTTCCCATCTATGGCCACAATACGGTCTCCGGCCATTATACCAACCTTTTCTGATGGCCCTCCGGAAATAGGGTTCACAACCATAAGGGTATCGTTAAGGATGTTAAACTCAACGCCAATTCCATCGAAGTTTCCCTCCAAGGGTTCGTTCATGGCCTGCACATCCTCCTTGGAAATGTAAATGGAATGCGGATCCAACTGGCTTAGGATATCAACTATGGCTTCGTTAACCAACCTATTAACGTTGATAGTATCAACATAATTGCCAGATAAATACTGAATAAAGCGCACAAACTTATATGCACTAAAACTGGAATTGCTTTGTGCGGCAACTGATAAGGAAAACGAAATTACAAGCCCTACTGCAATTAATATTTTTTTCATACACATATAATAATGAAGTACAAGGAAAAACTATTCCCATTCGATGGTGGCTGGGGGTTTTGAACTGATATCGTAAACCACCCTATTTATTCCCTTAACACGGTTTATAATTTCATTCGATATTCGGGCAAGGAAATCGTATGGGAAATGGTACCAATCGGCTGTCATGCCATCGGTAGATGTTACAGCTCTAAGGGCAACTACGTACTCATATGTGCGTTCATCGCCCATAACGCCAACCGATTGAACTGGCAGCAAAATAGCACCCGCTTGCCAGATTTTATCGTACAGCCCAGCCTCGCGTAATCCCTGGATATAAATGTGATCGGCTTCCTGTAAAAGGGCAACCCGGTCAGGTGAAACCTCTCCCAAAACCCTGATACCCAGACCAGGACCAGGGAAAGGATGACGGTTGAGAATGGACAAGGGTAAACCCAACTCACGCCCCACGCGTCGTACTTCATCCTTGAATAAGAGCCGAAGTGGCTCTACCACCTTAAAGTTCATTTTTTCGGGCAATCCGCCCACATTGTGATGCGATTTAATGGTAGCTGAAGGTCCATTAACCGAAACCGATTCAATAACATCGGGATAAATGGTTCCCTGTCCCAACCATTTAACATCGGAAATTTTATGAGCTTCCTCGTCAAAAACTTCAATGAATAACCGACCGATAATTTTGCGCTTCTGCTCAGGATCGGTTATCCCCTTTAGCTGTTGATAAAACCTCTGGCTGGCGTCAACTCCAACAACATTTAAACCTAAGCTTTGAAACGATTCCAACACTTGAGAGAACTCATTCTTGCGTAAAAGTCCATTATCAACAAAAATGCATGAAAGATTTTTACCAATAGCCCTGTGTAAAAGCATTGCTGCTACCGAAGAGTCAACTCCACCCGATAACCCTAACACAACACGGTCGTTACCCAGCATGGACCTTAAAGTCAATACAGTATCATCAACAAACGATGCGGGAGTCCAACTTTGATCACATCCACATATATCAACTACAAAATTTTTTAGAATTTTTGATCCCTCAACGCTATGGTAAACCTCGGGGTGAAACTGAATTCCATAGGTTTGTTCACCCAAGATCTGAAAAGCACCAACCTTTACATCAACGGTGCTAGCAGTAATTTTGAAATTATCTGGTACTCGAGCGATAGTATCGCCATGCGACATCCAAACCTGCGATTTTTGAGCTATTTCCTTAAAAAGAGGACAGCTATAATCAACCACTTCAAGCGTAGCTCTTCCATACTCACGAATGGCAGAGGGTAAAACCTCACCACCAAGTGTTTGCGATAGCAACTGGGCTCCATAGCATATGCCCAATATAGGGAATTTTCCCTTTATTTCATACAGGTTGAGCATGGGAGCATTGTAGTCCCTTACGGAGTAAGGACTACCCGAAAGGATAACCCCTTTTACCGTACTATCAAGTTTTGGTATTCGATTAAATGGATGAATTTCGCAGTAAACATTCAATTCCCTTATTCTACGAGCGATAAGCTGAGTGTACTGGGAACCAAAATCGAGAATTATAACTTTTTGGTGCATGCAACTAATAATACTTTGATTTGCAAAGGTAGCAAAATAGTGTTAAATGCATGTGTAAATGCATCAGGCTTTTAATATTTAGTACAAAATAACTTAGATTACTGACAGAATAACTTTTTTCCCACCTCAAATGTTTGTCCATCTTCAACCAGATAGGTTTCAGGGAAAACCGCCTTTGCTTCGGTCAGAAAGTTATTTTCATTCCTATAACGCGATGAGAAATGGCCAATTAGTAACTTCCCGACACCAGCACTTGTAGCCACTGTAGCTGCCTGCAAGGCTGTAGAGTGTCCTGTTTTTCGGGCTAATTCCAATTCAGAATGAAGAAAAGTTGACTCATGGTAGAGTAAATCAACTCCCTTTACTAAGCCAACAAGGCGCTCACTGTAAAGGGTATCGGAACAGTAAGCATAGGAACGAGGCACATTGGCCACAAAGGTCAGCTCTCTGTTGGGAATTACTTTACCATCGGTAGTTATAAAATCTTCGCCATTCTTAATCCTCTCGATGTCGGCAAGCGAAAGATTGTACATTTCAATGGCCTCTTTACGGATATTGGGCAGCTGAGGAGTTTCAGAAAAAAGATACCCTACAGCTGGCACCCTATGGCGAAGCGGTAGGGTTGTGACCCTAATGTGTTTATCGGAATGCACCTGCTCAACCCTATTGGGGTCAAGAGCGTGATAAACAATCCTAAAGTTCAACTTATCGGTAAAAAAATCGATATTGCGAAATAAAAGTTCTTCAAACTCAGCTAAGCCGAAAATATGCAAATCTGTTTTGCGCCCCAATAGGTTAAAGGTGGAAATCAGTCCAAAAATGCCCAGCACATGATCGCCATGGTTATGTGTTATGAAAATGTGATTAATGCGATTCATGGGCACATTAAAACGTCGAAGTTGAATCTGTGTACCCTCACCACAGTCGATTAAAAAAATCCGCTCATGCACATTAAGCGCATGAGCGGATGGAAAACGTTTAGATGTAGGCAAAGCAGAACTGCTACCGAGTATGGTAACTGAAAACCTCACTACTTGCTATTGGTTTCTGCTTTTTCAATAATCTGTGCAGCCTCTTCCTTAGAATAAGCAATATTAAGCACTGTATCAAGTTGCGAGATAGTAATTAACCGTTCAACGGCATCGGTAAGGCCGGTAAGCACAAATGTTCCACCGGCATTCTTACAAAGCCTGTTGGCAACAAGTATAGCACTTAACCCTGAAGAATCACAATACCTGCAGCTGCTGAGGTCGAGTACAATATTACGTTCACCATTACCTGAGATTAAAACCAGTTCCGATTTTAAACTCGGTGCAATATTGGTATCAAGTTTTTCTTCTAACACATCAATTTCGGTGAACTTCTCGAACTTCTGAATTTTAAATTCCATTGCTTACAGGATTAAATGGTTAACATATAAAGCAACTTGACTATTCTTCGCTCTGGGCATCAGGTTTTTTCTTGCTTGCCTCGAGTTCCGATTTCAAAGCTTGCAGCTCAGAAATATCCCCTAAGGTAGTCTTTTCTATGTTAGAATTCAACTTTTTAACAGCTTTTTGTGTGGAAGATCCCTTAGATTTTTTCTCAGCCTTTTCTTCTGATTTTTTCTCTTCCTCAAAAGTACGGCTATGCGAAACAATTATGCGTTTAGCTGCTTTATTGAATTCCAATACCTTAAAGGGAAGCTTTTCATCGACCTTTGCAGTTGAGCCATCCTCCTTTATAAGGTGCTTGGGGGTGGCAAAACCTTCAACACCGTAAGGAAGAGCAATTACTGCACCCTTGTCGAACACTTCGAGAATGGTTCCTTCGTGAACGGAATCGAGGGTGAATATGGTTTCGAATACATCCCAAGGATTTTCTTCGAGCTGCTTATGACCAAGGCTTAAACGACGGTTTTCCTTGTCGATTTCAAGAACAACTACCTCAATTTCGTCACCAATATTGGTAAATTCTGCGGGATGCTTAATTTTCTTTGTCCAGCTGAGATCAGAAATATGTATAAGACCATCAACACCTTCCTCTATTTCAACGAAAATACCAAAGGTAGTGAAGTTACGAACCTTAGCTTTGTGCTTTGAACCTACGGGATACCTTTCATCGATATTGGCCCAAGGATCGGGTTTAAGCTGCTTGATACCAAGCGACATTTTGCGTTCCTCGCGATCGAGAGTTAGAATTATAGCTTCCACCTCGTCACCAACTTTTAAAAATTCCTGAGCGCTGCGAAGGTGCTGGCTCCACGACATTTCAGAAACGTGAATAAGCCCCTCAACTCCGGTAGCAATCTCAATAAAGGCTCCGTAATCGGCAATCACAACCACCTTACCCTTAACCTTATCGCCTACCTTTAGGTTGGGATCGAGCGAATCCCATGGATGTGGAGTAAGCTGCTTCAATCCAAGTGCAATACGCTTCTTGGCGTCATCAAAATCAAGGATAACCACATTGATTTTTTGATCGAGCTGAACCACTTCCTCAGGGTGGTTAACACGGCCCCACGACAGGTCAGTAATGTGAATTAATCCATCTACACCGCCCAAATCGATAAATACACCGTAGCTGGTAATATTTTTAACGGTTCCTTCGAGAACCTGACCTTTTTCGAGTTTGGCAATAATTTCTTTCTTTTGCTGTTCGAGTTCTTCTTCAATAAGAGCTTTGTGCGATACCACAACGTTCTTGTACTCATGGTTAATTTTAACCACCTTGAACTCCATAACCTTGCCAACGAATACGTCGTAATCGCGAATGGGCTTAACATCAATTTGCGATCCGGGGAGGAATGCTTCAATACCAAATACATCTACAATCATACCCCCCTTTGTACGGCACTTGATGTAACCCTTAATAATTTCATCCTTATTGAAGGCCTCGTTAACACGTTCCCACGAACGAAGAGCGCGAGCCTTCTTGTGTGAGAGCACAAGTTGCCCCTTCTTATCCTCGGAACTTTCGACGTAAACCTCAACCTTATCGCCAACCTTCAAATCGGGGTTATAACGAAATTCATTGATGCTTACAACGCCTTCAGATTTGTAGCCAATGTTGATAAAAACCTCACGCTTGGTAATGGCTACTACAGTTCCCTCAACCACTTCGTTCTCAGCAACGGTGGAAAGCGTTTGATCGTAAAGGTTTTCTAATTCTTTACGCTGACTGGCATTATACATATCCTCTTCAGCATAAGAATTCCAATCAAAGTCGGGAATCCCGGCTTTGGAATCTTTTAACTCTGCGGCCTCTTTGGCCATTTCTTCACTCATAGTCATTAACTTTCTAATTGTTAATTAGTTAGACATTATTTGTAGATATAAATCAATTTGCAAAAATACACAACTTTCTCAAATTTAATAAAAAATATTTACTAAATAATTAGAACAGTTAAGTTTATTTGTTAAGCCATGCTAGTAATTTTACGAAAATACTTATCTTTGGAATAGGATAAAGTATTGCCATGCGTAAACGTATTTTGGTTACTGGAGGTGCAGGATTTATTGGCTCTCACCTATGTGAACGTCTTCTTGAACTCGGCCATGAGGTAATTTGCCTTGATAACTACTTTACTGGTAATAAGCAAAACATAGTGCATTTAATGGCGAATCCATACTTTGAGGTGGTTCGACACGATGTAATTGTTCCCTATTATGCAGAGGTAGATGAAATTTACAACTTAGCCTGTCCGGCATCACCCATTTATTACCAGAGAAATCCAATTAAAACGATAAAGACCTCAGTTATGGGAGCCATAAATATGCTGGGATTGGCCAAAAGGGTAAAAGCTAAAATTTTACAGGCTTCCACCAGTGAGGTTTATGGCGATCCGGAAATCCATCCGCAACCCGAAGCCTACTGGGGAAATGTTAACCCCATAGGTCCACGTGCCTGTTACGATGAGGGTAAGCGCTGCGCTGAGACTCTCTTTGTTAACTACCATTACCAAAACGGTGTAAAAATAAAGATTGCACGAATATTCAACACCTATGGGCCACGCATGAGCCTAAACGATGGCCGGGTAATATCGAACTTTATTACTCAGGCACTTAATGGTCAAAATATCACAATATACGGCGATGGGAGCCAGTCGCGCAGCTTTATGTATATCGATGATCTTGTAGAGGCCTTAATCCTGCTTATGGAAACTGATGACGGTGTTAACGGACCGGTTAATATTGGAAATCCTACCGAGTACAAAATAGCTGACCTGGCAAAATTAATTACTAAACTAACCAACAGCAAATCAGCCCTTACCTTTTTACCACTTCCGCAAGACGATCCCAAGCAGCGCAAACCCGATCTTAGCATAGCAGGAAAAATAATCCCCAACTGGCACCCCAAAATTGAATTTGAACAAGGGCTAACCCTAACAATTGATTACTTTTTGAAGCTGCAAAACCAAGATAAACGCAATTAATAAATCAAATTATTCAACAATATGAAAGGAATTATTTTGGCCGGGGGAGCCGGCACACGATTGTACCCCATAACTAAAAGTATATCGAAGCAAATAATCCCGATATATGATAAGCCCATGATATACTACCCCCTTTCGGTTATCCTACTGGCGCAAATACGAGATGTATTGATTATTTCCACACCTAAGGATATTCACTTATACCAAGATCTTTTAGGCGATGGTTCGCATTTGGGCATTAGAATTGAATACGCCATCCAACCCTCCCCCGATGGGTTGGCTCAAGCCTTCATTATTGGTGAAAAGTTTATAGGTAACGATAGTGCTTGCTTAGTCCTTGGCGATAATATTTTTTACGGTGGCAACCTTAGTGAAATGGTACAGGAAAGCGCCAGATTAACCGATGGTGCCATAGTCTTTGGCTACTACGTTAAAGATCCCCAACGATACGGAGTGGCTGAGTTCGATGAAACCGGTAAGGTAATCAGTATTGAGGAGAAACCCCAACAGCCCAAATCGAACTATGCCGTTACCGGATTGTACTTTTACAGTAACGATGTGGTTGAAAAGGCAAAATCGCTAAAGCCATCGAAGCGTGGCGAGTTGGAAATTACCGATTTAAACCGTCTATACCTTAATGAGGGTAGGCTTAACCTTAAAATAATGGGCAGAGGATTGGCCTGGCTCGATACCGGAACACACGAAAGCCTGCTTCAGGCTTCAAACTTTATTCAAACCATTGAGGACCGTCAGGGACTAAAGGTCGCCTGCCTGGAGGAAATTGCCTACCGTAATGGGTTCATTACCAAAGAGCAATTGTTAAAACTTGCTGATGGCCTTGCCAACAACCAGTATGGACAATATCTTTACCGCATTGCCAACGAAAAAAATTTCTAAAGCATGATCATTGAGCAAACACCAATACCTGGGCTGCTTATCTTAAAACCAAAGGTTTATAACGACAACCGGGGATACTTCATGGAATCCTATAATTACAAGGTTCTTGAAGAACAAGGTATTATTATTAAATTTTTGCAGGATAACGAGTCGTATTCAGTAAAAGGAGTAATAAGAGGGCTTCACTTCCAGCTTTCACCCTATGCTCAAACCAAATTGGTGAGGGTTATAAAAGGAACTATTATTGATGTTGCTGTTGATATCAGGCAAAATTCCCCTACCTATGGCAAGTACTTAGGCATTGAGCTATCGGATGAAAACAAATATCAACTTTTAATACCAAATGGGTTCGCCCATGGTTTCTCAGTTTTAAGCGACATTGCTATTGTTAACTATAAGTGCGACCAGTACTACCGCCCCGAAGCCGACAGGGGTATCAGGTATAACGATCCAGCACTAGCTATTGATTGGAAAATAGATCCCAATAAAGCTATTGTTTCGGCAAAAGACAACATTTTGCCACTTTTAAACGAGGCTGAAAATAATTTCGTATTTGGAACAACCTATTAATAATGAAAGTACTCATAACAGGTGCAAACGGACAACTTGGTAGTGCAATTATCAACGAGGTTATAAATTTTACTGGTTTTGAGTTAATTAAGACCGATTTCAACGATTTGGACATAACCAACTCTCTATTGGTAGCAAACGCACTGCAAAATCTTAAACCCGATTTTGTTGTCAACTGTGCAGCCTACACCACAGTTGATAAGGCTGAGGAAGAGGCTGACAAGGCATTATTAATTAATGCCGAAGCCGTTGACATTCTTGCCAAACAATGCAGGAATTTGGGAATTGGGTTAATTCACATTTCAACCGATTATGTATTTGATGGAACCGGCAACACCCCCTATACCGAAAGCGACAAAGTGAACCCATTATCCGTTTACGGTAAATCAAAGCTAAAAGGCGAAGAACTTGCCCTTTCCGCTGGTAACACAATGATTATCAGAACATCATGGCTCTACTCTGCCTATGGCAGTAATTTCATGAAAACCATCATTAAGCATGCTAAAACTAAACCTGAGCTAAGAGTGGTTTTCGACCAAACCGGAACGCCTACGCTGGCCAACGATCTGGCTATAACCATACTCACCATTCTATCTAGTCCTAAAAAATATTTTAAGCCAGAGGTCTTTCACTTCTCAAACCATGGGGTATGCAGCTGGTACGATTTTGCCTACGAAATTGTCAATCTTTCAGGGCTAACCACACGAGTAACCCCAATCACCACGGCCGAATATCCAACCAGGGCCATACGTCCACAGTACAGTGTACTTAGTAAGCAAAAAATTTGTAACTTGCTTAATATAGATATTCCATACTGGCGCAATAGTCTTGCTCAATGCATTAAAAACATTAAGGACTAAGTTGACACTTTTAAAAAACAAGATTATGGATAATACGGAAGTACTGGAACGGGCCCAAAAATGGCAACATCCACCCTTCGATGAGGAGACCCGAAAATTGGTAACCCAACTTATTGAGAACGACCCTAAGGAACTCATCGAATCGTTTTGTTGCGATTTGGAATTTGGCACCGGTGGGTTGCGTGGAATTATGGGTGTTGGCACCAACCGCATGAATACCTATACCGTAGGTATGGCTACACAAGGATTATGTAATTACCTCAAGAAAAATTTTCCCAATCTCCCCGAGATTCGTGCTGCAATTGCCTACGATTCCAGGAATAACAGTACCCGTTTTGCCGAAGTAGCAGCACAGGTTCTTAGTGCCAATGGAATTAAAGTGTACCTGTTTAATAAGCTTCGTCCCACACCCGAACTCAGCTTTGCCATTCGAACGCTACACTGCCAGTGCGGTTTGGTTATCACTGCATCGCACAATCCCAAGGAATACAATGGTTACAAGGTGTATTGGGAAGATGGCGGGCAAATTGTTCCCCCACACGATAAGGCCATAATCAATGAGGTAAAGGCAATTACCGATATCGGAATGGTAAATTTCAAAGGCAATGAAAAGTTCATCACCTTAATAGGAAATGAAATCGATGAGATTTATCTCAATACGCTGGCCTCAATGTCGCTATCGCCAGAATTTATTAAAAAATTCTCCGATATCCCCATTGTTTATACTCCTATACATGGAACCGGTGTTAACCTGGTACCCAATGCCCTTGCAAAATTTGGTTTTCGTAATGTTATCACAGTTGAGGAGCAATGCATTGCTGATGGAAACTTTCCTACCGTAACCTCGCCCAATCCTGAGGAGCGAAGTGCCATGAAAATGGCATTAGATAAAGCCAGGGCAACAAATGCAGAGCTGGTTCTTGCCACTGACCCCGATTCCGATAGGGTTGGAGTTGGAATCCGCATTCCAAAAGGCGAGTATGTGCTGCTCAATGGTAATCAGGCTGCCTCAGTACTCATTTACTATATTCTTCGTAAATGGCATGAGCACAACCAAATCACCGGAAACGAGTTTGTGGTAAAAACCATTGTTACCACCGATTTGATTGCGGCCATTGCCCATGGATTTGGAGTTGACTGCTATGAAGTGCTTACCGGATTCAAATACATTGCCGAAAAGATTCGAGAACTTGAAGGTGTTAAAACTTTTATTGCCGGTGGAGAAGAAAGCTATGGATATCTTTACGGAGATTTTGTCCGCGATAAGGATGCCGTTATCAGCTGTGCCATGTTTGCCGAAGTTGCAGCGTGGGCCAAAAGTCAGGACAGAACCATTTACGATATATTAAGAGAAATATACCAAACCTATGGTTTATATAAAGAGCATCTTGTTTCGCTCACTCGAAAGGGCATTGATGGACTTGCAGAAATTAAATCGATGATGGAAGCCTTCCGGAGTAATCCCCCAAAAACCATTGGCGGTTCAAAAGTGGGAGCTATACTCGATTACCAAAATCAAACGGCTATCGATACTCATACGGGAAAAGAAAAACAGTTACATCTACCTAAATCTGATGTTCTACAATTCATAACCGCCGATGGAACTAAGGTATCAGTTCGCCCATCGGGGACTGAGCCCAAAATTAAATTTTACGTTGGCGTTCGCGATAGCTTGAATAAGGGTGAAGACATTGATACAGCCATTTTGCGGCTTGACCAAAAAATCGAAAGCATTATCAACGAATTAAATATCAAGTAACCCTATGAAGTCGTATCGCAAGGAGCTTTGGTTCGAAACCCGCAGCCGACGTGAACTAATAAATATTACCAGAGATGTTGAGGCCTGTTTGACCGAAAGTGGAATAAAAGAAGGACTTTGCCTGGTAAATGCCATGCATATTACGGCCAGCGTTTTTATAAATGATGATGAGAGCGGGCTACATCAAGATTTTGAGGTATGGCTAGAGAAACTTGCACCAGAGAAGCCCTACTCACAGTACCGACATAATGGTTACGAGGACAACGCCGATGCCCACCTTAAGCGAACCATCATGGGACGCGAGGTAGTTGTTGCAGTTACCGACAGTCGCCTCGACTTTGGTCCTTGGGAACAAATATTTTACGGGGAATTCGATGGAATGCGGCGCAAAAGGGTTTTGGTCAAGATAATTGGAGAGTAGAATAAACAGGGCTGTGGATTTAACAGCCCTGTTATGTTATATGGGTTTAGTTTTTCCCTTAAGCCATTCAGCTATATCGGAAGAAAGATGCGGTGATAGCTGTTTGTAAACGTAATCATGGTAGCCGTTCAACCATGCAATCTCATTGCTCGATAGCATTGTTTTGTCAATAGGTTTTGTATCAATTGGGCAAAGGGTCAAGCTTTCGAAGCGCAAAAAAGAGCCAAAATCGTTTACCTCATCTTCTACACAAACTATTAAATTTTCAATTCGTATTCCATACTTAGATGGCCGATATAAACCGGGTTCATTAGACATAACCATTCCGGGATCAATGGGCATATGGTTTTCGGGACGGATTTGCTGGGGGCCTTCATGAACGTTTAGAAAATATCCCACGCCGTGACCAGTTCCGTGCCCATAGTTTAATCCATTAGCCCAAAGTCCCATCCGGGCATAGGTATCGAGCTGTGAGCCTCTTGTGTCTTTTGGGAAGCGAGCCATGGAAAGCCTAATCATACCCAGTAAAACAAGGGTGTAGTCGTTTTTCTCATCCTGTGATGGATTACCCAAATGAACGGTTCGTGTAATGTCGGTTGTACCGTTTAGGTACTGCCCACCGGAATCAACCAGCAAAAAACCCTCCGGCTTTATAGTATAACTTGTTTCCTGTGTTGCAGAGTAGTGAACAATTGCGCCATGATCGGCATATCCAACTATTGCACCGAAGCTTTCCGAAATAAAATGTTGCCGCCGGCTCCGAACATCAAGTAACTTTTGTGCAACACTGAGTTCATTAAGTTTCCCTTGATGAACCTCTGATTCGAGCCAATGAAGAAACTCAACCATGGCTATACCGTCCTGCACCATCGCATCCTTTATGGCTTCAATCTCTGATGGTTGCTTACGCGCCTTAATATGCGACACAATACTGGGTGCCTCAACCCGTGACACCCTTTTGGGTATTGAATCATAAACCCTAAAGTTTACTTTTGCCGGATCAAATAAAACCTTATCTCCCTTGGCTAACTTTTTTAGTGAATCAAAAACTTTACGATAGGGTTTTACAGCAACACCTTCATTTTCGAGATGGAACATCACCTCGTCGGTTAGTTTTTCCTTATCAACAAATAAAATGGCATTACCGTCAGCAACAATGGCATAGGCAAGAAAGACTGGGTTATAGGGAATATCGCTACCCCGAAGGTTAAACGTCCAGCAAATTTCATCAAGTGCACCTAATAAGTAAGCCGTAGCATGGTGAAACAAAAGTCCCTTACGGATACGTCCCAACTTCTCCTGAACCGAAATTCGAGCAAAATCAATTGTATGTAGAAATAATTTTGGCTGCGGCAAGGCAGGCCTATCAATCCAGATTTTATCAATCAAATCGATATTAAAATTAACTTTGAAGCCTCTGTCCTTTATGTTCTCAGAAAGTTGACGAACGGCACTAACCGAAATCAACAAGCCGTTGCAGGCAACAGTGCCGCCCATATTAAGATTAAGCGATAGCCATGAAGGGATATCGGGGGTTTGGGGCAATCCCATCCTACACAGTTCAATCCCAGTTCCATTGAGTTGCTGCTCGGCCTGGATAAAGTAACGAGAATCGGTCCAAAGTGCTGCAGCATTGTTAGTTACAACCAATGTTCCGGCCGACCCCGTAAAACCCGAAAGCCATTCGCGCTCCTTCCAGTAATCTGGAATATATTCGCTTAAATGTGGATCGCTATGGTAAACAATATAGGCATCAACTTTTTTCTTTTGCATCTGCTTACGCAGTGCTTTTAAATTTTCTGTAACAGGATTGCTCATTTTTCAAGGTATTAAAAAACTATCGAAGATAATAAATATTGCCAAAACTATTTCAAAAACACTTCCAGAACATGAAATAGTACATCCATTTCAATAGGTTTTGTAATATAGGCATTACATCCGGCAGCTTGGGCTTTAAGCCTCTCCTGGGGGGAAGAAAAAGCGGTTTGGGCAACAATCGGAATTGAACTATTTATTTGCTTTACCTCCATTGTAGCTGCATATCCGTCCATAACGGGCATACGTATATCCATGAGTATCATATCAATACCCTGATTAAGGGTATTAACCAGCTCAACTGCCTCACGGCCATTCCTAGCCCAAAGAGTTGAAGCTCCCCATGAGGCAATAAGCTCATTCAAAAAAATGTAGTTTACTTCTTCGTCTTCAGCAATAAGAATAACCCTATTTTTAAAGTCGGCTCCATAGGTGGTAGGTATAGATTGCACCTCTGTATCGGATTGAACTACAGGCTCGGAAAGCAAATTCATTTGAATATTTACCTGCAGCTTTTCCTTTCCCTCAAAGCTTGCCTGCCCTCCTAATAGTCCAATAATCTTATTGGCTAGCTGAATGCTCAAATGCGCGGTATAGGGAACCCGTTCCTGCAAAAGGTTTTTCAACTCATCTAATAAAACTGCTCTGATGCTAGAATTAACGGTAGATTCGCCCTCCTTGATAAAAAGTTGAACTTTATCATTATGAATTGAATAACCAATATCAACCGTACCTGTTTGAACAAAACGGGCGATTAGAACGGTGTAGAGCTGCAGGGCTTGTGACAATCGACCTGAATCGGTGTAAAGCTCCAAAAAGTCGGTATTATCAGGAATAATTAGTGAAAATGATATCGACGGTTCATCAAGTAATTTATTTTGCTTAAGCGCATCCACAAAATCTCTGAAAAACTCATTAATACGTACCTTAGATTGAATAATTGTAAACGAATGGTTTTCGATTCGCAGGAAATCCTGAACACCATTCATTATATCAACAAGCTGTTGACCCTGCGAATTAATGAGTTTTATAAATTCCTTTCGCTGAACCTCATCAATCTCGGGTAAATCAAAAAGGCTACTGAAGCCCAAAATAGAGTTTAGGGGGGTACGAACCTTATGATTGATATATGCGATTAAGTCGTTTTTACCATCCAGCAGCGATTTTAGGGAATCAATTTTTACTGCAAGTTCTTCAATACCACTTGCAAAATCGATTACTACCGCTGCCAGTTCAGCAATATCGGTAAGAAAATCGGTACTTAAGGATTCGTAATCAGCAGTTTGTAAAACAATTATGCCTCCAAATAAGTTGCCATCCTTTACAATTCCTGTCAAATAGGCTTTGCTTATTTTAAAAGTTTTCTCAATGAGATGATTTGCAGCTGCAGAAAATATTCCATCCAGTATTTCATTAAAGGGTTTATCTATTAGTACCACCTGCCCGGTGAGCATTACATCCAATTTGGTTTCATCAATAAACAATCTTCGGCCTACGGGATTCCATCCTAACTCGTTGATAAAAGCCTCCCACTCCTTGGCTTTAACACCAAAAACTGATTCAATAGTTATAAAACCATCGGTACCGTTGTACGAAAAAACAACACTAATTGATTTAGGATAAAGCTCCTCTAATTTTTCACCAATTATTAGATATATTTCCTCGGGTAAGGTATTGCGAGAAAGACGACTAAAAAACGATTTTGTAGCCTGAATTCTTCGGAATAGGTTTTTATTTTGCTCCTTTATTTCAAAAACAGGTGTTACACCCCTGGCTGCAATAATCCTCGATGAAGGATTTTCAGCATCGTCATCGAACTTAGTCCACACAATTTTACGCATGGTTAAATCAGGTAGCACAACCGATATTTCCAAAGTTTTTTTTAGGGTATCATTAAGCCATTCTGAAAACTGGGCAAATGTTTGGTCGGTGAAATAACTCCTAATTTTTTGCACCTCAGCTACCCGAAACTGAAAAAATTTTTCAGCAAAACCATTAGCATTTATAATGGTTCCGTTGTTATCAATTTCAATAATTGCAAAATTGTGCTTGTTTAACAGTTTCAAAAACCTATCAAATAAGGATTTGACCTGGAGCTCATTTGCGCCACCTATCCGAAATACACCTCCCTGCAAAATTAATGAACCGGGAACCTTTAAAGCACAAAAGCGATAACTTAAATTTTTATGCAAAAAATCAAAGATGAAATCAACCTGCTTATCGTTTTTAACAAAATTGTTCCAGAGGGCAGTAAATTCTGTGTATTGATAAGGGCCTAATACATCTTTGTAATCATCAAGATGCCAAAAGGTATTGTCTCCGCCCTGCTTACTAAAAAAAATATCGGTGGGCGTGTACCATGAAAAAATGCCATTGTTGGGGTTGAATCGGAATGAGGCAAATTGCTGATGGTAAGGTTTCTTATTAAAATCATTTGCCTTCGAAAACTTGTTGGTATCAATATTTTTAAACTGGCCTATAATGAGCATTTCGGGTACCTCAGAATTATTCTGGAAGCTGGCCGCAGCTATTCTGGTCCAGCGCCAATCGTCATTAACCCTTAACCTTACCTCAATTTCCTGATGAACCGCCACTCTTTTTTTTAATCGCTTTAACGCTTTTTTTATTTTTAGGGTATCGCTTGGATGAACATATTTCAAAAAAGTTTCCAACTCAAGGTAATCGACTTCGGTTTTCAACCCCATGTGTGATATAAAATTGCGCCCCAGATGTATTTGGTTACTTTTACCTTCAATATACCAAAAACCAACCCTGTAGTATCGACGAACATCCTTTAAGAAATGCGCAACATCAAAATTTTTGCCCAAATAAATTTGATTGATAAAAGGCATCTGAATATTTTTTATAATTTTTATTCAATAAATTTAAAACGTTTTCGGGAACTATCCAAATTGATAAAAAGCCACTTAAAACTTCACTGCTAAAAGATCATCATTTCTATAAGAATTATTATTGGTCCCATGTAAGGGGGACGGGCAAAAAAAATCACAATTCTATTTTTTTTATTTGCTTATTTGAATGTAATTATTGTTATAATATTGGCATACAAAAAGATAATCTGTTAAAAACTTTTTGAAAAATGTTAAGTATTTCCGAGTTAATAACTTTAATAGAGGTAATAAATTGATTTTCTTTGCAAAAAAATAACTTGCTATGAATAGCAGACGTAAAGGTTTTAATACTGAAAAACTAAAAAGGATTCATAGAAAAGAGATACTCTTCAACTCATGTGAGTTAGAGGCCATTAATCATTACTGCCGAAGGTACAGGGTGAGGAATAAGTCAAAATTTTTGCGCGAAGCTATCATCTCAAAGGTGCTAAACCGATTTGATCAGGACTATCCGCGCCTATTTTAGATATCAATTTAACCTTCCTAATAATTGCTAAAATGTAAGTTGGATCCTAACATTTACCCTTCGGGTAGTTAGGTAGTTTGGTACTGCAAAGTGATATGATTCCCCATCCTGATTACCAACGGTTTGAACCCATAAATACGAAACTGTATTATTGAAATTGAAAAGGTTGAAAATTTCGAGGCTAAGTGAGAGGCTATTAATACCAAATTTTTCAGTTGAGGAAACCAGATTATCAATAAAATATTTGCTAAAACCCACATCAATTCGGCGGTAAGCCGGCATTCTGAATATAGAGCCCACCCGTGCGGGGTCGTTGGCAGTCATGGGCAACCCACTACCATAAACACCCGAGAGGTTAACCCTGAAGTTTTTATCGCCGGGTAGATAGTCCTGAAGGAATAATGCTATATTAAATGTTTGGTCCGTTGGTCGGTAATAGTACCCGGGATATATGATTTCTCCCTTACTATTAACATAGTAATCGTAAAGATTATCCTCTTTGGTTCGCATTACCGAGATACTCAACCACGATTCGGCACCTGGAACCAGCTCTCCATTTACCTTTAAATCAACGCCACGGGCAAAGCCCTTGGCAAGATTCTGTCCGGAGTACCGAATCCTGACATTGTCGATGCTGTAGGGTATTAAGCGCGACATCCACTTGTTGTATAGTTCCAAGCTCAGACGAAATGGACGATCCCATGCCATAAAAAAATATTCAGTTCCTCCAACCAAATGAAACGATATCTGTGAACGGATATTGCCGTTTAGAATGCCATTTGTTAACCTCAGCTCTCGGTAAAAAGGTGGTTGATAGTAATATCCCGCCGATATATGGTATTCAAGCATCCTTACATCAGTATTCTTAAAGTTAATGGAAAGCCTGGGACTAACCAGCAACTCATTATTGTAGTTCCACCTGCTGGCCCTTATGCCTGCATTAGTTGTAAGTTCCCAGTTACTTATGGAAAAGGTGTGCTCAGCCTGAGCAAATCCCGATGACCTAAAAGATTGGATATTACCACGGGCTTGTAAGGAATTTGAGAGACCAACCTGCACTCCATTATAGGGAATAGCAAAACCCGAAGAATCAACAGCCCCCCACTCCGATAATTCATCGTCAATTAATTCCCTTTGAACCTGGGCTCCCCATTTAAGACGGTTTTTAAAGTGCCTGTAATCGCCTATGAATTCAGCACTTTGGATATACAGATTAACATTGTTTCGAGCATGATCAAGAAATCCCCCTATTCCCACATTTATCAGGCTATCGCCATAGGTTCTGGACCCCATTGAGTTGTCGAGTTCATTAAGAAAATACTGCCCAAGTAAATCGTAGGTTTCACGCTCCCGAGAGTAGTAAGCCGAGGTGATAAGTTTTAGCAAAAAGGACGAAGAAATCCTATAGGTTGCCGATATGGCACCTAACGATGAAAGATAGGCATCCCTTTCCTGTCCATCGTAGTAAACCTTTAGCTGTAGGGTATTATTAAAAACACCAAATCGGGTTTCGCGCACGGTGGGCTTAAATTGATACTGATTAAGGGCGATATTTCCCAAAAAGCCAAGGCTAATCCTATTCCCTAAACTTACATTTATAAGCCCTTGCCAATCGAAAAACGAAGGGTAGTAATCGCCTTTGGTTTCAAGGGTATTCAACATATACTTTGATGTTTTGTATCGAAACCCCATTATGTAATTACTTGCCTTATCGGGCAAAACACCCTCAACAGTAGCCGATGAGCCCAGTAAACCAGCACCCACGCGCACGCCAAATACCTTAGGTTCGCGATACCTAACGTTTAGAACCGACGACATTTTATCGCCAAACTCAGCGCTAAATCCTCCCGATGAGAACTCAATCGATCCAACCATATCGGGATTAATAAAGCTAAGCCCCTCCTGCTGCGCCGACCTAATTAAAAAGGGACGAAATACCTCAACATCGTTTACGTAAACCAGATTTTCGTCGAAATTGCCGCCCCTTACATTATACTGTGAGCTCAACTCGTTTGATGAGGAAACTCCTGGTAACAACTTCATTATTGCCTCAAATCCACCTAGAGTATTTGGGATGCTTTTCAGCCCATCAATGCCAATTCGTTCAATATTTCCAATTCTTCGCTGACTGGGCTTAACTATGACACCTTCAATAATTTCCTCTGATGGATAAAGCACAAGGCTTACACCCTCAACACTCCTCCCCCTCAAATTTTGAAGTTTAACTTCAATGGGCTTATAACCTACACACGACACCCTAATGGTTACGGAATCGCGCTCTGAGAGGTGCAACATAAACCTACCATCATCGTCGGTAGAAACGCCAACCACACCACCAACAACATAAACACTTGCCGAAGGCACACCAACACCAGCAGAATCCAGAACAATCCCTTTAATTGTAATCCTTTGCTCCTGCCCTAACATTAGAGTAGGATTGATTAAAATTATTACTAGCAACAATACGAATATATATGCCGGTTTCTTTAGCATCAACCTAAAAATAATTACCATCAAAAGTAGTAAACCTATTTTACCTGTTAAGCATAAACTGAAAAAGATTACCTTTATTGTGCAACTGGTATTACCTATAATTAGGTTTATGAATGGAAACGAACAAGTAGCTATGTCAAAATAGCAAATGCTTCATGACTAATTAACCAATCAATAAGTTATGCTAAAAATATTAGTAATTTCCGATAACAACGCTTGTCGCTCAGCAATGGCTGAGGGCTGGCTGAGCTACTACGGGCGGAGTGCAGCCCAGGTGGTTAGCGCTGGCATAAAACCAACCAACCTAGACCTACGTGCCGCACAAAGCATGATGGATGCCGTAATCGATATCACCCACCATAAACCAAAGAAACTTGATAACCTTCTGTCAGAGAGGTTCGATATAGTAATAATACTCGACAATAAACTTTCCTACCTTAAGGAAAAGTTTAGCAAATCTTCACGATTTTTTATCTACCATTTCAGTCCCCCTGTAATTGATGGCAACGACGATAATGCTACCCGTTTAGCATACGACAGTTTAAGAGACGAAATTGAAAACTGGGCATTTGATTTCGTACACGAAAACATTAAAAAATTGATGTAGTATGATTAATCAGGTTGAAATCACATTACCGCAGTACCGGCGGGGCTTTCATTTAATAACAAATGAATTGGTGAACCGACTTCCCAAACTGCCTGAAGCAGGATTGCTGAACCTATTCATTAAACATACCTCAGCAGCCCTGAGCATAAACGAAAATGCCGACCCTACGGTAAGGAACGATTTACTATCGTTCTTTGACCGCCACGTTCCAATGGAACCCTACTTCAAACACGACCTTGAGGGTGATGACGATATGCCTGCACATATAAAAACATCAGTTATTGGCATATCGGTCAACATTCCCATTACTCAGGGCAGATTAAATTTAGGTACGTGGCAGGGAATATACCTTTGCGAATTTAGAAATAACGGTGGGCAACGAAAAATAGTTGCTACAATTATAGGTTAGGATTCCTTGCTTACAATATTTAATTAAATCGAACATAAATCTCAACTTTATAAATTATTTATTTCTATTTTTGTAAAACCAAACGACAAAATAGGCCATATCGCTTTCAAATTGCAATTCTATGAATGTTCAGTTTATTTACTTTTTGCATAATGTTGCCTTAAATGTGGGATATCTTAAACGTTATGTCGGACTCTAAGCAACAAAATTCTATTGCTACATTTCATTTATTTATTTGATTTTAAAAATTTTAAATAATTAACAAAACTTTAAAATATGAGCAATAAACTCCTACTAATGGGCGATGAAGCCATAGCTCAAGGCGCAATAGATGGTGGCTTGTCGGGTATATATGCCTACCCGGGTACCCCATCAACAGAGATAATGGAATACGTTCAGAACACAAAACAGACAGCAGAGCTTAACATACACCGTAAATGGTCGGCAAACGAAAAAACAGCCATGGAGGCAGCCTTAGGTATGTCATACGCTGGCAAACGCGCCATGGTTTGCTTTAAACATGTTGGATTAAATGTGGCAGCCGATGCATTTATAAATGCATCGATAACCGGCGTTAACGGAGGATTGATAGTTGTTTCAGCCGATGACCCATCAATGCATTCATCGCAAAATGAACAGGATTCGCGATTTTATGCCAAATTTGCCATGGTTCCCATTTTAGAACCATCAAACCAGCAGGAGGCTTACGATATGGCCTACTTTGGTTTTGAACTATCGGAAAGGCTTAACGTTCCTGTTTTGCTACGCATTACTACACGTATGGCCCACTCACGTGCCGGCGTTCAGCGTCGCGAGGGGAAACCCCAAAACTCGCTCAGGTTACCCAGCGATCCCCGTCAATTTGTGCTGCTGCCCTCAATTGCACGAAAGAACTACAGAAAACTTTTGATGGGACAAGCTGCCATGGAGATCGAATCGGAAAAATCGAGTTTTAATGAGCTAATCTCTGGGAACAATAAAAGTTTAGGAATTATCACCACCGGTATAGCATACAACTATCTGGTTGAGAACTATCCCGACCAAAAGAGCCCCTACCCCGTTTTAAAAATTTGTCAATACCCCATTCCACGCAAGCAGGTTGAGGAACTCTATAATTCCTGTAACAAAGTTTTAGTACTTGAGGAGGGCTACCCCATTGTTGAAGAGCAACTTAAGGGTTATTTAAATACAGGAAAACCCGTTCATGGCCGCCTCGATGGAACGGTACCACGCGATGGTGAACTCAACCCCAACATCGTGGCAAAAGTTTTAGGGATGGATGTTGCAGAGGGGCAACCTATTCCCGATGTGGTAAAAAACAGACCCCCTTCATTATGCCAGGGCTGCGGACACCGTGATGTTTACGAAGACCTAAACGAAGCCATGAAAGTGTATGGCACCGGCAGAGTATTTTCCGATATTGGTTGCTATACCCTTGGTGCCCTTCCCCCGTTCAATGCCATCAACTCATGCGTTGATATGGGTGCCTCCATCACCATGGCCAAGGGAGCTGCCGATGCGGGACTTGTTCCGGCAGTTGCTGTAATTGGCGACTCAACCTTCACGCATAGCGGTATGACCGGCCTTCTGGATGCTATTAACGAAAACTCTCCAATCACTGTAATTATATCCGATAACTCAACTACTGGTATGACAGGCGGGCAGCAATCGTCAGCAACTGGTAAAATTGTTGACATCTGCAGGGGAATTGGTGTTGACCCCAACCATATTCGTGTGGTTACCCCACTTAAGAAAAACCATGAGGAGAATGTCCGCATCCTTAAAGAGGAACTTGCCTACCAAGGTGTTTCGGTTATTATACCCCAACGCGAGTGCATCCAAACCTTTGCACGCAGAAAAAAATCTGAAAAGAAGGAATCCAACGATTAATCCATAAATTAAGATCTCTATCATGAAAAACGATATAATACTTGCAGGTGTAGGCGGACAGGGCATCCTGTCGATTGCAGCAGCCATAGGATTGGCTGCTGTAAACAGCAACCTTTATATTAAGCAATCCGAAGTTCACGGCATGAGCCAGCGGGGTGGCGATGTGCAATCGCATCTTCGCATTTCCGATAAACCCATAGCCTCTGACCTTATTCCCGAAGGAAAGGCCGATATGATTATTTCGGTTGAGCCAATGGAAGGGCTACGCTATCTGCCCTTCCTCTCCAATTCGGGTTGGCTGGTTACCAACATCACCCCTTATATGAACATTCCCGATTACCCCGACATAAACGAGATTTTAGCAAAAGTAAAATCTTTAAAACACCATATAGCCATTGATGCCGATAGCATTGCTAAAGAGGCAGGTTCCTCGCGTGCTTCAAACATTGTAATGCTGGGCGCAGCATCCCTTTTCCTCGATATTCCTTTCGAGCGAATTGAAGAGGGTATCCGTCAGCTATTCGGCAAAAAAGGCGATGAAGTAGTTCAAATGAACCTTAAAGCCCTTAGGCTTGGCCGCGAGTTCAGTGAAAAGAATCGTTAACGTGACACAATATTAGCATTATTTAGCCGCCATTTAGGCGGCTTTTTTGCATCAATAATACTTAGCCCCTTTTTTGGGGTAATCCCAAATAAGGCAATCAATTCCTATTTTTTTTAATATGCGATTTAAAGTTAATTACGAAGCAATCAATTAGACAAGAGTCTACTCCCCAACTGACAAGAATCAATTTAAATGTTTACCATCACCCCAAACCGGATCAATTCCCCTAATTCAAGATTTTTGTTTAATATAACGGGTTGCAAAGTAATTCAAAATTAATCCCTGTATTTCAAGTGCAGCATCAAAAGGCTTAAAATTTTTAATATCGATAACATAGGCATTTTCTAAACCCAAACGTTCAGCCACAAGCATAATATTTTCACGTCTAACGCTTATTATTAATGGATTTGATGTTACTTTAAGGTGATGCTCAATTAATCGCGACCAAACCTCACCAAAAAGCTCCATGCGTCCCACCTCGTCAATTACAAGAACATCCTCCGGTTCAAGTTTCAAAAACTTTTCCGTTAATGAATCAATAACGTTTTGATCAAACTCAAACGACCGGTGAGGCAAGCCACATGCGCCTATCCTTTTACATAGCATTTTTTCCATTCCATCGGGAATGAGTTTTAATTTATAACCCTGTCGGAGCGGCGGTTCTCCAACCCCTTTAGCCAAAAAACCACATAACTTTAGATTATTAATAAGCATATTTGCAACCACTTCTTCAGTAAACGAGGTTTTACCTTCACCCAAGCCACCGGTAATAATAATAACTGGCCTTGGCCCATGCCATTTACTGCTACCAAGCATATCATGAATTACGTTCTTTACCCCCGCATTTAATGCTTTACCATTACTATTTAAAACATCCAGGTATATTGGTAGCGCATTAAACGCCATATTTACAGCAAGGTATAAACGGTTAAAAACGCCAGAGCTGAAAAAAAATTTGATTTCGGGTCTCGATAGTTCAATTCCAATTGCTGATAGCGAAACAATCACCAGCAGCGCCCTTGAAAAAATGTAAAATCCCTGCCCAATCACATTGTGTATAGGTGATGTAATAAAGGGTAATACAAATGAGAAAATCAACAGAGGCAGCATCACTTTAGGTTTTTGCATCATTCGCCTTGGCTTTTCGTAAATGATAAGGCAAACAAATACATAAGCCAAAGCCATTGCTATTGATACCGTTTTAGGAACTTCAGCAGCAATGGATAAATATATTATGAGTAGAGCCAGATGCAATAGCGGATAAACAAATTTTATTGCCGAGTACGCACCGGCTTTATTTTCAAAAATAATAAAATCGATATTCGGCAAGTTGAAGTTTCTGGCTCTTAACCCAAACCCAATATAAACTGCAAGTAAGCCCAACAGAAAATATATTGCCAAAATTAGTACAACCAGAATGCTTCCATAAGAAATATTATTCGATTGAGGCAGAAATTTTAAAATATCAGAAAAAAATTGCCATATACTTTCACCATACATTATGTAAAGCCTGACAGCTTTAAATAACGGTATTGAAACTAAAGCCAGCCCACCTCCTACTGCCAAACCTAAAAGATTTGCTCCTAAAATTAGGACCCCGATTTCAATAAGCGCTCCTTCCAGCGTTATTCCAATCATGGGCTGAAATACCACTACACTTGGCGAAATCGATTTTATTATAGCACAAATCAGTGCGGCCCGCAAGAAAAAACCGCGCTGAATAGCCACTCCCCCCAAAGAGCTTAAAGTTAACACACCCAAAAATGACAAAACCGTTCCAGCCAGCAGGGGCAGCATTAAATTATGCAGAGCTGAACCGAATGATAGTTCTAATGCACCCCATATACTTCCGGCAACAATAGCCCTTTGCCATAAAGGGCTGATAGTATTATTTCGCCAAATCCTGTTCACCCAATTTTTCCCTTGGATACTTTGCCACAATAATGTAATCAATAGCCAAAATTAGCAAAAGCACAAACTCTACATTCTGAAACCCTATAAAATTTAATACAACCATTCCCAATAAAATACCTAATGTGTATCGACGTATGCTATCGACATAGAGCAAGTTTTTGTAATTCCTTAAATAGAAATTAACCCGATGTAAGACTATTGGTAAAAACGAAAGGTAAAACAACCATACCCCAACCTTATAGGAAATCAATCTTGCAATACCAGAAACAATTAATAAAGCTACTGTAAAAAGTATAAGTTTGCGCTCTGAAATTTTCTTAGAAGTCATTACAAAAAAATTTGGTATTAAAATTGACAGCAATATTAAAAAATTATGTTGATGAATTAAGCTATCTTTAGTTTGTATTGTTAAACATAGAAATTTAACTATCATGAAACGAATTTTAATTCCTTTATTATTACTATTTATTTCTGCAACATTAGAGGCGCAAGTTAACCGAAACCCCGAGATTACTTCCTATGAACTTTACAATCATGTTAGTTTTTTAGCCTCCGATAGCCTAAAGGGACGGGAACCCGGAACTGTACAGGATAAAATTGCGGCAAAATACATTCGCGACGAATTCAGAACCTACGGACTTACCCTTTTAGGGAACAAGGGTTACCAATTTTTCAGTTTTAAGCATTTTAACGAAAAGTACAAGGAACAAACCCACTTGGCCATAAATGGCCAATATTTACACTTGGGCACTGATTTCTCTGCACCCACAGCAAATGGTTCCGATTCACTCTGTGCCGATGCCGTTTTTGTGGGACTTGGTCGCTCTGCAAAGGATTACAAAGGTGTAAGGGTTCGAAAAAAGTGGGCAGTTATTTACTACCCCCTTTCAGGTTACAAATACGAGTATTACAACAAATCCATAAGTAATCTTGCACTTGAGCAAGGCGCTGCTGGAATTATTTTGGTAAGCTATGATTCCTTAAACCATTACCTTGATGTGGATCTCCAAAAACTTCCTAATATTCCTATTTTCATACTATCGCCACAGGCATCTGAGCTACTGCTCGGAACAGCAGGTATCTCTCCAGAGAATGTTGATGCTTTGAAAAAAGAAAAAAGTTTGGGCATTGTGAAAAACTTAAACATAAGAGTATGCGGAAAGGTAGCCCAACTGTACAATAATGTGCATACCCAAAACGTTGTGGCCATGCTCAAAGGCTCCGATCCTAAACTGGCAAATGAATATATAGTTATTGGTGCCCATTACGACCATTTAGGGATGGGAACCAGCGGTGGAAGCCGTACCGATAGCATTGCTGTTCATAACGGTGCCGACGATAACGCCTCTGGCGTTGTGGCTATACTCGAGATGGCCCATAAATTAAATTCGCAGCGCAAAAATATCAAACGAAGCATTGTTTTTGTAGCCTTTGGTGCCGAGGAAAAAGGGCTAATTGGCTCTCAATGGTTTGTTGATTCAGCCATTGTTCCCATTGAGAACATTAAGGCCATGATCAATATTGATATGATTGGTAGGCTTAGGGAAAACGAACTCGAAGTGCATGGCACCAAAACTTCGCTTGAAGCCGATTCCATTCTCAATGCGCTCAATGCCGATAGCACATTCAGGTTATCACTAATACCCGAAGGCATGGGTCCATCAGATCACGCCTCGTTCTACTCAAAAAACATACCCGTTTTTTTCATTCACACCGGCCTTCATGAGGATTATCACACCCCAAAAGATGATGTTGAGTTTCTAAACATTGATGGCATGCAAAAGGTTACCCATTTCACCTACCGACTTGCCTACGAGCTTAGCACAATGCCAGCCCCACTTACCTTTACCAAATCGAGCACCCGTTCGCTGAATTCCATGCGTTCCCCAAAAATCAAGGTAAAACTGGGCATCATGCCCGATGTTAGTGGTGCCAATGGTAACGGAATTAAGGTTATCGGCGTAACTGAGGGAAAGCCAGCCAATTTGGCCGGTATTAAAAGCGGCGATATCATTTTATCCATTAATGGAATGGCTGTGAAAAACATCTACGATTATACCGATGCACTATCGACCTTAGACCCCGGTGCAACTGCCATTGTTGTTTTACAAAGAGATGGACAACAAATTGAAGTTAAAGTTGAACTCTAATTCAATCATAAAAAAATGAAAAGAGTTTTAGTATTTGGTTTAGCACTCATTATCACGCTATTGGCAGCTATTTACCAAAAACTAACAGGACCTACATACCCCATAAAATTCACCTATAGCGTATCGGAACAGACCTATAAAGCTAAACTCATCCGAAGCGGAGGCAGCCATTCCGATACTCAAATTATTTTAGAACTCCCCATTTCAGCGCTTGCCAACCTTTACTATAAAAAGTATAGGGTGAATGAAGAATATACTCAGGTAACATTTATGCCAATAAATGCCAATCAGCAAGCTGCCTACTTGCCCAAAATGCCTTCAGCAGCAAAACTGGAATACTATATTGAGATAACCGATGGCCCAGAAACCATTGCCTATTTTAGGGATAATCCCGTTGTAATACGCTACAAAAACCCCGTTCCGGCATGGGCACTAGTTCCACATATCATCATAATGTTTCTGACCATGCTTTTTTCAAACCTTACAGGCTTGCAAGCAATTTTTAGAATGCACTCATATAAAACCAATGGAATGATCACCCTTGCGCTACTTTTCCTTGGTGGGATGATACTTGGCCCCATCGTTCAAAAATTTGCCTTTGGTGAGTTCTGGACAGGTTTTCCCTTTGGTTATGACCTAACCGACAACAAAACACTTATTGCCTTTGTTGCCTGGATTGTTGCCGTTTGGTTAAACCATAAGGAAACGCGGCCAGCCATAAGTATTTTTGCTGCACTAGTAACAATTGTTGTTTTCAGTATTCCCCATAGTTTATTGGGGTCCGAGCTGAATTACGAAACGGGGAAGGTGGTTACCGGATTCATTAAAACCCTAATGATGTTCTAATAAAAAAGGCCGTATTTAACGGCCTTTTTTTAATAATCATTTTAAAAAACTATGCCTTTGATTACATGGCGTATGCAGTAGGCAAGGTGTTTTTTCCTCATCCTGCTTTTTAGGTGCTACCAACCAACTAACTCTGCTGTTGTAGAATTAGAGCACTATTTTTTATCAATTTTATCGTCCTTCCTGCTGTGCTCCATCATAGTATCTGCCATGCTATTTGCCCTACTGGCATAAAACGTTACGCTAATCTTTATGTTTTCTGTTTTGGTGCGTGAAAAAAATTACAATAAACCAAAAATAGAGTTGGAAATTAAATATCGAACCTATATTGTAAACCTGCACCAATCCAACGCTTGGGTTGCTGTACGTTAGCTATATCAACATATTCTTGATTTAGCATATTGGTAGCATCAATAAAAATATTTATTTTTCTGAAGCTGTAACCCAAACGCATATCAACCAACCAAAATTTTGAGTATTTTGTTGGTATAGAAGTATTGGCATCGATATACTTTAGGTATTCCCCATTCCGATCCTGATAACGGGCAATCCAGTTAAAAAATAACGAACCTGCTGAATGATACCCACTAATTGCAAGGCTATGCTTTAAATTGTCGAGAACATAGTATGAATCCATTTCCGTTCTTACCTTATCCGATTCGGTATAGGAATAATTAAGCGTCAGCTTATGAGTATAAATATTAAAGTTGCTTAAATCAATCTGGACAAAAAAGTTGGCTCCACGCGTGTTCAATTTGGTGTAGTTAATGGTAGTCCACACGGTTTCAGTGGGTTGCTTAACCCAATCAATAATATCAGTTCCCTGCCTGTAAAATAGCGCCAGTTCTGCTTTCAGATTAGCAATTTGCGACTTAATTCCGCCCTCGTAGGTTGTAGCAAATTCAGCCCTAAGATTTGGATTGCCAACATTTGATGCTCCCTGGTAGTATAAATCGGTATAGGTGGGTAGCCGGAACGATCTGTTGACCGATGCAAAGGGTTTTAGGAAACTTAAATACCCATAGGACAAATCGATACCCCAAGTATAAATATTACCATAATGATTTGTGATATTAGCCTGACCACCAGTAGAAAAAGCAAAATTGGATAAGTAAAATACCTGGGTGGCATACAATGCTAACGAGTTTCTGGAACCGCCCATTTTGTAATAGGCATTTTCGCCCCAAACCTTTACGGAATCTACTAACGATGTACCCAATTTGTTGCTCAGAATCTCTTCTCTTCTCAGCTCTACACCAGCATCAGTCTTTCCCCATCTGTATAAACGAGCTGCAGAAAATTTAGCCCCATAAATGTCGGTGGTGTGGTAATTATGGTTGCTATACCAAGCCGGGGGGTTGCTCCTGAAAAGTTCAAACCTGTCGAAATGCTTGCGATAGTAAACACTCGCATTTAAATCGAATAGACCCTTGCTCCACTGGTATCCAAGTGAAGATAAAAATACACGAGTTGCCTCAAATTGGTTGGGGTATTTTGGCGTATAAAAGCTGTTGGCACCAAACGACTTATCCTGAAATCCGGCAAAAAAGTTTACCTCATCGGCCTTAATCTTATAGGTTGAATGGATAAAAAAATTGGTTGTTTTGAAATCGGTATTGTCGATATATCCATTGCTTTTTTCGTATGATCCAGATGCAAAAATTCTTATTTTATCGTTGCCAAAATTCTGCGAGGCGTTTAGCTTCATCAATCCGTACTCAGAACCAAACACCGAAAGCAAGCCCCTATTGCGTTCATTTGGTTTTGTGATTATATTGATGGCCCCTGCAAATGCCCCTGCACCGAATTCACGGGCTCCAGGGCCCTGAAGTATCTCAATTCTTTCAATTGCATCAAGATTTATAGGAATGTTAAGGTTATGATGGCCAGTTTGCGGATCAGTGATATTCACTCCGTTCAGCATGATCAGAACCTGGTCAAAGGTTCCGCCCCGTAAATTGATATCGGCCTGCACCCCATGAGCACCACGTTGCCTAATGTCAATTGCCGTTAACTGCTCCAGCAGTTCGCCTAAAGGCGCTGTACTACGTTGCCCCAAATCATCACGGCTTAAAACAGTTACTACTCTTGTGAGTTCCGAGTAGGTTGACGCCTTTTTACTGGCATTTACCACAACCTCTTCAACATCAACATTTTTTGTAATGGCAACGCTGTCGGTTTGTGCAAATGTTGCCATTGGTAAAGCCAATAAACAGTAGGATAACGGTAAAACACCTATGGTTACCACTCCCTTAAAGCTGTTAAATACAGCATACCCCTTACGGGTCCAGTTGGTAAAGCGCGTTACTTTACCTTGATAAAAGGAAAGCATCATCATAGAATTACATTTTAGTTTAACAATTATTAAATGAATTGGTTAAAAAGCGGTACAAAAGTAAACTAAATAGATCCTGTAAAATAGATAGCCAATATGTTTTATAGCAATTGGTTTTTGGGAAGATGAGAGTATATGATTTAGTATGTCAGAGGCAGGAACTTCTTTATTCCTTTATTATTTATAAATACATTTACTCTTTTAGCCTTATCTAATAGATTTTATTTAATGATCAGATAGATTGATTATAGATAATGATTCCAAACTAAAAGAGACTTATAAAGTTTTTATGGCAAATATCCATTTTTTTACCCCATTGGTTTAATAAAATAATGATATTCAGATACATTAAATAATAGGTTCATCCTGTTTCATCGACCATTTTTCTGATGCTACGATAGCCTTTCTCCCATTTTCATTTAATTCTTGACATGCCGTTCATCCCTTTAAAGTGGTATGGGTTCAGTCTTCGCCAAAAACGCTTTCTGTAGATGGTTGCCCACCTCACGTTTTCCGTAGTTAAGCATATAACATTCAAGGTGGATTATATATTATTATTAAATTACTATTCCATGATAAAGTGCTGATGGCGCTTTTCTGTAACAGGAACCACCACATAGCAACCTTTGCTTGTGTATTCCACCGTTATACTAAGTCTTACCAGAAAACTTACTAATGCCCTTGAAACTTATTGCTCTGTAAAATCTATAAAGCTACTTTTTTCAACTAATAAAACTTGAGCTATTTCCTGCAAAACTAAACGAAAAAAAACTACTAATTTTCCAGATACAATTTTTTGAAACGTTATCATTCACAGGATTGACATCTATTAATTTGAGTAAGCTGAATAAAATTTATTAATTTTGTAGTAAACAAACGATACCAATACACCCATGATTCTTGCACCCTTAAACGAATTCGGAACCTACCTCAGGATGCACCCCCTGTTTGAAAAGGTTGAACAAGCACTTATCACATTGGATTTTAGCAAACCAGGCGAAAAAATATACATTGATGAGGATAACCTGATAGCCATTCCATCGTTCAACAAAGCCCGTTCTGAAAGCGAGGCATTTCTTGAATCGCATGATAGGTACATTGACATTCAGATATGCCTGCAAGGCGAGGAAACCATAGGTTGGCGCGACCGGAATAGCTGTAGGGCCTTTAAGCAACCCTATAGCTATGAAAATGATATCACTTTTTACAATGATGGGCCAACAACATACATTAACCTGAAAGCAAACGAATTTGCAATTTTTTATCCCAACGACTGTCATGCTCCATTAATTGGTCACGGTCTTATTAAAAAGGTTGTTTTTAAGGTCAAAATTGAATCAGTTTAGCATAATTTTTGACTTTTTTTTACAAAATGAACAATTATCAAAAATGAAAACATTATTCAAATATGTATTGTTATTAGGTACGGTTCTTTTACTGCCCGCTTGTGCAACCATTCTTAACACCACCAAGCAAAGGGTTGAACTGACCTCCAACCCCATAGGTGCAGAGGTATTTATCAATGGAAAAAGCACCAATAAAACAACACCTTGCACCGTTTGGGTAAACCGAAAAGTAAAAAAAGGTCCTGAGAATCAAAGGAATCAGTATATTTATGAGTTCCGAAAAGAAGGATTTGTCCCCTACACCTACACCGATAAAGCCGAGGTAAGTAGTAAAATCTACCTCAATCTCTTTCTTAGTGTTGCAGCCATTCCTGCATTTGGTATAGATTTTATTTCGGGGGGAGCCTACTACTACGATAACGATATTCTGGCAACTCTACACAAGGAAAATACCGGATATGTGGTAATTCGCGATACAGTTGTGAAACAGATTTACGTCACTTCACCTGAAGCTAAGGACTACATATTTGAAAAACTTTCGGATGTAGATGTTGATATACCAACCAATAATCTTGAGTACCCCTTTAGGTTTGCACTCATTATAGGCAATGAGGATTACAGTAGTAAACAGGTTGACCTAGACAAGGAAATTAATGTTGATTTTGCTCGAAACGATGCCAGTGCTTTCAAGGAATATGCCATTAAAATATTGGGCATCCCCGAAAGTAACATTACCTTTTTGCTTGATGCCACAACAGGGCAGATGAACCAGGCCATAACCAAAATGAACCTATTAATTAAGAATGCCAAGGGAAAAGCCGAAGTATTTGTTTACTATGCTGGTCATGGCCTACCCGATGAGGTTACCCGTGAGCCTTATTTAATCCCTGTTGATATCAGCGGGAAAAACGCGAAAGAGGGCATTAAACTCGAAAACCTTTACACTAAATTAACAGAGTACCCATCAAAAAGGGTTATTGTTTTACTTGATGCCTGTTTCTCGGGCGGGGCACGCAACAAGGAACTGGTTGCTGCACGTGGTGTTAAGGTTCGTTCTACCAAAACTGTTCTACAGGGCAATATTGCCACACTAGCTGCAGCCTCGGGCGAGCAAACTGCTCTTCCATTTAAGGATAAGCATCATGGGTTCTTCACATATTACCTTCTTAAAAAGTTAAAAGAAACAAAAGGAAAAATCACCTTTAGGGAACTTGCTACTTACATGGATGAAATTATCCCCTTGAAGTCAGTTCTACTTAACAATAAGGAACAAATCCCTGACTTACGTATTGGTATAAATGCCACAAATGATATAGAGAACTGGGTATTAACCCAAGAAAACTAAATTGGCATTTGTTTTGTTTAGTTAGGTAAAAAATACTAGCTGTTTTATTTTTTACATATGAAAGCAAAACTATTGAATTTTGCTCTATTACTACTTATTAGCCATGGCCTTTGGGGTCAAGGTAAATATAGCGTTAGCGGCTATGTAAAGGATTCCAAAACCGGAGAGGTACTCATTGGAGCAACCGTAATAGTAAAAAATTCAACTTCTGGCACCGTAGCCAATAGTTACGGATACTTCTCCCTCTCGCTGCCAAAGGGAGAACATAACATTTCCTTTATGTATCTCGGTTACGAACCCATTGAAAAAAAGGTAAAGGTTGAAAAGGATACCCGATTAGATGTTGAGATGAATCCCAACATCCAGGAAATACAGGCGGTTGTAGTTAGCAGGGAAGGTGGCAATAGTAACGTTCAGCGAGCCGAAATGAGCCTTATTAAGTTAGAAATGAAAAACATACGACAAATTCCGGCTCTTATGGGTGAGGTTGATGTTATCAAAGCAATACAACTTTTGCCAGGTGTTCAAAGCACCACCGAAGGTGGCTCAGGGTTTAGCGTTCGAGGTGGTACCTCAGACCAAAACCTAATTTTACTGGATGAAGCTACGGTTTACAATGCATCGCACCTAATGGGTTTTTTCTCAGTATTTAACAATGATGCGATTAAAGACATAAAGTTATATAAGAGTGATATGCCTGCCTCATTTGGCGGACGCCTGTCATCGGTACTCGATATAAGAATGAAAGATGGAAATAGCAAACAATTTGCTGCCACCGGAGGAATTGGAAGCATATCAAGCAGAATTACCCTCGAGGGCCCAGTCCTAAAAGATAAAAGTTCATTCATGCTTTCCGGGCGAAGAACCTATGTGGATGTTTTTTTCCCGCTTTTTAATAACGAAGATCTCAAAGGGAGCTCTCTTTACTTTTACGATCTAAACGCAAAACTCAATGCAACGCTTAATCCAAATAACCGATTATTTGTTTCGGGTTACTTTGGCCGCGACATGTTTGGCCGTGATATTAATGGCTTTGGATTTGGAAACAGGACTCTCACCACTCGCTGGAACCATATTTTCAGGCACAACCTATTCATGAACACTACGCTGATTAGCAGCAACTACAATTACTTTCTTGAGTCGAATACCAACGATGCCAATGCCATACGGTGGGAATCGAACATGAATGAAATCAACCTAAAGGTTGATTTCAACTACGCCTTAGGCCCCAGGTACCAGCTGCGATTTGGTGCATCAAGTGCACTCCTGACTTTCATGCCTGGCCTTATAAAGGGCACCAGCTCTAAATCATTTATTCAACGGTGGGAAATACCTAAGCAGTACGCTTTGGAACACGGAGCCTACCTATTGAACGAGTTGGACTTTGGTAAGCTCTCTGTTAAAGCAGGTTTACGATTATCAGTTTTTCAAAATCTGGGGAAGGGTGTTAGCATAGTGCTATCGGACGAGTACAGGGTAATTGATAAGATAAACCATTCGAACGGAGAAATATACAACACCTATATAAATCCGGAACCTCGGTTAGGCATGGTTTACAGGTTAAGCGACAGCAGTTCGATTAAGGCAAGCTATTCGCACACAACACAGTACGTCCAACAGGCATCCAACTCTCAGGGAGGAAACCCCCTTGATGTTTGGTTTCCCGCATCACCAAATATTAAACCTCAACAAGCTGACCAATGGGCTATTGGATACTTCCGAAATTTCTTGAACAACCAGATTGAAGCTTCAGCCGAGTTTTACTACAAATCAGTAAGAAACTTTGTGGACTTCAAAGACTTTGCCAATATTCTTCTAAACGATGAATTAGAAGCAGAAATAAGGCAGGGCAGCGCCTACTCATACGGAATGGAACTGTTTACCCGTATAGGAACCGGCAAATGGGATGGCTGGGTGAGTTACACCTACGGCCGTACTTTCCGTAAAACATCAGGTGTAAATATGGGACACACCTACAGCGCAACCTACGATAAGCCTCATAACGTTACCATAGTACTAAGCTATAGGGTCAATAGCAGAGTTACCCTATCGGCCAACTGGCTCTACTCTACCGGTCAAGCCTATACCCAACCCACTGGCAGATATGAAATTGATAGCCAAACCCTACCCATTTACTCCGAACGAAACGCAAAGCGCTACCCCGATTACCACAGACTGGATGTTGCAGTAAACATCAAAACAAAAAATAGCCTAAACCAACGCTGGCAAAGCGAATGGAACATTTCTATATATAATTTATACAATAGGCATAATGCATGGGCCATAAATTTTGCTCAGGATAAGGATAACTCCAATACTACTTATGCCGAAAAAACCTACCTATTCCCAATTATTCCATCGGTTACCTATAACTTTAAGTTTTAGCTATGAATAGAATATTATTTGTTATAGCTTTGGGTACAGCTATTGCTCATGCCTGCACCGAGCGCATGGAAATTCCACTGGATGAATCGGATACCAAACTCATTGTTTATGGCTCCATAACAACCGATACCATGAGCCATTGCATTAAGTTATCCAAATCTATTCCCTTTTACAGCAACACCCATCCACAAACGGTTTCCAATGCAACAGTTTACATTTCGGATGGAGAAAGAACTTTTCCATTAACCCAAGCACCCGATAAACCCGGTTATTACTTTACCGAAAGTAGTGTTTTCGGCATATCGGGAGTAACCTACCGGTTGCATATCGATAACGTTAATATTGGGGGTATAACCTCTTTTGATGCACAAGCCCAAATGCCGGCACTGCTTGATAATTATCAAACCAAATATCTTGATTCAATTAATGTGCAATACAATGATTACTGGGATGGGTGGGTGGTTAACGGCTTTGCCAAGGAACCCGAGAACATGCGTAACTACTACATGTTTAAGATAAAAATTAATGATACCTACTATACCGACAGCCTCGACAATATTGTATTGGTTGACGATAAATTTTTTAATGGGAACTACACTACCGGTGCTGCATTCTATTTTATTCCAGAAAAAGATACTCTTAAGGTTGGCGATAGGGTTACCCTTGAGCTATGCGCCATTCCCGAAGATTACTACCATTACCTTTCTGAAGCATCTACAGCATCGCAACCACAATTCCCCCTATTTAGTCCGCCTCCGGCCAACCCCCGAACCAATATAAATAATGGTGCTTTGGGTTACTTTGCTGCATATGCTATAATTAGAGCATCCTATGTAATGAGGGAAGAAGATTTTAACAATGTCCCCAAACCCTAAGTGGGCAGGTAACGGGCAATACGGGCGGTAAGCTTGCGAAAACGGAAACGTTCTACAAATCGATTTACAATGCGGAACATATCGCTCCAAAGTGTAACGTAAAAAATAGCAGCCATAAGCCAAACTGCCATTAGATTAAACCAAAAGGTAGGGATAAATGCGTTCCCTATAATTTTGTAATATGAGTATAAATGTGCACGACCGTTTCGTGCCGTAGGATTGGCATAAATGGGTTCAAAGCGCCGAATTAACTTCCCTTCACCCTCCGTTATCTTTATAAATTCGTTTCGATTAGTTACCAATGCTTCTAATGCATTGTTATGATGAAGACGTTTTAGATCATAAAGTTTGATTTTTAGCGAAATATTGGGTTCCAGTTCTCTTACCAACTTATCGCGCTGTTCTACTGCCAATTGGTACTTAGCATTGAAATGCGATTTAAGTGAGTCGAGTTTCTCAAGAATGATATTAATGTAAAAAGGGTTAGTTAAATTCAAATTCAACCAAGAGGTATCGGGGTAACGAAAGCCCTTTAATGGGTAGTTTTTTTGCAGCTGTAGTATCTCATTTTGTACAATTTTTAGGCGTTGAATGGTTCTTGGGGTCGGCTTTCCTATGGACAACTCGGCAGCGGTTTCGTTTAGCAGCGAATTTAGTTTGGGAATCAGGAATGTTGAATTGTAGCTATTGTTGCTAATCTCTCGATTTACAAAGAAAAAATGACGATTATACTTGTTAGCACTAAATTGGTGAACGCACAGCGCCTCATAGGGCCATCGGCTTAGCATAATATCGCCAATAACCGGAACGTATTCAGGATGTGTAAGGCTTTTATGAAGCTTGTTGTAGCTGATAACCACACCGCTAAACATTAGCTGTGGCACCAAAATTAAGGGTATCATTACGTAAATGGCTACAACCGAATTAAGTGCAGCAGAAAGATTTAAACCTATAAGACTGGCGCAAAAAGATGTAGAAAAGAGCATTATCCAGTAGTGCCAAAACATGCCCTGAATCTCGAGTATTTGGGTTGAAATAAGGACAAAAGCAAGCGATTGGAATGCTGAAAAGATAGAAAGTACAACCAACTTGGAATTAATGTAGCTAAAGTAGCTAAGGTTAAGGAATTTTTCGCGAAAAAGCACCCTGCGTTCGCTAATAATCTCCTCGGCACTGATTGTTAATCCCAGAAAAATCATGGCCACCACGCTCATGAAGATAAAACTCGGGATGTTATCATTCTCACTGAAAATATAAGCATTGGGGTTGGTCAAAGTTCCGTGAATGTATTTCGAAAAAAAACTTATAATAAGAGCCAGTACAGGTGATGCCAGAATACTAATGTTCATAAACTGTGAGTTGGCAATTTTGCTCTTAAGATTACGCCTAAAGTAGATCCACATTTGTCTGCGCCGTGAGGGTATTTTGAACTTATTCGGAGGCAAAGGTGACTGGCAAAAGGGTTCATCAACATGTATCCGGCTTTGAATATTTTGAATGTATAAATCATACCATTCGCGAGCCGAGCGTTTACGCTTACGGGTTAACCTGCCGTACTCATTTACCACGCGAGCCTCTACAATGCGAAGTATAATATCGGTATTAACGTTACCACAAGTAATACATTCGCTTTCCTCAGGTTTGAGGAAGTTAGCCATACGTTTAAAATAAACAATGGCATCCATGGGATTACCCTGATAAATGGGGCGGCCTCCATGATCCAAAACTATTATCTTATCAAATATTTTAAAGATATCCGATGACGGCTGGTGAATATTGGTAATCACCAATTTACCCTTAAAAGTTTGCTTACGGAGCAGCAACATGATGCGTTCGGCATCGAATGATGAGAGGCCAGAGGTAGGCTCATCGACAAATAGCACCGAGGGTTCACGCATCAGCTCCATCGCTATATTTAAACGTTTGCGCTGGCCCCCGCTAATAAACTTGTTAAGGGGATTCCCCACCTTTAAATCGCGCGCTTCCGTTAAGTCAAAATCCACAAGGGTTTTATCCACAAGTTCTACAATTTCCTTTTTTCCAAATTGGCTAAAGCAGAATAAAGCATTGTAGTATAGATTTTGAAATACAGTAAGTTCCTCCACCAACAAATCGTCCTGGGGTACATATCCAATAACACCCTCAAGTTCAGATTTATTTTGATGAACATCATATCCATTAATATAAACCCTTCCATCTGCAGGCTTTAAGTTACCATTCAGCAGGTTTATCAGGGTTGATTTCCCCACCCCGCTACCACCCAGAATGGCAACCAACTGACCCGAATGCGCAGAGAATGAAAACGGGTAAATGCCGTTTCGGCTACCCTTATGCTTATATTGAATATTTTGGGCAATTAATGAAACAAAGGGTTTTGAAGGATCCTGGATGAACAATGAAACCACCTTGCTATAATATATTGGCGACAAACGGGGTCCACGGATCACTGCACCTGGGCCAAATAAATAGGTTCTACCGGGTTTAATCACCCGACTATTTATAAATAATTCATTCTCACCAAAATACTTTATAAGTAAAGTGTTGGTACTGGCAATCCTAAGCACATAAATTTGACCCTGCAACCTTTCGTTTTGAAGATACTTGAGCTCAGGTATGGGATTATCGCGGTTGGATGCAATAAGTAAAACCTGTTGGTTCCATGGAATTTGGCTAAACGATTCGCTGAGAATAAAATCGCGGCCATTGGTAAATTCAAACTCGCTGATATTAAAAAGTAATGCTACTTTTCTTGTGAACTCCAGCCTATCGGGAGTCGTGAGCTTACTATCGGCTAAAAATTCCAGAAGCTGCAGCACCAGCCAGATTTTTTGATGCTGTTCAAACTCATTATTGATGGCATCAACAATACCATGAACAATATCCGAATCGGAAAAACGCTCGATGCTGACCTCTGTGAGCTCCCTACGATAGCTTATACCAAAATTAGTGAACCTATCCACAAATACTTTCGACTGCTCATCGCTAAAATCATGGTGCAGATAGTCCTCCAATACTTCAATAGCAAAGCCACTATCGGCTTTGCTATCGATATTTACCAAAATGGCAAAAAGTTTAATTAAAGCATCGAGGAGCGCCTCGCTCATGGTTTTGGGTTTGTTAGAGCAAATATAATGGTTTTGAGTTAGGTTGTATATACAAGTTTAATCAATACCTTTAAAACAATTAGCCACTAATAGTCAAACCAGTTCAGCTGCAGGTAAGTTTTAAGGTAATTATGCTGAATATTGAGCAAACGCTCACGAATAGAGTAGAAACTGGCCAACTCTGTGTAGTAATCCACAACAGAAATCTCTCCCTTTTCCAGAGCCAGGTTCAGCTTATCCAGTATATCGTGCTGCTCAATGGTATTGCTAAATTGCTCCGATAATTTATAAAGTTTTTGCAGCATTTCGAATAGCGCATAGGAATTCAATTTAAACCTTAAATAGTAATCTACTGCGTTTGCCATTGCATAAAGTGTTAGAACTTTGGCATGTTTAATTGTATTGCGCTTTCCCCAGAGCGGGATAGAGATTTCGGCAACTACACCCTGAAAATGCTCCCCTACAAGTTTTTCGCTTGCGTAACCAGCATTAAAAGATGGGAAATTTTCAAAACGGGTGAGCTTAACCTGAAGCTGACTCTGCTCAACATTGCTATTCAACAGACCTATTTCAGGGTTTCGGTTAACTGCATTGGAATACCACTCATCAAAAGTTGACGTAAGGGTGGGCAAAACGATAATGCTATCAGAAATATTTACTTCTTTCCCACCATTTAGGGAAAAAAGTTCCTGAGCTAAATTATCACGTTCGGCCATAACCTC
>DYKO01000009.1:55791-123698 GCA_020722565.1 Rikenella microfusus
TTTCTCCAATCAGATACTTTTGTTCCAAGGCATTGGCAATGTTTTCCGAATTTTTACATTGCTTTTTTTAGCTCTGCAATGAGCGCATTGCTATAAACCAAATCAACATACAGCTGGTGAGCCTGATTAAGGATTTTTGCACGATTAATTCTGAAATCGAGTTCCAGTAACTGATTTTGGCCTTTGGCCAGTTTACTGCGGTAGATATATGCAACTGGAAAATCAAATTCCTGGGTTAGGCTAATAGTAGTTTTATTGCCAATATACACGGGATTCCCCCACTGATAAATTACCTCAAACTCAGGATTTACTAGGGTTAAACCCATACGCGCAGCAAGCCCATCGGCATTAAGTTTTTGACGATACGCCTTCTGGATAAGATTATTGGTATCTACCTGCAGCAAAAGCTCTTCAGGTTTAACCTGCGTAAAGGCCGTAAACGCAGGCATGAGAGCTGATATCAAAAGAATAAAAAATTTATTCATCATATGTGCTGATAACTTTTTTAAACAAATATAAAATAAATAAGCGGCGTCGTAACGAAAAACCAATAAGATTATCCAGTTATCTCCAGAGATTTAGATTGTGTACAACATGGTTTAAGTGAGCGTAAAACTCTATATTCTGCTTAGCTATAAGAGGTTTACTAAAAATATAAACCTCAAAACTATCTATGTAAACTGTAAAATTTGTTACATGCTCATCGGCATCAAATTCTTTGACATAAGTGTGTCCCTCGTGATTGTAAACTTCATTACTATAATTGCTGTCACAACCATATAAAAACAGCAACGATATAAAAATCAAATGGCATTTAGATAAATTTACTTTCATCTTTATAAGTTTAAAAAAATGCAGCAAAACTCCCCGGAAAATATTTTATCCTGGAATTTAAAAAATAAGAAGGGTAAAATTGATTGGTACGGTGGTGCTCAGAATGCAATGCCCTTTGGAATATAACCTAACCAGAACTGGGCAATATCCCTAATCTGAAGAGTTTTTAATAAGTGAAGCAAAAAAAATTCAGGCTCGTTATTTAAAATGGCAAAAAGATTGGGATTATGGGTTGGTGATTTATTGATGATTTTATTAATCTCTATCTCATCAGCCTTTGAAGCATTGTTGAGTGGATTTCAGGAATGCTCCTGCTTATGGCCTTTACTATTCTGTTTCCGTCATTATATTTTAGATTATCGTTACTGCAGCATATTTTGCGAACTTCAATAAAGCATATCTCTCCATTATGGTGATGATGCGGCACAAAGGAATGCACCAGAATCAACACGGTTCCAATACCAAGGGGGAAAAAAAACAGCGTCTATTTATGAGTAATATTTCATATGGAATAGGAAATCGCATGATTCTTACTTTACATAAAGGTTTAAACTAAAACTACTCAACTAAAAAATTGTTTACATAGAGCTGATTATCAATATATTTTTGACATAATTAACAATTGGCATATATTTGTAGCAAACAAGTGATTTGCCATGACAATTTCCGCTCTTTTCACTCCTCATTACTATATCATTCAAACATTAGTATCCATAATTGCCATTGCGTACCTATTTTATTCCCGTCAGAAATTAAAGCGTATCATTATAAGGTATGAGCAGCAAATGCTACTATCGCAAATGAATCCCCATTTTGTGTTTAATTCGTTAACTGCAATACAGAGTTTTATTTTCCGAAACGAACCCCATCAAGCCAGTAAATACTTGGCAAGTTTTGCCAAGCTTACCCGATTAATATTGGAGAACTCCCGAACAGATTACTGCAGTATCGAAAGGGAAATAACAACGCTTAAGCCATACCTCGAACTTCAAAAGTTAAGATTTGAAAATCGCTTTGACTACGAAATTACTATTAGTAAAGAAATTGACGCCAGTACTATGCTTATTCCACCCATGCTGGCTCAACCTTTTATTGAAAATGCCATTGAGCATGGGTTAAACGGAATTGATTGGCCTGGTAAAATTGAAATAAGGTATCTGCTGAAATCCCCCCGTGAACTTATTGTTGAGGTTGACGATAACGGAATAGGAATTTCCAAGGCACGTGAGCTACAAGTCAAAAACGGGAAGCAGCATAAATCGCTGGCAACCGATATCACAATGGAGAGGATAAAAAGCCTAAAAAAACTTGGAAACAGGTTAATACGTTTAAAGATTACTGATAAAAAAGACCTCAACGCCAACACCGAGGGAACTTTAGTTCAAATACAAATTCCATTAAGATAATGATAAAAGCCATCATTGTTGACGATGAAAAACTGGCTTGCGAATCACTTTCGCAAATGCTGGGAATTTACTACCCCACCATTAATGTTGTAGCTACTGCAACAGGTATAAACAATGGCTACGAGGCAATAACTCATCTTAAACCCGAACTGGTTTTTCTAGACATGCAGCTAAGCGATGGCTTGGGTTTTGACCTTCTTCAAAGATTTGAAAAAATTGATTTTAAAGTGATTATAGTTTCAGCATATCAAGAGTATGCCGTAAAGGCATTCAGATTTAGCGCTGTTGACTACCTACTTAAGCCCGTTGACCCCGACGATTTGGTAAAAGCAGTTGATAGTGCATTGACACTTGCCATAAACGATAGCCAGCAAGAAAGGCTTAATGCACTAATTGAGAATACAAAACAAGAGGGTACCAAAGAACGCTTACTGGCCTTACGTAATACTGAGGGAACATTTATAGTAAAAACCTCAGAAATCGTGAGGGGTGAATCAAAGAACAATGTCACCCATTTCATTCTAAGCGACGGAACCCAAATCAGAGTTACCAAAACATTAAAGGAATTTGAAGATTTATTAAGGGATTGTGGATTCATCCGTTGCCATCAGTCGCATTTAATTAATCAAAGCAAAATCGAAAAGATTTCGCGCTTTCCCTCTCCATCTATTACCCTGTGCAATGGCGATATTGTACCCGTCTCGTTCCGGAAGAAAAGGGGTGTACCATAGCAACTTACATAAATAACTTAACACTACATTAACATTGGGTTAACCTAATGGTAAAAAACACATTTTAAAAGAACCGATTCGTATTTTTAATTTTGCGAAACTAATTATATCAATAATGGGAACATACTACTTATTCATTGTTGGGATTCTTTTCATACTTGCAATTTCAGACTTAATGGTTGGCGTAGCCAACGATGCTGTTAACTTTTTGAATTCTGCCATCGGCTCTAAGGTGGCTCGCAGGCATTGGATACTTCTGGTTGCCTCAGCTGGGGTTTTGATTGGATCGCTTTTTTCAAACGGCATGATGGAAGTAGCCCGTAAAGGGGTGTTCCGACCCGAAAACTTCTACTTCTCTGAAATCATGACCATGTTTTTAGCTGTAATGCTAACCGATGTTATAATCCTTGACTTCTTTAACACCTTTGGGCTGCCCACCTCAACAACCGTTTCACTGGTTTTTGAGTTGTTAGGCTCAGCAGTAGCAGTATCCATTTATAAAATAATGAATACCGATGGCGAAACCATTGCAAATTTGGGAAACTATATAAATAGCGGCAAGGCATTAGCAATTATTAGTGGTATTTTGAGTTCTGTTGTTGTGGCCTTTTTAGTGGGCATGGTGGTTCAATACATTGCCCGACTCATTTTTAGTTTTAACTATCAAAAAAATCTCAAGTTTGTTGGTGGAATTTGGGGTGGAATAGCCATGACTGCTATAACCTATTTTATTGTGATGAAAGGAGTAAAGGATACACCAATAATCCCCAAAACTACTATCGATTACATTGACGCGCACACTACCTCGATTCTGTTATACAGCTTTTTGATCTGGACTATACTATTCCAATTTATAATCACCGTTTTTAAGTTCAACATTCTACGGTTTATTGTTCTCATGGGCACTTTTGCCCTTGCTCTATCCTTTGCTGGTAACGACCTAGTGAACTTTATTGGGGTATCCATGGCCGGATTAAAAGCTTACCAAGTTCATGCAGCCAATCCTGGTGTATCGCCTGATGCCCTTCCCATGACTGCCTTTGCTGGTGAGGTAAGCACGAATATGCTTTATCTCTTTATTGCCGGCTTAATTATGGTATTAACTCTCTGGGTATCGCGCAAGGCACGAACTGTAACCGAAACAGAAGTTGGACTCGGTCGTCAGGATAGTGGGGTGGAACGTTTTGGCAGCACCCAGTTTTCAAGAATTATTGTTCGCATTTCTAGACAATTTGCTGAAAATTTAGACAAAATCACTCCCCGCTTTATCCGTAAATTTGTGGCTAAGCAATTTGATACATCAAAAGCACCAAAGTACAACAGTCCAAAAGGAACTCCTGCATTCGATCTGGTTCGGGCATCCGTTAACCTGGTAATGGCCAGCATCCTAATCAGTTCGGCCACTGCACTTAAATTACCACTATCAACCACATATGTTACATTTATGGTTGCCATGGGAACATCGTTAAGCGACAAGGCCTGGGGAAGGGAAAGTGCTGTTTACCGAATCACCGGGGTTATTACCGTAATTGCTGGTTGGTTTTTTACTGCACTAATAACATTTACCATTGCTTTTGGAATTGCAACCGCACTTTACTTTGGCAAAGCACCAACTCTTATTTTTATACTTGCTATTGCGATCGGACTACTTGTTAAGTCTCATATCATTCATCGAAAAAAAACCAAAAAAGAACAGGAAGAAGAGGTTATTGATGAAATCAGCATTGTTAACCGTTGTACCAACGACTTAGGTAAGTACCTTAAGCAATCAATAAAAGTTTACAACCGTACCATCGATGGGCTTACCACCGAAAATCGAAAGTTGCTGAAAGAGGTCAACGAGGAGGTAGAGGAGCTGAACATGGAAGCAAAAAAGATGAAGTACAACGTTTACAACGTATTAAAACAACTCGAAGCCGATAGCATTGAAACCGGACATTACTATGTTCAGGTAATAGATTACCTCAGGGAACTTGCCCACTCATTAGAATTTGTTTCGCAACCCAGCCTACAGCATATTGAGAATCAGCATAAGGGCTTAACCCGTGAACAATCCACAGAACTTAAGGATTTGAGCAACAAACTTTCCGAACTGTTTGACGATATCCTTTTCATGATTAAGCAAAACGACTACACACAGGTTCCCGATGCCATTAAGAAACAATTGGATATACTTGAGGAACTCAACAAAATCAGGAGAAAGCAGGTTAAACGTATTAAACAGGGTGAAACCGGAACACGCAATAGTGTTCTCTACCTTGGGTTACTAAATGAAATTAAGAACATGTTGCTCCATACCATTAATATTCTAAAAGCACAGCGCGATTTTATACTCAACAATATTGAGTAGCAAATTAAAAAGAACCAACTAAAAAAGCCGCTGTTTTGAAACAGCGGCTTTTTTATTAACTCTTAGCTTTTTTACTGAATACTGTACTTTTTAAAGTGAGCCTCGTAAGCCTTATCGATTTTGAGAATATGGTTCACTAACCAATCGCGCAAAAAAGTGAGGACATCCGGAGTAATTGTACTATCCGATTTATTAATATTTTGTTTGAACTCAGCAACCTTTTGTTTGAAAAAGCTATGTTCTGCTATATGCTCGTTGGCCTTTGAATAACCTGTAGTTCTGAAAAAGGTTTCCTCCCGGTTAAAATGGTAGATGGTGTACCGTTCCAGTTCCTGAACGATTGATCCAATAATATTTTTACCCTGTCCCTTGGTCATGGCTTCAAATAGCTGGTTAAGCAGATCAAAAAGTTTTTGGTGATCCTGATCAATACTCTTAACCGATACACTGTACCTTTGGTCCCAAATAGCAATTTTCATATTCATAATGTTAAAAGATTCATGAATACAAATGTAATTATAAAATTTGTGTTTACCAATACTACGAAGTAAACTTATAGCCTACGCCCTTAACCGTTTTAATATAATCATCGCCCAATTTTTCCCTTAGCTTTCGGATGTGAACATCAATGGTTCTATCGCCCACCACAATGTCATCGCCCCAAACGGCGGTATATATTTCATCGCGGGTGAAAACCTTCTGTGGACGGCTATGTAATAGCGCCAAGAGTTCAAACTCTTTTTTGGGCAACGAAAGCTCCTCACCATTAAGGTAAACCACATAGCGCTCCTTGTCAATATAGATACCCTTCTTTGGAAAAACGTCATCCTTGGGCTCTTCTGTTTCAATTTTTCCAATTCGTTTCAGCAGAGCCTTAATTCTGCTTATAAGCACCTTAGGCTTAATGGGTTTAGTTATATAGTCATCGCCACCGGCATCAAATCCTGCAATCTGACTGTAATCCTCACTACGTGCTGTAAGAAAGGCTATAAGTGTATTTTTAGTTACAGGATGATTACGCAGCTCCTCGCAGGTTTCTATGCCGTCCATTCCGGGCATCATAACGTCTAAAAGGATAAGGTGGGGTTTAAACTCAATGGCTTTCTCTATTGCTGAATGACCGTCCATGGCAACCTCAACCGTAAAACCATCTTTTTTGAGGTTATAGCTTAAAAACTCAACTATATCAATTTCGTCATCCACTACCAAAATCCTATATTTTTCAGTTTCCATCTCCATAATTCATTAAAAAATAAAATATACAAATATAAGCCCATCAAAACTCTGAATAAGTTAAGATATTATTAATATTTAATCAAAAATGATATCATTTAGGTTAACAAAACGGTAACAATCCGTTAAAATATAAACGACTAAAAGGGGCTTACTTTGCAGAAAAATTGATAATCAATTATATGTATAGCATGTTTAAGTTTAAAGGTTTTGTTTTAGCATTGCTTTTGATAATTGAACTTTTAATTGGCAATAAAGCATTTTCGCAAAAGGGATCAATAGAGGGGAATGTAACTGATAAGGGAAGAAAAGAAACATTAGTGGGTGCTAATGTCATCATTGAGGGTACCACAATAGGCACAATAACCGATTTCGATGGGCACTTTATTATTCCCAACTTAGCCCCCGGAACATATAATGTTTTGGTTTCGTTTATTTCCTATCAACCAGTGGTGCTACAGCAGGTAAGAGTTGAATCGGGGAAAAGCACAGTTATTAGTGTTGAACTTGAAGAAATATCATTAGCTCTTGAAGGGGTTACAGTAACGGCTACCCGTAAAACCAATACCGAAGTGGCAATGATTAGCACAATAAAGGCCAACCTATCGGTTGCAAGTGGGATTTCAGCACAACAGATAACCCGAACACAGGACCGAGACGCTTCAGAAGTTATACGTCGCGTACCGGGTGTATCTATTATAGATGACCGATTTGTTGTGGTAAGGGGACTTAATCAACGATACAATAACGCGTGGATAAATAATGCTTCAACCCCATCGAGCGAAGCCGACCAAAAAGCCTTTTCGTTTGACGTTATTCCCAGTGCCATGATCGACAATATGATTATTTATAAAAGTCCATCACCTGAACTTCCCGCCGACTTTGCAGGTGGTTTTATAAAAATATTCACCAAAAATATGCCTGAAGCCGATTTTGTTTCCGTTGGATACGGTACAGGATTAAATACATCAAGCGAATACAATAAATTTCAGCAAATTACCACATCTAAAACCGATTGGCTTGGTATTGATGATGGTACACGAAATCTTCCCAATGAATTTCCGAATACTCTTAAAGGCCAAACTAATTCCAGATTAGCTGAACTGGGAAGAACATTAAACACCAATTGGGCTCCGCAGAATACAACCGCTATACCTGATCAAAAGTTAATAATTGCATTCGGTAAAAAGTGGCAAAAGGGAAATAAGCGTCTTGGAAATGTAACCTCAATAACCTATAGCAGCACCTACGAAACCAATGAGATATGTAATAGAGGATACCAGGTGCAGCAACAACCAGGTACCACCCCGCCCCTTAATTTTGATTTTACCGATAGCAGTTTCACCAATAATATAAAAATAGGTGTTCTGCACACCTGGTCGCTTTTCACCGGAAAAGGAAGTAAAATCGAATTTCGAAATTTCTTTAATCTGATAGGCAAAAATAAAACCATTGTTCGCAACGGATATAGTGGATATGAAGGGTTTACTATTCGTTCATACCAGGATTACTTCATGAATCGTACCACCTATTCTGCACAGCTGGGTGGCGATCATCGCTGGAGCTCGAATAATACCAGAAAAATGGACTGGATTATAGGTTATGCTCTCTCGTACCGAAACGAACCCGATCTTAAACAACTCAGAACAACCCTACAAGAGGAACCACAGCTACCGCATTACAATGAGTACTATGCTAGTGTTGGATTAACACCATCTGTTAGCGATGCCGGACGACTATATATGAAACTGGTTGAGCATGTAGCCAATTTAGGGCTAAATTTTGAGCAGAAGCTTAACCTTGGCAACTGGCAACCTAATTTAAAAGCAGGACTTTACAGTGAGTTTAGAACTCGCAGTTTTGATGCACGAATTCTGGGGTTTGCCAAAAATTCGTCGTACACCGAGTCGATTTGGCTACCCATTAGCGAAATATTCAGTATTGAAAATATTAACACAACCCCCGATGGTTTTTTACTCAGAGAAACTACATCAAAATCGGACTCATATGATGTAAATAGTATGCTTGGAGCTGGTTACCTTGCCATAAACTCAAAGGTAGTTGGAAACTTATCGGCATTCGGCGGAATTAGAATGGAATGGGTTAATCAGAATCTCAACAGCTTCGACAGATACGGCAGTCCGGTAACAGTAACGGATAAGGGAATAGATTTCTTCCCATCGGTAAACCTTACCTATTCGTTTAGTGAAAAAAATCTTTTGCGATTGGCTTCAGGAATTACCATAAACCGTCCTGAATTCCGCGAAATTGCCCCCTTCTACTTTTACAACTTCAACGAAGAAGCCGAATTTGTTGGCAACACTAACCTTAAAAACAGCTATATACTTAATCTCGATTTGCGATGGGAGCTATACCCAAGTGCAGGAGAAGCCTTCTCCATTGGATTCTTTTACAAGAAATTTAAGAACCCCATTGAGTTGACATTCAAACCAGCCGGAAACCGTTTCCTGTTTACCTATGAAAATGCCGATCAAGCCAACAGCCTGGGTGCTGAAGTTGACCTACGTAAATCACTTGAAAGCATTTCGTGGCTTAGAAATTTTTACGTGGTAGTAAATGCTGCTTACATTAACAGTAAGGTAATTTTTCCCGAGAACAGTATCTTCAGAGATCGACCTATGCAAGGGCAGTCACCCTATATAGTTAACCTTGGATTGTTTTACCAAAACGAAGAACGGCAGCTGAGTTTTTCAGCGCAGTACAATGTAATTGGCGATAGAATACTTGCAGTGGGTATTCCTTTTCAGAACGAACAACAGGATATCCCCGACTACTACGAGAAACATCAGCATTTACTTGATATTACAATAACCAAGCAATTTGACAAACACCTGGAGGTTAAGGCCGGAGCCAAAAATATCTTAAATCAAAAATCGGTTACTTATCAGCCTTTTTTAGCCAGCAATGGAAGCGATAAAATGTTTTTGCATTCCAAAGAGTATCAGCCTGGGATATCATTTGCTTTGAGCGCCACCTATAAATTTTAATCATCTATAAATCTACTTAATTTGGTTTTACTTAACACAAATTTAACAATCAAATCATTTTACAGTAATATTTACTCAAAATTTGCATTGTTCCTTTGTAGTGTAAAAAAATGAAAATCATTGGTAAAAAATGAAAACAATAATTTCAATTCTAACAGTTAGTTTGCTGACCATAAATGCTATGGCTGGTATTGATGACACAAAAAAAGGAAATGCAGAAAATTCATCCCATACCTTTATGGTTGTAAAAGGTAAAGTTGTGGACAAGTCAACCGGTGAAGCTCTTGCCGGTGTATCGGTTAAGTTAGATGATAGAACCGTTGCCTACACCGATTTTGATGGGAATTTTACTGTTGAGCTGACTCAACCCAGTGCTAAAATCAGCGCTAGCCTAATTTCATACGCAACCGCTGAACTAGAAATCAAAAATCAAAACAAATCCATAACAATTGAGCTTAATTCAGTAGAGTAAAATACTTATTGCTAATTTTACGAGCCGGATGCCCTAATCCGGCTCTTATTTTTTAAAAAAATCTATTGCTCATTTATTTAAAATTAAACCTCTACAATATATGCTATCCTTTTAATTGGCTATGAATTAGAAAAGTTTACCATTTGGTAACATTTATCTAATGTAATGGTAAGTTCTACTTAACGGCTAACAAAAGCCATTCATGTACTTTTGAATTGAAAATTTTTGAAATCACAAACCAAAATCTAATAATTATGAAACGTAAATTTTCAACAATTTTAATGGCAATTGCCATAATGGGTTTTATCGCAACCTCGTGCGAAAAAGACGACAATACAGATAATAAGCCCAAAGGAACCAAGGTAACTGTATCTGGCGCAATTACCCAAAATACCACTTGGGATGCCCAGGACACCATTTTACTTGAGGGCTATGTTTACGTTAAGCAAGGAGCAAAACTTACCATTGAGCCCGGAACTATTATAAAAGGGGTAAGCGATAGTAAGGCATGTTTGATTGTTGAGCAAGGTGCACAAATTTTTGCCGATGGAACCGCTGAAAAGCCTATTGTGTTTACCAGCGATAAACCTGCTGGTGAAAGACAACCGGGCGACTGGGCTGGTATAATAATATGTGGTAACGCACCAATCAATCAAACCGGAGGCGAAGCCGAAGTTGAAGGTGGTACAGGTGCAGTTTATGGTGGCACCAATGCCAACGATAATTCAGGTGTTATGCGATATGTGAGAATTGAGTTCGCCGGATACGAGGTATCAAATGGAAATGAAATTAATGGTTTGACTTTAGCCGGTGTAGGCAGCGGAACTACCATTGAGTATATTCAAGTATCATATGGCCGCGACGACTCCTTTGAGTGGTTTGGAGGTACGGTTAATGCAAAATACTTGATTTCGTTCCGCGGTGGTGATGATGATTTTGACACCGATAATGGATATAGCGGCAGAGTACAATTTGGGCTAATACTTCGTGGTCCTGAAGAAGCCGATAAAAGCGATGCTTCAAATGGATTTGAATCCGATAACGATGCCAGTGGTTCGTCCAATGAACCCCTAACTTCAGTTAAATTAAGCAATATAACCATCCTTGGCCCCTATGCAACAAAAGATCAACAAGTTAACCCAAACCATAAGTATGGGTTAAGGCTTCGCCGCAATAGCCGCCTCAGTCTTTACAACTCTATAATTGCTGGTTTTTATACAGGTATATCCCTCGAAGGTCCCGCAATGAATTTATACAATACCAGCAATGGACCCGAAATCAAGAACTGCATCATGGCAGGTATGATTAAAAACTTTAATGCTAAGGATGACGGTAGCTCTCTAACCCAACTGCTATACGAGCAAATGTTTACCAATGGTAGTAACAGCTTATTAGCTGAGAATTCAGAATTAAAACTCACTGGTGCCTGGAACTACACAAATGTTAATGCTCTGCCCCAAAGCGGTTCACCAGTTCTTAACGGCGCTTCTTTTGATGGATTGTCGGGTTTTGAGGTTGTATCGTACATTGGAGCATTTGGAACACAAAATTGGACACAGGGTTGGTGCAATTGGGATCCCAAAAACACAGTATACTAAAACTGTTTATTTATAATTCATGTATAAAACTTCCCGAAATTCGGGAAGTTTTTTGTACCCTTTTATTAAGTTTTAACGTAAAAAAATATATTGCAAAAAAAAATTATATGAGATATTTATACCTATTAGTTTTTAGTGTTTTAAGTATTTTGGGATACTCGCAAAACACCATTTTTGAGCACGACGGAAAATATTTCGATAACTATGGCAAACCATTTACAGGGATTTACAAAACTTATCATGAAAATGGGAACCCTAAAATTGAGGCCAGCATTGTAAATGGTACACCCGACGGCACCATGAAAATATACTTTCCCAACGGCAAAATTCAGGAGCTTCGCTCTTATAAGCAGGGCGAAAAGAATGGTAAATGGGAAACATGGAGCAGCAATGGCATAAAACTTTCCGAGGCCAACTTTTTCAATGGTAAAAAGCACGGGAAATGGTACGTTTGGGACGATAATGGCACTCTCCGCTACAACATGACCTATACCGATGGCAAAAAAAGCGGTACTTGGATCATCTACGACGAAAACGGGAATGAAACCTCACGGAAAGAATACTAGGTTCTCAGAATTAACTTTGAAAAAAGTATTACATTTGACATCAAAATTTTTGGGCATACCCGTGCTCAAAATATAATTTGATGTTTGATGATTTCGTTCAAAAATCGACTTATTTGGATAACAGGCGCCTCATCGGGTATAGGTAAGGAACTAGCCCTTAAACTAGCCCGTGAAGGGGCACACTTAATTATTTCATCAAATGATGCTGAGGAACTCAGCCGTGTTGCTGATGAGTGCAGGGAATTCACTTCATTTTGTCAGGAGTATCCATTCGACCTTTCAAATCCTGAGGAGGTTCAAGAAACCGCAGAAACCATAGTTAATACTCACGACCAAATCTATCTACTCATCAACAATGGTGGAATTAGCCAAAGATCACTTGTAAAGGATACACCTATTGAGATAGACCGGAGGATAATGGAGATTGACTACTTTTCCTATGTCATTCTCACAAAAGCAGTACTTCCCGGAATGATTGAGGCTGGAGAGGGATTCATTGCTGCCACCAGCAGCATATCGGGCAAGTTTGGTTTTCCACTTCGCTCTGCCTATGCAGCAGCCAAGCACGCCATTCAAGGTTTCTTTGAAACCCTGAGAGCCGAGGTAAAACCATATAACATATCGGTAACCATTGCCTATCCTGGGCGTATCCATACCAATATTTCGCTTAACGCCATCGATCATAATGGTAGGAAGCATGGCAAAATGGATTCCGGCCAACTCAATGGCTTAAGTGCACAGGAGTGCGCAAGGCAGTATATCAGAGCTATAAAGAAACGCAAGCCTGAAGTGCTTATTGGTAGAAGTGAACTAATTATGGTACATCTTAAGCGCTTTTTCCCAGACATTTTCTTTAGAATCGTAACCAAAATCAATCCTAAATAAAAAATCATGTCGAAGGTAATATACGGAATTCAACAAATTGGGGTTGGGGTTTCAAACCTTGCAGAAGCCTGGAGGTGGTATAAAAAACATCTTGGATTCGATATCCGAATTTTTGAGGATAATACCGTTGCCGAACTAATGCTTCCCTACACGGGAGGTAAACCCCAGCAACGCCATGCAGCACTTGCTCTTAACATGCAGGGAGGAGGGGGACTCGAGATATGGCAATACAAGGAACGAACACCCCTATTACCTGAGTTTACAGTTAATATGGGCGATCTTGGAATATTCTCAGCCAAAATTAAATGCCCCGATATTGGCAAGGCCTATACCTACTTTACTGAGCAGGGAATACCCACTGGCCCTCTATCGAAACGGCCCAACGGCGAGGAACATTTCTTTATAAGGGATCCCTTTGGTAACTTTTTCGAAATTTATAGCCATCGCCTTGTTTTTAAAAATGAGAAAAAACAAGTATCGGGTGTTGGCGGAGCTATTATTGGTGTAAGCGATATCGAAAAGGCGCTTTCGGTTTACCGAAACATTCTGGGATACGATGCCGTGATTTATGATGAAACAGGTTCCTTTGACGACTTTTCAGAACTTCCCGGAGGGCAAGGTCGTTTCAGGCGGATGCTACTCACCCATTCCGAGATCCGAAGGGGTAGCTTTAGCACATTTTTTGGAAAATCTGAAATTGAACTGGTGCAGGCTCTCGACCGTGAACCCAGTAAGATTTTCAAGAACCGCTTCTGGGGCGATTTGGGCTTCATCCATCTTTGTTTCGATATAAAGAATATGATTGACCTGGAGCAGGAATGCATAGCCAACGGTTTTCCTTTTACTGTTAATTCCAATGTAGAACACAACGAAAAGGGTAGCTTCGATATGGGTGATGCAGCCGGTCATTTTTCTTACATCGAGGACCTCGATGGGACTCTGATTGAGTTTGTGGAAACACATAGGTTGCCCTTAATAAAATCGCTGGGAATTCAGCTTAATATGGATAAGCGCAACCCCAATAAACCCGTTCCCAACTGGATTCTTCGACTGCTAAGCTTAAAACGGGTAAAAAATTTATGAAAAGAAAGCCGCCATGATGGCGGCTTTCTTTTCTTTTAGTAACTATTAAAGCATTTTAACCACATCACTTAGGGATTTTCGCACCCTAGGAGAAAGTTGACGATGTTTTTGTTGCGGTGTAAGCTGCTCAATATCGCCAGATTTGCCAATAGCAATAATAGAGCCCAATGCAAAGGCTTCATCAATGTATAAAGTTTCCCTTATTGCAATATGATCGAAACCACCCATTACATGGGTAACGTAGCCCATTGCCTGGGCTTGGAGCAGCAAATTAGCTGTAGATGCCCCCAAATCGTGTAGGGCATGATAATTGGGTTCTCCATTCAGCGACAGATTAATACGAGCAGCTGTTACCACCAACGCCCCGGCATTCTTTGCCCATTCGCGGTTGGCAGGGGCAAGGGTCTGAAAAACATCAGCAAATCCCGTACTATTTCGATTGGCAACAAAAAACATCCACGGCTGATCGTTATAAGCCGATGGAGCCAAAGTGGCAGCCTGAAACATTACTTTTAAATCCTCAGTATCCAGAGGCTCTGCATTAAATGCCATAACGCTCCTACGATTGTTAATGATGTCTAATACCATTTCTTTGAAATATGAATTCATCTAAATAAACCGATAGGTTTTGTATATGTTCAGTTTTATGAAAAACATCTATGAAAACAATATATTCAGGTTATAGTGTTTGGAATGAGCCAAACATTCTTTGCTGTTTATGCACTTAAACTGATGGGTAGTTAATTAGAACATAGGCAAAACCCACACTTAACGAGCAACCATTATCATCAACCTTCAAAATGTTCAATTTTATGTTTCTTAACATATTGCCAGATAGCGCTTAATATTTTGAAAATTCGATTACAATACTTAACCTTGCAGATGGATAAAACATTGATTAAAAGGAATATAATCGCCTAAATATCAATACTAAACTTTTAAAAAGAGAACCAATGAGCAAGATGACACCACAAGATTACATGGAGCGCGAAAGCAGGTATGGCGCCCATAACTACCATCCGCTTCCCGTAGTACTGGAAAGGGGTGAGGGTGTTTACCTTTGGGATGTTGAGGGGAAACGCTACTACGATTTCCTTTCCGCATACTCTGCAGTTAACCAAGGGCATTGCCATCCCAAAATTATTAAAGCCATGTGTGAGCAGGCCCAAAAGCTTACATTGACCTCACGTGCATTCTATAACAATGTACTGGGCGAATTTGAGGAGTATGTAACCAAGTTCTTTGGCTACGACAAGGTTCTTCCCATGAACACTGGAGCCGAGGCCGACGAAACCGCGCTAAAACTTTGCCGCAGATGGGCATACCGCGTTAAGGGTATTAAGGATGGCGAAGCCAAGATTATTGTTTGCGAAAATAACTTCCACGGCCGCACCATTACCGTAATATCCATGTCAACCGATCCTGATTCATACGGTGGATTTGGACCCTACACCCCCGGATTTATTAAAATTCCCTATAACGATATTCCTGCATTGGAAAAAGCATTGCAGGATCCCAACGTTGCCGGATTCCTTGTTGAGCCCATTCAGGGAGAAGCAGGTGTTTTTGTTCCCGATGAAGGATACCTTAAAAAAGCATACGATTTGTGTAAAAAGCACAATGTACTATTCATAGCCGATGAGGTTCAAACCGGCATAGCCCGCACAGGAAAGATGCTGGCATGCGATCACGAAGGCGTTCGTCCCGACATCCTCATCCTTGGTAAAGCTATTTCTGGTGGTGCAATGCCTGTATCGTGCGTTCTGGCCGATGATGAAATTATGCTCACCATTAAACCCGGCGAACATGGCTCAACTTTTGGCGGTAACCCACTGGCAGGAAAAGTAGCCATTGCCGCACTTGAAGTGGTTAAGGAAGAAAAACTGGCCGAAAACGCTGAGCGTCTTGGCAAGGTATTCCGTGAAGAAATGAGAAATATTAAGAGCGAAATAATTCAACTCGTTCGCGGCAAAGGCTTACTCAACGCAGTTGTTATCCGTAATAAACCTGGTAAAACCGCTTGGGATGTATGCCTTGCAATGGCCGAAAAGGGAGTTCTGGCCAAGCCTACCCATGGCAACATCATTCGTTTTGCCCCACCTCTTGTTATTACTGAGGAACAGCTTCGCGAGGCTATTGGTCTAATCAAAGATGCCTTTAAACAGTTCGAATAAAAGACATACAAAACAAAAAAGGTGTCGGTACACGACACCTTTTTTTATTTCAGGTAGCCGGTCCCCCTTTGTTGTACCACCCGAATAAAATTTTCAATTGACCTGTCGTAACCTCGCTCAATATCGGGAGGAAAGTAACGAGCAGGTAGTTCCCCGTTGCAGCGGTGATACGAGATTCAATCGCAGCAAACACCATGCTTGGAGCATGGATATGAGCAGCTGCATTCCCTGGCATTCGCTTCCTTTTTACATTCCATGATTTAATGGTTTACGTTGCAAACGTAGCAATCCCAAATGCATTTCAGTAAACTTTCTAAAACCTTTGCTATCTAAATAATGATTTTGCATTTTTGCAATTACTACAAAAAGAAACCTAAACCTATTCATTATGAAAAAAATATTAACACTACTAACAATTGCAACCTTATTGCTTATGGTTCAATGTAAACAACCCGAGAACTCGGCAGATATCTCACCCATTTCAAAACAGACAATCGATAAGGTTATTGCCGAACTAATCAGCCATCATGGTGATTCCCAAAAGGATAGAATAGAGCGAGGGGTTTCACAGGTAGCCACACTATGGCGCGTTACCGATGGAACCGAAGGCGACTTCGAGCAGTTCTGTACCGCTCAGTTTATTTCGGACGAGACCGAACTCGACAAGTTATTCAATAAGCTATCGTACGGATTCGAAATGCTTAATGGATATTTCATCCTTTTGAGCAAGGAGCTTATGAAACCCCTACATCTCGATTGGGGGCCGCTAACCCCAATTGATGAACTCTTTGGCTCATACAACGCCGCAGCACATTTGAACGATGACCTCTACGCTAACAAGATAGCCTTTATTACTGCACTCAATTTCCCATACTACACGCTCAAGGAAAAAACCGAAATGGGTGAGACATGGACCCGCAAGCAGTGGGCCTATGCCCGTATGGGGGATATGTTTACCAGTCGTGTCCCCGCCAACCTAATACAGAACTTCTCTACAGCTAACACCAATTCCGATACCTATATCAGTGAGTATAACATATACATGGGCAATCTGGTGAACGACAAAGGAGAGACCATGTTTCCTGCCGAAATGAAACAAATAACTCATTGGGGGCTTCGCGATGAGCTTAAATCTCAATATGCCAACAAAGATGGTGGTTTGGAGCGTCAGCAAATGATATATCAGGTGATGAAACGGATTATTGACCAATCCATTCCCCTACAGGTTATCAATAAAAATGAATATAATTGGAATCCCTATACCAATGAGATTAAGAAAGATGGTGAAACCGTCGCTATTACCACCGAACCCAACACCCGTTATCAACACATAATCAATCAATTTAAGGCGTTACAGGCTATTGATGCCTACACTCCCAAAATGCCCACCTATATCCAGCGTAAGTTTGAGGGAGAATTTGAGCTACCCGTTGATGAGGTTGAGCAACTTTTTATTGAATTGGTATCGTCGAAGGAGGTGCGCGAGGCAGGCAAGCTGATTAGCCAACGCCTGGAACGCCCCCTACAACCCTTCGATATCTGGTACGATGGCTTTAAGGCACGAAGCGGAATTCCCGCCGATAAACTTGATGGCATAACCACTAAACGTTTCCCAAATGCTAAGGCATTTGAAAGTGAGCTACCCAAAATACTTACATCGCTAGGATGGAGTAAAGATAAAGCCAAATTCATTGCCGATAGGGTTAAGGTTGAAAGCTCGCGCGGTGCAGGTCATGCATGGGGTGCTGAAATGCGAAAGGATGTTGCGCTACTACGCACCCGGGTACCTGCAAACGGGATGAACTATAAAGGGTTTAATATTGCCATGCATGAGTTTGGGCACAATGTGGAGCAAACCATTACCCTCCACGATGTTGACTACTATATGATGCACGGCGTCCCTAATACTGCTTTTACTGAGGCTCTGGCTTTTGTTTTCCAGAAACGCGACCTTGATGTTTTGGGAATGAAAGAGGTTAATCCCGAAAAGGAATATCTTGAAACCCTTGATAATTTATGGGCATGCTACGAAATTATGGGGGTTTCGCTTGTTGATATCAATCTATGGAAATGGCTCTACAGCAACCCTAATGCAACAGCTGAACAGGTTCGCGATGCAACACTTTCAATTGCACGCGAAATTTGGAATAAATACTATGCCGATGTTTTCGGAAGTACCGATGAACCCATACTGGCCATATACTCCCACATGATTGATAACCCACTTTACCTATCGGCTTACCCAATTGGTCACCTAATCGATTTCCAACTGGAGAAACAATTCGTTGGAAAATCGTTTGCCAATGAGGTGGAACGAATTTACTCGCAGGGAAGGCTTATCCCTGAACTTTGGCTTAAAAAAGGTGTCGGCGAACCGCTTTCGGCTAAGCCCATTTTGGAAGCATCAGCCATTGCTGTGAAGAAACTCACCCAAAACTAATGGCATATAGTATTTAATATTATTAAGAAGAGGCTGCCTGATTTGGGCAGACTCTTTTTACTTGCTAAGAGACACCCTTTTTATGAAATAAGATTTTTCATCACCAAAAGTTATTAAAAACATTGCATGGCATATATTGATGCAGAATGTATGGTGACCAATCTTCTACTAACTTTTTACTAAAATGCGCATTAGTACAAATATGCTTTGTCCCTGCAAAATCCTACTTCTGCAATATAAGAGCGCTTCAATTTTAACCTATTAAAACCAACTCAAGTTGCTAAAAAAAGGAATGGGGATGGTACTGTGACATTACTAAATACTATTTTATGAAAATTCAATCTGTGTTCGGATACACTGATTTAAAATAATGGAACGTCTTGGTGAACTTTGATGACAAAAGATTAAGTTGATACACCCCTTAAACCATAGCATAAACCCAGATTACATATTAGGAATCCAATGAACTAATGCTTAGTTTGTTGGTTACTCAATGGTATCTGGGCCAAACCCTACAAATCATTGATTTGGAGGTCTTTAGGTAAAATCGCATTAGCTAATGCGTAATTTGGTTAAATTCATTAAATCTTAAACTACCAAGTTCAATAAATGGGCGTTGTCGCTTAAAATCATTTTTTTAAAAATCTATGAATTGACTATCAGTAATTTATCGCCTATTTTTGGGGCAAACATCCAGTGTAATGTAGTGTATTTCAATTGTGTATTAGCCTAATTCACCAAAAAAACCTAAAGTGCCAATGGTGTAAGTATGCGGAAGATCCCCAAAATTTTCAATTCAAACCAGTTTTAACCTGTAAGCAGCAAAAGGGTCAGGTTCCTATTTGAAACCTGACCCAAATCAATCCAAATAAATTGAGGAAAAACTATTGCAAGGTGCAAAACAACAATGACCTGTGGGGCATAAGGCACCCCAACAGTGCGCTACTCACTTGTCATTATGAATAGCGGCTGCATCTCAAAACTTTTGTAAAAAGGCCTCAGCCTTTCGGTATTGTAGTAGCGTTCAACATTAACAACCTTCTTTTTGCTTGTAACCACATCAATGGGCATATTATCGTAGCGTCCATTCTTCAGGACAACAAGGCGTCCATGAACGCCTTTAAGAATAAGGTCAAGGGCTAGATTACCAAAAGCCATGGGTACAATGGAATCGATGGCATCGGGTTCGCCGCCGCGAACCAAATAACCCAGATTTTGATTGATAATATTGATGGTTTTACCGTTGTTATACTTTGGCGTAAGCTCCTTGATTTTTTTCGAAACGATATCGCCAATACCGCCCAACTTGGCGTGGCCAAAGGCATCGCGCTCATTGCTCTGAAAAACCATTTGCTCCAACCCCTCAAATGTTGCACCTTCCGACACCAATAACGTAGAGTATCGGCTGGGATTGCGATTCCTATCCTCAACCAGCAGTTCGGTTAGCCTTTCGATATTAAACTTATATTCTGGTATAACACACCTATTGGCAACTCCAGCCATGGTAGGTAACATGGCGGTAAAACCTGCATATCGGCCAAACACCTCCATTACCAGAATGCGCTCGTGTGACCCGGCTGAGGTGCGAAGCATATCGGTAAGGGCGATGGTTCGTGTAACGCAGGTGCTAAATCCAATGCAGTAATCGGTACCGGGAACGTCGTTATCCATGGTTTTAGGGATTGCTATCACCTTAAAACCCTCCTGGTACAAGCGAACGCCATAGCTAAGAGTATCGTCTCCACCAATTGGGATAAGGTAGTCGATGCCAAGAAAAGCAAGGTTTTTTATTACCTCAGGGGTAAGGTCGTTTATATCCTTGTGGTATTTACTTTTAAGATGCTCCGGTACATTATCCTTTGCAACTTTACCAGGATTGGTTCGGGATGTATGCAGGAATGTTCCCCCTGTTCGAAAGGCCTTATTAACGCGCTCTTCGGTAAGCACCGCGTAGCAGTGCGAGTTATCGGCCTCATTATCGCGAACAATTTCGATAAGACCTGCCCAGCCTCGCCTAATGCCTATTACACTAAAACCTTCGCGAAGTGCACGAATGGTGATGGCACGAATGGCTGGGTTTAAACCGGGTACATCGCCTCCTCCGGTAAGGATTCCAATAATGGGCTTTGATTTTGGTTGTTCCATGACTACAATATTTGAATGAACAAATAAAAATAACTCCAAATGCATTAAAAGTCAATAGCCATGCATGTATAAATCAAAAAGCCCACGAAAGACGTGGGCTTAAATAATTGCCGAAGCAATTTTTAGAACTGCATTAAGGTATCAATATTTACCTTATCGGCCATTTTACCGGATAGGAATAAATCCTTAATGGCGTCAATAGGGAATAATTTTTCGTGATGAATGGCATAAAATACGGCGTACATGGCACTATTGCGAGCTCCAACACGTTCGCGGAAGGGAACCCGAACCACCTTGGCACCGGTTTGAGGGGCCTCAAGTGAATCATCAATATAGAGGATCCCTTTTTTCATTTTTCCAGTTGAATTACGGGCATAGTTCAACCCATCTACCGAGGTGATAATCAGCAAGTCGGGAACCGGCGAACCTGTATAAAGAATTGGATTTGGTGAGATTATAACCTCAGAAGCAGAAAATCCAACACCTACAGTAACAGGGTAGCTTCCTTTTTTGGTGCTATTAAGTCCCGATAGCATTGCAGCTTTAGCAAGATACTCGGCAGCAGATTGAACCCCCTCGCCCGCCGAACCGGAGAGCATTATACTAACTGGATTTTTTATTTTGCTGGTGTACTTGGGTTGAATTTCAAGTTTTGCCGAGATTAAACTCTGAGTTTCCTTATTTACAGGTGTTTTAAATTGGGTACCATTGCCATCGGCAAAAACTTTTACATTCCAACCGGCAGCATCAACCAATTTAGAAAGTTTCATTCCCGGATTCGATTTTACGCCGTAACTAGTACAAATCTCCATAACTTCTACCAGCGAAAAACCTTTTGCAGCGAATGCCTTTTCCAACGAATCGGAGTAATCGCCAATACCAATAACGCGTTCCACATACGATGCACCAGCAGCAACCATTAGTTCGCAAATATCGTAACCAACCTTTGTGCTGCCTTCAGGCATTGTAGGTGTTTTGAAGCCACAGGGGGTGAACTCCGATGGCTGTCCTCCTGTCATTCCGTATAGCATATTGTTATGGACCACAACAGTCATGTCAAATCCTAAGTGTGCTCCTCCAATCAGATGCTGCATGCCAATAGTTGCGCCACCGTCGCCAGTAAAAACAATTACCTTTTTGTTGGGGTTGTTCAAACCTGCTGCTATTCCAGCAGCCAAAGCCGATGAACGGCCATGAAGCCCATGTACGGTATGGGCTAAAAAGTTTTTATCAACAATACCATGGCAGCCAATATCGGTTACCAGCACCACATCTAAGGGATTAAGGTTGAGTTTTTGTAGTGCTTTTTCGGTATTTTGTGCCACTAGGGCATGACCGCAGCCCTTACAAAAAGGTAGCTGGGCATTGGTTAAGAATCTTGTATCAGACATGGCGCATCGCCTCCTCAACAATTTCGGTTGGACTAATCATTTTGGCTATACCGTTTACCCCAGATACCCCTTTTCGGCCTGCAACACCAAAAAGTAGATAGCGCAGCTGCCCCATTAGGTTTTCTTCCACAACCACAACTCTAGGGTAACGATTTGCAATATCAATATATATCGACGGAATGGGTAGCAGGGTTTTAGCAATCAATAGCGATACCTTTATTCTAGACTCTCTCAGCTGCTTAATGGCTTCACGGGATGCTTGCGACGAAATATCGTAGCTGACAATAAGTGTGTCGGCACCATCCTGTTCATCGAACTCATATTCGGTATAGCTGTCGATATGTTTGCGTAACTTGTACTCCAATCGTTTGGTATTCTCAATGGCCTCGGTTAAAATGTTTTGAAGAATGCCCTTAGTATCGTGAGTTGAGGCTGTTATACGTACCTGATGCTTATTCTGGCTAACAGGTAAAAAGTCGGGAATGAGCGAATCATCGGTTTTGTAGGGGAAGTAGGTTTCATTACCCTCATACCTTTTAACCTGCATGGGTTGTATACTGGGCAGAACCGACCAATCGAACGATTGCAGGGTCATGACCATATCTTTGGAGGTAAGCAGCACAACAGGGGTGCGAAGCATAACGGCAGTATGCACAGCTTTTGCTGCCAGGTTCCAGCAATCAAGGTAATTACTAATTGAAAAAGTGGGAATAGAGTAGCCCCCCGACATGGTTCCGAATACCACATTTAAATCTCCCTGTGCTCCACAGGTTGCGGTGCCGGTTGCAGGACCAAGTCGTTGTATCAAAACAACAACCATGGGCAGTTCCATCATGGCGGCCATACCAATTGACTCAACCATCAAAGCGTAACCTGGGAAGGATGTAGCGGTTACAGGCACATGCCCTGCAGCAGCAAAACCACTCATCCATTGCAGAGCAGTTATTTCATCGGGTGCAGCCAGCATGGTTGGAAAGCGCTTGGTTGCATAGAGGTAAAGTAGGTTGGCCGGTGTAATGGGATAGCCTATATAGGTATCGGCGCCTGCCCGAACCAACGCTTCTGTGATGAGCCGCGACCCATCAGTAAAGGCTTTATTTCTATTGTTTTCTTGCATATACTACTTTATTTTCGATTAATCCATGTATCTCTTCGGCAGTGTAGCCCAGCATATCCTTAAGAATTGCTATTGAATGCTCTCCGTAATGGGGAGGAGCATCGAGTTTAACCGGTTTTGATTTCTCACCCATGGTAAACGCAACCGTTCGCAATCCTTTAATGGGCATTCCCGAAGTTGTTCTACCCTCCATAATCATATCCTGAACTTCAGGGATTTCAAAAACCTCCTGCATATTGTAAACACCTCCTGCCGGAATAGCTCTCTTCTCAAGTTCGGGGAGCAACGCATCTCTATCAAATTTATAAATTAGCTCCTGAACAATATGGTTACACTCTTCACGATTTTGAACCCTGTTATAGTTTGTGCTAAATCGTTCGTCATTTGCAAGTTCAGGTTTGCCTAGCAAAGAGCATAGCTCTACAAATTGCTTATCGCTACCAACAGCTAACACCAAGGGTTTTTGGTCGCGTGTATAAAAAATTTTACCGTAGGGCACAATATTAGGATGCTCCGAGCCCATTCGTCCTGGAATTTTATTGCCCACCAACCAGTTCGTTGCCTGATTGGCCAACGAAGCCACCCCCGATTTAATTAAGCTGATTTCGATATAAGCTCCCTCGCTTTTTCGCTCGCGGTTAAGCAAGGCGAGCAGAATAGCCTCCTTAAGCTGGTGCCCGGCAAGTAAATCCATTAAAGCCACAGGCATTTTAACGGGTTGTCCATCGGATTCACCATTCATATATGTATACCCGCTCTCGGCCTGAATAATGGCATCGTAACCGGCACGTTTATTTTCAAGCCCATACCCGGTAAGATGTGCGTAAATAATCGACTTGTTATGTTGCTTTAGAGTATCGTAATCCACCTTGAGCTTTTCAGCATCACCGGGTTTGTAGCTAACCAGAACGATATCGGATACTTTGGTTAAACGGTGAACCACCTCAAGCCCTTCCTGAGTGTTAAGGTTAAGGGCAAGTGATTTTTTCCCCCAGTTTACGCAGCTGAAGTAGCCCGAGATATCAGTTTTGGGATCCTCAGAGGTTAGCTTCCAGGTACGGGTTACATCGCCTGAGGTAAGCAGGTTTTCAACCTTTACCACGGTAGCCCCCATTTCTGCCAAAGCTGCGCCCACACTTGGACCGGCCAACACATTGGCTAATTCTAAAACCTTTATTCCAAACAGTGGTCCTCGTTGCATTTATTCAAGTATTGATATATTTTACTCCTTAACGAACCATTTACGGCGAATGTATCCAATAACCAATGCTAAAATAGCAAATATAACAGCACCATAAGTTTTATCGAGATGGAACCATTTTAACTTATCGGCAACAATGCAAAGGAATACCGCAATGGTACCACCAATAAATGCCAATTTAACTGTAAATACATCAATCCAGCCCCTGAAATAGATACCTGCAATTATCACAATGGCACCAATGGCGCGAATGGCATAGCTGATGTAAGCCGAATCAAGAACCCCGGCTTTAAAATAGTATGCAAGGGGTATAGTTATTAAGCTAACAATAATCACAAGCCTACGGGCAATTTGCAGCACCTTTTGCTCATCGGCCTCGGGATTAATGTATCCATGGTAAATATCCTTAGTGGCGATGGTAACCACAGCAAAGTTAACAGGCCCAACAGTTGAAAGGATAGCAGCCAGAATACCGGCCAGGGCGAGTCCGCCAAGGATAGGGTGAATGAATTGGGGGTTAACGAGAAGATTGGTCATGGCTACTTTGGCTGAAAAACCGGAAGCATCGGCACCAATGTTGAAAACACCTGTGGCGGCAATTAGTCCAAGTATTGCGGTCATAATACCAAATGGGGCAATATATACGCTGGAAAGAATAGCTGCCTTTTTGGCCACTTCAGAGGTTCGAGCAGCAAAGATAGGCTGAATGCTGGCTTGTGCTGCCATGCCGCCAAGTACTCCACCCAGCAAAAGGCTAAAGGCATCGTTAAAACTAACACCAAAAGGATTGTAAACACTCCCCACAGCACCTTTTGCAGCAAGCAGTTCCTGAAGGTGGCTAAATCCGCCAATGTTAACCACCCCTATCACCATGGCCGTTCCTAATCCTATGAACATTACTACAAGGTGAACTATTGAGGTAATGGCCAAAGCATGCATTCCTCCAATGTAAGTGTAAAGGGTTATAACACCAGCCCCAATTAAAACAGAAGTAAACCAATCGATATGAAATATTGAACTCATAACGCTGGTTGCTGTTTGCAACTGAACATAGGCTAATGTAATATAAGCAATAAGGAAAGCTATTGCCGATACCTTTTTGGCATGTATGCCAAAAAGATGCTCCAGCATTTCGCTAACAGTATGAACATTGTTCTTGCGGTAATGTTTGGCAACTGTAAAACCAATAATAATCATTCCAATTGAGGTGGCCACATTGTAAAGAATGGGTTGAAACGATAACTTTTCATAAGCCTTTTCGCTAACGCCTATGGTGCTCATGCCACCAAGCCATTCAGCAGCAACAACTATTGAACAAAGTATAATACCCAAATTGCGACCTGCAACCAAATAATCGGAAACAGAGCGCGATGCCACCTTGCGGGTAAAAAACGAAACCCCTATAACAATTGCAAAATATGCAATTACTATCCAAAAGTAAATATTTCCTAATAATGCTTCCATAAGAAATCAATTTAAACAGTTTTGTATTTTGAAATTGGGCGCCAAATTAATCATTTATTCATCATCCTAATTCATGTTTTTTAACATTTTTTATCAAATATTAGATTTTAATTTCGAAATGTAACCATCCGCACATAAAATACTAAGATTTAAAAGTTTTTAGAAAGATAATCTAACAGAATGCCTAAAAGATAAACTCAAGAGAAGCTTTTATTTTCAATAAGTTGTAACAAAAAAATCGGTGTCGCAACACCGATTTTTTTTTATTTTTTGAACTCCTCTTCAAGAATGCGTTCAAGCGTTTCGACACTTATTCGTTTGGCAAGTATTTTCTTATCCTTATCGAGAACATAAATTACAGGCGTAGCATAAATATCGTAAAGATTACGGAAGTTTGAACTAAAGGTTGGGTCCCATACGTTAATCCAGTTAAGGTTGTTTTTTGCTATGTAATCCATCCATTTGGGCTGATCGCCCTGGGTGTAAACCGCATATACAGCAAAACCCTTATCTTTATACTTATCGTAAATCTTTTTGAGTTCCGGCGTAACCCTTTTGCAGTGACTGCAATCGGGGTCCCAAAAGTAAACAACAGTAACCTTTGCTTTTAGGTCGCTGAGCTTGTAATACTTGCTATTGGGATTGGGTAACCACAAATCGGGGGCAATATTGCCAATTATATTAGGTTTGATAGCCCTAACCCGTTCGCCAATTTTATCGAGCAATTTCTGATCGGCCCACCAGGTCTGACCGCCAAGGTAGTAGCGCTCAGCAACTGCAACAAATACGCCATCCATACCCATACGATCTGATATTTGAAATTTATTTGTAAGAGTGGATAAAACATACTGAAACATTTCTCGATTAGCCTTAGCCTTTTCAATCAAATCAAATGCAGCCGGTATAATACTATCGGGAATGGGCAGTAAAACCTTATCGAAATATACGTTGATTTTATTTTCAAATATGGGAGTACGAAGTAACCGGGCATCAGAGAAATCGATATTATCAAAGAAGTGGTAACGATTGTAAAGGTAGTTGTGAGCCCAAACCAATGAATCGTATTTGGGGTCATCCTTTGGAATGTTATGTTTAGGTGGCTCAACATTGCGCATGGCTTTAACAATGGCAGCAAGCAGCGACCCTGGATATTTGTTTTCAATTTCGGCCCAGTAAGCCATTACCCTATCGTTCAGCTCATTCATCTGTTCCCTAATGGCATTTGCCGTAATAGAATCGGAAAGCGATACCCTGAGCTTTTCGGAAAGTTCCTTGCTCTGCTTCTGCATTTCAACCATGAAACGTTGGTACTCTACAAACCCATTGTTCTCAGGCGAATTGCTAAACTTCAGGTTTTCGAGCATGTTATCCTTGGAGGTGCTCACCGATAGGGTTTGATTCTTATCGAGCAAAATCTCAAAATAGTTCTTTTCGGGCAAAATAACCAGATATATTCCACCGGGCAAAAGGGTATCGCCCTTAAATACTGCCAAACCATTGGAGCTTACCTTTGCGGTATCAGTCACATACTTTTTATCGCCAAAATGGTAACCCAGAATCAACTCGCCCTGCGATAGGCTATCAATCTTAACTTCGATATTGTAACCCTTGGAATTTTGAGCATAAAGATTACTGGCAAAAAAAGCCCAAACAATAGACGAAACAATGAAATACCTTCTCATACAAAATGATTTTTCAAAACCCGACTTCAAAGTTAACATTTTTGATATGCAAAAATATTGAGGCTTATATTTCAACAAAAATAGCATCATAAATGTTAGATTAACAAATTAATTGCCAAATTAATGGATAAATGGAAAGATATACGCCCCAATAGACTTGTTAGAGAGGTTAGCCCCTACCTCCTACAGCACGCCTACAACCCCGTGAATTGGTATCCCTGGTGCGAAGAAGCTTTTGAAAAAGCACGAAACGAAAACAAACTCGTTATAGTTAGCATTGGCTACAGCAGCTGCCACTGGTGTCATGTAATGGGGAACGAATCGTTTTCCGATGCCTCTGTTGCCAAAATTATGAATGAACGCTATGTGTGCATAAAGGTTGACCGCGAAGAGCGCCCCGATGTGGATCAGATATACATGAACGCAGTGCAAATTATTACCCGCAGGGGCGGATGGCCGCTTAACTGCTTCACACTTCCCGACGGACGTCCAATTTACGGCGGCACTTACTTTCCTAAAGACCACTGGATAAGCATACTGGAAAGTTTAAATGAAACATGGCAAGCGGAACCAGAAAAGGTTTTACAGGTAGCCGATGAGCTAACTCAGGGTATTGTATCAACTGAAATCATCAAAAAAAAGGTAGATGGATCAAGCATTAATCTTAAGGAAACTCTTGAAGAGAATATACAATCCTGCAAGCGCCAACTCGACTTTAAGACGGGAGGCACCGGAGGTGCTCCAAAATTTCCAATGTCGGGACTCCTGAAATTTCTCTTAACCCTAGGGCATCACTCGCAAAAAAAGGAACTTAAGGAGTTTGTGTTCCTAACCCTTGGCAAAATTGCATCGGGAGGAATATACGACCATGTGGGGGGTGGGTTCTTTAGATACTCGGTTGACGACAAATGGTTTGTGCCCCATTTTGAGAAAATGCTTTACGACAATGCGCAACTTGTAGAGCTATATTCGCTTGCCTATAGAACTAATCCCAATCCCCTTTACCAAAGAATTGTTGAAGAAACATTAAAGTTTGTTGAACGAAACCTACTAACCCCGGATGGGGTTTTTTACAGCGGTTTGGATGCCGATACTGCAGGTCTAGAAGGGGGGTATTACACCTGGACAAAAAGCGAAGTGGATCAGGTATTGGGTGCCGATTCGGAACTTTTTAACGCAGCATACGGGGTAACCCCAACCGGTAACTGGGAACAAACAAACATTATTTACCAAAGCCTTACCACCTCTCAATTGTCAACACTTTTTAATCTGCCCATAGAAGAGGTTAAATTACACTTAAGATCGAGCCTGAGCCTACTAAATGACGCCCGAAAAAAGAGAATTCCCCCGCTGGTGGATGACAAGGTAATTACCTCATGGAACGCATTAATGATTAAAGCATTGGTAAGCGCTTATCAAACCTTTAACAACAAAAAATATTTAAAAAGTGCTCAAAACGCTGCAATATACTTGCTAACCCAACATCAAAGCAACGATAATTCTCTTTTGCGCGTATCCTGCAAGGGAAAAACATATGGCAATGGGTTACTCGATGATTATGCCTATACCATTGATGCATTGCTCAACCTTTTTGAGGTAACCCGTAATGACTTTTGGCTTGATTCCGCAGAAAATCTTTTAAAAAAAGCACAATTGCTATTTGCAGATAAGGAAACCGAAATGTTTTACTACACACCTGAAAAAACGGGTTTAATTGTCAGAAAAATGGAACTTATGGATGGTGTAATGCCGTCGGCATCAGCTATTATGGTTAAGAACCTTTACAAATTAGGACTTTTCAATCAAAATGCCGAATACACTAAGCAAGCACAACAAATACTTACTAATGTTGCGGAGCAACTTCGATACGGACACGTATTTGTTTATGAATGGGCCAATCAATTGCTTTACTCAATCTTACCGGTTGCTGAGGTGAAGGGAAAAGAGAACTTTAATGAAATTTTTCTTAAAATTCAGTCGGATTCCATTTACCCAAAGCTGAAAATTCAAAAAAGCAATAGCATCCCTGAAAATTTTTTGCTTTGCATAGGCAATACCTGTCAATCTCCAACCAACGAATACCAAGATGTTACAAAATGGATTAATGCCATAAAATACGAGTATTACTAAAGTAATACCTAATGCGAGTGAATAAATTTAATTTAAATCATAGCCAACTTTTATTTTTTTTGTAATTTGCAGGTGTTTAACCTAACCAAGACTCAAAGAAAATGAGAAAGCTTACTATCTTTCTTATTGTAATTTTTTCGTTGGCATTGTTTACACTGCTTACGCTCCATATTTTATGGAGAGCTCAGAAGAGTAAAATGCTTAACATTTACCTACTAGATAAAACCGTTAACCACCCCGATCGTCCTGAGCATAAATCGCTGGTTTGGGTTTTGAATCATAATAAAATTGTAGGACCCGATGGCCAACCGTACAACTATAAAACCGACTACTGGGGGATCTTTCCAATTGATGTTGAACAACAGATGTTCGACATAAAATCGCTCAGACTCAACGAGATTGATGCCTATGCCGCTGTGTACGATGCTGCTTACTATGCCGATTGCTTCGGGGTTTACGCTTTCAATTGGTACAAAGAAAATTCAAAAAAATTTGGTTCTTCAAAGATATACGGAGGGCTCAACCAAAACGATTATCTCCTGTTAAAGCGAATGAAGGACCTTGGTAAACTCATTATAGGCGAGTATAACATGCTCAGCTCCCCAACCAATGCACTTATCCGCTCCAAGACCGAGGATCTCTTCAACTTAGAATGGTCGGGTTGGTCAGCAAAATACATCAACGATCTTTCTCAGGTTAATAAAAAGGAATCGAGCAATTGGATGATTAAACTATACGAGCAGCAGCACCTGAAACCCTGGCCCAAAAAGGGTTCGGGTATCATTCTTCTCAGCAACGACGGTATAATTGATGTTCTGGTTGAGGATATCGATTTAAAATCATCAAAGGTTAGAATTATCGTTAATCCTCCACTTAGTAGCATTACCAACGCTCCTGTTAATGTTTACTTTAACGGCTGGTTCGATATAGTTTACCCTAAAAAAGAATCAAACATACTTGCAAGCTTTAATATCGACGCCAATGCCAAAGGAATGAAAAAACTTAAGGAACTTGGGTTACCTGCTGAATTCCCTGCAATTGTTCAAGCCAGAACCAATGAATTCATATATTACTTCTGCGGCGATTTTGCAGAAAATAGGGTCAACATGTTCTGCTCTAAACTGAAGGGAGGCAAAAACCTTAACCGTTTACTGGGTAATGATTCAAACGGAAAAGAATTCTTCAATAATTTCTACGAACCCTTAATAAGCCATCTACTTAAGAGCTACCTGGAAAATCTTAGCAAAAATAAGCATTAAAAACCTTTCGTAAACTGAATCCATAGTAATATTTTTACAGGAAAATTTTAGCCTATGAATTTTCCTCCCGATAGGTTCGAAAAATATTTCATACTTAATTCCGATTTACTATCCATAAAAAAGTTCCACAATCAACTAATTAATTGCGATACGATTATTTATGAGGTTATTAGGGTAAAAGATTTTGCTCCAATTTTCATCAATGAACATCTTGAACGTTTGAACTACTCAGCTCAACAAATGGGTTTTAGTGATATTCTAAAGCTACCGATTAGGGAATCCATTCAACAGCTTCTCGAGGCAAATCCAGTATCGCAAAAGAACATCCGATTAGCATGTTGTATGGACAATGCAAGTTCCAAATTAAACATCTTAATTTACTTTATCCCTTCAAAATATCCTACTGCTGAGGAAAAAAGCAATGGTGTTTGGGTTGAAACGCTTCACGCCGAAAGGCTTAATCCAACAGTTAAATTCGAAAATAAATTGTTGCGGACACTTGCCAACAAAATCATCTCAACACAAGGTTGCTACGAGGTTCTGCTGGTTAATCATAAAGGATTGATAACGGAGGGAAGCCGTTCGAATGTATTCTTTATTACTGATAAAGAATTGATTACATCACCCGATTCCATAGTGCTTGGCGGAATTACAAGACAAAAAGTAATAGAAATCTGCAGGAATTTAAAACTAAACCTATCGTTTCGCTGCCTGAGCGCTGATGAAATAAATACAGTTAAGGGTTGCTTCCTTACGGGCACATCACCTGGGGTACTACCAGTAAGGCAAATCGGTGCCCAAAGAGTTGAAATATCGTCAGATATAATCCGCCGCATTTCCAATAGCTATGAGGAAATGGTTGGGCAAAGCATTGCCCAATGGCATCAAACATTAAAACATTAGTAATGAAAATAGCAGCCATACAGAGCAACCTAACTTGGGAAAACCGCGAAGGGAACCTAAAAAAATTTGAACATATATTAGGCGATATTGAACATGGCACTAAACTGGTTGTACTCCCCGAGATGTTTACAACGGGGTTCAGTATGAAACCCGAAAATCTTGCCGAAGAGCATCCGGGTAAAACAGTTAATTGGATGAAAGAAATGGCCATAAAACGCTCGTTTGCACTTACCGGTAGCTATATAGCAATCGAAAACGGGAAATACTACAACAGAATGGTTTTTGCCTTTCCCACAGGTGAGATATCGACCTACGATAAGCGGCATCTGTTCCGGATGGCCCGTGAGGACCAACACTACACAGCAGGTAACCAACGTGTAGTTGTCAGCTATATGGGATGGCGTATACTGCTTTCGGTATGCTACGACCTACGTTTCCCTGTTTGGTTGAGAAACCGTAACGACTACGACCTAATGGTGCTGGTGGCCAACTTTCCTGAAAAGCGCATGCAGGCATGGAACACCCTTCTGCCCGCAAGGGCAATTGAGAATCAAACCTATGTAGTGGCCTGCAACCGGGTTGGTAACGATGGAAATAATATATTCCATTCAGGCGATTCACAGGTTATTGACCCAATGGGACAGGTTTTAGCAAAGGCCAAACGGGCAGATGAAGATGTTATATATTCCGAATTATCAATGGAATACCTGATGAGCATCAGGAGCAACTTTCCGGTACATATAGATGCCGATAACTTTATGATTGATTTGGATTAGCTGTTTCTACCCCTTAATATAAAGACACAAATTACGGATTGAGTCAAAAGTTGGGGATCTGTCACCACGACCCAACTTCCATTGAACCTTTCCCTCCTCCTCGCAGATTTGCACAAATAATTCATCAGCAGAACTATCGGTAAAATCAGTTTCAAACCCTAAACGCTGCAGGGCATTTGCTGTCCACCTATGCTGGGTTGGCGTTCCTCCAACAACAATGGCCTTCTTTTTAAAGGGTTGATTATAAACAAATTGCCCTGATTTAGCATCGAAATAAACGGGAGTATTATCCACCAACTTATTCAATATACCAGAAAGGACTAAGTCTTCCGGTGCACCAATCTTAATCCCTTTGGGCAACATAAGCCAAATGGTATCGACCAAACCAAAAGCGGTTTGCAAATCGTGAGTTGAAATAATAATCGTTTTTCCCTGCAAAGATTGCTCGCGGAGCAAGCGCATAACCTCAAACTTATTGGGTAAATCCAGAAATGCGGTTGGCTCATCCATAATTATTATAGGGGTATCCTGTGCAATGGCAAACGCAATCATAGCTCGCTGACGCTCGCCGTCGCTCAAGTTATCGATGTATCTTTTTTTTAGATTAGTCAACCCTACCGAATCAATAGCCCTTTCAACTAATAAGGAATCGGACATTTGTAACGATTCGAACCAGCCATGATAGGGGTATCGAGCCATGCAAACAAATTCATAAACGTTAGTATGCGAAGCATGAGCCGGCTCCGAAGGGATAAAACTAACCAGCCGGGCAAAATCGTTACCGGAAATATCATCAATATACCGTCCATTAATTCGAACGGCACCATCCAAAACGGGTTTTAACCGGGTAAGGGTTCGAAGCAGGGTACTCTTCCCCACCCCGTTCCGCCCAACCAGGGCAATTAGTTCGCCGCAATGAGCAACTGCATCGAATGCGGGATACCGAAATGCAATCTCTTGTCCATTTCGATATCCAGCAACCAAACCCTTAATATCAATAACTGTTCGCGCCATTAGATTGATACCCTTTTGCTGCGTAATACAATGTAAACCACTACCGGAATTCCCATAAGTGATGCAACAGAATTTAGAGGAATAACCATTGCACTGCCGGGCAGCTGAGCAATGATATCGCATAGTAAAAGAATGGCAGCACCCGTCAAAATACTTGCTGGAACTAGAATTGCATGATTGGAAGTTCGAAATGACATACGTACCAAATGGGGTACGGCAATTCCAATGAAAGCAATGGGACCGTTAAAAGCCGTTGTAGCACCTGCAAGGATACTAGTTGATAGAAATATCAAGAAACGTAGTCGTTTTACATTGTAACCTAATGAACGGGCATACAATTCTCCTATACCCAAAACATTCAATGGTCGGGCAAAAAACCAGGCCATTAAAAGTCCGCTAATGACCAACGGAATGTATAGTACCAGTTGCTCACGCCCAACTCCACCAAGGCTGCCCATTGTCCAAATAACAAAATTCCGAAGCGAGGTTTCGCTTCCAAAATACTGCAGTAAGCTGGTTACCGCCGATACCGCAGTTCCAAACATCATACCCAGAATAAGCAGGGTGGTAATGTCGCGAATCCTTAGCGAAACCGATAGAATCAACATCAAGACAAAAAATGAACCAACCAGCGCAGCCAGAACAACACCAACCTTACTTCCCAAAAAGGTCCATCCAAAGGCAGAAGCTCCCATAAGCACAATGGCAACCCCCAAACTTGCCCCAGAACTTATTCCCAATATATAGGGCCCAGCAAGTGGATTACGAAAAACCGTTTGCATTTGCAAGCCACTTACAGCTAAAGCTGAGCCTGCAAGAAGTGCTGAAACTAGTTTAGGAATACGAAAATTGAGCAGAATGCTTCGGTTGGTCTCATCGGTAAAGGAACCATCGGTGAAAAAAGCAATAAAATCGGAAAAGGGAATGGAAACTGAGCCCAGCATCACATCAAGAAGTGATAGCAAAACAACACCCATTATAAGTAATGAAAACAAGAAAGTATTTCTGCTTCTATCCCGCATTTAGCATCAGCTCTAACATGTTAAAAGGTTACTAACTTATCGGCCCACTCCACCATTTCTACACAGTCGTTCATAGTTGATATGGGGCACAGCTCTGAGGATTGCATTTGTCTTGATTTTAGGCATGTTCCACATGCCATTATTATCCCCCCTAATTCCGAAAATTTTTCCATCTGCTCTGGTACATTGTATCGCTCATCGTTAATATTGTTACATTCAACAGCCTCTCCCATCAAAAAAACCTTAACAATATGCTCCTTTTGTACAGAGGTAACAGCAAACCTAAAGGCATTCCATGCTTTTTCGGGCTCATGGGTTTCAATAATTATTCCTATGTTCATTTTATTTTCTGTCAATATACAAAATGATTTTTATGCCTATGCATCAACATTTCAGTTTAAATGTTGATAATAAAAAAGCGTATCGTTTGGCAATAATTGGGGATGAAAAATTTGGATTAGGTCGCGAAGTATGAGTTCGGGATGCACAACCCCGGACTCCCAAAAATCGTTTCCGCCTCCATCGCTCATTCTCTTGTTGTTATTAAAAACCCTTTGGGTTTTTAATGCCCTAAAATCTGAAAATCGGCTATCGGCATCAGTAATATCCTTTAATGTTCTTGCAGCTCCGGGATTTAGCCAAACATCGCACGATATTCCAGTTTTATACGCCAGTTCTGTGCTAACGGGATGGCTCTTTGAACCCTTAAGTTCCGGAAAGACATACTGCCCCCCAGCATCATCAATAAACTTAACAAAATAATTATCGCTACCCGGGAAATACCAAATATCCCTGAAAGGTATATTCAAAAATACCTTGGGCTTATTGGGTTCATTTTTTGCCAGCTCAGCCAATTTTTGGTATTGTTCTGCAATATTCTTAAAAATTGAGACGGCCAATACTGATTTTCCAAGAAAAGCACCAAAAAACTTAATCCATTCCGTTCTGCCCAAAGGGGAGCTTTCCAAAAAATCGGGAACCATTACCACAGGAATACCCAGCTCTCGTAGTTTTGCAATGCTGGATAAAGACTCTGAGCTAACCCCATAGATAAAAACCGCATCGGGTTTTAAATGGCTTAAAAGCTCATAATTTAAACTCTGCTCGTACCCCACCTCTTTAACTTCTTCTTTTAGTATTCGGTTGCGAATGTTGGAACTGTTAACATATTGTGTTCCGGATACTCCCAGAATAACACTATCGGCTCCAAGTTCTGAAATGAACCCTATATGAGTGGAGGACATGCATACTGCCCTTTTTATGGGTATTCGGAATGCATTGTAAACATTAATTTCCCTTACAGAATCGGGAAACAAGTAGTAGAAAACCCCTTGGTTGCCATCAGGTTCCAGCAAGTTAAACACCTTAATAACTTTACAGCTATCGGTCTCCATTAGGTCAAAGCCACGAGCATAAGTAATCCTATCGTTTTTAACAATAGCATCATTCTTTTCCTGCCAATTGCACGATACCAATACAAACACCAATAAAAAAATAGAAAAAACTCTCATTGCTATTTTTTTTACAAATTTAGCACAAATTGACTTGCTGTGCCTAACAAGCAGCCAATAAACCCATTGCATACAACAACAGCAACAACTTAAACGTTAAACAATATTAACACAAATATATTATTGCTTGACAACGATTTGATTTGTATTTTAGTAATGCTATATACAGCACTTATGAAAAACCAAAGCAAATAATGCAGAATGAAAAACTCAGGCATATCCATTGCTATAAACGACATCCCCTTCCCACTTATTAAGGTTGATGCTAAAGGAAGAATTGTTAACTACAGCCCTTCAACGCTGATGCTAACTACTAAAACCATATCGCCCAATGATAGCATTGATGAGCATTTCCCGAATCTTCATTTCAAGCCCAGTAAAAAGGAGAAAGTTTACGAATTTGAGCAGAATTCACCAACAAAAACGTTTTACTATAGGTTTATTGTTAAACCCGTAGAACATAATTTTTTTCTAATATGGATTGAAAATATTACGCGTGAAAGCAAAATTAATAGAATAAATAGGGTGCTTGTTCGCTTATCCGAAATTGGCAATAAAACCAGCATTTTAGATGAATTTTACCAACAAATGCAAGTTGAACTCAACACCCTTTTCGATGCTCAAAACATCTACATTGTTCTTTATGAAAAGGGTTACCAGCGGCTTAAACTGGCTTATGTAAGCGATACCCATCAATTTGGGTCAAACTATCCACAGGGAAATACATTTGCGCTTTGGGTAATTCATCGCGGGCATGGCGTTATTCTTAATAAACAGCAAATTACCCAAATCCGTAACAAATACAGGTTAAATTTCTTTGGGCCACCAGCCCAATGCTGGATGGCAGTACCACTCAAAGCCGACAATGAAGTTGTTGGGGTTATTGCAGTTCAGAACTACCATAACCCATACGCATACGACCATGAGGATTTGGAAGTACTCGAATTTGTATCGCTGCAGCTAGCCTATCTTATTATTCAAAAGGAACGTGAACAGGAACTTGAAATTGCCAAACACAAAGCCGAAGAGGCCGATAAACTTAAATCAGCATTTCTGGCAAACATGAGCCATGAAATAAGAACTCCGATGAATGCCATTTTAGGCTTTTCGGAACTCATTATCCGAGAAAACATTAACCAAGAAAAGAAGCAGCTCTATGCCGATTACATCCGTAGCAATGGTAAACTTTTGCTTACATTAATTGATGACATCATTGAATTATCAAAGATAGAAGCAGGAATATACAACATTCGGCGCCAACCCGTTGACCTGAATAAGTTGTTTGATGAAATACATCACGATGCTCTTGCAGAGAAAAAAAGACTTAAACGAGATATTGCAATTATACGAGACGTAAATATTGATACCCCCATTGAACATATAATTGCCGATGGCAACAGATTAAAACAGGTACTGCTCAACCTGATAAGCAATGCTATAAAATTCACCCCAAAAGGGAACATTACAATGGGTTACCGAATTCCCAATAACGCTACCATAGAATTCTTTGTTTGCGATACAGGAATTGGCATTCCCAAAACCATGCATACCATCATCTTTGAACGTTTCCGACAGGTAGATGACTCTGCACAGAGGCAATATGGTGGTACTGGACTTGGATTGGCTATATCAAAAAAATTGGTTGAACTAATGGGGGGAAAAATATGGGTTGAGTCTGACGAAGGGAAAGGTTCATGTTTTAGGTTTAGCCTGCCCCTTATTCTGCCCTATCAAAGGGAACAACATGAAATTTCGAAAAAGCAAAGTAACCCATACAATGCCGACCTAAAAGGGAAGGTAATACTAATAGTTGAAGATAATCAGGCAAATCTCAGCTATCTTTCCGAATTTATAATGACAACGGGAGCGGTTTGCGTAACCGCAACAACCGGTTTGCAAGCCCTTGATTACATCAAAAATAATGATATAGTTAGCGCAATTCTCCTGGACATTCTGCTCCCCGATACCGACGGATTCCACTTAATAAAAGAAATTAGAACAGTAAATGCAAAAGTTCCCATAATTGTACAATCGGCATACGCCTTTTCCGAATACCAAGAAAAAGCAATAGCGTTGGGGGCAGACCAGTATCTCACAAAACCCTTACTGGTCAATGAACTAATTGGAACCCTCTCCTATTTTTTTTCAAACAGTAGAATGGTATAGCTACTTTTTCAATATTTTTTTAATTTTAAACAATAATCAAAAACGTTGAAACCGTGCAAGCCAAGCGCATCCTAGCATTAGTATTTATTGTTTTTTTAAAGTTCGTATCGTATGCTACAGACGCATCTATTTTAAAATCCACTACTGACTCCTTATCGTATTTTAACAAGTTGATATCCGATTACGAATCATCCAATGATAGGTTGAAATTAACCGAGGTACTTTTGGCAAAGGCGCAATTTCTTTACAAACATAAAGATTTTGATAACGCACTTATTGAGGCCAATCAGGCACTGTTGGTTGCGCTCGATTTGGGTAGAGATCAACATACCGAAAAGGCATATTTCCTTTTATCTCAAATACATCTATCTAAAAATATTATTTATGAAGCAATTGATTATCTCTATCCAGGTTATATGCTAAGCCAATCCATCAGGGACTCATCAAAAATCAAATGGTATCTTTTAACCATTAGTGAAGCAGAAGAGCAACTCGGAAGACTTACCAATGCCATTGAAATCAACCTGGCAGCCATCAACTTTTTCAAAAAAAACAAGGATACCATTAACTTAGCAAGAATTTTTCGTTCGCAGGGAGCAATTCACAATGAATTTGGTAACTACGCCACAGCACAGAGCTATCTTGAAAAATCCATAGCAATTTTACTTTCATCTACCGATAGCTTGTACCTAGGAAAATGCTATCGGGACCTGGCATACAACCAGCTACTACAAGGTAAATACCTGCTTGCAGAACGTCATTTAAATAAATCGGAATCATTTTTAGCAAAAGTTGACACAAAGGAACTGCTCCGCGTTAAGGCAACCAGAGCAGAAATGCTACTAAAACAAAATAGGGTTGATGAGTCAAAACAACTATTGAAAGAAGTTGAACGGGAGCAGGAATTAACAAACGATAAATTTGGATTGATACATACGCTCCTACTTTTGGGCAGAGTGCAAATTTCACAGGGAAGCTACATCGAAGCCTACACCTACCTGAATCGTTGCGTTAGGTTGGCCAAAGAATTGAACATGGCTCACATATCCCGTCAGGTATTTAGGAAACTATCGCTCATTGAGGAGCAACGGGGAAATATATCATCAGCTTATCGATACCTACAACGCTATGTAATTCTTACCGACAGCCTTTTCAACATACAAAAAATAAGCGAAGCCAATCGTTTAGAAAACATATCGGCAATTCACCAGAAGGAGAAAGAACTTCAGGCTCAAAAGGAAACGTTACTGGTAAACGAGGCAAAGCTAAATAAATCGCGCTACCGACAGATATTCCTCTTTGGCATCATCCTTTTCCTATTGGCAATGATTGCCATTTCGTACAATGCATATCGAAATAAGCGCAAGGCTAATTCACTGTTATCCAAACAAAACCTCAAAATTGAAAAGCAAAGGGCAATGCTTGAGCAACGCTCGCGCGATATTACAGATAGCCTGAACTATGCCCGCCGTATCCAAAAAGCAATATTACAAACATCGGAAAAACCCCAACAGTTTTTCCCTGAATCGTTTTTAATTTTTATTCCAAGGGAACTTGTTAGCGGCGATTTTTACTGGTTTAAAAAGATAGATGACATCATCCTTTTTGCCGTGGCCGATTGCACCGGTCATGGTGCACCGGGTGCATTTATGAGCATCATTGGCATGTTTGGATTAAACCAGATTGTTACAGAATATAAGGTGACATACCCAGGAGAGGTTTTACAAAACCTCAACGAATTATTCCATACCCTATTTGACCAAAAAGAGGGCTCTGAGATTTTTGATGGAATGGATATTGGATTTTGTAGCTACAATATAAAAACAAAAGAACTTAGGTTTGCAGGAGCCAATATCTACCTAAATGTGGTTAGAAAATCGAGCGAACCCCCTGTTTCAGGAACAATTCTGCATAAAAACAGCAACTTCTCGCTGTACCAGATTAAATGCGAACGAATTTCGTTGGGGTACACAACAGAGAAAGTAATGTTTCAGACTCATAGCATTCAGTTGGTTTCCGGTGATGTTTTATACCTTTATACCGATGGCTATACCGACCAGTTTGGAGGTGCAATGGGCAAAAAATTCCGCCCCACAGAATTCCGCTCCATACTCTGCGATATTGCCGATTTACCGCTGATAAAGCAAAAGGATTACCTGTTGGAAACCTTTACTCTTTGGAAAGGGGAAAATATTCAGGTTGATGATGTTACCGTTCTTGGTGTAAGAATTACTTAGCCACATACATATCGAGTACCCTATTTAAGCCCTGCTGACACACCCTACAAAATTCCATGGTATGAGAAAACATAATACAATTAATCTGCGGGCGATACATTCCCTTGCTCAGATAACCAGCACCCTCAAAAGCCCCAACCCTATTTGAGTAAGTTTCATCATCAAGAATTAATTTGTCCTTACGTTCATACCTCTACTTCTGCCATGGTGTTGGAATGGGAGTATTAGGCTCAACCAGGTTCCTCCACTTTAAACTATCGGGGTTAAGCAAGGCGGTGATATTAAATTCCCATGGTTCATATTTAGGTGCAGAAACCTGATAGGGTATATCGCTGGTGTAGTACTCATCGGCAAGTCCAGCAATATGATGTCCCATCTCATGTACCATCACGTATCCGGCATTATAGGTACGAGCCGATGCCGTAGTGTACAAATTATAAATTCCACCACCACCGTATTTATCTGTATTTAAAAGAATACCAATAAAATCGTAGGAAACAGTAGCGGCATAATCGCGCACCGTCCATTCCTTTTCGGAAAGAACATATCGTTCAATATCAAATGTATAAAAGGTGCATCCCAGTATGTTTGAGGGATAATAATTGCTTCGCTCTAATCGAATACCGGATACTGGTGAAAGGGCATACACTACAGCCACATTAAACTCGGTTTTGCGGTTTTTAAAGGGCTCAACAGAAAAGAATGCATCAATAAAACGCTCCACATTGCTTGTAAATGCAGCGGTGTCGGTTATAGCATAGCCATCGGCAAGCAGAACAATGTCAACTTTTTCCTTTGGCTCACCATTTTTAAGAAAATACCTGATTTTTGCATCCGGCTTTTGCCACGCCAGCTCATAGTGATTGGGATTTATGTATTCTTCCCAAATTTCATGGAATAGGTTGGTGCTATCGCGCTTGCGCATAATCAGTTTAAATTTTCTTTTGGGCCAAGGGAAACGAATGCTTTCAGCAAAGTTTTTTTTGAAGCTCCTTTGCCTCCATTGTGGTTTCCACTCACCAAAATCGCTGCAAAAACCCTGTTTGTATAGCAATTCCCCGTGAGAATCATCCACTATATCAAAAGCATATAAACCCAAATTCCATGGATCATCCATTACTTTTACCACCCCACTCGCCATCGTTTTTGATACCTACAAGCGTAAAGCTTTCGTTGACGGAATTGCCATGATGAATGTAGTCAATCCGCATGGTTTTATTAAAAAAGTGAATTGAAAATTCACCGCCTTCGGCATTTTGGGCAAGACATCCAGTTGTCGCAAAAAATGATACTATTAGCAAAACTTTTTGCATAATCGGATTAATAAGTTACTTACGCATCACATCAAGTTGATTCAATTCGCTATCAAATATAGCGCCCATGCAGTCAACAGTAAGGCAGCTATGAATGGGTAGGATGGCCAATAATTCACCAGGTTTAATGGTGTTTAGGGAATTTTCAACATAAGAAATTGTTCCGTGTTCCTGGCTTAATGCTGTAACCATTGCTCCTGGTATCGGTTCGCTCCATGTTTTACCATCAAACCTGCAAACCAAACCGTAACAATCAGCCCCATCCAACTTAATTCTTTCCTTTGATAAGTGAACCGCACCGCCGTGAACTACAATTTTACCTTGTTCATGAGCCGAATCAACCACAGGACAAATAAGGGCAACTGCAATTTGTGATGGTTTGCATGAACCAATCTTACTCTGCATCACATCGTAAAAAATAAAATTGCCGGGGCGAATTTCATCAACACCCCAAAATTCATCGGCAATGGAACAGGTAGGCGTATCGCCATACGAGACAACCAGGTTAGGATACTGTTCCTTCCAGAAAGACTTTAGCTTAATCAGCTGGGTTAAAGCCCGGTTATGGATTTTTAAAACCTGCTCCTTGCCGCTTGCTCCGTATGATTGTCCGGCATGCACTAAAAAACCTTTGAACGTAAACTTCTCATTTGTTTTGATAAGATTAAGCATTAGGGCAATCTCTCGGGTGTTCTCTGGTTGAACACCAGTGCGACCGTACCCAACATCTACCTCGATAAAAACACCAACGAACTCATTTATAAGATTGTATGAAGCCAATAAATTCTGTGCAGAGGAAAATGTTATGTTTACCGAGATATCTTTTGCCAGACGATTCACCGCCTCGGCCCATTGCGGAACAAACGGAAAGGCAATTGTAATATCATCCCATCCTACACCAGCAAAGTATTCGGCCATTTTTTACGATGAAACTGCTATACGAGTAACCCCCTGCTCTCGAAATAAATCACCAATGCCCTTGCTCTGATGGGTTTTGAAATGCGGTCTAAATAAAACATTGGCATTTGTGGCCTTTTGTGCCATAAATGCTATGTTGCTTTTACACCTTTCAATATCTACAAGGAGATAGGGAAAATACCTATTCATTTTTACGATTATCTGTTTCAAGCACAAAACGCTTACCTATTGTAAGCTGGGGAAGTAGTACCAACGATAACCGCTTGAGCATGTTAATTACTACAACATCATTCTCAATTATAATTGAGGGCTTATCGAAATTAAGGCTGAGCAAACGGGGTAAATTCTTACCCCGTATAAATTCCATTCGGGTAGGTTCCTTCTCAACAATGATGTAATCCTCGCTAAACATAAAATCCTTTAACTTTTCAATATTTACCTTTGATGCAGGTGAAACTTGTACATTAACCCGCTTATACGACAAGGCTGTGGTTATTGCCACAATTAAGGGTAGAATTATGGTTAACGGGATAAATGTGATATAGTATTTCCCATAGGCTGACCAAGTAAACGCACCTCCAATGAGCAAAATCAATAATAGAAATAGAGCCATTGCTATTAGCATCAACGCGAAATGCAAGAGGAAAATTTCAAAATGTCCCTTGCTTTCAGCTGACCTTACATGAACTTCGAGTGCCATACTATAGTTGATTAGGTTATTAAGTTCTAGATTGATATTACCAAATTTATATAAAATACTTCGAATTTTAGAGTTTACAACTATTTTTATTACTCATCGCATTAAAAAATTTCGACAGAGGAGCTGCCATCGGAACGGGCAAAGGCACGAAACATGCCAGAAGTATTTTTAATCATGCTAATATTACCCTTTCGATCAACAGCAATTACCCCGCCAAAACCACCGGCCTTTAGTAGTTTTCCCATGATCAACTTTTCTGCGGCAGCATTGAGCGAAAGATTTTGGTACTCCATTAACGCCGATATGTCATGAGCTACTGTATAGCGAATAAAATACTCCCCATGTCCTGTGGCCGAAACGGCACAGGTGGAATTGTTGGCATAGGTTCCGGCACCAATTATAGGGGCATCACCAATTCTACCCCACCGCTTATTGGTCATTCCCCCGGTGGATGTTGCCGCAGCCAGATTGCCATGGATATCGAGTGCCACACACCCTACGGTACCCATTTTTTCCCTAGAGAGCATCCGTTGCAGGTCGTTCCATCGCTGTGGAGTGAAGAAATAGGAGCTATCGACTATTTCAATCCCCTGAGTGCGTGCAAATTCAACTGCTCCATTACCTGAAAGCATCACATGTGGCGATGCCTCCATAACCCTTCGGGCAAGGGTAATGGGATTTTTAACACGTGTAACCCCTGCAACTGAACCCGCTTTAAGTGTTTTGCCATCCATAATGGCGGCGTCAAGTTCGTTCCTGCCCTCGTGAGTGAAAACTGCTCCTTTCCCTGCATTAAACAATGGACAATCCTCAAGGTATCGGACAACCTGTTCTACAGCATCAAGGCTGCTTCCCCCCGACTTTAGTATCTCAACCCCTATACTTAGCGCATTTTTCAGTTCGTTCCTATACTCATCGAGCTGCTCCCTGGTAAAATTTTCGGCCTTCATATTACCCGCCCCTCCATGAAGGACTATACTCCATGTTTGGGAAAGCAATGGATTTACGGCAATCCCAAAACAAATGAATAACACTATAAATTTCTTTAGCATACGCATAATTTTAGAAGTTCTTATTTTATTAAGTTTGCAATTTAAATTTAAAAAAAATATGAAGAAACACTTAACCTTTAACTTAAGGTATTTTGCTTTCTGGATCATACTATTTGCCATCTACCGTTTAGCTTTCGCTATATACCAATTTGAAAATCTAAGTTCGGTAAAGTTTAATGAGTTCATAAACATTTTTCTTCGTGGCGCATGGATGGACGCCTCGCTTGCCGGTTACGTTCTTCTTATAACCTTTTTATTGCAATCCCTGCTTTTCTATGCATCAGCTCCAATTCTCAAAAAGATATTTGGCGGGTTTACGCTATTACTGCTTTTGATAATTAACCTTGTGGTAATTAGCGATATGGAACTATACCGCAACTGGGGATTCCGTATTGATGCCACTCCCCTGCTCTACCTTAAAACCCCAAAGGAAGCTATGGCTTCGGTTAAAACCCCAATACTTATTTTATTCATACTCATTATTACAGCGCTCACGTATTTAACCCATCTAGCATACCAAAAATCGGTGGCAAAAAAGTTAGATGAAGCCAAACCACTAAAATGGTGGTATATTCCGATTATGCTTTTTCTTGCTGCAACCATGATTATTCCTATTCGTGGAGGATTTGGAATTGCCCCAATGAATCCGGGAAAGGTTTACTTCAGCCAGAATAGCTTCTGCAATCATGCAGCCCTTAATCCTGTGTGGAATATGATGTATTCCATAAGCAAGAGCAGCACTATGAATAAATCCTATCGGGTTGAAATAGATAAAGATATTGCAGCCCAGCGATTCTCCGAGCTCATGAGAACCGATAGCACCTTTAAAGTACTTAAAACCGATAGACCCAATATTGTAATCATATTGCTAGAGAGTATGGGTTCAAACCTAATTGAGCCCCTTGGTGGATTACCGGGAGTTACACCCAATATAAACCGGTTGGCAAACAAAGGACTGTTTTTTACAGGAGCTAACGCAAGCGGCGATCGAAGCGACAAGGGGATAATAGCCGTTCTAGCCGGTTTCCCTGCACAACCCACACAATCGGTAATAAAGTACCCCACAAAATCCAGAAAACTGGCAACCCTTAGCGGGGTGCTACATAATTGCGGGTATAACACCACATTTTACTACGGCGGAGACCCCGATTTTGCTAACATTCGTTCATTCCTATACCATGCAAAGTTTCAAAGGCTCGTTACCCAAGACGATTTTCCGAAAAACTACAGAAATTTGAAGTGGGGCGTACACGATGAGCACGTTTTTAATTACCTACTTAGCGATTTAGATACAGCAAAAACACCTTTCTTTAAAATGTTTTTCACACTTAGCAGCCACGAACCCTTTGAAATTCCTGCCAAGCAAAAATTTAAGGGTGGTTCTGAAGTGGAACAGTTTTTGAGTTCAGCCTACTACACCGATAGCTGCCTTGGTAGCTTTATGAATAAGGCCATACAAAAGGAATGGTTTAAGAACACCCTGTTTATACTGATAGCCGACCACAGCCACAGACACCCCAATAACTTTGCCAACCACGACCCGCGCAGGTACAGAATACCCATGATTTAGTTGGGAGAAGCATTAAAAGACTCAGCCAGAGTAATTAAAACAACCTGTTCGCAAACCGATCTGGCCGCAACGCTTTTATCTCAATTGGGCTTACCCCATCAAAACTTTCCCCTATCAAAAAACATCCTATCTACTAAAGTTACCCCCTTTGCCTATTTCGCATTTAACGAGGGCTTTGGGTTTGTAACTCCAACCGATTCTGTTGTTTATGATTTGGTAGGCCAAAAGTATATAAAAGAATCAGGTAGTAATCCAGAACCTACTAAAATCGACTCATGGGCTTTTTTCACTAATTATCAGGACATATTCTCGGGTTTATAGATAAATTAACCACTTACCCCGGTTAGCCATTGAAGCATATGCATCGTACTGATATTTAGCCATTTATCTTTAAATATTTTTTTTAATTTCACCTTAATAATTATCAAATATACTCACTCTTTCCATAAATTGAAGGTTATATTATTCTCATTTAGCTATTTAAATATCTTTTTTGCAATACCTTGATGGGAGGCCTTCCTGATCGTCGGGCCTTTATATGCCTGAATGTTCAGATTGACATCTTTAGTTTTCGAATCGTTAAAATATATGTCATAATTCTCATGCACATGCTTAAATAACGCCCTAACAGTTTCAATTTGGCTTTCCTGTTCATCAGGGGCTAAGCCCCAAAGGTAATCTCCAAGCCAGGTAATGCCATAAATTACCGCTCCCTCTTCTTCCTCCTCGAGCCAGGGGATGGCGCTGAGCGAGTCGTGTATTAAGTTCCACTGATACTTGTACAGGGCCGTGCCGCTGGTGTAGTCCATTAGGTTGCTGGTAGTTCCCAGGGGTAAATATTCAACATTTTTTGGGCTGAAGGTGTGGCGGAGGGAGAACGCTCCGTGCCCCAACTCGTGGGCAAGGGTGCGAGCATTAAGCTGGCTGACGGCAATGAAGCCGTAGCGGCGGGTTAAGGGCATAAAACCCTCCACTCTACCCTCGGAAAAGCTCGGCACCACAAAGAGGTAGTAGGCGTCGGGGGCGAAACTGAGGTGCGAGCCACGGAACCCGGATATCACACCGTTCATCTCGGTGTTGTAGGCGCTGAGCAACTCGCTATCGGTCCAGTCGAGGCCGTTGCTACCCAGATCGGGGGCCATCAAAACCGGAAATGATGTTGATGCTCCAGCGTACCACAGCCTGGCTGTAGATACGGTTAAGCTCGTCGGTGAGGGGCTGTAAAGAGTTGGATAACTCCACCCCCTTTAGGGGCAACAGGTAGAGGTTGAGTTGCTTATGGGTATAGGTAATGGTACTAATACCCCCGGCAAAGCGTTCCTTGCCATCGGGACCAGGTAAGTAAGAAGAACCTACTTTACAAATTTTTTTGTGATCAGTGCCCCATATGATTTAGTTAATAAACAGATAACCAGCAAAAAACAAAAATAGCCGCAAATTTTGCGGCTATTTATAAATAATCAACCTACTTTTTCTTTTTCTGGATTTCTTGCTGCCGCTTAGCCATTTCCTCAAGTTTAGCCTGCCACTTGGATTTGGTTACGGGTTTCTTTGCGTTTTCATGCAACCTCGCAAGAATGGCTTTATCGTCAACGAAACGGCGTATCAGAAATGTTTGCCCAAGCGAGATTACGTTGGTTAGGAAGTAATAGTAACTTAAACCGGCCGAGTAGTTATTGAACCAAAGCAGCATCATTATGGGCATCATCCAGGTCATCATGAACTTCATGCCGGGCATCTGGGCATTAGTATCGCCCATTTGGTCGGTATTCATTTTGGAAGTAATAAAAAGCGAAACCGCCATTAAAAGGGTAAATAGGCTAATATGATCGCCATACCATGGGATGGAGAAGGGAAGATTTAAAATGGAATCGTAAGCCGAAAGGTCATCGGCCCAGAGGAAGCTTTGCTGCCTGAGCTCAAACGAAGCGGGGAAGAAACGGAACATGGCTATCAGAATGGGGAATTGAATCAGAATAGGTATGCATCCCCCCATTGGATTTACGCCCACCTTTTTGTAAAGAGCCATAACAGCCTGTTGCTTCTTTAAAGCATCCTCTTTTTTGGGATACTTGGCATTTATTTCATCAACCTGGGGTTTAAGGACCCTCATCTTGGCCGAACTCAAATACGATTTATAGGTAAGTGGGAATAGAATTATCTTGATAATAATGGTCAGCAGCAAAATTATAAGCCCGTAATTGGATAGGAAACGATTCAGGAAATCGAAAACATTAATAACAAAGTACTTGTTAATCCATCGAATAATATTTCGACCCAGGGGAATTACCTTTTCGAAACCTTGCCCGTACTTCACCATAGTTTTATAATGATTGGGGCCAAAGTACATGTTCATGCTTATGCTATCGTTACCTTCGTTTTTAAAGGGGATAGCCAATCGGGCGCTAAAGTGCTTTACGTGAACCCCATCGTCCATATTTACCGATTTTAAATCGGCATTTACAAAATGATCGTTGGCCACCAGAACTGAAGAGAAAAACTGATGTTTAAAGTTAATCCATTTCAACTTATTGTTCAGAGCCTTATTGGCCTCTTTATCGCGGGAGTTTAGCTCCTCAAAATCGCCATTCAGGAACAGATAGGCAATAGTGGTATAGTTGCGCTCATTTTCCAATCCCTTTTCCAAACGCAAAAGATTGGTGTCCCAAATCAAATCGATGTATCCCATTTGATTTCCAATGGTTTCCACCAAACCGTTAAAACGGATGCTGAATCCCAACTGGTAGCTATCGGGCTTTATGGAATAGATGTAATCGATGTAGGATTCCTGCCCCGCCGATAGGCGTAGGGTTAGTGTAGCCGAATCGGTTTCGGCAACAACAATCGAATCGGATGATAGGGAGCTGAAGAACAACTCATTGGTTTTAATGGCGTTATTATTGCCCCAGAACTGAAGCCCAAAAGTATTCTCATCGCCAGTGAAAAGTATTAGTGGTTTCCCCGAGTAGGTTTTAAATTTTTTAAGTTCCACTGCGTAAATTCTACCTCCCTTTGATGTGAGGGTTACCCGCATTAGCTCATTTTCCAAAGTAAAAAATTGCTGTTTGCCGGTGGCAGACTCAGCGAAAGAGCCATAATTGGCTATTGCTTGTTCTGTTCGGGAGCTATCGTCGAGCATTGCAGCTGTCTTCTGTGCCTCAATTTGTTTTTGTTGTTCCTGTGCCTGAACCCGTGCAATTGAATCGGCCTTGCGCTTGTAGGCCTCACGCTCCTCCTTTGATGGCTGTGTAAGGTATCCAAAGCCTATCATTATCATAAAAATCAGCACCAATCCTATTACTGTATTTCTATCCATTGTCAACCTTTTATAAATTGATATTTACAACATGTAAGTATTTACAGATTATTTAATTATCCTTCAAAATAGGGTAAAAACAGGCAACCTATTTGCTGAAATTAATTGCTGCCTTAACAAAATCGACGAATAAGGGATGCGGCGTAAGCACCGTGCTACTATACTCAGGATGAAACTGTACCCCAACAAACCACGGATGGTCAGATAACTCCATTATCTCCACCAGATTTGTATCGGGATTAACACCAGCCGGGTGCATTCCTGCCTCACGAAACTGTTCAAGGTACCTGTTGTTAAACTCGTAACGGTGCCGGTGCCGCTCGCTTATCTCGGTTTTGTGATATGCCTGATAAGCCTTAGTATTTTTACTAATTACACAGGGGTAAGCACCTAAACGCATGGTACCGCCCATATCGGTTATACCCTTTTGAGCCTCCATCAGGTCAATTACCGGGTGTGGTGTGTTCCTAACCATTTCGGTGGAATTGGCATCGGTTAACCCCAGCACGTTACGAGCATACTCAATCACGGCGCACTGCATGCCCAGGCATATTCCCAAAAAGGGAACCCTATTTTCACGGGCATACTTTACGGACAAAACCTTTCCCTCAATACCGCGATGTCCAAAGCCAGGAGCAACCAGTATCCCCTTAAGGTGACCAAGCTTCTGTTCCACGTTATCAACATGAATGTCCTCCGATTGAATCAGCTCCAGCTCCACCTTACAGTCATTAGCTGCGCCGGCATGAACAAACGATTCTATAATAGATTTATAGGCATCGGGCAGCTGAACGTACTTGCCCACCAAACCAATTTTCACCTTTTGACTGGGGTTCTTAACCTTATTAACAAAGTGTATCCAGTCGTCCAACCTAGGCTCGGAAGCGGGCAAGTTCAACTTGCGAAGTATGGTTAGGTCAAGTTTTTCCTTAAGCATTAGAAGCGGCACCTCGTAAATAGTTTTTACGTCGATTGACTCCACCACCGCCTCGGGTTCAACGTTGCAGAAAAGCGCAACTTTTCTACGTATATCCTCGCTTAAGCTCTTTTCAGTCCTTAGTACGAGAACATCGGGTTGAATACCGTTTTCTAATAGCTCCTTAACGGAATGCTGGGTAGGCTTGGTTTTTAGTTCACCCGATGCAGACAAAAAGGGGACCAGGGTAAGATGGATGAATGCTGAGTTACGGGGTCCCATCTCCCACCTAAGCTGACGAACGGCCTCAATATAGGGTAACGATTCGATATCGCCAACAGTACCGCCAATTTCGGTAATCACTACATCGAGTTTATGCTTGGTTCCTAACAGCTTGATACGTCTCTTTATTTCGTCGGTGATATGGGGGATTACCTGAACGGTTTTGCCCAAATAATCGCCATGGCGCTCCTTGCTAATTACGCTTTGGTAAATTTTACCGGTAGTAACATTGTTGAACTGTGACGTGGGGATGCTGATAAACCGCTCATAATGCCCAAGGTCAAGGTCGGTCTCGGCGCCATCGTTTGTAACGTAGCACTCACCATGCTCATAGGGATTCAATGTACCGGGATCGACATTTATGTAAGGGTCAAGTTTTTGTATGGCTACGGAGTAACCCCTGCTTTGCAGCAGCTTTGCCAGCGATGCAGAAATTATCCCCTTCCCCAACGACGATGCAACACCTCCTGTTACAAATACATATTTGGTGACCTGTGGCATGGCTAAAATGTATTTAGTGTGCTACTTATCAATGCTATCAATTAATTTTATCTTTTCGCGGAGCTGAGCAATCTCTTCTCTTGCTGCTTGAATCTTCCGTTCCACTTCCTTAATCATCGATTCAGCATTTTTGGTTTTAGCAAAAAAGCCGATATTGTTCTCCCAAACGCTGATATCGTTTTCGAGTAACCGCATGCGGTTAAACATTTTTTCCCTATCCTGGCGCAACTTAGACATTACCCGCGGATTGCTCTTTGCTTCTTCAACACGCGATTGGAAATATTGCATGCGGTTCTTTTCCTCCTCAAAGTTCAACTTCTCGAAATGCTTACTAATGGCAGCTCTGAAGCGCTTCTGAACATCCTCCTTATTTTTAATGGGAACAAAACCAATTTCGGCCCAACGACGTTGGAAATCCTTAAGGGCATTAAGGTTCTCCTCGGCATTTTCACCAAGCTTAAAAGCCTCAACCTCAGTAATTAATGTCTCTTTTGCTTTTAGGTTAACTTCGTAATTATTATCAATTGATGAGTAATGCTTTGATTTTTGCTCGAAGAAATAATCGCAAGCGGCACGGAAACGCTTCCAAAGCTCGTCGGATTGCTTGCGTGGTACAGAACCAATTTCCTTCCAGCGTTTCTGAAGTTTAATCAGATCCTCGGTAGTTTTTTTCCAGTCGGTGCTATCCTTCATGGCCTCAGCCTGAATGCAAAGTTCGGTTTTGAGCTGCAGGTTATTTAATTGCACCTCCTTAATATCCTGGTAGTACTCGCGTTTAGAATTAAAGAAGGTATCGCAGGCCGAACGAAAACGTTCGTAAACCTTATTGTTTTCCTTTTTGGTAGCAAAACCAATGGTTTTCCAAATTTTTTGAAGTTCAATAATTTCCTTTGATAGTTGGTCCCATTCCTTATTTGACTGGGGAGTACGTCCTGCAATTTCCTCAGCTTTTTCGCAAAGGGTAATTTTAGCTTCCAAATTCTTTTTTTGCTGCTCCCTTAAATTCTCAAAGTGCTCCTGATGTTTTTTATTTATTTTGGCAGTTGCCTCCCTAAAGCGTTCCCAAATCTCATTCTGGTTATCGCGAGGAACAGGGCCAATCTCGCGCCACTGCTCATGCAACTTTTGCAATTTTTTAAACGCAGAAATTACTGATGGCTCAAGTATTAACTCTTCAGCCTGCTCGCAAAGCTTTATTTTGCTCTCTAAATTCTTTTTGAAATCCAGTTCACGTAGTTCCTTGCTGATCTTAACAAAATCATAAAATTGCTGAACCGCATGATGGTAGCTGTTCCACAAATCGTTTAGATTTGACTGCGGCACAGGGCCAACCTCCATGAATTTTTTTTGAAGAACCCTGAACTCGTTGTAAATGCTTTCAACAGGTTCATTGCTGTTAATCAACTCTTTTATTTGTTCTATTATCTGTGTTTTTGCCTCGAGGTTTTTCTGTTTTTCTTGTTCGAGTTGTGCATTGTACTGTGCGCGCTTTTCGCGGTATAACTTAAGCAATTCTTTAATCTGAATTTCTGCATTATCATCGGGAAGGGTAAACTGCTCAATATCGCCGCCGGCCTCAACAAACTCCTTGCGCAACTTTTCAATTTCGGCTCTGTACTTACGGTAAAAATTGCTCTTAATGCTTTCAACCCGAAGCTTAATGGACTGGACAGGTTTATGGTGAATAAGTTCTTTCAGGCTTTGAACCAATTCCTCTTTCGAGAGGGTTGAATAGTCAACCTGTAGTTCACTTTCATCGGTTTCATCGGTATCCTCATCCAACTCGTCTTCAACTTGTTCATCATCCAAATCCAGCGGCTGCAAAACGATACTGGTACTATCATCGGCAGCATCATCCTGTTGGGCTGTAACATGATTCGGATTGTCGTCAACGTTCCGGGCAGTAACAGGCTCTATACGTTCAACGTTTTCATCGGAAGGAACAACAATACCCTCGCCTTTTTCGAGGTTTTGATCCATAGGATCGTTCAACTCATTAGTAATCATTGGTACTACAATTTAATATGATTGTTATCATTAAGTTTCATTCCCATTAGAAACACTCGTAAGGGTTTTGAGATAACACATTAATGCAGATGATTATCGTAACCCTGAGTGTATCATAACGATATTCATAACTTTTTACAAATCAACAAAATATTTTACGCCCACGAAAATAAACATTATCGAGGTTAACACCAATAAATTAATGCAAAAGTATTAAGAATTTAAATGGTATTAAAACAAAAAGCCCACAGGAGCGAACCTGTGGGCTAAATTTAATTAATAATTAATCGATATTGATGGTACGGGGTTTTTGAGGTTTAGCCTCTTCGCGTTTCATAAGGTAAATGGTAAGGATACCATTTTCGTAACGGGCATCAATTTTTGAAGTATCAATGGCTTTGCCCACTACAAAAGAGCGCTCGAATGAACCATTCATAAACTCGCAACGGATATAGGTTTCCCCCTCAACTGAATTGTTATCCCTGTTAGCGCTAATCTTTAAAACATCGTTAACGATGCTTACGGAGAAATCCTCCTTACGGTAACCGGGTGCTGCTATATCAAGACGGAATCGCTCTGGTTCCTCATAGATATTCACAGCCGGATAGCTTAGAGCAGAACTCGCAGTACCCCCATCTGCATTGAACATATTGCCCAGCATTTTTTCGAAATCAACCGCCATCCTCCTTGAGGCCAACGGGTTATAAAAGCGTACTAGTGTCATGGCTTTCAAATTTAAATATTAAACTTCTTTTTAAACCATTTCTATCGAAATGCATGCCAATCCATATATTATGTCATTTTGTCATTTTGTGTGGATTACATTATGCAAATATGACATACTATAATGCTGATGCTCTCCGAATTCGCATATGTTATATGGGAAACGGATAAGAGTATTTTTTAGCAAAACGACCCTAACCGAATTAACGCAGCCTGCTAAATAGGTGCTAAATTTGCCCAGAAAAATTTTTGGTGATGCGAATTGATATCATAACAGTTCTGCCAGAACTTATCGAGAGCCCCCTCAATCATTCCATAATAAAACGAGCTCAAAAAAAGAACCTTGTAACCATTGAGCTACACCACCTGCGGGATTTCACCACCGATAAGCACCGTACCGTAGACGACTACTCATTTGGCCCCGATGCCGGCATGGTACTTAAGATTGAGCCCATTTACAAGGCCATCGAGAAGTTTAAAAGCGAAAGGCAGTACGACGAAATAATCTATACATCGCCCGACGGCGAACCCTATACCCAAAAACTGGCCAACTACCTAAGCACAAAGGAAAATATCATCATACTTTGCGGACATTACAAAGGGGTTGACCATAGGGTGCGCGAAAATCTTATTACTCGTGAAATCTCTATAGGCGATTACGTACTTTCGGGAGGAGAACTGGCAGCAGCCATAATTGTGGATAGCGTGGTACGGCTGGTTCCGGGTGTGCTATCCGATGAAACATCGGCCCTAACCGATTCCTTTCAGGATGGGCTACTTGCCCCACCTGTTTACACCCGTCCAGCCGAGTTTAACGGATGGCGGGTACCCGACATCCTGCTTTCGGGAAATTTCAAAGAAATTGAAAAATGGCAAATGGAACAGGCCTATGAGCGCACAAAGCGCCTTCGGCCCAATCTGCTCAACGACGACTAAATTACAATTACCTCAATATTTTTCGGACAAAAGCAACAGTAAAGTAAGCCATAAGAAATACCCCCATAAAACCCTCGGTTCCTGCAACTATACGGGCAACGCCATAGGGGGCAAAATCGCCGTAACCTATGGTAAAAAAGGTAACCACACTAAAGTAAAAAGCACGTGCAATAAGTCCCAAACTTTCGCCCGATGGCGAAGAGGCTACTATATGCCCAACTCCAGTAATCATTATCAGCAAATACACTTGGCTATATATAAAATAAATGGATAAAATGCTTACCAGCACACGTTGGGGTGATGTGGCAAATAATCCCATATAATCAAACAGCAATTTTTTGGAACCGTAAAATAAGTGCCTACCCAACCTACCAATAAATCCCGTATTCCCCATATTAATTACAGATGCCCTAAGTTCGCAACGTTTAAACTCAACGTATGCAGCATCCTCCTCGTCGTACCTACCAAGCGAATTAAAGTTCTCCTTCAGAATTCGAAACTGCTCAGATTTTTCCTTAATACTGGTGCTCGTTTGATTATAAATTAACGATTTTACCCCATTAACATGCCAATCGAGGTAGAGCTGCCCCAAAAGTCGAACGCCAGACAGGTTGAGCTGTTCCAAAAGAGGTGGATCAGCATGGGTGTAGAAGTCCATAATATCGCGAATGGTGCAGCCTGCAAGGCTAAGTTCCTTGCAATTTTTAACATGCAAATTTACCGTGGAATTGAACTGGCACTCATCAAAAACTAGTCGCTTAATTTGGGCACCGCTGAAGCTAACATCGGCATTGAACGATGAGCGTTCAAAAATCAAGTCGGACTGTTGACCCTGGTAAAGGTCAAAAATCAGGTTGGACTGACCAAAATGTGCCCTTTTAAAGTTCAACTTTCCCTCAGTGGTTTCAGCACCTTCAAAATTTATTTCACAATCGTGAAAGGTGGAGCGGTTAAAGGATGTTCGGCCTGAGCCAAATTCTGCCGCTCTAAAATCGACGCGTCCCGAACCAAAATCGACGCGTTCAAACGATACCCCTCCCGACCCAAAGCGGGCATAGTGAAAATCTACCTTCCCCTTACCAAACCGGCTCACACGAAAATCTACATCAGCATTATTGAAGAGCACATTGATAAACGATACATCGCCATTGCCAAAATCAACATTAGTAAATATGACCTCGTCATTTTCAAAATTGGAATCCTGAAAGTCCTTGGCGCCGTCGTCCATAACGGTATTCTTAAACGATACCCCCTTGCCGCTAAACCGAACCTGAGAGAAATTCAACCTAGCTGTTCTTAGAAAACTGTTGGTTAGCTTAAACACCCCTTGGTACAGCGACTGATGAAAATCTATAAGCTCAGAAACTAAATACGACTCTTCAATCACAAAACTATCGTCCACCAATAGCATAGAGAAGTCAATAGCTATAGGCGAATCAAAAAATGAGCCAACGGCACTGAAACTTTTAAGTGGCAGGGGTTGTGATTTGTCAACTTGCAGGTAGCGCTTACATGCTAAAGATGAAAAACCTTTAATGTAGCAGCTATCAATATTAATTGGCTCATTGCGAGTAATGCGTTCGTAAATATCGGACATTTCGGGAACAGCCAAATGAAGCGTAGCGATAAGGGCTCCCTTGGCATTATATAGCTCTATAATTGCCGTTTGATTAGTAGTGAAGCCATCGGCACGCGTAAACACCCTATCAAGAATGGTTACTCTGTAGCTTTCAATGGTGTAGGCCATAATTTAAATTCAAAAATTAAATAAATATAAGAATTATTCCAAAACACTGCTATCAGGTATAAAATTTAGAAAACCTTAAGGCGTATTACCTTCAATGCTCTATTGTGTATTGTTTTGCACAAACATCTAACAGCAATGGATAAAAATATACACTTTTTTAGCCAGTAGCTTTTCGTACGGCTGCTTTCATTGATTGTAGATAGCATTATTACAGAACCTAAAACATGGCTTCAAATATATTGACCATTTTTTAAGATGAGACCCGATTTGGTAGCAGCCATCTGTAGACTACTATGGCAGATAGAACTGCTGTTCTAGCAACTCAAGCAGAACTTCACGCTGAAATATTTACGTGGCAACAATGGAAATGCAATTAAAATACAGATTTATTGCACCCTTACCACTAAACTACTGATGATGGGTGTACAACCAAGCGTAATGAAACCATGGACGTTATCAAATTTTGTTAACTTTTGCAGAACTAATTTGTTCAATTACATCCATTTGTTTCGAACTATAGAATATCAGAAGAGAAACTGGCAAAAAAGGGAGTAGCATGTAGCACAGTAAGGCCTCTTTTTAAAGGAACTCACCTTTAAAAAAATTCAATTTGCATATTTTGAGAAGTAAATCGGTGATTATTTTGCAAAACATTTACATTTTGCATATTCCCGGACATCAGTAATACTAATTTAAAGATTTAAGAATATTTTTAGTTTAAAGTAACACCAACCACAAAGAATACATCCTCTTTTGTAGGATTAACCACAAAGGTTGCTTTTACGGGTAGGGTAAAATTGTCGGATATCTTAATATCCTTATTCAGGCTAAAACCCACATTTACAATATTTGCACCAGTGTTGTAAAGGCCATTTGCAGGTGTTCCGCCAACAAATAGATCAAGTGTATAATCATTAATTGAAAAGGGATAGCCTAACTCAAAATAGGTTGAGTAGAACTGATCATCATTTTCGTCGCGATCGTTTCCATAGAAAAAAGTAGCAGCCAATAACCTAAGCGGTAAACTTTCTGTTCCGTTCCATGCTAGAGAGCCCTCAAGGGCATGTCCGGTATCCTTTCGTTTCCATGTAAAGTATTTAACCGAACCCATATCGGCCTCATCCTCGTTGTAGTAATCAAATAGCGTAACAGAGAAGGGCCCTTTGGCATAGGTTACGAACAGGTCGATTTCAGCATAGTTCTGGTTAAAACTGTACGAAGCCCAACTCCCAATGCTAAAACCTCCGGCATTCAATGATAGGGTGGGTTGAACATTTGGACTAGCGTTGTATAACAAGCCACGCCAAATGTACCGGCTCACAAAATCGATGCTATAATCTACAGAAAGTCTGCCTTCCGAATTACCTGCATCCTGCGCAGATGAACCTAGCCCTGAGCACATCAACATTGATGCAAGCAAAATTTTTTTCATGGGATTAAGTTTAATACTATACATACGTTTATATTGTTAAAAGGTTCATGCGTATGAATCATACAATTTATCTACTACAGATTGATCGATATGTGCAAAATTCACAGTATTTTTGATTCTTGGTTTGTATAAATCTTTCAGTTTGATCGAAAATTTTTTTAACAAGTGCCTTAAGATACTCATAGAAAATGATGCTAAGTTCTCCGCCAGAAATTTTGACTTCAGGCTTGTATTCCTTGTCGGTATTACGAACAAACCAAAGTTGAACATCAACATCGTTTACATCCATACCCTGTGAACTCGCATATAGCTGGCGGTATATGAGCTGCTGGAAAACACCATCCCTACTGAAGTCATTATCAAACTCAACAACTGAATTTACAATAACTTTTTTTGGGTCAAACGAACCGGTTTTGTAGTCAACAATCCTCACACTGCCATCACGAAGTTCAAGACGGTCGATAACCCCTCCCAACCGCACAGTAATTCGATTACCATTCACATCAACCGGGATAACGCCTTCTACCTTTTTTTCAAGTGCAACTAATTGATAGGGTACTCTTTTCATATCTATTTTTAATGCATTACGAACCATCCATGTTACCCTGTCGAGAATTAAAAGGTTGCGTCCATTCAGTTCTTTTACACTACCATTATATCTATAAACCTGGCAAAAAGATTTAAAAACTATCTCTTTAAGAAAATCCTGATTACTATTAAGATTTTCAATATCGCTAGTTGTAACAAGTTTGCCCTCGAATGGTTTATAAAGGAGCTCCATTGCCTTATGAAAAACACTGCCCATTCCCATGGCATCAATATCTTCTTCAAGCTCATCAGGTTCTGCTATACGGGCAATACGATTCAAAAAGAACTTTAAAGAACAACCCTTGAATTCGGACAGCGCCGAAGGCGAAAGGTATTCGTTGGGGTAATTTGCATCGTAGTAACGCTTTAATATCTCCTGAATGCTGTCAGAACATTCGACTGTGATGGGTACAGGAAAGGACATTCCCAAATCAAATTTCACAACTTCCTTTACCACATCGTGGCCCGACTCAATAATGAGCTGCTGAACAAAGCGGCTCATCTCGCCTGACCTGCTATCCTCCTGACTATCGGCATATAACATTACAACATTCTGCGCCCGCTGCAGTAAGCGATAAAAATAGTAGGCGTAAATGGCATTTTGATGCCGGTAGTCGGGCAAACCGTATGCTTTACGCAGACTTGGTGTAATAAACGATGGCTTGAACGACACACCTGGTAACATACTATCGTTCAACGACAAAATAATTAGATTCTCGAAATCGAGATTACGGGTTTCAAGAAAACCCATCATCTGCAAACCCGATAAGGGCTCACCATAAAATGATACCCGTTGTTCCGATAGCGCTTGCATAAGGTATGCCCTGAAGGTTTTATGCGATATAGGTTCAGAAACCAGCTCTATAACCTGATGTAACCTATTCACTCCCTGATGTAGTGTTTGCAGGTACTCTACCTCAAGGCTCAACCTATCATCTTTGCTCTGATTGGCTTCGTTTATTAATCCATTTAAAACCAACCTTATACATCGATGTAAATACGATGTCAAATCTTTTGCATTCAGAACTGGAGTGAAAATTGCTTCAAGCATCTCATTGCTTATCAGTTCATTAGGTTTAATGTTTATAAGACGATTTTCAAGAATTAATCTTTGCTTTTCATTAGCCTGCTCGGGACTTATTAGCTGCAGGTAGGGATGCGAGAGTATCAAATTAACATCGCGATGGTAAAACTTAGGTTCAACCTCCCGCTTTGAGACATTCATTTGTAAAGCCAGTAAAGCATCAACAAAAAGGGAGGCCAATGTTTCACGAAGTGGGTACTCCAGGGTGATGTTTACATTTGAGTAGCTATCGGGCAGTGCTGTTAAAAGCGAAAGCAGCAGTTTTTCATCGGTAAGCACTATTGCAGTACTTATGTCATCAATAGCAATACCATTGGGGTGCATTTGGTTAAGAATATCAGGAACTATCTTAGCCTGAGCTACATCCGATGGCGCGGTTATCAACTTTATATTCTTTTTGCTGCCAAAATTATTAAAATACTCCTCTCCCATGCTATTAGGGAAATTCCTCAGGTTATCCCTCATAAAAAGGGCAGCCTCATGTTCGAAACCCTGTTCAGTGTTTAGGTAGTAAATATCGTAATCCCAGTAAAAAAATGCGGTGGCATTATTTTTCAAATAATGAAACAACCTTTTTTCGGATTGGCTCAACGCGTTGAACCCAATAAAAACATAGGTTTTATCACTTATGCACTGATCGTGTTCTGGTTTTGCCTCAGTTGCCTTACGGTAAGCCAACCCCTCATAGGCAACACCCTGCTCAAGCAACAATTGTGTGAAAGATTGATAAATTGTATATAGGTTTGCCCAAATCTGAGAGTAACGAGAACGTAAGCGAGAATTTCCCACATCATCGAAAATATTGGCAAACCGGCCAATAATCTCAAGTTGCTCCTTGCTAAACTCATCGAAACGTTGCTCTATAGCCTTTAGGTCATTGATATTAGTATAAATTTTTTTGGGGTTCACCAAATACTTGTCGATTTGATCGAAATCGGCAAGCATTACATTGCCCCAAAAGTAGAAATCATCGAAGGGTTCCAAGTTCTTGGTGGCATTTACATACGACTGGTAGAGTTTGTAGTTTAGCAGCAAGGGATCGGCAGGCTTTAGGCCTGCCATTTCGAACATGATATCGCTTACCGTGAGCATTGAGGGCATCCATATGGGCCTGGAAATGATTTTACCCAAATAGTGCCCAAAAAAAAGTGATGCCCTCCGATTAGGGAATACCAAAGTGCAATCCGATATACTATCGCCATATTTGCTGTAAAGGACTTGAGCAACTTCGAAAAGAAATGGTTTCATATTTGATTATTGGCAAAAAAATTTTATAGCCGATTCCTTAACATCAGGACCAAACTCGGTAAAAAAATTTTCACTCATCTGAATTTCCTGTGTTGCAGGGTGTATATACATTACGGTAACCTTTACCTTTCCCGTTTCCTTAACTCGGAACTTGGCGTAATTATACACAAAACCCTTACCCTTGGGATTTTGTATCAACTTATTTTCGGAAAAAACCACAAAGGCATTCTCGTTGCCCCGTACCGTATTGGAGGCAAAATACTCATAGTCATAAATGGACATACCGCCAATGGCCTCGGGCGATTTTTCCTGTAACTCATTATCAGCTAACAACTTGCATTTAGCATAATTAATTACCATCCTAACGGTATAGCCCGAATTAAGTGCGGCCATTAGCTCATCAAAAGTTTTCAGGGGCTTGGGCTGGGCATACACCGGAACAACTATAAGCAAAGCAAAAGCAATTAATGAAATTAACTTCCTCATATTAAAATTATAAGTGTGCGTTTTATAGTGCATAAGTTAGTAAATAATTCAATAAAAGCATGTAATTAGTAAAATTAAAAGTCTATCCGGCTAGGACGGATTAAAAAAGGTTTACGAATGAAGTTCAATGTTTCCATCATCTATCTAATCAATCTCTAAGGATTATATAATCTTCCCTGCCATGTATTACGCTGTTCCAAAAGTTTTTCGAACCGTAGCATGAGTTCATCGGTGCGAAGGTTCCCCCATGGGGGAACAACCAGAAAACGGGGCGGGGCTTCACCTGTAAAACGTTCAATCACGAATTGAGGATTTAGCTGTTCAATAAAATCGGCAAGGAAGTTGAAGTATTCATCCATTTCAAAAAGTTTAAACATCGATGGATTTGCGGCATATTGACGCGCCATTTTAGTTCCCTTAAAAATTTGTAGCTGATGAAACTTTACCGAGTGTAGGGGTAACTGCGACAGTATTCCGGCTTCGGCCAGCATCTGCTCCCTCGACTCGCCGGGCAAACCAAAAATGACGTGAGCACCAACTCTTACCCCTCTTTTTGCAGCCTGTTCAATAGCCCATACCGACTGCTCAAAGGAATGCCCCCTATTAATAGCTTTCAAGGTTGAGTTGTAGCAGCTTTCCAAACCCAGTTCAAGAGTTAGGAAGTAACGGTTACCCAACTCCTGCAAATAATCCAATTTTTCTTCATCAAGACAATCGGGGCGGGTGCCAATAACTAACCCAACAACATTGGGAAAAGCCAGTGCCTCCTCGTAAAGCTCTTTTAATCGGGGCAACAGGGCATAAGTGTTGGAATAGGCCTGGAAGTATGCAATATATTTATCAGCACGACGATAGCGCACCCTATGAAACTGAATGCCTTCTTCTAACTGTTGGGTAACCGATTTGTTTGGTGTGCAGTAACTCGGATTAAAGGCATCGTTATTACAATAGGTGCATCCCCCAACCCCAGCGGTTCCGTCTCGATTTGGACAGGTAAAACCTGCATCAATGGCAAGCTTTTGCACCCTTCTGCCAAACGTCCGTTTAAAATATCCCGAATAGCTGTTATAGCGACGAGTATCGCCCCATGGATAAATTTGACTCATAGGGTTAGTAAGTTAGCTATTGTTTGTTGTTGTTCACGTAACATGAAATACAAAATGAAAAAAGAATTAACGAAGATACATTGATTAATGTTTTAGTAAAATTAAGATAGCGCAACAAGTTGCTTTTTCTGATCGGCCATCCGTTCAAGTTGGCAACATTGCATGAAAAAAGGCCGGAAGTTACGGCCTTGAATGTTTTTTTGTAATTATATTTTTGCCAATTCGGCATCGAGTAATTTTCTAATTTCATCGCTCGATGGGCGAGGGGCTGATGGGTTAATTATTTTCCCATTGGCATCAATCAACAAATATGTGGGAATACCCTTAATTTGGTAATTTTTTGCAACATTGGAATTCCAAGCCCCTTCGGCATGCAGATGAATCCCTCCCAATTTTTTTTCATTAACCATTTTACGCCATGCATCCATGTTATCGTCGAGCGAAATCTTAACAAAAACCACTTTTTTCCCTTGATAATCCCTTTCAAGTTTGCACTGATAAGGGATTTCGGTACGGCAGGGCCCACACCATGTGGCCCAAAAATCGATATAAACCAATTTGCCCTTAAAATCAGTAAGCGAATAGGTTTTGCCCTTTATATCGTTATAAGTAAATACAGGGGCATCGTTTCCGGGGGCCAACTTCATCTTTTCATTCAGAATGTACTGAACCTCCTGCCCATAAATTGGTGTGGTGCTTGTTTTTAAAAAATTGTTGCAAACGTCGCCTAATTTCCAAAATTCTCCAAACTGTAGCTGTTCAATTAAACGTTGCTTTTTAAGGTATTCCCGGACTTTTGAATTTGTAAAGACGGAATCTACCATAGCAAAAGTTTTACTAAGCCGCTCCTCTACCGGAAGTTTCTCTAATGAATCAGCTTTAAAGATTTTTTCAAATCGAAGTTGAGCGTATGTTTCAATCAAATTAGCATAATCATCGTAAAATAAATGGTCGCCTTTATTTAGGTCGATACTATCAAATAAAGATAAATCGGCGCTATCGAGATTAAATTGCTTACCCTCCAAATATGCAGAATACAAAGGGAAATAGCTACGTAAGCCAAGCAGGAAATAGCGAACGCGGTTGGCTTCCATCTCAGTAAAAGATTTACTTTTTGCCTTAAACGAATCGATTTGAGCATAAAAAACGCCACCCATAGAATCCATTTTTTGGTTGAAAGCTGCAGGTTTGAGAGAGAAAAGCCCCCGCCAATTTTGCCGAATGGCTCTTAAAGCATCGCTTCGCAATTTAATACTTTGGTTAAGTTCGCTACGGCTCCCAGAAAATGCAATTCCTGCATCGGGGTTATTCACATCTAGTTCAAAGTAGCTACTATCGCCGGGCTCAAGGTAAAATATAGTACTCAAGCGGCCATAACTGGTTTTGAGCATAATCGGACTGCTGAGCATAACTTTATAAGTGAAAGTGCCATCGTCCGATAGTGGCAAAGTATCGATGGTCTCAGGTGTGATTACCAATAGTTTACCACCGACAGCATTGTTTAGGCGTCCTGAAAGTACGGCCTGTTTGGGCTCCCTTGAACTACAGGCCAACATTGCTGGGATAACTAAAAAAAGTAAGTGTTTACGCATGCTTTTGATGAATTGGTTAATTTTACATTGTATATCAATCGACTTTGTTAGACAAGCACCTCTTCAATTTGGTTTAAAGTGATGTAGCACAAAAATCCTTTAACATTGGTATAACCCATATCGTTCATCAGCTTAATGTATTGGGCAACCTGTTTATGGTGTTTTCCCATGGGCATACCAAACTTAAAATCGATAATTATGGCCTGGTAATCACGTGTCAGAACCCTGTCGGGTCGGTAAACCCTTCCACCCACGTTTATCAAAGATTGTTCGGTTTTTACTTTCCAATTTTGCGAAAACCAATCGGAATAGGGCGATTGGCACAGCAGCTCTTTTAGCTGCTCAATTCTGGTATGCTTTTCTTCAATGTTCACAAGGCCAGTTTGAACAGCCCAATTTACAGCAGGTTCAATATCATTAGTGGTTATAATTTTTGATAGCAGTGCATGCATGGCTAAGCCCTCAGCCAATCCACTACCCGATGCCGATGTGGTTTCATCGTTCCAATGAAACTGACGGGCAATGCGGCCCTTCATTGGCATAATGGGATATTGGCTTAGCATGCGTGTTGAGGCTTCTTCAACATTTGGTTTGTTCAATTTGCCAGCCACAACTTCTTTCTTACCAAATTCAACATATACAAAATCATTCACAACGTGCTCACTATGGAATATATCCTTATCCAATGGTAATGTATTATAGAAATCACTTGCCATAAAAGTGCCATTCTCTTCTTTTTTATCACTATCCTTTTTCTTATAGGGCTGCAACAGGTAAAGCTCTCGTTTAGGCCTGGTATAAGCCACATACTGCAGGTTAAGCTCATCAATCATTTCAAAAATCGCCTCTCGCTGGAAAGAATTTGAAAAGTAGGAAAATGCAAGCCTTTTTTTTAAGTTAATAGGATAAATGGGAAGGCCAGTAAATATTGCGTTACTGCAAGAATTGTCAATCTCAGCCCAAACCCTTCTATCATTTTGCTTACGTTTCGAGGTCAGGTCTGCATCTGGTATAATTACCACGGGAAACTCAAGCCCCTTTGATTTATGTATGGTCATAATGTTGATGGCATCGCCAGCCTGTGCCATGACCAGCTTCTTGTTCTGACCTTCTTGCGCATACCAATCCAGAAATCGTGGCAGCAAAGCAGCTCCCCGATACGAAAAATTGAGAGCATACTCCTGGAGCATCGATAGGTAGGGCAGCTGCTGTTTATGCCTATTTAGTCCATAGTGCTCAATAACCATTTCGAGCATTTGTGTTAGCGGATAGTATCTTAACGATATCAACCAGCTGAGTTCCTCGCTATCTTCTGTTAAAAAAACATCTGCCCATAACTTGTCAGTGTTGTTTAGCACAACCCATTCCTTTTTTAGCATGGCCTGCGCAAGGCTATTGGCAGGATTAAGTACCAAACTCAGAGCCGAAATACATAACCTCACTGCCGCCGAGGCCCCAAGTGTAAGTGCATCCTGCGAAACTATGTTTATGTAGCTGCTTAATTCAGGGGTGGTAGCCTTTATGCTGAGCAATAGCTCGGCCAACTCTTTACCCTGTTCGTTTTTCCTTACAAGAAAAGCGATATCACCGGGCCTATAACCCCGACTCTTCAAATCGATAAGTATATCACGAATGGTATCGGAATAGAAATCCCTTTTATCATCGTTAATAGGTATTCCAATAGCTGCCACATATCCCTCTGCATCAACTGATTTAGCATTTTGCCTAATATCGCTGTAAATCCCTTTTATTAACTTAACGTAATTATCAATATTGCTGCTATTTACGATCTCATTCAACTTTAAGGTCAAATTCTCAACGGCTTTATCAAAGAAATAATGATTAAAACTTACAATGGTGGGTGCGCTCCGCCAGTTGTCGCTAAGCGATTCGGTGAAAGTTTCAAATTCGCCGCTTGTGTCAATATTGGCCATTATCTGCCAGTCGCTGTTACGAAAACGGTAAATTGATTGCTTCACATCGCCAACAAGCAAGTTAAGTCCACCTGAAGCCAGGCTATCCGCTATCAGTGGTTTAAAGTTGTACCATTGAACCTGCGAGGTATCCTGAAACTCATCGAGCATATAGCTGGTGTATCGCGTTCCCATTCTTTCGTAGATGAATGGCGTGTCGGATTGAGCAACAAACTCGCGCAGCAAAGAACCGCTATCGGACAAAAGCATCGCTCCCTCATCTCTGAGTATTTGTCTGAAACGTTTTTGCAAATCCTGTAGCACAAAAAGAACCGGCAGATTCTCCTGAATGGCAATAGCCGTTGCATATTCTGTTTTATTTTTGGCTATGTAGGCAAACAAATCCGATAGCTGAGGTGCCAGCTCATTTTCGATTAATAATAACAGTTGAGGATTCGATTTTATTTGTTTTTGGGGAAGCCAAACCGATTTGTCGAAAGCATCCCTTTCTAATTTGTCATTGTCAATTGTATCCTTAATATTAGTACTAGTTGTTAAATTCTGAATTACAGAGTAAAACCCTCCGGTGCTTTTAAATGAATTTTTATCATAACCGTTTTGGGTAATTATATTAATAATATTTTTAGCCTTTTCAGAAACGTTTTTCTCAAAATCGTTACAAATTCGGCTCACCCCATTCGAAAGTTCTCTTAGCAAACCGCCATCGAACATGCGCTCCTTTTCGGTGCTACTCAAAAGCATGAACTGCTCACGGAAGAGCATGTTACCCAATTTGAGAATATCGTATCGGATATCACCACTTTTGTTATCGCTGAGCCTTTCGAACATCAGATGTTTAAGGTGATTGTATAGATTTTCGTTTTGAGCCACTTCATCCAGAAAAACATCAACAGCCTTTTCAAGGGTGGGCCGCTCATCAATTACCAGGTCATTGTTGCCTTGCTCGCCCAATTCCCACAATAGGCTTTGGATAACACGTTGTACAAAACTATCGATAGTGCTGATGCTAAACATGGAATAGTCGTGCAGGATATTGAAAAGCGCCCTTTTGGCCTGTTGCCTGATTTTACGCTCATCGCTTTGGGTTTCGGCGATAAGGGTAGCCAACATACGGCTACTGCGATTATAACCCAGATTGTAAAGTTCAGCAACAATGCGGCTTTTCATTTCCGCTGTGGCCTTATTGGTAAAGGTTACAGCAAGTATTTGGCGGTAAGCATCGGGATTATGAATGAGTATCTTAATATACTCGGCCACCAACCGATAGGTTTTACCTGAACCTGCCGATGCTTTATAAACTTTGAGCTGCGACATGCCTTCTAATTTAATAACAAATACATTTGTTTTATGGACCAAAAAAAAATTTTATTTACTTTTAGTATATACAAATATGAATAAAAAACAAAATCCTTTTAATATAAATTAAAATTTAACAGCATTCAAATTATTTCTAATTCATCCAAAGCATTAATAATAAAATAAAAACTTATCCACACTGCAACTCTTTAAGAGTCTGTTTAAATTTTGCATAGATATAAAAGTGGCAAAAGATTAACTTTTTAGGAAAAAGTTTCTGAACTTCCATAAACCTTCAAATTTAACATTGGAGACGGGTGCAGGCTGGGCTGCGCCGGATGATCCGGGTTAAACACCACCGC
>DYKO01000031.1 GCA_020722565.1 Rikenella microfusus
TTATATGCCCCGAATTTACTCTAATTATTATTTACAAAAAGCCTAATTCAAAAAAGTTTTTATTGCTCGTAATAAATACAACACCTATTTGTGCGCACTCCAATGACACGTAAACCTACAGTCAGTTAAATTTTACTACTTCGTCTCAACTAATATGGGGTTCCCACCATTTCGCACTTTTGCATACCATTTATTTTCCACACCTGAACGAAGGATACCTCATGTGGGTCATTATTCCCTACCCTTGAGATTTTCTTGCTTGTCATAACCATCTGTCTCTTGTTTCTATCTACGAATCCGTCTATCTTTATGCAAATTTTTAAAATGGGTACAACTGTTTCCAAAAAGGTGTTGGTGATTACCTACTACTGGCCTCCGGCCGGTGGAGTTGCCGTGCAGCGCTGGCTCAAGTTTGTAAAGTATCTGCGCAGCTATGGATGGGAACCAATAGTTTACACTCCCGAAAATCCTGAAAACTTTTATGAAGACACATCATTACAACGGGACATTCCGGATCAGCTGCAGGTTCTGAAAACCCGAATCTGGGAACCCTACAATATTTATAAGTGGCTGACTGGCAGGAAGAACGAAAAGTTGGGGCTTGGTTTTGCCGATGCAAAGAAGGGAAAGGGACCACTTGATCATTTCATGGTTTGGCTAAGAGGGAATCTGCTAATACCAGACCCACGTATGTTTTGGGTAAATCCCTCGGTGCGATTTTTATCTGGCTATATCAGGCGGTATCCTGTGGATGCCATAGTAACCACAGGACCTCCCCACTCGTTGCATCTTATAGGTTTAAAGTTAAAACGTAAACTCCATATTCCTTGGTTGGCCGATTTTAGGGACCCATGGACTAATATCGATTACTATTCCGAACTTCATCTTACCATTTTGGCCGATTGGTTGCATAGGAGGTTGGAAAGAAAGGTGCTCAGGTTGGCCGATGCGACTACCGTGGTGTCGCAGCAAATGCGAATTGAGTTTGAGAAAATTCGAAATGGAAGGGTTGCGGTGATTCCCAACGGTTTTGACTCCGATGACATCCCTAAAATTGATATACCAAAACCAGAGGGCTTTACCATTACCTATGTGGGAACCATGAATAAGGCCCGTAACCCTGAGGTTCTATGGAAGGCTCTTGGAAATATTTGTTCTCTAAATAAAGAATTTGCTAAAAATTTGGTTATTACCATTGCAGGTCAGGTTGATGCCAGTGTTGAAAAGTCGTTGCGAGAGAATGACGTTTGGGAGAATTACCGTTTTATGGGCACAATACCGCACAACGAGGCCATGGCGCTTTTGGTAAAATCCAGCGTTCTGTTGCTGGTTGTGAACAATGCACCTAATGCGAAAGGAATTGTAACCGGTAAGTTTTTTGAGTATTTGGCCACTGGCCACCGGATTTTGGCTATTGGCCCCACCGATGGCGACTTGGCCAATATTCTTAAACAAACAGGTGCAGGGCAAATTATTGATTACAATGATATTGACGGAGCCAAACAAATAATCACCCATTACTACCAACTTTACAAATCGAATAGCCTTGAACTGCAGCGCGGGGCAATTGATACCTATTCGCGCAAAGCCCTTACCGGTCAATTGGCTAATACTCTTAACAAACTGATCGATGCAAAGTAGAAGGATACTCACCATTTTAGGGGCAAGGCCTCAATTCATTAAGGCTGCTGCCGTAAGCCGCCAGCTATCGATTTCCCATATTCACGAGATTATTGTGCATACCGGTCAGCACTTCGACGACAACATGTCAAATATCTTTTTCCGTGAAATGGCTATCCCTTCACCGGCCTATAACCTCAACATCAATAGCCTGAATCATGGGGCTATGACAGGTAGGATGCTGGAACAAATTGAGGAGATTATCCTCAAGGAAAAACCTGCAGCGGTTATGGTTTACGGCGACACCAATTCTACACTGGCCGGAGCGCTTGCAGCTGTAAAGCTACATGCTAGGGTAATTCACGTTGAGGCAGGTTTACGCTCGTTTAACATGGCCATGCCTGAAGAGGTAAACCGAATACTAACCGATCGGATATCAAATCTGCTATTCTGTCCAACACAGGCAGCCATAAACAACCTCAAGGCTGAGGGTTTCGATAGGTTTAACTGTGAAATTATCCGAAACGGCGATGTAATGCAGGATTCCGCCTACTTCTACTTCGATAAGGCTAAAGCCAGCTCAAATATTATAGGTAAACTAGGATTGACTAATGGATTTATACTGGCAACCCTGCATCGACAGGAAAATACGGATAATCCGGTCAATCTTCGCCAGATTATTGATGGCCTAAATCTTATACACAATGAAGTGCTAGTGGTAATGCCCATGCATCCACGCACCCTCAAAATACTGAAAAATCAAAACATCACCCCTGCATTTACAGTAATTGAGCCCTTAGGCTACTTCGATATGTTGATGTTGATAAACCAATGTAAACTTGTAATGACCGATAGCGGTGGGCTGCAGAAGGAAGCATTCTTTTTTGGCAAGCACTGCATTACCCTTCGCGAGCAAACCGAATGGGTAGAACTGGTGGAAAACGGTTTTAACCGTTTGGCTGGAACCTCTTCAGATTCTATATATGCCGCATTTACTGAGATGATTGATAAAAAATCAAATTTTAATATCGATTTGTATGGTAATGGAAGGGCATCGGTGCGGATTGCACAAAAGCTCAAGGAATGGCTTTAGCCATTCCTTCAAATGGCTGACATTCCTTATACTCCCGTTGCCAATTTTTTCACAGAACAAGTGGCATGCTGAGATTCGGGGTGAGGTTGCATGGAATGCCCCTATGCCAATAAATATCTATCAGGTTGGGCAACCCAAACTGACGCTTAACGCCCATCTCCAAACAGAGCCGTTTACCCTTCCCGTTTACTGGAATTTGCGATTGTGCAGGGGGTCTGGTAGCCGTTTCATGGAACTTGAGCTCATTCATCATAAGCTGTACCTTACCAACACCACAGCCGAGGTTCAAAAGTTCAACGTTTCGCAAGGCTTTAACATGCTCCTTGCCAATTACGGGGTAACAAATAGGTTTTTCAGGTTTTCCCTGGGAGTGGGTTTGGTAGTTCCCATCCCGAATCAAGAATACGCAATCGGGAGTTTGGCGATTCCGCCAAAGATTGGCTCATGGGGTACTACCAATCTGGGTCTGGTACGGGCTTCAAGTGCTGAAATTGTTTATCAATTTACAAAGTTGTTTTACATAACACTTGATGGTAAGGTTCCTGCTGGCTTTGTTAGGCTTCCCTTTTTTGATAGGCAAGGTAACCTATCCAATCTGACAGGGCATATTTTGGACAAGGGAGACAGCTAATGCAGAACAAAAACCGGCCTCATTGGGCCGGCTTTAATTCATTTATTTCGATACAAATATTTATGCGATGTGTAGATACTGGGCTACCAGTTTAGCTATTTCGGCATTGTTCCCGTAAAGTTTTTCGCTAAGTCCCTTATCGTTAAATGCCTTTAACTTGGCAATCTTTGAATCAATCATACCCTTGGGGTATATACCATCCCTTTCGAATTTTGCCCGCTTAGCCCCAAGCGCTTCAGCCGATTCATAGCAAGATGCCGGTAGCTGCTTTAGTGTAGCAAGCCGATCCTTGAATTCCGGGCTGAATATGTTTACATCAACATACAATTTTTCTGCTAGTTCCAGAGCATCGTGACGGCGCAGACCATCGAGAGATGCAACAATTAGTGCGGCAACTGTGAGATAGGGATCGGCAGAACCATCGGCTACTCTATACTCTACTGTTTGCCTGCTCTCCATAACTTTAGTTTGGCTAGAATCGCAAGGATTGGCATGGTGCACCATTTGCTCCGCACCAATCCATCCCAAAGGAACTCGAATAACCACCGAGCGGTTACGCTCGCCCCAACAAATATATGTTGGCGCTTCCTGATGGGGTACCAAACGTAGGTATGAAGTAGGTATAGTATTACCAAAAGCTGTTATGGCATCGGCTGAGTCCAAAATTCCGGCAACCATCTTTTTGGCGATATCGCTCAGTTTCCCATTTTCAACCATCATATTTTTTCCATTCTTTTCGGCCATAATGTGGAAGTGTAAACCACTACCGGCCTTTCCAATAGTAATTTTTGGAGCAAAACTAACATCTACTCCATACTGATATCCCAGCATGCGAACAATCCATTTAGCAACAATTAGCTGCTCAACAGCTTCCTCTGCGGGCATGGGTAAAAATTCAATCTCATGTTGTTCGTAAAGGTGTTTATCGGTCATAAAGCAACCCACCTCTGAGTGCCCGTATTTGACTTTACCACCTGCTCGGGCTATGTAAATTAATGCCTCCTTGCGTAGGTTTTCCCACTTGGCAAATGGTTCAGATGCATGGTATCCCTTCTGTTCCACTCCGGGGTAAAAATCATCACGCTCGCTTATTACGTAGTACTCCAATTCGGCAAGTGCCTTAAAAGTCATTCTGGTTCCCGATTTAAATAAATCATGAGCCTTACGAAGCACATTTTCAGGTGCGCTTTCCAGCGGCTTCCCTGTGCTATCGTAAAATGAGCACAGTATATCGATTGCGGGTACTTCGGAAAATGGATTAACAAAAGCGGTGCGGTAGCGGGGTATAACGTAAAGGTCGCTGCTGCCGGCTTCGATGAATGAAAACAGGCTGCTACCGTCAACTCGTTCCCCTGCCGAAAGAATGCTGTCGAGGTGCTCCTTTGATGATATCACAAAGTTCAGGGTTTTAAGCTTTCCATCTTCAGCTACGTAGCGGAAGTTAACCATTTCAATCTCGTTCTCCTCACAGAAAAGAATGATATCGTTCTTGGTAAACTCCGATGCAGGTTTCTTTAGAAATCGAACCAAATCGTTTGGGTTCATCAGAATTTCAAAATCTTTCATCTGTCCCATATTTTTTTTAAATTTAGCCAAAGCTAATAAATGTATCGATTTGCTAATATCTTGCTTCCCATGTTTGTTAACATGGTTTTTCAGCATTGTTTGAATTGATTAACTTATCCTAACAAAATTAGGAGATCAGTAGTTTAATTTTCTATTATTTCTTTGTTTTATGGAATAACATAATTATTTTAGGTTGATTAAGGAAAATATTTGGAAAATTATAAATGAAAAAATGGGGGATAAAGTTCCCCCCATCTTCTTAAATTATAAATACTACTGGAGTTGTTTCAATCTTTCCTCAAGTGCTTTAATTTTTGTTTCGGCGTCGCTTCGCTTTTTGCGTTCCAGCTCAACAACTTGTGCCGGGGCGTTATTAACAAATCGCTCGTTGCTGAGCTTTTTCAAAACACTGTCGAGAAAGCCCCGGGTGTACTCCAGTTCGGCAAGAATCTTTTGACGCTCTTCGTCAACATTAATTAAACCCTGCAGGGGAATAAACACCTCGTCGATACCCACCATGAACGAGGCGGCGCCATTGATTTTATCGTTGGTGTAGCCAAAGTTCTCCAGACCTGCAAGTTTCATGATAATTTCCTCGAAACCCATGCTGAAATGAACGGATGAGTGTATGGCTGCTCTAAGCAAATGCTTTTGTGCTATATTCTTTTCCTGACGGACATTCCGGATTCCGGCAACCACATCCCTAACCCTTTCGAACGATTTCAAAAGTTCCTCATCGTATCCCGTTGAGGTTGGCATTATGCTAACCATAATGCTTTCGCCATCGTTGCGCTGGCGTAGGTGCTGCCAAAGCTCCTCGGTAATAAAGGGCATGAACGGATGTAGAAGTGCCAGTATCTTCTCGAATATATCGAGCGTTGCATTGTAAGTTACAGCATCAATGGGCTGTAGGTATGGGGGCTTGATAGCCTCGAGATACCACGATGAGAACTCATCCCAGAATAACTTGTAGAGGTTCATCAATGCCTCGGAAATGCGGTACTTTTCAAAATCGTCATCGCATTGCTCAATGGCTCTATTCAATAAGTTGTTGAACCATTGCACTGCAGCCTTGGCTGAGTTGGGCTGAGCAATACTTTCATCAACCTGCCAGCCCTTAACCAGTCGGAATGCGTTCCATATTTTGTTGCAGAAGTTTCTGCCCTGTTCGGTAAGCTTTTCGTCAAAGAGCAGGTCGTTGCCGGCAGGTGAGCAAAGTAGCATACCCACGCGAACGCCGTCAGCTCCATACTTCTCCATAAGCATTATTGGATCAGGCGAATTCCCCAACTGCTTACTCATTTTACGGTGCAGGTGGTCGCGTACAATACCGGTAAGGTAAACATTCCGGAAAGGTTTATCGCACATGTACTTATAACCCGCAATAATCATTCGGGCTACCCAAAAGAACAGAATCTCGGGTGCGGTGATAAGGTCGTGGGTGGGATAGTAGTATTTGATATCGGGGTTTTCGGGGTCGAGAATTCCGTTGAAAACTGAAATGGGCCACAACCACGAGCTGAACCATGTATCCAGCACATCATCATCCTGGCGAAGGTCGGAGAGCTGCAAGTTGGGATTGCCAGTTTGCTTGCGGGCCAGCTCCAGTGCCTCCTGTTCGTTGTGGGCCACCACAAAGCCGCCCTGCGGCAAATACCATGCCGGAATACGATGCCCCCACCATAGCTGACGCGATAGGCACCAGTCCTTAACGTTCTCCATCCAATGGCGGTAGGTATTTACAAATTTGGGCGGATACAACTTGATATCGCCATTAACCACTGCATCGAGTGCGGGTTTCGAAATATCCTTCATTTTGAGGAACCACTGCATCGATAGCTTAGGCTCAATAACAGCATCGGTACGCTCGCTAAAACCAACCTTATTAACGTAATCTTCAATCTTTCCCAAATTTCCAGCCTTTTCAAGGTCAATCACAATTTGCTTGCGCACCTCAAACCGATCCATTCCCACGTACAGCTGGGCTATAGCGTTTAGAGTTCCATTGTCGTTGAATATATCGATGGTTTCCAAGTTGTACTTCTCGCCCAGCATGTAGTCATTAATATCGTGAGCCGGTGTAACTTTTAGTGCGCCGGTACCAAATTCCATATCAACATACTCATCAAAAATAACCGGAACGCTGCGGTTAATCAAAGGTACCAAAAGACGCTTACCTTTTAAATTAGCATAACGTGGGTCGTTGGGGTTAACACACACTGCTGTATCGCCCAGTATGGTTTCGGGGCGTGTGGTTGCTATGGTAACATAACCATCCTCGCCATCAATTTTGTATCGCAGGTAGTAGAGCTTTCCGTTTACCTCACGATAAACGACCTCCTCGTCGGAAACTGCAGTTTTGGCCTGAGGGTCCCAGTTAACCATTCTCACCCCGCGGTAAATGTAGCCCTTACGGTATAAATCAACAAATACATGGATAACGCTATCGGATAGGGCTGGATCCATGGTAAAGCTGGTACGTTCCCAGTCGCACGAAGCACCAAGTTTTTTTAACTGTTCCAGAATGATGCCACCATGTTTCTCCTTCCATTCCCAGGCATGTTTCAGGAACTCCTCGCGGGTTAACTGCGATTTTTCAATGCCTTCGGATTTCAACTTGGCTACCACCTTTGCCTCGGTAGCAATTGAGGCATGGTCGGTGCCGGGAACCCAGCATGCATTTTTCCCCTTCATGCGGGCACGGCGTACCAGCACGTCCTGTAGGGTATTGTTAAGCATATGCCCCATGTGGAGCACGCCGGTTACGTTGGGCGGGGGAATAACAATGCAGTAGGGCTCACGTTCATCGGGCACCGAACGAAAAAACCCCTTTCCCATCCAGTACCTGTACCACTTATCCTCAACCTCTACAGGGTTGTATTTTGCTGAAAACTCCTTTGTGCTATCCATATATTTTGCTCTAAACTAAAACAAAGCGCAAAAATAGAAATTTTTATTTAACAATTTAAATCGATTGATTGGATAACGTATAATAGATTGGGGCCTTTATACGTTTTTCGTAAAACGATAAAGGGAAGCAAAAACCGCAATTATTCCTGAAAAATGATTTAGCCATATTATTTATTTGTCATTTGCTTAAATGTTAAACAAACATATTGTATAAACCTGAATCAACTTAGAGCCGCCAAATAAACTTATTCTACCAATAATTGAAGAAACGCTTCCCATAAGCGAGGCCCAAAAGCCATCCCCTTGGTTTATTTATTTTGCCCAACCCACTTTTAATATATAATTCAAGGTCGTTGAGTTAAACAATAATGCTTTATGATTCATATGATACCGTTTCTTAGGTCGTATCCTTATGTTCATATTTTCTATCAGGTATAACAATTTCCCTGGTTTGATAAGCTATAGTATCAAAAGCCCGAAGCCCTTTTTCAGTTTGCTGCTTAAGAAATACATGCACACTGAAGTTTATTCTTGCTGTCCTATGATTCTTTGTAGACTTTCTTTTCGATTGGAAAAGCTAAAGTGGCACAATAGGAGAGTGCAAATATCCTCGCATGAAAGCCTTGCTTAACAGCTAAAACTGTTTTACCCGAAAAGCACTCCAATTCTGCCCTTGCCTTCAACCGCTTGTATGCCACTCCCTCATTACAAATGTATCGATAAATCTTCTTATTTAATAGTTCAACTGCCAAACTAATCCAAAATAAATAGTTCTCAACTGATAATAATCAAAATATTTTAATGAATAATCATAATTATATTGAGCAGATTTCTGATTTTTAGAATTAAGAGCCTGTTTAAATTTTCTTTAACATCATAGCAATAGAAGCAATTAATACATAT
>DYKO01000023.1 GCA_020722565.1 Rikenella microfusus
ATTTTCGGGTTCGAGCCACGAGGGTTTGTTTTTATTCCAATCGCTCTGCCAATAAAAACGATAATCTTCAGCTTCACCTATGCTCATATAACAGATTACAAGCCGTTTCCCTCCGTTATGTTTTGTTTTTAGTTGTCCGATTTCGCTATATATATAGGCTTCCTTGTTATGGAATAGATCCATAATTACCACATCGTAATTAGTTTGCGAAACTGCATTAATGAAGTCTTGTTTTGTAGCAAAATTTTCAGAATTTATCAAGTATAAAAAGTTTTTAGTTTCTGAAATATTTGTTATATCGTTGTTATTTTCATTAAATGGGTGGACAGGATAATCGGGAATATCCCTAAGATTACGGTCATCGGCTGCAAAAGAAATAAATCCATGGTTTAGATTTTGTATGTATGAATTATCCATTTTGTCATGCGATGAGCAGTAGTCAACTGTTAACACTTCTACACCATTTTGCTCGCAAACATTGCACAAACTGAGCAAATATTCATTTTCTGTTTTTGGCGTAGGCTCGTTATCGCCTGTATAACCATAAAAAAGGTCTTCTCTTCCCGTTGCATTTATGCTTTGCAAATAGGCGGTTTGCAGTGTCCCATCAGCATATCCTGTGTTGGTAATCAGTTCTTGTCCGTTTTGAGGGATGACAATAAAATCGGTATCAAATCTGCGAGCGTAATCGCCTATTTCCATCACAAAATTTCTCATTTCTTGTCTGAAATCAATATTTAATGAATAATCAACAACACTTTCTTTTTTGCACGCAAATAATGTTGCGATTGTCACTATTATTATCAAAATCTTTGCTTTTTTCATGTTTACCATTTTTGAGGCTAATTCGTTTATATATAAGTTAAAACCACACAATCATAATTTGAAGTTTTATGCATGGTTTCAGCAGTATAAATTTCAAAAATAAAAATACAGAGCCTATATAAAACATCAAAAGATAGTTTATTTTAATTTTTTTCTTATGCGATAGATAATGTAGCGCCATAAATCATCAAATAATACTAAAATTTGTAGGTTGGTATCATCTGCCGGATGTCTTTTATGTTTGTGCAGGGGGGGAAATGTTATCTTTATTTCAATGCAAGCCTTACTTTCTTTAAAACTAAATCTATTTTTTCAAAGAGTGATAAATCTTGCGCTTTATAGTCAACAATTAATTCTCTTGCATAAGCCTTAGCATCTGACTTTATGTAATGTTTTATTGCTTTTTTGTACACTTTATTTATGTTTTTACCTTCAATCACATTAAAGATGGGTTGAGAATAGTTTTCTCCCGGATGAATTATTTTGTCCTTTAACTTTTCATTAGCCCCAATAATAGTGAGAAACTCCCAGTGCTGATACCATATAGGAATTTTATCACTCTTATTTCTTAAAATAAGGCCAATATTATATATAGTTTGAGTTAGCTGCTTGAAATGAAGCTCTGTTGATAATTCAAGTAGTAAGATAATACGATCGGTGAAATTTGTTGGAATACTTTGACTCATAGTTCTATCCCAATATTTTTTTAAGTCATTTTGATCTAAATTTATTGAATAGGCTAATTCTTTAAAGTTATTTATTTGAACATTAGAAAGAGAATCGTTGGGGAATAAACACCTTTGAGCCAAATAATAAAAGAAGGCATACTCTTTTTGTTCGATTATTTTGTAGCTATTTGCTAAATCATTATAAAAATATGATGAATAAGCATCGGTTTCAGAATCAATGAGGCCATAGGCAACGGGTGTTGCATTTTTCAAATTATCTTTTATTAGGCTACGATTTTGCTGACTATTTATTAATTTTAAATAGAGATACTCTGTTTTGGTAGTAAATTGTCCAGCTACGTGCAGGTAAAATACACTTGAAAAAAGTGTAATAATTATTTTGATTGATTTCATTCGTACAAAAGTTTTAACATTATTAATCATTACTTATAAACTATGTTTTTCACCTAAACACACACTAAGGCACGTATGAACTCCGAATGACTCTCCGTAGCCAAACACTCGTATTCCCCTCCAAACTTGTAACAGCACTCGGTTGTTCATCAGTGTATGAGTAATTTACCTTACATAGGTGTTTCATAGCTAAAATTTATAGGTTAAAGATAAGCTTGGTGTCAAACTATTGTTATTATTGCTCATGCTATTCATTTGTAATTTAATACTGTACTTGTAACGAATATTCTCTTGTTTTTTTTCAAGTCGATATTTCCCATGAATCCAGTCAAATAAATAGGAAGATACAATAAGCGTTAATGATGAATAAAAGAGAATTTTATCTGTATTATGCTCGGAACCCAGGATATCATTTACATTTAATCCTTTTCTATCCATATTATAGTAGTTTAGGGCAAGCCCCGAGAATCCAAGTAAACGGGCTCCAAGTATCCCATACCCGGTAGCAATGTCTCTGGCTTTGAAATGGACATATCCGGGCACAATGGCGCTGTACAACATGTCCATCATCCTTACATCCCTTGATAGAATTTGATATTCATCAAAAAGGGTATTTTCATATACTTTTGGCATCTTAATATTATCATCCTTGAGCCTTGGATAAATATCAAAATCCTGGGCTTCTGCAATATTGCCTATGATAAACAGTAGTAAAGTAAATATTATGTTTCTTTTTGCCATTGTATTACTAATTTAATAATTTAAACAAATGAATAATGACAAGTGGATTCAATGAGAAATAGCATGTAGCATAGCCTGTAAATTAAAAATTTACAAACATTGATATTAAAAATTTTAATTTGCTCTTAAAAAATATTTAGGTGTTTCATTCTCTTAATTAAAATTATTATAACAAGAAACCTAAAGATAAATCAATGTTTTTGTAATATGAATATGTGTATTTAATCCCTGTAAAAAATTTTTTATGTTTGTAATATACACCAAAATCTAATGATATTCTATTAAAATCTCTGGTGTACTGAAATGGATCTTCAATGTCCTCTACAATTACTTGAAAATTATTTGTGGGATCAGTGCTATAAATAGGGTATTTACCAACCATATCTACCTTTGAATTTGTTATATTATAACCGCTACCCAATGCGAATGAAAAGTTTTGTAATTGTTTAACAAGAATCAATCTAAATGGTATGCTTACGGTGTGTATCCTTAATTCCTGATTATCATATGGTCCGTTATCGCTTGTGGGTGAAAATGTTAAGCTATTCTCGTTAGGTTTAATATCAATGTAATAGGTGATCCTATTATAGTTATATCCTCCTGAAATATAAATATCAAGCCAAAAATCCGACATAAACCTCAACGATGTTTCTAAGTTATGTTGCAGATTTATTCCAATGTTAAAAAGGCCCAACGATTTGCTTGAAATCTTTAGTGGAGGCAGCATTTTAATATTTAATAAATTGCCTTGTTTTTCTAAAAACATATTTAAAACAGGAAAAGGAATAGTAGTGTTATTTTTGCCTTTTGGAGAATTAAGAGTAAGTATGGGTTTTTCTGTATAGAAAGGATAAGTATTTGATGGAACACGGTATTTATCTTTTGTTTGCAATTCAATGGTACTCTCATTCCCAGAAATTGTTTGGGCAATGGTTTTGTTTGGGTCTTTTGCCTCAAATTCTGTTAAATTTAAATCTGAAACATCATAAGTATAGTCATCGGAGCTAACAAGCGAGGCGGTTAAATTGAAGCTTAACCCAAAGTTAAGGTTCGAAGCAGCGTTTGATTTGAATAGGATCATATCATTGTTTGTCCCGTTAAAGCACATCCCTTTTTCTACTGGCAGCAAATAGGCTGAAATGATTTTTACTGCATCTTCCTTCCCCCCTTTAATAAAGTTCCCAACGCTAGAGATTTGGGAAAACAATTGGCCATAACCAAAAAATACTAAAATTAATGGGAAAACTGTTTTTCTGGTAAACTTTAACTCAGTGTTCATGGCAATTTATATTTTTGATTAGACAATGCTGTGTAGTTTAAACCACAAGACAACCTTTTTTAACGAATTTTACATAAAAAAGTTCATTTGGAATAAAAACTTTTTTATTTACATTTAAAACGATTGTTAACTATGTTCTTTATGGCTCCTTGCATATCTTCCATGTATGTGCTCTAATCGAAGAACCTTTTGAATGATTTACTTGAATTATACCATTCAAATTTTCTTTAGCCCCTTTCCCAATAGCAGTAGGTTTATAAAAATAGTAATGCACATCCAGCTCTTTACGAAGGTTTCAATGTTTGGAGAGCTCTTTCCCATTAATAGCATTAATTAATAGTATTATTGATGATATTCTAGAATGGCTTTAGTACTTCAGCTATTATTTGAGGCGTTTCATATGTATTTTTACAATTAGATTCAATAGTGCCACATAAATTTTGAAAAAAGTAGTGTTATGTTCAAAATGGTTTTGCTGTGCTGATTTTCATACCCAATGGCGTAAGTTTATTTGCAAAAAATTGGTAACGACAAGAGAAATGGTAAGACGAATAATTTTTGTTGGAAGGTTGAACTTTTGGCTTAACTTTTAAGGATGTGTTTCCCATTGACTCTACAGTCAATCGTTATTTTAACGCCATATTGAATTGATATGTGTTTCCCCTAATCCCAACGGGAAAGGGCATATCGCAGGCAAATAAAACTTTTTCAGTGTTAGCCAAATTAAATTTAATAGGAATATCCCTGATAAGTATGTTAGATGTTTACCGAAATATTAAATGTACACTACATAGTTATTTTGAGTTTAAATGTCCGCCATGTGGGGGTTAGTCTCTAAAGTTTCACAAACAGCTAACAACAATAAACGCATTCTGCCATTCATCAGCTAAATAAGAAACCCGCCTATGCTGGGCGGGTTGTGGTTGGCTAAAGTTCTATCTCGTTATCGTTTTTGTCAAAAAAATGGTACTCCAGAAAGTGGTACGACGACATGGGTAACAGATTTACGGAACACTTGTACTTTATGGCCCATTTAAATCGTTTTGAGAAAAATCCCTTTTTCAGGAAAGCTGCAATGTAGGGGTGCAGCTTAATAGTAACAGAGCGAAGCTTATTGTTTTGGCTAATAATAGAGAGCTGATTTTCAATTTGTTCATCGAGTAGTATGGTTGCCGTTACCTTGCCGCTTCCGTTGCATACCGGGCATTTTTCGCTGGTGTCGATGTGCATTTCGGGTCGTACGCGCTGGCGAGTAATTTGCATAAGTCCAAACTTGGTAAGCGGCAGAATATTGTGCTTGGCGCGGTCACGACTCATTAGCTCTTTCATTTTTTCAAAGAGCATCTGTTTGTTTTCGTTGCTGTGCATGTCAATGAAATCGATCACAATGATTCCGCCCATATCGCGGAGCCTGAGCTGACGAGCAATTTCATCGGCTGCAGCCAGATTAACCTCAAGGGCATTGGTTTCCTGATCGTTCGTAGATTTTGAGCGATTACCGCTATTTACGTCAATTACGTGTAGCGCTTCGGTGTGCTCAATAATCAAGTATGCACCGCTTTTAATGGAAACGGTTCGGCCAAATAGCGATTTAATCTGTTTTTCTACGCCAAACTGGTCGAAAATGGGCACATTTCCCTCGTAAAACTTAACAATTTTTTCTTTTTCAGGAGCAATGGTTTCAATGTATTCGCGGATTTCGTTGTAAACGTTCTCATCGTTAACATGTATGCTATTGAATGAGCCGTTTAGCATGTCGCGTAGTATGGCCGATGTGCGTTTAATTTCACTGGTTAATAGGGCAGGGTAACCCGGGTTTTTCAACTTTTCGACGGTAGTTTCCCAACGTTTGATAAGACTGCGGAGCTCGGCATCGAGTACCGCTACCTTTTTACCTTCGGCGGCGGTGCGCACAATAACCCCAAAGTTCTTGGGTATTATGCTTTCCATCAGTCTTTTAAGTCGCTTGCGCTCCTCGGGTGAAGTAATTTTTTGCGAAATGGAAACCTTATCGTTAAAGGGAACCAGAACAAGATTTCTTCCGGCTATCGATATTTCAGATGTTAACCGGGGGCCTTTGGTCGAAATGGGCTCTTTAGCAATCTGAACCATTACCGGTTGTCCCGAAGAGAGCACATCGTTGATTTTCCCCCCCTTATCGATATCGGCAAGCATGCCGAACTTTGAAACGGGTATGGTTTTCCCCTTCCGCGAGTAGTGTTCCTGAAGATATTTCTGGAGTGTTTTAAACTGAGGGCCCAGATCGAGGTAGTGTAAAAACGCATCCTTTTCGTAGCCTACATCTACGAATGCAGCGTTTAATCCGGGCATAATTTTTTTAACCTTACCGAGATAGATGTCGCCAACCGAGAACTGTACGTTGCTTTTCTCCTTGTTGAGCTCTACTAGCTGCTTGTTTTCTAGTAGAGCTATGGCAACCTCAGTCTCACGAACATCAATAATTAGCTCGGTATTCACTGTGTTTAAAATTTGTTGGTTTATTGTTGCGTTTTAAACAACGCAACCTAAAGCACTTATGGGTACTTTAGGTTGACAATTGCTACTTATTGATTAGCAGACAGTTGTGCTACTTTTTCTTTTTATGACGATTCTTACGTAGTCTTTTTTTACGTTTGTGGGTGGCCATTTTATGCCTTTTTCTCTTCTTTCCGCTTGGCATTGTAGTAAGTTTTAAAAGTTAATGATAGAAAAAATTATTTTTTAACGTGGTTTTTAACCTTGTTAACGAACGATTTGGCAGGTTTGAAAGCCGGAATAAAATGTTCTGGAATGATAAGTGTGGTGTTTTTAGAAATGTTACGGGCGGTCTTTTTGGCGCGCTTCTTTACGATGAAACTGCCGAAACCTCTCAGATATACGTTCTTTTCCTTTACAAGAGAATCTTTCACGGTTTCCATGAAAGCTTCTATTGTTTTTTGAACTGCTACTTTCTCGATTCCAGTGTTTTTGGAAATCTCGTTTACGATATCAGCCTTTGTCATGTTTAAAAATCTTTAGTTATCAATAAATTAGACAATTTTCTGAAATTTTGGACTGCAAATATAAATGATTTGTATCGATTAATGAAATGCTTAAGGTTAAATTTGACGAGAAAAAATTTTTCTTTTGTTTTGATACTATGGATTTTAGTTCTATTTTGCTGAAGTGGTATGCCAGCAATGCCCGTGAGTTACCCTGGCGCAACACAACCGATCCCTACAGTATTTGGGTATCTGAGGTGATCCTTCAGCAAACACGTGTGGCGCAGGGATTGCCATATTACTACCGTTTTATGGAGCGTTTTCCAACCCTTCAAGTGTTGGCCAACGCCCCCCTTGATGATGTGATGAGGGTTTGGCAGGGTTTAGGCTACTACACCAGAGCCCGTAATCTTTATTATGGTGCCCGTCAGGTTATGGATGAGTTTGGGGGACGATTACCCAGTACCTACCTGCAGCTTCTAAAGATAAAGGGTTTGGGCCCATACTCGGCTGCAGCAGTTGCTTCGTTTGCCTTTGGAGAACCCGTTCCTGCAGTCGATGGTAATGTGTTCAGAATTCTTGCGCGGCTATTTGGTGTTTTCACGCCAATCGATTCTCAAGCTGCCCGAAGGGAGTTTTTTAACTTGGCCCAGGAACTTATTCCTCATGATAATCCGGGTGCTTTCAACCAGGCTATCATCGACTATGGGGCGCTACAGTGTACCCCTAAGTCGCCGCAATGTTCAATCTGTCCCTTTTCAGAATTCTGTTACGCTTTTCAGAATAACCTTGTAAATTCGCTGCCCATAAAGGGGAAAAGAATTATTCCCCGCGATCGTTTCTTCTACTATTTTATGATATCGCATCAGGGGGATACCTTTATTAAAAAACGTACCAACCGTGATATATGGCACTCGCTCTATGAGTTTCCAATGGTTGAACAATCTAAATTGCTGAATAGCGAAGAACTTGTGAAAATGATCTCTGGTGTTGAACTTTTTCAAGGTGCTGAGGTTGTGGTACTACATGTATCCGATGTGATTAAGCATAAGTTGAGCCATTTGAACATTTGGGCTACCTTTATAATTCTTGAAATTGACAAACCTCCCTACATCCTTTTAAGCAATTATATTAAATTGTCGGTAAATCAGCTACACAATTATTCGCTTCCCCGTTTAATCGATAGCTATATGGCTGCCGAGCCAGTTGAACAGTACTTTATCAAACAAAAATAATAATTTGACAACTATTAAAATATCTTGTAACTTGTGTTTATAAACCCTAAAGTAAAATAAAACTATGTCAGTAAACAAAGTTATTCTGGTGGGCAACGTGGGAAAAGATCCTGAGGTCCGCCATCTTGAAAGTGGTGTAGCCGTTGCACGTTTTCCTCTGGCAACCAATGAAACCTATACCGACAAATCGGGTAAAAAGGTTACTCAAACTGAGTGGCATAACATTGTGGTTTGGCGTGGATTAGCCGATATTGCTGAAAAATATATAAAAAGTGGGAAGCTGCTTTATGTTGAGGGTCGTATTAGAAACTCTTCGTACGAGGATAAAGATGGAAATAAGCGCTACACCACTGAAATTTTATGTGATAATTTCAGGTTCCTTGGCTCCAGCGCAGGTCATGATGATAAATCCGCTCAGTATTCTGAACCCCAGGCAGGTAAGGTTAATTTAGCCGATGAAGAAAGTATGCCTCCTCAACCCGATGATGATCTTCCCTTCTAAACAATTAACCAGCAATATTTTACATTTCAACGAAAAGTTAAAGTTGCAATCGTTTAGGCAAGCCAATCTTAGCTGAGGTTTGCCTTTCGTTTTTCATCAATGTAATAACCATTTTTTTAGTAACTTTACAGGGTAAACCAATTTATATCGCGCTTTGGATAATTTATTTGCACTACTGGAAGAAATTACTGATAAGCTAGTTTTTACCACACCTACTGTTGGATTCTATTTTGGTCTGGCGGTTCTTTTAGTGCTCATTTTTTTATCCGCAACATTCAGCGGAGCAGAGGTGGCCTATTTCTCATTATCGCCATCCGATTATAAAAAGATACAGGATAACCCAAATTCAGCCAAAACGCTTAACAACTTATCGAATCACGAGCAATTGCTGGCCACCCTATTGATCTCAAATAATCTGGTAAATGTTGCCATAGTAATTCTATCAGCATTTCTGTCAACCGAGGTTCTTGATTTTAGCCAGGCTCCCTTGTTTGGATTTCTCTTTCAGACCGTTCTAATTACATTTATTTTACTCCTGTTTGGTGAAATTCTCCCAAAAATTATGGCAGCAAATAAATCGCGCCGATTTGCCGAAGTGGTTTCACCTCTAATTCACTTCTTAATTAGTTTTTTTAGACCCTTAACTGTACTGCTAATGCGTTCGTCGCTTATTATTAGCAGGCGTATAGTAAGCCCCCAGAAAATATCGATGGATGAATTAGGCGATGCAATTGAAATTACAGCCGATAGCCTTGCCGAGGAGCGGCAAATTCTTGAGGGTATTGTTTCGTTTACCAATACCGTGGTTAGCGAAATTATGAAGCCCCGTTTGGATGTTGTTGCCCTTGACTTTAACTCGCCCTATAGCAAGTTAAAAGAGGTTGTCATTGAATCGGGGTACAGCAGAATCCCAATTTTTAATGAATCATTCGACGACATTAAGGGTATTCTTTATGTTAAAGATCTCATCCCCCATATTGATAAAGATGATAGCTTCAGGTGGCAAAACCTGATTCGCCCCTCATACTTTATTCCTGAAAGCAAAAAGATAAATGACCTTTTAGCCGAGTTCCAGCAAAAGCACATTCACCTTGCCATTGTGGTGGATGAGTATGGCGGTACCAGCGGAATTGTTACCCTTGAGGATATTCTCGAGGAAATTGTGGGTGAAATTTCCGATGAATCCGACGAAGAGGAAAAACTTTACACCAAAATCGATGATAAAAACTATGTTTTTGAGGCCAAGGTGATGCTCAACGATTTTTGCAAAATTGTAGGCTGCGACGATGATATTTTTGATGATATTAGAGGCGAGGCCGAAACTATAGCCGGGCTTATTCTAGAAAACACAGGACAAATACCCAATCTTAATGAGGTGGTCAAATGTAAACAGTTTGTATTTACCATTGATGCTGTTGATAACCGCAGAATTAAACGCGTAAAGGTTAATATAATGGATGATGAGAACAAATAGTTTTTTTTTTAACATAGTAATCGCATTTGTTTTGATGGCTTGCTCCGAGGGTAACGCACCCAAACCACGCGGATACTTTCGCATATCTTTTCCCGAAAAGGATTACCGCCTTTTCGATTCCATTTACCCTTTTGCCTTTGAGTATCCCGTTTACGGAACTATAGTGAAGGAGGATTCACGCCCCGGAGAGGGCGATTGGATTAGCGTTAGCTTTCCACAATACAAGGCTAAAATACACCTGAGCTATCGCTATTTGAAGGGTAACTTAGATCAGCTCTCTGAAGATGCCCGCAATTTAGCTTACAAACATACCTACAAGGCCGATGCCATTGACGAGCGGGTTTTTTCAAATCCAGAAAAAAGGGTTTACGGTGTGCTGTACGATATAAGGGGTAATGCAGCTAGTTCAATTCAATTCTACATTACCGACTCCAGCAGGCATTACCTACGAGGAGCCCTATACTTCCGTTGCGAGCCCAACAAAGATTCACTGGCTCCAGCCATCGACTTCTTTTCTCGCGATGTAGTGCACCTTATTGAAACTTTACGTTGGAAGTAGCTAACCATGCCCCTGCTTGAACCAATACTTGATGATGGTTTAACGGTGGCTCTGTGGCGAGTTACTGAATCCGAACAAGTTTTAGCTGGCTTTACCCAAAGCAATATAGAACTACCCGCTAACCATGAACGGCGTTTGGAACGATTGGCTACAATGGCCCTTTTGAAATCACAGGGTTTGCCAATTGTTTATAGTTACAACAAATGGGGTCGCCCCTTTTTCGCTGATTCCGATGTAAATTTTTCTGTAAGCCATACCAATGGTCTCGTCGCAGTTGCCTATTCCTCTGATATATTTGTGGGTATTGATGTTGAGAGGATTAGTCGAAATTTTGAAAGGGTTTTAAAAAAGTTTCTAACAGCACGAGAGGCCTGCCATGCCGGTAACTACTCGCAAGAACATTTGGCGCTTATTTGGAGCGCCAAGGAGGCTATTTACAAGTTGCCCTGGGAGAAAAATCCTGTGTTCAGCTGCGATATTGAGGTATTAGTTGAAGTTGAGCAACTTCATCGGGGGTGGATATTCTCAAGGGTGCGTGATGTGGAGGGGTGGGTTGAACTTATAGTAAAGTATCGATTTTTTGATAATTTTTGTTTAACGTGGGTGACGAATAAAAAATAGCGCCATGCGTAACGTTTACGATTCGATATTAAAGGGGGAAAAAATAGCCATTCTGCTTGATCCCGGTAAAGAAATCCATGCCGATGTGGACGGTATTATACGCCATTCCACCAATGCTGGTGTAGCCATGTTTCTGGTTGGAGGAAGCTTGGTGTCCACTTCTGTGTCGAATTTTGTGGAAGGGGTGAAAGCCAAAACCAACCTACCGGTTGTGCTTTTCCCGGGGAATGCCATGCAGTTTGCCCCCAATGCGGATGCCATTCTTTTCCTATCGCTTATATCGGGACGCAATCCCGATTTTTTAATAGGTAATCATGTGGCTGTGGCCCCCATGGTCAAGCTAAGTGGAATAGAGGTTATCCCAACAGGATACATTCTGATTGATGGTGGGGCACCTACTTCGGTTCAGTACATGAGCCAAACCATGCCAATTCCTGCATCAAAGCCTGAAATTGCAGTAGCAACGGCTATCGCCGGTGAATTGTTGGGATTGAAAGCCATTTATCTTGAAGCAGGAAGTGGAGCACAGAATCCGGTACCAGCAGAAGTTGTTGAACGGGTTTGCTCAGCAGTTTCAATTCCTATAATGGTTGGAGGAGGGCTAAGTACTCCCGCTCAAATAGAGGCAGTTTTTGCTGCCGGAGCCAATATGGTGGTTATAGGTAATGCCATGGAAAGCAATCCTACATTACTGTCAAGTTGGTAGGGCTATTCCAGCATTTCTTTAATGGGTGTGCCTATTGCCCCGTTAGGCCAAGTAATTCCAAGCAATACGGAAAGCGTTGGGGCAATGTCGTTCATCAGCACAGGCGAAAGAACCGACTTGCGTTTAGCCTTCCATCCATAGAAAATTAAGGGAACATGTGTGTCGTAATCGTATGGTGAATTAGCCGAAGTAATATTACCGTTTCGCTCAATCCATCCGGGTTCCAAATTTATGATAACGTCGCCTGAGCGGCGTTGGTTGAAGCTGTTCTGAAACTTAACCATTATGCCATTGGTAAAACTGCCATTTTGAAGGTTGTGCGCTGTGGTGCTATTGGCAACCCCTGAAAACTCCAGCATGAAGTTGGCTACCTTTTGTTGAAAATCGGCCAGGTTGAGATTTGAATCCTCAATCAGCTTGCGGTTTAGGTAGATTTGCTTGTCGTGGTAGCCGATAATCCATTTTCCTTGTCCGTAAACCGCATTCAGGTAGCTCGCTAGTAGTATCATGGCCTTTTGGGGTTCAAAGTAGCCCCCGGGAATCTTCGATTTTTCAAGAAAGTCAGGAGTTGATGCCACTCCCTGGTCCGATGTAAGAACTACCAAAGTATTCTCTTTGCCTATGGTTAGGTTGATGAACTCCAGAAAATGACCAATTTCTCTATCTAATTTCAGATAGGTATCTTCCATTTCAATTGAATGAGGACCAAATTTTTGGCTAATGTTTCGGTTGGCGCTAAAGGTTATGCATAACAAATCGGTATGCTCATCATTCCCTAATTCTTCGCCTATTATGGCTGCTATGGCCATATCTTTGGTCAACAGGTTGCCATATGGATTCTCCAAAAGCGATTTAAAATCCTTTTTGGGTTGGGGCTTGCCAATTAGTCCATCAACCATTCCTTTAAGTTTTTGCGCAATGGTTTTCTTTTTTTCGTCCGATTTAATGGAAGCTGTGTCAGCTTCCTCGTATTTATCGAGCGGCTGTAGGGCTTTCCATTCCCTATCGGTGTATAAATTGGCAAATCCTTTACTATTAAAAGTGTCAACCCATACGGGCAAGTTTTGGGCAAAGTAGCTGCTGCTAACCCAAAGGCCTTTTTCGGTATCAAACCAAAACATACCGTTGGCGCTATGTCCTCCCAAAAGGATGGCCGAACCGGCATCAAGGGCGATACTTACCACTTTCGATTGGGCATTACTGAGCCTCAACTCGTCGCCAAAGGTGCTGGTGACCAGGTTTTTAGCCGAATACTTTCCACTAAAAAAACTACCCCCAATGCTGTTTACTTTTTCGTCCAATACGGCATCAACCTCAGCATTAGTTCCCCGGTTATACCATTTATCGGAGATAATTCCATGAACCGAGGGCATGGCCCCGGTTGAAATAGTGGCTAAGCCTGGATAGGCCTGTGTGAGCATGTAGTTGAAACGGGCATTCCGGCAATATGTACCCTCGTTTACCAGTGTTTTGAAGCCATTATCGCCAAACTTATCCCAGTAACGACTCAAATAGTCAAAGCGCATTTGACTAACAACAATTTTTACAATTAGTTTGGGTTTTTCCGAAGGTATCGACCGGTTGATTTGTGGTGTGGCTGAAAATGATATTAGTAAAAAAAGCAAAAGAGATAGATGTCCAAAACGCATATTTAAAGTTTTATCTGTTAATAACAATTTTTTTTCTTATTGTTTTGTCGTTAATGGTTATTTCCAAAATGGCGATACCTGTTACCTGAGCTATTTTTTCAATTTCAACGTGCAGGGTTAGCTCTCCCTGGAAATGGTTGTGCTTAAACAGAATTCCTCTTGTTTTCCCATAAATATCAATCAATCTTATTGAAACATTGGCATTATTGGGAACAAATAGGCCGATATTTAGATTATCAGAAGCGGGATTTGGGTAGATATCGACTTTGAAGTTATCGTTGTAAAGGTTAATACCTGTAGGCAAGAGCGAGAACTGATAGGTTGAATCGCTTGCTAAACGCAAATTGCCACTTTTTGTGGTGAACCCCTCTCTTGAAATGGAATAGGGAATGCTTGTGCCAAAGGGAACATTATTAAACGTGGTTTTCCCACTTTGGTCCGTTTGCTTTTGCTGTCCGGCAAAGGAGATGATTGCATCCGAAATAGGATTGCCATTCCCGGTGATTTCAAAGTTGGCATTGTAATGTGCCGTTATGTTTACGGTGTGATTTATTTTTTGCCAGGGTAGCGAGAGGAGGGATTCGCCAATTTTATTGTTTTCGGAATAAAATGCCATTGTAACAATTGTGTCGAGGGGGTATTTTGAAAACGAGACCTTTCCTTCGGCATTTGTTATTTTTAAGCTGTCGCCTACCTGTAGGGTCAGGCCCTCGAATGGAGTGGAATTTACGGTTGCCGTAAGGTTAATATCACCCAAAATTTTTGGGAGCACCAGGTCATCAATAAAAACACAATCGGAACCAGCCGCGCTGGCATTGTCTTTGGAATAGGACCATTTTAATGTATGATTACCCTTACTTAAAAAGGTTGCAAAACGGGTCCAGTTGTTTGTTCCGCTTGTCTGAATCTGCAAAATATCATCGATGAAAAACCTAAAGTAATCATATCCCATTTCCGACGAGGTTATATGGTAAAACGAGAGTTCGCCGGATTCTTTAACCTCGATGTTGAGTATGGCTTCGGTGGTTTGATTATCGGAAATGGAAGCCGATTTTAGGGAATAGCTGCCCGAGTAGCTCTGCTGGTTGCTGGATGTCCACGAACCGTTGGAAAAGTTAAATCGTTCGGGAATTAGGTATTCGAAACTCTCTGCAGAAACTGTATCGGAGCATGGTTGAAGCGTAAAATTTATCTCTTTCTGTTCAAAACTGCCTATGGTGATGTTGGAGAGAAACTGAGGCTTGTAGCCTCGGGCATAGGCAACTATATCGTAAGTGCCGGGTTCAATGGGGCGATAAAATTGGCCGTTTGTGGTATTTGTTGTAGCTGATGAGTTGAACCTGTCATGGTTAATAACAAAAACCTCAGAGCTAATAAGTTCGTTTGCAGTATTTTTAACAAATCCGGTAAATCCATAGGTTGCTTGCTCAAGGAATGTGAGCAGAGCAGTTCGATTGTAGTCCCAGTGAGCGGGGAGGAGCTCGGAACCAATAAGTTTTGTATCGGATAGTTCAATGGTTATTTCGCGGCAGCGATGCCAGTAGTTCATGTAATCCTGTCGGCCGCCGGTTACCACGTACCAGTCGCCGCCGTTGGTAATTCCGTTGTTCAGAGCATCCATGTAGCCACTGGGGCTATTAGCCTGTGCCGAGTCGGCATACTGACGGCACACCCGCACAAACCAGTCGTTATCGGGATGGCTGAGCTGTGCTGATGTCCAGGTATCCCATGGGTAGTTTACCACCTCGGTGCCGCCATGGAAATTTGCCGACAGCACAAAGTGGTGTTGAGCAGCAAAATCCATCATGGCCAGATTTTCGGGTTGCCATTGCTTGTTGTCGGGATGCAATCCCGTCCGAATATCAGGAAAGTTGCGGTTTAGGTCAACGGAGTTGGCATTATAACGGGTAGCGCCAGATACAGTGGAGTTACCAGAGCTATAGGTCCCATCAGGGTTGGCGTTGGGATTGATGTAGATCTGAAGTTTGTTTACCAAATTTGTAGCGCGAGGGTTTGTTCCATAATTGGCAAGTAGGTAATCAATTAGCCTGAGCATTAAAACATATCCGGTAGCTTCATCGCCATGCATTGTGCTGGTGTAGAACACCTCGGGTTCGTCCTCTTCAACATTTACATTATCGGAAATTTTCATAGCATAAATCTTGCGTCCCTGTACAGATGTACCTATGGAGTCGAGCTTGCATAAATCAGGGTAATTGACCTCAAACTGTTTCATTATATCGCGGTAAACCTCATAGGTGGGGTACCGGTCCCAGTTGACCATTTCGGCTATACTTGTAGCCATTACAATTGACTTGGTGTTCAGAAGCGATGGATTTGGGAGCCGTTCGGCTTTGTATCCCATTTTCTGAAAAGCTATCCACTCCCCCTGGTTGGCATAGGCGTAAATGGTATCGCCATTTACGTTGTCTATTGATATAATATGGGTTAGGGCATTGTTTACCAATTGGTGGTTCTCCTCAGTAAAACGAAAGTATATTTCAGTATTCTGGGCTGAAACAAAAACCGAAAAGAGCAGAAGTAATGTAACTAATTTGTAGCGTTTCATCAAATCAATTTTTTGCTAAAATACTTTTTTTGGGTAAATTAGTAAGGATAGATATCGTCGAAAGTTTTTAAAAATTTTTATAGATATGGCTTATAAAAAGCTTAAACCTAAGGGTTGCGTATCGATTCTGATTTTTGTTTTGTTTTTTATTATAAACGTAAATGGGCAGAAGCCAGACACCATTAGCCTGCGCGATTTGTTGGCTATGCCCATGGAAAAACTTGTTGAACTCCCCGTTACCACATCAGCTAAGTATGAGCAAAGGGCATGGGAGGCATCAGCAAAGGTTATTGTAATAACTAAAACGATGATTGAGAGTAGGGGATATTTTGATCTTACCGATATTATTCGTGAATTACCCTATTTTCAGCTACAATCTGAGTATGGACACTGGATGAAGGGGGGAATAGTAAATTTGAGAGGGCACAGGAGCGGTGATTCTGGTAACAACAAGTTTTTGATACTGATTGATGGGGTTAGGATAAGCGACGATGCCGCCGAGGGGATATTCCTTGGGCTTAATAGTTTCCCGTTATTTGGTGTTAAGCAGGTTGAGGTGGTGTATGGCCCGAATTCCACACTTTATGGTTCAAATGCCTATACTGGAATGATTAACGTAATTACCGAAGATACCCAATTGGCCTACGGTGGATATACTTATGGCAGTTTCAATACGCATAGAATATACGGTGGAATTATACAGCCATTAAATACAAAGGGGCATGTTTCCATACAGTATTCTTCATATTCCAGCGAGGAGCAGGATCCAAGAGATAAATCGGTTACCTATAAAAACCGGCACATTTATCCTACGCATCCCTATACTGAGAGATTTTACCATGGAACGCGCAATAACTTTATAAACATCTCTGCTGCTTTGCGTGGCTTTAGCATTAAGTATTTAATGTCGAATATTGAAGCCAGTGAAACCTATGGCTGCAACCCCGATTTATATGTATCGGAGTATTCGACTGTTACTGCCCCCAAATATCAGATAATTTTATCGCAATACACAGCTAAAGTTACTCCTAAAGTTAGCCTTATCCTTTCAGGCAATTATAAACAGCAAGAACTTGATCCCCGAACGGCAAATCTTTATACCGCCGATTTAGGGCGAACGGGTTCCATTAATTTTAATGATTCAACGGTTTTAATCGACTCGCTGTATGCCTATGGTGGAAGAAAGTATTACTTCTTTAGGACCATATCGTATAGCGCAGCATCAAATTTAATTTACCAACCAAATTCTCGCTTAAAACTGATTGGTGGCGTTGAGGCTTTTAATATAAATGGCATTCCAATCATTAGTGAGGGGAAAGGGGGAAAGCCCATAACAACGCTATCCCAACGAAAAAAATGGGAACATTATTTCAATATTTATGGCTTATATGGCGAGTCGGGATGGCGATTATCCGATAATATGGTTGTTTCGTTGGGAGGAAGATTTGATATTTCGACCATTTACGGCAATATGCTTGTTCCTCGTCTATCTGTTATTAAAAGGCATAACGAATTCGTGTATAAGTTTATTTACTCGCAGGGCTATCTTTCGCCCAGTGTAACACAAAGGTATTTCGAAAGTATTACTACTTTTTCATGGATAAGACCAAATCCTAATCTAAAACCTGAGCGGAACAGTTCTTTTGAAATTGATGGCACCTGGAGGGTTGATCAGATTCAGCTATCGGCAAATGCTTTTTATAATAATATAATCAATGGCATTGTTGAGTCGTTTCAAACTGGCGATTCGGTTGATGTTCCCATTGGTTCTGAGGTGTATCATGTGCCATTGATTCAAAGCCTTAACATAAGCAAAGGTTATCGGGTAGGATTTAGTTTCGATGCCAATTGTTTGATTTCACCGAATTTAAGTTTTGTTGCAGCTTATTCATATCTATCTGGCGCCGATTATGTTAAGGATCAAACTATCCGGTTAAGCAACAACCTGGTTTCAAAACATTCACTTCAAGGGAGTTTTACCTACTTCTGGGAAAAAATTTCTATAACTTCTGCATTTATATGGCAGAGTAAACGTCGAATCCTATCGCCTCATATTAATACACTATATTCATCGTTTGTTGATGCAGATGGATATATCAACTTTAACCCTTCATTTATTGTTAACATGAATATTCGGTTCAATGATATTAGAAATGGCGTATCAGCCTTTTTGCACATAAAAAATCTTTTTAATCACGAGTACTATGGTCAAACCATAAATGCAAACTGGGGTAGCCCTAAAATACTTCAGGATTTAAGACGCATTGATGTGGGGCTTGAAATCATATTTTAATCGAATACCTTTTCTTGTTTAACTTATAATATTAATGCTAAGGGGATAGCTAAAACGCGCGCCGTTTGAAGTTTTTACAGCAGCAACTATCGACATTACTATTCCGAATATTCCAATTAGAGCCAAAAGCACAAACCCAATCAGAATCACAATCAGTAGGGCTGCAATTATGGCGTAAATGGTTAGTGATATCTGAAAGTTGAGCGCTGCCTTTCCCTGTCGGTCAACTTCGGGGTATTCATCTTTCTTAATTAACCAGAACACCAATGGCCCAATAATGTGCCCAAACGGTATTACCAAACCCGATAGGGCACTGATATGGCAAAGAATACTAAAGGTGCGTTCGTCGCTGCTGGAAAAGTTAATGGTTTCCATAGTGTAAATTTTTTATTTTGAGTTTAAAATATTTTTGCTAAGAAAAATTGATTTTAGATGAAGAAAGGTCTGCCTTCAAGAATTCCCCTTTTCATGGGTAAGAGACATCCCTTTTTTATGTTTACTCCATTAATTTTCGATATTTTATGCGGTGTGGAGCATCGTCGCCTAATCGTTTTTTACGATTTTCCTCATACTCAGAGTAGGAACCCTCAAAGAAGTAAACCTGAGAGTTGCCCTCAAAGGCCATAATATGTGTGGCAATACGATCGAGGAACCAGCGGTCATGCGATATCACAACAGCGCATCCGGCAAAATCCTCCAAAGCTTCTTCCAACGCCCGCAGGGTGTTAACATCAATGTCGTTGGTGGGCTCGTCGAGCAGTATTACGTTTCCTTCTTCTTTAAGAGCTAAAGCCAAGTGCAGCCTATTACGTTCGCCCCCCGAGAGCTTCCCGCATTTCTTTTCCTGATCAGCACCGCTAAAGTTGAATCGGGCCACATAGGCACGTGCGTTTATCTGTCGACCACCCATCATAATTAGGTCGGAACCGCCCGAAATAACCTCAAAAACTGTCTTATCTGGGTCTATTGCCTTGTGCTGCTGGTCAATGTAGGCCAGTTTAACGGTTTCGCCAATCTTAAAGTCGCCGCTATCTGGTTTTTCGAGTCCCATAATTAAACGGAACAATGTTGTTTTTCCTGCGCCATTAGGGCCAATAACACCAACTATTCCGTTTTGGGGTAGCTTAAAGGTGAGATTTTCGAATAGCAACTTGTCGCCATATGCTTTTGAAACATTGTTGGCCTCTATCACCAAGTCGCCTAGACGTGGACCATTGGGAATGAAAATTTCCAACTTTTCCTCCTTCTGCTTTACGTCCTCGTTGAGCAGCTTATCGTAGGCCGATAGACGGGCCTTGGATTTGGCCTGACGAGCCTTAGGTGTCATTCGAACCCACTCCAGTTCACGCACCAATGTTTTACGACGCTTGCTCTCCTGCTTCTCTTCCTGTGCCAATCGTTGGGCTTTTTGCTCCAGCCACGATGAGTAGTTGCCCTTCCATGGAATACCCTCACCGCGATCGAGTTCGAGTATCCATCCGGCAACGTTATCCAAAAAGTAGCGATCGTGAGTAATAGCTATAACTGTTCCCTTGTACTGCTGTAGGTGCATTTCGAGCCACTGAACCGATTCGGCATCGAGGTGGTTGGTGGGTTCATCAAGGAGCAGTACATCGGGCTGCTGCAGGAGTAAACGGCATAACGCTACCCTGCGACGCTCCCCACCGGAGAGCACGCTGATGGGAGTATCGCCATCGGGGCAGCGAAGCGCATCCATGGCGCGTTCCAATTTGGCGTCGAGGTTCCATGCATCGAGGTGGTCCAGCTTTTCGGTGAGGTTGCCTTGACGCTCGATGAGTTTATTCATTTCATCGTCGCTCAGGGGCTCAGCAAAACGGGCATTCACCTCCTCGTACTCCCTAAGCAGGGCAACCACATCTTTAACCCCCTCTTCAACTACCTGACGAACGGTTTTGGTATCGTTGAGATGAGGCTCCTGCTCAAGGTAGCCAACTGTATATCCTGGAGAAAAAACTACCTCGCCTTCATTCGATTTTTCTACACCAGCAATAATTTTCATTAATGTGGATTTACCCGAACCGTTCAAGCCTATGATGCCAATTTTTGCACCGTAGAAGAACGATAGGTAAATATTGTTTAGCACTCGCTTGTGAGGGGGAAAGGTTTTGCTAACCCCCACCATGGAAAAAATAATTTTTTCGTCGGACATTTTTTGTATTCTTCTATTCAGTTGCAAAATTAACCGCCGGCAGGTATTTCCCTGACGGCGGTTAAAAAAAATTATGATTTTCTACTTGTTAATTTTTACGAAGTCTTTGGCTAAGAACCCGTCGCCAGCCGATTTGGATATGGTATGCATATCATAATAGTACATCATTCCATTGTCTGCACCAATTATCATTTTCCAAACCCTCCACTGCAGGCGGGAGCCTTCAGGGCCTACCTTATGCATAAATAGTACATTTGGATTCTTCTCTGTAATGGCTTTTTGAATATCCTCCGGTTTTACCACCTTGATGTTGTGTTTGTAATTTTTACGGATATCGGCAAGTGCACGGGTGTTTTTTTCAAGATCGTTTTCTATTACCCAAAGTTCTTTGGTTTTGATTTGTTCCCTATTTTTGTTGTAAAACTTAAAGGCGTTCGCCTTTATTAATTTTGGATCCTTATTGATGGTCTGAATATAGGATTGCATAAATCTGATTAGTCCCTCCACCTTATAGGTGTACGATTCCTCTGGCAGATCCTTATAACTGAGAGGAACGGAGCAAATATCGGGCATATCGGTGATCTTTTTAACGGCGGCTCCCATTGAAACGCTCAAGAAATTGTATATTGGAGAGGTTTTATCCTTATCAAAACGCATTTGAACAATAACCAAAAACGACTTGTCGATATCCTTGCGCATCTCTTCAAATTCTTTTACTGTAATGAACTTGTATGGTGTGATTTTCCATGAGCGTTCAACTGCTTCGCGAATCTCAAAGTTATACTGCGAAGTAGGGTTTTCTTCCATTACCACATAAGTTGTGGAGGCCAAAAAAGTTTTAACATCTTCCGGCCTAACAAGGTTTCGCTGAGCATTTCCTATGATGCTGAGTGCAATTAAAGCAATGATTAATGTTAATTTTTTCATGGCTAGTCATTTAGTTAGTAATTACCTGTATTTATTATTTATTACAAATTTAAAACACTTTTTGAAACTAGAAATTTTGGTGCACATCCGATAGGTAAATTTTGTGTCGAAATATGTTTTGCAGCATTTTTTTATACCTTTGCTGTTGGTGGAAAATGATGCATTAACCTTTTAAAAAACAACCCAAATGACGCAAAAGAATAAAATTGTAAATGTTGACGAGGTTAAAAAGGCAGTTAATCTGGGTCCTGTTATCGGCGATGGTTTTGCCCGCCTGCTCATGTACATTCTGCGTTTTAACGAGTTAAACAAGAAGTATGCCAGCGTGGCAAACCTTCAGGGGATTGAGTTTCTACAGGCTGCTTTTGATTTGCTTGAAGTAAAATACGAGGTTAATCCCGATGAACTGAAACGAATCCCAAAAACAGGCCCATTTATATCTGTGTCAAACCATCCTTTTGGCGGCATTGATGGAATGCTTCTTCTTAAAATCATGCTGGAGCAGCCACGCAATGATATCAAGTTGCTTTCTAATTTTTTAATTAAGCGTATTCCCCAGCTCGACAATTATATTTTTGCTGTTGACCCGTTCGATAACGGAGGCTACCTGAAAAGTGCCAATGTTAGCGGTTTGAAAGCTGCGTATAACCATTTATCAAATGGCGGAGCCCTGGGCTTATTCCCGGCAGGTGAGGTTTCAACCTATTACGATAATGTTGATGAAACTGGCGTTACCGATAGGCACTGGCAAAAATCCATGATCAAATTCATTAAGAACGCGCGGGTTCCGGTAGTACCCATTTATTTTCAGGGGGAGAATAGTCGGCTTTTCCATATTTTAGGATTGATACATCCCTTACTGAGAACAGCTAAGCTACCCTCAGAGCTGCTTAACAAGAAAAATCAGACCATTCGGATACGAATAGGTTACCCCATACCGGTTGAGGAGCAGGATAAATACTGCGATATCGAGAAGTTTGGTAGGTTCCTCAGGGTTAAAACCTATTCGCTTGGCTCTACCATTGATGTGGATAAGTTTTTTAAGTATAAACTCAAGTCGGAGCCCGAACCTGAACCCATCATTCCGCCCGTTCCTCAGGATATTATTGAGGATGAGGCCTCAAAATTAATTGATAAGTATCTGCTTTTTAGAAGCAAAAACTATGCGGTAGTCTGCTCACCCTCAGTGGAAATGCCCAATCTGATGACTGAGATCGGCCGCCTACGCGAGATTACCTTCCGCGAGGTGGGAGAGGGGACCAACCGTAAAATTGATGTCGATGAGTTTGATCTTTACTACTGGCAGCTCTTTATCTGGGATGAGGACGAGAAACGTATAGTTGGGGCCTACCGTGCCGGTAAAGGTAAGGATATTGTTGAAAAATATGGGATAGAGGGTTTTTACATTCAGACCCTTTTCAAAATCGATAAGGAATTTACCTCTATTCTTGAGCAAAGCATTGAATTGGGCCGCTCATTTATTGTAAGCGATTACCAACGCAAGCCCCTTCCGTTGTTCCTTTTATGGAAGGGTATCCTTTATTTCCTAATCAAGAATCCCGAGTACCGCTACCTTATTGGCCCTGTTAGTATATCCAATCGCTTTTCCGATTTCTCCAAGGGTGTAATCATCAGCTTCATGAAGTCGAACTATTACGATCACGATTTGGCTCGATTTATAAAACCCCGCAATAGGTTTAAGGTTCCCATTAAGGATGAGGAGGTTAGCCTCATATTCGATAATAGCGATGACCTGGGTAAACTTGATAGGTTCATTCAGGAGGTTGAACCTTACGACTACCGTATGCCGGTACTGCTGAAAAAGTATGTAAAGTTGAATGGTAAAATTATCTGCTTTAATGTTGATCCTAAGTTCAACAATTCTCTCGACGGATTGCTCATTCTTGATTTGTTCCAGGTTCCGGTTGAAACCATCACTTCGCTCTCCAAAGAGATTAACGATAAATCCATTTTAGAGCGGTTCAATATTACTGATTATACATTTGAGGATCAGGTTGATTAAAAATAATCAAGGCAGCTTGAGAGCTGCCTTTTTTTATCGACGGGTTAAACCATTTAACAATTAACGGTGTCTATCTTAAAAAAAAGTATGAAGCAATATTTATTTTTGCTATTTGCATTGGTATTATTGGGTTGCGGCAATCAAATGCTGACTGATAAAAAGGATCTTGAAAAAAGAGCTAAGGCGTTACATGCCAGAATGATAACCATCGATACACATGTCGATACCCCATTGAATTTTTTTAGAACTGAGTTTGACTTCTCCGGAAGAAACAATTCGGCCATAGGCAGCAAGGTCGATTTGGCTAAAATGGAGCAGGGTGGACTCGATGCTGCGTTTTTTGCAGTTTTTATTGGTCAAGGGGAGTGTACCCCTCAAATGTACGCCGAAGTTAATGCCAAGGCATTAGAGATTTTTAGAACTATTCACGAAAAGGTTAATGCTTACCCCGATCGGGTAGCCCTTGCAACCCGACCCGATGATGCCCAACAGCTCAAAAAAGAGGGCAAACGGGCAATATACATTGGAGTGGAGAATGGCTACCCCATTGGCGAGGATCTTGGACAGCTGAAAGTTTTTTACGATCTTGGAGCACGCTATGTAACCCTTTGTCATACCCGCAACAATCAAATTTGCGATTCATCAACCGATCCCGAAGGGCCCAAACATAATGGTTTAAACAACTTTGGCCGAAAAGTTGTAGCCGAAATGAACCGGTTGGGCATGATGGTTGACGTTTCGCATATATCGGACAAAGCCTTTTACGATGTTCTTGATGTTTCAAAAGCACCTGTATTTGCATCGCACAGTTGTGCACGAGCCATTTGCGATAACCCTCGAAACCTTTCCGATGATATGCTTAAGGCAATAGCCAAAAAGGGGGGAGTTGTTCAGATGTGCATATTAAGCGAATACGTAAAAAGGGGAGAACCTAATCCCTCCCGCAATAGCGCTTACCGTGCGCTGCGTAAGAAATGGAACAATTTTAGGGGGCTTACACCTGAGCAGGAGAAACAGGCTACAGCTGAATGGTATGAATTGGAGGAAAAGTATCCGGCCAGGTTGGCCACCGTTGCTGATGCGGTTGACCATATCGACCATATGGTAAAGGTGATGGGTATTGACCATGTAGGCATCGGAACAGATTTCGATGGCGGAGGAGGCTTAGATGACTGCCGCGATGCTTCTCAGTTATACCGCATAACCATGGAGCTGCTTCGTCGAGGATACACCGAGAACGATATCCGCAAAATATGGGGAGAAAATTTTTTGCGGGTTTTCCGACAGGTGGATAATCTTAGAGAATAGTAAAGTATTTTTTGATCCTTTTAATGTTAACAAGGATGATATAGTTCCAAAATTTCCACTTCTTGCTTGAATCTTCATCCTTGTGTGCTATTTTAAGTTTATTTATAAGGGGTTTCAAACAATTATAAGTCTCTCAATGGCTGTTTGGAAATAAAATAACCTTCTTCTCCAGTACTCCGTAAAAATACAACTGAAATTTAAAATCAGAATTTGTTTATCAAAATTTGATTTTATTTTGATATGATTGTATATTTGGGAATTGATCAGGGACTGTTATCTAACTTAAAAATTTTAAGCCATGGTGATTCGATCTGCAAAATTTGTGGCCAGTTATCCTAATGTGCAAAAATGCCCCAAAACCGATTTGCCTGAGTTTGCTTTCATTGGCCGTTCCAATGTAGGTAAGTCGTCACTCATAAATATGCTTACCTGCACCAAAGCTTTGGCAAAGGTTTCGCAAACTCCCGGCAAAACACAGCTTATAAACTACTATCTTATTAATGGCGAATGGTATTTGGTGGATCTCCCGGGTTATGGTTACGCTAAGGTATCGAAGAGTGAGCGCGAAAATTTTTCCGATATCGTGCTTAATTATATCCTAAAGCGCGAAAATTTGCACCTACTGTTTGTGCTTATCGATTCACGAATTGAACCACAAGATTTAGATATTCAGTTTATTAACTGGCTTGGTGTAAATCATGTACCCTTTGCCCTGGTGTTTACCAAAACCGATAAGGTGTCAAGCGCTGTGCTGAGTGAAAATGTTGAACGTTTCAAAAAGGTGTTACTGGAGTACTGGGATGAGCTTCCCCACATTTTTAACTCTTCATGCATAACCCGTACCGGTCGTGAGGATATTTTAAAATATATTGAGGGTGTTTTCAGCTGGTTTGAATAAATAGGTTGAAGAAGTAGAACTTTAATTGCAAATTTTGTAAATTTGCGGGCATTAATGGAAAAAATTCCTAAAATGCACAGCAAGCACCAGATAAAGTTCTTCACCGGAAGAAGTTCGCGTTACCTTTCTGAACGAATTGCCCAGAGTTTTGGGATTCCTCTTGGGAAATCAAATCTAACAGTATTTAGCGATGGAGAATTTCAACCCTCATTCGATGAGTCGGTGAGGGGTTGTACCGTATTTATAATTCAATCAACTTTTCCTCCGGTTGATAATCTTTTTGAGCTGCTGCTGATGATTGATGCTGCCCATAGGGCATCGGCCTATAAGGTGGTAGCGGTTATGCCTTATTTTGGCTGGGCAAGACAGGATCGCAAGGATAAACCACGTGTTGCCATTGGTGCAAAACTTGTGGCTAACATGCTGGTGGCTGCTGGTGCCGACCGCGTTATGACCATGGATCTGCATGCCGATCAAATACAGGGTTTTTTCGATGTGCCCGTTGATCATCTTTACGCTTCATCGATATTTGTGCCCTATATTAAAAGCCTGAACATTGATAATCTTATAATTGCAGCCCCCGATATGGGTGGGGCCAAGCGGGCTAATGCCTACTCACGTTTTCTCAATACTCCTATGGCAATTTGCCACAAAAATCGTGAAAAAGCCAATCAAGTGGGCGAGATGACCGTTATTGGTGATATTGAGGGCAAAAATGTTGTTATTCTCGACGATATGGTGGATACAGCGGGCACGCTTACTAAAGCTGCCGATTTGATGATTAGCAAAGGTGCGCTGTCGGTAAGGGCTGTGGCCACACACCCTGTTCTTTCTGGCAATGCTTATGAGCGCATTCGGGATTCAAAACTTACCGAACTGGTGGTTACCGATACTATTCCCCTCAAAACCGACAGGGATACATCCAAAATTAAGGTGCTATCGGTAACCGAACTTTTTGCCGATGTTATCAATAAGGTTTACAACTACCAGTCAATCAGCGAAAAGTTTATAATTTAGTTTGCAATTTGTAGCCTAATAGCTACATTTGCAACTCAATTTTATAAATCATTTTTGGGTACGATGGGGGGCCAGGTTTAGCAAAACGAGTTAAGCCCTGAGTAGTACCTGTAGTAATAACAATAAATTTTAAAAAAATGAAAACAATTGAATTATCTGCAGCCCCAAGAACATCTACTGGGAAAAAGGCTGCTAAAGCAAACCGTAAATCGGAATTGATTCCGGGCGTACTTTATGGTGGCGGCGAGAACATCATGATTTCGCTTAGCGAAAAGGAAGTAATGAAGGTGGTTTACACCCCTAATGTTTACCTTGTAAAGTTGAACATCGAAGGGAAGATGTTTGACTCCATTGTAAAAGAGGTACAGTTTCATCCTGTAACTGATAAAATTATTCACATAGACTTTCTTATGGTTTCTGACAAGAAACCAGTAACCGTTGCACTTCCTGTAACCCTTACCGGACAGGCAGAGGGTGTTAAACAGGGAGGAAAGCTCCTACAAGTAGTTCGTAAGATTAGGGTTAATGGTTTGGTGAAAAATATACCCGAAACCATCGATATTGATGTTACCAATTTGGGTATTGGCAAGAGCATCATGGTAAGCAATTTAAACTTTGATGGGTTCGCTGTTGCCGAGGCTAAAAGTTTGGTGATTGCAACAATCAAGGCTACCCGTGCTGCTCGTGAAGCCACACAAGAGGAACAAGCTAAATAATTGCAGTATTGAAGTATCTCATAACCGGGTTGGGGAATATGGGCCCTGAGTATTCCAATACCCGACATAATGCAGGATTTATGGTGTTGGACGCTCTGGCTAAGGCGTCCAACATTGCTTTTGCTGATGCCCGTTACGGTTTTGTGGCGCAGCTAAAGTTCAAGGGCAGAATATTTGTGCTGCTTAAGCCCTCTACATATATGAACCTAAGTGGCAAAGCAGTGAATTACTGGTTGCAGAAGGAAAGTATTCCTCTGGAAAACCTCCTTGTAGTTGTTGACGATATTGCTTTACCCTTGGGTACAGTTCGATTGCGACCACAAGGTAGCGATGGTGGCCATAACGGGCTGAAAAATATCAATGAGGTTCTTGGAACTCAGGATTACGCCCGATTGCGCTTTGGGATTGGAAATGGTTTTAGTCGTGGCCGTCAGGTCGATTATGTACTCGGTGAATGGAGCGAAGAGGAGATGAAAGTTCTCCCCGAACGTGTTGCATTGGCAGGTGAAGCAGTGCTTTCTTTTGGCACCGTTGGCATTGAGCGTGCCATGAATCTTTACAATAATCGTTAGCATTTATGGCTTCAATTAGGGTTGATAAGTGGCTATGGTTTGTGCGCGTTTTTAAAACCCGCACACTGGCAACCGATTACTGTACAAAAGGACGCGTTATGCGCAACGGTGTTGCCCTTAAACCCGCCCATGAGATTCAGCCGGGTGATACCCTAACCGTACGTAAGCCGCCGGTTACCTATACATTCAGGGTGAAGGAAATTGCCAAGAGTCGACTTGGGGCCAAACTTGTTGAGAACTATCTAGAAAACCTTACACCGCAGGAGGAACTGCAGAAGTTGGATCCCTCCTTTATAGCATTTAATGTTTACCGCGAACGCGGTACGGGGCGCCCCACAAAAAAGGAACGCCGCGAAATTGACGAACTGTTCAATTCTGGTTATAGTGGCTTTGATTGGGACGATTTTGAGCCCGATGATGAGGTTTGATGGTTTCTCTTTTACATCAATCTAACCTTGGTCCTTGCCTTCTTTTAAGTCCTCCACAATGTATATCGATGTAATCTCTCCGATGAAAAGGTTGTGAAAATCACCTTTGGGGTAGTGGGTTGGGACAATGCCCTTGTCAAGAAAGTTTTCGGATTTCAACTCATCAACGTACAATTTTCTGCATTCGATTACCATTCGTGATTCCTGATAAGCGATGCTGTGAATGGTATCGGTAAGGCTTAAACCGGTTGCCTCGGTTTTGTCAATTTCTTTGCCCGATTTGCTACCGCACAGTTCAAGTGCGGCACGCCATTTCTCATCGAACACGTTAAGGGTGAAAAAGTCATTCTGTTTCATAAATTTCAGTGTGTATCTTTGCGGCCTTATGAAAATAAATGCAACCGGTTTGTTCCATAAACTTCCAAAACCGCCCCACGAGGCAGTCATGCAGTTATGGTTTTCCTTGCTTCCGGCAAGGATGAGCATCCATTGGTTGTTGAGAACATCGAATAGGTTCTCATTTAACTCGTAGGGGGAAATATGTTGGTAAACCTTTGACATAAGCATTATTTCTTATGGCTACACAATTTTTTAATTTAAAAATTATACGTTGGTATATAAATAACGTTTCAAAATTCATTAACGGCATTAAATCGTTTCCCATAAATTGGGATAAAGGGTTTTTTCATGGTTGGGGCATGAGTAAGAAAAGCAAATCAATGCCCCTATCAGGATCCGTTAATTTTTCAGCAATTTCATTGATTTCCTTATGAAATTTGGGAAAATACTTGTCTAAAACTAATCAACAGGAATAGTCAAAATGAAATTTGGGAAAATACTTGTCTAAAACTAATCAACAGGAATAGTCAAATAGGTTCGGGCCAGGTACCCAATAAAAAAGGTTAATGCCGATACCCCTAAACTAATTAGTACCATTTCGAGGAATCGACGCTTGAAGTTGAGCCCCTTGGCAACCGAAATGTAAAAGTTAAAGGCGAAAATTACGGTTACTGCAAGCAGTAAAGTTGTGGCTAAAGCAGTAAGGTTACTTATTGTAATAAAAAACGGGAAAACCAGAATGGCTACGGTGAAAATGTATGCTATTCCAGTGTATAGTGCCGATTTTACTGCATTTTGTCCATCGTTTTGGGTTTTTACCGAAAGGTACTGCGATGCTGCCATTGAGAAAGAGGCTGCTATTCCTGTAATTAGTCCGGCAATAGCAACTAATCGGGTATTTTGTAAGGCTAAGCTGAAGCCTGCCAAAGCTCCAGAGAGCTCAACCAGTGCATCGTTTAAACCAAGAACCATGGATCCCACATATTCCAACCTTTCTTCTTGTATAAGGGCAATGAGTTCATTTTCATGCTCCTCTTCAGATTTTTTTACAGCTTCAAGTTCTGGCATATAGGGAATAAGTCTTTCGTAAATGGTCTGTATCTTTTCCTCCTGCAGCTCCATTAGCTTTAGGGTAAAAGTCAATCCCAGGAAACGGCTACAAAAATTGTAGAACCAAACAGTGGGTTTGTTTGGGGCAACATCTATTCCCGATATATGTTTGAATATATTGTAGTGCTTCAGCTCCTCACCCGCAATTTTGGCTAAAACCGATTTGTTATTTTTGTCTGAAGTTTTTTTGGCAAGTCGTTTGTATATCTCGTATCCGGTAATTTCTTCCTGTTGAAATTGTTTTGCGTATCTAATCAGTTCCTCGCGAGTCATAGCTATTGATTTTGAGTGGTATTAAAAAAACTTATAAGCTTTGAAGCCGCCTTTGCGATGGTTACGGCATTGGTAAGTTGAATGGTGTTTTCGGGAATAATACTACCAGTAAACGAAACTCCAGTAGGGTTGGCGTTATATCGAACAATTAACTCGCTCCCGCTCATGTGAAATTGGGTTATTCCCACTTTTGCGAGTTCAGTTATATTATCAGGATCAACACCGCCTCCGGCAATAATTGCGATACGTCCTTTAGCCCTATCGTTGAGATTCTTAATGTGATTGATACCATCGTATGCTTTGGGCTTCTGTCCCGATGTGAGTATGTGGCTGCACCCACAATCAATAATTTTTTCTAAAGTTTCCATAGGGTTTAGTAAAACATCAAAAGCCCGATGAAATGTAAATTCCAGTGGATGTGCAGCTCGAACCAGTTCTTTGGTACGGTGGTCATCCAACTCGCCATTGGGTTTAAGAATGCCACTAACAATGCCGTGAGCACCTAACTGTTTGCAGATCTCAATATCTTTTAGCATTTGCTGAAACTCAATTTCAGAGTAAACAAAATCGCCTGAGCGGGGGCGGATGAGAACATTAACGGGGATAGTAACCAATCTTAGGGTTTCAATAATACATCCAAACGAAGGTGTGGTTCCGCCAATAAAAAGGTTTTCACAAAGTTCAATGCGGTTTGCTCCGCCCTTTTGGGCATTTATGGCACTCTCAACCGAGTTGGCGCAAACCTCAAGGGTAAACATTTTACTTACTAAGTATGTTTAGTAGATCCTGTCCGAGGTTAATCCTGTACCCTGTTGAATGAAAAAGTACTTCGCCTGTACCGTTTAAAACAAGAACAACCGGGTAGTAATTGCCTGCGCTAAGGTTTAGCACTTTAGCAACTTCTGTTTCAAATTCTCCGTTGCTATCGGTTCCCATGCTCAGGGTTTTGGGATAGGAGCTACCGCTGAAAAGTTGATTCAAATTGATTTGACTAGATGCCTTATTTTTTGAAATAACCAAGGCTATTGGGCTGCCAACTTTATCGAATTCTTTAGCCAGTTTGCTTATGTCAATTAGTAGGTGGCGGGTTGGTTCGGCTAATGGATCAATAATGGCTACCACCATTCTTTTTGAGTTGGCAATTTCCGATATGGTTTTGTGGCTATTATCTTGAATATCAGGCAATACAAGTCTTGGATTTATACTAATCGTATTAGAAACCTGAAGTTTGGTTGATGGAATATTGATATTTACTGATGTTGTCTTCCCCTTTTCAATATTGAAATGGCTAATGATGCACGAAACAGCTCCTGATTTATGCCTGTTACCTACTACCAGTCGGTAGAGTCCTTCGTCGAGCTCTAGCTTGGCGGGAAATTGCTTGAGCATGGCATTATTTTCGTAGTCGAGGGTAATATATCTTCCTTGACTGAATTTAGCAAGGGTGAAATGGGTGTAGTAAACTGGTTGCTTTATGGCCGAATTGTCATCTATAGAGATGTTTAGCATACCCTTTGTAAATGCAATTGGTTCTGCTTTACCGGTAAGGCTTACATCAATCCATTGATCGTTCATGTAGTACTGTGGTTTTTTACTTGCGGGTTCAAGGCGCGCAGGTATTCCAAAGCTTCTGCATGCTGCTACAAAGAATATAGCCATGGAATACTCATCGGCTCTTCGTATTTGGTAGACACTTTCAGGACTTAAGGGTACCCGATAGTAGTTGGTTGCTGTATCGCAGATTATGTACTCCTTTATCCAATCAACCAGATTGGATGGATTGTTGCGGATAAAAGCTATTTCTTCGAAGCTAAATGTATTTTGCAGGAAGCTACGCCAAGGGGTAATAAACTCTCTCCCAATTCGCGGCGATAGCACGTAGCTGTCAAACATTGCAACATCTTTAGGATTGGTAAGAGCGGGGAATGAGTCTATTCGTAAAAGATGGTCGAAAAGGGTTTGTGCAGCTACATCACGTAAATCTTTTTCTCGTAGAGTGGCCAGCATGGCCATTCCCACAGAGATATCCTTGGGTTCCAACCCTTTGATAAAGTTGAAGATCTCGTTCCAGTTTCCGCGGCTTTTTCTTAGAAACGTCCATGTATCATCAATGCTGACACCTTTTTCCATGGCGAGGTTTGCCGCTCCGGCCGAGTCAATAAATGTAGATATGTAGCTGTTGCGTATTTCGTCTTCAATTTTTAAGCGTTTGCTGTTTTCTTCTGCTTTTTTATTATCGATTGGTGGGACGGGTATTTCATCGGGGGGAATTAACGTTAGCGTAAGGTTTGTTGTAGAAACCCCATTTTTTAAGGTGATACTTATGCTGCTGCTGTTCCTTTCCGCTTTTTCAAAAGCGAATAAATTGTCTTTCTGAACCCAAATCATCAAATCGCCTATGCCGGTGGTTAAGTTGCAGGTTCCTTTTGAGTCGGTTTTAAGCGTGGCAATAGGGTAGAATTCGGCATAGTTATAGAGTTGAAACTCTACCCTGGCTCCCTCAACGGGTTGACCAATGGAATCGTTAACAATAACGGTAAGCTTACGGGTGGGGGCGTAGCTGGGCATCAGATTGATTTCTGTGTAGTACTCGGTTTGGCTAATTTTTTCTTCTGGGCCATCATATTTTCCGAATACAAATGTGCGTGTCATCATGGTGCGCTTGGCAGGTCCTGCAAACCATCCCATATTGAGCTCGGGCTCGGGTTCACAGGCTCCCAGGAAGTACCATTTTCCGTTTATCCAAACTTCAACCCATGCATGGTTATCATCAGTGTGTGCCCATCGGGGCGTGTAAACCTGCCGGGCTGGAATGCCAACTGAACGGTATGCAGCCACAGCAAAGGTCGATTCCTCACCACAACGGCCAAAGGCCGATCGAACTGCTGTAAGCGGCCCGCAGGTGCGCTCATCAGTTGATTGGTAGCTAACCTTTTCGTGGCACCAGTGGTTTACCTCCAGTGCTGCCTGATAGACATCGAGGCCGGCAAGGCGTTCCTTTAGTTCTTCAAAAAATACCTCGCGGGCCTCATCGGTATACTCATTATTCACCCGGTAGGGTAGTACAAAGTGCAGAAAGATTTCGTTCGGAATCTTTTTAGCCCATTTGAAATGCTGTTGGGCCTTAAGTGCCAGCCTTACATTTTTTAAAACATACTCTGGTTTGTGCATGGCAAGGTCGCTAAGCGGCATGTAGGCATATAAAAACTCGAAACCCTCGCGTTCTTTAAGTTTTAAATCCGATTTTAAAATACCTGCGATGCTTGAATCGAAAGGCTCTATCAATTTGATACGTTCAACAAATTGCTTGTGAACCTCTTTTCGCTTGCTGTTGTTGTCAATTAAGTGGTAGTTAAACAGGTTGTCGCATGAGTAAATCGCAACCAGGAATAATATGCTGATTACTATACCCTTTTTCATAGAATTGGCTGGTTGATTTCAAAAAATAAATGTAAGCATTTTTTTTGAAATGCTTCACGAACCTAAAAAACAATTATGGGTTGAATGATGAATAATGATGAACAAAAAAGCCATTCCGTATGGAATGGCCTTGGAATTATGGGGTTAGTAATGTTACTGTGCTTTCAGGGTTTCTCTGATTTTTGCCTCAATTTCGTTGGAAAGCTCAGGGTTGTCGAGTAGCAGCTGTCGTACGGCATCGCGACCTTGTCCCAGTTTGGTGTCGCCATAACTGAACCATGAACCGCTTTTCTTGATGATGTTCATTTCAACACCCAGATCGATTATTTCACCGGTTTTAGAGATTCCCTCACCAAATATTATATCGAATTCAACTTTTCGGAAGGGGGGGGCAATCTTGTTTTTTACAATTTTTACCCTAACGCGGTTCCCAGTAGACTCCTCACCATCCTTAAGCTGATTGAGCTTGCGAATATCAATCCTAACAGAAGAATAAAATTTCAGTGCATTACCTCCGGTAGTGGTTTCAGGGTTTCCAAACATCACCCCAATTTTATCACGAAGTTGATTGATGAATATGCAGCAGGTGTTAGTTTTGCTGATGGTTGCGGTTAACTTACGAAGCGCCTGCGACATTAGGCGGGCCTGTAAGCCCATTTTGCTATCGCCCATATCCCCCTCAATTTCGGCTTTTGGCGTAAGTGCCGCTACAGAATCAATCACAATAATATCTATCGAGCCTGATCGTATCAGGTTATCAGCAATTTCTAGTGCCTGCTCGCCGTTGTCGGGTTGGGCAAAGAGAAGGTTCTCAACATCTACGCCCAATTTCTCGGCATAGGTGCGGTCGAATGCATGTTCTGCATCAATAATGGCGGCTATGCCACCCTGCTTTTGAGCTTCGGCTATAGCATGAATGGCCAGTGTGGTTTTCCCCGACGATTCGGGCCCATAAATTTCAATCACTCTGCCGCGTGGGTAACCCCCAACGCCTAGTGCGTTATCTAAAGCTATGGACCCAGATGAAATAACTGGTACCTCGGAAACCGCCTTATCGCCTAATCGCATAATTGAACCCTTGCCAAAATCCTTTTCAATTTTATCAATGGTGGATTGCAGGGCTTTCAGTTTCTCTTTATTGATTTCCTTCTTGTCCTTACTTTCTGCTGCTTCCATTTATCGTTTATTTGTTGAGTTCTTCCAGTATCTGTTTGACGTGCTGCTTGGTATCAACCTTGTCAAAAATATGTGTGATTTTGCCATTTGCATCAATAACGAAAGTGGTGCGTAAAATACCCTCATAGGTTTTGCCATACATCTTTTTTTCGCCCCAAACACCATATTGCTCCGCAATTCGGTGGTCGGTATCGGCAATTAGTCGGAATGGAAGGTTGTATTTTTTGATGAATGACTGGTGCGACTTTTCTGAATCGGGGCTAACACCGATTACTTCGAGCCCTAACTTCTGCAAATCTTCGTATCCATCGCGTAAGCTGCATGCCTCTGCTGTGCAGCCAGGGGTATTATCCTTTGGATAAAAGTATAGTATCAACTTTTTGCCTTTGTATCCGCTCAAGGCAATAGGTTTCTGATCCTGATCCATTCCATTGAAATCGGGTGCGCAATCGCCTGGTTTTAAAACTAATGGTTTCATAGTATTATATTTTGTAAAGTTAAGTTATAGATTGAAATTTGAGATTTTTATTGTCCATAATTTATTAACAGGATAAACAAAATTTGGTTTACCTTTTTCTGTTTAATTAATTTTTGATTGTGTAAAACGAATGCGTGTAAAAAACGTAGATTTTTAAGATTTAGAAGTCTGGGACATAGAAGAAGTATCCCAATCCTATTGTGAACAAATAGTTGCCAACAAGTGCATGTTCCAGCGAAACTATAAGTAATGAACGATGTTTTAGGTAGGTGGAAGCCCAAATCCAACCCATTAGCGTTGCACCGGCAAATGCAATCCAGTTTCTAAAAATGATGTGGAGTAGGCCAAATAGCAAGCCATTAATAGTCATAGCTATCTTTTTATTTGGGATGAGCTTGTTGTAGCGATGGAAAAAGAATCCCCTGTAAATAACCTCCTGGGTAAAAGCTGACCAAATTGGGTAAAAAATCATTATGGCCATCCAAAGCCAGGGATTGTGCTTGGGAAGGTAGAAAACTTTATCGGACGGAAGGAATAGAAAGGTAAGAATGGTAATAGCTGATAAATAAACCAATATCCGAATGGTAAAAAAAATCCAGTTCCGATAACCATTCAATTCAAACGATGCTTTACTAAACGATTTGGATTGCAGCAGATAGATTAGAGTTGCTATAAACACTATAAGTAAGGGTATGCTTTTGGGAATGCCCTTGTGGTTTAGTGAAAACACAACCGGTAGCCCTATAAACAGGGCAATTAGTTCAATGCCAAGAAATTTCTTTGAATGCATATACCCGGCTACTCTACTGGTATAACAACATTAACAGTTGTTCCCTTGTTTGGTTCCGATAAAACGTTAACGCTTCCCTTTAGTTTATCGATGAGTTCCTTACAGGTTACCAGTCCAATGCCTATTCCCTTCTCATTTTCGGTACCCCGGCTCGATTGGTAGTCATTGAATAGTTTTTGAAGTTGTTCGGTAGTCATACCAACTCCCTTATCGGCAATACTAATTGTGTACGATTTTTCGTTTTGTTCAACATCGATCCTGATTTCGCCTTCAGGATAAGAGAATTTAATGGCATTGGAAAGTAGGTTACGTATTACCACCGAAAGCATATCGGGATCAGTGCTTAACATCAGCTCGTTGGGGACGTTTTCAAAAATTCTAATTCGTTTTTTTTGCCATATGGGTCGTAAAATGTTGACCTGTTTCTGTATTAGCGAGTCAATGGGAATGGTTCGATACTTTGGTTCAATGGCTTTGGAGTTGAGTTTTGCCCAGTTTAGAAGATTTTCGGTTAAGTCGTAAAGATTGTGTGCAAGGTCGTTCAGGAGCTGAAGCCTAAGTTGAAAGTATTCCTTGTTTTCGAAATCCTCATCAAAATTCATCAACATCAGGTCGGTAATGCCCAAAAAGGCATTAAAGGGACTTTTTAGGTCGTGGGCAACAATGGAAAAAAGTTTGGAAAGCGACTGGTTCATTTCCCTAAGTTGAATATTCTGATTCTCAAGTTCCTGTTGCTTGAGCAAAAGTTGATTTTTCAGCTCGAGGTTTTGTTTGAGCACTGCCGAAAGGGGAACGCTTTCGCCTTCGAGTTGCTGTTCGGCTGGCTGCGACCAATGACCATGTACAAGTTTCCATTCTCCGTTCTCCTTACGCATAATTGCAGTTGTGCGGTTATTGGCATACTCAAAATCGCCTGTTGGTAAAAGGAACTTCATGTCAACCAACCCCATAACATATGCTACGTCCGAAGACAAAGGGAATGCCTTCAGAACCTTAAACTGATAGGGAAAGGCATCGGGTGCTTGTGCAAACTCTCTTTTAAAAAGTTCAATGGAGTTTTGATTTGATGGGCTGAACTCATCAACACCAGTGCCAATCATGTTAAATGACGTTGAGAAACTTTCTAAGGTTCTTTCCCACTTCCTAAGGGCATAGTTCTCAAAATAATTTAAGTATGCCTGTTTAATCTCGTTCTCCATGTTGGAAAAATTAGCATTCAAATATAGGAAACCTTGAAAAATGAAAAAGTATTATCGGCGATTTTTTGAATTATCTTATTGGAATTTAGAAAAATACTATATTTTTGCAGGAACATTACCTCTATGCATCCTGTACAGAAAATTATACTTTCATCAAAGCACACCGGATTTGAACATTCAGTTTCTTTTTCAAAATATTTTATTTTAAACCTGCCTTTTTTGGCAGGTTTTTTTTTGCCCTTTATTCTGAAATTTCAAACTATTAATCAGGCGGTAAGTCTCATCGCTCTTTTATCAAGCCATCAGAATAATACCTTAAATCAAATAGTAAATGGCTCGTTTAAAACAAGTTGATGCCTGTCTTTTACTTGAAGACGGCTCTGAATTTCATGGGTATTCGTTTGGATACCAAGGCAGTACAGCCGGAGAGGTGGTGTTCAGCACTTCCATGAATGGCTATCCCGAAAGTTTAACCGACCCTTCATATGCGGGTCAAATACTGGTGGCCACCTACCCCTTAATTGGAAACTATGGAGTGCCCAGCTCCAGCGTTGTCAATGGTGTAGAGATGAACTGGGAGTCCGATAGGGTTCAGGTTAAGGGGTTGGTGGTGGGTGAGTATAGCCATACTTTTAGCCATTGGAATGCAAATGAGAGTCTTGGTGATTGGTTGCAACGTTTTGGAATCCCTGCCATTGGTGGGATAGATACTCGTAAATTTACCAAACTTCTGCGAGAACGAGGAAGCATGCTTGGTAAAATTATTATTGATAATGATGTGGATTGGTATAACCCCGATGGCGATAATCTTGTAGAAAAGGTATCGGTTAAAGAACCAATTTCATATGGTAGCGGAGCTAAAACCATTGTTCTGATTGACTGTGGTGTTAAGAACAACATAATTCGATGTCTTTTACGACGCAATACCACTATCATTCGGGTTCCTTCAAACTATAATTTTTTTCATCTAAACTTCGATGGAGTTCTTATCTCAAACGGGCCAGGAAATCCAAAAGTAAACATCCAAACCATTGAAAACATAAGAGATTTATTTACCAAAAATTTTCCTGTTATGGGAATTTGTCTTGGGAATCAACTTATGGCCCTTGCAACTGGTGCCGATACATACAAGTTGCCCTATGGACATCGTGGTCATAACCAGTCTGTTAGGCTGTGCGGAACAAATAAATGTTTTGTTACATCACAGAATCACGGATATGCCGTTGATACCTCTACTATAGGCGATGAGTGGGAGGTGCTGTTTGAAAACCTAAACGATGGCACATGTGAGGGAATTCGTCATCGCAGCAAGCCATTTTTCGCCGTTCAGTTTCATCCCGAAGCATCAGGTGGGCCTGCGGATACGGAGTTTCTTTTCGACGAGTTTCTCAATCTTATTAACCGATAGGTATTAATAAACTAATAACTTATAGTATGCCATTACTTCGAAAGTTTAACAAGGTGTTGGTCCTCGGATCAGGGGCACTTAAAATTGGCGAAGCTGGAGAATTCGATTACAGCGGATCGCAAGCGCTTAAAGCGCTTAAAGAAGAAGGTATTACCTCGGTTCTGGTTAATCCTAACATTGCCACGGTTCAAACCAGTAGCGGCATTGCCGATATCATTTACTTTGAGCCCATTTTGCCAGAAACAGTAGGGCGGATTATCGAAAAGGAGCACCCAGATGGAATTTTTCTCTCTTTTGGAGGTCAAACCGCACTGAATTGTGGTGTTGAACTCTTCCGAGATGGAACATTGGCAAGGTATAACGTTGAGGTTTTGGGAACGCCGGTTGAAGCCATAATTAACACCGAGGATCGGGAACTTTTTGTTGGAAAACTAAATGAGATTGATGTTAGAACACCCCGAAGCATTGCTGCTTATACTGTTGCCGATGCACTAAATGCAGCTGAAAAAATAGGCTATCCAGTTATAGTTCGGGCTGCCTTTACTTTGGGTGGACAGGGTAGTGGATTTTGCAACAATGCTGAGGATCTCAGCGGTTTAGCAACAAATGCACTTACCTATGCGCCACAAATTTTGGTGGAGGAATCGCTAAAGGGCTGGAAAGAAGTGGAGTACGAGGTAGTACGCGACAATTCTGATAACTGCATCACGGTTTGTAATATGGAAAACTTTGATCCCCTTGGGATTCATACGGGTGAAAGTATTGTCGTGGCGCCGTCGCAAACACTCTCAAATTCCGATTACCATCAATTAAGGTCGTTATCCATTCGGATTGTTAGGCATTTTGGTATTGTTGGTGAATGCAATGTGCAGTTTGCACTTGACCCGCATAGTAAGGATTACCGCGTTATTGAGGTTAATGCGCGCCTATCGCGATCATCGGCGCTTGCATCAAAAGCTACCGGCTATCCTTTGGCTTTTGTAGCAGCCAAAGTGGCTCTTGGGTATGGTTTGTTTGAACTTCAGAACTCTGTAACACGTAAAACTTCAGCTTTTTTTGAGCCCGCACTTGATTATGTGGTGGTGAAAATACCCCGTTGGGACTTAGCCAAGTTTAAAGGTGCCTCACGTCAAATAGGTTCGGCAATGAAGAGCGTTGGTGAGGTAATGGCCATTGGCCGTTCGTTTGAGGAGGCAATTCAAAAAGGCCTCAGGATGTTAGGGCAGGGCATGCACGGATTTGTGGCAAATAACCGTTTCAGTACCCAAGACCTTAGGTATTTCCTTGAAAATCCTACCGACCAGCGAATTTTTACCATAGCGCAGGCTTTCGAGCAGGGTTGGAATGTCCAGAAAATACATGCATTAACCGGTATCGACCGATGGTTTTTGGATAAGCTCCAATCGGAGGTGGAACTTGCTAAGGAGTTGTCAACCTATAAAGCCATTGAATTGATTCCCATTGAATTAATTAGGGATGCTAAGAAAAAGGGATTTTCCGATTTTCAAATTGCGCGCCTGGTGTACAAACCCATCGATCGTGAGATAGAGCAATATCAAAAAAAGGTTCGAAATGTAAGGAAAAACCATGGTATATTGCCCTGTGTAAAGCAAATTGACACGCTAGCAGCGGAATTCCCTTCTGAAACTGCTTACCTCTACATTACTTACCATGGCGAAGAAAGTGATACTCGCGTATCACCTAGGCCTAAAGTCCTTGTGCTTGGCTCTGGGGCTTACCGTATAGGTAGCTCCGTAGAGTTTGACTGGTGCACCGTTGGTGCAGTAAGGGAATTAGGTAGGTTGGGCTACGAAACAATTGTAATTAACTACAACCCTGAAACAGTGAGCACCGATTACGATGTATGCGATAAGCTCTACTTCGATGAGTTGACCTTTGAACGTGTAATGGATATTATCGATTATGAGAAACCAATAGGCGTTGTGGTTTCGGTTGGCGGTCAAATACCAAATAACTTAGCAGGCAGGCTTCATGCTGCAGGTGTAACCATTTTAGGGACATCGCCAGTTTCAATCGATATGGCCGAAGACCGAAAAAAGTTTTCAGCATTACTCGATAAATTGGGAATTGATCAACCGGAATGGCAGGAGCTTACCACTTTCGAGCAGGTGGAGGCATTTGTTAACCAGGTTGGATATCCTATTCTAATTCGTCCGTCGTATGTTCTTTCAGGGTCGGCCATGAACATGGTTTCAAATTCTGATGATTTAAAGGAGTATTTGACTGTTGCAGCGCAGGTTTCCAAGGAGCATCCCGTGGTGATATCACAGTTCATTGAGGGGGCAAAGGAGATAGAGTATGATGCAGTGGCCGACAAAGGTAAGATATATGTTGATGCCATTTCAGAGCATGTTGAGTTTGCCGGGGTTCACTCAGGCGATGCCACTTTGGTCTTTCCCCCGCAACGGCTCTACCTCGAAACCATTAGAAAAATACGTAAAATTGCTGCCTCCTTAGCTGCAGAACTTAACATAACAGGGCCATTCAATATCCAGTTCCTGGCTAAAAGTAACCAGATTAAGGTGATAGAATGTAACCTTAGAGCTAGCCGTAGCTTCCCATTTGTATCGAAGGTGATGAACTACAATATGATAGCGGCAGCCATTGATTTTATGATGGGGATGAGATCTGTGCAATTGCCCCCATCGATGCTCGAAATCGCCCATGTTGGAGTTAAAGCCTCACAGTTTTCCTTTGGACGCCTTACCCACGCCGATCCAGTTTTAGGAGTAGAAATGGTATCAACGGGAGAGGTGGGTTGTATGGGAGACAACTTTCGTGAGGCTCTGCTTAAAGCCATGCTTTCAGTGGGATATAAGGTACCCAAACAAGCTGTTCTGATTTCTTCAGGACCGCTTCGCTCAAAACTGTCATTAGTTGATCCAATGGCTAACTTGGCCAAACTTGGTTTTACCATTTACGCCACACGTGGAACTGCCGCTTTTCTGAATAGCCATGGTGTAAATGTAATTTCAGTTGCCTGGCCCGATGAGGCTGAATTTGATCCCAATTGTTTGAATCTTATTCAGGAACGAAGAGTTGAACTGGTTATAAATATCCCCAAAAACCTGTCGCGCAGCGAACTCAACAACGATTATGCAATTCGACGTGCTGCGGTTGATTATAATATCCCGCTTATTACCAATGCCCGTTTGGCTGCAGCTTTTATTGATGCATTTACAAATACCAATACTTCCAATTTGCTACCACGCAGCTGGCAGGAATTTATAGGTTAACTTGTTTTAACCTATAGGTGCTGGGATTTATCGTGTCATAGCCATCTTGTTTTTATGTTAGGGATAAACATTATCTATACATTAATGACAATGACTTTCCCTAGTAATTATTAGCAACTATTAAATGACCAAACTTACTTTTAATAAAAAATTAATTATTTGATAAATAGTTTGATACGGAATATAAAAAAAAGAAGAGGTTGCAAACCTACTCTTTTGTAAATATTTGTAATTTTTTATGTTGTTATTGCTACTAGTAGAGTTTAAGTGCATACTATAATACTGTATTGTATCAAAAAAATAGGATATGTTTTTTGGCATAGAATAATTGGAAATAAAAGTGATCCCAAGTGAATGTCCCTAACCTTATGCACAAAAATATTTTATAGTGATATTTCAGCTTAAATGATTTTGAAAGGTAAATAAACAAATATTTTGATGCCGTATTTTTTGTATATCACACTTAAAATGAGTTGAATTCAAGTCACAAATGCAACTTTTCGATTAGACACATTTAGGTAAAAAAATTCATTTGGTGTTAAAAAATTTATTTTTTTCTTGGTCGATTATTTAAAATATTTCTAGCCCTTTGTACCTCTTCG
>DYKO01000001.1 GCA_020722565.1 Rikenella microfusus
ATGTATTAATTGCTTCTATTGCTATGATGTTAAAGAAAATTTAAACAGGCTCTAATTTATTTTTTACAAACCAAAAACATACTTTTTTAAAAAATCATACCTCAGTAAGTACCAATAAATAATAATAAAAACTATTTCTAAACTGAAAGTTGTAATATAAAATAATGTTACGTCTTTATTACCTATAATTAATTTAGATATTAATATAGGAAGTACATGCCATAAATAAATTGCCAAAGAATTAATTCCAAACCATTCAACCACTTTATTACTTTTAATCATACTATGAACAGATACTTTAAGAACAAGAGAAAGCAGAAAAGTATTGAATATAAAGAAGTTAATTAAAGAAAACATCTTATTAGGGTTGTAAAATAAATAGATAACTCCTGTTAAACAAATTAATGGTAAAATAACATCAAATAAATTTGGTCTTTTTTTTAAACCTAACCGCTTATATATCAATCCAAAAACAAAGAAAAAATAAAAATACGGCCTAAAAGTATGAAGTGTTAAATCTATTACTAATTTAAAATTTCCTAAATTCTGATATACTTCTGGGTATAACAGTAGTAATCTTGTAATTATGGAAATTAATAATCCAGCAAATAGTAAAAATTTTTCTTCTATCCCTATTTTTATTAGCAACCACGTTAGCACAATCCAACTAAGAAATGCAGGAATAAACCACAAGTGGTAATATGGGTAAACAAAAGCTTTAAACAACCCAGTTAAAATGTTTACACTACTTTTCTGGAATAGAGAAATTGAGAAATAGAATAATATAGCAATTGACCATGGTATAATTACTCGAAATAAATATTTATTTAACAATGTTGATAAACTGAAGCTAACAATTTTATCGACATTAAATAAGAAGCCACTAATCCCAATAAATAATGGCATGTGAAAACTATAAATAATTGTTCTCAAAATAGATTCATTCATCGTTCCTATGAGTACATGACCAATTATTACTAATATAATTAGTATTCCTTTAAATAAATCAATGTTTTTAAGTCTCATACAGATTAATCATTTTTTAAAAGTTGAATCAATAGAGACAACCATAGTTATAACAAAATTAGCAAAAATTTTTGTTTCTGCATCATCATTCCCAAGGTATTATATATTCTTTTAGTATTCGAACCAAACTACTTCCTTTTTTTGGTTAAATTTAATAATTTATATCTCTTTTTATTTTGTTAAATTGTTAATTTTAAACTTTGGTTACTAGAGAAAAAGAGGCAAAATAAATATTTTTTAAAAGACACTCATATGAATTAACTTACACATAAACACCTTAATACACCATGGCCATTCCATCTTTTTGTTAATATATGTTAGTTAAAAACATAATTTGCAATGATTTAATGAAATTATAATTTTTGTAAGAATAAAATTACACCAGAGTTCCCATAAACAATTGCTAGAAAACAATGCTTCTTTGCAGAATCTCCTAAAAATAAGGTTTCCCGGCTATCATAATGGCAATAGAAAACAATATAGTAAAACCATTACCTTTTCTATACTACCAGTTGCACGATAACGGCAACAAGACTATTAATCTTAAGACAGTAATTTGGTATCCACAAGTCGCGGGATCTAACTTACCATAATCTTACAAATTTTAATTGGGTTAGTAATAAAAAACCGCCCTTAAGGGGCGGCTAAGAAATCGACTTTGTGAATTAACGGAAAATCAGGATGTCGTCGCCAAAGTAATCGACTGTAATGGTTTTATCCCTGTCAATTGTACCGGCCAATAGCTGCTTTGAAAGCTCGTTGAGTATGTTTTTCTGCATAACCCGCTTAATTGGTCGGGCTCCGTAAACAAGATCAAAGCCTATATCGGTTATCCATTCCACTGCGCTATCGGTTATTTCAATGTTTACCCCGTTCTGAGCCAGCATATGCTTTATGCGGTTAAACTGCAGCAATACAATCTGCCTGATCTCGCTGCGGTTAAGCGGTGTAAACATAATTATTTCGTCAACACGGTTCAAAAACTCAGGCCGGATGCTCTGCTTAAGCATCTCTAATACCTGATTGCGGGTACGCTCAAAAATCTGCTCAGCATTGCCGTTATTTAAATCGGCATAGTTTCCCTGAATGATGTGTGAACCGATATTTGAGGTCATTATGATAATGGTATTTTTGAAATCCACCGTGCGACCCTTGTTGTCAGTTAACCTTCCATCGTCGAGAACCTGAAGCAGGATGTTGAAAACATCGGGGTGGGCCTTTTCAATTTCGTCGAGCAGGAGAACCGAGAAGGGCTTATGCCTAACAGCCTCGGTTAGTTGGCCCCCTTCGTCGTATCCAACGTACCCAGGAGGTGCGCCCACGAGACGTGAAACCGAATGACGTTCCTGGTACTCACTCATATCGATGCGGGTCATCAGGTTCTCATCGTTAAACAGGAACTCGGCCAGAGCCTTGGCCAGTTCGGTTTTACCCACACCAGTTGTACCGAGAAATATGAACGACCCAATAGGGCGTTTAGCATCCTGCAAGCCGGCACGGCTCCGGCGAACGGCATCGGCCACAGCAGTAATGGCCTCATTCTGCCCAACCACACGCTTGTGCAGTTCCTCCTCAAAGTGCAAGAGTTTTTCTCTTTCACTTTGGAGCATACGGTTAACCGGAATACCCGTCCACCGCGATACCACTTCTGCAATATCTTCGGCATCAACCTCCTCCTTGATTAGAGCAAAATCGGCCTGAACCTTTTTAAGTTCCAACTTAAGTTGCTCAATTTCGGCTTCGGCCTGCTTTATTCTTCCGTAGCGAATTTCGGCCACTCGACCGTAATCGCCCTGTCTCTCAGCATCTTCAGCCTCGTAGCGGTAGCTTTCAATGCTCTGCTTGTGATGCTGAATCTTGTCAATTATTCCCTTTTCGCTCTCCCATTTAGCTCTGAGTTTAGTACGCTCCTCGTTAAGTTCAGCAAGAATTCGGGAAAGTTCGTCAAGTTTGTCCTTATCGCCCTCGCGCTTAATGGCCTCACGCTCAATCTCAAGTTGCTTTATTCTACGTTCCAGTTCGTCAATTTCTTCAGGAACCGAATTCATTTCGAGCCTGAGCTTAGAGGCAGCCTCGTCGATAAGGTCGATGGCCTTATCGGGCAAAAAACGATTGGTGATATAGCGATGCGACAGCTCAACAGCGGCAATAATGGCTTCATCCTTAATTCGCACCTTATGGTGGTTCTCATACCGTTCCTTGAGTCCACGTAGTATTGAGATGGCATCAACAGGCAGGGGCTCATCCACCACAACGCTTTGGAAACGACGCTCCAGAGCCTTATCCTTTTCGAAGTACTTCTGGTACTCGTTAAAGGTTGTAGCGCCAATGGCGCGAAGTTCGCCGCGGGCCAAAGCAGGTTTTAGTATATTTGCAGCATCCATGGCCCCCTCGCTCTTACCTGCGCCCACAAGGGTATGAATCTCATCGATAAAAAGAATCACCTCTCCTTCCAATGCTATAACCTCTTTAACCACCGATTTAAGTCGCTCCTCGAACTCGCCCTTGTACTTTGCCCCGGCAATAAGGGCTCCCATGTCCAAAGAGAAAATTTGCTTCGATTTAAGATTCTCAGGTACATCACCATTAACAATTCGATGGGCAATACCTTCGGCAATAGCAGTTTTACCCACACCGGGTTCGCCAATCAAAATGGGATTGTTCTTGGTACGTCTTGAGAGAATTTGAAGCACACGCCGTATTTCCTCATCACGGCCAATTACAGGATCTAATTTTCCGCTTCGAGCCATTTCATTCAGGTTAATGGCAAAGCGGTTTAGCGCATTATAGGTATCCTCTGCGGTTTGGGAATCCACCTTGGCTCCCTTGCGCAACTCAGAAATTGCTTGCTTCATCTCCTTTTCGGTTAAGCCGGCATCCTTCATCATTTGGCCAACCTGCTCACCCGCTACAATTAAACCCAGCAGCAGATGCTCAACCGAAACAAACTGATCGCCCATAGCCTTGCTGAACTCAAAAGCCTTTTGCAGCACTCGGTTTGTTGCGCTACTCAGGTACTGCTCGCCACCTGAAACCTTAGGCATGGGCTCAAGCATTCTATTGAGAACTGCATCGAAGGTACCGGGATTGACTCCCAGTTTGCGAAGCAGGAAACCAGTAATGCTTTCACCCTCATCCAAAATAGCACGCAGAAGATGCACCGGTTCCACAGCCTGATGGCTGTAACCCTGGGCTATCTCAACGGCCTTTTGGATTACCTCCTGCGATTTAATGGTAAAATTTTTCATGTTCATATCTTAATTCTCCTATTTTTTTCATTTTCTAATCTATTAATGCTGCAACAAAAGCATTGCCAATTAAGTTTATATGCCATATTGACACATGTAAAATCAACAAATAAGTCATTCTGACATCGTATTCGTGAAAGCTTTTTGGTTATCAAAAAAACCTAAACAAAACAGAAATTTGAACAAGTTGCTTAGTTATTCGTTAATCAGGACTGAATAATTAAAAGTATACATATCTTTGTAAAATATAAAACAAATATTGCGCTATGGGAATAAAAGATTTGCAAAACCTTAATCCGGTATTTTTGGCATTAATTGCCACGCTATTTACGTGGTTTTTAACAGCCCTGGGGTCGTCAATGGTTTTTTTCTTTAAAACCATCAACAAGCGCCTGCTCAACTCCATGTTAGGTTTTGCTGCAGGGGTTATGATTGCGGCAAGTTTCTGGTCGCTGCTTAACCCGTCTATTGAAATGGCAAGAGAAAACGGGCAGGTAGCTTGGATTCCAGCCCTTACTGGTTTTTTAGCCGGCGGCGCGTTTTTGTTAATCATCGATAAGATACTACCCCACTTACACATGGGATTATCCATTGATAAGGCTGAAGGTATCCAAACCACTTGGCAGCGAAGCGTTTTGCTGGTGCTAGCTATTACACTTCATAATATTCCTGAAGGGTTAGCGGTTGGTGTAGCCTTTGGGGCTCTGGCAAGCAATTCCGATATTTCAATGCTTCTTGCTGCAATAACCCTTGCAGTGGGTATCGGCATTCAAAATTTTCCTGAGGGTGCGGCTGTTTCAATTCCCCTGCGTCGCGAGGGGTTCTCGCGCTTGAAAGCGTTCAACTACGGTCAGCTATCGGGTCTGGTTGAACCCATTGCGGGGGTAGCCGGAGCCTTTTTGGTGCTATCGGTTAAGCCTTTACTTCCCTATGCCCTATCGTTTGCTGCCGGTGCCATGATTTTTGTTGTAGTTGAAGAACTGATTCCAGAATCGCAGAGCGGAAACGAATCGGACCTATCAACAATTGGAGCCATTTTTGGCTTTGCTTTGATGATGTTACTTGATGTTGCATTTGGATAATACTAATTTAGAGCAATAACATTAATTCTAATTTTATCAAAACAACAATTATAGAATTAATTTCACTTGCGTAAAGGGTTAAAGAGTATTTCAACTACTTTACGCTATTATTTGGGCATTTTTGTAAGTAATTCTTTGCCATTAATCATAATTACAATTGATTTCTGCCCATTATTGTCAGTATTTTAAATTCAATTCACCCATCCACACAAGTAGATTTAATTAACTTTCTGGTTAACATTAAATATCCTGTAGTACATATGTTCCGTTTCTTGTGGAAAAAGGTATTGCATTCTTCAAATTTTGAGTATCATTAACACATTGTGCTGCTGCTTTGTAAATTATTCATTTTTCCAGAATTTATTCATACTTTATTATACTTTCTGATTTCTATTAAAAATAAGGTTTATAAACCCATTGTAATACCCAATTGGTAAATTATCCAAAGCCAGTGAATAACATCAACAGGTTATCTGAAGCAATTCTATTTCAAAACTTAACAATATTTGCCTTCACTATGTAATTTTTTATATGGTTGTCATATTTACTCAAAATTTAGCGTCAAAAATTGCTTCAAATCCTTGATATTGATTTAGATTAATGAATATAAAAGAATTCTGTAGCATGTGCTTATTACTATCTCATACCTTAAGCAAGGATTTTAATTTTATTTTAAAAGAACCTAATTTTTAGTTATTGAAAATATGAAATGAGAACCAATAAAGATAGAACAAGTGCAGATAGCAATTTTTGCATTGTAAAGTAAACCAATTCAAAGTAAAGGCATCAATATCGTGAAATATCCAGAAACATTTACCCACCTATTACGTTATATTATGACCTTTTGCAAACCATTAATGTTAGGTATATCTTTGTTGACTTAAAAATTTACTACATGAAACGATTTAAGTATTTAACCTTCAATGTGCTGTTGATTATTACATCAGCAGCAGTTTTGGCACAAAAGCAGGTAGTCATCAAGGTACTTGAAACCAGCGATGTTCATGGAGCAATTTTCCCCTTTGACTTTATCCGTAATAGTCCAACCGATGGCAGCCTCGCCAGGGTTTACACTTTTATAAAGCAAGAAAGAGTAAAGCCTAACCAGCATGTAATTTTACTTGATAACGGAGATATACTACAGGGACAACCCACAGTTTACTACTCCAACTTTATTGACAGTCAGAGTGTTAACATTGTAGCACAAGTATTAAACTTCATGAAATACGATGCGGCCACAATCGGGAACCACGATATAGAAACAGGACCTCGAGTTTACCGTAAGGTTGAGAGGGAATATAACTTTCCCTTGCTTGCAGCCAATGCAGTAAGTACAAAAACCGGTCAACCGGCCTTTAAGCCCTATGTCATTATTCAAAGGGATGGGGTAAAAATTGCTGTTCTGGGACTAATCACACCGGGCATTCCTAAGTGGCTTCCTGAAATCCTTTGGCCCAACATGCAATTTAACGATATGGTGGAAACGGCCCGATACTGGGTACCCTATATTCAGAATAAAGAGAAACCCCACATTATTATTGGCTTGTTCCATTCTGGTCACGATGCTGGATATGGCGGAGCCAATTATGAGGAAGCCCGTAATGAAAACGCCTCGCTTCTGGTAGCACAGCAGGTACCAGGCCTTGATGTGGTACTGATAGGTCACGACCACGATCGGATGATAAAAAAAATAGCCAATATAGCAGGCGATTCTGTACTCATAATCGACCCAGCAGCCTCGGCGCATCTTCTTTCGGAAGCAACCGTCAAACTTTCATTTAACAAAGAGGGTGAATTAATTGGTAAAAGAATTGATGGGCAATTGGTTGAAATGAAAAAATATGAGCCTGACGTCGATTTTATGAGTCGGTTTGCCGATTACTATCGAAGAGTACAGGAATATGTAAGAAAACCTATTGGCATTTTTACCAAAAACATATCAACTGCCAACGCCTATTTTGGCCCAACTGATTTTATTGACTTTATCCACGATGTACAACTTAAAATTACAAGTGCCAACATTTCGTTTGCAGCACCATTATCGTTTGTTTCAACCATCGACTCCGGATTGGTTACGGTAAGCGATATGTTTAAGCTATACCGATACGAGAACTTCCTTTACACCATGGAGCTTACGGGACGTGAAATTGATGCTTACCTGGAATATACAACTTCGCTATGGTTCAACACCATGACAAGCCCTAACGATAACCTTTTAAGGTTCAAGGATGAAAATGGAAGAAAACGGTTATACACCAACTACTACAACTTTGATTCCGCAGCGGGAATTTACTATACAATTGATGTTTCGAAACCTATAGGCGACAGAGTTACCATAACAAGCATGGCCGATGGAACACCATTCGATTTGACCAGAACCTATAAAGTGGCTATAAACTCCTATAGAGGAAATAGCGGAGGTGGTCACCTAACCGTGGGTGCTGGAATTCCTGCCGAGGAACTTCCCAATAGGATTATTAACTCAACTGAAAAGGACCTACGGTTTTACATAATGAACTACATCAGCCAGCAGGGTGTTATTGAACCAAAATGTTTCAACTACTGGAAGCTTATTCCAGAAGAATGGGTGGCAACAGCAACGGCAAATGATAAAAAGATTCTCTTTTGCAATCGACACAAGGAATAGAAGCTATGAGCATTCATGAAACCATAAAGCAATTCGATAATGGCAGAATTCTCCCACTGGTTGAGGAGTTTTACACCCTACAGGGGGAGGGATTCCATACCGGCAAGGCAGCCTACTTTATTCGCATTGGGGGATGCGACGTGGGATGCTCATGGTGCGACTCCAAGTTATCGTGGAATCCAGCGGTTTTCCCCCCCGTTAATGTTGATGAGATAGTAAAACGTGCAGCCAACTTACCTGCCAAAGCGGTTGTGGTTACCGGTGGTGAGCCATTGCTATATCCTTTGAATTATCTATGCTCTGAACTTAAGAAACGAAGCATTCAAACATTTATCGAAACTTCAGGAGCCTATCCGCTTAGCGGGCAATGGGACTGGATTTGCCTTTCACCAAAAAGACAACAGCCTCCGGTTGAGGATATTTACATGATGGCCGACGAACTTAAAGTAATCATAACCTCACCCGATGATTTTGTTTGGGCAGAGCAAAATGCTGCCAAGGTAAAAGCGGAATGCAAGCTCTTCCTTCAACCTGAATGGAGTGTGTATAAAAAAATTGTCCCCTCGATTGTTGACTATATCATGGCAAACCCCAAATGGCGAATCTCTTTACAAGCCCATAAGTTTATGCATATACCATAATTTTTTCCCAGTATCCTAATACTAATTTTTTTGAATAACTTTACTTATTGCTTTTTTATCTTTTATCATTAACCTATAACTCATGCGTCAGCATTTCCTAATCATAATACTCGTATTAGTTTCACTCATCGCTTGGGGACAAAATAAAAAAAAGTACACTGTAAACAGTAAGCGGGCAATAGCCCTTTATGACAGTGCACTTAAGGCTTATAATCAAACAGACCTCTACACTACCAAAAGATTGCTGGAGGAAAGTTTGAGTATTGAACCCAATTTCATTGAGGCTCATCTGGTACTCTCGCAGGTTTACATGGAAATGGGCGAAGCCAATAAATCCATAGAATACATACTAAAGGCACAGAGCATCGATAAAGATTTTCATCCCAGGGCATTCTTTACATTAGGCCTACTTTACTTTAGCATTGGTGAGTATCAGAAAGCGCTTTCCAGTTACGAAACGTTTCTTAGCTATCGCGACAAGAGCGCAAATATGAACAATTTGGCAAGCAAAAACATTGAGCGGTGCCGCTTTGCACTGGATCAAATAGCCCACCCGGTTCCATTTGCACCCATTATTATTGGGAAAAATGTTAACACAGATTTAGATGAATATTGGCCCAGTTTATCGGCCGATGAACGGCAACTGGTTTACACCGTGCGATTGCCTAAAAATCCCGACAAGGGAATAAAGGGTCTAAAATGGCAGGAGGACCTTTACATCTCGTATTGCAATGAAAATAGCAACTGGGATAAAGGGACACCGGTTCCTCCACCAATAAATACAGAGTTTAACGAGGGAGCACAATCGGTATCGGCCGATGGGAAAACCATATACTTTACGGTATGCCGAGGCGTTTGTAACATCTACCAATCGGTACTTGAGCCCGATGGCTCCTGGAGCATTCCGCAAAAGCTACCACCCACAATAAATACAGAGAAGTACTCGGAGAAGCAGCCATCCATTTCGCCCGACGGGCGAACGCTCTACTTCGTTAGCAACCGTCCCGGAGGATTAGGCAAGTTCGATATTTGGAAATCGGAAAAGCAACCCGATGGCACATGGGGAAATGCTGTGAATCTGGGAAATGTAATAAATACCGTAGAAAGTGAGCAATCGCCTTTTATTCATTTTGATAATCAAACACTTTACTTCTCATCGGCTGGACACATGGGAATGGGCGACCAAGACATATTTGTGAGCCGGCGCGACAGTACCGGGAACTGGTTAACGCCTGTAAATCTGGGATATCCCATTAACACCCATCAAAGCGAGGAAGGATTAATAGTAAATGCAAAGGGAAATACAGCCTATTACTCATCGGATATTAATCCCGAATACGGACGCGACATACTTACCTTTGAACTTTACCCCAAGGTACGCCCTACTCCTACATCGTTTGTTACAGGGATTGCTCGAAACAAAAAGACTTTAGAGCCCATTAGAACAAGCATAAAACTGGTTGAGCTAAAAAACCAAAACGAACGAATGGTTATTGAAACATCAAATGATGGTACCTTCCTGGTTTGCCTACCCACAGATAAACGTTATGGGCTGTTTGCCTCGGCACCCGGTTTCCTTTTCTACTCCGAACACTTTGATCTAACGGGCTACCATTCGGTAGATAAACCATTCAGGCGGGATATTTTGTTGCAACCCATTGAAAAGGGCGAGGTGATTATACTCCAAAATGTTTTCTTTGCCTTCAACTCCCATGCTCTGCTTCCTGAATCGACAGTGGAACTTAATAAACTACTCGATGTGTTGAACCAGAATCCAAACGTTAAGATTGAAATAAGCGGCCATACCGACGATGTAGGTGATGATGATTACAACCTGAAGTTATCGGAACGAAGAGCAAAAGCTGTAGCCGACTACCTTATAAGCAAAGGTGTAAACCCGGATAGATTAAAATGGATCGGTTATGGCAAGACAAAGCCCATAGCGCCAAATACAAGCGCCAAGGAAAGAGCTCAAAACAGGCGAACCGAGGTTAGGATACTTTAAACCATAGTAAGTTCTTTATATTATTTAGCTGATTTACCAAATAAAAATGCGGGTTTTATTGCAACAAATCAATTTTGAAATTATCTTCGCAAACTTTTTAAATCAAACAACAATACTCTGTATGATAGATGTTTAACCCTGCAACAGCAAAAGACAAAAGATGAGAAAATGGCGCATTGAGGATTCAGCCGAACTTTACAACCTCAACGGCTGGGGGGTAAATTATTTTTCCATAAACAATGAGGGAAATGTTGTGGTTACCCCTAAAAACAATGGAGTAGAAATTGACCTACGCGAACTAGTTGACGAACTTCAGGTTCGCGATGTGGCAGCACCCATGCTAATTCGTTTCACCGATATTCTCGATAACCGTATCGAGGATATGGCACGATCGTTCAAGCAAGCAGCTGACGAATACGATTATCAGGGGAAAAATTTCATCATTTACCCCATTAAGGTAAACCAAATGCGCCCCGTGGTTGAGGAAATCATAAACCATGGGAAAAAATTCAATATTGGCCTTGAAGCCGGCTCCAAACCCGAACTTCATGCCGTTATTGCCAGCAATCCCGATAACGAATCGTTGATAATTTGCAATGGATATAAGGATGAGGATTATGTTGAATTAGCTCTTTTAGCCCAGAAAATGGGCAAAAAAATTTTTGTTGTTATTGAAAAACTAAATGAGCTGAAGCTAATCGATAAGGTATCACAGCGCCTTAAAATAAAACCAAACTTAGGAATTCGTATCAAACTTGCCAGTTCCGGCAGTGGTAAATGGGAGGAATCAGGTGGTGATGTAAGCAAATTTGGACTGACCTCCAGCGAGCTTCTCACAGCACTTGAATATCTTGAGAAGAATGGGCTTAAAGAATCGTTAAAGTTGGTTCATTTCCATATTGGTAGCCAGGTAACTAAAATCCGTCGTATTAAAATTGCGCTTCGTGAAGCCTCTCAGTTTTACGTTCAGCTTCATTTGATGGGTTTCAATATTGAGTTTGTTGATATTGGCGGTGGACTAGGAGTTGACTACGATGGTACACGTTCATCAAGCAGCGAAAGCAGCATTAACTATAGCTTGCAGGAGTACGTTAACGACTCCGTAGCGACCTTAGTTGATGCCAGCGATAAAAACAATATCCCCCACCCCAATATCATTACAGAATCGGGACGTTCACTTACCGCCCATCACTCCGTGCTCATTTTTGAGGTTTTGGAAACCGCTTCACTACCCACATGGGATGAAGATGAAGAACTTCAGCCCGACGCCCATGAGCTGGTAAAAGAACTTTACGAACACTGGGAAAAGCTTAACCAATCGCGTATGCTTGAAAGTTGGCACGATGCTCAGCAAATTCGTGAAGAAGCTCTTGACCTTTTCAGCCTAGGCATGCTCGACCTTAAAACCCGCGCACAAATTGAAAAGCTATTCTGGTCAATTGCCCGCGAAATTTACCAAATGACCTCGCAACTAAAGCATGTGCCTGATGAACTTAGAACACTACCAAAACTGCTGGCCGACAAGTACTTTTGCAACTTCTCTCTATTTCAGTCGTTGCCCGACGCCTGGGCAATCGATCAGGTTTTCCCCATCATGCCCATTCAACGGTTGAACGAAAAACCCGACAGAGTAGCAACCCTTCAGGATATAACCTGCGACTCCGATGGAAAAATTGATAATTTTATATCAACCAAGAACATTTCCTACTTCCTACCCGTTCACACCCCAAAATCGAACGACTCCTACTACATTGGCGTATTTCTGGTGGGTGCCTATCAGGAAATTCTTGGCGACCTCCACAACCTGTTTGGCGACACCAATGCTGTTCACGTTTCGGTTGACAATGAGGGTTACCACATCGATCAGATTATAGATGGTGAAACCGTAGCAGAAGTACTTGATTATGTACAGTATAACCCCAAAAAGATGGTTCGTGCTTTAGAAACTTGGGTTACCAGTTCGGTAAAAGCAGGCATAATTTCCCCTAAAGAGGGAAAAGAGTTTCTATCAAACTATCGTTCGGGCCTTTATGGCTATACCTATCTCGAATAATCCCCAAAAAACTCTCAGAATAAAAAACCCATGCCTACATGCGTGGGTTTTATTTTTATTCATATCCTAAATTCTATGGCAACAGTTTATTTAACTTCGCCCTTAACTGCTCCGGCGACGAAGGACGAGAGACAATTGTTAGATTTTTATCAATCAAAAACATTTTAGGTGTTTCATCAACATGGTAGCTCAACAACACTTTACTGCTTATGCTGTAGGGAATCCGTGTGTTAATCCATTTCAGATTGTTTTGTTCAACAAAATTTCGAAAGGTATCAATCTCATCGTCAATACATACGGCTACCACCTCAAAGCCTTTGGCTTTGTAATCATCGTAAATGTTTTTAATATATGGTAAACTCTCAATGCAATGCGGACACCAAACCGACCAGAAAATAAGCAAAGTGTATTGAGCATTAAGCCTCGAAAGTTTTATGTTTTTGCCTTGTAATGGACTAATCTTAAAATCCATCCCTTTTTTGCCGGGAAGCAACTCGCTTTCCAAAGCCAACTTAGTGCGAAATTCAATATCATCAAAAATACTACAAGGGCCAAGTTGTCCTTTAGAAATCAAAAAATTGATCACTCCGTAGTAATCCGATTCTCCAAAACCGTTACACGCAGAGTTTAGTAGTGAAACCCTCACGGAATCGTGCATGGGCAAGTCAAAAAATCTTTTTAACGATAGCACAAAAAGCGAATCCTGTTCCTCTTTGCTATAGGCCCCCTCGCACAGCATATTTTCGATGTAATCCCAAAAACGGGAAATAAAATTGGGCAAAAAACGAATTTCAGGAATATTTAAATCGATGCCCTTCCACCAAACCTCATTGAGTTCCTTCCTCGTTAGGCATTCGTTGTCTAATGCCGGAACAAAAGGCTTTACTTCAAGCCTTATGGCTGATGAAACTATCGAATGGGTTGCCTGTTGTGCCCACTCATTAGCCTTTACATACAAATCGAAAAGAGTACGTTGATACTCATTCCTGAGCATTTGTCCAAATACAGAATCGTTGGTATAGAATTTCATCAGCGATTCCAGATGCCACATCTTTTGTATGGCTGTCTGCTTAAACTTTCTAAACGATATAAAAATGCTATTGTCAGCCGAGTTCCTAACAATTAAACTATCCTCAATGGCAAAAGAATAGGTCTCAAACAATATTAATGGCTCATCGGTTACTATGAAGTCAAATGCGCCACCTTTTCTCACTTGTAACTTATAAAGACCACGCAAGGCTTTACTGGGAAGAGTAAACCGGTAAATTCCATCGGGGGTGGGCCTGCACGAATCCAAATCAACGGTACTTGATCCTTCATAACGTAACAAGTGAACAGCAGAACCTACCGGTTGATTGACCCTAAGCTCTATGGTGGTTTGCGTATAGGCCACAAGCGAAAATACTCCAAAGATAAATGTTGCTATGCTTCTTCTCATTTTAATCATTTTTAGAGAGATATTTTGCGAGTTTTGATTTCAATATTTGGGGTTTAAATGGTTTGAGAACAAAATCGTTCATGCCGATACCAAAAATTTTGCTCTGAACATCGAGCAAAGCCGATGCGCTAAGCGCAATAATGGGAATGGCGGCCTTTTGCCTGTTGGGCAAGTTTCGAATAGCGGTAGCTGCTTCATATCCATTCATCTCGGGCATTTCTAGGTCCATAAGAACAGCGTCAAAATTTTGATTCTTAACAAAATCAAGCGCAATCCGGCCGTTCTCGGCGTGCTCATACGATATGCCCCAGTTATCCAGAAATCGTTTTAGTACCAGTGTGTTCAGCTCATTGTCCTCAACAATCAGAACGCGAAACATACCCGGTGGTATTTGAGCATCAACATCAATTTTATCAACGCTTGCCCTACCCACGGCAATCTCAAAAGGTACAGTAAAATAGAAGCATGACCCTTTGCCCAGTTCGCTTTCCACCCATATTTCTCCACCCATCAACTCAACCAGGCGTTTAACAATTGCAAGACCTAGTCCCGTACCTGCAGCCTGACTGGCCCTAGCATGCAGCTGAGTAAACTCACCAAAAATATCGTTGAGCTTATCGGCTGGTATGCCAATGCCGGAGTCCTTAACTGTAAAAAGCAACCAAATCAAATCATTTTGCAGCTTATTAATATCAACTGTAATGGCAACCTCTCCCCTTTCGGTAAACTTGATTGCGTTTCCAATTAGGTTGGTTAAAATTTGATTTAGCCTAACCCTATCGCCAACAACATGGTTAGGAACGTCTTGTTTGACAGCGCTAACCAATTCCAAGTTTTTGCTACGCGCCAGCTGTTCAAAAGTAGCATGAACACCAATTATCAGATTTCTTACATCAATATCTGCTTTAATGAGCTCAAGTTTCCCTGCTTCAATCTTGCTAAAGTCAAGAATATCATTTAAAAGGGAAAGAAGATTTTCTGCTGCAAACCTTAGGGAATTCAAGTTCCCCAGCTGTTCGGGTTTTGGATTCTCCTCAATAAGCAAATTAGTCATGCCAATTATGGCATTCATGGGCGTTCTGATTTCGTGGCTCATGGTGGAAAGGAATCGCTCCTTGGCCCTACTGGCCTGCTCGGCCAATTCCTTGGCTGTGCGAAGGTGCACCTCGTTTAAATGGGATTCCAGCGCGGCAGAAAGTATATTTGACAAGGTAAGAAGGAACTCCCTATCATCGGCGGCCTTTACCTTTTCGCCCGGCAAATAATCAACGCCAAAAATACCAAAGCATTGACTTTTAACCATAAGGGGAAGAACAAATAGATACTGTCCATCAACAACGCGTTTTAGCTCGGTAAAACCAGGTACGGATGAACCAGTAATATCGAATTTATTCCCTGCCTGTAGCTCATAATGTTGTGAAATTGCAAGTTTGTTACCATTGTAAAACTCCTCTAATTTCAACTTTATCAGCGCTGCTTTGCTACCAAAAATGCTTACCCTGTTTGAACCTTCAACACCAATGACTGTAAAAACTTTTGACAATCCTATTCGGCTAACAACCAGGTTCAAAACTTTATCGAGTTGCTCATCAAAAGGAAGCGAAGTATTAAAAAGATATGAAAATTCCGTAAGTAGAATTTGCCGCTCCAGGTTTTTTTGAATCTTTATTTGGTTTATTTTATATTCAGTAATTCTGCGGGCAATTCCCGTAATAGCGATAACCCTATTGAATCGACTGAGAACAGGAGTTAGGCTGAATTCCCACCACTCCTCGGTTCCACGTTCCCCCTCACGAATTTCCCAACTCGCTGCTTTTTTTGATTTAACTACCTGTCGCTCCTTTTCCTGAAGCAAGGCTAATATGGGTTCGTTCCATGTATCAGCATAACTTTTACCCAACACCTCTTGCTCGGATAGGTTAAAGTAAGAAATAAACCCTTTATTTACAATCAAATAGCCTCTACGAGTATCCTTTAACCATGCAATAAAGGGTAGGTTATCAAGTGCACCTCTAAGCTGTGCCCTGCTTTTGGCCAATTCCTCCTCCATTTGCTTGCGGTAGGTAATATCACTCATGGCCAATAACAGGCAATCTTCACCCTGTAGATTTATTATTTCGGCCGAAAGCAGCGCCGTATATACATTTCCTGAAATGTTCTCAATTTCAACCTCAATATTTTCCACCCTGCCCCTTCGCTTCACTTCTGTAATTAATTCCTCGCGCCTTTCTATCTGTCGAAAAATATTGAGCTCTTTTGAACTGCGACCAATAACCTGTTCCCGGCTTAACCCAATTTTTTCGACAAATGCTCTATTAACATCTACAAAAACACCGCCGTTGAGAGTTGATATAGACATCATTACCGCACCGGCATTGAAGGCTCTGGAAAACTTTTCTTCCGAAACTCTTATACTATGCTCTGCAGCCAATCGTTCCGTGATATCACGGGCAATAATGAAAATGACATCCCTTCGGCGCCAAAGGCCCTTAATCATTCTCACCTCGAGGGGTATCGGCTTACCATTCTTTTTGACAAATTCAGTAACATACAATTTGGGTTCGCCTTCAAATACCTCCATTAATGCAGTAATAGCTTTACTCCTTTCCGATTCGGCATGAAGCCGCACAAACGATTCAAGCATTAACTCATGTTCTTGGTACCCCAGTGCTGCCAGGGCAGCATGATTAGTTTGAACAACGTTATAGTTATGATTTACTATAAATACAAGATCGCCAAAAGCATTCACCAACATACTAAGGTTCTGTTCCTGACTGGCAAGCGCCTCCTCAGTTTCCTTCTGCTGCGTTATATCGTAACTGGAATATAATAGAGCACTTTTGCCTTCCCAATCGATAATGGAAAAAATTGTTTTTATCCACTTTTGCTCGTTGTAGTGCGTAAGAATCCGAAACGTAAAGCTATTGGATGAATGTTTTCGAAACTCGGCAAAGTCGTCTTCAAAAAGCAGCTTTATCAGCTTCCTGTCCTTGGGATGAACAATATCGAGGAATAGAATCTCCTTAAGTTCGCTATCGCTGTATCCTGTAAGTTTTGAGAAGCTAGGGTTTGCAAATACAACTCGGTAGTCCTGAACCACATAAATGCTGCTCTCCAACTGGTTAACCAGTCCAAGTATCAGCAATTCATTGGAACCGCCATTGGCAGTTCCCATACTATGCTCGTTTCCTTCTGGCATCTACACAAAATAAATCTATCGAATTTATAAAAATTTTCTGATAAGAAAATCATCGCAGCTATCATTAATTGGAAGTAAAACTGAGAACAGAAATTTTTTCATAAGAAAATCGATATTTATGCCTATATGTCGCCTTTACAAAAACACATTCTGTCATATTGTCATAATTGTTTAAATGGCACAACCTTTGAAAATTGATAGATGAAAGCATTAATGTATAACCTAAAACATGGAGGGTAAAGCTATGATACCAATGTTACGTCGTAGGAACACGCTACCTAGCCTGGTAGATGAATTTTTTGGGGATGACTTTATCTCCCGTTTTTTTGACGACAGCGAAAGCGTAACCATTCCCTCGGTAAATATTAAAGAGAGGAAAGAGGATTACACCATAGAGGTGGCTGCTCCAGGGTTCGACAAAAAGGACTTTAAGGTTGATTTGAACAACAACATCCTTGAAATCTCGAGTGAAAAAGAGATTAAAGAAGAAAGCAAGGATGAAAAGGTAATGCGCCGTGAATTCCGTTACTCTTCGTTCAAACGCTCCTTTACCTTGCCCGATACCGCTGACATCGAGAAGATTAAAGCTTCGTACGAAGATGGAATTCTTAGCATTGTAATCCCCAAAAAAGAAGAGGCTAAGGTAAAACCCGTCCGTCAGATTTCGATATCGTAAGGACTGGGTAAGAAAATAAAAGCCCCACAAAACGGGGCTTTTGTTTTTTATAAATAGTTCATATGCTCTTGATCAGTAATTTTCTCGCAATAGTGGCATTTCAGCGAGACGCTTTTTTTATCAACTACCCTAAACTTGGGCGTAACATTTTCGACATTGGTAATACACTTTGGATTCACGCACTTTACAATCCCTTTTATTTCATCGGGAACCTCAACCAGCATTTTTTCAACCACTTCGTAATCCCGTATGATGTTTAACTTAGCAAGTGGTGCCACAATTGCGATGCGATTAATTTCATCGCGCTCAAAATACTTATCGGCAATTTTTATAATGGCCTTTTTACCTAACCTCTTGCTCTCAAGGTTTGTTCCAAAGGTTATTTGGTTGGGGATCTTATCGAGCCCCAGAATACTGATAACCTTAAAGAGGTTTTGCGCCGGAATATGGTCAATTACCGTACCATTCTGAATGGCACTTACGCTTAAATGCTTTTTATCATTCATTGCCATAATTTTTCTATTTCAAACCTAAAATCAATGTCATAATTGCCATGCGGGTGTAAACACCATTAAGGGCCTGTGTAAAGTAGTAGGCCTTAGGCGAGTTGTCAACTTCAGTGTTTATTTCATTCACACGAGGGAGCGGATGCAGCACCCGCATATTGGGTTTTGTGCCTTCGAGCATATTGTTGCGAAGGATGTAGGCGTTTTTCACCTTTTCGTACTCCATGGGGTCAGAAAAACGTTCGCGCTGCACACGAGTCATGTACACTATATCGGCATTCTTAATATTCTCGGCTAAATCGGTATGTTCCTCATAGCTAAGGTTTAACTCATTGAGGTATATTTTGTACTCTTGGGGGATACGCAGCTCAACTGGCGATATAAAGGTAAATGAAGCACCAAACTGGCTCATAGCCATAAGTAACGAATGTACCGTCCGACCATATTTAAGGTCTCCCACCATCACAATTTTTAGATTATCGAGTTTGCCCTGTGTTTTACGGATGGAGTAAAGGTCGAGAAGCGTTTGCGTGGGGTGCTGATTGGCACCATCGCCAGCGTTAACAATGGGAACAGGCGAAACCTCGCTGGCATAACGGGCACTTCCCTCCACGGGGTGGCGCATTACAATCAGATCGGAGTAGTTGGCTACCGTTAGAATTGTGTCTTTTAATGATTCACCTTTGGAAACACTACTGGTAGAGGCTTCGGAGAAGCCTATAACCCGGCCACACAACTTGTTTACAGCGCTCTCAAAACTAAGGCGAGTACGGGTAGATGGCTCAAAAAATAGCGTGGCCACCACTTTCCCCTCCATGATACGCTGGATGGGGTTACGCTCAAACTCCTCGGCCAAATCGAGAACCCTAAAGATCTCGTCTTTGGTTAGGTCGTTAATGGATACCAAACTTCTATTTCTCATAAGCTAGTACTATTTAGGTTACAAATTGATATCAACAAAAAAGCCCCGACAAACGGGGCTAATAGTTCAATCCTCATATTCAAAATCGGCTAAAAGACCTTCAATCTTCATGCATCTCGATATGAATTCGCTCTCAATTGAACGCCGTACCCTCACCCTAATGAAACAGGTATTGTTGAATTGCTGCTCCATGAATTGAAGGTTAAGGTCCTTTGCCAGCTTCATCACCTCATTCATCATCTCATAGCCAAATGTTAATTTATATATGGCATCTACCGTTTTAGTGATGATTTTTGCATTAGATAAGGCGTCGTATGTGGCCAATTTGTAGGCATTTATAAGCCCCGATACGCCCAGTTTAGTTCCCCCAAAGTACCGGATTACCACAACCAAAACATTGGTAACCCCAAAACTGAGCAGCTGCCCATAAATGGGCCTACCGGCTGTACCTGATGGTTCGCCATCGTCGTTTGCTCTCCACCTATCTCCCTGATAACCAATAATATATGCGTAGCAATGGTGGCGAGCATCATAAAACTCCGCCCGGAGCATTTCCAGTATCTCCTTTACCTGCTCCTCAGTTCTAACGGGAAAGGCTTTGGCAATGAACTTGCTGCCCTTCTCCTTGTACAACCCCTCCGATGGGGCTTCAATGGTTTTATATGTATCGGTTAATGCTTCCATTTAGCTGCTCATCAGCACTGCTATTGCCAAAATTGAAATTCCAATGCCTGCCATATTAACTTTAGTAGGACGCTCTCCAAAAAATATCAGCCCCGCTAATGCACCAGCTAGTACTACACCAATGTTATTGATTCCAAATAATATTGATCCCTGCATGGCCTTTCCATTCTGCCCTACATGGTTTAGAGCAGCCACCATAAAATACATTGAACCAAAGTTTGCCAGGCCTAATACTGCACCAAGAATCCACGTTTTAAACTTAGCAAGATCACGTGTAGCATTTATGTTAAATGGTAGAATCGCAAGTCCCAAAACACCCGCCATGGAAAAAACCAGTGCATTAAAAACAGGATTTACCTGATTGTTTACAAATGTTTGCTGTGCAATCTTTACTAACGAATCAACCAAACCAATGCCTATAAAAATGGTTAGAGGCAGGTAAATCTTTCGTATATCTGTTTTGCCATTGGTTCGGGGTAAAATCAGCAGCACTACAGAAACAAGAGCCAGTAATATCCCAAGAATTCTTAAAGGATTAAGGCTATCGTTTGGATCGATTAGAACAGAGACCATTATGGGTATAATAACCGACAGCTTAGCAGCAACCGATGTAATGGCTACTCCTGCAGTTTGAGTACTTCTTCCCAGTAGGTTAAACATCAAAATAAATAATCCTCCCATTCCCAGCATGAGCAACAGGTGATAATTTTCGAACGTCTTAATGGAAACTATCGGATTAGTGGCCAAAAAAAAACCAGCAAAACTGGCCGAGATGTAGTTAACAATTATTGCGCTGAATGAATTAACAGAAAATTGCTGAAGTAACTTAAATGTAATAAGTACCAGTGTTGATGATAGTATGCAAAGCAATAGGTAAAACATTCCTCTTGATTTGTACAAAGTTACGGCAAGATAATCAACCCTACAAATTTTTCGTTAATTAAGTATTAACAATAAATAAACATAAGCAAAAGTTAAATATAGGCATGATTGTTGATCGCATAAAAAAACGCAAACTATGTATCATATCAAAGTACAGCTAAGCATTTTTCTTTTAGGCCTATTCACGCTTTCGTGTGTTGCTCCAAAGCCCGTTATAAGAGTGACCTCAAAAGAAACCAAAACCACATGGGAAAACGGCAAGGAGTTTACAAGTTACTTTAAAGATGGTTTTATTTGTCATGCCGCTTATCATGGTATTACTGGGCCATACCTTGTATTCGATGTAGAACTGGCAAACACCACTGACGATGATTTTCTAATTTGCCCAGAAAAAATGGCTATTTATACCGATAATGGCACATGGGATCAGACATCAAACCAGATTATTTACTCAAACTTTCCCATATATGGTACCGATCCGGAGCTCGAAATACTAAAAAACGAACTCGCACAATCGCAGCTTGAGGCCAACCAAAAAAACGACACCGCTGTAGCCGTAACAGTTGGCGCGCTTGCAGTACCCCTTATAATTGCAGCCGCTTCGGCCGATGTAAACGACAATAGCCAGCATGCAATTAGTAGAACCGAATTGGCTGCAACCTCAACAACTGCAGCTTTAAATGTTATGGATATATCGCAAGATTTAAACCAAATAAAAAACGAAATGCTTTACATGAATTCAAATATCTGGATAAATAATGCCTTACGAAAAACCACACTTTCGAAAAACGAATCTGTTAGGGGGCTGGTTTATTTCAAGACTCCCAATCTCAAAAAATTTCCTGAAATCCAGTTAGATGTTCCAATTGGCAACAATAACTTTATATCGTTTACATATCTTGTTAAACTATACTACCCCCAGCAACAGGATGTTCAAGCCGCTTTTAAATAGTGCACCTATAACATTATTTTACTATAAAGAGTGGCGATGAACCACTCTTTTCATTTATCATACATAACTATTTTACATTACCTTTGCTTATAAATCTACCACCATGGAACATAATGAAATCATAAAGTTACTGCTTGAAACCGAAAATGGTTTGTCCGCAGACGAAAAGAAAAAATTATCCGAAAAAGTTGATGCTATTTACATCGACGCCAGAATTGAGCACCATCAACGAATAGCCCGAAAACAAACCATAAGTGGATTACTTTTAATACTCTTTGCTCTGCTCACATTTGGCATAATACTTTTTGGTAGACAAATCAATGGCTCAACTCTGGTTTGGTTGAAAGGGCTTGCCACCGGATATTTTTTTGCGGTATTAATCACTTTCCCTAAAACGCTACGAAACCATTCAAAAATTGCTTATGTGCTAAAAATCATTAAGCAGCTGAACGAAAAAACAAATCAATGAGATTGATTAAAAGCACATTGCGAATTGATTTTTACACCGCCGATAATACCACGGAGCTATCGCTACCGTTGGCTGAAGGCATTAAAGCTGGGTTTCCCTCGCCGGCTCAAGATTATATCGATTTGGCCTTTGATCTGAACAAGGAACTGGTGAAGAATCCGAGTTCCACCTTTTACGGACGCGTTCGTGGTGACTCCATGATTGACGAGGGCATCAACGATGGCGATATCCTAGTTATTGATAAATCGTTACCACCCGCTGACGGAAGCAAAGCAGTTTGCTATATCGACGGGGAATTCACGCTTAAAACCATTCGCCTAAAAAAAGATGGCATTTACCTGATGCCAGCCAACCCAGCATACAAGTCCATAAGGGTTACCGAGGAAAACGATTTTATTGTTTGGGGGATTGTTACCTACGTTATTCATAAGTTTTAGCCATGTATGCACTTGCCGACTGCAACAACTTTTATGCATCGTGTGAAAGGGTTTTTGATCAATCGCTCAATGGTAGGCCGGTTATTGTATTGTCGAATAACGATGGGTGCGTTATTGCCCGAAGCAACGAGGCAAAGGCACTGGGTATAAAAATGGGTGAACCCGCATTCAAAATTAAGGAATTGATTGAAAAGGGAAACGTAGCCGTTTTTTCGTCGAACTACACACTTTACGGCGATATGAGCCAGCGGGTTATGAATACCTTGGCCAGTTTTACCCCCGATATTGAAATATACTCCATTGATGAGGCATTTCTTGGTCTTCATGGCTTTAAACATTTTGATCTGCATGAGTATGCACGGCAAATTCAAAAAATCACCACCCGAAACACAGGAATTCCAATAAGTTTAGGCCTTGCCCCAACTAAAACCTTGGCTAAGGTGGCCAACCATATTGCAAAAAAGAACCCCGAGCATAAGGGTGTTTACATGATAACCACCGAAGAGCAGCGTATTGCTGCGCTTAAAAACTACGATATTGAAGAGGTATGGGGCATTGGCCGACAATATAGCAAAATGCTATTGCGCTTCGGCGTTCGCACCGCTTACGATTTCACCCGTTTATCCGCAAGCTGGGTAAAACGACAAATGTCGGTAGTTGGCCTGCGAACCCAAAAGGAGCTACTTGGCATTCCCTGTATTGAACTCGAGCATACCACATCCCCCAAAAAAGCCATTGCCACCACACGATCGTTTGGTGAAATGCAAACCGATTTGGGCTACCTTAGCGAGGCAGTAGCTTCATTTGCTGCCAGCTGTGCACATAAGCTGCGCAAGCAACAATCAGTGGCTCAAATAGTAATGGTTTTTGCCCATACCAACTATTTCCGCGACGACCTACCACAGTACTCAGCCAGCAAAACCATTACATTGTCTGTTCCCACAAGTAGCTCTATCGAACTGATTCACTATGCCCTTTTGGCGCTTAAAAGTTTATACAAGCAGGGCTTTCGTTACAAAAAGGCAGGTGTTATTGTTAGCGGCATCTCAACAAATCAGCATGTTCAAACCTCACTTTTTGATACCGTTGATAGGGAAAAGCATAAACGATTGATGGCTGCTATGGATAAGTTAAACGACAGATATGGTAGGTACACCATTAAAATTGCAGCACAAGGTGCTGGCAGAAAATGGGAACTCCGGCAGGAGCGTATTTCGCCTTACTACACCACCCGTTGGGACGACATCATCACAGTAAAAGTTTAATAATTTTATTCCTTACCCAACGTTTTATTGAATATTTCATATTTTTGAGCAACATAAAACCAAAACCTTTATGAATTCACAACATAACAATAGTTACTTTTTGCCCATGGTAGTTATAGGTACGCTGTTTTTTATTTTTGGTTTTGTAACCTGGCTGAACGGCATTCTTATCCCGTATTTCAAAATATCATGCGAACTTAGCGATTTTGAGGCTACACTTGTAGCTTTTGCATTCTATATCTCATACACCGTAATTGCCCTGCCAGCATCATGGATACTAAAGAAAACAGGTTTCCATAAAGGAATGACTGTTGGACTTTTGGTAATGGCACTTGGCACACTTGTATTTATAGCTGCGGCCCTAAATAGGGTTTACTGGATGTTTTTAAGCGGACTGTTTGTAATGGGAGCAGGATTAGCCATTCTTCAAACAGCAGCCAATCCATACATAACCATAATTGGACCGCGCGAAAGCGCAGCGCAGCGCATCAGTATAATGGGAATTTGCAACAAGTTGGCAGGCGCCATTGCACCCTTGATTTTAGCCTACTACATTCTTAACGATGGTGACGCCTTTGTAAAATCGCTTGAGGGAATGGAAAATGCTGCTCGAGCAGCAGCACTCAACAGCCTGGCACATAGGGTGATTGGCCCATATTTAGTGATGACAGCTATTCTGGTAGTATTAGGAATAGCCATCAGGTATGCTCCCCTACCCGAGGTTGAAACCGAAGAAGAAACGGAAACATCTCTTGCAGAGGTTAATGGCAAGACCAGTATTTTTCAGTTTCCCCAACTTATTCTGGGAGCCATTGCGCTATTCTTTTATGTTGGAGCTGAAGTAATTGCTGGCGATACGATTATCCGTTACGGTATTTCGCAAGGCTTTAAAATTGAAATTGCTAAAGCATTCACCACTTACACGCTAATAGCTATGATTATTGGTTATTTAGCCGGTATTGTTCTCATACCCAAATTCATGTCGCAGCGTACCGCTTTACTAACATCGGCTCTACTGGGGATAACACTAAGCGTTCTGGTTATTTTGGCTTCGCCAATCCTGTCAATAATTGCCCTTGCCCTATTGGGTTTGGCTAATGCTCTGGTTTGGCCTGCCATTTGGCCGCTGGCAATCCACGACTTGGGCAGGTTTATTAAAACGGGATCGGCTATTCTAATACTGGCAATTGCTGGTGGTGCAATTCTTCCCTTGATATGGGGCAAACTCTCTGATATGTTCACACCTCAAACTGCTTACCTTATCCTTATTCCATCCTACATCGTTATTCTTTTCTACTCGGTTTGGGGCTATAAAATAAGAAGTTGGAGATAACCTTTACAATTTTAGGTATGGAGGTTTTTGAACAGGAATTTGAGGTACGCGATTACGAATGCGATTTGCAGGGCATAGTAAACAATGCCCGTTACCTGAACTACCTTGAACACACACGCCATAAGTTCCTTCTTAGTAAGGGCATTGACTTTGTACAACTTCATAATGAGGGTATCGACCTGGTGGTATCACGCATCGAAATTGACTATAAGCATTCGTTAACCAGCGGCGACAAGTTTCTTGTTAGATTAACCACGCACAGGGAAGGGCACTTGCGTATGATTTTTGAACAGGAAGTAATAAAGCTACCCGAAGAAAAGTTAGCCGTTAAAGCTAAAGTAATAGGAGTTGGCGTAAAAAATGGACGTCCTATCAAAATTGATAACATCCCGGGATTTGAAAAAATCTAGAATATCCCTTAATCTAATTGATTTTGCAGATTAACTCTTGCAGCATTAATCTTTTACTAACTTTACCATACTCAAAAGAATTTGCCAAAGGGTTAGGATTAGTTAGTTTATGAAAAAAACAAAAATTGATATTAGTAGTTCTAAATGGCTCATCATCGTTATTATTGTAAACTTTGTGGTTAAGGCATTAGTGGCGTCGACGCTTGAATTAGGTAACGACGAAGTATACTATTGGACCTACGCCCTTTACCCTGACATAAGCCATTTTGACCATCCACCCATGGTGGGATGGCTAATTCAGCTTACAACTTTTAACCTTAAGGTTACAAGTGAATTATTTATTCGTTTAGGCCCATTGCTGCTATCAAGTATAGGCATATGGCTAATTTATAGGTTGGCAACAAAAATTGGTTCGGAGAAAGCAGGTATTGTTGCAGCCTTGTTCTATACAGCTTCGCCTTATCTAAATATAATCAGCGGTTTAATGATAATGCCCGACACTCCTCAGGTAATATTTCTTCTGGGGGCCACATATTTACTGTTAACATCGGTAACATCACAAAACCCAACTGTAAAAGAAGACCTAAGAGTTATACTAGCCGGTTTACTTATTGGCTTTGCATTTCTCTCGAAATACCACTCACTCATTACTTGGTTTGGCGCACTGCTGTTTTTAGCCATATACAATAGGAAATGGTTTTTGCGCCCTTCACTTTACTTATCGGGTCTTTTAACATTAATTTTGATGCTACCCGTAGTGTACTGGAACTACCAGAATAATTTTATCAGCTTTGCATTCCATGGCGAAAGGGTTGATGCATCGGGCCTTCAGTTCAATGGGTTGGCATTCACGCAGTTTATTTTGGGGCAATTCATATACCAAAATCCTTTTCTTGTTATAGCCATGATTTGGGGACTGTTTCAGATTTATAAAAAGAATAAGGTTAATACCGATAGCAATTCCAACCTATTAATTTACATTTCGTTACCATATATTTTGATATTTGCAGCTATTTCGGCCTTCCGTTTTACTTTACCACACTGGAGTGGGCCAGGTTACATAGGTTTAATAGTATTGACTGCCAAAGTACTAACATCAATGCACTTTAACTGGCAATATATCAAACGAATAGTAGTAATATCAAACTTGGTCATATTGCTGGTGCTTATACTTGGACCAATAGTTGTCAACTCAGGCATACCCTTTCTAAAGGGAACGGTAACTAAAAACGATGTTACACTTGATATGTACGGGTGGCGTCAGCTATCTGCGCAACTCGATAGCTTAGTGAAAACAAAAGGCCTCAATCCGCAAGCAGACAGAGTAGCCATTATTACCTCAAAATGGTTTCCTGCGGCTCATATTGATTTTTACTATGCCCAAAAACGGAATATTAAGCTTTTTGCTTTGGGCCCAATAGATCAGATTCATAAATACTGGTGGATTAATCAGCGACGGGGGCCAATTTGCAATAATAGTCGGTTTTTCTACATAACCTCATCTGCTGGGTACAAGCATCCCAGTTACCTTATAAATGATAAATATTTCACATCCAGCGCCCACCCCGATACCATCAGGATATTACGCAAGGGTAAAGTGGTTAAAACCTTTGAGGTTACAGAGCTAAAGGGATGTTTACCTCACAAACACTAACCCTATAACCTATAGGGTTTAAAAAGCACAATTAAATTTTAGGAAAAATTAAAGACAATCTAAGTTTTTGCCTGAACCTAGTATTGAAAAGGAGTAACAAAAAAAGGTTAAACGAACTTACAACTACAAAAAACAACCTTGCGAGGATTGTTTTTAGGTAATCAACTTCTGGTAAGGCATCCATATTGGGTAATTCTTTACCATTGAAACGAACCACAGGGTTTAGGAGTATGGTTTCAGACAGAGTTTTAACTTCTACCCGAACGTAGGCTGCATATTTGGGTATGGCAAATAGTGCTCTGCTGGTGCGGTAAAACTCATCATAAACCATTCCGCCATCACCAATGAATTTAATAACATCGGCGGTATTGGATAGCAGTAGCTCAATGGAATCGTTTTTGACGTTAAAAGCAAGAAGCGAATTAATATCATGGGATATCTCCCCATTGCTTACCCCGTAATGACAGCCCCTTTGTAGGGCTGCTACAACCGAATCGGCAGAACGCCCATTTGCAGAGATTCTGGTCCACCGCCGGCCTGCATCACTTTTTTTGGAAATATCGTGTGAATCGTCGCTGGCAAGCAGCCACACGGGCATTCCGGCAGAAAGTACTGAATCCCAAAGTGCAGTGGTTGACCTATAACGGGTAAAAACTTCTATCAATCTATACCCCCTGAGCAATTTTAGCTCCTTTGCGGTGTATCCGTTCATAAATTTAGGATGAGCAATGGCTATAATACTTTTGGGCTTTCTAAGCCGGCTTATAACTTCCTGTTTTTGATTCCTCCCCTGGTATCCCGCAAAATCGAAAAAGCTAACATTCTGTGCATTAATTACCAGTTGATGTACTTTTTTTATGTTATACCCATGCTCATAAACTGGAATATAGTTAAGGTTTGTTGAATCAACAGTTATTTTATGGTAGTTTGAAATTGATGCAATATCATAATCCCTACTTTTGTAAAATGCTTGAATTTCTTCCACTTTATTGCTGCCGTTTGTAAAACCCATGTGCGCTATCGAATGGGCATGAAAATTTGCTTTTAGGGTTTGAGGTTGGAAGCCAGCGTAGGGGTTATAGAAATAGTTACCTTCAAAGGGTTTGCCGTTGGGCTCATTATAAATAGTAGTGGCATAATATTGAATGCTAATGGCCAGTGTTAATGTAAGAATCACAAAAATTAACCCCACAAATAATTTTTGTAATGCAATCAGTAGGCGTTTCATAATCTTTATAATTTATTTCAAGATTACAACACCCACTTTAACCAAATTTTACGCAAATGTTTTATATTTATGAAATTGCATGAAATGTTAGCTTACTATTAATTTGAAAACGTAATCAAGTAGTTAAGAGTAAAATTCCATAGGAATACTATACCGGTAGCCACAACCTTAGCAGTATAGAATTTCATCCATTGGGTTTGCTGATTCAAAATAAATAGGACAAAATTATTAATTGTGAGCCCGCCAATTGCTATCATCATAAATATAGCATATTGTATAAAAATATGGTTCGAATGGCTTTCAAAAGTCCATATCCTATTCAGAATATAATTTGATGTTGCCGCTGCAACAAAACCAATTGAATTTGATATGTACCTATTTATCAATAACTTTTCTTTGGAAATGTATGTAATGCCAAAATCTACTCCAACCCCCGATAACCCAACAGCTCCAAATCTTAGGAATTTTCCCCATAAAACCAATTGTTCCATTAATATTCAAGTTTTTTCAAATGTAGGATTGGTATATTATTATAAAAAGAATAGTGGCTTAAGTTATTGTTAACTGGAGTACAAGAAACAATTTAAAATTAAAATCGGCCAGTAAGATTTATTCGATGTTGAAAAAATATTGAAAACTGATTATTATTTATAAATCAATGGTTTATGATTTTATATTTTTAAATTTGAACATTTAAAATTTAACCTATTGGAGGGGATTATAGTAAGTTTTTGTTGATTGGCTAATGGGAATCCATGCCCCTAAACTTCATGTTCTAAACCTCAAGCCTCAAATTTTATAAATTCTACAATAAGAACTGACAAAAGAGTACGCCCTTTGAAATTAGTAAACCTCCGGTACAAAGTTTTGATCGGTGATGGGCGGACGAATGTAACTTTCATCAATACGGCGAGGTTCCAATTTGATGGGAGGAAAAGTTAGATCCTCATAGGGAATAAGGGTGAGCAAGTGGTGGATGCAGTTAAGGCGTGCCCGCCTTTTATCATCGGCACAAACCACCCACCAGGGAGCCTGTTTAATATCGGTATGGGCAAACATCACATCCTTGGCCTTGGAATACTCCACCCATCGGTTCCTCGATTCAATGTCCATAGGACTTAACTTCCACCGCTTAGTTGGATCATTAATGCGTTCCTGAAATCGCCGCTCCTGCTCCTTATCGCTTACCGAAAACCAATACTTAATAAGAATAATGCCCGATCGCACCAACATCCGCTCAAATTCAGGGCAAGAACGAAGAAACTCGGTATACTCTTCCTCAGTACAGAAACCCATAACCCGTTCAACACCTGCCCGGTTATACCAGCTACGATCGAAGAGTACCATTTCACCTGCCGCAGGCAGGTGATTAACGTAGCGCTGAAAGTACCACTGCGATTTTTCCCTCTCGGTTGGAACACCCAAAGCAACAATCCTACAAAACCTGGGATTTAAGCGTTCGGTAATGGTTTTGATCACACCGCCCTTTCCGGCAGCATCGCGGCCCTCAAAAATTATTACCACCTTAAGTTTTTGATGCTTAATCCATTCAAGCAATTTAACCAACTCTACATGGAGTTTTTCAATCTCATGCTCATACGTTTTTTTATCCATCCTATCGATATGTACCTCAACAGCCTCATAATCATGCCCCTCAAGAATTGGCATTGGCTTTTCGGTTTTTAAGGACTTTGCTTTCTTACTGTTTTTTTTCTTTTTGCCCTTTTCTTTCGCTTTTTCCATGGTCAATTATTTTACATCAATGTAAATGTAAGTCTTAAAAAAGATAAATGCAATAAGTTTTAAGAAAATACGATATTGTCTTACAATATTTTAGGCTTACGTCTCAAACTCGAAAGGTAAACCCCAACAAGGATAACAATAAGCGATACAATATGCAGAGCACCCACACTCTCGCCATCGAGTATACCCCAAAGCAAAGCAAAGAATGGAATTATATAGGTAACCGAAGAAGCAAATATTGCACTGGTGCGGTGAATGAGGTTGTTAAACACAAAAAGTGTAATAACCGATCCAAAGGTAGCCAAAACCATGGTAGCCAGTAAACTGGAGAAAAAATCGGGATGGTGTACTGCTACTGACAAATCGGTAAATAAGAGTATTATACCCGCTGGTGATCCTATCAAAAAAAACAGCAGCGAAGTTATTTGAACCCCGTTAAGTCCCGCTAACTTAAAACGAATGATATTTGAGTTGACTCCATACATCATGGTAGCCAATACCACCAATAACGCATACCCGTTAATTCCACCCAGCGAGGAAAAAGTTCCATTGGTAATGAGCACAGCAGCACCAATAAAACCGACTACCACTCCTACTGTTTGATAAATGTTAGGCCTGTGCTTGAATAGCAATACACCAGCAATAACTGTAAAAAAAGGCGTTAGCCCATTGAGAATTCCAGCCAGAAAACTTGTAATGTGTGTTTCGGATAGGGTGAATAAAAAAGCAGGGAAAAAATTTCCTAAAAGCCCACATCCCAGCAATGGCAAAAAGTTTTGGCGGTTTATCAATTTAATGTTTTTAATTGATAGAGGTAAAAGTATAAGGAAACTGAAAAAAATTCGAAATGCAGCAACCTGTATATAGCTTAGCGCATCGAGACCACGTTTCATGAGTATAAACGAAGCCCCCCAGACAAAAGCCATGAAAAGCATGGCTGCCCACTGCCATCGTTTTTTGGATAAATCGAACATATGCTATATTTGCCCCAAAGGTAGTTTTTTTAGTCCCAATAAAACAATGGAACTATCTGTATATTTGCTTAATCTTATATTTTAGGGATTTTTTAGATATTTGCAGGTTGTTACCGAATACAAATAGCAATGGGTGAAAAGAGCTACGACCCCAAAATGCACTCGGCTGAGCATATTTTAAATCAAACCATGGTACGGTTATATGGCTGTGGCAGGGCTTTCAGCAGTCATGTGGAAAAGAAAAAATCGAAATGCGATTACCACATACCCCGCGCGCTAAGCGAAGCGGAGATATCCGAAATTGAAAATAAAGTAAACGAAGTTATCAAACAGAACCTATCGGTTACCGAAGATTTTGTTTACAAATCAGCAGCTGCAAAATTTTTGGATTTGAGCAAATTACCCGTCGATGCGCCCAATACCATTAGGGTAATCAGGATAGGCAACTATGACGCCTGCGCCTGCATTGGCCCTCACGTCAAAAATACCAGCGAAATTGGACGGTTCAAAATTATCTCAACGGATTTTACCAATGGGATGTTACGCATCAGGTTTAAATTGGAAAACTAATAAATTAAGGCTATCCCTTCTTGCTATGCAATTTTTTTCGGATTAAGGGGTAAACAAGCACGGTGGGTAGGGGAAGAATTAGAATGTTTAAAATCCATATTTGCCTGCTGCTAAACCGATTTCTTAAAATATCAGCAAATACTATTAACCATGCAATAAAAAAGAAAGCAAGCCCTGCATAGAGGCATAGCCCAGTAATCATTTTGAAGAAATCTATTTGAAAAGGTCGCCTAACTTCTGGAAACCTTCCCTAAACGATTCAAAGCTCGAATTTACCGTTTTCTTTACATCATCCCATTTGTCATCTGCTGCATTGGCAATTTCTTGGAGCTTATTTTCCATTTGATCACGGAGCAACTCAAGCTCTTTAATTTTCTGATGGTACTCCTGTTTAACCTCTTCCGATGCGTTATCGGCCTTGGTTTTAAGAACTTCAATTTGATCGAAGATCTCGTCTATTGCTTTTTTAACGTTTTCGCGATATTCATTACGTTCCATGATAGCAATTTTTAGTTTTAGTAAACATTTCTATTTATATACTGGCTGTAATCCTTCAATTTAGGAGCGTACTCCTGCTCAATTAGGGGTGAACTAATGAGAAAATCAGCAGTTGAGCGATTTGTTGCAGTAGGGATGTTGTAAACCGTAGCAATGCGAAGCAAAGCCTTAACATCCACATCGTGAGGCTGGGCCTGCATGGGATCCCAAAAGAATATGAGCACGTCAATTTTGCCTTCGGCAATCATGGCACCAAGTTGCTGGTCGCCACCCAACGGTCCCGACTTCAAACGGGTTAGCTGTAAATGATCGCCAGCATCCTTTTTCATCTTGGTCAAGGCCTCCTCAACCAAACGACCGGTGGTACCGGTGCAAATCAACTTATGCTTTAAAAGTTTTGCCCAGTTCCATTCAACCCATTCCACCAGGTCACGCTTGCGATTATCGTGAGCAACTAATGCAATTGTTTTGTACTTGTTCACTTTTAATTCTATTTAAAATTCATTACAAAAATAACATTTACAGCTAAATTTTACCTTATGACAGGGTTAAATTACATTTACGAACCCATAAAACGATAAGATGAGTTAATTATCTTTACAAAAAAATAAAGGTTTTGAAACGGACAATTTTATTTTCTTTTTGTGCTTTTCATAGCATACTAATATTTTCGCAGCAAAGAATCCTTTCTGATAGTGATTCACTGAAGCCAAAGATGGAATATAGGCTTAATGCAAAAAACTCAATTATTCCAATTACCTTAATTACCTATGGAATAATAGGCCTAAACAACCCCAAACTCAAACGATGGAACACGGGCATTCGCAGTGAAGCTCTGGAACACATAAACACAAAGTACAGAGCTGATGATTACTTTCAGTACGTTCCAGGCATAGCAGTTTACATATTAGATGATGCCGGTTTAAAGGCAAAGCATCCATTTTGGGATAGAACGGCTATACTTGCCGGTTCTTTTCTTCTACAAACAGCAGTGGTTCAAACCCTAAAATATACCACAAGCGTCATGCGACCCGATAGCACTACTGCAAATTCATTTCCATCGGGGCATACCACATTGGCCTTTTCGGGTGCCGAGTTTCTTTGGCAAGAGTATAGGAATCATTCCATTTGGATTGGCATAGCAGGTTACGCTGTGGCTGGAACTATAGGATTTGCAAGAATTATTAACAACAAGCATTGGATTACGGATGTTTTGGCCGGTGCTGGGTTTGGAATTATCAGCACAAAAATATCGTACCTAACCTATGAGTATATTAAACTAAAACAAACTAATAGGGGTCGAAATTATACATGTCAAATATTTCCATATTATGGAAATACATCTAGTGGAATTATTGTGGCATTAAAATTTTAGTATGTTCAGGTATATCGATATACGCTCATACTTTACTAAAGTGGGTTTTGCCTTCAGGGCTTTGAAAAGCCCCAATTTTAGGCTATTCTTTTACGGGCAGATTGTTTCCTTGATGGGAACATTCATTCAAAATCTTGCCTTGGGCTGGCTGGTGTACCGCATAACCAATTCTCCATTTTTATTGGGTGCAGTAGGATTTGCCGGACAAATCCCATCGCTTATACTTACCCCAATCGCAGGTGTTTATGCCGACAGGGTAAACCGGCGTATGGTGCTAATTGGAGCCCAGTCCCTTTCAATGTTAATGGCCTTTACTTTAGCCATTCTTTACTTTACACAGGCCATTCAAATTTGGCATATCATAGCCATTGCTACCATAAATGGAATAGCTCTAGCATTCGATACCCCATTCCGCCATGCCTTTTTGATTGAGATGGTAGGTGATAGGGATTTACTTCAAAATGCCATTGCACTGAACTCAACCCTTATAAATTCAGCTCGTTTTATAGGCCCAACTATTGGAGGAGTTCTAATTTCCTGGCTTGAAGAGGGCTGGTGCTTTCTCATAAATGGAGTAAGTTTTCTTGCTGTAATTGCCTCACTTTTATCGATGAAAATCGCACCACTAAACCGAAGGCACCATAAGGGGTCGATACTACAAGAACTTGCTGAAGGGCTGCAGTACTCGTATCGGAATAAACATATTAGATATCTGTTAATGCTTGTAACTGCCATTGGATTCCTCGGATTACCCTTTCAGGTTTTTCTGCCTGTATTTGCCCGCGATATTCTTGGTGGAAGTGCACAAACATTAGGTTTTCTTACTGGTTCTTTAGGTGCAGGAGCACTATTAGGTGCATTCTTTTTGGCATCCCGTAAGGGAATCGGAGCTCTTCCGGGAATAATACTAGGTACGTCGCTAACCTTTGGGTTAGGATTAATGGCCTTTTCCCTATCAACTATTCCTGTTGTATCCATAGGTTTGATATTTGTTACCGGATTCGGTATGATTGTCCAGTTTGCCGCCACAAATACACTGCTGCAGCATGTTGTTGAAGATGATAAACGCGGGCGGGTTGTATCGTTATATGGCATGTCGTTTATGGGTATTACCCCACTGGGTAGCTTACTACTTGGAAGCATCAGCCCGGTTATTGGAGTTCAAATAACCTTAACCCTAACAGGCTTAACCTGTTTTCTTGCAGCAATAGCGTTTGGTTCAAAATATCAATATATTAAAGCCTCTGTTAAGCGAAATGTGTAAATGAAACCTACAACATTCAGAAGATTGAAAAAAATGATACCAATGTTAAATATTAAAATATACCTTAAGTATTGTCAATTATTAAGTTTTTTTGTGTATGTCCGTTAAAAATATGCTAAATTCAACTACCTGCTCAACGAGCAACAAATAACAAGTAAACTGCAAAATTTTATAGCTATCATCTCTTAAAAGCGAGTGCAGTTCAAGGGTTTCTTCCATACTAAACATCTCGTTCGGCAAAGCCGAACTCTAACAGTATTGCTTACCCATACACCCTTTACAAACCCCTACCAGTACCTAAAGGAAACGGTTTAATACCGAAATCAATTAGCATATGTATATTACAGCTAAACGTTCTTAGTTTTATAGGAAAAATCATAAAATATTATTTAACCAGTTCACTTGCATGAGGCTACTTTTTGCCATAAATTTGGTTTGTTACATAAAAACAAAATGCTATGAAAAAACTATTGCTAATCGCAGTTTTTGCTGCTACTACTGGTAACTTGTTTGGTCAAGTAACACTTACCAAGGGGACACACGGATTTATGCCCGACTTAAAAAATCCAATGGTACTTACCAATTACATTGAACCCGGCACATCGGGTAAAAATGTCATTTGGGATTTCAGCAAACTCAATGTTCTAAATTCATTTACCGGCAGTATCGATAACTTTTACACATCTAAATGTTGCAACAAGTTTACTAAGGGCAATGTTGTACTTGAAGAGTTTGGCAATTACTTTGTATTTGAATCAACGGAACAGAGTTTGGAACAGGTAGGCTTCCTTTCGTCAAACGGGAACACCATTTATGAATACAACAAACCCTTTGTTAAAATGCGCTATCCATTTACTTATGGAGACATATACAGCGGCAGCTATAAGGGGAATTACCTAATAAACGACAATTATGTTGGTAAAATATATGGTACCTACACAGTTGAGGCCGATGGCATTGGCCGCATAATACTACCTGAAGGCAAAAAACTAGATAACGCATTAAGGGTCAAAGAGATACGCAAAACCAAAAATATATTCACCAATAATACAATAAGCCAAACCGATATTACCTATAGGTGGTATGTACCGCAACATCGTTTCCCTGTACTGGTACTGATTCGCAGCGAGGTTACCTCCGGTAGCACACAAGAACCAGTAATAAGCACCAGAGCCGCCTATAATGGAAATGTTATGAATGTTACGCTATCGGACCTGAATAATTCTGACGATAATCTTAACCTAAATATATACCCCAACCCATACACCGATTACGTTAATATAAAATTTAACATGCCTGAAAGCAACGAGGTAAACATTAGCATTTACGACCTTAGTGGAAGAATGGTTATGGAACTTGAAAACCGATTGCTGGAATCCGGTGCCAAGGAATACCGTTTCTCGGCCAAAGCAAACGGCCTATCAGCAGGGGCTTACATCCTTAAGGTTAAAATAGGCCAGCTTGGGACAACACGTAAACTTATTGAACTGAATCAATAGCCGTTGACTTCAACTTATTAATAATGCAAGAGGTGCTCAAATGGCACCTCTTTTTAGTTTTATTGTTTTTTTATATTTTTACAATGTAAGACATCACTTTATGTTTAGTCACAACAGCTTTAACAAACATCGGGTACGTGAACTTAAAGGCAGAAATATAACCCACCGTGGTCCTGTAGTCTACTGGATGTCTCGCGATCAAAGGGCTACCGATAACTGGGCTTTAACTTATTCAATACTTAAAGCAAATGAGCTAAAAGTTCCACTTAGCGTGGTTTTTGCCCTATCGCCATCATTCCCGAGCGCAAACCTTAGGCATTACGATTTTCTAATCAAAGGACTTGCCGAGGTAGAGCAAAAACTTAAAAGTAAAGGTATTTCATTTAATCTGCTGCAAGGCGAGCCAGCCGAACAGGTGTGGAAATTTGGAGAGAGAGCAGAAGCATCACTTATAATAAGCGACTTTGACCCGCTTTTTATTAAACGAAAGTGGAAAAACCTACTAAATCAACAGATTAATATACCGCACCACGAGGTTGATGCCCACAATGTAGTTCCCTGCTGGTACGTCTCTCAAAAACTGGAATTTGGAGCCCATACAATTCGGCCCAAAATAAAAAAACTGTTATCAACATTTCTGACCGAATTCCCCGATTTATCCCTGCAGTTTAAAAATGAGCCCAATCCACATTTAACCCGTTGGCACGAAGTTATGGGATGGCTCAACCCTTCGAACGATGTGAAACCAGTAAAGAATTTTATCCCAGGCGAAAAAGCCGCACATGAAGCGCTAAATGATTTTATTACTAACCGTTTAAACGGTTATTCGGTTCGAAGAAACGATCCCACACTTAACGGACAGTCGAACCTCTCACCATACCTGCATTTTGGTCAACTATCGGCACAAAGAGTAGCCTTTGAAGTGCTAAAATCATCGGCTCCAGAGGCCGATAAGCAGGCACTGCTTGAGGAACTGATTGTAAGGCGGGAGCTATCCGATAACTTTTGCTACTACAATCCCGCATATTCAAATTTTTCCGGTTTCCCCGACTGGGCTAAAGAAACCCACCGAATTCACCGCTTCGATGTGAGGGAGTACCTCTATACCCTACAGGAATTTGAACTTGCCCATACCCACGACCCACTATGGAATGCTGCTCAACTAGAGCTGATGCATACGGGCAAAATGCATGGGTACATGCGTATGTACTGGGCAAAAAAAATACTGGAATGGACTACCTGCCCCGAAGAGGCAATGCGCTTTGCCATTTATCTTAACGATAAGTACAGCCTCGACGGCCGCGACCCAAATGGTTACACTGGCATTGCCTGGTCAATTGGCGGAGTTCACGACCGTGCATGGCCCGAACGCCCAATTTTTGGTAAAATCCGTTACATGAACTTTGATGGATGTAAGCGTAAGTTTGATGTGGGAAAATATATAAAAGCGAACCTGCGTTAAACAATTAAGCAGCAATCATGTTAAACGATTACAAATAAGCAAAATGAAACGTTTATCTATTTTACTTACGCTATTGGTTGTTATAGGTATTATTTTTCATCAAAATACTTGGGCACAGGGGAGCAGTAAGACCGACAGCTATGTTATTTTGATTTCGTTGGATGGATTCCGATGGGACTACCCTACAATTTACAAAACGCCCAACCTCGATGAATTTGGCCGTAAAGGGGTTCGCGCTCAGTCGCTAATCAGTTGCTATCCATCAAAAACATTCCCCAAGCACTACAGCATTGCTACAGGTTTGCATCCTGATAATCATGGTATTGTTAACAATTCGTTTTACGATGAGGAGCTGGGATACTACCGTTTAGGCGACAGGAAAAGCGTTGAAAACGGAGAGTTTTATCACGGCCAACCCATTTGGGTAACAGCTGAGAAACAAGGAGTTATTACCGCCTCTTACTACTGGGTAGGTTCTGAGGCTCCCATTCAGGGAATACAGCCCACTTACTGGAAACGCTATGACCAAAAGGTCCCATTTACCGTTAGGGTTGATACGGTGATTAAATGGCTTAATTACCCCATTGAAAAGCGTCCAAGGCTCATCACCTTTTACTACCATCAACCCGACTGGGTTAGCCACGATTTTGGTCCGGTATCGCAGCAGACCAAAGAGGTTGTTGAGCAACTCGATAGCCTTATAGGCTATTTCATGAATCGGTTAGCAATGCTACCCATTGCTGAAAAGTTGAATGTTATCATACTTTCCGACCATGGCATGGCCGAAATATCACCCGATAGAGTGATTAACCTATCGGAATATTTTGATAAAGATAATTTTCGTTACATTTTGGGGAGCAATCCGGTATATACCCTACAGCCCAAATCTGAGCACTACACCGATGTCGTGCGAAAACTAAAATCAATTCATCACCTTAAGATTTGGGAACGTAACGAAATACCATCGCGTTACGTTTACGGAAAGAATCCCAGAGTAAACGATATTCTGGTTGAGGCTGAGTTTGGCTGGAGCATAACATGGGCATCCGACAAGGAGAGCTACACTGGTGGAACCCACGGGTACGACAACCTTATACCCGAAATGCAGGGCATCTTTTACGCAAAAGGACCTGCCTTTAAAAGTTGCTACATGCACCCGTCGTTTTTTAATGTAAATGTATACAGCATTATTGCTCACGTACTGGGAATCGTTCCCGCCAAGACCGATGGCAGTCTCGACGAGGTCAGGGGTATGCTGAGGTAAAAAAAGGGATGCCAAAAAGCATCCCTTTTTTTACTATCTAATCGGCAAATACGCCGCGCGGTTAATATCCCCTATTGTCTTTATTGGTTTTGGGGGATTTAGGTACTGCGCCAAGAACTTATAGATCTTCACCCTAATCTGTCGGGCTGCCTTAGTATCGATACGGTCGAAAGAATGCCCACCGGGCATTTCCTTAAAAATTTCATACTCAAACTTTTTGTCTTCTGCTTTCAACGATTTAATAAGATGTTCCACCTCAATTACATAAACATCGTCGTCGTTGGTATTGGTATGGATGAGCAGCGGGGTTTTAAGCTTATGGGCCTGCCAGGCAGGCGAACGGCGGCGGTACTCGGCAATGTCCTCGCGGGGTGTTTTACCGATATGATATTCGGAATCGTATAGGCGACGGTAATCGTCGGTTGCATAGCCGTAACGCATAATCATATCTGAAACCGGAACACCTGCAAATGCGCATGCATAGCCTTCGGGGTGCTCAAAAATATTATGCAATGCTATCATACCACCATGGCTCCAACCCACAATTCCAATCCTGTTACTATCAATAAAATCGTAGTTCTCAACCATATAGTTTCGGCTGGCAAATACGTCCTCATTTTCCAGCCCCCCGTAATCGATTTGATGCCAAAAACCTTCGCCGTAACCAGTGCTCCCTCTGTATTCCGGTGCAACCACAACGTAACCCTGTGCAAGCATTTCACGAACTATATGGGTAAAGTAGGTGTCAAAATCGCCATGAACCCCTCCATGCGGAAACACAATTAGGGGGTACTTTTTGCTAAAATCGATATTTCTGGGAATGAACACATAGTTCCAGAACTTAACCGGATTTTTTGCACCAACAGCTGATGGGTTAGGCGTATTAGCTGGTGGGGGTCCGTAGATAAACACTTTATCGATAAAAGATAAATCGCCAACGCGGTTGAACCAGTTGACATCGTCAATCTTTTTAATTATCACATCGAGCTGATGATTCAAGTTCTCGTTCTGACGGGTGAGCTCATCAACCCTATCCTGAAGCTCTTGAAGCGTTTGTCCTCTTACCGATAGTACAAAAGACAATATCAGCGTAAGCAAAATAGTCTTTTTCATATTTGGGAAATTAAATTGTTATGTGTTATATTGTTTTGATTCAAAACAAGTGGTTAAGTTTAACCCAATGTGTGTTTTTAGAAATCTCTACGTTTAAAAATGATATAGGATAACACAAAAAACACTACAGTATAAAAAAGCGCCACCGAAACATTTAATCCCAGTGATAGAGATTCAGCCTGAATACTACTGATGCTGTTGAGAGTATCGGATTTTAGTTGATTACCGGTATTGAACTGACGTGCCATAATACCCAGAAAATCAGGCATAGGGGTAAGGTTAGATATCACCTTAACGGGCATAAATCTTGCCATGCCGTCGGACATAAACAGCCGGATAAAGGGTTCAATCAGTACAAAATAGAGCAGGTATATTACAATGGATAAAGCAATGTTACGGATTAAGCTGATGAGCAAAAAAGCCAAGGCCAAATAGCCAAGAACCTGAACAAGAAGGACAAGCACATAACGAAAACCGGCAAGGACACTTCCTGTTGACGAGAGTACGGGGGTGGCAAATACACCAAATAAAACTACCAGCACAAGAGTGTATATGGCAAATAGAATTGCCATCAATATTTTTGCAGATATAATTTGGTTACGGCTAAAACCATCGAGCAGCTGGCGCCGATAGGTGTTAAACTGATACTCGTTTCCGGTAAGTATTATGTAAAGCAGGGCAAGAATCAGGTTGAACCAGCTGGCCATCCAGGCCACTGTTTCCCATGCATAGGGGTTTGAAAAAAGAACATTTGCCTCAATTCCGTTAATGTTTAAACTTGCCCTACTTGCAATGGACAAGGCTAAAAGGAATAGCAAGGCATGCAGTAGTAGTAAAACCCAAAAGGTTGTATAGCGATAAAGTTTTATGAATTCTCCTTTGATTAACTTTAGCATAACCTATTTTTTTGACCGGACCAGATGAATAAAAAACTCCTCGAGCGTAAGGTTACGTAGCTGAAGATTAACAACCCCAATACCAAGCAAGCCAATATTGTTTACCAACGATGACGCATTGGTATGATTATTAATTAATAGTGTAAACAGATTACCATGGTATTCAAACAGTTCCAAACCCGAGAGCTTATTAATTTGCTGGAGTAGCAATTGGGGTTTATCGACCTCAATAACAGCCACTTTAGCCAACGATAAAAGTTGGCTAACAAGACCCGACGAAATAAGTTCGCCTCCTTTTAAAATCGCCACATGTGAACAGATTCGCTGAATCTCGTCCAGATTATGGCTTGCAACTATAACCGTTTGGCCATTATAGGATAATTCATTTATAAGCTTGCGAACCTCAACAACGCCCTCGGGGTCAAGCCCGTTGGTGGGCTCATCGAGCACAATAACCTCAGGCGAACCCAGTATTGTTTGTGCAATTGCCATACGTTGCTTCATTCCTAAAGAGAAGGCATTAAGCCGTGTTTTAAGGTTAGCAGTAAGGCCAACGCGTTCAATCACTGAATAAATGCTACTTGCGGGCAGATTTTTTACCAAAGCACTCAGCCGCATGTTATCTTCTAACGTGAGATAGGGGAAGTAGTAGGGCACTTCGACCAGTGCCCCAATTCTGGTCCCAGATATAAAGCCATTGGGATTCCCAAACCACGAGAACTCACCTTTGGTTTGACTTCGTAAACCAAGTACAATTGAAAGGAAAGTTGTTTTTCCGCTTCCATTTGGACCAAGTATGCCTACAACCTGACCCTTTTCAACATCAATGCTGAAATTATTGAGAGCAAGTTTTGATGTATATCGTTTACTTAAGCCTTGAACAGATAAAACTTTATGCATTGGTTCACAAAGCATTAGTTACCAAGTTCGGACATAAACTTAATGCGCATAAGCCTAACCTCCTCCTCAGTGATATCATCATCATCGAGAGCTGCAATGGCCTCCTCAATGCTTTCGGTTTGTGCCTCATTCCGGAAGTAATCAAAAATCTCCTCCTGTTTATCCTCGTCAATAACTTTATTAATGTAGTAGTCGATATTGATTTTTGTACCAGAGTTAACTATAGCCTCAATTTCTGTAAGAAGGTCGTCCATTTCGAGGTTCTTGGCTTCGGCAATGTCTTCCAAATCGAGTTTGCGGTCGATGCTTTGAATAATAAAGACCTTAAGTAGCGATTTATTGGCAACCGATTTTACAACCATATCCTGCGGACGAATAATTTCTTTTTCATCCACATAGGCCTTTATGAGCTCTATAAACTCCTTTCCATATCGCTTAGCCTTGCCAGCACCAACCCCCGATATGTTCTGCAACTCATCGATTGTAATAGGGTACTGAATGGCCATATCCTCCAGCGATGGATCTTGGAAAATAACAAATGGCGGCAGGTTGAGCTTTTTAGCCATCTTTTTGCGAAGCTCCTTGAGCATACTCAGCAGCTCATCGTCGGCTGCACCTCCACCAGCCTTATCGGGCGATAGGCCAATTGCCTCATCATCATCGCCCTCCTCGTAGCGCTGGTCGAGTGTAAACATCACCTCATAGGGCTTTCCCAGAAACTCTTTGCCTTTTTGGGTAACTAATAGCAAGCCATAGTTTTCAATGTCCTTATCAAGAAACTTCATCACCAGAGCTTGGCGAATGATTGAATTCCAGAACATGGGATTCTTATCGGCTCCCTCGCCAAAGGTATCGAGTTGGTTGTGCTTGTACGATTTAACGGTTGCGGTTACGTTTCCAGTGAGAATATTAACAATGTGATCGGGCTTAAATTTTTGGTTAACAGCCAGAATGGTTTCCAGAACCAGCTGCAGATCGTCCTTACCATTGAACTGAGTTTTGGGGTTAAGGCAGTTATCGCACGAGTTGCAGTTGTCCTCGGTGTAATCCTCTCCAAAATAATTGAGCAGGGTTTTACGCCTGCAAATTGATGACTCGGCATACGATACGGTTTCGAGCAGCAGCTGTTTTCCAATCTCCTGCTCCGACACCGGTTTACCCTGCATGAACTTTTCCAGTTTTTGGATATCCTTGTAGCTGTAAAAGGTAATACACTGCCCCTCGCCACCATCGCGGCCGGCGCGGCCAGTTTCCTGATAGTATCCCTCAAGGCTCTTGGGTATATCGTAGTGAATCACAAACCGAACATCGGGCTTATCGATACCCATGCCAAAAGCAATAGTGGCCACAATTACATCAATCTCCTCCATCAGAAATTTATCCTGATTCTCTGAACGGGTGGCGGCATCCATTCCAGCATGATAGGGTAAAGCCTTAATGCCATTAATCTTAAGTACCTCGGCCATCTCCTCAACCTTTTTACGGCTAAGGCAGTAAATAATGCCAGATTTTCCGTAATTATTTTTTATGTACTTGATTATTTCCTTAACTGCATTTACTTTAGGCCTAACCTCGTAGTAAAGATTAGGACGGTTAAACGACGATTTAAATACTGTGGCATTCTGCATTCCAAGGTTCTTTTGAATATCGTTCTGAACCTTAGGGGTTGCAGTTGCAGTAAGGGCTATTATTGGGGCATTACCAATTTCGTTGATAATAGGCCTGATACGTCGGTACTCTGGACGGAAATCGTGCCCCCACTCTGAAATACAGTGCGCCTCATCAATGGCGTAAAAAGAAATTTTTATCTGGCGTAGGAACTGAACGTTTTCCTCCTTGGTTAGCGATTCCGGTGCCACATAGAGCATCTTTGTAGCACCCGACATTATATCTTCCTTAACCTTCTGAATTTGTGTCTTGTTCAGCGAAGAGTTGAGAAAGTGCGCTACCCCATCTTCCACTACAAAGCTTCGCATGTTATCTACCTGATTCTTCATAAGGGCAATTAGGGGTGAAATAATTATGGCCGTTCCATCAAGAATGAGTGCCGGTAGCTGGTAGCAAAGGGATTTTCCCCCTCCTGTGGGCATAAGAACAAAGGTGTCATTTCCGTCCAACACATTGCGTATAATGGCCTCTTGATTGCCCTTAAAGGTTGTAAAACCAAAGTACTTGTTCAGGTATTCCTTCAGCGAAACCTCTGATGCATTAATTTTCATACTATGCTTCCTCTGAGCCTTGCTATTTAACTTTTGTTAATATCTTTATAATAATGCCAAATGAAAAAAAAAAAATACTTTTGCTTTCATAAAGATACATATTATTGCACAAAAAATTATCAATTAGTGTCTTTTAACAAAGGGTGACAAAATTAGCAAAAAAGAGTAAACCATGAACAATCAAATAAAAGAACTTGCAATTGAAACCATTAAAACTGAAGCTGATGCTATTGAAAGGCTAACCCAATATATTGACGACGATTTCGTACAAACGGTTTTAGAAATATTTAACGGGAAAGGTAGGGTTATTGTTACAGGTATAGGGAAAAGCGCAATAATTGCAAGTAAGATTGTGGCAACCCTAAATTCCACTGGTACTCCGGCCATTTTCATGCATGCTGCTGATGCCATTCATGGCGATTTAGGGATAATTCAACACAACGATATCATAGTTTGTTTATCGAAAAGCGGTAATACACCGGAAATAAAGGTTCTGGTCCCACTCATACGCAACCTGGGGAACAGACTTGTGGCCATTGTATCGAATAGCGATTCCTACTTGGCCCAAAAGGCCGATTACGTTATAAAGGCTACAGTAGAACGCGAAGCATGTCCAAACAATCTTGCTCCAACCTCAAGCACCACTGCACAACTGGTTATTGGCGATGCACTTGCAGTTTGCCTGCTAAAACTTAGGGGTTTTACCCCTGCTGATTTTGCCAAATTTCATCCAGGGGGCTCATTGGGTAAAAAACTTTACATGCGTGTTTCCGATATTTACTCTCCATACAATCCACCTAAAGTACATCCCAACGACCCCATACCCTCGGTAATTCTTGAAATATCATCGAAACGGTTGGGTGCTACCGCAGTGGTTAACGACAACCAGCAGGTTGTGGGCATCATAACCGATGGCGACCTTAGGCGGATGCTCCAGAATAACCATTCCATTGAGGGACTTACCGCAAAGGATATCATGTCGGTTAATCCAAAAGCCATTGCCCCAGATGAACTCGCCATTAATGCATTTAACCTGATGGAACAACACAAAATCACACAGCTACTGGTGCTGAATAATGGCAAATATGAAGGAGTAATCCACATTCACGATATTTTACGTGAGGGTATTGTGTAAACTCATTCCATGCTATGCATAATAGGTCCGAAATGACCATATTGGAACACTTGTTAGAGCTACGAAAATCCCTATTCAGAATTTCGCTTGCTATAATAGCTGGAAGCATAACAGCCTTTTTACTCAAAAACCAAATCCTTGATCTGTTGCTTAGCGTTAGCCAACCCGAATTTATTACCAATCGGTTACTATATCAACTGGCAGATTTGATAAACTCGCCTCAAATCTGCATCAATCAGCAAAATCTTCAATTCATAAATATTGAACTTGCGGGGCAGTTTATGCTGCACATAACCATCTCGCTTGTTGCGGGCATAATTTTTGCTATGCCATACAGTGTTAAGGAGATACTAAAATTTGTTAAACCAGCACTAAATAGTAGCGAACAAAATGCAACAATAAGAACAATGCTATTGGCGGCACTTTTGATGACAATAGGGCTTGCTTTTGGATATTTTGTAATGGCACCGGTAACGGTGCAATTTCTATCCACCTATGAGGTAAGCAAACAGATAGTGAACCAAATCACCATTCAATCGTTTATAAGTTACGTTACAAAAGTGATTCTTTCCATGGGGGTTGGTTTTGAATTGCCCCTGATAGTTTGGAAACTTAGCAAATGGAAAGTAATAAACGCAAAAACACTCAAGCGCAACCGCCCTATAGTAATAGTTGTTTTACTCACCATATCAGCCCTTTTAACCCCACCCGACGTTTTTACAATGTTACTACTAATGCTGCCCCTTTGGGCTATGTATGAAGTAAGCGTAATGTTTGCCATAAAAGCACACATGGATTAAAACCTTGAAGTATGAAAAGGTGCCTTTTACTTATTTTATTGACATTCTCTTTTTACAGCAATACTTTTGCACAAGGACAGATAACAAAAATTAGAGGAAAAGTTGTTGACGCCCAAACCGATGAGCCGCTACCCTATGTAAACATTTCATTCAAAGGCATATCCGTAGGAACTATAACATCCGAAAAGGGCGATTTCTTTATAGAAACCCGGACCGCCACCGATACTCTGTTATTCTCATTTGTAGGATACAAGCCGCTTAAAATTGCTATTAAAAAGGGTATTTATCAGGAAGTAAATATTAAACTGGAACCCGAGGCTATTGAAATTGCCAGCGTAATTGTTCGCCCCGGCGAAAACCAAGCCAATAGAATAATCCGCAATGTAATTCGTAACAAGGAACGGAACAACCCTGCCAATTTGAGCTACAGCTGCCGAAGCTATAACAAAATTCAGGTTGATATCAACAACGTTGATGATGATATAAAAAAACGAAAGATATTCAATCAATTCCAATTTATTTGGGATTATGTTGACACCAATGCCATAACTGGAAAAACCTATCTTCCCATTTTTATAACCGAATCGGTTTCGGATTACTACTACCAGGCAAATCCCCGCATGGAAAAGGAAATTATTAAGGCCAATAAAATGTCGGGGGTGAACAATGAAAGCGTTACCCAGTTTACAGGTAAAATATACCAGAGCGTAAATATCTACGACAATTACATAAATATTTTCGACCAAGGTTTGGTAAGCCCTATAGCCAATGCAGGTCTGCTTTACTATAAATACATTTTGTTAGATAGCGCTTATATTGACAATAGGTGGTGCTACCGGATATCCTTTAAACCCCGCCGTAAGATGGAACCCACCTTTACAGGTGAGATGTGGGTAAACGACAGCACATGGGCAATAGCAAAGGTTCAGGTACGACTAGCCGAAATGGTAAACCTAAACTTTGTTAAGGATATGGTTGCCACTTCTGAGTTTACCCCACTAAACGATACCCTCTGGTTTCCCAAGCAAATAACCCTATTTGTTGATTTTAATTTAGCCGATAAAACCACTGGTTTTTTTGGACACAAAACCATTTCGTATAGCGATGTAATACTAAACCCAACATTTCCGCAGGAAATTAGCGAAATGCCGACCAATCTCAAAGTATTGGAAGGTGCACTCAATCAAAAGGAAGATTACTGGGCAAACCTACGCCCCTTTGAGCTAACCCCCCGTGAAGCCGGCATATACCAAATGGTGGATTCCATCCAACAGATGCCCATGTATAAAACCTTTATCGATATTGTAAATATGTTTGTAAACTACTACTACCCCATTGGATACTGGGAAATTGGCCCCTACTACCAAACCTATAGCTTTAACGAAATTGAGGGCAACCGTTTTAAGGTTTCAGGCCGAACCAGTAATAAATTCAGTAAAAAAGTAATGTTTAATGCCTTTTTGGCCTACGGCGATAAAGACGAACGTTTCAAATGGGGCATTGGTTCGCTTTACATGTTTAACAAAAATCCCCGCGAGGCACTTAGCGTAAGCTATAAAAGCGATATTGAGCAACTGGGACAAAGCCCCTACTCGCTAACCGAAGACAATATTCTTACCTCGTTTTTACGGCGCAACCCCAACAACAAGCTAACACTGGTAAAGGACTTTACTGCTTACTACGAAAAGGAATGGTTTGTAGGCCTGTCAAATAAGATAACTTTTAGCCACAGAATAATTTATCCCACCGACTTTATCCTGTTTAATCCGGTTGGAGGCGGAAGTGGGTTAAAGAACGTAACCACATCAACAGTTACTCTGAACTCCCGATGGATTAAGGATGAACGCTACGTTTCAGGCGAGTTCGAAAAGGTAAGCCTTGGTAGCGAGTGGCCTGAAATCAATTTTGACATTACCAAATCGATAAAGGGCATTGCCGGTTCGGATTACAACTACTGGAAGCTACACCTGAACTACTACCACAAGTTCAACGTAAACCCCATTGGCTACGCCCGATTTATAGTGGATGCCGGCAAAATTTTTGGAACGGTTCCCTACCCCCTTCTTCAACTACACGAAGGCAACGAAACCTATGCCTTTGACCGGTATGCCTTCAACCTGATGAACTACTACGAATTTGCATCCGACCAATACGTAAGCCTATACTACGAGCATCACTTTCAGGGCTTCTTTTTAAATCGTTTTCCCTTGATACGCCGTTTAAAATGGCGCGAGGTGGCCACAGCCAAATACCTTGTTGGAAGTATTAGTCAGAAAAACCTTAACTTTATCGAGTTCCCTGCCGGAATGGGAGAGATATCAAAGCCCTACATAGAAGTTAGCGCGGGTGTTGAAAATATTTTCAAGATAGTGAGAATTGATGCCATTTGGCGGTTGACCCATCTCGATAACCCCAATATCACTCAATTTGGGATCAGGCTTGGAATCCAGTTAATATTCTAAACAACCTATTCATATGCCCTACAATTTTGACCAAATTGTAAATAGAGACAGCACATCGTGCGTAAAGTACGATTTACGTCAAACCGTGTTTGGTAACCCAGATGTACTACCCATGTGGGTAGCCGATATGGACATTCCCACTCCTGATTTTATCATGGATGCACTCCGAAATCGCCTTAACCACCCTATTTTGGGATATACATTTCGCGATAACGAGTATCTTCAAGCCATTACATGGTGGTATAAAAGTTTTCACAACTGGGATATAAAAGCTGAATGGATTGACTTCTGCCCCGGTGTGGTTTCCGGCATCAGCCATGCTATAAGAGCATTAACCCAACCCGGCGATGGTATAATTATTCAACCACCCGTTTACCCCCCATTCTTCAGCACTGTGATAAACAACCATCGGAGAGTTATTGAAAACCCCTTGTTAGAGAGTAATGGCAAGTATTATATCAATTTTGAACTGCTTGAACAACAAGCTAAGCAGGGTGCCAAAATGCTTATACTATCGAGCCCACACAATCCAGTGGGTCGCTTATGGACAAAAGATGAACTCCTGGAAATTGGAAGTATTTGCCTGAAAAACAACATTATTATAATTTCAGATGAAATTCATTCGGATCTGGTGTATCCCGGGCAGAATCACATTTCAATTGCCTCGCTATCGGAAGAATTAGCGGCAATTACCGTTACCTTTGGCTCAATAAGCAAAACTTTCAATACGGCGGGGCTGGCATCTGGATTTGCTATTATTCCTAATAATGAGGTTAAGAAAAAATACGCAGATGAACTTGATGCAAGCGGTGCAGGAATGGGAAACGCAATAGGAATGGTTGCTTTGAAAGCAGCCTTCACCCCTGATGGAAAGCAGTGGCTGAACCAGCTTATGCGTTACCTTGAAGGAAACGTAAAACTTTTCATTTCGGGGTTACAGCAATTTACAAAAATAAAAGCCATTGAACCTCAAGCTACCTACCTGATTTGGTTGGATTTTAGAAATTCTCAACTTGATGATGAGAAATTGAGCGCCCTTCTTATCAAACAAGCTGGGCTGGGTTTCAGTCCGGGCACAGAGTATGGCAGGCAAGGAAGCGGTTTTATGCGAGTTAATGTTGCATGCTCCCGATTGACAATCGAAATGGCCTTAGAGCAACTAAAAACAGTTGCCAACCACTTTTAATTTTTTCGCTCAATAAAATTCATCGCAAAATAATGAACCAAAACTTTACCCATTGGTTTATAGGGTAAAGCCTATTGCCTTTTTACCATTATTTACGTAAATTTAAACAAATTGAATTTTATGTCCCACCTGGCGTTAATAGGATTTTATTTTTTTATTTCGCTTACGACAATGGGCTCGGGTATCAATTTTACCCTTGAAGACAAAAGTTCAAAACTCAAAGATTTGGAAAATCTCATCAGAAATGATGAGTTTGGAAAAATAAATGGGATAACGGTTTTAAACCGACAGGGAAAATTAGTTTACGAACAATATTTTGGCTTTGCAGGTAAGTATAATCTCAATCCCATTAGCTCCGTAACAAAGAGCATCACATCAATTGCAATAGGTATTTGTATTGACAGAGGGCTTATCAAATCGATTGATGAACCTATATTTCAGTACTTTCCAGAATATAAAAATATTTTCATCGAAAATCCCGTTAAAAAAAGAATCACCATTCGGCACCTGCTCAATCAGACCACTGGCTTAAAATGGGACGAATGGGATTTCCCATACAATTTTGCGTCGAACAGCTTAATGGCACTTTTGGAAAGTGGTAAAAACTGGGTAAATCATTTTTTCTACCTTCCGGTGGATACAATACCCGGCTTGAAATTTTGTTACAATAGCCTATCGTCGCAGGTGCTGGCTGAAATAGTAAGCCGTACCTGCGGAATGGATTTCAGAACTTTTGTTGCTGAAAAATTTTTCAAACCGCTTGGCATCACGAACTATCAATGGGATGAATACCCAAATAATTCATACCCTGCATGGGGCGGTATACTGCTCACTACAACTGATATGGCTAAAATAGGTCTACTGGTTCTTAATGGTGGTGTTTACAAGAATAGACAAGTTGTATCGGCAAACTGGATACAACAATCCACATCAATAGAAACAGTATTCAACGGCAATATAAATTATGGGCTACATTGGTGGATAGAGCACTCAGATGAAGGGGGACTAATTATTTACGCAGCAGGGTATGGCGACCAATACGTTTTTGTTTTCCCAGAAAAAGAAATTGTTATCGCCATTAACTCTCAAAACTTTAGCGATTACCGTTGGCCCCGACCCGTAATTGATATTGCAAAGATTATAGCGAATGGTTGAAAAAATTAACCCCTAATACCAAATGCCATGTCAAAATTAAAAACTAACTATTTAGGGATAGAGCTACGAAATCCGCTTATAGCTGGTGCTTCGTCGCTCACTTCAAACATCGACACGTTAGAGGCTATCGAAAAAGCCGGTGCTGGTGCCGTTGTTTTCAAATCGCTATTTGAGGAACAAATTCAGCTCGAAGAGCTGGAGCTCGAAAACGAGCTCCAGGAATATAACGAACGTCATGCCGAGATGGTTAAACTTTTCCCCACTTTAAAACACGCCGGACCGACAGACCATTTGGACAAGCTCAAAAAGGCCAAGGATGTATTAGAGATACCGGTTATCGGAAGCCTTAACGCCATGCATTCCGACACATGGGCTGAATATGCCATTGCTATTGCCGATACTGGTGTTGATGCTCTGGAGCTCAACTTTTACACCACTCCCAAAAATTTTGAGGTTGAGGGTAAAACCATCATTCAATCGCAAATCGATTTGCTCAAAGATGTAAAGGAAAAGGTCAAAATCCCCATTAGCGTTAAGTTGAGCCCGTTCTATACCAACCCACTTGATGTAATCCGCAGGTTTGATGAAACCCAGGTTGACGGATTTGTTTTGTTCAATAGGCTATTTCAACCTGATATCGATATTGATAAAGAGGAGCTAGTTCAGTCCATTATTCTTAGCGAGAGCAACGACCACCGATTGCCGTTACGTTTTACCGGCTTGCTCTACGGCAACATTGCTGCTGATATCTGCGCCGCTTCCGGAATAATGAACGGACAGGATGCTGTAAAAATGATACTTGCAGGTGCAAGTGCATTCCAGGTGGTAAGTACGCTCTACAAAAACGGAATTGACTATATTACCAATATTTTAGACCAAATGGAGCAATGGATGGACAAAAAAGGGTATAGTTCAATTGATAGCTTCAAGGGAAAACTTGCCAAGAAGAACCTTCACGACCCCTTTGCCTACCTGAGAGCACAATACGTAGACATCCTACTTCGCTCAAACGAGATTATTAAAACCCATACCCTTAAGTAAGCCTTTAGATTACTACAAAATAAAAGCCGGATAGCTATCCGGCTTTTTATGGCATGTTCCGCCACCTACGGTCAAAAGCCAGGTAAAACTTAAACGATACGCCGTGGTTGAAAAGAATACCTGTAAAGTCAAGCCCTAAATCTTCCTTTTCTTTAACACGAGCACCAGATGGGGAAAAATCAGTCCCCTCAAGATCATACCCTACTGCCAAAATCATTAAAGAAGGGCCACTCTTAATGTAGTATCGTAAACCAACCGATAGGAAATAGTGCAAATTGGTATTGAAAAATTTGGGAGAGGTAACGGTACGGCCGGGATTCAAATCCTCAGCCATATTTATACTATATGATGTTAATTTCCCCGGACCAAATCCAATTCTATCCTCAGTTGATAGGTATAATGCCACCTTCATGGGCGGTCGTCCAGGTATAAGTCCATACCGTCCCCCTACCTGGCAAAACTGCCTTAACAAATCAAAGCCTGCGCTAAGGTTGAACGATTTAATCATATAAAGAGAATCATAAGCCGGCAACCCGAATTTCAAATCCTTCGACGGATTGCCCTTGGTAGTTAAAGTAGCTATTTCTAGCGGGAATCCCATTGATGTATAACCGAACCCCCAGTAAAACCCCATCTTATTTTCTTCCACATCATCCGATTTCCACTCACCATCAACGTATCGTTTTAACTTAAAGTTTTTGAGCAGGTCGATATTAAAATAGCTATTTTGAAAACCAATCTGTCTGAAATACTCACCAGGTGGAAGTTGACCTTTCCAGCTGAGCGTTTCCTCTATTTTTGAACTTTGAATCATCAACCAGTAGCCCTTAAATCCAAGGTATCCACCCCATCTATAGGCCTTGCTAACTATAATGTTTTCAAACTGGGCATTTAAACCCAGCCGAAGTTCAATCCGGCGAATGGCAAAAATATCCCTCAACGCTCATCAATGATGATATTCTAAAATCCACAGATAATGGTTCACCTATTGCAGAATGCTGTGTATAATCCACAAACCAATTCATTTTTGGAATATACCAAATCCCAACAAAAGCAGGCAAGGTGTCCTTTGAACTTTCAATTCCCAGCAACGACATTGGCACCAGAAGGATAAAAAATAGAACTAACTTTTTCATGATTCCCATTTTATAATATTTCAGAATAATATATCGAAGGCCAGAACAATTTAACTGTTTTTGACAGCCATTAGTGCCTTTTGAAATTTACTTGAATTCTTTTTTTACTGATTTAATGAATGTTGGGTTAAAATAGTATTTACTGTTGATAAAAAATGATTAATTAACACTAAACCCATTCGTGAAAGTACCCCTATTTAATTAAATTCGCAATGATAGGTATTGTGCTTATATTCAATAAATCAGAGAGGTATAACAAGTTTAAGTAAATGAGCCAGTTTGTTCATCTTCACGTCCACAGTCACTACTCCATACTCGATGGGGCATCCGGAATAGATAAGTTGATATCGAGAGCCAAAGAACTGGGCATGCCCGGCATTGCACTAACCGACCACGGCAACATGTTTGGGATTAAGGAATTCCTTGCGGCTGTAAAAAAAGGCAATGCCAAGGTTTACGACGAAATTAAGTCTATTCAGCGTGATATTGAAAACCTTGAAGCTGAGGCCGAAAGGGGGAAACATCAACCCGAAAAATTGGTTGAGCTCCAGCAAAAAATACAGGAGCATGAAAAGAAACTTTTCAAACCCATTGTAGGTTGCGAAACATATATTGCTAAAAATAGCCGATTCGACAGAACCGATAAGGAAGACCGACACAACTATCATCTCATCCTACTTGCCAAAAACAAGGAGGGTTACCATAATCTGGTAAAACTGGTAAGCTACGGCTTTACCGAGGGTTTTTACTACAAACCCCGTATCGATAAGGAGCTGCTCCGTAAGCACAGCAAGGGGCTTATTGCATCGAGCGCCTGCCTTGGTGGCGAAATTCCTCAGGCCATCATGAATGGCAATATAGACGAAGCTGAAAGACTCATTTACGAATACAAAGAGATTTTTGGCGATGATTTCTATCTGGAGCAGATGCTTCACCCCTCGGGAGTTCCACGAATCGACTATGAGGTGTATGAAAATCAACTTAAGGTGAACGAGGCTCTTATTGAACTGTCAAAAAAAACAGGGGTAAAATGCATAGCCACCAACGACGTGCATTTTGTTATGAGCGAGGACGCCGAAGCTCACGACATACTCATCTGCCTAAATACCGATAAAAAACTAAACGACACCAACCGGATGCGTTATACCTTTCAGGAATACCTGAAAAGCGAGGACGAAATGCGCAGCCTGTTTACCAATTTCCCCGAAGCCATAGAAAACACCATGGAGGTTTTCAACAAGGTTGAATTCTACGATATATCGAGCAAGCCCATTATGCCCTATTTCCCCCTACCCGATGGCTTTACGGATGACAACAACTACCTAAGACATCTCACCTACGAAGGAGCAAAACAGCGCTGGGGCGAAAATCTCAGCGAGAACATAACTGAACGATTGGAGTTTGAATTGGGTGTAATTGCCCGTATGGGATACCCCAGCTACTTTCTGATAGTTTGGGACTTCATAAAAGCTGCCCGTGATATGGGTGTTTCAGTAGGACCGGGGCGTGGTTCTGCCGCTGGTTCGGCAGTTGCCTACTGCCTTAAAATTACCGATATCGACCCTATTAAGTATGATCTGCTGTTTGAGCGCTTCCTCAACCCCGAACGCGTTTCGATGCCCGATATCGATATCGACTTTGACGAAGATGGACGCGAGGAGGTGCTACAATACGTAGTAAACAAGTATGGTGCCAAGCGAGTGGCTCACATCGTTACCTTTGGCACCATGGCTGCCAAATCGGCCATAAAAGACGTAGCCCGAACCCTTGAACTCGATTTGTCCACAGCCGACAGGCTATCGAAAATGATTCCCGAACGACCGGGCATCACCCTAAAAAAAGCTTTTGAGGAGGTTCCAGAACTTGAAAAGGAAACAAAATCGGATAACCCGTTAATAAGAACCACTCTCCGCCACGCCCAGGTACTCGAGGGCACGGTACGACAAACAGGTGTGCATGCCTGTGGAATCATTATTGGTCGCGACGACCTGGAGGAGTATATCCCGCTTTGCACCAACAAGGATGCCAAACTGTTTGTAACCCAGTATGAGGGAACGCATGTTGAGGATATCGGCCTTCTTAAGATGGATTTTCTGGGTCTAAAGACACTTTCCATCATTAAGGACACCCTTCATCTCATTAAGGAATCAACCCAAAAAACATTAGAGATCGACAAAATCCCGCTCGATGACCCCAAAACGTATGAACTCTTTTCAAAAGGCGAGACTACGGCCATTTTCCAGTTTGAATCGCCCGGCATGAAGAAATACCTCAGGGCACTTCAGCCGAACCGCTTTGAGGATCTAATAGCCATGAACGCTCTTTATCGTCCTGGTCCCATGGACTATATACCCAGTTTCATAAACCGTAAGCATGGCCGTGAGCCCATAAAGTACGACATTTCTGAAATGGAAGAGGTGCTCAAGGATACCTATGGTATTACCGTTTACCAGGAGCAGGTTATGCTTCTATCCCAGAAGTTGGCCGGGTTTACCAAGGGCCAGGCCGATGCGCTACGAAAGGCCATGGGTAAGAAACTCAAAAAAGTAATGGATGAGCTCAAGGAGAAGTTCATTGAGGGCTGCAAAAATAAGGGGTATGATATTAAGTTGGTGGGAAAAATCTGGTCCGATTGGGAGTCGTTTGCCGAATACGCCTTCAACAAATCGCATTCTACATGCTATGCCTATGTGGCCTATCAAACAGCCTACCTTAAGGCTCATTATCCCAGCCAATTCATGGCTGCCGTACTCAGCCGTAACCTATCAGATATAAAAAAAATAACCACATTTATGGACGAGTGCCGACGCATGGGTATTCAGGTCCTCGGCCCCGATGTTAACGAAAGCCATATCAAATTCTCAGTAATGCCCAATGGCGACATACGATTTGGATTGGGCGCCATAAAGGGTATGGGTGAAAATGCCGCACAACATATAATTGAGGTTCGCAGCAAAAACGGTAAGTTTACCAATATATACGATTTCTTTGAAAAGGTTAACCTTCAAACCGTGAATAAGAAAAACCTTGAGGTTTTAGTTCTTGCCGGTGCACTCGATAACCTAAGCAACATCGACCGCAGCGCCTTTATAATCCCCGATTCAAAAAATGTCACCTTCATCGAAACCCTTATGCGTTATGGAATCAAGGTTCAATCAGAAAAAGGTAGCAGCCAGCGCTCGCTTTTTGGCGATGTTGCCGGATTTGAAATCCCTAAGCCCGTTCCACCAAAAATCGAAACCTGGCCTACCATTGAGAAATTAAACCACGAAAAAGAGGTAATAGGAATCTACCTTTCGGCCCACCCTCTCGATGATTTCAGATTTGAGATTGAAAACTTATGCAATGTAACCATTGCCGACCTTAAGGCTAATATGGATCAATACCGTGATCGCGATGTTACCATCGCCGGTATGACTATTGGTTCAAAGATAGACACTGCTAAAAATGGCAAGCAGTATGGCCGAATCACCCTTGAGGATTACACCGACTCAATGGATATTATGCTGTTTGGAAAGAGTTTTGAAAATTACCGAAACTTCTGTTTCAACGGCTACTACATCATGATTTTTGGTAAAATCCAACCCAAATCCTATCGACCCGATGAGCTTGAACTCAATATTAAATCAATTCACATGCTACACGAAATCAGGGAGAAGATGATTAAAAGCATCACCCTCAACCTTGCCCTATCCGATATTAATGACATCCTTATTGAAGATATTCTCCGTTTCGCGAAACGCGAAAAGAATAAAATTTTACTAAAGTTAAAGGTATTCGACCCCGAGAACCAGATATCGGTAGACCTGTTCTCAAGAGCCTACCGGGTTGAAATCACTAAAGATTTAGTTAACTACCTAAACGATAACGAAATTAGCTATAAATTATCGCTGAGCTAAACCTTTTATCATTTTTTTGATTTAAATTTGCATAGATGATTACAAAAGTTCAAAACACTTAAAATACTTTAAACTATGGCATTAGCAGTAACCGATGCAAATTTTGATGAAATTGTGCTAAACTCTGGAAAACCCGCAATGGTTGATTTCTGGGCAGAGTGGTGTGGCCCCTGCCGCTTGATTGCTCCTTTTGTGGAACAAATGTCAGATGAATACAAGGGCAAAGCCATAATTGTCAAGGTTGATGTTGACAGCAATCCTGGAATAGCGGCGCGTTTTGGAATTCGTAACATCCCTACAGTTCTATTTTTTAAAGATGGTAAAGTAGCGGACAAACAGGTGGGCGCTGTTCCCAAAAACAACCTTGTCGCCAAACTCGAAGCATTACTGTAACACCCAATAAACCCTTAACAGGTCGGGTTAGCTCTAAACCCGACCTTATTTTTTAATCAAATTTGATAACTGCTATGAAAATCTGTGTTTACTGTGCATCTAGTTCAAAGATTGACTCAAAATACTTTGAGGCCAGCCAGAAGCTGGCAGCTGAATTTGCCCAAAATGATATTACCATTGTTTATGGAGGTGGTTCATATGGTCTGATGGGAAGCATAGCCGACACAGCCCTTGCACATGGCGGTAAGGTAATCGGTATTCTACCTCACTTCATGGAAAAAGTTGAATGGGGGCACAAGCACCTAACTGAGCTGGTTATAGTAAAGGACATGCATGAGCGAAAAAAATTGCTCATTCAAGATGTAGACGCAGTAGTGGCACTACCCGGTGGATGCGGAACCCTTGAGGAGCTAATGGAGGTAATAACCCTAAAACGGCTGGGCAAGTTTACCAAACCCATAATTATCCTTAATACCGATAACTTTTACCACCACCTTAAACTGCTGCTCCAAAAAATGATAGACGAACGCTTTATGCGAAAGGAACATGATACCATATGGCAATTTGTGGATAATCCTGAGGATGTTATTCCGGCCATTAAAAACGCCCCTCACTGGGATTCCAACGCCATTAACTTTGCAGCGGTTTAGCACTATGCAATGGGGTTGCGGTACACAAAAAGTTTGCTATCACCCACATCATCATTCGAAATCATTTGTCCTTTAAGTGTTGGGGCCTTCACGCCTTCGCCAAAGAACTTGTTCCCGATGAAAACACGAGCTTCGTCCCAGAGATTTTTTTGAATAAAGTTATTAATAAATAAAGCTCCGCCCTCAATTATCACCGAAATTATATCGCGTTCCTGCAGCTCCTTTAAAATTTGAGCCTCTACACCCTTCACAAAATCAATGGTGATAATCTCAAGATTTTCAATCTCAACAAACTCTGCTTTACGTGCAATGGCGCTGCTGTTATTACCGGTGAACAGAATTGTTGGCTGGCTACCATCAAAAACATTGGACTCACGGGGTAAGCGGAGCTTCCTATCAATTACAACACGCAAAGGCGATTTACCACTCCAGCTGCGTACATTCAACATGGGATTGTCCTTTTCCACTGTATTGGTACCCACAATAACGGCTTGTTCCTCACTCCTCCAGCGGTGAACAAGCGACCTAGCCAGCTCATTGGTAATCCAATTTACCCCAACAGGTTCATTAGGTAAACGGTTTTTATCGATAAAACCGTCCATGGTTTGTGCCCATTTCAATATGACATAGGGACGTTTTTTTACATGAATCGTAATAAATCGACGATTGAGGTCGCGGGCTTCCTCTTCCAGCACCCCAACGGTAACGTCAACACCATTTTGTCGGAGAATCTCAATTCCTCTGCCGGCAACCTTTGGATTGGGATCGGAAGTGGCAATAACCACACGGGGAATGCCGTATTCCATAATTCTATCAGTGCAAGGGGGAGTCTTCCCATAATGTGAGCAGGGCTCAAGCGATACGTAAAGAGTGGAATCCTTGAGTAAACTCTTATCGGATACCGAATTTATAGCATTAACCTCGGCATGTGCCTGACCAAAAACAGCATGAAAGCCTTCTCCAATAATTTTACCATCGTGAACAATAACGGCACCAACCATTGGATTTGGGGCAACGCTTCCCTGCCCACCCACCGCAAGTTCCATGCACCGAGCCATGTATTTGAGGTGTAATTCTGTATTCTCCATAATTATTTACTAATTTTGTTTCTACAAATTTACATTTTTCCACAATGCGCAGCAGCCTCAGCCATATTCTTATTCAAATTGAACAAAATCTCAAAAACTATTTCTCCCCTCTTGAAATCCAATCCATAAAGAAACACATAATTGAAGCAATTTTAGACATTCCCTTCCATAAGGTTTTTATTGAACCCAATTCAGAGGTAAGCCCTGAAATTGCTGGTAGAATTAGTAAAATTGTTACTAATTTGATAAACGGCATACCCCTACAATACGCTACAGGAATTGCTTTTTTCTGCGATCTAAAACTAAAGGTAAATCCAAGTGTTTTGATACCTCGTCCGGAGACTGAAGAATTGATTTATATTATTACAAAAAGGAATCACTTAAAATCGCCTAAAATTTTAGATATTGCTACCGGAAGTGGTTGCATTGCCATTGCTTTAGCCAAACAAATAGGCAACTCTGCCGTAACAGCATTAGACATCTCAAAAGAGGCTCTTGAAACAGCTACAGAGAACGCTAAAATCCATGGAGTTAATATCAATTTTAGAAAACTCGACATTTTGGATAATTTTACCCCCGAAGCCAATCAATTTGATATTGTTGTTAGCAACCCACCCTATGTTAGGAAATCGGAAAAGCAATATATGGCCGAAAACGTGCTAAAGCACGAGCCACACATTGCACTATTTGTTCCCGATGAGCAACCGCTATTTTTTTATGATGCCATTGCCCATAAAGCACTAAGATGGCTAAAACCCAAAGGTATGCTATACATGGAAATCAACGAGGCACTAGGAAATCAAGTAAAAAAACTACTAAGCGATACTGGTTATATTGATATCGAAATATACGATGACTTTAGGGGAAAACCCCGTTTTGCTGTGGCAAATAAACCATAGATTATGAGATCGACAGGTAACAGCGGGAAACCCATGAGCACAGAAAAAGCCATTGAGAGGCTTCAGGCTCTCTGCGCCCGTCAGGAAAAGTGCGCCTTTGATGTGATTCAAAAACTTAAACAGTGGAAAATTGATGCCCCTTCGATTCAAATTATTGTAACCAAATTGAAAAGAGATGGTTATGTAAATGATTCCCGCTATGCAGCTCTCTTTGTTAAAGAGAAAAGCAGCATCAATAAATGGGGCCCTGAAAAAATTAGGGTAATGCTTGCCCATAAGGGCATTGCTAAAAGCATAATTGAAGAAGTTCTAACCCAAATCGACACAAAGGAGGCCAAAGATCAACTTCTTGAGCTGCTTAAAAGGAAATTACCAACCATTAAGGCAAAATCGACCTATGACTTAAAAAATAAGCTAATTCGATTTGGAGTTTCGCGTGGTTTTAACCTAAATGCAGTTATTGAACAGGCAAATAAACTTATCCAAACCAATGATGATTAAGTTTATACTTCCCTTTTGAGATAAAATTTACAAAACGGGCTAAAGGCTACCGCTAATTAGCTTCAGTGTTGGAAATTAAAGCCTATTGTTTAATCAGTTTTAAGGCACCCAAATAGCCGCCATTTAGGTACACGCTCAGAACATAAACGCCCTTATTTAAATTAGATGCATCAATTCTATAAGCAAAAGCTGATAAATCGGAATACCTTTCCATTATCCAAACCATTTGGCCGGTTATTGAGGTTAGAGCTATTCTGATGCTTCCAGGACTTGGTAGGATTATCCGAATATCAAAATAATTGGTAAAGGGATTGGGAATAGCCGATAGGAAAAGTTCCGGCTTTTGCTCCCTACACACACCGGGTAGATAATTATCGAGCCAAAGGATTCGGTTGGCCACAAACTGCTTAAGGTAATTTACTTCCTGTTCATAAGTGCTGCCAACAAAAGCATTAGGCCAAACCCAAATTCCCAAAGCATTAAATGAATTAGAGTTACGAATCCGCGCATCGTTTATATAGCCTGTCATGCTATCGATAGAGGCATAAATGCCACTTTGCGAAAACCATCCATCCTTTTTTAGTTCCTCCCAGCGGCAGCGCACCATATCATTAAATTTACAATCGTTGGTAAATTTCTCCCACCAAAAGGGGACCGGAAAATAATCGTCGGGGCTAATTGATTTGAATACCCAACCCTGAGGCGTATCGCCACCGTAGTAGTTAGCATTGCCAAAGGATAGGTCATAGTCCCACATGGGACCAAAGGTCAACCGCCCACCCTTGCTGTCCTTATCCTTGTAGAGATAAGCACTAATTCGATAGGCATCAATATTTTTTGTAAACTCATTGATTATAAAGTAATCGACAGCCGATGCTATATCGATGTAGCGATAGTATCCTATAAAGGGATCGTTCCAGAATGAAGAGTTCAGCGTATTCTCAAAACTTGTGATGTAATTTTTAATGTAATTTTTTTGAGCGGGAACAATGCTCTGGGGCTTTGGGTAGTGCCATAGGAAATTAACGCTTTTGCCAGGTGGTGAGTACGGCGATGTCCAACCAAATTCATAGAATTCGCCTTTATCAATTTTAACAATGTATCCACCTGTCAAATCATCGCCTGTGGTCTCATTGCTTTCCAACTTGGCAATATTTACCCGATGCTTATCGCGTCTAATCTTTTCGATTAACAGGTAAATACCGGCATATCGGTCATTAATAATCAACTCACAAAAAGCTGTTCGCGGTGCATACCTCGCCATTTTTCTACCTAAATTGTACGCCAATGCATTTCTGATAAGCGACTTGTCGTTATAGGGGCCGTAGAGCACCCAATCGTTTCCCGGGGGCATACCCAGCAGGGCCGAATCAATATTCTCCTCATTGGAGTTTATGAGCTCAACGTTATAGCTTTTCTTGGGCCAGTCGTTCCAATAGGAACTTTGTCCGTGGTACTCAATGTGAATAAACCCGTTGTAGGGAAAAACAGTATCGATAGCAGCATTTGGTGCATCGGAACAATCAACCACCCTCATTGAGGCAATAATTTCTGAATCTTTCAGAATGGTCTGCCCTTTTGTATCGATAATGATTATTGGCAAATTGCTTGTGAGATTGATAACTGGTGGAACAAACCAGTCAGGAGTTGACCTGAAATACGATTGGCTACTGCCAACAGCAAAAGAAAGATAGGGGATTATGCTTAAATCCGACGAAATGGAACTGGTATTGTGTACCTCAATAGCCAAAACATTGGTACCATTTCTTATAATATTCCGTAATCGTTCTTCTTCAATTACATAAGAATTAGGTAATCCACCAAGATACATTTGGGCCTCCCTGCTCTCCGATGATGGGGTATTCCATAAAACATCGATACTGTTAAGACCAGCCGAGCGGGCTATCTCTACGCCGTTGAGCCATGCGATAAAAGCGTCATCGTAATCGACATGAAGCACAGCCATAATCAGGTCATTGGAATTGGTAATAGTAAATTCAGTGCGTATGCTAACCGATATACAAGGCTGAACAATAGATGTGTCATCATTATCACCGTATCCAAATCCGCCTTGTCCCGGTGGCCAAAATGAATCATCGAATTCTGGTAAAAACCATCCTGTGGGTGAAGTTGAATCGTTCGCCCTATAACGCCAAAAGTCATCGGCAAATACTACGGTTTCCCAATGGTTTATGGATTGAGAAAGCACTGATAAAGTTGAAGTAAACAATACGATAATAACAATAATAAAATTTCGCATCTGGGGCAGTCAGGATTATATGGCAAAAATAACTAAGTAAAGGTTGATTGTTGAAATGTGATAAACAAAATGTTGCAATTGATGGGGAAATAAAAAAGCCGCTTTTGAAGCGGCTTGGTTATTTAAACTCAGCAGCAATTTTCTGAGCAATCTCGTTAAACTCTTTCTCTGTAAGTTTAAGTTTGGGTTTATGGAAATCGATATCAGACTCCCTGTTCAGGGGTACCAAGTGAATATGTGCGTGGGGAACCTCGAGACCAAGCACAGCAACACCAATACGCTTACAGGGAATAACCCGTTCAATGGCCTTAGCCACACGTTGGGCAAACAACGTAAGCCCTGCCAGTGTTTCAGGATCTAAATCGAAAATGTAATCCACTTCAACTTTAGGAATAACCAAAGTATGCCCCTTAGCCAATGGATTAATGTCCAAAAAAGCATAAAAGCGATTGTCCTCTGCTATTTTGTACGAGGGAATTTCGCCCTTTGCAATTCGGCTAAAAATTGTTGGCATGATATTAATTTTTATTAAAGTGAGATACTAAGAATCTCGAATTTGATTAAACCCGAAGGTACTTGAACGTCAACCACATCTCCAACCTTTTTCCCTATCAGTGCTTTAGCTATTGGAGTGGCAATTGACAGTTTATTTTCTTTGAGATTAGCTTCAGATTCCGCTACAAGGGTATATTCCACCACTGCATTAGTTTTAAGGTTTTTAAGTTTAACCTTATTGAGTATCTGCACCTGGGTGGTGTCAATTTTTGATTCATCAATAATGCGTGCACTGGCAATTAGATCCTCCAGTTTTACGATACGCATCTCGAGCATACCCTGTGCTTCTTTGGCTGCATCGTACTCAGCATTTTCCGATAGGTCGCCCTTGTCACGGGCCTCAGCTATCATGCGCGAAATTGCCGGACGTTCAACAGTCTTAAGATGCTCAAGTTCCTTGCGCAACTTATCAAGGCCTTCCTCAGTTAAATAGGTTATTTTTGTCATTTTACCTCCTAAATATGAAACAAAAAAGAATCCCGACCAGCTATCGGAACTCTTTGTTGCAAAGATATAAAAAATTTAATTCAATTCATCAGCAGCTAACCGTTAGAAATATTTCGGACGAATAATTTCAGAGTAAACTATGGCTTTCAATGGATCAAAATCATCAAGAAGCGATGCCTTAGGTTGGGTTTCGGTTTTTGACAGTTCCTCATCGGGCAGATCCTTTTTTTCAACGTCTAACAACGTTTCGTTTAACGACTCCTGAAAATCGTAATCACCAATGGGGCCTTCAACCTTTGAAATGGGAATATCTGTGTAGGCCTCTGAAATAGTAGCAGCATCAATTACTTGAGCCTGTTGCAAAGGATATAGCTCTTCTTCGCTCAGGGGTTTATCAATGGTAAATTCAGCTTCATCTAACACTGCTTCACCAGAGCTATGGGATGATTGGGTTTCGGATTCTTGTGCTGTTTCGTTTGCATAGCTATGCTGCGAGGCTTCATCCCCCATTTTATAAGAAGCTACATTAGGTAACTGATCCGGTTCCTCACCCAAAAGCCCCCGAAGCTTCTGCTCCAGAGTATTTTCTTCCACAGGTTCTGTAGCCGTCTGTGGTTTCTTCTCCTGTGCCTTTTTCTTTTTATTGCTGTTGGCAACAGCATTGAGAATTGCCAAAACAATCGCTATAATAATGTAAATGAAATCGCCTGCATCCATGTTATAATGTTATTTATATCGCCATAACCTTAATCTCTGTCGGAGATTTCGGAACGGTCGGTTCTTTTCTGCCTCCTTTTGCGACTCCTGCATGTGCTTTTGCACATTGGGATGCTGCATTTTTAAATGTTCTCGTGCAATACTGCTATTAACCTTACCCTCCCTTTGCATGCGTTTTCCCGATTCTGCTTTAGCCTCACGGGTAAGCCTCTCAGTTTTTCGTTTATGAAGGTAGGCCTGCAATGCCCTTTGCTTTTCGTTTATCTCAACACTAAACCTACTCTGTCCGGGTAGAGCAGGCACCACATTAGGAGCCAATTGCTTACCACATCCCACCAGAGTGGTAAAGATAATCAAAAGAAAACAAATATTTTTGCTATTTTTACGCAACACAAATGCAAAAATTATCCATGCAAACAAAGATACTTTATATTTTTCTTATTGCAATCCCTATTTTCATCACATGCGATGATACAGCTACTGAAATAATACCCGATGTACCCGTAAATATCGAATTTAGCCTAAATGAACCAGCCTATTCGAATCTGAATGTTGTAATGGGTGTGGTAAAGGTTCAGGGTTATGGCTACCGAGGTAATGGTGTTATTGTTTTCAGGCAAAGCGAAAACGAAATTGTAGCCTTTGACGCCACCTGTCCCAATCACATAACCGAAAATACCTCGGTAAACATAGATGCTATTGGATCAGGCACAGCAACTTGTCCGCACTGTGGTCGGGTTTACTTCCTTGTTAACTATGGATATCCTAAAGATGGTTACCCTTTGAAACAGTACAGGGTAATTTGGAATGGGAACTTCGTTAGAGTTTACAACTAATAACTACCGTTTTACAATTAAGTCATCCTTAATCATACGTGTATTGTACTGCTGTATAATTGCCTTAAGAAACCCTTCCATTTTTTGCTGTATCTCAATCTGAGTACCCAAAATATTATGCTCCAGCAGCGAATCGGTCTTAAAATCGAACATGCCCTTGGTTTCTTTCCCATCGAAAACCAGAAGGTAATTCTTCATAAAAAGTTGGTAGCTGTTATTGGTATAGTTAACCACAAATGGTTCACTATTACTATCAAATAGATTGCGTCCAAAGGCCACGAAGGGTTTGCTGTAGCCCAAATACCCTAGCACCGTTGGGAAAATATCAATTTGCTGAGCCAGCTTGTCAACCCTTCCGTTTAAGCTGTTATCGGGCTTATAGAGCACCACAGGCACTGCAAATGCCCCCGCATTGGTTTTATATTCAGGATAGTACGGCTGGTTAGCATGGTCGGCAGTTATAACAAAAAGGGTATTGGGGTACCAATCCATTTTCTGTACGGTTTCAAAAAAACGTTTTAAGGCATAATCAGTGTAGGCAATGCATTGATGAATGGGAAGTGTGCCTTTAGGAAACTTTCCCTCGTAACGTTCGGGAATCCTAAATGGATGGTGCGATGAAACCGAGAATATAGCTGCGCAAAAGGGCTTGCTAAACTGGTTGAGCTTTTGAGCAAAAAATTGGAAAAACTCTTCATCCCACACTCCCCACATCCCATCAAAGTCTCGAGAATCGGGGTATTCGCTCATGCCATAGTACTCCTGAAAACCTGCCACATTGGCAAATGCCTGAAATCCCATTGAACCATTGGGTGCCCCATGAAAAAAGGCGGTATGGTATCCTTCAGCTTTTAAAAGCGAAGCAATGCTATTAATCTTGTTCCCTGAATAGCTGGTTAAAAAGTAGGGCTCAACCATCATGGGAATCCCAGCCAGTATCGAGGGCATGGCATCGATAGATTTACGTCCATTGGCAAAAGAGTACCTAAACCACATGGAATGGGACACAAGCGAATCAAGAAACGGTGTAAAACCCTTATAACCATCCTTTTCGTAAAGATGCTTATTATATGCGCCAATGTACTCCTTTCCAAAGCTCTCCAAAATGAAAATTACCACGTTCATTCTCTTAAGCGAATCTGCTACCTGCTGCTTATGAACAGGTGTGTAAACCGCCTCAAGTTCATTGTCAGATTTGTAGTACTCCACGGGGGCAAGCGCTTTTTTCCCAAGGGTGCGGTAAATAGCAAAGGGCGTATTAAGAACAATGGCTGCTTCAAGGGGTTCGCTTACATATTGTCCGGCATTACTAAGAGTAATGGGACGTGTGCTGTGACGAAATCCACCACGCATGCCACCTATCATAAAGGTAGCAAAAAACAATAGCAAAATCAACCCGTTAAATCCGTAAACCAGATGAAATTTAAAACCACTACCTCTTTTAATGGGCTTTACCTTACCATAGAGCACTACAAGCAATATGGTTAAGCCAATCCAAATCAAAAACACATACCAATAATCGGCAATAAATTTGGGTAATAACGAACCAAAATTAGTCTCATGCTTAAACTCATCAAAGACTGTTGCGGTGGTTCGCCTCATGGTAAAGCGGAAGTAGATAAAATCGGCACAATTGGCCCCAAGGGCCAAACTATTGGTTACAATATACAAATACTTGAGTATTGTTTGATACCAACGATTGTACCTAAAGGTAAAGGGCAGCAAAAACAGTAAAATATAAAGCAAGTTGGTATATATCAGAGCGCTGGTATCGAACCATAGCCCTCCAGCCATAATCCTGAGGAACCCATTAAAAGTAAGGTTTGAGAAAAAATCGGCATTGAATCGGTAGAATAACACCCGGCTAACAGAAAAAATTAGCATTACCAGTAGGAAACGCCAGAAAAGCATAAGATAGATATTCCCCTTTTTGGGGATATCGGAAAAATATTCTTTAAATACACTCAGCATAAATTGATCTAACTTTTTTGAAACGCAAAAATAACATTTACTTAACATTTAAGTAATTTCCTCAAACATTTATAATTGAATTTGATTTTGAAGATTTTCTAATAAAAACTGCAAATAGCTATTCACCGTTCCTGTTCGCATCTATTCTATAATCATCAGTTTACATATCAATTAAAAAGTTTAACAGCTACATGTTTACTATGTTTGCAGAAAAAATAATGAAAACAATCGGGCTTATTGGCGGATTGAGCTGGCACTCTACGATAGGATACTACAGCATTATTAATCAAATAGTCAATCAACGGCTTGGGGGTTCGCACTCTGCTAAAATTTTGCTTTACTCTGCCGATTTAGAAGAATTCAAATCGTCTCAGGAACAAGGCGCCTGGATCAGAATTGAACAAATGCTTTCCGAAATTACAGTCAAACTGCAAAATGCAGGATCGGAATGCTTAGCCTTTGCCTCCAACACTCCGCACGTTGTAGCCGATAGGATAGCACAAAGGCTAAGCATACCCTTGCTGCACATTGCTGAGGAAACCGCAAAGGAAATCGTTAAGCACGACATCGTTAAAGTAGGGTTGTTGGGGACAAGGTTCACCATGGGAAGTTCATTCTTTACAGACCACCTAAGGAAAAATGGAATTGAAACTTTAGTTTCAAATTCTGATGATAGAAACTTTATACATGAAACAATTTTTGGCGAGCTTACAAAGGGGATGGTAACCCATAGCACCAAAATAAGATATCTCAAGATAATTGAGCGATTAAAAGTAAGTGGTGCAAATGGAATTATACTGGGATGCACAGAGCTATCGCTGCTGATTAATCAAACCAGTATCGATTTGAAACTATTTGATACTACCGATATCCACGCCAGGGCTATTGCAGATTTTGCTCTTTCCTGATACTCTTTCAAGTTTGCTAATCGTCTATTCGCATTTTAAAAAACGAAAAAGCCCGGCAGAAGCCGGGCTACAATTTTACAAGATAATTTACTCCTTAATAAGTTTGCTCAACTTGGTAAAGCTCTCATCAATAGTTTTAAGCATATCTTCCTGAACTGCCCTGTAGTACTGCTTAACTGCTTTTCTATCTCCCTTATTTTGAGGGTGCTTTAGTTGGTGAATTAAATCGTTGCGTTTCTCAAGAACAGACTCAATGATTGCAATAGCCTCATCATGTTTTTTATCACCATTCATCAACATGAATGTGTAGCAATCACCAATAACCTCGCTTATCAAATAGTCAAAGTCCTTTTTCAAATCTCTTTTGCTGGCCATATTAATTGATTTACGGTTTGAATACTAGATGCAAAGTTAAAACTATTTCTTTGAATGGCAACTTCAATTAAACGATATCAGCATCAGCTACCAGTTCATCGTCATCGGTAACATGGGACTTGACAACCGACTTGTTTTTCCACTTTCCCATTCGATAGTAAATTACCGAAGCCACAGCCCCCATGAACCAGCCTATGGGAATTGACCACCAGATGCCGGTTTCACCAAGTTTCAGATTGTAGCTAAGCAGGTAGGCTAAAGGGATACGAACCACCCAAAGCGAAAAAAGTGTGATAAACATTGGGACAACTGCAGCACCGGCTCCGCGAAGTAATCCATTAATGCTGAACATTACTGCAAAGGTTACGTAGAACAGACTTACAATGGTTAAATAATGATGCCCTATTTCAATAATCTGAGGGTTAGTGATAAAAATGGTAATCATTTTATCGCCCCAAATTATGATAATCAGTGTGATGGCTATGCTAAATAGCATCGACATTCGAAGGGTAGCCCAAAGTCCCCTTTTTACCCTGTCGATTTTTCCGGCGCCGATATTTTGGCCTACAAACCCCGAAAGTGAAGCGGCAAAATTCATTATGGGAATAACCGCAAGGCTATCGATTCGGCTAGCTGCCGAGAAGGCAGCAATAACCGGGGTGCCAAAAGTATTTACAATTCCCATTAAAGCCATGCCTCCCAAAGCAACAAGGGTTTGCTGAATTCCTGTAGGCAAACCAATTCGTACCGTTTGCCAAAATATTTGCCAATCAAAATTCATTCCCCTAAATGTTATGCGCAGCATATGTTTCCGCCTGTGCATGTAAATAACAGCAATTATCAACGATAAAGTTTGAGCTACAACAGTAGCCCAAGCGGCACCAGCAATTCCCCATTTAAATCCGAGAACAAACAAAATATCAAGGGCGATATTGGCAAATGTGGATACAATTAAAAAATAGAGTGGAGTTTTAGAATCGCCAACCCCTCTAAGCGTGCTCGATATAGCATTAAAACCAAACATAACCACCATGCCGTACATGTAGATATCGAGATAGGTTTTGGCCATTCCAATGAGTTCATCGGGTAACCGCATAAACCGGAAAATGTACTCTCCGCTTAATACACCTATGAGGGTTATCATAATTCCGGCAAAAAACAGAAAAATGTAGGTGGTATCGGTTGCTTTCTTTACGTTTTCGTAGTTCTTTGCCCCAAAATACTGCGATATAACAACCGACGAGCCAATACCAATTCCTATTATTAGCGCAATTACCAAAAAAATAATGGGAAATGAGGCACCTACAGCAGCCAAAGCCTTCTCGCCCAGGTACCTACCCACAATTATACTGTCAACCACATTGTATAGTTGTTGGAATATGTTCCCAACCAGCATGGGTAAAGCGAAGCGAAAAATCAACTTTGACTCGCTACCGGTAGTAAAATCCTTCATTACCTGAAATAATTAAAACACCTGCAAAGTAGGTCAAAAAAAGGTAGAAAACGAAATTTCCATGGTATAAACCCTCGGGGGGACAAATTGTTTTAAAAATTAAAAGTGCTGCTACCCTATGGGTAACAGCACCTGAAAAAAAGTACGGTTTACCTAATAGGCTGAAGTTCTACAGTGAAGTGACGCATAATGGGGGCTTCCCATACGATCTCCAGCCCCTTTGTTATTTGCTCCCTGCGGTCGTAAACATTTTTTAAAGCAACGGCAACAACATCCATATGATTGTTGGTGTAAACCCTGCGGGGAATTGCTAAACGCAATAGTTCCAGTTTAGGGTAACGATTCTCACGGGTTTCAGGGTCACGATCGGCCAGCAGGGTGCCAATTTCAACTCCGCGAATTCCCGCCTCAAGATAGAGTTCAATGGCAAGGGTTTGCGCCCTGAACTGCTCGCGTGGAATATTGGGTAAAACCTTATTGACATCCACAAAGATGGCATGCCCTCCGGCTGGCTTTTGGTATGGAATACCGAACTCATCGAGGCGGCCTCCCAGATACTCCACCTGTTTGATTCGACTTTCAAGGTAATCGAACTCAGTTCCCTCATCAAGGCCAACCGCCAAAGCGTTCATGTCGCGACCCGACATGCCGCCATAGGTTACATAGCCCTCGAACATGATGTTGAACTTTGAGCATTGGCGCCATAGGTCTTGGTCGCGCATGGCAATAACCCCCCCCATGTTTACAATGGCATCCTTTTTACTGCTCATGGTCATGGCATCGGCATAGGAAAACATTTCGCGAACTATTTCCTTGATGGATTTTTGCGCGTAGCCCTGCTCACGGGTTTTGATAAAGTAGGCATTTTCAGCAAAGCGTGCAGAATCGAACACCAGTAGCTTTCCATATCTGTTGCAGATTTGCCTTACCTGCCGTAGGTTCTCCATGGAAACCGGTTGTCCTCCGGCAGTATTGTTTGTTATGGTAACAATTACGAAGGGAACCCTATCAGCATTCTTCTTCAAAAAGTCTTCGAGTTTTACAAGATCAACATTACCCTTAAAAGGGTGTATCAACTCTGTATTGGCTGCCTCGTCGATGGTACAGTCCACTGCATGTGCGCGGCGGAACTCTATATGTCCCTTGGTGGTATCGAACTGAGAGTTTCCGGGAATGAAATCTCCCTCCTTTACCAGAACCGAGAAAAGCACATTTTCGGCGGCACGCCCCTGATGAGTGGGCATAACGTAATCAAACCCCAAAATGTTTTTTATGGCATTCTTCAGGTTGAAGTACGATGATGCTCCGGCATAACTTTCATCGCCAAGCATAATAGCGCTCCACTGGCGGTCGCTCATGGCACCAGTACCGGAATCGGTTAGCAAATCAATAAAAACCTGGTCGCTGCGAAGGTTGAACAAATTGTATTTGGCATCCCTAATCCATTGCTCTCGCTCCTCACGGGTGCTTCGACGAATGGGTTCAACCATTTTAATCTTATAAGACTCAGCAAATGGCAGTTCCATATTATTAGTGTTTTTAGTTATACAAACGAAAATGGAAACAAAACCTCCTAAGAAAGAGATAATCTCAATAGTGTAGGAACAATTGTAATGCTAAAAACTATCGCGATTCTTGATATTAAGAAACACGTATTTGGCGGCAAATGAGAGATGAATATTTAGCGCAAATACCACCATGAATCTGAATTAGTTTACGCAAAAATATGAAAAAATAATTTTTAACCGAAAACGATTTCAGCATCAATGTATGGTAAATTTGTATCTAATAAAAGCCCAAATCCCTTTACCAGCTACGCTCGATATTTAATCATGTATCACTCAATTTTTTTGAGTTTAAAACCGATAAAATAGCAATTGGTCTCAGGCTTTAGCTGCAAGCAAACAGTGAGTACAAATTGATATTTCAGCGGTAGCCAAAATTTCTTAATACCCTTTATAACTATAATGGAAACAGGATTGATAGGATATTAAAAAGAGCAAAGATAATGCTGGCCAATCCATTGGTAGTTGCAAAAGCAAGATTAACCTTAGATATATCGCCCGGTTTAACCAGTGTATGCTGGAAAATCATTAGAGCAACAAAAAGGAGAGCGCCAATCCAGTAAAGCAGGTTAAATCCAGTTAGAACTCCAATAGCAATAACCAAAAACGCACTAAAAAGGTGCAGCAATTTTGCTACGATTAAAGCTCGCCTGGCTCCCAAAACAGCAGGTATTGACTGCAGCTTGAAGTTTCGATCAAAATCCTCATCCTGTAGGGCATAAATGATATCGAAACCAGCCACCCAAAAAAGAACTACCAGCGAATATAAAATGGGCAAAAGGGTAAATTCTCCAGTAACGGCAAGAAAAGCCCCAATTGGAGCCAGCGATAGTCCTAGGCCTAAAACTATATGGCTAAACATGGTAAAGCGCTTGGTGTAGCTGTAAAGCAGCACTACTCCCAAAGCAATAGGCGAAAGCCCAAAAACCAACTTGTTGATTAAAAGGGTGGTTAAAACAAAAAGTACCGAATTTACAATCGTGAAAAGCAATGCCGAATGGGGTGAAATTATTCCCTGTGGAATCTCGCGCATACGGGTTCGTGGGTTTTTCTCATCAATGTATCTGTCAACCAAGCGATTAAAACTCATGGCTGCACTTCGGGCAAATACCATGCAAAGAATTACCTTGATAAGCAATACCCAATTCCATTCAACCAATTTCCCATAAAATGCCAGAAAATACCCTATAAGAGCAAAGGGCATAGCAAAAATTGTATGGCTAAATTTTATAAGCGATAAGTAGCTTTTAAACCTGAACAGCATAAATATTTAACTAATAGCGTGTGTAAAAGTAGCCATTTTTGGAATAATAGCTATCTTAGCATTGTTAAGGTATATGTCAACTCATAAAAAAATATTACTGTTCACCACCTGTTTGATGCTATGTGTGATTCATGTATCCACGGGGCAAACAGACACTTTGTCATTTTCAGCCAAAGAATCGGAAAATAGCAAAGCCAGTGATTTAATAGCACAGGGGCAGCTCCTTTTAAAAAAAAATCCCGATAAAACGCTGGATATAGGCCTACAAGCCCTGGTTGCTGCAAAAAAAGAGCGTGACTCCCAAAGCGAAGCTGCTGCATTGCTACTACTGGCCGATGCCAATCTGAATCTGTTGCAATTTGATAACTCAATCCGCTACTTCAATAGGGCTCTCAGCATCTTTACCTCGGTCAACAACAAGGAGATGATGGCCAAATCGATGCTGGGGATTGCAAAAGTTTACGAATTAACTAAAAATGTTGATTTGGCCATTCAGCCATTGGAAATGGGTTTCAAGGTTTTTGAAAGTTTATCAAACAAAAGCCTTTTTGTAGATTATCTACTAAAATTAGGCGAACTTCATATTGAGCAAGGAACCCATAAACGTGCTCAACATTATATTTCAGAAGCCCTTGGACTTTTAAGCAAAAAATCGATTAGGATTAATCCTCGCGAAAAATTTCAGATCAGGGCTAATAGCTTAATGGGACAAGCCCTAAAGAATTTAGGCGATCTTAAGGGAAGTTTGAATTATTACAGGACCTCAGGTAGCATAGCTATTAAATTACACGATACCCTTTCGTATGGTTATATACTAAGGGAAATTGGCATTTCCTTTTTTTTGACCCAGAATCTTGACAGCGCACTACACTATTTTACACTTTCTTACAGCATAAGCCAAAACATCTCCGACACATTGGGGCTTATACAAAGTTTGGAGGGATTAGGCGACTATCATTTCGAAACCCAAAGCTACAACCAGGCTATTACCTACTATACTCAAGAATATACTCTAGCCAGTATATTGAAGAATATTACTAGTTCCATAGCAGCACTGGTAAAAATATCGAGATGTCAATTTGCATTGGGTGACTATCCCACCTCCACACGATACTTAAACAGAGCTCTGACCATAGCTCAGGAAAATAACCTTACCTCATCAAAAGCCGATGTTTACCGGTATCTGGCTGCCATTAACGAAGCACAGGGGAGATACAAGGATGCCCTTGATTACTACAAAATGTGGACAGAACTTCGCGACTCCATTTACTATGAGGAAACCGGACAACGACTGGCCAAGCTGCAGATTCTTTATGAAATTACCCAAAAGGATAAGGAAAACGAAATTCTTAAGCAAAACTCAGAAATCCAAAAACTGCAAATTGCAAAATCGCGTTACCAAATGCGCTTTCTCATTACAGTTCTTATTGTAATTGCTATTATCCTGGTATTTTTAGTAATGCTTTACCGCAATAAGCAAAAGGAAATAGCCAAGCAGCGCGAAACCGAACAGCGCATAACCGAAATCAACAAGGAATTGGAAAGGCGTATGATTGAGGAAATTAAGAAGCAGGAAAAACAACAGCAACTTCTCGCACAAAAATCAAAACTTGAGTCGTTGGGAACGTTGGCTGCAGGTATTGCACACGAAATCAATCAGCCCTTGGGCGGTATTTCTATGGGATTGGACAACATTCTCATGAAAATGTCCGATAAGAACTGCAATGAGGAATACCTAAAGGATAAGATAAACTCCCTTTTCGAAAACGTTGAGCGTATTAAAAAGATTATTGACCATATACGGTACTTTTCAAGAACCCAAAAACCGGTTACATTTTCTTCGGTTAACCTGAACGATGTGGTAAAAAGCGCACTATTTATGGTTTCGGCACAGTATGAGAACCATGGCGTAACCATTGAAACCGTACTTGATAAATCATTACCCTCAACAACTGCCGATAAGTACAAACTTGAACAGGTGCTACTCAACCTGCTATCCAATGCCAAGTATGCTCTTGATGAAAAGGGAAAAAAATCGAATGACCCCACTTACCGCAAAAAAATTAGAATTGAAACCCTTAAGGATGAAAATATGATTTACCTTAAGGTTTGGGATAATGGTACCGGCATACCCCAAAAGATTATTGAAAAAATATTCGACCCGTTCTTTACCACAAAGGGCGAAGATAAAGGAACCGGTCTGGGCCTTTCAATCTCTTATGGATTTATTAAAGACCTTTTAGGCGAATTCAGGGTGGAAAGCGAACCCGGCGAATACACCCTGTTCGAAATATCCATTCCCAGAGAATAATCCTCAAAAATTCTATCCGTTATGAAAGAAATCAAGATTCTGGTTCTCGACGACGAAAAGGTGTTCCGTGATGAAATACGAGAATTCCTCGAAGGCGACAAATTCACCGTGCATACCGCCGAAAAGCCATCGGAAGCATTTAATATTGTCAATGAAAATCAAATAGATATTCTAATACTCGATCTCCGATTACCCGAAATGGATGGCCTTCAGGTTCTGGCAAAAATTAAAGAGGAGCACCCAGAGATCGAAGTAATCATGATTACCGGACATGGCGATATGGATGCTGTTATCAATGCCATGCGTCTTGGCGCACTTGAATTTTTCCCTAAGCCCTTCCGTTTGCTCGATATGCGCGCAGCTATACAACGAACCAAACGCTACATATCGCTTCATGAGCAATTTAAAGAAATCAACCAAACCTTTTCATTGGTTTCAAAAGACCTTATTGAGAGCATTGGTAACGAGATACTGGGCGAATCGTATGGCATTAAACAGGTGGTAGAACTTATGGGCAAGGTAGCCAAAGCTGAAAATACATCGGTTTTAATTACCGGCGAAAGCGGAACCGGGAAGGAACTTGTTGCACGAGGTATTCACTACTTAAGCTCACGCAAGAAGGGATACTTTTACGCCGTAAACTGCTCTGCCATACCCGATACCCTATTCGAAAGCGAATTCTTTGGTCATAAAAAGGGCTCCTTTACCGGGGCCAACGAGGATAAAGCCGGATGGTTTGAAGTAGCCAACGGTGGCACTCTTTTTCTCGATGAGGTAGTTGAAATGCAACCTGCCATGCAAACCAAACTGCTCAGGGTTCTTGAAGAACGTAAAATCCGAAGGATTGGCTCCAGTGCCGATATCCCTGTTGATGTGCGCATTATTGCTGCAACCAATCAGGACATCAATAGGTTAATTGATGAGGGTAAGTTCCGCAGCGATTTATACTATAGGCTTAATTCCTTTGTAATTCACATTCCTCCACTGCGCGAGCGCAAAGAGGATATTCCTATTCTTTTCGATTACTACGTAAAGCACATCGCCGCAAAACTGGGCAAAAAAATTACCCAAATTGACCCTGCCATTGTCAAAGCCATGATGAGTTACAATTTTCCAGGAAATGTAAGAGAGCTACGCAACATGATTGAGCGGGCCCTTATTCTTTCGGATGGTGGTCGGCTTTCAATAAAAAATTTTTCCGGGCTGATAGCACCAGAAGGCATATCAAATGTATCGGGGGTTATAGGCGAGGATGTCTTCGACCTTGACCTAATTGAGAAAATTGTCATTATGAAGGCACTGGAACGCACAGGTTACAAAAAAACAGAGGCTGCCCAGCTACTAAATATTACAAGACAGGCATTGGATCGAAGATTGGAAAAGTATAATATTAACCTTTAAATGCCTTGTTACACCCGATTTAGCAGTTCTCTATAAATTTGATAGTTCTCTTCATCAAAGCACACAAAAACAACCCGTTTGGGGAAGGTGTTACGATAACAAAAATCAGTTACCGTTTTAATGGCTATTTGAGCAGCTATTCGCTTGGGAAACCGATAAACTCCTGTGCTGATGTTTGGAAATGCAACGCTGTCCAGTTCATGTATTGCTGCAAGTTCCAAACTATTGATATAGGCGCTTCGGAGTAGTTCCGTTTCTTTATGATTTCCACCCTGCCAAATTGGGCCAACGGTATGAATAACAAAGTGCGCTTTGAGCTCGTAACCCTTGGTTAAACGTGCCTCTCCAGTTGGACAACCGCCAATGCTTCGGCACTCCCCCAGTAGCAGAGGCCCTGCAGCCCTATGAATAGCACCATCCACCCCGCCACCACCCAAAAGCGTCTCATTTGCTGCATTTACAATGGCATCTACCTCAAGTTGGGTAATATCACCCTTTATTAGTTCTATTTCCTCCATTTAATGCTACCGAAGCTGAGCCCCAAGTTCACGAGAGTATACATCTATCAATCGCTTCATTACCCTATCGATTTGCTCATCGGTAAGAGTCTTCGTTTCGTCCTGCAAAATATAGCTAATGGCATACGATTTCTTTCCCTCAGGTATGTTTTTACCCTGATAAACATCAAATAGATTGACCTGCTTAAGCAACTTCTGCTCTGTTTCGAATGCTAACTTGCGTATCTGTGCATAGCTAACCGTGGAATCAATTAATAAGGCTAAATCGCGACGAACCTCAGGGTACTTGGGCAATTCGGCATACTGAATTTTATGGTTGGCAAACTGCTGCATTATCGAGTTCCAATCAATTTCGGCAAAGAATACATCAGTTTTAATATCGAAAACAGAAAGAAGGGCGGAGTTTACCCTACCAAGATTGGCTACAACCTTTCCTTTATGTGCATAGCTTAAACCATAGGCAAAAACATCCCCTGGTGCTTCGGTTACATCAAAACTGTCAATTTCTAAACCGAATCGCGAAAGGATGGTATGCACATACCCCTTAAGGTGGTAAAAATTCAGCTTCCCAGGTTTTGTCATCCAGTGCTCAGCTACATCATCACCGGTAAGCCATATGCCTAAACAAAAATGTTCTGAATAGCTGCTCAGCGGGTTCTGAGCATCAACTTTCGGATTTAAAAGGTATCGATTGCCAAATTCGTAGAGCTTCAAATTGGTGTTACGGTAGTTGATGTTACGCTGAATACTTTCCAGACCGCCAAACAAAAGGGTTTGCCGTAACACATTTAGTTCATTGCTCAATGGGTTAAGAATTCTAACCGATTGGCTATCGGGAAACGTAGAAAGTTTCTCATAGTAGGCCCTGCAGGTTAATGAGTTGCACATAATCTCATTAAAACCGTTCGATGTCAGAAAATCGGAAACCATATTCTGCATCTGGAAACCGTCGGGTTTCCGACGGTAGCTCAAGGTGCTGTAAACCTTTTGGCTGATCTCAACATTATTATATCCGTAAATGCGAAGTACATCCTCAACCACATCGGCTTCGCGCCTTACATCTACCCTATAGGTAGGAACGGCCAGAAGCCATTGCCTACCCTGACGACTCAATATCTCTATTTGAAGCGAAGAGAGTATGGTTTCCAGTTCATTATCAGGTATTTGTTTCCCAATAAGAGCCAAGGCCCGATCAACATTAAATTCAACATCAAAATGTTTTATGGGATTAGGGTAAACATCAACAATTTCAGACGATATTGTACCTCCAGCCACCTCCTTTATTAAAAGGGCAGCGCGCTTTAGCGCCCAAATGGTAATGTTCGGATCGGTTCCCCGTTCAAAACGGAAAGAGGCATCGGTATGCAAATCGTGCCGACGGGCAGTTTTACGTATGAAAACCGGATTGAAACATGCGCTTTCCAAAAATACCCGGCTGGTTTTATCAGTTATTCCAGAGTGCAGGCCACCAAAAACTCCAGCAATGCACATGGAGCTGCTCTCGTTGCAAATCATCAAATCCTCTGACGATAGCTTACGCTCTACCCCATCAAGGGTAACAAATGGGGTTCCCTCGGGCATGGTACGTACCACTACCCTATTCCCCGATATGGCATCAACATCAAAAGCATGAAGTGGTTGACCAACCTCATGAAGTACAAAGTTGGTAACGTCAACCACATTATTGATTGGGTTAAGCCCAATGGCTCGTAGACGCTTCTGAAACCAATCGGGCGAAGGACCCACTTTAACACCGGTTATGGTAATGGCGCTATACCGGGCACAAGCCTCGGGCAAAGCTACCTCAACTGGAATATGTAAGTTGTTGCTATCAACCCTAAATCCATTAACATCGGGTAATTGTGCAGCAATTCTGCTCTTATGATGAAACGTAAGGTAGGCAGCCAAGTCCCGGGCCACACCAAAATGTGAGGCTGCATCAATTCGGTTTGGAGTAAGGCCTATCTCGTATATATAATCCTTTTCCAACTTCAGGTATTCTGCTGCGGGCAAACCAATGGGGGCATCATTGGGCAATACCATTATTCCATCATGGGAATTTCCAAGCCCCAGCTCATCCTCGGCACAGATCATACCCTCGGAGAGCTGCCCTCTGAGTTTTGCTTTCTTTATGGTTATTTCCTGTGCGTTAAAATACAGCGTTGTTCCAATGGTTGCAACAAAAACCTTTTGCCCCGTGGCAACATTAGGTGCACCACAAACTACATTCAACGGTGTACCCGTGCCTACATCAACAGTGGTAACACTGAGTTTATCGGCATCGGGATGTTTTTCACAGGTAAGTACCTGACCCACTACTACCCCCGCGAGTCCACCTTTAACTGTTTCATAGGCCTCCAAATTTTCAACCTCAAGACCAATGGATGTAAGAATTTGAGCAATTTGCTCTGGCGATTTATCTGTTTTAACGTATTGTGTAAGCCAGCTGTGCGAAATCTTCATGGGTATTATCGATTATAATAATTCATCAATCAAACTTACAAACAAGCAAAAGTAATACTATTAAGATTTAACCCAAAATCGACACAAAAAAAATCGATGTATTATTTTTCTTTAAAGATGTTGTTTCAAAGAAAAATCATATATTTGAAGCGTATAAATTTACACCAGATGATTTTTTCGGCTTGTAATAGCACCTTTAGAAAACACCATCTCATGCTTACCATGGGCATGAAACAGATGTCGATTTGCATAAAGAAACAGGGCAATAAGCAAGCCGTACGCACCATACTCAAAAATATCACCACGTAAAAACTGAAATAATTTATAAGTGTGAAGGCCTGCAAACAAAGATGCAGGCCTTTTTTATGTTTAACCCCTAAAAAGTACCTGTAAAAATGAAAGTTTTAAAATTTGGCGGAACATCGGTTGGAAACGCCGAACGCCTAAAAAGGGTAAGTACCCTTTTACCCAAAAACGAACCCTGCATCCTGGTGCTCTCGGCCATGTCGGGAGCTACCGATTGGTTAATTGAAATTACCGAACTTGCCCAAAACAAAAAAATGGTTGATGCCATTGAGAAGGGCAAGCAGTTGAAAGACAAACACATTAAAACCGCCAATGAACTATTTGAAACCAAGATGTATCGAAAAAGGGGTGAAGAATTTGTAGCCAACATTTTTCATCGAATTATTTCTAAGTTAGTCGATAGCTTCGATAGCGACGATTCCAAAGGGATTGTGGCCATGGGTGAACAACTTTCAGTGGGTCTCTTCCACATGCTACTCACCGAGCAGGGGAAGCGTGCCACATATTTGCCCGCACTTGAATATATGAGAATCGACAGGGAATCAGAGCCCGATCTGTTCTACATTGAGCAAAACATCAATCGTTTGCTGCACAGCAATCCATTTTCAACTATTTATGTTACAGAGGGTTTTATCTGCCGAAACGCACAGGGTAAAATAGATAATCTGGGACGCGGTGGAAGCGACTATAGCGCTGCTATTATAGGTAACGTTGTTAATGCCACCGAAGTTCAGATTTGGACCGATATCGACGGTGTTCACAATAACGACCCCCGCTACGTTGATAATACAACCCCACTACGTTCACTCTCCTACGATGAGGCGGCAGAACTGGCATACTTTGGCGCAAAAATATTACATCCCCAAACCATTCACCCCTGTCGTATGAAGGGAATACCCGTTTTACTGAAAAATACTCTTAACCCACAGGATGAGGGAACCTTATTAACCGAAAAGGTTAGGGCTAAGGGTATCAAGGCGGTGGCTGCCAAGGATGGAATTACCGCTATCAACATCCGCTCATCGCGTATGCTTTTGGCCTACGGATTCCTTAAAAGGGTATTTGAGGTGTTTGATACCTACAAAACCCCCGTTGATATGATTACAACCTCCGAGGTATCAGTATCCCTAACCATCGATAATAACACACACCTGAACGAAATTATTCAGTCAATAAGTTGGTTTGCTCAGGTTGAAGTGGAGCGTAACCAAACCATTATTTGTGTTGTGGGCGACTTTTTGGCCACGCACAAGGGCTACGCCGCCAGAGTTCTGGACTGTCTTCGCGAGGTGCCTATCCGCATGATCTCCTACGGCGGAAGCCACAACAACATTACCCTGCTGGTCGATAGCCACTATAAGGTTCAGGCTTTAAGTATGCTTCAGCACCTCTTTATATCAAATCCAATTCGACCTATAGCAAATAGTATCGAGGTTTAAAAACAATAGCCATGGAAACTCCATACTACCAATACGATATCGACCTACTGCAAAATACTTTAAGTATTGCTCAGCAAAAGGCAAACCGATTTGGGTACACAATACATTACGCCATGAAAGCTAATGCCAACCCGAAGCTGCTGCGTATTATATCGGAAACCGGTTTTGGTGCCGATTGCGTTAGCGGTAACGAGGTGCGAGTGGCACTTGAGCATGGGTTTAAACCATCCGGTATAGTATTTGCCGGGGTTGGTAAAACCGATAGTGAAATTGCATATGCAATCTCGCAAAAAATTTCATGTCTGCACTGCGAATCGGTTCAGGAACTGGAGGTGATAAACAGCATATCAGGAACATTGAATAGGGTAACGGATGTTGCCATCCGCATAAACCCCAATATCGATGCACATACTCACAAAAACATTACAACAGGTTTAAGTTACAATAAATTTGGCATTAGCCTCGACGATGCCAGATATATCCTAACGAATTTAAGCCGATACCCCAATACCAACCTTATAGGGCTTCACTTTCACATTGGCTCACAAATACTTAATACTGATGTTTTTAAACGGTTTGCAGAAAGGGTTAACGCCATCCAAAACGAATTGGGAACTCTATCGCTACCCTACCTCAACCTTGGAGGCGGACTGGGAATTAATTACAGCAACCCCGAGAATCACTCCATCCCCGATTTTTCATCATATTTCGAATCCATTCATCAGGTATTAAAACCGGGTAGTGGACAATCCACACACTTTGAATTGGGGCGCTCACTGGTAGGACAATGCGGCAAGCTTATATCCCAGGTGCTTTTCACAAAAAAATCCGGTCCCAAAAGATTTGCTGTAGTAGATGCAGGAATGAATGCCCTTATACGCCCAGCGCTGTATGGCGCCCGGCACAAAATTGTTAACCTTAGCAAGCGAAATCAACCGATCGTGGAAAGCTATAATATTGTTGGTCCAATTTGTGAAACCACCGATTTTTTAGGCGAGGAGATTAGGCTCCCTTTAACCGAACGGGGCGATATCTTAGCCATTTTATCGTGCGGCGCTTACGCTGAATCAATGGCCTCGGATTACAACCTTAGGGGCAAACCTGAATCCCTATTTATTCATCCGAACGCTGTTGCATTTAAAACTTAAACTGCTATAACAAAAATTAAAAAGGCTGTGAAATTCACAGCCTTTTTTTATTCCCTGTATAGGAAACGCTTAATTTTTTGTGTGGGTGTTTTAACAAAGGGCTCCTCCTGTTCAACTATTTGATTCAACCTTGCAAACCTCGACACCTTAGTGTTCACGTAGGCCATTATATCATCCAGCACCTTGCGGGTACGCTCCTCTGCATTATGCTGCCACCCCTTTGCCGACGATTTCATATCGCTATAGTACTTTTCAAGAGCCTCCTTATTGAGATGCACGCGGGCAATAATTTTACCACGAATTTCAAAAACCAGCGACTCCTGTACTAAATGATGCTTATTGATAACATCTTCTATCTCCTCGGGATAGATGTTTTCTCCTGAAGCGGTAAGAATCATATTTTTAGAACGACCCCTGATTTCGAGGTAACCATCCTTATCAAGGTAACCCAAATCGCCTGTTCTCAGCCAGCCATCAACAAATATATTTTGGGTTTGCTCAGAGTCCTTGTAGTATCCAACCATAACATTGGCACCCCTCACCAGTATCTCTCCCTCGCCTGTTTGGGGATTGGGATTGTGAATTTTCAGCTCCTGTCCTGGCAGGCAAAAACCTGCGGTGCGGAAACGCACCAGTTTGGAAGAACTTCCGGTTATCAAAGGCGATGTTTCGGTCATGCCATAGCCAATGGAATAGGGAAACCTACCCTCATTAAGGAATCGTTCAGCTTCAAATGAAAGTTTGGCGCCGCCAATTCCGAAAAAGTGCAAGCATCCCCCAAAAGTTTTATGCAACCTGCGAGCTGCAATTCTGTGTAATAACTTTCGAGTAAGAGTAAATTTATATAGCGTACGCTTAAAACCGCTGGATGTAAGTTCGGGTTTAATTTTATTCTTATAGATTTTTTCAATAATCAAAGGAACAGTAAGAATCATGGTGGGCTTAACCTCCTGCATGGCAGGAATCAGGACCGATGGTGTTGGTGCCTTATCGAGGTAGTAAACGGCTGCGCCTGATGCCATGGGAATCAGAAAGCCAATGGTGCACTCATAGGTATGCGATAACGGAAGTAGCGATAGTAAACGGTCGTTCTCGTTAACATTCTGGATCATTAGGGTTGATAAAATGTTTGAGACGATATTTTTGTGAGTGAGCATCACCCCCTTGGAGCGTCCCGTTGTTCCCGAAGTATAAATTATAGCAGCCAGATCTTCCTCGTTGGGACTAGGAAGCTCACAGTTACAGTAATCGATATTTACAATTGCCTTGGGAGTTTCATAAGGCATAGAAGAATTAATTTCTGTTGAAGCCTCATCAAAAGGCTGAAGGTTGTTCAAAAGAATATAGGCAAACACCCCAGGTATATTTTCCCGATTAAGTTGGTTGTATAGCTTTGCTGAAACAAAAACCACCTTGGCTTCGCTATGGTTGATTATGCTCTCCATTTCATGACTCGAGAAATCGGGCAGAATGGGCACCACTGTTGCCCCCATTGAGGTTATAGCAAGGTAGGCCATGCCCCAGTTGGGGCTATTCTCGCCAATGAGTGCCACCTTATCACCCTTAGCTATACCCAGGGTATAAAGCATACCCGAAATGTTGGTCACAATTACGCCCATATCGGCATAACTGATGGGATCCTTTCCCACAAAGGCCAACGCTAGTCTTTGGGAATACACCATCCGCGAACGTAATAGTATATCCCTGGTTGTTAACTTCTTAAATGATACCATTAAAACTGTGTTACGTGAATATTAAAAGGCAATGCATCGAAATTCCACCATGCAAATATATTAATAATAACATAAACTTGTTACAAATTATTCCTTTTTCGCTCACAAACAATGCTAATTCACCTGTAACACATTGATTATTTTAATATTTCGTATATTACAATTTTAAATGCAGATAAAACATTTAATGGACAGGAAAAGTTCGAATTTTGAACACGGTATGTAAAAAATTCATGTAGCTGTAAACTTGAATGCGCGAGAACGCAAAAGTTTTTATCGATTATTGCTATTAAAAGTCACTTAAAAACCTTTTTATTAAAATACAAAAAACAGTTCACGGTAAATATTTTGCATTTTTTCTAGCTCAATACTGAAAATCCTTAGTACCAGAAGGTTTAAAATAAATAGGTGTTCAAAAGGTATTAAGATAAAAGTTAACACAAAAAACCATTCTCCCCGTGTAAGTATGGATACAAGCCCACTCTTCCCCAAGCCATAGTTGCATACTTTGCAATCCCTTAATTAATTTGTATTAAAGCAAGAATGAACAAGAAATTTTTGGAAATCTTAAATTAGTCAATTTCAATTAGCCGCATGAATACCAAATATGAAATTCATCAAAACCAAGCAAGTCTTAGAACTTGGGAATATATTATTTACGAATAGCCAGGTATAAATAACTTTAATAATAAATCAAAATAGGCTGCCTATGAGCAGCCTATTTTGTTACGATGAGTTTATTTAGAATAGTTTAAAAATTAAACCTACAACTCGATTGGAGTAGCCCCATTCATTGTCGTACCATGAGAGTATTTTAACCATATTTCCATTAACCATGGTGCTTTGAGCATCGAAAATAGAGGAGTGAGTATTGTGAATTATATCAACTGAAACGATTGGATCCTCGGTGTACTCAATAATACCCTTCATGGGGCCTTCGGCAGCCTTTTTAATAGCAGCATTAATTTCCTCTTTGGTAACCTCCTTCTTGAGAATAGCTACAAAGTCAATTAATGAACCGGTTGGGGTTGGAACGCGAACAGCTATCCCGTCGAGTTTACCCTTGAGTTCAGGAATAACCTTTCCAACAGCTTTAGCGGCCCCAGTTGTTGTTGGAATTTGCGAAACTGCAGCCGAGCGTGCACGACGAAGATCGCTGTGAGGTGCATCCAGAATGCGTTGGTCGTTGGTATAGGAGTGAATGGTATTCATGAAACCACGTTCAATACCAAAGGCATCGTTAAGCACCTTTACAACAGGAGCTAAACAGTTGGTGGTACAACTAGCGTTTGATACGCACTGATCAGTAGGTTTAAGATCATTATCATTAACACCAAGAACAATCATGCGGTCAATTTCGTCCTTTGCGGGTACGCAAAGAATAACCTTCTTTGCTCCATTCTTAATGTGATCGCCATAGCCTCCCTTTTCGCTTTCGCGCTTAGTAAATATACCGGTTGATTCAATTACTACGTCTGGGGTTTCGCTCCATTTGATATTAAGTGGAGACCGTTCAGCAGTTACCCTGTACTTTTTACCATTCACAATAAGATTTTCGGCATCAAATTCAACCTTGCCTTCATACCTTCCCTGGGTTGAGTCGTACTTTAAAAGGTGTGCCAGTGTTTTGGTGTCGGTAAGGTCGTTAATACCTACTACTTCCAGTTCAGGACGTTCTAGTGCAATCTTGAATACATTGCGGCCAATACGTCCAAATCCATTGATTGCAACTTTGATTTTTGCCATAATTTATGTGTTAGTTATAGAGTTAGTTGCTCATTTTTAATCCAAACAAAGGTAAGTAAAATTAAAAAAATTGAAAGCCTGTTTGTACTTGTTACAACAATTTTTAACGCAAACGGTTGAAAACCAAAGAGAGAGTTTTCTTAATGATAGTAAGCATCCAGAATTAAAGTTCAAGCGCATTCAAATCATCAGGGGTGTTGATGTTGTAAAACGACATAGCCGTTTTAAAATCGTCGGATAGAGCTAAGTAGCTGGTTTGCGATTGATTCAGAAGCTCTGTTATGGGATGCCCTATACCATCGGAAAGTATTTTAGATATTTTAGGCACTAATGCTTTGCTGTATATTCCAAATAATGGTTCTAAATATTCACCGTGTTTAGGAACAACAATATCGGCTCTGGTTTCAAAGTAATTCTCAACGAGACGGCTAAATATACTTAAACTCACAAAGGGCATATCAACAGAAACAATAAAAACTGCAGGGTAACGGGCGTGTGTTAGAGCACTATGTATGCCACCCAATGGGCCACAGTTTTTTATGATATCGGGGAAAACACTAACGCCAAATACTTTGTGATCGTCATTGTTGGAAATCAATAAAATCTCATTAGTAAGATTGCGAAATTGGTTTATTATTCTTTGTGCTAAGGGAATGCCATCGACCTTAATTTTAGCCTTGTCCCTTCCGCCTAAACGTGTTGATTTGCCTCCGGCAAGAATTGCCAACGTAATTTGACCTGATGCCTCTACCATACCAGTTCGCCTAAACCCTCCCTGACGATAATGGGTTCATCGCCCGAACAGTCAACAATAGTGGAGGGTATATTCCCCCCAGCACCCGCATCAATTACCATATCCACTAAGTTATGGTAGTTTTCATAGATTTGTTTGGGGTCAGTGGTGTACTCTACCAGTTTATCATCATCCTTTAACGATGTGGTTAGGATTGGATTGCCCAGCCGATCGACTAATTCAATGGGTACCCTGTGGTCAGGTATTCTAATACCTACGGTTTTACGCTTGCTGATAAAGTAATCGGGGACTCTGTGTAAACCCGGTAAAATAAATGTGAAAGGGCCAGGAAGATTCTTCTTCATTAATTTGAAGGTGGGATTGCTAACCTTAGCGTAATCGGCAATATTACTTAAATCCTTACAAATAAATGAGAAGTTAACGTCTTTGGGTTTGAGCCCCTTAAGTTTCATTACCCTTTCCACTGCTTTGGTATTGGTTATGTCGCAGCCAATACCATAAACCGTATCAGTAGGATAAATAACAACTCCACCCCTTTGCAGAACCTCAACTGCGCGATTCAGATCGCGTAAGTTGGGATTCTGTGGGTGAGCCTGTATATATATGCACTCGGGCATCTAACCGTTTACTTTTTTATAATCGTCGAGGAATTTCTTCAAACCGATATCGGTGAGGGGATGATTGAGCAAACCTAAAATGGCACTGAGCGGACAGGTTGCCACATCGGCTCCGGCCTCAAGGCACTGGATAATATGCATGGTATGACGTATAGAAGCAGCAAGTACCTGTGTACCATATTCGTAGTAGTTGTAAACATCAACAATTTTACGAATCAAATCAACGCCATCGGTTGAAACATCGTCGAGCCTACCAATAAAAGGCGACACGTAAGTAGCGCCAGCTTTGGCAGCCAGTAATGCTTGGCCCACCGAGAAAACCAGTGTACAGTTGGTACGGATACCGTTATCGGTAAAATATTTGATTGCTTTTATACCATCCTTGGTACAGGGCACCTTTACCACAATTTGGGGATGAAGAGCAGCCAATTCCTTACCCTCACGGATCATTCCATCGTAATCGGTAGCAATCACCTCGGCGCTTACATCACCCTTAACAATATTGCAAATATCAACGTAGTGCTTTTTAATATTTTCTGCACCACGAATGTTCTCCTTTGCCATAAGCGAAGGATTTGTAGTAACCCCATCGAGAACGCCCAAATCGTTTGCCTCGCGGATTTGGTCCAAATTTGCTGTGTCAATAAAAAATTTCATGGTCGTTTCGTTTTATCTCAAAGTTGGTGCAAAGCTAAAGCTTTTTGGAGAAAATGAAAATCAATTTAAGGCAAAGGGATAAAGCGATTAAATTAACAGCTATGGTAAAGGAAAGGTAAGGCGAAACGTAGTTCCTTCACCAGGTTTACTGGTGATTGTGAGAATGCCGTTACTCTTTTTTACAAACTGCTGAACCAACTTAAGTCCCAGTCCTGTTCCCTTTTCGTCGGCCGTACCGGGGGTACTGTAAACATCCTGCTCGTTGAGTACCCGGCTGATTACATCAGGACCCATGCCTACACCGTTATCGGTAAATTCAACTACAATGCTCTCTTTTTGCTTAAATGCGATGATCACTATTTTACCCCCACTGTTAGTAAACTTAATGGCATTTGAAATCAAGTTGCGGGCAATAGTTCTAAACATTCGCCTATCGGCAAAAATTGAACATTCCCTATCTATTTGTTTATCAAGTTGTATGGATTTCGACAAAAGAAGAGTGTTAAATAGGTTTAGTATTCCCTCTATCTCTGCATCTACATTGAGAATTTCGAACTTAGGTTCGTTTTGCTGACTTCGTGCCCACTCCAAAAGGTTCTCAAGTAGTATTTCACTTTCCTTCAGCGACTTTTGCATTAGTCCCAAAGTTTCAGCCCTGGTCTCTGAATTTAAAGTATCAAATTCGTTGATATATATGTTCAAGAGTTGGCTTACGCCGCCCAGTGGGCTTCTTAAATCGTGGGCAATAACAGAGAATAGCTGATCCTTCATAAGATTAGCTTCCCTCAAAGCTATTTCGGCTTTTTTGATCTTTGTAATGTCAACAAAGGATATTATAGTTTCAGGCTGACGGCTTAATGAGTTGTAATTTTTCCCGAGGCTCATCCTCAGGGAAACCGGTTCATGCCCCTTCCAAATGAATGTTGTATTCAGTGTTTCCGACCGATTCTCGTTTAACCAAACACTATCCATGGCCATGATAAACTTTTCCCTATCCAATGGATTTAACTGATCAAGAAACTTGTTATAGTAAAAGGGTCTGTCGTTTTCGGACCAGCCAAGAATACTAATCGCTTTATCGGTAAGAAGCATTATAGGGCTATTTTGAGGAATTATACAAATTCCAAGATCGGCAATATCTTGAGCTCGCTCCATTTTTTTCTGGTTTTCAAAGGCAAGAAGTTCGGCTTCCTTTTTCAGGCTAATGTCTTCAACAAGCATTACCAAGCTTGAAATAGAACCCTGAAGTGTCTTTACTACCGAAACCGAAACATTGCAGAAGACTACCCTTCCATCTTTCCGAATAAATCGTTTTTCAAGCGTATAACTATCTCTTTTCCGCTGTATGATTTCCGAAAAAAGTTTTTGTTCGTATTCAAGATCCTCTGGAATTGTTAACCTGTCCCATGTTGTTAGCTTTAGCTCTTCAGACCTATAGCCAAGCATGTTGGCTAATCGGGTGTTAAAACTAATCCACTCCTTGAACATTGAGACCTCAGCCATTCCCATCAGATTCGACTCAAAAAATATCCGGTATTTCTGCTCCCTCTCAGCCAGCCGAAACTCTGCATTTCGACGAAAAGTTACATCCCTAACAATGGCGAAAATAAAACTCTTTTCGGACAGATCAATTTTCACCAGGGTCCCTTCAACCCAAAAATCTTCTCCGCTCTTTTTTATATGCGTTGTTGCAATTAGTTTTGAATAACCTTTTTTTAGTGTATTATTTAAAATCAGAGTAAACTTATCACGACTATCAACTAAAATACTTACAGGTTTGCCAACTATATCAACCTTTTCCCAACCATAAACGGATTCAAAGGCGGGATTTACATCCACTATGAGGTAATCGGGAATGCTAATGTAGAAAACAGGATCAATATTAGACTCAAAGATTGCACGGTATAGAGCCTCTTTCTCTTTTGCAACTTTCTCAAAATACCAAACATCGGAAATATCAGTGAATAGTCCAATAATTTGTTTAGAACCGTTTTTTTTATCAAAAACCCTTCCTGTGATTTTAAAGTATTTTTTTTCAACATTTACTAAAACACCTACGGTAAGATTTATATCGATATTAAGATTTAAAGCATTGGCTACCGATTCCTCAACAGCGTTCCTGTCTTCTATTTGCAACTGAGACACTAAAGAGCTCCAGTTCAACTCATTTTGATCTGTTGAAAGATTCAACATTTTTAGAGCGTTTTCCGAAAATCTGATAAGATTTTTTTGGCTTTCAAACTCCCAAATGCCCAAATAAAGAACCGACTCAACATCCCCAAGCAAGGTCTTACTTTTTCTAAGTTCAGCCTCTATTAGTCCCTTAGCTTCAATCTCATAAATTAATTTATCGTTTAGTTCCCTGTAAAACTCAACCTGCCTGTTAATTTCCCTTTCCACCTCAGCCTTGCTCTCCCTCATTACTGTAAGGGCATTGTTCAATTCGTTTTTTTGTGCAGCTACAATCAAATACATTACAACTAGAGCAGTACATATTGAAATATTGCCAACTGCAACATCAGGGCTTGGGTTTAGAAAGAGTGAATAACCAGCAAATATCAATGAAAAAAATAGAACAACAATTGCAGCCTGCTTACTGGGTAGCTTCCAAACAATATTATAGGATACAAGCAACATGATAATAAGGAAAAGGTCCTGTTTAGGTAAATAATAGTAAATTGATATTGTTGAAGCTAATGCTATAGATAATATTAAAATATTAAATACCTGAATACTACCATATTCCACTTTCAAACCAATAACCAAACACAGAGGAACGATAGATAAAAGCAGAAAAATCGAAACTATCATAATCCGAATCAGCCATGCCAGCCTATTCGGTTCCATACTCACAGAAAAAATAAAACTATATAATGCCGCCAATGCAGTCAATAAAACAAGAACAATAGCAGTATGGAGATAGTACAACCTGATGTCATCGGAAAAAATAGGGGAAATAACACCCTTAATAACGGTTAATGAAATTAAAGCTATTGCAAAATCAAGGAAAAAAGGGACATAGCCATAGGGTAAAAAGTTTTCGGGCAAAAACAAATAAGCAGCAATTGCAGTGGTTACAATTGAAACAAATAACATATTTCTATGCTCCTTTTCCTTTGAAAATGTACAGCAAAGCGCTACAAGAACCAGCGAGGGCCAGATTAGAATACCTCCCGTTGACATGCTGGTTAACAGTATTCCCAATGCTGTAAGTATGGGGTATAGAATAAGTATTAAATATCTTTTCATTTACCTTTAAAATTATTTGTAAATATTAAAAAAAAGTTTTATAACTTTGATTGTATGAGTTCCAAAAATTGGAGTGGATTATTTAGAAAATTTGATATGTAGAGCATGGAAACAGTTATTAAAACGATTATTGTTGACGATGAGCCCAACTCGCGGGATATGATTGAATTTCTTCTTCAAACCAATCCAGATGTTTTAGTTTTGAATAAGTGCAATAATATTGACGATGCATTTGTATCCATCAAAACAAACAAACCCGATATTGTTTTTCTGGATATTGAAATGCCCGGAGGAACAGGATTTGATTTGCTCCATAGGCTCCATGACACACCCTACATACCCACCATTGTATTTGTTACCGCCTACAATCAGTTTGCCATTAAGGCCATTAAGCATGCAGCGTTCGATTACCTGCTTAAACCCATTGACGTGGATGACATCAATGAAACACTGACACATTTTAGGGAAAAACGGGACAAACAAAAAAACCAATACATTAAAAACAAATCCAAATTACTGCTCAATAAGTTAAGTGAGTTTCAGAAGTTGAAATTTAATATGCGTAATGGGGTTCTTTTTGTCGATCCCGATGAGATTTTATGGTTTGAAGCCAGCGGAAGCTATTCCATCATCCATTTTCACTCCCGTAAAGATGAGGTTGTGTCGGTATCGCTTAAGAATATTGAGGAGCAACTTATAGGTCTCATTTTTTTTAGGGTTAGCCGTTCGGCCATTATTAATCTAAAATACCTTACCCGTATTGACCGTCGAAACAAGCTATGCGTTGTTCAGAAAGATAATCAAGTATTTAAGATTTCCGGTTCACCTCTACAGCTTCGTCAGTTAGAAAACGGATTAGCACAATAATTGCCATATTGTACAAGTTCATAGCCCAAAAACATCAGTTCATAAACGTAAAAAGCCATTTCAAACAATAAGGGTGCTTAGGTATTTCAATAGTTTTTGAATATTCATAAATTGCTGATATAATTCATTTAAACACTATATGGGTGAACTCGAGCAATTCGACTGGGAGGGGAAACAAATTCTCATAGTTGAAGATGATAAACCAAGCACAATCCTCTTAACTTTGCTGCTCAATAAAACCAAAGCCAAACTTTTATATGCCACCAACGGGCTACAGGCTATCGAGATATTTAAGCAAAATAATAAAATTGACCTAATTCTCATGGATATCAAATTGGAGGGCATCAATGGTCTTGAAGCGGCACGTATAATTCATAACCAAAATCCCAATGTACCCATTATCGCTCAAACCGCTTGTGTAATGCATGGCGATAAGGAGCACTGCCTAATGGCTGGATGTGTCGACTATATATCAAAACCCATCGATGCTATTCTGCTACTAACCACCATGGATAAATACCTTTCAAAGGAGAGCTCCCCAAAAAAAATAGAGCCCACCACTAAGAACCATACATTCAACTAAATTAATAGCTAAACAAATAGCGGGGGAACATAACGGGTTCCCCCTTCTTTTTATACTTTTGTAATCATGGAATTCAAGTTGATATCGGACTATAAACCGGCAGGAGATCAGCCCGAGGCCATAGAACAGTTAATCCGCGGAATTAATAGTGGCGAAAGGTTTCAAACCCTGCTTGGGGTTACTGGTTCTGGGAAAACGTTTACCATTGCCAATGTTATTGCCAAGATGAATCGACCGGTGCTGGTCTTAAGCCACAATAAAACCCTTGCAGCCCAACTTTATGGAGAATTCAAATCGTTTTTCCCTGAAAACGCTGTGGAGTACTTTGTTTCCTATTACGATTACTACCAACCTGAGGCCTACCTTCCGGTTACCGATACTTACATTGAAAAAGATTTATCCATTAACGATGAGATAGAAAAGTTGCGCCTTAGTGCTACATCTTCTCTGCTATCGGGCCGACGCGATGTTATTGTGGTTTCGTCTGTCTCCTGTTTATATGGCATTGGTAATCCGCAAGATTTCTATAATAGCAAAATCACGGTTCAAAAAGGCCAGCATATTACCCGGAATTTATTGCTCCGGCAACTGGTAGATAGCTTATACTCCCGAAACGAGGTGGAGTTTAAACGAGGAACCTTTAGGGTGAAAGGCGATACCGTTGATGTGTTCCTTGCCTATGGGGACAGGGGCGTTCGAATAATATTTTGGGACGATGAAATTGAGTCGCTCGAGGTGTTTGATCCCATTTCAGGATCACTTTTGGAAACATTAGATGAAATCATAATTTATCCCGCCAACATTTTTATTGCCGGTAAAGACAGAGTAAATCAGGCCATATACCAAATACAAAACGATTTGGCAAAGCAAATTGAATTTTTCCAAAGTCAGGGGAAACTTTTTGAAGCCAAGCGAATAAAAGAGCGGGTGGAATACGACCTGGAAATGATTCGTGAACTGGGGTACTGCCCCGGTATCGAAAACTACTCCCGCTACTTCGATGGTCGCCCACCGGGTATGCGCCCCTTCTGCTTACTCGATTACTTTCCCGACGACTTTATAACCATTATAGACGAGAGCCATGTAACCATCCCACAAATCAGGGCCATGTTTGGTGGCGATAGTTCCCGTAAGCAAACCTTGGTAGAATACGGATTTCGATTACCTGCAGCCATTGATAATCGTCCCTTACGTTTTGATGAGTTCGAAGAACTTATTGGTCAGGTGATTTTTGTTAGTGCTACCCCAGCCGACTATGAGCTAACCAAATGCCAAGGAGTTGTAGTTGATCAGGTGGTAAGGCCTACCGGTCTGCTTGACCCGCCCATAATTGTTCGCCCCTGTCAAACCCAGGTTGACGATCTTATTGGGGAAATTAATCGGTGCGTTGCACGCGATGAACGCGTGCTGGTTACCACGCTGACCAAGCGTATGGCCGAAGAGCTTACCAAGTACTTAACCCGCCTTGAAATTCGCTGTCGTTACATCCATTCCGATGTAGATACGCTGGAAAGAGTCCAAATTATGGAGGATTTACGTAAGGGGCTTTTTGACGTATTGGTGGGAGTAAACCTTCTTCGCGAGGGTTTAGACCTTCCGGAAGTTTCGCTGGTGGCCATACTCGATGCCGATAAGGAGGGTTTCCTACGCTCAGCTCGCTCGCTCACCCAAACCGCTGGCCGTGCTGCCAGAAACATAAACGGTAGGGTTATCATGTATGCCGATAAAATAACTGAATCGATGCGAATTACCATTGATGAAACCAATAGACGAAGGGAAAAACAGCTCCGCTACAACGAATTGCACGGCATCACCCCCAAGCAAATTGTCAAAGCTCAAAAGAGCATAATGGCCAACCTTAAAGAGTCAAAAGCATACGTAGAACCGGAAACCATTGATTATGCAGCCGATCCCGTAGTACAATATATGACCCGTGATGAACTCATTAAGGCCATTGAAAGAGCAAAAAAAGCAATGGAAGCCGAAGCCAAACAGCTCAACTTTATTGAGGCCGCCCGCTACCGCGACGAGATGTTCGCTCTCCAAAAAATACTTGATAAATTTGTTGATAGCTAATGGCGAACAACTATCGTTGTTCAATAATTGTTTTGCTATTGGTTGCTTTCAAAAACTAAAAGTAAAGTATCGTTCACTATTCAAAATTCAACAGCTTCAAGTCTTCAAAAGTTGACCAGCCCCACAAGATTCCTTCGACCGGTGTAACAGATTCATCGTTTTCTCTTTTGTATTCTGCTTTGTGGATACTATTTACTTGCATCTTTTGCCAAAGTGGATTATATTATTCAAATAGCGATTAAAGCATTCCATCAATCAACTGATTTAAAATTAATTAATAGCCATAACTATTGTATTACCATTAACTGTATTTGAGTTTATTGAATTGCCTACGACGAAAGATAAAGAAATCTACCAGAATTAATCCCCTGTATCTATTTGGATTTGCTTTTCTTGGTAAAAGAGTACGCTTACTATTTAGGCTTTTTAACCTTTTCAGGTAATCCCTATGGGCTGAAAATACAGCTTTAGCAAACGGTAGCTTTCCGTTTATCAGGTAAACAAGAGATGAAAGAATATCGAGGATTAGCCGAACCGGAAGAATAACCCAAATAGCACGGGTTGAGAGGTTTTTATGAAGCATAAAGAGGTTGTTTCGGTAGTTCAGGTAAAGTTTAAATGGGTTATTGTTTGGCAGGGTTCCTCCCCCCACATGGTAAACCCTTGATTGGGGCACTGAGTATATACTATAACCGTTGAGCTGAAGCCTCCAGCAAAGGTCAATCTCCTCCATATGTGCAAAAAAATCCTCATCTAAACCACCCACCTGCCAAAACAAATTAGATCGTACCATCATACAGGCTCCGCTTGCCCAGAAAATTGGCATAGGTGTATCGTACTGTCCACTATCGGCTTCAATTTCTGAAAGTATGCGACCACGGCAAAAGGGGTAACCAAACATATCGATAAACCCACCAGCTGCACCGGCATACTCAAAGAACTCTTTTTGGTTGTAATCGAGCAACTTTGGGGCACATGCAGCAACATCGGGATGTGCCTCCATAAATTCAATAAGCGGAGCTAACCACCCCTCAGGCACCTCAATATCGGAATTAAGCAATATGTAATAATCAGCATCAACCTGTTTCAATGCCCTATTGTAACCGCCAGTATAGCCAAAGTTTTTCTCAAAAGCAATGGTCCGCACCGTTGGAAACTGCCCTAAAAGTTCCCGGGAACCATCGGTTGAGCCATTATCGGCAACTATCACTTCAGCACCCGGGAAATTTGAGTTAGTAACAACGTTTTTTAAAAATTTACGCAGAAAGTTTTCCCCGTTCCAGTTTAGTATTACAATTGCAACCTTGGCAGCCATTGGGTATAGGATTAGTTTCGGGAATGCTTCCAGCGCCTATGTGACCAAAGCCAGTACTCAGGGGCTTCGTTAATAACGCGTTCAAGTGCTTTAACATGCATTTGGGTTATTTCATAAGGTTTTGTTTCTGCTGGATTTTCGGTAAGGAGTTCCAATTCAACTTCATACAAGCCCCTTCGAACCTTTCGCATGATGCAGAAGAATATCGGTTGGTTAAGTTTTTTGGCAATCTTTTCAACCCCAAGAAATACAGGTGTATCCTGATTTAAAAAGGTTGTCCAGTAATGAATATCGCCCCTTGCAGGTGTTTGATCAGCAATTAAGCCCAAAAAAAAGAGTTTCTTCTCGCTGGCATACTTAAAAGTAACTCTTGGCGTTTCTTTCATGGTAACAGCAATACCACCAAATCGCTCGCGCGATGCATTCACAAATCTTTCAAAATACTTATTTGCAAGAGGTTTATAAGCACCAAGGGAAATATGCTTTAAATACAATCCAAACATTCCATACAGCTCCCAGTTCCCATAATGACCGCTGGCAACCACTAAACTCTTTCCCTTTTCGTAGTATTGATTTGCTATTTCTATATTCTTAAAACGGCATAACTTAGTCGCCTTTTCGGCATTAGCATGAAAAATATAAAACTGTTCAACAAACAAATCGCATAAATGGCTGTAGAATTTACGTTCAATATTTTTTAGTTCTTCGGATGTCTTATTAGGGAATGCATTTTTTAGGTTCTTTCTCACAACGCTGACCCGGTATCCAATAATTTTATAAAGAATAACATACATTATTTCCGAAACGGCATAAAGCCATCGCAACGGCATAAACTTAAACGGGAAAGTAAGGATTCTAAAGATGTAAAACGATATGGCATGGAGGAGATTTCTCATGGCTCACCAAACATTAATTTACTAATAATCGATTTAAACTCATTATGAACCAGTTGATTTGAGGCAATAATTTCGCCACCAAAAATGTAACCCTTGCCGCCGCTAAAATCGCAAACGCTGCCGCCGGCCCGTTCAACAATGAATGCACCGGCAGCTACATCCCATGGGTTCAGGCCATATTCATAGAAGGCTTCAAAACGGCCGCTGGCCACATAAGCCAAATCGGTTGCTGCCGAACCCAGCCTACGCAATCCATGCGAGTTCCGCATTAGGTATTCCATTGTTTGAAAGAATGGTTCTATTCGAGAGTAATCGTAATACGGAAAGCCGGTTGCAACAAGTGAGTCGTTAACTTTTGAAACAGTAGAAACACTAATGGGGTTTCCATTTAGCATTGCCCGTTCGTTTGCAGTAGCCCAGAAGCACTCTTGCTGGTTAACCTCATAAACTACACCCAATATGGTTTGATTGCCCTCCATAAGGGCTATGCTAACGGCAAAGGGCGACAAACCATGTATATAGTTAGTAGTACCATCAAGTGGGTCAACAATCCAGTTAAGCCCGTCGGAATTTCTGCTCCCAGTTCCCTCTTCGGCAATAAAACCGGACTTGGGCAATGTATTTCCAAGTGCATCAACCAGCATTGCCTCGCATTGCTTATCGACATACGAAACAAAGTTATGCTTACCCTTAACCTCAATCCTATCGGTAGTAAATTTGGCACGCTCTGCTTTGGCCCAATTTCCAGCCCGTTTTGCCGCTTCAATTGCCTGTTCGCAAATTAATTCAATATTCATTGTAAGTGCGTTTAAAATCCAAGAGAGGGAGCAATGGGGATGAGAGCATTAAGTGCAAGTTGAACAAACTCATCTAAACTTAGACCAATCTTTTCGCACTCCATAATGGTATCGCGATTTACTGAAGCGGCAAATTGTTTTTCTTTCATACGTTTGATAACCGATTTTGGCTTAACACTGGCAATTCGCTTATCGGGATAAACCAGTGCGGTGGCAAAAATGAGCCCAGTAATGGTTTCCCCTGCAGCCAATGCGTGCTGAAATCGAGTGGTACGTTCCATTCCTGTGGCCATCTCGTTATGCATTCGAATAGCATCTATAGCATCTGCTGGCAAAATTCCCTCGAGCATCTCGGCAGCAACCAGGGCATGTTTTTTGGAATCAGCATTGGTAAGTTCAACATCTAAATCGTGTAGCAAACCGGCAACTCCCCACACATCCTCATCCTCTCCAAAATGGCGGGCCAAGGCACGCATTACAGCCTCTGAGGCCAAGCAGTGGGCAACCATTTTTTGATTTGAAATATGCTTATTGAGTATTGTAAGGTAAAAATCGCGCTGTTCCATGAGATGAAAAAATATTCAGCAAAAGTAAAAAATTGACACTAATTATCTGTATTATTAATATCAACGTTTTTAACCTTAACAAAATTTAATCGTTTCCTAAGAAACCATCCATAAATTGCTCTCAACCTGTTGTACTTATTCAGTAATGGCAGTAAGATACTTGTAATTAATATGCTAATAAAAACTACCGAATAGGTAACATCCTGCATAATTTGACCGCCGGCTATCCCCTTTTGCAAGGGAATACCCGCTAATACTGCAGCAGCAAGTCCTTTGGGCACAATAACGGCCATTGTAACCCTATCGTTTACATTAATTTGGTCATTCGACGAAAAACGCACAATGGGAATACGAAAAAGAAATAGAGTTGTGGCTAATAGTATGCCAATTAACAACAGAAAATAGTCATCAAGCCTAAGTGAGATTCCTATGTAAACGAAAAAAAAGGTTTTAAGAAGAAAAACCATTTCGTTAAAAAATGTCCTTTCGGTTTCTTTTAGCGAAATAGGAGTATCGGTAATGTAACGCTTCAGTGCGGTTGAACGTAAACCATCCAGATTAACCAGCGTAGCACCAAATACCAGAGCTGAAATGGCTCCGCTATATCCAAGCGTCTCAGCTACCCCGTAAACAATAAAAACAAAAGCAGGTGTTGTGAATATAGACGTTTTAAATGCCTTAAAGTTAACGAGTATTGCCGACCACGCTATAGCTGAAGTAAAACCAACTATTGATGCCAACAGGAACGATGAGATAATTTTCCCGGCAATCAAACCCGGTTGAACCGATGAACCGCTGAGCCCCTCGATAAATGCAAGTGCAAAAACAATACAGAGCACATCGCTGAGGGCCGACTCAAGTATCAGGTAATTTTTTGGAACATCGCCTATCTTGATTTGCCGAATCATGGGAATAACAACTGCCGAAGAGGTTCCCCCTAAAGTGGCACCGAAAGCAAGCGAAAGAAGGAGTGATAGGTTTAAAAAAAAGTAGGCAAAAAGTCCAACAACAATCATTGTTATTAAAAAATTTACTATTGTGAGTTTCATAGCCCCTCCCACCGATTTTTTCAAATCGGAAATATTGATGCCTATTCCACCCTCAAAAAGAATGATAATCAAGGTTATTGAGGTAAACATAGGACCAGCAATCCCAAAATCTTCGGGTTTAACCAATCCCAAAACCGGTCCAACAAAAACACCAACTAACATTAAAAGAAGGACATCTGGCACACCTTTTCGCTCGAATATGCTTGAAAACCAATGTGCCAGAAATACAATTATCCCCAGCATCAGTATTGTGAATGTATTGTTCATATGGCATTGCTTTAAACACAAAAATACTAAATATCAATATCAAATCGAGCAATAAAATAAAAACAAGAGCGATAATTCAAATTAACATTGATATACTCAGCCCTTAAATTGACAAACCCAACCGATATGAATTTTTTTTCTTTTCGATTGCTTTTTTTTTGACATATTTGTAAAAAATATTTTAAGCCTATGATTTCGTTGGATAAGGCTATCGAATTGGTTATCAACAGCGTTTGCATGACCGACCGGTTGGAGCAGGTTTCCTTGTCGCAGGGTATTAACCGAATTTTGGCGCGGGATGTGGCATCGGATATAAACATGCCACCCTTTCGAAAAACTGCGGTCGATGGTTACGCTTGCCGTATGCAGGATATAGCTAACCCTTTGGTAGTTCTAGAGGTAATTGCAGCCGGCAACCTGCCCACAAAACCCATAACCGAAGGCACATGTTCTAAAATCATGACCGGTGCGCCCATTCCCGCTGGAGCTGATTGCGTTATTCCCGTTGAAGATACCAAAATACTTACCGATGGTAAAATTTTGTTCACGGCTACCAATCCCAAAAGCAACATTTGTGAAATTGGCGAAGACATTAAAATTGGAGAATCGCCCGTGACAAAGGGAACGCACATAAAACCCCAGCACATTGCCATAATGGCAGCGCTTGGTTGCCATAAACCAATGGTAGCAAGTCAACCTAAGGTATCAATCCTACCCACAGGCGATGAACTGGTTGAACCCACGGAAGTACCACATGTTGGACAGATACGAAATAGTAATGGTCATCAGCTAATTGCACAGGTATCCGCCTGTGGAGCTATACCCATTTACCAGGGCATTGTAAGGGATACCGAGGCAGAAACCGAAAATGCCCTAAAAGCTGCACTCAACGAGAGCGATATGGTTATTCTTACAGGAGGTGTATCAATGGGCGATTTCGACCATGTTCCAGCTATAATGGAACGATTAGGCATCAAAATTCTGTTCGACAGCATTGCGGTTCAGCCGGGTAAACCCACCACATTTGGAGTAACCAATAATAAATTAATTTTTGGTCTGCCCGGGAACCCTGTTTCATCGTTCATCCAATTTGAACTTCTTGTAAAACCAGCCATTTTAAAAATGATGGGTTGCTCTAATCCCTTCCCGCCCATTTATCGTTTACCCCTTGCCACCCAATATACCCGCAAACATGCCGAGCGAATGGGATTTTTCCCGGTTCAGATTACCCCCGAAGGGCAAGTGATGCCAATTGAATTTCATGGCTCCGCTCACATTTTTGCATTGGCAAATGCCAATGCTATTGCATCTATTGCCCTTGGTGTAAAGGAACTTAATAAAGGAGACTTAGTAGATGTTCGACCAATTTAACAGGCGAATCAATTATCTCCGCATTTCGGTTACCGACCGATGCAACCTAAGGTGCACGTATTGCATGCCCGAAGAGGGAATTGAGGCCATTCCCCACAGTCAAATACTTACATTTGAAGAAATTGTTGAATTTACCAAAATAGCAGTAGCTAAAGGTTTTGATAAGTTTCGTATAACAGGAGGTGAACCCCTTGTCCGGAAGGGGATTGTGAATTTGGTGGGCATGCTCTCGCAAGTTAAAGGCATTGCCGATTTAGGGATGACCACCAATGGTACACTACTAGCCAGTTTTGCTAAAGACCTATACGACGCTGGCTTAAAGCGAATTAACGTCAGCCTCGATACGCTTGACCCTGAAAAATACCAAAAAATAACGCGCATAGGTAATCTGAACGATGTCCTCGATGGTTTGATGGAAGCCAAACGGGTGGGTTTTAATCCCATTAAGTTGAATTGTGTGGTGGAAAAGAACTCATCGGAACCCGATGCTCAGGGAGTAAGGGAATTTGCCCGACAACATGGATTCATTCCCCGCTTCATTCCAAAAATGAGCCTCGAAGAAGGGACGTTTAGCGTGGTTGAGGGAGGCGATGGAGGGCATTGCTCCACATGCAACCGAATTCGCTTAACATCCAACGGAGTTCTAAAACCCTGTCTATTCAGCGATAACGGCTATAATATTCGAACCCTAGGATTCGAAAAGGCCATTGAAATGGCCATCAAAAACAAACCTGCCCATGGAACTATTAACCATACCGGAAAATTCTATAATCTTGGAGGCTAACAATGAAACTTTCGCATACCGACGATAAGGGCAAAGCCAACATGGTGGATGTTGGGCATAAACCCAATCAGATACGGGAGGCATGGGCTAAAGGTTTTATCCACTTGCTACCCAGTACTATCAATCTTATACGCGACAACCAAATGAAAAAAGGCGATGTGCTCACCATTGCCCAAATTGCAGGAATACAGGCAGCCAAACGCACTCCCGAACTCATTCCACTATGTCACACTCTTTTACTGACAAAAGTTGATGTTAAGGCATCGCTAACCGATACAGGTGTCGAAGTTAACAGCTATGCCAAGTGCATTGGTCAAACCGGAGTAGAAATGGAAGCGCTAACAGCCGCTTCGGTTACGCTACTAACGGTTTACGATATGTGTAAAGCCGTTGATAAAGCTATGCGTATCGAAAATATAGAACTTATTAGTAAAACTAAAGCAGATATCATTCAGCCGTGAACCAGAATAATAGCATAGTAGTTAAAGTTTTATCCGTAAACATTTCGGAGCGTAAGGGAACAACCAAACATCCCGTTGATGTAATTGAATTGAATACTTTGGGCGTATCGGGCGATGCCCATGCCGGTGCATGGCACCGACAAGTTAGCATGCTTGGCGTTGAAAGCATCGAAAAGTTTACCAACGCTAGCGGGCTCCCCGTTAAATATGGCGATTTTGCCGAAAACATAACTACCGAGGGCATAGAGCTTTATAAAACAATTCCCGGCGACCGGTTCATTGGTAATGGATTGGAGCTTATGGTGACCCAAATTGGGAAATCGTGCCATGGCGATAGTTGTGTTATTTACCGTAAGGTGGGAAGCTGCGTAATGCCCAAGGAGGGTATTTTTGTTAAGGTTATCAAACCAGGTAAATTGAAAGCCGGAAATGAGTTAACCTTTATTCCTAAAACATATAGGGTTATGGTTATAACCCTTAGCGACAGGGCCAGCCGTAGGGAATATGAAGATTTGAGTGGACCCGAAGTGGCCAAATTAGCAACTGAAATGTTCAATAGCTATGGCTGGCGGCACCAGATTGACACCCACGTAATACCTGATGATGCATCATCGCTCCAGCAACTATTGAAATCGGCACGCAACAGCAATTATGATATGGTTATAACCACTGGTGGCACAGGTATTGGACCAAGAGATATCACTCCCGATGTGGTAGCAGAACACCTTGACAAGCAACTTCCGGGAATCATGGAACACATTAGGGTAAAGTATGGAGCTGAAAAGCCCAATGCCCTCTTGAGCCGTGGCGTAGCAGGTGTAATGGGGAACGCCTTTGTTTACACCCTCCCCGGCAGCGTTAAAGCAGTACGGGAATACATGAGCGAAATAGCAAGGGTTCAGAAACACCTTTCCCTTATGCTAATGGGTATTGACAGCCATTAAAACAAAAAAGGAGCCCTTGTGCTCCTTTTTAATTTTAAGTTTTTTGAAACCAAAAAATGTATCTGAATGGTTTACTCTACGCCAAGCACATCCTTAAAGGCTTTCTTAAAGGTATCCTTTGGTAGCGCACCCATAGCCATTTGTGGCTGGTCGTTAACCGGAATGAAAAGCAACGAGGGTATGCTCCTTATACCAAATACTGCAGCAAGCTCCTGCTCCGCTTCGGTATCTACCTTGTAGATATCAAGTTTTCCTTCGTACTCTGTTGCAAGTTCCTCGAGAATTGGGGCAACCATTTTACATGGGGCACACCAATCGGCGTAAAAATCTATTATAGCGGGTTTGATTCCCTCGAACTTCCACTCGCTATTCTTTTCGTAATCAAATACCTTCTTCTTAAAGGTTTCAGTTGTTAAATGCTCAATCATTGTGTTACAAATTTAAATTATCTTATTTACCTATCTACATATTTTTGTGCAAAGATAATACCAAAACATTTAATGGCATAATTTTGTTAAGAAAAAGCAGTTTATATATTTCAGCATCTCATCTTACCCCATGAAAGTTTGATACCAATTAGCAAACAAAATTTTAGGCTAAAAGTTCATTTAGTTGTAATTTTGTCAGTCTTAATAAAATATCATGCGCGAGTTTCTTTCAAGCAATATTTTCAAAACCATATCGGAAGTAGCAGAAATTGAAGGGGTTGATGTTTACGTTATTGGTGGCTTTGTACGGGATATCTTTTTGCATCGAAAGTCAAAGGATATTGATATAGTTGTTGTAGGCAGCGGAATCGATTTTGCAAGGCAGGTAGCAAAACATTTGCGCAGCAAACAGGTATCGTATTTCAAAAATTTTGGTACAGCCCAACTAAAGCACAACGAGTGGGATATTGAATTTGTTGGAGCTCGGAAGGAATCGTATCGTCTCGATTCCCGTAAACCAATTGTTGAAAACGGCACTTTAGAGGACGACCAGAAACGTAGGGATTTTACCATTAACGCACTGGCGCTGAGCCTAAACAAAAGCAACTTTGGAGAGCTGCTTGATCCCTTTAACGGGCTTAACGATTTAAAACAGGGTATCATCCGCACACCCTTGGAGCCAACCACAACCTTTTCCGATGACCCGTTACGCATGCTCAGGGCCATCCGCTTTGCCACACAGCTAAACTTCAGCATCGAAGATAAATCCCTCGCAGCTATTGAACAAATGGCCAACCGTTTAACCATTGTATCGGTTGAACGGATAATGGATGAGATTAATAAAATGATGATGGCAGACATTCCATCTACCGGTTGGCTACTTTTGGATAATACAGGGCTACTGCCCTACATCCTTCCTGAGCTATCCGCCATGAAAGGGGTTGAAAATCGGAATGGTATTATGCACAAGGACAACTTTTACCATACCCTTCAGGTACTCGACAACCTGGCCACAAAATCCGACGATCTTTGGCTTCGGTGGGCTGCGCTGCTGCACGATATTGGCAAACCCAAAACCAAGAAGTTCATTCCTGGACAGGGTTGGACTTTCCATGGCCACGATTTTCTGGGAGCTAAAATGATTCCCGAAGTTTTCAGAAAACATAAGCTCCCCCTGAATGAAAAGATGAAGTTTGTGCAGAAAATGGTTCTGCTCCATCTACGCCCCATAACCCTATCGCAGGAAGAGGTAACCGATTCTGCCATTCGCCGCCTTCTTTTCGATGCTGGCGATGATATCAATTCGCTGATGACACTCTGCGAAGCAGATATCACCTCAAAAAATGATATGACCGTAAAAAAACACCTTTCCAACTTCAGAATTGTAAGAAAAAAGTTGAAAGAGATTGAGGAAAAGGACGCCATTAGGAACTTTCAACCCCCCATATCGGGCCAACTCATTATGGACACATTCGGCCTAAGCCCCTGCAAGGAAATTGGTATAATAAAGAACCGAATTAAGGATGCCATCCTGGATGGCGAAATCCGAAACGATTTCAACGAGGCCTACTCGCTTATGCTCAAAACCGCCGAGGAACTCGGACTTAAACCAACAAAACCTATTGGATAATAAATTGCTTTTTAGGTTATTTTTTATCTTGTAAAAAAATTAGGCATGAACAAGAATAATAGAATTGGAATAAAAGATCTGCTCAAAATAATATACTTTTTGGCAGCCACTTTAATTATACTATTTTTCATGCCCCAACAGGGTAGGTTCAAGTACGAATTCCAAAAGGGAAAACTATGGATGCACGAGGACCTTTATGCTCCTTTTGATTTTCCCATATACAAATCGGAACAGGAAATTTTTGCTGAAAAAAACAAGATGCTGAAAGAGTTTAAGGCTTTTTTCCGATACGACTCCACCGTTTATGTTCTTACACTTAACAAATTTTCCGAAGACTTTGATGTTGCCCTTTCACGATTTGTAAAGGAACATCATCAAAACGACCCTAAAGTTCAGAAACAAATTGCTGATGCCGGAAGGCAAATTAAATTGGAACTTGAAAAAGGTTTTACCCATATCTACTCTAAAGGCATTATCAATCAAGGCAATGGCGAAATAGGTATCGACTTGTTAAGCAAGGGGTTATCGGTTATCATTAATAATATTGCCCTTGATAAATGGTACGAAGATGTTTACACACAACCAAAAGCAATAGCATACCTCACCACACTCGCAGAAACCTCCACTCAGGTGCACTATCCCAAACTACGGGAATTCTGGAAAACCTTATATCTAAAAAATTATGTCCAGCCCAACCTGTTGTACGACGATTTTACCACTCAGAAATTTAAAAATGAACTCATCTCCAATATCTCAACTACAAAGGGGATGGTTCAGGCTGGAGAACGAATAGTAACCAAGGGCGAAGTGGTTAACACGGAAATTTATCAAATGCTGGAATCGCTTAAGATCGAGTATGAAAAGCATCTGGGGAACAGAAATCAGCTTTCCGTAACCCTGGGGAACGGTGTTCTCATAACCTCATTATTCATTGTTCTGTTTTTGTTTCTATTGAATTTCAGACCCGAAGTACTAAACGAGAACAGGAAATTGCTATTTGTTTTAATGCTGATAATCCTCATGGCATTAGTTTCCAACCTAATCATCAGAACCAGGTTTGTCAGTATTTACATAATTCCCTTGGCAATTATTCCTATTTTTATAAAAACTTTTTTCGATTCCCGATTGGCTTTATTTGTACATCTAGTTACTATTTTTCTTGTAGCCTTTCTGGTTCCAAACAGTTTCGAATTTGTTTTCACCAACTTTATAACGGGTATAGTGGCAATATTAGGACTAACCAACATGTATAGGCGCAGCAAACTTTTCAAAACCGTTGGTCTTATATATCTAACCTATCTCATACTATACCTTAGCCTTGCAGTTATTGAAGATGGCAACCTAAAGGGCATGAACTGGCTGGTCACCCTTTGGTATGGTATTAATGCACTGCTGTTACTGGCATCCTATCAACTGGTTTACATCTTTGAAAAGGTATTTGGTTTTATTTCCGATATTACCCTAATTGAGCTATCCGATACCAATTCGGACCTACTCCGTAAATTGGCCGAGGTTGCCCCCGGAACTTTTCAGCACTCGTTACAGGTTGCCAATTTGGCAGAAAGTGCTGTACAGTACGTTGGGGGTAATCCGCTGTTGGTAAGAACCGGAGCGCTATATCATGATATTGGGAAGATTACCAATCCCCTCTATTTTATAGAGAATCAGCAGGGAGGGTTTAACCCTCACGATAATATAGATAACACTAAAAGCGCCGAAATCATTATTAGCCATGTTGAGGAAGGTTATAAAATTGCTCAAAAATCGGGCCTTCCCCAACAAATTACCGACTTCATAACCATGCATCATGGCACCTCCAAGGTAAAGTACTTTTACGATAAGCAAAAACAAAACATAGGCGATGCAACCGATATTGAAAAGAAATTTACCTATCCAGGACCTGAACCCCAAACCAAGGAAACCGCTGTTGTGATGATGGCCGATGCGGTAGAAGCTGCTTCGCGCAGCCTCAAGGAATACTCTGTTCAAACCATTGACGAACTGGTTGATAAAATTATTAATGAGCAACTTGCATCGGGTCAACTTAGCTATGCCGACATCAACCTAAAAGATATATCAACAATTAAAACGATATTTAAAAAGAAGCTGCAAAATATTTACCACGTGAGAGTTGAGTATCCCAGCAATAAGAAAGACTGACCTAGTCGACTCTTATACCCAGCACACAAATATCATCGAGTTGGTCGGCGCCATGCAAATGGTTTTCCATCATTTGCGAGAGCAAATTACCCTGCTGGGCCATTGGCTTTGAGTATGGCTGCATTAGCAAATCAAAAAAGCGTTGATGACCAAACTTTTTCTTATCACTACTAATCTGATCCGAGTAGCCATCGGAAAAAAGGTAGATATAGGTAGGTGTAATTAAGTCAATCTTAATATCTTCAAAGGGTTTAGCACCAGCGGGCTGAAACCCTCCGGTTGAACGTATATTGCCGTTAATTTTTTGCAACGAACCGTTCTGTATTACCACCAATGGCCTACCGGCACCACTGAAAAATATTCTTCGATTCACCTTATCAATGGTAACAAATGCAATATCGATACCGCAAGAACCTTGCTCCCGCTTTCGTTCTGTTTCAGTGCATCCTGCAGCTGAACATTCAGCGATTCGAGCACTTTAGATGGCTTATTGACCCTCCATTCGTTTACAATTTTATTCAGCAATGTATTGCCAATCATCGACATAAAAGCGCCAGGTACGCCATGACCGGTACAGTCCATTACTGCAGCATACACGTAATTGCTATCCCCTCCTACCCAGTAAAAATCGCCACTAACAATATCCTTAGGTTGATAAATCACAAAATGATCAGAAAATAGTTCAGCAAACTTCTCGGGTTTGGGAAGTAGAGCGTTCTGAATGGTTTTAGCATACTCAATGCTGCTTACCATACGCTCATTCTTATCAGCAATAATTTGCTGTGTCTGCTCCAGGATGATATTCTTTCGTTCAATCTCATCGCGTTGGGCCAAAATTTCCTCCTGCTGCTGTTGAAGCTCCTCGTTCTTTTCAAGAATTTCCCTTTGATGGTTAGCTAGTTCCTCATTTTTCCTTTTAATCTTTGATAGATAGAAAAGAATAAAGGTAACCAATATTGCTCCAAGGCTAATGATTGCTACCAACGAATAACGAACAGTTTTTTCGCGCCTAAGTCGCTCGGCATATTCAGCATCGCGCTTGGCCTGCTGTATTCGAGCATCCTCCTGCTGACGCTCAAATTGGTAAAAAAACTCAGCCTGAATAGATTTTCGGGTATTATCTTCATTAAAAAGGCTATCGCGGGTGGCAATAAACCGCTTAAAATGATAGTAGGCCTGCTTGATTTGCCCGAGCTGCTCATAAATCTCTCCTAACCGTTGATGGGCGTTACTTTCTATTTCTTTTAAACGATCCGGAATTGATAGCTGAAGCGCCTTATTAAAATGTTCCACAGCCATCTGCGGGCTCCCCCTCTTCAGGTAGTAATTCCCAAAGTTTAGTTCACATTCGGCTAAACGTAAGGGATTATTTAGTTTTGTAAAGGTTTCGCGAGCCCTGTCCAGATACTTTACCACATCATCCAGTGAACCATGATCGATGTTAATTCCAGCCAGCTCATTGTAAATTGTTCCAATACCATCCAAATCGCCAGAACGATTGGCATATATTAGCGCCCTTAGATAGTAATCGGAGGCCTTTGATAAGTCACCACGCTTGCGGTGCACCTCTCCTATGTTTAGGTAGGATGTGCCTATTCCCTCATCGTTCTTAAGTTTTTCCTCTATACTCAGCGATTTGTTGTAGTATTCTAGAGCCTTATCGTAAAGCTTTTGATACAGATGAACAACCCCGATATTATTTAATACCGTTGATATCCCTGATTCACAACCGATTTTTTGATATATGGAAAGGGCTTTAAAATAGTAATTAAGAGCATTAGGAAATTCGCCCCGTAATCGATAAATGGCGCCTATCTGATTAAGCGTTGAGGCCTCACCACGTTGGTTACCTGTTTGCTGATAGTATTCAAGCACATTACCAAAATCGGCCATGGCGTTACTATACTGTCCCTTCTCCCTATAAATAGCTCCACGACGGGTTAAAACATAAATAACATACTTATTAAGCCCTAACCGTTCAAAGTAGGGTATTGATTTATCAATAATCAAAAGACAGCTGTCAAGCTGTTCGCTGTAAAAAAAAGTATCGACTCTATCAATAAGTTCTGCAGCAAATAGTGAATCGCGCCTAAAATCTAAAGAGGAATATTCTGACTTTTGAGCATAAAGCTTTTCACCGGTAGTAATTACAACCGAAAAGCACAGAAACCAAAACAACCATTTCCCCACGATAAACATTAATTACCATTCAAGTTACACCTAATTCCAAATTTACCATTTTTTTTTAAGTGCATTATGGACTCAAACCCTTTTTGATTTCAATATTTTTGACCAATTAGCCCGATTAAAACATATGTGTAGTAACAGAAGTGACAAAAACAAAAAAACCGGTTCCAAACCGGTTTTTTTTAAAAAAAATAGTCTGACTTTACTTTGCCTGGGCTTTAGCCTTCTCGCGTTTTGCCTTACTAATTACAGACTTTTTGGGACGTGTATTTCCAAACGATCCCTGGAATATTTTACCCCTACGGGTCTTTTTATCTCCTTTTCCCATGACGTTTATAATGTTAAAGGTTCATCGTATTGAGCAACAAAATTAAACGATTATTTTGATTTATAAAGCCAAATTGCAAAATTTATAACAAACATGTTATTTAACAATGCTGAAAAACAGCGAAATCCATTGAAATATTTATGTGTAAACTTAACTATACAGAGTAACTTTGCAAAAAATTAAACAAAAAACTTTCAGCCATGAGTATATCACATATAGAGCACATCGGTATAGCCGTAAAAAGTTTAGAGAATTCCATCCCCTTTTATGAAAAGGTGCTGGGTTTAAAGTGTTACAATATCGAAGAGGTAAGAGATCAAAAGGTAAGAACCGCCTTCTTCATGGTAGGACAAACAAAAATTGAGCTACTTGAATCAACTGATCCCGAGGGTCCAATTGGCAAGTTCATTGAGAAAAAAGGAGAAGGGATTCACCATATTGCTTTTGCAGTTAAGGGGATTGAGGATCAGCTTAAGCGTATGGAAGAACAAGGTATTATGCTTATCGACAAGGCTCCCCGCAAGGGTGCAGAGGGACTCGACATTGCCTTCCTACATCCAAAGTCAACACTTGGGGTTCTCACTGAGCTCTGCGAAGATAAAAACAAGTAATAAGTTGTATATTCCCCAAACACACATACCAACATGAGCACACAGGAACAAAAGATTAAGGAACTAATTGAGATGCGGGAGAAAGCCAAACTTGGTGGTGGCCCAAAGCGAATTGAAGCACAGCACAAAAAAGGGAAAAATACTGCCCGTGAACGCATCGATATGCTGCTTGATGAAGGCAGCTTCGAGGAGTTCGACATGTTCGTATCGCACCGCTGTATCGATTTTGGCTTGGATAAGGAAAACTACCTGTCCGACGGTGTTGTTACCGGTTACGGAACAATTGACGGACGGTTGGTTTACGTTTTTTCGCAGGATTTTACCGTATTTGGCGGTTCGCTTTCTGAGATGTTCGCTGCCAAAATTTGCAAGGTGATGGATATGGCCATGAAGGTAGGCGCTCCGGTTATTGGCATTAATGATAGCGGTGGAGCCCGCATTCAGGAAGGAGTAAAGAGTTTAGGAGGCTATGCCGATATTTTCCAACGCAACATTCTTGCCTCGGGGGTAATTCCACAAATTTCAGCCGTATTTGGTCCCTGTGCCGGTGGTGCAGTTTACTCTCCCGCCCTCACGGACTTCATCATTATGTCGCGCAACACCAGCTACATGTTTGTAACCGGGCCCAAAGTGGTTAAAACCGTTACCGGAGAAACCGTTACCTCCGAAGAACTTGGCGGTGCTAGTGTTCATTCCACCAAATCGGGCGTTGCCCATTTTCTTTCGGACACTGAAGAGGAAGGCATCATGCTAATCCGCAAGCTGCTCAGCTACCTACCCCAAAATAACCTTGAGGAACCTCCCCTACAACCCTGCAACGACCCAATTGATAGGCTAGAGGATTCACTCAACGAGATTATTCCCGACAGCCCTAACAAACCCTACGATGTAAAAGATGTAATAGCTGCAGTTGTTGACAACGGCGAGTACCTTGAATTGCAGCGCGATTATGCCCCTAATATTTTAACCTGTTTCGCACGATTCAACGGCCAATCAGTAGGAATTGTAGCCAACCAACCCAAGTACCTTGCTGGTGTTTTGGATATTAACGCATCGCGTAAAGCAGCTCGATTTGTTCGCTTCTGCGATGCCTTTAACATTCCCATTGTTACATTAGTTGACGTTCCGGGATTCCTACCAGGCACCGCACAGGAATACAATGGCATCATTATACATGGCGCTAAACTTCTTTACGCCTACGGCGAGGCGACCGTACCAAAGGTTACAGTAATTCTCCGAAAAGCTTACGGTGGTGCTTACGATGTAATGAGCTCCAAGCATCTGCGCGGCGATATCAATTACGCTTGGCCAAGCGCTGAAATCGCTGTCATGGGACCCAAAGGTGCCATTGAAGTTCTTCTTAGCCGTGAACTTGAAACCATTGAGGATGAAAAAGCCAAAGTGGAATTTCTATTACGTAAGGAGCAAGAGTATAAAGAGAAATTTGCCAACCCCTATGTGGCTGCCAAATTTGGCTTCCTCGACGATGTAATTGAACCCCGAAATACCCGTTTTCGCATTATAAGAGCACTTCAGTCACTGGCAACTAAAAAGGATGTTATGCCTCCCAAAAAACACTCAAACCTGCCCCTGTAACATTAAACAGATGGAAAAAATGAAAAAGGTATATTTCGTTATACTATCAATTGCCTTTGGGTTACTCGCTGCGGATAAAATAAATGCTCAAAGCATTTATGATATTCGCATAAACGAGGTTATGCTGTTTAACCATACCAATTACATCGACAGCTATGGCGAACGGAGCGCATGGATTGAGCTGATGAACACGGGGTACAACAGCGTTAATGTTGCAGGCTGCTATTTTACCAATAGCCCTAACCATCCAACCATGTACCGCATTCCTTCCAGCGATCCCATTACCAAAATTCCACAGCAGCAGTTCCTTGCATTTTTTGCCAGCGGCAAAAACCAGCATGGAACGCTTCATCTTAACTTTACCATCGATAGCGTGAATCGTTTTATTGCCCTCTTTGCCCCAGATGGCAAAACACTGCTCGACAGCCTAACCATCCCTCAATTAGACCCCGACAAATCGTTTGCTCGGCTACCCAACGGCAAGGGGAACTGGAAGATTACTGAATTTTCTACACCAAACTCATCTAATGAGCTGCTCATACCAAACGTCAACAGGGGCGATAGAATTGGGAAAATTGACCCTTTAAGTATTGTTATGTCCATAACAGCCATGGGGGTAGTTTTCACAGCTCTCTTGGTTCTGTACCGCTTATTCAAATTCACTGCACGTTTTATTCAGAATCCCATACGGTTAAAACGAAGTAAAAACTTACCTCTATTGGAGGGACAAAAAGAACCTAAGGAAATTTCGGGTGAGGTTTTTGCTGCCATCTCGGCTGCTCTATACTTATATGAAACTGACAAACATGACCAGGAATCAACTATTCTAACCATTGAGCGTGTTTCGCGCCGTTACTCACCCTGGAGCTCAAAAATATACACACTTAGACAGGTTCCCCAAAGGATAGCGGTTAACAGAAAGTAATACTAAATAAAACAACAAGTAAATAAGAACATGAAAGATTTTAAGTTCAAGATAAATGGCAATGAATACGTTGTTCACATTGCAAATGTAGAGGGCAACATTGCCGAATTGGAGGTAAATGGCACTCCATACAGGGTTGAGCTCGATAAAGAGCTTAAGCAAACCAAAACGCCCAAGTTGGTTCGTCCGGAGGCAATACCAGCCACCGATTCGCATCCTGCAATCGCAAAAACAGTTAGCCCAGGGGCATCTACTTCAGGTGCTGTTAAGTCTCCACTACCCGGTGTTATACTTGATGTTCACGTTAAACCCGGTGATACGGTTAAAATAGGGCAACATTTACTGGTTCTTGAGGCCATGAAAATGGAAAATAATATCGACTCAGATAAGGAAGGCAAGGTACTTGAGGTTAAGGTACACAAAGGTGATTCTGTTCTGGAAGGTGATGTACTTGTTATAATTGGTTAGCTATGGAACAAAGCGAAGGATTTTTCTCATTTCTATTGGACAACCTTAGCCAGTTCCTATCGTTTACGGGTTTTGCCAACTTCACTCTCGGACACGGTATAATGATATTGGTAGGGTTGATATTCATTTACTTAGCCATTGCTAAGGAATTTGAACCCATGCTGTTGGTTCCCATTGGCTTTGGTATAATTGTGGGCAACATTCCCTTTTCTCCCGGATATCAAATTGGCGTTTACGAAAGCGGGAGCGTACTTAACTACTTATATTTTGGCGTACTCAATGGGGTATATCCCCCATTAATTTTCCTAGGAATAGGTGCCATGACTGATTTTAGCGCACTTATATCTAACCCAAAACTAATGCTAATTGGCGCTGCAGCACAGCTAGGGATTTTTGGGGCCTACATGCTAGCGCTTATCCTTGGTTTTTCACCACAGGAAGCCGGGGCAATAGGCATTATTGGTGGTGCCGATGGGCCAACGGCTATATTCCTATCCTCTAAACTGGCACCGGAACTAATGGGTGCTATTGCCATTTCGGCATACTCGTATATGGCCCTAGTTCCGGTTATTCAACCTCCAGTTATGAAGCTGCTTACCACCAAAAAGGAACGCGTTATCCACATGAAACCTCCCCGACAGGTTACCAAACTAGAAAAAATTATGTTCCCCATTATAGGTATGCTTTTAACCACCCTTATAGTTCCCTCAGGCTTACCCCTGCTTGGTATGCTTTTTTTTGGAAATCTCCTTAAGGAAAGCACCGTAACCAAACGCCTAGCCGATACAGCAAAGGGTCCGCTTATCGATATTGTGACCATACTCATTGGGCTCACCGTTGGTGCCTCAACACAGGCAACAACCTTTTTAACACCAAAATCCATTGGCATTTTTGTTCTTGGGGCAATATCGTTTGTGGTGGCAACCTTTAGCGGGGTAATCTTTGTTAAGTTCCTAAACCTCTTTTTGAAGGAAGGCCACAAGATTAACCCGCTTATAGGAAATGCTGGCGTTTCTGCAGTACCGGATAGCGCCCGAGTTTCCCAAATTGTTGGTCTAGAATATGATAAAACTAACCACCTGCTTATGCACGCCATGGGACCCAACGTAGCAGGTGTTATTGGTAGCGCAGTAGCTGCCGGTATCCTGTTAAGCTTCCTTGCTTAAGATTTTTTTATTATTCCGATAAAAGCCCCTCCGCTGGGGCTTTTATTTTTTTATTTAAAAATTTTTCCACCCTCATGCAGCAAAATCTGTTTAAATTGCAGTCTATATAGTAGAATTTTAACTCTTTCTATTTCGGGTTTTATGGATATAAGCGGCCAACTAATTGAACGATGCCGAAAGGGGGATAGTAAAGCTCAATTTGAACTGTACGGGTTATACGCCAACGCCATGTACAATGTAAGCCGCAGGATTATATCCGACACCATGGAAGCGGAAGATGCCATGCAGGAAGCGTTCTTTAAGGCATTCGATAAGATTCACACCTTTAGGAACGAGGTGACATTCGGGGCATGGTTAAAACGCATAGTGGTTAACACTTGTATCGACCACCTTAAGCGTAAACGGCTGCTAACTGTTTCGGTTAACGATACTCCCGAACTAACAGCTATTCCCGATAACGACGATTATAACCCCGAATCAATAGAGGAAATCAGGGTTGCCATGGAGCAGCTACCCCAGGGCTATAAACTGGTGCTTACCCTTATTCTTATTGATGGATACGAGTATGAAGAAGTAGCGGAAATTTTGGCTATTGCTCCATCATCTGTACGGTCGCAATTTGTAAGGGCTAAACAAAAACTGATTGCTATTTTAAAAAACGATAAAAAAAGTAGAGGCAATGAAATCGTTAGAGAAATTTATCAGGGAAAACAGGAATGAGTTTAATTATTTCAGCATTCCCGATGGCCATGAGGAGCGTTTCAGGTTAAAACTTCAGGCTAAGCAGCGTTCAACAAATGTTCGCTCTTTAATTAGGGCTGCCGCCACAATAGCTGTTGTAATAGCTCTAACCGGAGCCATCAGCCTTTACTATAACAGCCATTTTGCACCGGCACTTTTGCGTCACATCTCAAGCGAAAATGCCAAACAGCTTTACGAGGTGGAAGCATACTACCGTAGTCAACTGCTGCGCAAGTACCGCGCCATTGAAAAAATTGCTCAAGCCGATGATGCCAAATTGCCATCACCCGAGCAAATCGTGGGCGAATCGCTTACCGATAAATCCTCTATCAGTTCCGAAATTGTAAGCGGTCCTAAAAGTGACGTTTTTGTTGGAGCCATTATCCAGAGCTACCAAATAAGGCTCGAAACAATGGATAGAGTTGAAAAACAACTTAAGGAAGTTGAAAAATAAAATTTAGAACATACAACCATGAAAATATTAAAAATTACTGCCGTTTCCTTGCTTCTGTTTACCATTACTACTACAGCCATAGCGGGGAAAGTTCCTCAAACCAAGGAATACAGCAAAGAATTTTCAATAACCCCAAACACCAAGCTACGGGTTGATAATCGATTCGGACAGGTTAACATACAGAATTGGAATAATCCGTCAATTTCAATTTATGTACTGGTAAAAGTAGATAACGGCAATGCTGAAAGGACTCAGGAGCTCCTGAAATCAATTGAGGTAACCCTTACCCAAGAAGATGACCTAATTTCAGCAATCACTAAAATAGATGAGGATTACATCCATAAACCTCGTCGACTATTTCAATCAACATACAACGAAATTAGCATTGATTATACCATCAAAATGCCAGCCTATGTTGATGTTAGCGTTATTAATAGGTTTGGCGATATTTTTATTAACGAGTTAAATGGTCACCTTGAAGTAGAGCTCAAGTATGGGAATCTCAGGATTAACCAGCTAAGACGCGGCGACAAAGAACCACTATGCCACATCAACCTAAGTTATGGAAATGCCACCATTGATGAGGCCAACTGGTTAAAAATAGATTTACGGTACGGAAAAATTGAGGTCGATGAGCTAACGGCTTCCGTAATTTTGTCGCGCTACTCCAAAATTGCCATTGCCCGGTCAAGTTCACTGGTAATCAACTCAAAATACGACAAGTTTGAACTGGGTGAGGTAAATAATATTACTGGTGAATCGGGTTACACCACCTTTATTATCGATGTTCTTAACAAAAAGTTTAGCCTTGATGCCAAGTACGGTGATGTTAAGATAGCAAACGTCTCCAAAAATTTCGAAAAAATCTACTTTAATGGCTCTTATGCAGGGCTTACTGCAGGAATACCACAAGATGCCAGTTACCTACTTAACGCAAGGGTTTCGTACGGCAAGGTAAACCTTGGGGACCAACCCAACAAAATAAACAGAATAGAGAGCAACACATCTATTGAACTCAACGGAGCTGTTGGCAAAAATGATAATCCACGATCGAGGGTAAACCTCAACATGCGCTATGGGAATGCAGTTCTCACCCATTAAAGCCACTACCCAACTCAATATCTAAAATCCGACTTAACGTCGGATTTTTTTATACCGAAGTTCAAGTTATGCAGCTCTCTTTTTTCCTACCTTTGAATCTCAAAAAGGTTATATCGATGTTTTTCATAAACGACAACATTTCCCACCTGCAGTTCGATAACCTAAGTTGCTTTTCCGAGCAAATTACACATTTTGTAACCACCCGTAATGCAGGTGAAGATAACAGATTTACCATAGGCATAAACGACTACCAGCCCCTTGATGTTGTTGTGAGTAACAGAATCCGTATAGCACAGAAGTTTGGTTTTGAAATCAACGATTTTGTTTTTGCCGAGCAGGTTCATGGCAACATGGTGGAGGTTATCACTCCAGAAATGAAGGGCAAAGGTGCCCTCAGTAAAGCCGATTCTTTACCCCACTCCGATGGTTGGATTACCAACCAACCGGGCATTTGCCTTGTAGCCCAAAGCGCCGATTGCGTCCCAATTCTATTTTACGACCCTATTAGGCATGCTATTGGCGCTGCCCATGCAGGCTGGAGGGGTACTGTTAAAAAAGTGGCTTTATGCGTTGTAAAAACCATGCAAGAAGTGTACGGCACCAATCCTCAGAACATAGTTGTAGGGATAGGACCATCCATTGGACCATGCTGCTATGAGGTGGGAATAGAGGTTGCGGAACAGGTTGAACGTTCGTTTCCCTCCCATCAGGCGCTACTGCTCTATAATCAGAAAAACCCAAAACCCATTTTTAACCTTTGGAAAGCAAACTATACAGCCCTGCTTGAAGCCGGAGTCAAACCAGAAAATATTGAGATTGCCGAAATCTGCACAAAATGTAATAATTCATACTTTTTCTCAGCTCGCGCTGGCGATAGGGGACGCTTTGGAGGATTTATTATGCTGAAAAAGCATGTCAAAAATTAATTTTCTACTAAAAGTTGCAAATGAATATCATTTTGCATAAAATTTTGTAGGTTTGACTTTCAAAATACTATTAATGTTACCATTAAACTAATAACCTAAAACCTAGCTAAAATGTCGCACGAATCCGTTGAAAAAATAAAAGGACTTCCGGAAAATGCTTACACAGAGCTAAAAGAGGGCGAAGAGTATCAGCCCGTTTTACCGCCCAATAAAGCCGTTCCTGAGGTTAACACATGGAGCGTAACCTGGGGGCTGATTATGGCAATTATATTCTCGGCTGCAGCAGCCTATTTGGGGCTTAAAATAGGTCAGGTTTTTGAGGCTGCTATTCCTATTGCCATTATTGCCGTAGGTTTATCAACACTAGCTAAACGCAAAGGCGCTTTAGGAGAAAATGTAATTATACAATCCATTGGAGCCAGTTCCGGGGTAATTGTGGCCGGTGCTATCTTCACACTTCCGGCACTATACATACTCAACCTTGAGGCAGAATTTTTCCAGGTTTTTCTTTCATCTCTTTTTGGGGGTATACTGGGCATCCTCTTTTTAATTCCCTTCCGTAAATACTTTGTAGCCGATATGCACGGCAAATTTCCATTTCCTGAGGCAACTGCAACCACCGAGGTACTTGTTTCAGGCGAAAAGGGAGGTAAACAAGCACAGCTACTTGTTGTAAGCGGATTAATTGGGGGTATCTACGACTTTATAATTGCCACCTTTGGATGGTGGAGTGAGGTGGTTACCACCCGCGTTATCCCTGCTGGCGAAGCGCTTGCCGAAAAGGCCAAGTTGGTTTTCAAATTAAACGTGGGCGCTGCCGTTATGGGTATTGGTTACATTATAGGCTTAAAATATACCGCCATAATTGCAGCTGGCTCGTTTGTGGGCTGGTTTGTAATTATTCCCATAATCAACTACTTTGCCCCTGGCCTAACCCAAGCCGTTGGAAGCAATATAACACTAACGGTTAGTCAAATGAGTGCCGAGCAGATTTTTTCGTATTATGTTAGGCCAATTGGTATTGGAGGCATAGCCATGGCCGGAATAATTGGCATTATTCGCTCAAGCGCTATCATCCGCAAGGCCTTTGGTTTAGCTGTTTCTGAAATTGCTGGCAAACACTCATCAATGCCCAAGGAACAACTTCGTACCCGTCGCGATTTACCCATGTCGATTATTGCCGGAGGTATATTTTTTACCACAATTCTATTGCTGATTTTCTTCCAGTTTGGAGTTGTACACAACATTGGCCATGCCTTAATTGCTCTCGGCATAGTAATGGTTATTGCTTTTCTGTTCACCACAGTAGCGGCCAATGCCATTGCCATTGTAGGAACCAATCCCGTTTCGGGCATGACCCTTATGACCCTTATTATCACCTCGTTGGTTATGGCTTCTGCCGGACTATCGGGTACATCCGGAATGGTGGCTGCTCTTATAATAGGTGGTGTAGTGTGCACTGCGCTTTCAATGGCCGGAGGTTTCATCACCGATCTTAAGATTGGATACTGGCTGGGCACCTCGCCATACAAGCAGCAAACATGGAAGTTCTTGGGCACTTTTGTTTCAGCAGCCACTGTTGGTGGGGTAATCATACTACTCAACAAAACCTATGGTTTTACCGGAAAAGATGCGCTGGTAGCCCCACAAGCAAATGCCATGGCTGCTGTTATTGAACCCATGATGAGCGGCAAACCTGCCCCATGGGCGCTATATGCAGCAGGAGCATTCCTTTCGCTCATCTTAACCATGATTGGAGTTCCTGCATTAGCCTTCTCACTTGGAATGTTCATTCCCTTGCAGCTAAACACACCGCTTCTGGTTGGTGGAATTATTGCCCACATTGTATATACCCGCTCTAATGATGCTGCTCTAAATCGCGCCCGAAAGGAACGCGGAACGTTAATTGCCTCAGGGTTCATTGCCGGCGGTGCTCTAATGGGAGTGGTTAGCGCATTGCTCCGATTTGGAGGTATCAACTTTGTTAACTCAGAATGGTTCGAATCGCACTCCGCCGAGGCACTGGGGTTTGTCATGTTCCTTATCCTCTGCGGCTATCTTATTTGGGAAAGCTTAAGGGCCAAACCCGATGATAATTAGTAGATAAGTTATAGCTTAATAAACATAGCAACCAAAAGCGTTTTGTAACTTCAAACTTTTTAAATAATGATTAATAAAGATAATTTGATTAATCGCTTCATCAAATACACAAAAATTGATACGCAAAGCGATGATACGGTAACCGATAGGTTCCCCAGCACCGAAAAACAGCTGGTTTTATCCAACCTACTGGTTCAGGAACTCAAGGAGCTGGGTGCCCAGAACGTAGAGATTGACCAGTTTGGATATGTTATGGCTACAATCCCCTCCAATACCGATAAAGAGGTTCCAGTTCTGGGTTTTCTTGCACACGTTGATACAGCACCTGATATGTCAGGTAAAAATGTAAACCCAAGATTCATTGAGAACTACAACGGAGACGAAATTATTCTTAACAAGGATAGTAATGTTGTTTTATTGCCATCTGAATTTCCAGAACTTAAAAACTATATAGGGCAAACCCTAATTGTAACCGATGGGACAACTCTTTTAGGGGCCGATGACAAGGCTGGCGTTGCTGAAATCATGACTGCCGCTGAATATATCCTTAAAAATCATGGTTTTAAGCATGGTAAAATTCGAATTGGCTTTACCGTTGACGAAGAGGTGGGTCGTGGTGTCGATAATTTTGATGTGACTCGCTTCGGTGCAAATTATGCCTATACACTCGATGGGGGCGCCATAGGCGAGCTGGAGTTTGAGAACTTCAACGCCGCAGGAGCAAAAATTACCATTCAGGGTCGCAATATCCATCCGGGTTACGCCAAGGATAAGATGCTTAATGCCATTCATATAGCACAGGAATTTAATGGATTGCTACCCGCCCATGAGCGTCCGGAGCATACTGCCGGATACGAAGGATTTTATCATCTCATCAAGATGGATGGCACTGTTGAGAAGGCCACCTTTCAGTATATTATTCGCGATCACGACCGCAAAAAATTTGAAGACCGTAAGGCCTATATGCAGCGTATTGCTGATTACCTAAATACCAAATACGGCGCAGGTGTTGTGACCCTTGAACTCAAGGATCAATACTACAATATGCGCGAAAAGGTTGAACCCGTATTCCATGTGGTGGAAACCGTAATTAAAGCAATGGAGGAGGTTGGCATTAAGCCAAAGGTTAAACCAATCCGTGGCGGAACAGATGGAGCCCGACTATCCTATATGGGACTCCCCTGCCCCAATATTTTTGCAGGCGGTGAAAACTTTCACGGAAAATATGAGTATGTTCCTGTTGAAAGCATGGTTAAAGCCACGGAGGTAATACTTAAAATTGTCGAACTTTACGCATCAAAGTAATCTTATAAACAACGCTTTAACAAAACGAAACGAGGGGCTTTTGCCCCTCGTTTTATTCACTTATTGTTTATAGGTTCTAAAACCTCCCAAATTATTCTTTCCCCTCCGGGGCCTGAATAGTTATAGTAAAGGTAAATATTACTTGTTATGGGATCGTAATGGGAATACAAGAGTGAGTTATTGGGATCACCCTCTTGTACAATGTAGTCAAAAGCCTCAACCTCAAGAGATATTGAGTTATCGGGGTTAAAGGTTAGGTAGATAGTCTCACCCTGGCTACCCCAAAGTCCAAAATCTGTGTAACAGGTACTTCCATCCAATGTTACAAGTTGCTTTAGCACTGGGTAGTCTTCATAGTAAGGCTGGTCAGGATAGGATCCAAAGAGGGGATGGAAAAATGTTATATAGCTCATATAATAACCGGCATAAGAGTTTGCCACAAGAACCTGTGTGGTGGCATTGCTAGTTACCTCACGGTCATCATCTAGTACCGATACATACTTAAGTAGAAAGTAATCGCCAATATCAGCATTTTTAGGATCATCGGGTAGGGTGTAGTCATCATAAGTTATACCCTGTATAAGGGTACCCCATTCATAAGTTTTAGATAATTCCAGTGTATCAGCTGTATTTTGACCGTCAACATTGATATTATCCAGCAGAATGTAGTCCGAAGTCTTGCCGGTAGCTAAATGCACAAACTGCTTATAAACCTTAATCGCTTTAACAGCAGGGCCCTGGTAAATCAAAATATCTACATCAACACCCTGCGATGATTCAGGAAGGTACTGAACAAATCCTGAGGGATTGAGCAGGCCACCGACTTTGGCATCGGCAGTCATCAAATCATCATTTTCTAAACACGATGTAAGACATGCTGCAGCAAATAAAACAGCTATAAAAAGTATTTTGGTTTTCATAGTTTTTACTCCTTTTCATTAACAAAAGAACCTTTAATTATCGGCCACATCCCACCAAACGCGGGTGTTCAGGTTATCGGGGCCCTGGCGCTCAATGGCTTCGCTTAGCTTAACACCATTACGGGCATACTCGTCAGAAGGATAGCGCAAGCGCTGGGGTATTCTGCCATCATTGAGCCCATCCACCGCAGGAGTAAGCAACGGGTAACCGGTTCTACGCCACTCAAACCATGCCTGCAAGCCCTGATCGAACATGGCCACCCATTTTTGGTTGTATATTTTTTCTAATTCTTTACCAGTTTCCCAAGCCCCATCGTGTGCTAGAAAGTCGTTAATGTAATCATCAATTGATCTGGCTACTCCCTGATATTCATCATAGTAAATGGGGACATTTTCAACTATTTCTTGAGCAAACTGCCGATACGATTCCCCTATGCCCTGCTCATAGTAGCCCTGTGCGGTTTGGGTAGCCACAGTAAGCAACCCTCTAAAGGTTGCCTCTGCCAAAAGGAAGTTAACCTCTGCGCTGCTTATAAACATACCAGGTGCATCGGGTTTTCTAAAGTACTCCCCTAATTTTGAAGTTCTTCGAATACCATTGCCTAGGTAAACAGCTGCTTTAGCCGAAGTTAAACCATTGGGCAACCCAATCCAGAACCCTCCGGCTGCGGGAGTTTCGGCATAAACCACTATACGCCAATCGGGGTGTTCATGCTTGTTGGGATTGTACATGGCATCAATCAGGGTTTTACTTACCCTATGATCGTCACGGGTTTTATAGGTCTCGTTAAGAGGATTATTGTTGGGGTATGAGCCCAAATATATTAATGCCGCGTTTTGAGAGTTATCGCTTATTAATGGATAAACTGCAGGGTTAGCAATCATTTGATCAATTTCCTGTCTAATATAGTCTTGATAATCAGACTTATTAGACATTCTCATTAGCAGCCGCAACCGGAGTGAATTGGCAAATCGCTTCCAAAGGGTAATGTCACCATCAAACAATATATCACCAGCAATTTTGGAACTGCTTGACGAAAGAAGTGAATCATTTGCTATTTTCAATGAAGCGATTATATCTAAATAGATTGATTCCTGTTGGTCGTAGCTTGGGGTATAGGTGCTATCAACTTTAAAAGCCTGCGAATAGGGAATATCACCGTATATATCGGTTAATACCGAGAAGATGTAACTTTTAAGCACAAGGGCAACCCCTTTATAGTTTTTGTTCCCTAAGCTATCGCCAATTTCATATATGCGTTGCACCTCAATGCCGGGGCCTGCATACAACTCGTTCCAAACCATATTTATCACATCGTTACGGGGTACATAGCGGTCCTCATCGGTATATTGCACCTTAGCCATATGCTGAACCCAGCAGGAACCAATCTCATGTCCAAGCCAAACGTCGAAAACCCGATCGGCAATACCCTCGATGGCATTGGCTAAAAGTTTATCGGGATAATTTTTATTTATATCAATGGCATTGGAATTCCTGTTTATTTCCACAAAATTATCGGTGCAAGAAAGCATAAAAATGCCACCCAAAACCACTAGTACCTGCAATATTTTAAATCTCCTTTTCATGGCTGTTGTCAATTAAAACTTAAAACTCAGATTAACACCAAAGCTTCGGGAGGTAGGATGCTGCCCAAACTCCAACCCCTGCACATTGGAGTTGCTAAAAGCAGTTTCCGGATCGATATGGGGTACTCGTGCGTATAAAAGGGCTAAATTGCGTCCCACTATCGATATGGAAACATCCCTTATTGAGGTTTTACCTATTTTAGGGAACGTGTACCCCAATTGAACCTCTCTCAATTTAACAAAACTTGCATCAAATATACTGGGGAAGGCAATATTATTGTTGTAAGCGGCCTTATTGAACTCTTCGGCCGATACCACAACATTATTTTCGACCCAACGACCTTGCCCATCGGGCATTACGCCCACACCAACGATTCCACCCTCGCGCCCCTTTAGGGTTTCCTTTAGCACCCCGGAATATCTTCCCCAGGTAGTTGTCATTGAGTAAATTTCGCCTCCCCAACGGGCATCAAACAATAAGCTAAACGAAAGGTTTTTGTACCTAATAGTATTTGACAAACCAGCTATCCAGTCGGGCGTGTAATTGCCAAGGCTCTTTAAATCGCCCTGTTGGGGCAACCCATCAATATAAACAATACTACCATTTTCGTCGCGTTCAAAATCGTAGCCATAAAGTTCACCAAATGGTTTACCCGGTTCAGCAATGACATTCAGGCTCCAGTAGGTATCGAGCACATACTGATCGAGCCCCGATACCAATTCTTTTACCCTGTTAGCATTTATTGCAAAGTTAAGCCCCGTGGTCCATTCAAAACCGCTTCGGGTTCGTACAGGGATTCCGTTAATTGTCAGCTCCACTCCCCTGTTATCGATTCTACCTGCATTTACAATGGTTGAGCTATAGCCGGTGGTGGTACTAATTGGTAACCTGATTATCTGATCATAGGTACTTTGTGAGTAGTAGGTCAAATCAAAAGCCAATCGGTTCATGAAAAGCCTCACATCGGCACCTAGTTCAAACGACTGTGTGCGCTGGGGTTTAAGATTGGGATTAGGTAAATCGTTGGGAATGTATATCTGTGCAATTTTTGTACCGGCTTGCCAACCGTCGTTAAAGCGATATACGGGTTTAAGCTGGTATGGACCTGTATCGGCACCCACCTGGGCCCAACCGGCACGTAGCTTGGCAAAGCTAAATGTTCGGGTTTGGATGTCAAATAAATCGGTGAGGACTGCCGAGAGGTTGAATGAGGGATAAAAGTAGGAATTGTTTTCCGTTGGCAACGTGCTCGACCAGTCGTTACGACCGGTGAAATCGAGGAACAGCGCATTTTCCCAAACGAATTGTCCATTAAAGTAAAGGCTGTTCATCCGTTTCTTTGCAAGATAGTTCATGGTTACCACTGGAACACGGGAGTTCTCAAAGGTGTAAACATCTGGTACGCTTAACTCGGTTATGTAGGCGCTAATGGTTTGCGCATACTGATCCATTCTGTTTCCTCCAAAATTGAAGCTAAACGAGAACTTTTCCGAGAACGTTTTATTAATCATAAACATAAAGTCGGTATTTACCTCTCGGAAGGTTTGCTTCGATTCGCTCAAAAAGCCATAAGGGCTCTCAATATCGTCGTATGCCGATTGGGCATGATTGTAGTTGGTGTAGTAATCAATACCTATGCCGGTTTTAAAGCTCAGCCATTCGGCAATTTTTATGGTTGATGTTGCTTGTCCCAGCAACCTGTCCCTATCTAAACCGTTGAGGTTTTCGTAAAGGGTAAAGTAGGGATTATTATGGTAATTGTAGTTCCAGTTTCGCTTACTTCCATCGGGATACTCGTACTGCTTAAGATCTGCCACATCGACCTGACGACCAAACCACATAAATTGCTGCATCACATTTTGAGCGCTATATCCATATGCCGGCAGGTTTTTGCTATAGGTGTTTACATAATTGGCACTGGCCGAAAAAGCAAGGTATCGATATGGCGATGCTGTAGCATTAATGTTCACGCTATTTTTTTCCTGATCGGTGTTGGGAATCATCCCTGTTTGCAGAATATTGGTGTATGAAAATCGTACAGCATAACTCTCACCTGCACCCTCAATGGCCAGATTGTTGGAATAGGTTTTGCCTATCTCAAAGAAGTTTTTTACATTATTTGGATGCGATACCCAAGGAGTTGGCTGCCGTACTCCCCCCACTACCGGAGAGTTCCACTGGGGAATCATTAATCCAATGTCTAATTTGGGTCCCCAGCTTTCATCAACATTATCGTTTGTTCCCCCGCCTTTTCCATCGACAAAAGAAAAGAGACCATTGGAGCCCTGCCCATAAACATTCTGAAAATCGGGTAAACGAAGCGGGGTTTCAAATGTTGTATTTGAATTAAAAGTTACACCAAAACGCTTATTGGTATCGGCTGTGCGGGTTTTAATAATTATAACCCCATTGGCAGCACGCGAGCCATAAAGAGCTGCAGCATTTGGGCCTTTAAGCACGGTAACGCTTTCAATATCGTTTGGATTGATATCGGTAATACCGCTGCCACGATTTACCCCCTCGGTATAGGTACCTCCAAAATTGGAGTTGTTCATCACCACCCCATCAACAATAAAAAGGGGTTGGTTATCGGAGTTCAACGAATTTACCCCACGCAGAACTATACGGGTTGAAGCCCCAACTGAACCCGAAGTGCTGGTTATCACCGCTCCCGATATTTTACCCTGAAGCGAGTTAATAATGTTAACCTCGGGAGTTTTAGCAATATCATCGCCCTTAACACTTTGGATGGCGTAGCCGGTGGCTTTCTCGGCCTTCATGATACCCAGCGCTGTAACCGTTACCTCCTTAACCTCAATGGCCTCCTCTTCCATTACCACATCGATAACAGCTTTGCCAGCAATATCCACCTCAATAGTTTTGTAACCAATGTAGCTGAAGCGGAGCTTTTTAGCAATGGCAGGCACTGTAATCTCGTAATGCCCCTCCATGTTGGTAACCGTTCCGGTAGCGCTACCAACCAAAATAACAGCCACACCCTGCAGGGGCCATCCCCCATCGGACGAGGTGACAGTTCCCGTAATTCTCACAGTTTGTTGGGCAAACACATTCAAAGAACTTACAATAAAAAAAGCTGTGAGAAAGGCACACAGTTTCCTCATAATGCTCTAATATTAAAAGTTTGGTTTAGGTTTAACACAATTTCACAAACCAAATTTATGGTAAATAGGAATATGAGTCAATTTTTTTTGTGAGAAGATGGGTGTAAATATAAAATAAAGCCGCCCCCAGTTGGGGGCGGCTTACTTATCCTGCACTATTCATTTAAAGTAAATGTTTCCCAGAATACTCTATATCCACCAGAACCCATATAATGATAGTATAAAGTTAATACATGGGTGCTTGGATCATAATTAGATACTTTTGTTGCATCATAGGGATCACCCAGCTGCACATCGAAGCTCCAATTTTCAACTGCAATAGAGATAGCGTAATTGTTATCGGGATCAATGGTAATATACATCTTTTCAGTAGGTCCCCAAACAGCAAAATTTGTTACACATGTTTTACTATTTACTGCTAATAGGGTTTTGGCATTATCCTCCTCTACAAGAATATTATCCGGGTAAGTACCTGCGGCTGGATGCCTATAAATGATATGAGCGTTATAATCGCCTGCAAAGAAGTTTGCAATTGAAACTATTGTTTGCGCACCAATTACTTCACGACCATCACTCATAACTGCTTTTAAAGAAAGGGTGAAATAATCACCAATTACAGCGTTATTTGGATCTGTTGGCACTACGTACCCTTTGGGTAGGGTACCAATATTGGCAATTAGCTCAGCCCAAGTTGCTGTAAAGGATTTATCAATACTGTCAGCAGTATTTTCACCATTTATGTCAATGGATGTTAACAATATTTCCTCAGAAGAACTAGTATCGGCATTGTGGGTAAAACTCTTATAGACATTAATCTTTTGAACTGATGAACCCTTAACAACGGTGAAATTTATGGTAACTGGAGCACCCTTGTATGGAACAACCGATGGTGCTTCTATTTTACCACCTGCTTTTGCATTGGCAGTAATGAGATCATCTGGTTCAAGGCACGAGCTAGCACCAAATGTCATTGCACCTATAAGCAAGTAGAATAGCAATTTATATGTTTTCATAATTCAATAATTTTAAGTTAAATATTAGTTTGTAGCCCACCATACAAGAGTATTCAAATCGTCAGTTCCTTGGCGCTGAATAGCCTCCTGTAGGTTTGCATTATTTCTGGCACCCTCATCGGAAGGATAAAACAAACGAACGGGTATCTTACCATCATTTACACCATCTTCTGCTGGGGTTAAAACAGGGAAACCAGTTCTTCTCCACTCAAACCATGCCTGAATCCCCTGATCAAACATGGCCAACCATTTTTGGTAACCAATTTCATAAAGATTATCACCATAGAATCCCCACGCTCCATCACCATTGGCCATGTAGTCATTTATATAATCTTGAACTGTTAAACTAGACGGGTTTCCAAATATCTCTTCCCCTAAAGTAACAATTTCATTACCAAACTGCTCGTACGAAGCTTTAATACCATCTTCATAGTATTGCTGTGCCGTAACGCTACCACCGGTTATATAACCCTTTAGAGTAGCCTCAGATAGAATAAACATGAGTTCGGCGTAGCTCATAAGCATTCCGGGAGCATCTGCTTTGGTAAAGTAATCACCAAGTTTAGAGGTCATTTTCAGGCCATTACCCATGTATGCAGCAGCTTTAGCTGAGGTTAAACCATTAGGTAGCCCCACATAGTCGTTGCCACCTTCAGAGAGATTAGCATAAACCATTACCCTCCAATCTACGTATGGATTATTAGTCCACATAAAATCGATGAGGGTTTTACTTACCCTATGGTCATCGCGGGTTTTACGGTTTTCGTTTATAGGGTTATTGTTAGGATAGGAACCTAAATATTTCAAAGCAGCATTATCGGCATTGGATTCAAAAATTGGGTAATTTGTAGCAGATGTTACCAACATATTGGTCATTTGATCAGTAACAAAAGTTTCATTCTTTTTGGACATCCTAAGTAACAGACGTAAGCGTAATGAGTTGGCAAACTTCTTCCATTTTGTAATGTCATTTCCATAAAGGATGTCCCCTTCAATTTTTGGTCCGGCTTCAACTAGTAGGGTATTAGCACTATCCAACTTAGCGATTAAACTTTCATAAATGCTTTGTTGGGTATCGTATTTAGGTGATACTATACCCATCTTGGCCTTAAACGCCTCGCTATATGGTACATCACCCCACAGGTCAGTAACCACCGACATGATGTAGGCCTGCAGCACATATCCAACACCAAGGTAGTTGTTATGGCCACGTGCTTTAGCAATGTCAATAAGAGTTGCGACATCATTTCCAGAGGCAGCATAGAAGCTAGACCAAACGGCATTTATTACGCTAACCCGGGGAATATACCTGTCCTCATCGGTATATTGAACCTTAGCAAGGTGTTGTACCCAGCAGGAACCAATTTCGCCGCCCAACCAAATATCGTATACACGGTCGGTCATACTTTCAATGGCATTAGTTAAAAGCATATTTGGAGCGGCAAGTTCTGTGGTAGGTGCGTTTTTATTGGTGTTTATATCCTCAAAATCCTTTGTACAAGATATGGCAAGCGATAACAATGCCACCACAATGAGCCCTACCCTTATATTTATTTTTCTCATAATCATTTGTTTTTAAAGATTAAAATTTAACGCTAACATTAAATCCTAGGCTTCTTGCAGATGGAAGCTGGCCAAACTCTAAGCCCTGAACATTTGAGTTGCTGAAAGCTGATTCAGGGTCAATATGGGGCACTTTTGTGTAAAGTATAGCAAGATTTCTACCAACAACTGATATTGATAGGTCACGTATAGGAAGGTTTCCTATTTTGGGGAATGTATAACCCAATTTAACCTCACGTAGCTTTACAAAACTTGCATCAAAAATACTAGAGTAGGCAATATTGTTGTTGAAAGCAGCCTTGTTGTATTCCTCAGCAGAAACAACAATATCATTGGGAACCCAGGATCCATCAGGGGCTTGCTTAACGCCATCGCCTACGATACCATCTTCACGGCCAAGGAGTGTTTCTTCAAGAACACCAGAATAACGACCCCAGGTTGTGGTCATGGTATAAATATCGCCACCCATGCGGGTATCGATTAAGAAGCTGAAATTTAAGTTTTTATAGGAAAACTCATTATTCATACTACCAATCCAATCGGGGGTGTAGTTACCAAGAATTTTAAGATCGCCCTGTTGGGGTAAACCGTTAACATGAACAACTTTGCCATCATCATTTCTTAAGAAATCATATCCATACAGCGATCCAAATGGTTCACCAGGTATAGCCATAACCTGTAAGCTCCAGTATGAACCCAAAACGTAACGGTCAACTCCGGGAGCAAGATCTACAACCTTGTTATTATTCTTAGCATAGTTTAAAGTTAGATTCCACTCAAAACCAGAGGAGGTTTTAACAGGTACCAAATTTAATGATACTTCTATACCGCTATTATTAATTTGTCCTGCATTGATGTTTTTATAGAGGTAACCACTAGCTGGAGAAATGGGCACACTGATAATTTGATCGTAAGTTTTTTGGTTATAATAGGTAATATCAAGATTAACACGATTCATAAAGAACCTGAAATTACCACCAATTTCAATTGAGTTGGTATATTGAGGTTTTAGCTCAAGGTTTGGTAGCGTATTAGGTACGTACATGTTTAGCAATTTGGTTTGATCGTTCCAACCATCACCAAAAGCCATGGTTTCTTGTAGCTGATATGGCGAGGTATCGTCACCAACTTGTGCCCAACTTGCACGTAACTTAGCAAAACTCAAAACATCCGATTCTATTGGGAATAAATCGGTAAGAATACCAGATAAGCTAAATGATGGATAGAAATAGGAGTTATTCCCCTCAGGAAGCGTACTTGACCAATCGTTACGCCCTGTAAAATCTAGGAATAGGGCATTGCGCCATGCAAATTGACCACTGTAATACAAGCTGTTTATACGTTTTTGCGACATATAGTTGCTGGTACGCTGTGGAACTTTTGCGTTTGATAAGGTGTAAACTCCAGGTACGGCAAGTTCATCAGCTCCGCCAAAAAGATTTTGGTAGAACTGATCCATTTTGTTTCCACCAAAGTTTAGAGTAAAATCAAGATCCTCGGTTAACTTCTTATTAATTAAGAATAAGAAATCGGTATTAACCTCACGGAAGGTAGTTTTATTCTCATAGTAGTATCCATACCTATTATCTATATCACCCCATGCAGCACGGCTTGTAGCATGGTTAGTGTAATAGTCTGCACCTATACCAACACGAGCACTTAACCAATCGGTAAACTTGAAGCTTAATTTAGTATTACCGTAAAAACGGTCGCGACGGTTGCCGTTTAAGTTTTCGTGTAGGGTAAAATATGGGTTATTATGGTAGTTATAGTTCCAGTTACGTTTTGAGCCATCGGGATAGGTATATGTTTTTAAGTCTGCAATATCAACCTGACGACCAAACCAGAAGAACTGCTGCATTACATTTTGTGCATCGTAACCATAAGCAGGAATATTATTACTATATGTGTTAACATAGTTTCCAACAGCAGTAACAGTTAAACGCTTATGAGGGGTTACGCTTGCATTAAGTGAAAAGTTATTCTTTTCTTGATCGGTATTGGGAATCATCCCCTTTTGAGTAGTATTGGTGTATGATAAGCGGAACGAAGAATTTTCGCCTCCACCGTCAACCGCAATGTTATTTGTATAGGTTTGACCTAGTTCAAAAAAGTTTTTAACATTATTGGGGTGCGATACCCATGGGGTGGCTGTTCTTACATCATTTATAACAGGTGAATTCCATTGAGGTATATAAAGTCCAACATCGAGTTTTGGGCCCCAACTTTCGTCGGTACCATCATTAATACCACCACCTTTACCATCATAAAACATAAAAGCACCACCTGAGCCTTGCCCATATTCATTTTGAAAGGAGGGTAAGCGTAATGGAGTCTCAAAGGTTGAAGTGCTGTTAATTGTTACACCTAAACCTTTACCTTTCTGTCCGCTCTTGGTAGTAATAATAATAACACCATTGGCAGCTCGTGAACCGTATAAGGCTGCAGCATTAGGACCTTTAAGTACTGATATGCTTTCGATATCATTAGGGTTAATGTCGTTGATACCACTACCACGGTTAACTCCCTCATTAGATGTATTCCCAAAGTTACTGTTGTTAATAACCACGTTATCAACAACAATAAGGGGTTGGTTATCGCCCGATAAGGAGTTGGCACCACGAAGTACTATACGCGATGAAGCTCCCACTGCGCCCGAAGTGTTAGTAATGATTGCACCTGCAATCTTCCCCTGTAAGGAGTTTACCACATTAGTTTCACGCGCCTTGCTGATTTCTTCACCTTTTACACTTTGAATGGCATAACCTGTAGCCTTTTCTGCTTTTTTAATACCCAACGCGGTAACCACAACCTCCTGCATCTCAACAGTTTCGGACTCCATTACAACATCCACAACGGAGCGGCCGGCAATGGCAACCTCCTGGGTTTTGAAGCCCACAAAGCTAAAGGTGAGGGCTTGAGCAGTGGTGGGTACATTTAACTCGTACTTACCATCGGCATTAGTGGTAATACCAATAGTTGTACCCTTAACAAACACTGAAACACCCGGCATGGGCATTCCATCCTCGGAACTGGTAACCGTTCCGGTAATCCTTACCGTTTGCGCCTGAACCAGTGTAATGCCAACAAGCAGCAAACCTGCAAGAAAAACGCTTAGTTTTTTCATAGAACAAGTTTTAGGTTTACAATAGAGATTAGTAAATTTTCAACAGCGCTAAACTATGAAAATGATTTGGCATAAGCAAGAAAATGATATAACTTTTTTTACTATAACGGTTTACCAAAATTATGTTTAAGATATATTCTTTATATGTAAAATAAATTGTCTAAAATGTTTTCATGAACTACAATGTTATTTATTAGCCAATTCAAAAAAAATAAATCAATAAATCAACATCTTTTTAAATACAAAAATTACAAAACTTTATTTAATAAAAGGTAATATCAACAAAATTTATTTGTAAAAGGTAAATGCTTTTGGAGACAGAAATAACAAACTGCTTTATACTTAACTTTTCAGGTTTAAATAGTACTGCTAAAATAAACAAGGGTGCCCCTTCTGGCACCCTTGTTTATTACAATTAAATTACCCTTTTTACTAGGGGACTAATTCTTCACCACCAGCCCACCAAACCTTAGTAGTATATATATAGTCTAAATCTGTTTGGGGAACATTTTTATTAGAACTCATTTCGCTTAAAGCCCATGGGAAACGGTTAACAAAACCTACGGTTGAATTGTTAGGGTTGTGCATTTCTGGAATGCCTGTTCTGCGATAGTCATTATAGGCTTCAATAGCTTCATGTTCGTATAACGCTATATACTTTTGGGTTAAAATCTCATTTAACTCATTACCTAACAAACGGGGGGTAACCTCATTGGTAAAATAATTATCTGCCTCAGTATCACTCAAACCTTTACTAGCAAAAGCTGCTCTTATAGCATCATGGAGTGTTGTTTGCCAAGATGCAACAGAAGTTCTAAATTCAGCTTCTGCCTTGATGAACAATAATTCATGATAGGTCATTAAAGGTGTTGGTGCAGTGGCACCGTTAATGGTAAGCAACGACTGCGAATAGGTTCCACCTTGGGTTTCTGTTGCTGTTCCATTTGGAGCAGGAACAATCGTACCCCCTATCAATGAAAAGTATACATTCATTCTGGGGTCATTTCTATCATTCATCAGGTCATAGAGTGTTTGACCTACGGACAAATGGGTTCTGTCATTTAAAAATTGGTACCAAGGATTCTCAGCGGTAGCGGTATTTTCATATTTAGCAAACTTCATTTCCTCAGCAGCCGAGGTGAATGCTCCATCACCTATAGCATCTAAAGCATTTTGAGCAGCACTTGCATCACGGTTCACCAAACGCATCCAGTAACGAGCTTTGAGGGAGTTGGCAGCACGTATCCATGAGGCTTTATTATTTGCAAAGGTTCCGCCATAAATGTAGTCAACTGCTGAAAGACCAGTAGTTGCCATGTCCAGGTTACTAATAGCACTATCGAGCATTACAAAAATTTTGGGATAAATTTCGCTCTGCTTGTCGTATTTTGGCTGCTTAATAATTGTCCCCTGCAATGCCTCTGTCCAGGGTACCTCACCCCACATATCAGTAGCTACAGCTAAATTATAGGCCGTAAGAACATATGCGATGCCTCTTGCCCAGCGATTAGTGGGTTCTGTTCCATTAATAGGATCGGTTTTATCCAAAACAAATTTCAAATTTTTAAGAACCTCATAAAGGCTACTCCAATTATTGTTCATTAAGGAATTTGAAGTTTGACCTACACGCTTATCTGCAGAAGCATGTTGTCCCCAAGTACCTGCACTATGTTCAATATACACCGATGAGTACCAAGCAATATCGGTTCCAGTAGTCTCAAATGCTGTTTTCAAACCACAGTCAGTAATTATGTAGTCTGCTGTCATCTCTGTGGTTTCGTTTTTTTCCTTATTGATATCGTCCATCACCTCTTCGCTGCAGCTAAAAAGCAAAGGAGTGAAGGCCGCCAGTAAAAGAATTCTATTTATTTTCATATTTCTTCAATTATTATAGATTAAAATGTTAGGTTAAGAGTGAAGCCATAAGATGTGGTTTGCGGCAACGACATGTAATCGAAACCACCCTGCTGATTACCCTGACCCTGTGAAGTTTCGGGGTCGAAGTTGGGAAGGGTTGTCCAAAGTAAGATATTACGAGCAACAAAACTTACGTTAGCACGCTTGATAAGCAAAGGATTAACCCATTTGTTGGGCAGGGTTACACCAAATGCAACTTCGCGTAACTTTACAAATGATGTTTCATATATAGCAGCTTCGGCTAAATCTCCTAAAACATCGAGAAATAAATCGGGGTATGCCCATACGTCATTGGGCCCACCTCTGCGAATGTCGTTGGGTTCTCCGTTGCTTTTATAACCTGGCCAAATAAATCCATCAGGATCCAAACGCCACTCTTCTGTCTTTTTAGATGAACCGTAAAGATCCATCAAACGATTTGAACCGGAATACATTTGGCCACCCTGTTTCCAATCAATCTGAGCACTTAAAGTAAAGTTTTTGAAAAAGGTAATACTTGTGTTAAAGCCAACAAGAAAATCGGGTGAAACTTCGCCTATTTTGCCAAATTCACCAATTATAGGCATACCATAATACGGGCTAGTAGGATCATCTTCTACAAGAATGCGTCCTTGATCGTCGCGTAAAAAGCGCTCCCCGTAAATAGCAGGATAGGTATCGCCAGCGGAAGCACGTATGTTAGGGGTTACGTAACCACCCAGGAAGATGTCCTCAACGCCAGGAGCTAACTCAACACATTTATTCACAATTTTTGTAAAGTTAACTTGTAGGTTCCAATCAAAGTTCTTCATTTGAACCGGAACCGCATTGAGAACAATTTCGTGACCCTTCGAGGTCATTTTACCTGCATTCATAATTGCTGAACTGTAACCAGTTGAACCAGCCAAGGGAACTGCAAATATTTGATCACTTGCAACCTGATCGAAGTAGTTATAGTCAATGCCCAACCTATTCTTTAAGAACTTCAGTTCAACACCAATTTCGTAACTTTTGGTATTCTGAGGTTTCAAATTAGGGTCATATATTGTACTCGAAGGTTGATAACCAGTAATGCCCCCAAGAGGGTAAACTATTCCATCGTCAAGGAAACCCGAACCAGCACCTCCGGTTACATAAACAGGCTCAACATATGTACCTGGTTGACCAACCTCAGCGTAGGATGCCCGGATCTTACCAAACGAAAGAATATTATTATCCTTTAATGCACCAAGTTCAGTAAATAGGAAACTTAGTGAAGCGGAAGGATAGAAGAATGAACGATTACCATGGGGCATAGTTGAAACTATATCGTAACGTCCGGTAGCATTTAAGAATAGCATGTTCAAATAATCCACTGAAAGATTACCGAAGAAGCCTACAGTTCGGCTGTGCCCAATACCGTAATCTGCCGTTTGTGTTTTGGTATTGCTCATATTATTCCACCCGGGAATGGTAAAATCGGTACCAGTCATTGAATATGACTCACTCTGGTTATCTTGAATTTCGTTACCTACCAACAGGTTAGCATTTAGTTGCTCAGTAAATTTGTAATCGAAACTCATGGTAAGCAAGGAGTTGATATTCCTACGAGTTACGCCATACTGGCTAATTGAACCTCCAACTGGAGCGATGTATGCATACGGATCGCCAGCCTTTCCTGGATATGGATACTGGTTCCACGCAGGTAAAGATTGTCCTGTTGCAGTACTACCCATTTGGTAAAGATCGAGGTTATCGTTGGTATAGGTGTCAATACCCAGTTGATATTTAATTGTACTCCACTCAAAAGGTTTAAACTGAATGTAGGTATTTCCAAAAAAGCGCTTTACCTGCTCCTGGAAAATATTGTTCTCAATAGCCCAACGTGGGTTTTCACCTACTGCACCGCGACGGTAACTAATTTGACGATACTTGCCAAATGGTCCCTCCTGATGGTAAGGAGTACCCATGAGATCGAACGATGCTGGTGCACCGTAAACAGTGAACAGCCAGCTAGAGTTACCAGAGGGCACCTTGCGAATTTTTGAATCTACATAGTTCCCGCTAAAACCGACATTCCATTTATCAGCAAGTTTAAAATCACCGGCCATTTTTGCATTGTAACGGTCCATACCGGTATTGGCAATAATACCATTCTGGTTTGTTGAACCCAAGCCCACAGCATAGTTTCCAAATTTGGTAGCATTTGAAATATTAATGCTGTTATTATAGGTATAGCCATTGTTGGAATAGAACTCCTTAGGGTTGTTGTATGCTTTTGGAGTAACCCATTTCCCTTTATAGGGGTCGAAAAATTCTCCACTGTGATTTGTAGGATCTTGAACATTCCCACCATAAAACAAATATGCGTCATCGGGTAACTTCGAGATCCTAGGACCCCATGAAAAACTGAATGCAGGATAAAAGAAAAGATCGGATTCATCAGTAGCGCTACCCCAGTAGTAACCCTGAGCAAAGGTTTGATTAACCTCTGGAAGACGAGCAACTACATCCGTGGTAACATTTGAAGTAACGGTTACTACTGGCTTCCCAAGTTCTGCACCTTTTCCCTTCTTAGTAGTAATAACAATAACACCGTTAGATGCACGTGTACCATAAAGTGCAGCAGCTGCTTGACCCTTAAGAACGTTGATTGACTCAATTTCATTAGGGTCAATGTCGAGAGCACGATTTGAGTATGCAGCGCCTGTAACATTCTGACCATAGTCAGCGTTCGAGGAAATAGGCATACCATCTACTACGTATAGCGGTTCATTATTACCACTGAAGGAACGAGCACCACGGATAAGAATTGTTGAAGGGGCTCCTGGCATACCTGAAGATTGGCGAATTTCAACCCCTGCAACCTTACCAGAAAGTGCTGTCATAACATTAGGGTTGTTAGCCTTAACCAAATCTTCGCCCTTTACGTCCTGAACAGTATAACCCAAGGCTTTTTTCTGGCGTGTAATACCTAGGGCGGTAACAACAACCTCACCCATCTGAATAGCTTCGGTTTCCATTACCACATCAATAACCGAACGGCCGGCAATGGCAACCTCCTGGGTTTTGAAGCCCACAAAACTAAAATTGAGGGCTTGAGCAGTGGTGGGTACATTTAACTCGTACTTACCATCGGCATTAGTGGTAATACCAATAGTTGTACCCTTAACAAACACTGAAACACCCGGCATGGGCATTCCATCCTCGGAACTGGTAACCGTTCCGGTAATCCTTACCGTTTGCGCCTGAACCAGTGTAATGCCAACAAGCAGCAAACCTGCAAGAAAAACGCTTAGTTTTTTCATAGAACAAGTTTTAGGTTTACAATAGAGATTAGTAAATTTTCAACAGCGCTAAACTATGAAAATGATTTGGCATAAGCAAGAAATTTAAATAACTTTTTTTAACATTTTAGTTTATTTACTATAGATCTGAATGTTATATAATGGGAGATGAAATAAATAAATTACTTACTTTTATTAGTATAAAACAAAATCAATTTTTAAAGACGTTGTTCACATTTGGTTGCCCTTCAATAGTTATACAAAACCTAATAATAGCTTCATTTTTTTAGCCTTTAAGTAAAAAAATGCTTTTTATATGCTTAAACTCATAAAAAAATCACTGTTGCCCATGGTAAAAAATGTTAATTTTGTTAGAATGATTATTCATTTTTTCGTTTTTTTGCCAACCATTTGATTTAGTGAGTGATGTGTAAAACTTTTTTCCCCGAAATGCATTTTATTAAATTTGTACTGTACAAAAAAGCTCCAAGCAACCTTTTCATGCGAAAGTTTTTTCTTCATATTGGATTTGTTACTACGCTATTTCTTTTCTGGTCGTGCAGCCATGAGATAGAACCAGGAGTTAGTATGGAACTTGCAGCTCAACGCCGTCAGGTTCTATCGAATTTAACCTATAAATTATATATTGATATACCTGAAAATCCTAAAATTCCGATACTCGGTAGAGGAGAAATTGACTTTGAGCTAAATGAATCCATAAACCTTCCAATTGATTTTAGAGCATCGGATAGTAGCATTATGAATATTACCGTTAATTACCGGCAAATTCGCTCAAAACTTAAAAACGGTCATATCATTATCCCTAAAATTTTTTTAAAAAAAGGACAAAATAAGGTATCGATTGATTTTATATTAGGTAAAACATCGCTTAACCGCAAAGGTGATTACCTGTTCAGCCTACTGGTACCCGACCGGGCATCCACTGTTTTCCCCTGTTTTGATCAGCCGGATTTAAAGGCCATTTATACCCTAACCCTTCAAACCCCAAAGAGCTGGGTGGCCGTAAGTAACGCTCCGGTTATTAATAAAATGAGTACCGATACCTCAACCCTTTGGCTTTTTGGAAAAACTGAACCGATTAGTACCTATCTATTTGCCTTTGCTACCGGTAGGTTCGACACCCTCTCTGCCAATTTAGGACGCTTCAGAATGACAATTTACCACCGCGAAACCGATAAAGAAAAGTTGAACCGTAGCATTAAGGAGGTTGTAGCATTACATAAAAATTCAGTGGAATGGCTCCAAAACTATACCACAATTCCCTACCCTTTTAGTAAACTCGATATAGTCCTTATTCCCGATTTTCCCTACAGCGGCATGGAACATCCGGGGGCTATATTTTATCGCGACAACCGAATACTCTTAGACGAAAACCCATCGGTTACTCAAATGCTAAGCAGGGCAAACCTGATTGCCCACGAGGTATCGCATCAATGGTTTGGCAACCTGGTTACCATGACCTGGTTCAACGATGTTTGGCTTAAAGAGGTTTTTGCCAACTTAATGGCCGATAAAATTGTTAATCCGCAATACCCCAAAATTAACCATGATCTAAGTTTTTTGCTATCGCACTACCCCAAAGCCTACACAGTGGATCGCACTAACGCCGCAAACCCCATTCGTCAAAACCTAGATAATCTTCTTCTTGCAGGAACTCTTTATGGCGACATTATTTACCATAAGGCCCCTATTGCCCTAAGGCAACTTGAGCTGATGATGGGCGAAAGCGATTTCCAGAAAGGCCTGCAAATTTATCTAAAAAGATTTGCCTACTCCAATGCCGATTGGAACCAGCTAATTGGAATCCTCGATAGCATATCGACTGAAGATATAAGAAACTGGAATAAACGATGGATTGAAAGCCCCTCAATGCCAACCTTTAGCTATCAGGTTAAAAATGGAACATTACTATTAACCCAGGATGAACACTGGCTACCCATGCAACTTAATGTTTCAATTCCGAATGAAAATGGCTATACTGAGCAAGTTGTAAAGCTAAGGGACCGAAAATATGAGGTAACCCTTCCCAATAATTTCAATCCGAATAAACAAATAATTGTTAACTCCAACGGACTTGGTTATGGCCTCTTCATTTCCGACGACAGCATTGCACCCTCCCTATCGCCTGCCCTCTACTCCAACAATATAGCACGGGCCGCCACTCTAATCAACCTACACGAACAATTCCTTAACCATCAATTCAATATTGATACCTATTTTGCTCTTTTAACTGAAATGCTCGAAAGAGAAACTAATAGCCAAATAAGAGAATACCTTCTTACCAATCTTCAAACTGTATGGTGGCAGTTCATGGGGCACACCAAACGTATAATTTTTAGCCAAAAGTTGGAAAATACACTGGAAACCATATTTAAAAATACCAAGCTTACAGCCGATGAGCGCAAACCTGCATTTATAACCTACTGCAAAACTGTAGTATCGCCCAAAGCAGTTGCGTTTGTCAAAAGTATTTGGGCTAGTAAAACAAAAATTAAGGGGATAACCCTTAGCGAAAACGATTTTATTTCCCTGGCATACGAGTTAGCCCTTAGAAATGTCCCCGATGCCGACAGCATTTTAAGCGTTCAAGAGCAACGCATACAAAATGCCGACAGACTGGCAAAGTACCGGTTTGTTAAAAGGGCAGCATCCCCCGACGATGCTATTCGCGACGACTTTTTTCACAGCCTCTTGCTTGCGCAAAACCGACGCCCGGAGCCATGGGTTGCCGAAGGCTTGCAATACTTTTTCCATCCCCTACGCACCGAGCATTCCATTCATTACCTAAACGCAGCGCTCAACCTACTACCTGAAATCCAGCAAACCAACGATATCTTTTTCCCAAAAATCTGGCTCGATGCCGTACTCTACGGTCATAACTCAAAGGAAGCTATACAAATTGTTACCAAATGGCTAAACGACCATCCTACACTTTCGCCAAACCTAAAAGCCAAGTTGCTCCAATCAGCTAACCCACTATTTAGAGCTGCTGGGAAAAATTAAACCTGATCAAATAGCTGTTGAGCAAGAAACTCAACCACCTTTACGTTTACTGCATTACCAAATTGCCTGTAAGCCTGCTGGGTATTACTGTTAATTATGAAATCGCTCGGGAAACTTTGCAGGTTGGCAACCTCACGTGGCGATAAGCGCCGCTTCTCCCAACCCACAACGGGATTATGCACCATTGCAACCAGTGCCGGAAACTCTGTGGGGCGCTTTACCCTTATTCCCGAAGGTCGGAACTGTATTATCCCATCCCAAATAGAGGTAATGTATTCACCTGCTTGCCACTCAAACTTGGTATGAGTGGGGACAAAATCGGTTAAATTGTTGTGCTTTTCAAGCCATTTATCTATATAAGCCTTGTTTTGAGAATAAAGTTTACGATTTTTAAGAATAAAATTGGCCTTCCACCCCGGTAAACTGTCCAAATTGTACGATTTACCAAACTCGTTTGCCCAAATGGGAAACCCAAGATTTAGGCGTCCCACCCCCTTAATGAATTCGTCCCAAGCCGATAGCACATACTCCTCATATTGGCTAATAGCATAATCTTTTTGGGATTTTTCATTCAAAATGGTAATGCCATTGGTTTGGTTCCTGTGCGAGGGAGGCAAATCGAAATGTAGTCCCCTCTTTTTAGTAGCCGAAGAATATACCCCAAGTATAAAAACCCTCTCGCGCAGCTGTGGAACCCCTACCTGGTGTGGGCTGACTATAAGAGGCCGCTCGGTTATTACGTAGCCTAACTCCTTTAGGCTCTCTGAGATAACCATCCATGTTCGGCCCTTATCGTGCGATGTCAGATTTCGCACATTCTCAAGAATAATGTATTTGGGCTTATGATACTTAAGTATTCGTTTTATTTCAAAGAATAGCGTTCCCCTAGTATCGTCAAAACCCTCCTGCTTACCCGCCTTTGAAAAAGCCTGACAGGGAAACCCAGCGCATAAAACATCGTGGTTAGGAATAGCCTTCTCATCAAGTGTTCGGATATCGCAAAGCGGATCAATTCCAAAATTCATTTTGTACGTATTGGCGGCATAGGGATCAATTTCCGATGCAAAAACACACTTCCCCCCTAGGTTATGCATGGCGATATGAAAGCCACCAATTCCGGCAAATAGATCGATAAATCTGAAATGGCTCATTCAAAAAAATTTCTCCCAAAAATAGCATTTGTTCTAGTTGAATAAAAGTTTGATAGGTATTTGAAAAATGCCCTTCGTCAAAAAATTCGATCGGCATTCAGCCATTTACATTCATTTTCTCGGCAAAGCATAATTATTTTCAAGTAATTGTGTGACAACTGTTCCGTAATAGTGGCTCATGTCAACCCCACAGCTTAACATTGTCTATGACTGGTAACCCGTTCTATTTTCACGTTAAACCATTTATAGTATCTGCTCGCAAATTACCAATCACCAGAAGATATCTAAATTAGCAAGTGGCTCGGATTCGGTTAAAAAACCAATATATTGCTTGTCCTGCGCTTGTGGTATTTTTTCACATACAGCTCTGCATAATTTGAAAAACTACCGGCTCATTTGGCGTAAACATGTTTCAGTTGAATCCACTAAATTTGATATGAAAACCTGTAGGTACTATTTTTTTTAAAAAACTAAATTCAACCCCAAAATACAGATTGATTAAAATTGCAAGAAGAAGCTAAATAATTACATATCAAAAGTTGTACTTTTTGTTTTAAATTTTAGGGCAATAGTGCAGATTTTCAACAAAGATGATTTGTATTTATTGACTATAATATACCTACTCAAAGGATTTGTTACTGCAAGCACTTAATCCATCAGTAGCTATACTTTTAGCCGAAGCTTTATCCAGCTCCAAGATAATTAAGTTTACCTCCAAATACCCTAAAAACCCAACTGCTGCTTTCATGGGATTGCATCGGATTAAAATGCGGAGAGGCATTACAATTATCTACATTGTTACTTTTTAAAACCATTTAAATTTTCTGATTTTTTCTGACCAATCGCAATATGTATGAGCATTGAACAATTTTTTTAATATGTTTAAAAATCATTTGCCCGACAAATTTTGTTTTGCATTTTTATCCATAGTACAATGTTATGTTACCAATTTAAACTTAAAACATGTGATCAAACTTTTGAGAGCAAGCCTTCTTTGTTTATAAAAATTAGTTGAATACTACGGTTGAATTTTTTAAAACCAATTGAATTTTTATAGAAAATATTCTTTAAAAAAAAGTTTTAATTGTAAAACGCATTTAGCCATTTAAAAATTTCATTCCACTATACCCATACAAACCGTTTCGCTCAATGTAATCCCATACATCATCGGGCACATAGCCCAACACATCCTTTCCCTTAGCAATAATTGAACGAACCTTAGTTGATGATATACCAATAATTGGGGCATCCACAAGAGAAAACCGTGCCGAGGGAAACTCCTGCTGAAAAACCTTATGCTCGCGTGGGTAAACCAAAAAATCGTAATTATTAATTAGCTTATCGTATGCCTTCCATAAGGGTAGGGTTGAAAGCGTGTCGGAACCAATAACGATAGTAAAATCAATACCAGAATTTTTCTGCTCAAGCGCATGAAGCGTGTCAATAGTATAAGAAGGTCTGGGCATTGACATTTCCACATCACAAACCTTTAAACGTTTATTATTTTCAGCAACGGCTAAGCGAACCATATTTAAACGGTATTCATCGGCTTCTAAATCAGCTTGGTTCTTCAGCGGATTATGGGGACTAACCACAAACCAAATTTCTGATAAATCGGAAAATTCTAGAATGTACTCAGCTATAACCAAGTGCCCCAAATGAATTGGGTTAAATGACCCAAAAAATAGTCCCACCTTCATACTTTTCAGGTTTTTAAAAATTTTTCAACCAGTTGTTCTGCCTCAGCAAATGCCGTTTCAACCTGATTGTTAGTTAAAATATAATCGAATTGCGGAGCAAAAGCCAACTCCTCAAGTGCTTTGCCCACCCTAACCGAGATTGATTCCTCAGTTTCAGTACCTCGGCAGAGCAATCTCTCTCGCAACACATCAATTGATGGCGGCATAACAAAAACGGCAAGCGAGCTATCGGGAAATTTTTTTTTAAGATTTAATCCACCCTTAACATCTACATCAAACATTACATGATGCCCATTTGCCCAAATCCGCCTCAGCTCCGACCATAGCGTACCATAGTACAACCCGGGATATACCTCTTCCCACTCCACAAACTCCCCAGCATCAATTCTACTACGGAAATCATCAACCGAAAGAAAATAGTAATCCCTACCATGCATCTCGCCATCGCGTGGCTGACGACTACATGCCGAAACAGAAAATTCCAACTCTGGAAAATGCTTCAACAGATGCCTAACTATTGTTGTTTTTCCTGCTCCCGATGGGGCTGAAAATATTATAAGCTTTCCATCCATAATTCAGGAAGTGACAAACTTATTAAAGAATGTTTAATGATTGTTCTTTTATTTTTTCAAGTTCATCTTTCATTTGAACTACCAATTTCTGAATATCGGCATTGTTAGCTTTTGAACCCAGGGTATTAATTTCACGCCCCATCTCTTGAGCAATAAATCCTAATTTACGACCAACCGGTTCGTTTTGCTTAACTGTTTCCTTAAACAGGCTACAGTGTTGTCTTAACCTAACCTTTTCCTCTGTTATATCTAACTTTTCGAGATAGTATATTACCTCCTGTTCAAAACGATTCTGATCAATTTTTTGGTCGTTCTGCAGCTGCCTTAGAGCATCAAATAGGCGCTGTCGCACCTCTACAATTCGTTGTTTCTCAATAGGTTCCATCTGCTTCAGAAAATCTTGAATTAAATCGACCCTTTTTAGCATATCAGCTTCCAGAACCTGTCCCTCGTTTTCCCTGAATATGTTAAGCGCTTCCTGCGCATCGTTGCAAACCTGCAGCACAACTTTTAGCTCCGTTGGGTCAACTTCTTCACGCTGAACCCTTAACACATCGGGCAGCCTAAGAATTGCAGGGATTAACTCGGAAGGGTTAACCGTAAAGCCATTATCATTTGCAATAGCCATTATCTGATTATAATACGATGAAAAAATGGCCTGATTAATTGGAACTGCAGCTGCCTCGGCAACATTTTCAACCGAAATAATCATATCCACCTTGCCCCGTTGTAGCACCCTGGATACATTTCCCCGAATTTCCATCTCAAGCTCACGGTAGAGAGAAGGGATTCTTAAATTAAAATCGAACTGTTTAGAGTTAAGTGAACGAACCTCGGCAACTATTTTTTTATTACCAAATACTCTGTCGGCTTTTCCATAACCGGTCATTGATGTAAGCATAGCTATCTAAAATATTGTCTACTGCAAAAGTACCCAAAATTCTTTACCTCTTAACACGAATTAGCTGAAAAAGATTCTTCCATCAGCTTATTAATAAATTATTTAAAAAAAATAATTTTGCGGACAAATTTTTAATAACAAAATGGCGTATAGAGGATTACTTACCATTCTACTTTTGGTTTTCTCAAACACATTTATGACCCTGGCCTGGTACGGTCATCTGAAATTTAAGAACATGAAATGGTTTGATGATTTAAACTTAATTGGCATTGTCCTTATAAGTTGGGGGATTGCACTTTTTGAATACTTTTTTCAGGTACCCGCAAATCGATTGGGTTACAGAGAAAATGGCGGACCATTTTCTCTGGTGGAATTAAAGGTTATCCAGGAGCCCATTACACTTATGGTTTTTATGGGTTTTACCCTTTTTGCATTTAAAACTGAAACCATTAGAACCAACCATATAATTGGTTTTGGATTTTTGATACTGGCTGTGTATTTTATCTTTAAAAAGTGATGATAAAAAAGAAGGAGGCCTTGCAGCCTCCTTCGCCCCAAACACACGATTTTACAAGAAAATCAATGACTTCACAGCAAAACAACTAACTAACCAACCTTCTATTTATTGTAGCCGGAAGTTATTTATACTCTTACAAATATAAAGCCAAAAATACATTTTATCAACTGTTTTTTAATAAAATCTTTCTATACTTTGTAATATTTCATTTCACCAAACAGGTTTAAAATTTCATACATCATTTTATGCCCTTAATCAAAGATATTGAGGGATATTTGCATTAAATCATCATTAAGTAATATATTTACGTTAATTTTGAAAATAACGATAATGAAACCTTTGATAATAGAAGCTGAAATTGATTCACCTGAAATATATTTTAATCCTGACACAAAGGTTTTTTCCATCTCGGGCATTTCGCACCCTGAAAATGCTAAAAAATTTTACCAACAGATACTTGACTGGCTTGATGAGTTCTACGAATACATGAAAAATCAAGAGCCCTGCAAGATTATCGTTGACCTGAACTTCAAATATATCAACTCAACTTCGTATAAGTACCTCCGTGATGTACTCCGAAAGATTGCCAGTTTTAGAAATTCCAGTTTCGAGGTTGAAGTTATATGGAACTACCTCGAGGAGGATGATGAACTGCTTCATGAGGGAATAGTTCTCTTTGAACTGCCCGATATCAAGCTACCCTACAAGTGCATACCCTATAATTAATCGGAGTACTGACGGAAACTTTCGATTCGTGCTACCATACTCCGTAAAAGTTTCAGTAAAACATCCATATCCGCAGCCCTTACAACAGTGGTAAGTCGACCGCTACTCTCATCAAATTTCAATATTCTCCTGATATCATTTACCTTGTAGCCGGTCATTTCGGCAAAGCTTTGACAAATTTTATCGATACTTGTCGTGCCCGAAATAAGGTTAAAATTATAAAGCATAGCAATTAAAAGCGCCACCGATTCATGAGAGATCACAATGGTATTAGGTCCCAGGTTGGGTTTAAACGATTGCTCTCCATCCACCCTGGCATCAAATTCGGCCTCCAGCACCTCGAGCTGCAGCTCCTTTAGCACCTGAATGAGTTCCGGATAAAAACGTTGCTTTATGTACAAAACCTCAGCAAATTTTTCTTTATGCGTTCCCTGTTCAAACGCCTTTAATTTAAGTTCTATAAGCTTAATCCATGCATCAAGTTCAATGGGTAAGTAATCGTCGAGGGGTAACAAGCGCACCTGCGTTCGAACGGTTTCCAAAAAAGGAATAAACCGTTGCTGAAAATACTCCTCAATCAGAATATCTGTTTTTTCAAGAATTACCGCATCGCTAAAAAGGGTGTCGGCCTCTTTACGTAGCTGTTTAATAACAGCTATAATTTGTCCAATTACTTTTGCTCTTTCCGATAGCATAGAGTTATATTTGCAATGTTTGCCCGCATTAATTTTTGATTTATATGGGTTTGGTAAACTTAAAAAAATGAATTGGTATTTACAATGAAAATTGATGATCTTTTAAAAAAAGAAACCTTTACCAAGGAAGACCTAATTTACCTTTTAGACTGCAGGGGCGAAGAGCAAAATCGACTTTTTGATAGGGCGGCTGAAATAAAAGCTAAATACATTGGCCATAGGGTTCACTTCAGGGGATTAATTGAGATGTCAAATATCTGCCGTAAAAACTGTTTTTACTGCGGTATTCGGGCGGGCAATACTAACGTTCATCGATACACACTAACCGATGAAGAAGTAGTTGAGGCATCGCGGTTTGCCTGGAAAAACCGTTACGGCAGCATTGCCATTCAAACAGGAGAGTTAAACTCAACCGATTTTGTTAACCACATCGAAAATCTGCTGGATAAAATCAACAGTGCAACCAACAACGAGCTAGGCATTACCCTATCACTTGGTGAGCAAACCGAAGAAACCTACCGCCGATGGTTTAATAAGGGGGGAATACGTTATCTGTTAAGGATTGAATCGTCGAATAGGGAACTATATGCCAAACTTCATCCCAACGATGGCCACCACATTTACGATAAGCGCATCAATTGCCTCAAGATGCTAAAAAGGATTGGCTACCAGGTGGGAAGCGGCGTTATGATTGGACTACCATTTCAAACCTTGGAGCATTTGGCCGATGACCTGCTCTGGATGCAGGAAATAGATGTGGACATGGTGGGCATGGGCCCCTATATTGAGCACCCCGATACACCCCTCTTCCAGTATCGGCACGAGCTACTAAACATCTCTGAGCGTTTCAACCTATCCCAAAAAATGACCGCCCTACTTCGCATTATGATGAAAGATATTAACATTGTTGCGCCTACGGCCCTTCAGGCCATTGATCCCCTTGGCCGCGAAAAGGCCATTAAGGTGGGGGCTAACATTGTTATGCCTAACATTACACCGGGTTCCTATCGCAACGACTACAAGCTCTACGAAAACAAACCCTGCACCAGTGATGCCGCAGACGATTGCAAAAGTTGCCTCGAGGCCCGAATACAACTAATTGGCAATGAAATTGGCTACGGTGAACATGGCAATTCATTACACTTCTACCGCAGGAATCGAAAAAGGTTGGCTTAGGAAAAAAGGATTCCAGGTTAAAGATTAAAGATTAAAGATTAATGATAAAAAGTTAAAGAACTGGTCCGGTGCGGACGGATGTAAGATTCAAAATTTAAAAATCGGAATTGTATTTTCAAGAGCATCCTGTTAAGGGATTATTAATTCATGAGTCAAAAAAGGCTTTTATTTAAAGCCTAGATTTAATTTGCAAATGCAACTTAAATATAGGGTATATAAAAAGGCTACTTCATTTGAAGTAGCCTTTTCAACTATATTAAAATATTTATTTTATGGGTTCTGATCGGATTCAGCAATCAAAGGATTGTTATCAATTTCTGTCTGAGGAATCTTATAGATAAATACGGGATCTTCAGCAGGAATAACATTACCGGGTATTGCAGGGAAAATATGGTTTGTTCTATTAAGTCCCTTTTTAAGCCTCATGATATCATAGAATGCAAACCCTTCGCCCCAAAGCTCAATTCTTCGTTCTAAAAGAATTCTGTCAATTAATGCTTGACCGGTTTCAGTTACAGTTGGAACAGGAGCTCTAAACCTTGCATTCCATAGTTCCTGTAAGAGGCCTTGAGCAGTTGGTTCATTAGCACCACCCAAACGAGCATAAGCCTCAGCCGCTATAAGGAGCATCTCCTCAGGACGCATCATAACATAATCGGCATTGAATTCTTTATCGCCCGCTGCAGCAAACTTATAATTAATATAAACAGGTACACCGCCTGAAACAGTTGGATTCAATAATTCATCGCGTCGTATGTCTCCGGTTTGCATCTGGGTAAATAGAGTATGGCATAAATATTTTGGGCTATATCCTAAACCTGCATACCCTCCAATCGTCATATCTAAATGAGAGAAGAATGAGGCATAAATAGTGGATTGCTCTTCATTTACAGGTAATCCCCACATCCAAACCATCTCATCTTTGTTATCAAAACCAGCTTTATACTGATCGATAGAGTTCAGGGAGTAAGCTTGACGGGCATCATTAGCATGGGAGGCTGCATTATTCCAATCGTTCATAACAAGAGCCACTCTAGCCCTTATGCCATGAGCAACAGATAGATCCACCTCGGAAATATCGCGACGATCAATATTTGCCTCAGTAAATAGAGTTATGGCTTCATCCAAATCAGATGTGATAAGGTCATAAACCTGTTGAACAGTTGCTCTTGGTTTTCCATCGTTTGTCGGTTCTGTATAAACTGGGATACCGGCATCATTCTGATGACCAACATAGGTCTGCTGGAAATGCTGTATTAGCCTAAAGTAAGCATAAGCTCTTAATGTTAGCGCTTGCGCCTTTATGTGTTTCTTTTGCTCTTCAGTAGCATTGGTAGCTTCGTCATAATGGGCAATTACCTCATTTAAGTTTCTTATGCCTCTATAAAAAAGGCTCCAAACATAATTAGGCCTTCTGTAGGTAGCCTCCCTATTGTCAATAGTATAATCATATCTAAACCAGTGTAATCGTCCTACAACGATATCTTCGCCCATAAGATCAGATACCAAATCAATAGCTTTAACACCAAACTGATCGTGATAACCATGGTAGTCTCTCCAATCACGGGTAACACCATCTATAACAGCCTTTGCTCCCTCGATATTAGTATATACCTTGTCATCGCTAATAGATGCCGACGGACTAGTTTCCAGGAAATCATCGGAGCACGAAACCATTAGCCCGGCAAGCAATAGGTATGTTAAAAATTTTATTTTCATATCCTATCTCCTTTTAGAAATTTATGTTAATACCAAATGCTATAGTTCTTAGTGGTGAATATACATTATCCAAGTCACCACTAATCGATTGCTGCGGATCTAAACCTTTACGTTTGGACTTGAGATAAAGATTAGTTCCTGTAACAAAAATTCTAGCATTTGTAATACCGTAATTATTTAAGAATTTAGTTGGCAGAGTGTAGCCAAAAGTTAGATTTTTAAAGCTGATGTAATCAGCGTCAGTTAAAAATCTGTCTGAAGTAGCATTAACATTCTGATCATAATCATTTATAGGAATGTTACTGGTAGAATTATCTGGTGTCCAAGCATTTAAAATATCCCTATGGAAGTTTGTTCCATTGGTTAGGTTGCCATGCATTAAAGATGCATATGGGCTATCATAAACCTGACCACCTATACCAAATGTAATTAAGAACGATAGGTCAAAGTTTTTATATTTAAAAGTATTGGTAACCCCCCCAACTAAATCAGGAATTGATGAGGTACCAGTGTAATAACGGGTTGCAGTTCCGTAATTGTCAGTAGTAACAACGCTATCAACAACAACCTCATTTGTAACAGGATCGATATGTGTTACATCCATATACCACAGCGATTTGCCGTCGGTGGGATCAACTCCAGCAAACTTTCGCATATAGTAATCGTAGATGCTATGGCCAACCATCCATTTTTTATTACCATTAATCATCTCTTTCTGAGGGAGTTTGGTAATCTCATTCTTGTAATGGCTTAGGTTTACATCTAGAAACCATGAGAAATCCCTAGCGTTAATAATATTAGCATTCAGTTCAATATCGTATCCCCTATTTTCAACAGCTCCAATATTGGCATCATACCCACTAAAACCGGTTGAGGGAGGGAGAGGTTGGGTAAACAATAGGTCATCACTTTTTCTGATGTAATACTCAAAATTGAAGCCAATTTTATCGAAAACCCTTAACTCGATGCCAGTGTTAATCTGAATGTTCTTTTCCCAAGTTAGATTTGGAGTTCCAAGACGTGAAAGCAAGAATCCTGCATAACCTAGGTTAGGATATCCGGTTGAGTATAAAGCTTGATATGCATAATATCCAACTTGATCGTTCCCTGTAGTACCATAACTTGCTTTCAGTCGAGCATTATTCAACCAAGTAAAGCCTTTTAGGAAATCCTCTTCGCTAATTCTCCAAGAACCACCAACAGACCAGAATTTACCCCAACGAGTATCTCTATGGAATCGTGATGAACCATCGGTCCTATAACTTAACGATAGGTAATATTTACCTTGGTAATCATAGTTCACACGAGCCAAATAGCTTTCCAAACGTAAATTTGATTCATAAGAACCAGATGATTCGTTTGTGGCTGCAGCATCCAATTCATAAAGTTTAGGTAATGGGAAACCTGTACGAGTAGCGGTTAGGTAATTATAAATGTACTGATAACTTTCATGCCCAATCAAAGCGTCGATATTATGCTCGTTGAATGATTTGTTATAGTATAAGAGTTGGTTAGCTGATAGCGAAAATGAACGCCCATAATCTCGAGTGGAACGTCCATTAAACGATTGGGCATCACCAACCTCCATATTTTGATGGGTTAAACCTAAATAACCATTATAATCTACACTCCCATTTACTTGTAATTTAAAATCTTTCAGGAAGATGATTTCAGAAAATCCTCTAGCAGAAACATTATCATCCTTATAAACACGTTTATCAAGAGCTATTGTTCCCAAAGGATTGCTGTTTGAGCTATACAAACGAGCCCTACCAAAACTGTTTCCATAGTCATATTGTTTTTTCCCCTGTGGATCTAATACCAATTCACCGGTATTTGGATCTCTCAAATAAACAGGGTAAATAGGCGCAATCATTCTGGACCACATAAAGGTGTTTACATAGGCACTACCAGAAGATACAGGATAGTTTTGTTCAGAATTAGAAGCACCTAGATTCAATCCTAACTTGAACCAATCCTTAAGCTGGTGCTCATTATTTAAACGAATGCTATATCGCTTGTAATTAGAGGACTGAACAACACCATCTTCATTTAGATAGTTTCCTGATAGATAGTATTTAGATTTATCTGTACCACCACTAACCGATACTAAATAATCCTGGCGAACCCCAGTCTGATGCAATTCATCGTACCAATCATCGCTCCAAAGAACCTCATGATTAGGATTAAGTTTACCATCGGTACCAACAACAAACTCACCAGTAGGAACCTTAAATGGATTATAGCCACCCATATACGTATCTACAAGGTTTGTTGATGCGTTTGTACGCGCTGTTGCATCATCCATGGATTGAGATAAATTGTAATTATAAATCTTCTGCCATAAAACTTCCATGTATTCTTTGCTGTTGAGTTTATCATACTCAGGGATTCCCCTTGTGCTAATCCCTACATTTGCCACAGCAGTAAATAGGGTTCTATCTTTCTTACCCTTTTTGGTGGTAATCATTATAATACCATTAGCAGCACGCGAACCATAGAGTGATGTAGCTGATGCATCCTTAAGAACCGAGATATTCTCGATATCCTGAGCAGGGATACTATTAATATCACCTGAGAATGGGAAGCCATCAACAACATACAAAGGCGCAGCAGAAGCATTTATAGAACCAATACCACGAATGCGAATGGTAGCTGTAGTACCTGGTTGCCCAAGACCGGATGTAACCTGAACGCCAGATGACAAACCTTCGAGAGCTTTGGTTACATTTGACACCTGAATCTCTTGCAACTTTTCGGTTTTTACTGCAGATGCGGAACCTGTAAATGACTCTTTTTTAAACGTACCATAAGGAGCAACCACTACAACCTCCTCAATTTGCTTTGACTCAGGGTTCATTACCACATCAATAACAGAACGACCTGCAATGGCAACATCCTGAGTTGTAAAACCCACAAAGCTAAAGGTTAAAGTTTGAGCAGTAGTGGGTACATTTAACTCGTACTTACCATCGGCATTAGTGGTAATACCAATAGTTGTACCCTTAACAAACACTGAAACACCCGGCATGGGCATTCCATCCTCGGAACTGGTAACCGTTCCGGTAATCCTTACCGTTTGCGCCTGAACCAGTGTAATGCCAACAAGCAGCAAACCTGCAAGAAAAACGCTTAGTTTTTTCATAGAACAAGTTTTAGGTTTACAATAATGGTTAACTAAGAAGAATTATTTCCGTTGCTAATATATGGAATCATTTTTAAAACACAATCGTATTATTTAATGTTTTTTTTATGTTTTTTTAAACTAAAAAGGCAACTATACTTACATAATTAAACTTTATACCATAGATATAAGAAAGTTAACAACTTTGAGTATGAATATTAAAAGTTGATTTTCTCTATTAACTCTTTTATACATGAATCGTAAGGCATTAAAAAGTTCTGTAAGAATTTGGGATTTAGTTAGCAATTAGGAAGGCTAGAAAAATGTTAAACAAACAGATGATATTTTCACTACCAGCTACAAGAATCGGAATTGTATCTTTAGGAGCATCCTGTTAAGGGATTATTAATTCATGAGCTCAATTTAAATCAGAATTAAACAGGGTTAACTCGCCTGTTTTTCAACTTAAATTATTTTTAGTAAGAGGTAAAACATATTTGCCATGCATATTAGATGAATCCATTTTTTTAGAAAGCAACAATCCCAATGGAGTTTTTTTTAAAACTATAGTAGAATTAGGCAAAAGCCGAATTAATTACCTTTATCCTTTCTCCTTTAACCTTTTAATATTCGCCTTGCCTCTAATCCTTCGTTAAAAAGTAAATCGATTATGCTAAGGTTTGTGGTAAAACCAAACCTATGGGCAAATACCTGAAAGTAAGGAGGTATATTGTTTACATATACGCTATCGACTTTTTGCTTTGGGCTAAATGCATTCCTAAGGTCTTCCGATACACTTGGTATTGTTTCATATTTGTGGGTGAGGTGAATAGCTACTTGGCTTTCCATAAAGTTGAGCAGTGCATTAAGCAGCTTCAAATTGAAATCAAAAAGGTTCTCGTAGCGGTTATGGTAAAACGGGTACAACACATCAAAAATAAAATCGAAGTAGGCGGATGTACGATATGCCGATTCTATAGCCCTCCAGTGGTTGCGGTTCCAACCGGTGGAATAATCAATGACTACTTCGGATATGGGGGTGTGATTCCCCTTTGGCCTTTCCACAGGAATAACCAATGGTAGGGAACCATTGGCACTGAGTATTACACAACGGTTACGGTAGGTTTGCTTTCTGTAGCTTTCCTGTGCCTCTATGTAAACCTTTTTGGCATTAATAAGGGCTGAAATATATCCAACAGGGGGCAGATAGGCAGTAGATAAAAGAATTGATGTGCTCATGGTTGTTAATAAAATAACCTGCCAGCTGATTTCCGACAGGTTACCTGATGTATTTGTAATATTCTACTCAATAGCTCTAAACATTCGGCTGAAGCGGATATTTGCCGGAAAACTCTTCTCCTTGTCGATCGATAGCCAAACAAACGAAGCTTTCCCAACAACATGATCCTCAGGCACAAATCCCCAGAAACGGCTGTCGGCTGAATTATGGCGGTTATCGCCCATCATAAAGTAGTAATTCATTTTAAAGGTGTATGTTGAGGTTAGCGCTCCATTAATATATATGGAATTGCCCTCAACTCTTAGATCGTTGTTCTCGTAAACATCAATAATCCGTTCATACAGCGGGAGATTATCCAGGGTAAGCGATACGGTTTCGCCCTTTTTGGGCACCCAAATAGGTCCAAAGTTATCCTCAGTCCATGTGAAACGTGGATCGTGTGGGAAAATTAACTTCCACATAAGGGATGAATCGGTGTTCTCAAAACGTTTTATCTCCAACACATTACTAAAGGTTTTGAAGCGCTCCAGCATCTCCTCGGTAAGGGGTATTGTATAAATTGATTCCTGTGCGTTATAGTTTACATCGGCCCGAGCAATTCCCATCTCTTCAAAACGTATGGGATTAATAGTAGTGCCACTGGTTTTTATACTATAGGTGTACTGGCGCTTGCCAATTTTTATCTGTTCCTTACCATTCACAAAGAGTTGTCCATGAATAACCTGAAGAGTATCGCCTGGAACACCCACGCAGCGCTTTATATAGTTCTCCCTCTTATCAACAGGTCGGTATATAATATCGAAATTCTTACGAATATAGTCGCGGCCGTATATACGCGCCAGTGTGTAGTAGCTTGAGTTTTGGTCCTGTAGCACAACTGTATCGCCTTCAGGAAAGTTGAACACCACCACATCGTTACGCTTAATGGTTCCAAATCCCGCAATACGTTTGTATGGCCATCGGGGCCATTCAATGAACGACTTAGTGTTTTTAGTAAACGGCAGGGTATGGTGCACAAAAGGGAATGAAATGGGGGTATTGGGCATTTTAGGGCCGTAAGCCACCTTGCTCACAAAAAGGTAGTCGCCCACCAGTAATGATTTTTCCATGGATGAGGTGGGTATGGTGTAGGCCTCGATAAAAAACATACGGATAAGGGTTGCAGCCACCACGGCAAAAATAATGGCATCGACCCACTCTATGAGCACGCTTTTCTTCTGTCCGCGTTTTTTCCAGAACGTCCAGTTAACCTTTTGGGTGATGTAGTGGTCAAAAATTATGGGTAAACCCAGTAAAAGCCAGTAATTGCCAATCCAAATTACCCAAAGAATAAAGATAAGGGTTGTTGTGGCAAACCGGAAGTATTTGTTTTTTAGGAACTCTTTAATTTTTTGGTACATAAAATTAAGGTATTTAGTCGAAATTAATTAAGTTATCCATGTTATAAAAACCCTTGCGATTGTAAATGAACTCGGCCGCAAGCACAGCTCCAAGTGCAAATCCCTTACGGCTTTTGGCCTCATGCGTAAGCCTGATAATATCCTGATCCGATTCAAAAGTTACCATGTGGGTGCCTGGTACAGCACCTTCCCTAACAGCTTGTATGGGAATTTTGTCATCCGTTATATTGTTGGGCAAAAGGCTCCAACCTGAATACGAGGGCATATGAGCGTTAATTATGTTAGCTAAGCTGATGGCAGTACCACTTGGTGCATCAAGTTTTTGAGTATGATGAATTTCGATTATAGAGGGTTTGTAATCCTCAACCCTACTTAGGATGGAGGCAGCAAGCTGATTTAATTTAAAAAAGATATTAACCCCGATGCTAAAATTGGAAGCGTAGAAGAGGGTACCCCTACCCTGCCGGGCTTTTTCGATCATATCGGAAAGTTGATCGTTCCAACCCGTAGTTCCACAAACCACAGGGACACCAGCATCAAAACAGGCCTGAACGTTTTGTTTGGCGATTTGGGGCGATGTAAACTCAATGGCTACATCAACATTTTTGAACTTATCGGAGTTTATTTCGTTGTGATTGTTGCGATCAACTATTAAAGGAATGGAATGGCCCCGTTCGCGAGCAACCCGCTCAACTTCATGACCCATTTTGCCATAACCAATAATACAAATTCGAAGCATATATTTTTTATTTCAGCTTGCAATTTAAAAAAATGTATCGAAAGTTAAAGTAATGCATGTCGGGTTAAGTAAAATTAACAAAAAAAGGGGCGATAAAGCCCCTTTCAGACGTATTAATTTAGGTACTACTTAACTGAGTCAACAATAGTCTTAAAGGCATCAGGATGGTTCATAGCTAAATCAGCTAAAACCTTTCGGTTAATGGCAATACCCTGTTTGTTTATCTTGCCAATGAATTCAGAGTAGGTCATGCCATAAGGACGAACGGCAGCGTTGATACGCTGAATCCAAAGTGCACGGAATTCAATTTTTTTCTTCTTACGGTCGCGGTATGCATAGGTTAGCCCTTTCTCGAGAGTATTTTTTGCAACCGTGTAAACATTCCTTCGCGCAAGGAAGTTTCCCTTTGTCTGTTTAAGAATTTTCTTTCTGCGTTTTCGCGATGCTACTGCATTTACTGAACGTGGCATTGTTTTACGATTTTTGAATGGTTAGCGGTTCGTTTCCGACGAACACTTTGCTGCTAATTCATTCTGTTAAACATTAAAGTAATTGAACACAAATAATTAAAAGAAAACATTACTTAACACCAAGCATGGTAAGAACCCTTTTCTCATCGGCCTTTTCAATCAGGGCAAAATGGGTAAGGTTTCTTTTTTGCTTGGTTTCCTTCTTGGTTAAAATGTGACTCTTGTAGGCATGTTTTCTTTTAATTTTACCTGTTCCGGTTAAAGCAAATCGCTTTTTAGCACCGGAGTGAGTCTTAGTTTTTGGCATTCTACAATGTATTTATTGATTATTAACGGTTTTATCAGTTTTCTTTTTTGTTCCCTTGGGAGCGATAATCATAATCATTCGTTTTCCCTCGAGGCGTGGTAGCTGTTCAACCTTTCCAAACTCCTCAAGGTCCTGGGCAAACCGAAGAAGAAGAATTTCGCCTTGCTCCTTGAATACTATTGAACGCCCCTTAAAAAAAACATAAGCCTTTACCTTAGCACCATCCTGTAGGAAATTCTCGGCATGCTTCAATTTGAAGTTGTAATCGTGATCGTCGGTATTGGGACCGAAACGAATCTCCTTTACTACAATTTTTTGAGCATTGGCCTTAATTTCCTTTTGTTTCTTTTTAAGTTGGTAAAGGAATTTCTGATAGTCAATTATTTTGCAAACAGGCGGATCAGCCTTATCAGAAATCATTACCAGATCTAATTCCAACTCCTCAGCCATTCGACGGGCCTCACCAATTGAATATATTCCTGGATTCTCGATATTATCGCCAACCAGTCGGACTGTTTTTGCCCGAATTTCTTCGTTTATCGGGTAATTATCGAATTCCGACTTCTTGTTGTTAACAGGTGCTGCTATAGTTGTACCCTCCTTTTTTTAGTTATTACTATATCTCTTTAAGCTGATTATCTATTTCAGCCTTAATAAAATTCACAAACTCGTCGAGTTTCATCTGTCCCTTATCGCCTTCCCCCTGAATGCGAACCGAAACAGAATCATTTTCCATTTCCTTTTCACCTACAATTAAGAGGTATGGAATACGTCGTAACTCATTGTCTCTGATCTTCTTGCCTATCTTCTCGTTACGTTCGTCAATCAGGGTGCGAATATCGGAATTATTTAGGAAATTAAAAACTTTTTTTGCGTAATCGTTAAATTTTTCGCTGATGGGAAGAATAACGGCCTGATCGGGTGCTAGCCAAAGCGGAAATTTACCACCGGTATGCTCTATTAAAACGGCAACAAAACGTTCCATAGAGCCAAATGGAGCACGGTGAATCATAATGGGGCGGTAGCGCTTGTCATCGGCACCAATGTATTCAAGTTGGAAGCGTTCTGGCAGGTTGTAGTCAACCTGGATGGTACCCAGCTGCCACTTACGACCAATGGCATCGCGAACCATGAAGTCGAGCTTTGGGCCATAGAAAGCAGCCTCGCCAAGTTCGGTTACGGTCTTGAGCCCACGCTCAGCAGCAGCCTCAACAATAGCTTTTTCGGCTTTTTCCCAGTTTTCATCGGATCCAATGTACTTTTCCTTATTATTGGGATCCCGTAGCGAAATCTGTGCTGTGTAATCGTTAAAGTTTAGGGTTTTGAAAATGTATAATACAATGTCAATAACTTTAACAAATTCTTCCTTGAGCTGATCGGGGCGACAGAAAATGTGGGCATCGTCTTGGGTAAATCCCCTAACACGGGTTAGCCCATGTAGCTCACCGCTCTGCTCGTAACGATATACAGTGCCAAACTCGGCCAGCCGCAAGGGTAAATCCTTGTATGAACGGGGCTTTGATTTGTATATTTCGCAGTGATGAGGGCAGTTCATGGGTTTTAGAAGAAACTCCTCGCCCTCCTCGGGAGTGGTTATGGGACGAAAACTATCCTTGCCGTATTTGGCCCAGTGCCCCGATGTTTCGTAGAGCTGCTTTTGACCAATATGGGGGGTAATAACCTGCTCATAGCCATACTTTTTCTGAACGCGCTTCAAAAACATTTCAAGACGTTCGCGCAGCTGAGCTCCCCTGGGCAACCATAGAGGCAAACCTGGCCCAACAGTGGGCGAGAACATGAATAGTTCGAGTTCCTTACCAATCTTGCGGTGATCGCGTTTTTTTGCTTCCTCAAGCATTACTAAGTACTCATCGAGAAGTTTTTTCTGGGGAAAAGTAATACCGTAAATGCGGGTTAGCATCTTATTTTTTTCATCGCCACGCCAATAAGCTCCTGCAACGCTAAGCAGCTTAATGGCCTTTATATAGCCTGTGTTAGGAAGGTGAGGCCCACGGCAAAGGTCAGTAAAATCGCCCTGTGTATAAAACGAAATGGTACCATCCTGAAGGTCTGAAATGAGCTCCACTTTATACGGGTCGCCTTTTTGTTTATAGGTTTCAAGAGCCTCGGCCTTTGAAACCTCACGGCGAACTATGGGTTGTTTTTGCTGAGCAAACTCCATCATTTTCTGCTCAATACGGGGCAAATCCTCCTCGGATATGACATGACCATTAAAGTCGATATCGTAGTAAAAACCATTTTCGATACTGGGGCCAATACCCAGCTTAACACCAGGGTATAAAACTTCAACGGCCTCGGCCATAAGGTGCGCCGACGAGTGCCAAAAGGCATGCTTGCCCTCGGGGTCTTCCCACTTATGAAGTTTAACAGTGGCATCGGTTTCGATGCTACGGGTGATATCCCAAACCTCGCCATTAACAGAAACAGAAAGTACCTCGGCTGCCAAACGCTCCGAAATACTTTTGGCTATATCTAAACCGGTAATACCCTTGGGGTATTCGCGGACATTGCCATCGGGAAAAGTTATCTTTATCATAATGCTCTTATAAATCAACTTAAAACGACTTGCAAAAATAAACAATTATTGGTTACCATACACTTGAAATACGGATAGATGATAAAATAAACAGAATATTGCCAGCTATTGTTTACCCGCAGAGCGGGTAGTAGTCCCTTTCCGTTTAAGCGAAAATCGTGACTCTTCGCCCCGCACCAACCTTTCGATATTTTTTTGATGCGTAAATAGCATCAAAATTGCCAGAATGAAAGCAAAGGTTATAAGTGCAGGATTAGTGGTTCGGTAAACAAAGATCAAAACTAAAGGGAATGAAAAACCCGCAATCATAGAACTTAGCGATACGTATCGGGTAATGATTACAGAAATAGTCCAAATGAGAAAAACTGTAAGCGTAGCCCATGGATGAAGAGCAAAAACTACGCCAGAAAGCACCGCAACACCCTTACCTCCTCTAAACTGTGCAAAAACAGGAAATATATGCCCAAGTAGTGCCGCAATACCAAGTATTAGCTGGAAATTAATGAACATTCCGGTTTTTGGAATATAAAAATCGGTTAGGTATAATAGCCTTACCGCCAGATATCCCTTAAGCACATCGATAATAAAAACAAAAATGCCTGGCCATAATCCCAACACCCTGATGGTATTGGTTGCTCCTGCATTACCGCTTCCATATTCTCTGACATCAACACCAAAAAAGATTTTACCCACCCATACCGATGTGGGTATGGAACCCAGCAGGTAAGCCCCAACAACAATAATTATTTTTAAAATTAATTCCATGCTACAAAGATAGCTACTTTTTTTTGTAAAATTATTCTAATGCTTTACCAATTTATTGAACCTGCTATGTTGTGCCAAAACGTGAAATTTTGCAGAATACTGTTTTAACTTTTTTTTCAACCGCATATGAATTTTAATATTATTAGCTATCAGTAGGTTATGCCTTATCTTAAAAGCACACTAATGCACGGATGCCCCCAAAGGGCTTGCCGTATTCAAACACCCATATTTTGGCTCCGCTGAGCTAATAAAAATACACTCGGTTGCTCATTGGTAATGTGTAAGCTCAGTTAAATGGGTGTTTCATATGAAACTTGTATGATGTATTTTTTAACATAAAAAAGCAAAATAATTAATAGGCCTGGTTCTAAGTATATTCAGTAAAATAAAAACGCACGCAAAGTGATTTGCGTGCGTAAACAAGTATAATGAAAAATATTTTTAAAGGGTAGGCCCTGCGGCTACCAACTTTTGTCCCCACTCGTTATCGGTAAATGTTTTGAAGTTATCGATAAACTTTTGAGCCAGGTTACGAGCCGCATTATCCCAATCGGCAGGATTTTTCCATTGGTTTCTAGGATTCAGCAAAGCTGAATCAACACCCGGTAACCATTTGGGAATTTGCAAATTAAATATGGGAAGAACATCATATTCAACGTTGTCGAAACTGCCATCGAGTATGGCGCTGATAATGGCACGTGTTGAAGGTAAGTCGATTCTGTGCCCAACTCCATACTGACCACCAATCCAACCGGTATTAACCAGGTAAGCCTTGGAACCATGCTGGTTCATTTTTTTAACCAGTTCACGGGCATAAGCTGTGGGATGAAGCATTAGAAACGCCTGACCAAAGCAACTGCTAAAGGTAGGTTGGGGTTCAACTACTCCAAGTTCGGTACCGGCAAGTTTAGCTGTAAAGCCGCTTAGAAAATGATACTGCATCTGTTCAGGAGATAAGCGGGCTACCGGAGGAAGAACGCCAAACGCATCGGCAGTAAGGAAAATTACGTTCTTAGCATGGCCCGCTTTGGAAACGGGTTTTACAATGTTACGAATATGGTATATTGGATACGATACTCTTGTATTCTCGGTTTTGCGTTTGGAATGAAAGTCGATATTACCCTCAGTGTCAACATCAAGGTTCTCCAAAAGCGCATCGCGCTTAATGGCTGCAAAGATATCGGGTTCTTTTTTGGGGTCAAGGTCAATGCACTTGGCGTAGCATCCCCCCTCAAAGTTGAAAACGCCCGAATCGTCCCAACCATGCTCATCGTCGCCGATTAGGAAACGATTTGGATCGGCAGAAAGGGTGGTTTTTCCAGTGCCGGAAAGGCCAAAGAAAATAGCCACATCGCCCTTGGAACCAACATTAGCGCTACAATGCATTGATGCAATGCCCCGGAGAGGTAAGTAAAAATTCATTACGGAGAATATCCCCTTTTTCATTTCCCCCCCATACCATGTTCCGCCAATAAGAGCCATGCGTTCAGTGAGATGAAATGCCACAAACACCTCGCTGTTCAGGTTTTGCTCTTTCCAATATGGATTTGTTGTTTTGGAGGCCACCAGCACAACGAAATCGGGCTTAAAGTTTTTCAGCTCCTCCTCGCTGGGGCGAATAAACATGTTTTTCACGAAATGGGCCTGCCAGGCCACTTCCATTACAAACCTAACGCATAAGCGTGAGTCCTCATTGGCGCCTGCGTATGCGTCAACTATATATAATTTTTTCCCGTTGAGCTGGTTAACGCTAATTTCCTTTAACTTGTTCCAAACCTCCTGCGAAATGGGTTTATTGTCCGATCCCTTTTTGCCAGGTTCAGCCCACCAAACATCATTTTCAGTATTTGGCTCTTTAACAACATACTTGTCCTTTGGTGAACGACCAGTAAATATGCCAGTGTCAACGTTTACTGCTCCCAACTTAGTAATAATACCTCTTTCGTATCCCTCTAAATTTGGGTGAATTTCATGCTCATAGAGCAAATCGTATGAGGGATTATAGTATAGTTCTTTTACTTTATTAATTCCATAGATTGATAGGTCGGGTGCTTGCATGAGTACAAATTTTAGTTTGGTATAAATTTTATTAATCACAAAAGTATAAAATTATGACAAAGGTCAAATGTTTAGGTATATGTTAAAAAAAATATGGTCAGTGTAACGGAACTATAAATGCTTATGATACTTTAACGTGTGTTAAATCAAATGTCTAATCGATATGCATGCATTGTTTATCATAGGACAGGGGTTCAATGTGAATGGTAGCATCAATCCCAAGTTCTTCCTTAATGGTATGTTCAATGTTCGAAATGATCCTATGAGCATCCTCTATAACCATTTGGTTGGGTAAATTAACATGAAATGTTAACTCTTGGTGCATAACGTAGTTATGAATATGAAAATGATGCGGGTTCAGGTCACCATAATCCTGCTTAATAACAATTTGCTTCACCCGTCCTATCAGCTCTTCATTAGGTTCCTCACCTAAAACTACTGCTGTAGTATTGATAAAAATTTTTACTCCTGAGTAAAGTATGAGCAATGCAACAATAATGCTAAGAACACCATCGATCCACCAGAAATATTTTCCCAAAAAAATACCAATTAAAACCACTACCGATGAAATCGCATCACTACGGTGATGCCAACCATCGGCTAACACCGATAAAGAGTTAGATTTCTTACCTATATAAAATGCGTATTTCACCAGTGCTTCCTTTACAACTACAGAGATTACCGTTGCTATGATTGCAATTAACCCAAAGCTTGTAGACTCGTGCCCCCATAACTTTGCTATTCCTTCGTTGGCAAAATAAAAGGCTACAAAGCCCAGCAAAGAACCTATTAGTAATGATGTAACCAATTCCGAGCGGCCATGTCCAAAAGGATGATTTTTGTCGGCAGGTTTGCGTGCAAATTTTAACCCAATCAATAGCATAACCGAACTTATGGAATCGGAAAGGGTATGCCAGGCATCAGCAATAAGTGCTAAAGATCCGGAAACCACACCCGCCCAATACTTTAAGGTAAAGAGCAATAGGTTTACAAAAATTGAAACCCACCCTTCTCGATTGGCCAATGAAGATTTCTCGTCTGTAATTTTATAGATCATTGCTACCAACCCTTCAATTTAACTGTATAGTCAGGCGAGTAGTGAATGATAAACTGATTGGTATTTAGGGTGTAGCCATCTGATTGAATATTAAACCTAAAGTTGGATTGCAGCAGATAAGGCCGATACTCAGATAGGCATGGCACAAAATTCACCCCATATTTAACCAAAGACGAAATGAAATAAATGGCCACGTCATACCCCAAGAATGAAAACATAGTGGGCTCAGCCTTAAAGGCTTGGCGGTAATTGGTAACAAACCGTTTCACTTCATCCCTATTGTAGTCAATATAAAAGGGTGAAAAAATGTGAATGTTGAGCGCAAAGAAGTAATCAATGGGAATATTTTTCAAACGACGCCAACGCGAGGGACCGTAAATCTCAGTGCTTAAGTTATAGTATGACTTTACTGCATAAAGATTCCCGAGAATATCGGTTACAAAAGGTTCATCGTCCGAGGGAATTATTACCACATTGACTAAATCGGGTTTAAGAAGTTTAACCAACTTTTCCTGTACATCGGACGATTTTAAAGCTGCCGCCTTATGATTGTACTTTGCCACGGAAATACCTTCACTGGCAGTTTTTACTTTTAACAGCGAATCGAAATTCTGGATTGATTTTGATGCAAGATAATCGATATTGTAAATAACCAGGTAATTCTTGTTTGGATCAAACTTAAACCCCTTAATAAATATATCAATTTGGTTGCTGAAACTTTGACCTATAGAAATAATGTTGGATGAATTACCAAGTACCACATTGTTTCCATATAGCGGTGAAACAAAATTTTTGTTGTGCTGCTGTGCAAAAGCGGCAACGGGTTTAATTTGATCAATCATAAATGGCCCGACTATAAGATCGGACTCAGCTAAGGAGTTGGATTGGATTATCTGGTTCACCTCTTTAGCTGACCGTTTGGTATCTAAAACCTTAAGGTTTAAGGATACGCGGCTGCGTTTCATTGAATCGACAGCCAATAGGAATCCCTCATAAAATTCCAGCGATATTTGAGAAATTTGGCTCAAATGGTTATTAGAAGAAATGACACCCTCGTCCTGTGTTATATCATCATCTTGTTTTTCGGTTGCCATGGAAACCTGAGTGAACGGCAATAGTAGCGACACATTAAATGGTTTTCCATCGTAGTGGTAGCTATTGGCACATTTTGATTTGACGATTTCGGATTCATTTACCGCTGGTTTGGGCTCTTCCTGAAGTGGAACCTGCTTACGAACGGGAATCCTTAGGGTAGTACCCAGTTTTAATCCGTCTTTTATTAAATCAAAGTTGTAAAACTCAATCTCCTTGGCCGGAACGCCATACCGCCGCGAAATAGCAAAAAGGCCCTCATGGGGCTGAACCTCATGAAGAATAAACTCAACAGAATCGACCGCAGGCTGCTGTTCAATATCCTTAATGGGGTTACGGGGAATGCGCAGGGTCTGGCTAACACTCAAGCCATCTTTCGCCTCGGGATTGAGCCGTATAATTTCGTCCATGGTTACATTATACATTTTTGAAATGCCAAAGAGTGTTTCCTTGCGCTTAACAATATGGTAAACATAATCATCGTCGGATTTTTGCTCTTTGACCTTAGTCGGAATTTTCAAGGCTTGTCCCACCTTAAGGCCGGCATAAATATCGGGATTAGCAATGGCAATTTCTGATTGGCTTACTCCATAAGCTTTACTAATAGAGTAAAGCGTTTCACCAGCCTGTACGATATGTACGTAGTAGGTTTTCCCATCAACCCTTACCTTATCCATCGATATTTTGACATCAACCTCTTGCGATTTTGCCGTTGTGCAAGAAAAAATCAATATCAATATATAGTAAAAAAACAGTGGATACTTATGGAAGTTCATGAATTTGAATGTTTTTGTATGAATCATTGCCTGCAAATTTTACAACAGGGTAAATTTATTATTTTGCAAAACACTTTGAACATTGGCAAGTAGAATACACAATTTATATCACAAAAATAGTCTTTTCATTTTTAATATCAAATCGTGTGCCCCTATTGCCAATTTTTCAGCTTTCCCTAAATAAATTCAAATGTTTTGACAATTATTGTTAACTTTTTTTTTAAAATTGCATTAAAATAGGTTAAATGTTACTTGCTGATAAACATTTGAATTTGGCTCTGGCACTTTACCAACACCGTGAATTAGGGGTTACTATAGGCGCATATCTCATTAGGGCAATTAACGACGATACCTATATCATTGAAAAAAATGTTATAGTTGATCCTGGCTGCCTGATTTCGGATAGGAACTCAGATGAACAGGTAGAGATAATCCGATATATACAGGAGGTATCAGAAAAAAGTCTTCTTAAACTTTTCGGAAGGAATACCAAAACATTTTCGGAACTGCTACAAAAGGTTCAGGAAGACGAGCAACTAAATGGCTATATAAGGAATTACATAGACCGAAGAATTAGCAAAGCAATTGACCTAGCAACAACGCTCAATATTCCCATATTTTTACGCGATAAGAATGCCAGGAACCTTTACCGTGAGCGTATGCTTGAGTTCAAACAGGAACCAGCCCAACCCGTTTTTAGGTTTGAACTCTATGAAAACGGAATTAGATACTCGCTAAAAATTGTACATTCAGGCGCTACTATCTCCCTCAACCCCAACAATCTTGATGTTTTAACCATTGAGCCGTGTTTGTTAAAAATATCGGGAACTATTTATAAAGTAGATGGCATTGATGGACGAAAGTTTTTACCCTACACCAAAAAAGAATACGTACTTATACCCCAGCAGTCGGTTCAAAAATACATGGAAACCTTTATACTCAATACCATTAGAAATAATCATGTTGAGGCTGTAGGCTTTGATGTTTTAGAGGAGCATTCACGCCCTAAACCAGTTCTGATTTTAGATGAGCGATTAGCTGGCGGCGCATGCCTATCGTTAAACTTCCAATACGGCAAAAAGATGGTAGCCTCGAATAGCTCACCTATAAGCGAGGTAAAGCTAACACACAAAAAAGATCATTACTCATTCGTTAAATATAGCCGATCGGCCGAAAGGGAAGAAAAGATTAAACAATCGCTTTTTAAAAAGTGGAAACTTAACAAAACTGGCGAGAACGAGTTTTCCCCAGACAGAATTGAAAATGACGGATTTAATCATTATCGAGTTGTAGAATGGCTCAACCGCCATTACCATGAACTCATTAATGATGGATTTGAAATAATTCAAAGATACCAACAGGTTACTTTTCACCTTTCGGGATTCAACTTAAATATTAAAATAAACGATGGCATTGACTGGTTCGACCTTAACGGACAAGTTCAAATAGGAAATTTTTCAATACCCTTTGCCTACTTCAAAAAGCACATAATCAAAAACATACATGAGTTTACCCTACCCAATGGGACTGTATTCATACTCCCTGATGAGTGGTTTGCCAAATATCGGACCATAATGCTGTTGGGTAAAGAAGAAGATGGACATATTAGGTTATCAAAAGCAGCAGCATCATTACTGTACCAAACTGGAATTACCGGCCTAAGCACATCCGATATAACCGAACGCGTTAAAAAGATTGAGGTCAAGGACATCGATATTCCCAAAAGTTTAAATGCCCAATTGCGTAAATATCAGATTATTGGCTATGCCTGGCTGAAAACCCTTACCGAAAATGGTTTGAATGGCTGCCTTGCCGACGATATGGGTCTGGGAAAAACATTGCAAACCATCACCCTTCTGCTATCCAATTATGAAAAAAATAATTTTTCTAAAGGCGAAGGTAAAACCAGCTTAGTAATTACACCCACATCAATAATTTACAACTGGCAAAATGAATTTTCACGATTTGCCCCATTTCTTAAAGTTGGCGTATACCATGGTTCACAGCGCGACAAGAGCCTGAAACCATTTTTACAGCACCATGTTATAATAACTTCGTACGGTACTATTCGAAACGATATTGAGCTATTCAAGAATTTCAACTTTAATTATGTAGTGCTCGATGAGAGCCAAACCATAAAAAATCCAGCCTCGAAAACCTACCGTTGCGCTTTGCTGCTGAAGTACCAAAAAACACTGTGCCTAAGCGGAACTCCTATCGAAAATAATCTTTTCGACCTATGGGCCCAGATGAACTTTCTGAACCGTGGAATGCTGGGAGGATTAAAAATGTTTCGCGAGGAATTTGCTGTTCCCATTGAGCGAAAGAACGATACCGAAAAGCATAAGCTGTTAAAAAGAATTATTGAGCCCCTGATTTTCAGACGGACAAAGGAAGAGGTTGCCCGTGAGCTTCCCCCATTAACCGAACAGGTTATATACTGCGAAATGACCGATGAACAAAGCAAAGCCTACGAAACTGAAAAATCAAAAGCACGAAGATTAATCATTGAAAATTTTGAACAGGTCAGTGATAAAACATCAAACATGAATGTTTTATCGGCGTTAAGTAGGCTGCGACAACTGGCAAACCATCCTGCAATGCTGGAGGACTACCCCACCCTGTCGTCGGGGAAATTCGAAGAAGTTACCCTTATGATTGATAGCGTGCTTTCCGAAAACCATAAAATACTTATTTTCTCATCTTTTGTGAAGCATCTCATACAGGTGGAAAACTACCTTAAGGAAAGTGCCATTGGCTACGAAATGTTAACCGGTTCAACTGTTAACCGTTCCGATGTGGTTGAAGAGTTTCAAAACAATCCCGAAAAAAAGGTATTCCTCATCTCACTTAAGGCCGGAGGTGTTGGGCTAAACCTTACCGCTGCCGATTACATTTTCATCCTCGACCCGTGGTGGAATCCTGCAGCCGAAATGCAGGCTGCATCGAGAGCTCACCGCATCGGACAGACCAAAAACGTATTTGTTTACCGCTTTATAACCCGGAATACGGTTGAGGAAAAAATACTCAAGCTACAGGCTCACAAGGAAAACCTGGCGCACGAGTTTGTTAACACCAACAACCCCATGGTTCTAATGAACAAAGAGCAGCTGCTTAACTTGGTTGAATAACCATTAAAAAAAGCAAATCTCATAAAATCTTAGCTTATTCGGTATATCAAAATAAAAACAAACCCTCCGTTTAAAAAAACACAGAGGGTTAAATCAGTATTTTGTACTATGGCCTAAAAGGTTACAAAGTGTGAAGAAAGTTCAGCACGTTACTTTCGATACGTTTTAAAACATCAATATTATCGGCACAGATAAATTTGTCACCCGTAATCTGCTCGTAAAGTTCAATATAACGATTCGAGACCTGTTCTACAAAATCAGGTGTCATTTCCGGAACCAATTGCCCCTCTTTCCCCTGAAAGCCATTGGCCATTAACCATTCGCGAACAAACTCCTTGGATAGCTGCTTCTGTTCCATCCCTTTTTTGAATCGGTCCTCATAGCCTTCTGCATAAAAGTAGCGCGAAGAGTCGGGGGTATGGATTTCGTCAATTAGGTAGATTTTGCCATCCCGCTTGCCAAATTCATATTTAGTATCAACAAGTATCAGCCCCATTTGATTTGCCATCTGGGTGCCGCGTTCGAAAAGTTTCAGAGTGTAATGCTCAAGCAGGTTGTAATCCTCCTCACTAACCAGGCCAGTGGCAATAATCTCCTCGCGTGAAATATCAAGGTCATGGCCCTCATCGGCTTTTGTGGTAGGAGTAATAATTGGATTGGGAAACTTCTGGTGCTCACGCATACCCTCGGGAAGAGGCACACCGCAAAGCGAACGCTTTCCTGCCTTATACTCGCGCCAGGCATGGCCGGTAAGGTATCCTCTAACCACCATTTCAACTTTAAAGGGTTCGCATAGGTGCCCAACGGTTACCATTGGATCGGGTGAGGCTATCTTCCAGTTGGGAACAATATCAGTAGTGGCATCAAGAAATTTGTTGGCAATTTGGTTCAGCACCTGTCCCTTATGGGGTATCCCCTTGGGCAAGATAACATCAAATGCCGAAATGCGATCGGTTACCACCATGATAAGGTACTTGTTGGCAATGTTATACACATCGCGTACCTTTCCGTGGTAAACGGATACCTGTCCGGGAAACTGAAAATTTGTGCGGGTAATTGCTTCCATGTTGCTATTGGATTTGGTTTTGATTAGCAGGGGTGCTCTTCTCGGGTTCAGTAGGTTTTACATCATCTTGCTCAAAGGCATTTACAATGTACTTAACCAGTTTATGCCGTATAATATCTCGGGTATCAAAATAAATTATGGCTATATCGTTAATGCCGCTCAGCAGATCAATAGCCCTAACCAAACCAGAATCTTCTTTTCGGGGTAAATCAATTTGGGTGATATCACCAGTTACAATAAACTTAGCATTACTCCCCATTCGAGTAAGGAACATTTTTAGCTGACTTAGCGTGGTATTTTGTGCCTCGTCGAGTATCACAAAGGCGTTACCGAGCGTTCGGCCCCGCATGTAAGCAAGTGGGGCAATTTGAACGGTACCGTCTTCCATAAACTCCTCTAACTTTCGAGGCGGAATCATATCGTGTAAGGCATCGTAAAGGGGTTGAAGGTAGGGATCGAGTTTTTCCTTCATATCGCCGGGTAGGAATCCCAACCGCTCGCCTGCCTCAACTGCTGGACGAGTTAGAATAATACGTTTAACCTCCTTATTTTTCAAAGCTTTAACTGCCAATGCAATGGCTGTATAGGTTTTTCCCGAACCCGCTGGTCCAATAGCAAATAGCAAATCATTGCTCTTATACATTTCAACCAGTTTCCGTTGGTTAACCGTTCGAGCCTTAACCAATTTCCCGTGGTTGCCATAAACCAAAACATCGGCTAAATCTTCCTCGGCTTTACTTATTGAATCGGGATTATCCTGCAATATATCCTTTATATTCGATTCGCTGAGGTAACCAAACTTAATGTAAAAATCAATCATGGCATGTAGCTTTGCTTCGAGGTCGTTAATAAGTTCCTCATTGCCAACAGCCTTTACCAGGTTCCCCCGAGCAATAATTTTCAACTTAGGGTAGTGATTAGAAATTAAATCAAATCGGGTGTTGTTAACCCCGTATAGCACCAATGGGTCAATTCCCTCGATAATAATTGTTCGTTCACCAGCCATTTACTAACTTTTCTGGTGCAAAGTTAATGTAATTGATCGGCTTTTTTAAATCGAAGTTTAATAAGTTATTGAATAAACTCAATATCATACCTAAGCAAAAGTTTGGTGGCATCAACCCAAAAATTTAAACTTTCTGAATTACATTTGTGAGGAAATTGATATCGATGGACGGTAAAATACCCCGATTGGTAACGCTAACTACCGACTGGAGCAAGCAGGATTTCTATTTTGGTATGCTCTACGGGAAAATTATATCCATATCGCCCGAAATAAGAATAGTTAACTTGAGCCACAATATTTCGCCATTCAACTACACCTATGCTGCATTTATCATAAAACATTCGTTCCGGCATTTTCCTGAACATAGCGTGCATATATGCATGGTAAACAGCGATTCATCGCCTAAAAACAGATTGCTTTTATTTGAACACCAAAAACATTACTTTATTGTACCCGACAATGGAAGCATATCGCTCATAGCCGATGAGTTTCCGTTGAAAATATTTGGATATGACACAGTAAATTCCAGTTTTGGGTCGCTGGATGCGATAGGCAATGCCCTTTCTAACCTTTTGGCTAATTCCGATATGAGTCAATATATAGTTGATGGTTCTGGCATTAAAAAGCTAACCCCTATGCTGCCTGTGATTGAAGCCGATAGCATTACCGGAAAGGTAATTTATATCGATTCATACCAAAATGCCATTACCAACATATCGCACGATGAATTCGAAAACGAAAGAAAATCAAGAAGGTTCACCATATATCTTCAGAGCTATAGCTACAGCATAACCGCAATCAGTCAATCCTATAACGATGTGGAGGGGGGTGAGCTGTTAGCCATTTTTAACTCACTTGGGCTACTTGAAATCGCCCTACGCGATGGGCCTGTGGCTCAACTGTTCAATCTTACGGTTAACTCCAGCATTTTGATTCAGTTTCAAAACGAAGAAAAAATTCTAAAATCATGACCCAGAACAAAAAGCAGCGTGCTGCTGCAGCTTTTGAGCGTTTAGTTGAGATAATGGACGATTTACGATCCAAATGCCCATGGGATAGGGAGCAAACTTTCGATTCAATTCGACCACTAACCATTGAAGAGACATACGAGCTTTCCGAAGGGATTCTGGAAAAGGATTATTCAAACATTAAAAAGGAGCTTGGCGACCTGTTGCTGCATATTGTGTTCTACTCCAAAATTGCCGAAGAGGATAATAAATTTGACATCGAAGATGTTATAAATGCGCTTTGCGAAAAGTTGATATACCGCCATCCACATATATACGGAAATGTAAAGGCTAATAACGCCAACGAGGTACTGGAAAACTGGGAGGAACTTAAAATTAAGGAAAAGGATGGAAACAAAACCGTGCTGTCGGGAGTCCCAACCTCATTACCTGCCCTAATAAAAGCCAATCGTATTCAAGAAAAGGTTCGTGCTGTTGGCTTCGACTGGGATGAACGCTCACAGGTTTGGGGCAAGGTTCATGAAGAACTCAACGAGCTAATACTCGAGGTGGAAAATAATAATCCTGAAAATATTGAAAAAGAGTTTGGCGACCTGCTTTTTTCAGTGGTTAACGCAGCACGGCTCTATGGGGTTGATCCCGAAACGGCATTGGAACGGACAAACCGAAAGTTCATGAAACGATTTGGTTATCTGGAACAAAGAACCATCAAAATGGGACGGTCGTTAAAAGATATGACCCTTGACGAAATGAACCAAATATGGGAGGGAGCTAAACAGTTTGACTAAACAAAACACATGTTAGCATACCTTGCAAAAAAAATAGTTTACACTTTGCTGGTTACCATTGGAGTGGCCAGTTTGATATTTGCTCTCTTCAATCTTATTCCCGGCGATCCGGCACGAATGGTGCTTGGCCAGCACACCGATTCTGCTTCAGTTAAAGCCGCTCGTACCGATTTGGGTTTAGACCTACCCGTAGGCATACAGTACCTTAAGTATATGAACGACCTCTCACCCATTTCCATTCATAATCCAACAAATCAGGCCAGCAATATCTACCTCGACAAAACCATATACGGAAACACAAAGCCGTTAATTAGAATTAATACGAATAGAGTGATTGTGCTTAAAGCCCCCTACCTAAGACGTTCTTATCAAAGCCGACAGCCCGTAGCCAGAATTATTGCGGCAACTTTACCCAACACCTTTTATCTTGCCATTGTATCGATTGCCTTTGCCACTACTCTTGGAATTGGGATGGGGGTTCTTTCAGCGGTAAAAAAGGATTCGTTACTCGATAAGTTTTTTCTTGTAATTTCGGCTATGGGAATGGCTTTGCCATCATTTTTTGCAGCAATACTCATAGGATGGATTTTTGCCATTGTGTTTGGCAACATCACAGGTCTTAACCTAACCGGAAACCTATGGGTTATTGATGATTTGGGTGAGGGCGTTCACCTTCAGCTTAAAAACATTATTCTGCCTGCCCTTACTCTCGGATTACGCCCATTAGGGGTTATCACACAGCTAACACGTAGCTCATTACTTGAAACCCTTAGTCAGGACTATATCAGAACCGCAAGGGCTAAGGGATTAAAATACAGCACCATGGTTATAAAGCATGCTATACCCAACTCGCTTAATCCCGTGGTTACTTCTGTGTCGGGATGGTTTGCATCCATGATGGCAGGAGTAATCTTTATCGAATACATTTTCAGCTGGAAGGGCTTTGGTTTTGTTATGGTTAATGCGCTGAACAGCTACGATGTTCCGCTTGTAATTGGTTGCGTTTTAACCATTTCTATTATCTTTAGCATTGTAAACCTTATTGTCGATATTCTGTATGCCCTACTCGACCCAAAGGTTAGATTAGGCTAATACTTTCAATAAATGTTGTAACTTTATTGCTAAGAATAGTTTTAGCACAATTGAATTGTTTAATATACTTAAACCGTTTGAGATGAGAAAAAAAATTGTAGCAGGGAACTGGAAGATGAACACGCTTCCGGCCGAGGGTATAAAACTGGCAAAAGAAGTGATAAGCAAATCGGGGAAAGTACCCGGTGAAGTAGAGCTAATTATAATCCCGCCATTTACCCATTTAACTGAAATTGCAAAGCTAACCAGTGGTACAAGGGTTGGCGTTGGTACACAGAACTGCGCTCAGTGGAAATCGGGAGCATATACCGGTGAGGTTTCAGCAGCCATGATTCAAGCGCTAGGAGCAGGCTACGTGATAATCGGGCATTCAGAACGTCGCGAATACTTTGGCGAAACATCAACGCAGCTTCTCGAAAAAATCAGGATCGCCCTTGAGCATCAACTTACTCCTATATACTGCTGCGGCGAAAAACTCATCGAACGCGAAGCAGGAAATCATTTTGCAGTAGTTAAACAGCAAATCGAAGAATCGCTCTTCCCCCTCGAAGCTAACGAAATGGCAAGTGTTGTAATTGCCTATGAACCGGTATGGGCAATAGGAACTGGAAAAACGGCAACATCGGATCAGGCTCAGGAAATGCATCAGCACATACGACAACTGTTGATACAAAGATATGGAGCAGAACTAGCAAATGAAATTAGCATTCTCTATGGTGGCAGCTGCAAGCCTTCAAATGCTGCTGAAATATTTTCCAAACCCGATGTTGATGGAGGGTTAATTGGGGGCGCCTCACTGGTTGCCGACGATTTTATTGCAATTGCCAAATCATTCTAAAATGAGCTACATTGAACTTAACATTCATGTGACTCCATATTCCGATGAGGTATCAGAAATTCTCATTGCCCAGCTGGCAGAGCTGGGCTTTGAGAGCTTCATGACAAATGACCCCGAAATTCTTGCCTATATACCACAAAAAAGGTTTAGGGAACTTCCCGAAAAGTATTTTGATGAACTATTGCTACCCGTTGGAATTTCGGTTAATCATGAGTGGCAAGAAATTGAGGGAAAAAACTGGAACGAGGTTTGGGAATCGAGCTTTGAACCCATTCTGGTTGACAACCGGTGTCTTGTAAAGGCATCATTCCACACCAACACACCACAAACCGAATACGAGATAATTATTGACCCCAAAATGTCGTTTGGTACTGGACACCATCAAACCACATACCTCATGATATCGGCATTGCTTAACCATTCGGTACAGGGGCTAAAAGTTTTAGACATGGGTTGTGGCACTGGAGTGCTGGCCATTCTGGCCGAAATGCGTGGTGCAGCAAAAGTAGTTGCCATTGACAACGATGAGTGGGCTTACCGAAACACTCTTGAAAATATCGATATAAATGGCTGCAAAAGAATTACCGCACTTTTAGGAGATGCAGCCCTGCTGCAGGGCAAATCCTTTGATATGATTCTGGCAAATATCAATCTAAACATTCTTCTTGCCGATATGGAGGCCTATGGCGCAAGTTTAAAACCCAATGGTGTAATTTTTATAAGCGGAATCCTTGCCAACGATATCGATACGCTGAGCAGTAAAGCCCAAAGTATTGGCTTAACAAAGATAGGTTCGGAGCTAAGGGATAGTTGGGCTATGGTTTCATTCAGAAAATCAAACAATTAACTAAAATATGCTTCCCAAGAGTAAAGAGCAAAGCCTCATAAACACAAAAGGTTTGATATTCATACTACTCATCATGCTAACACTAACCGTGGGAGGACTTTATGCTTTACTTTTAAGGGATGATCAAAAATTTTCGGGACCGGCTGCTCTGTTCCCTGCCGAACTCAACTCCTTAATTAGTAGCGATACGAAAAAAAACGAAGAGGCATTCCTAAAGAAATTTACAGCCTTTTGGTTATCGGACTCCATTGATATTGATACAAAAGATAAGATTATTGCCAATGCCAACAAAATACTGGGGCTCCTTCCCAACGATAAATCACCCATCATAAATTACGTAAAGTTAATATCTACCTTTTACCATAATGCCTATGCACAAAAACAATATCCCGTTTGGAATGAGTTCTTTACAAAGCACCTCGATAGCAGCAGCTTAAATTTCGATAGGGTTAATCGAGTGATCAGGCAAACACATGCACTGATTGATAGTTCAATAATAGCAACTAGTTCATCGCACACATGGAGGGTTTACCCCCATAACTCATATGTTCTTAAAAATGGAAAGGGCTTAACCGTATCATTTAGTAATGTTAGGCTCACTTGCTTAAATTACAAAAAAGACAGTACCTACATTCAACAAACGTCAGGGAACCTCAACTTTTTAAAACAGGAATGGGTGGGTAGGAGTGGTAGGGTAACCTGGTTCAGATCGGAATACAACGAAAGTAAAATCTACGCAATTCTTTCAAATTATACAATCAACCTCCATCGAAATGAATACTCAGCCGATTCCGTATTACTTTACTTAAATGAATATTTTAAAGTACCCCTTCTGGGTAAATTAACCGACAAGGTTTCGCAAATATATCCATCAATTCCCATTAAGTACCCCGAGTTTATTCCATATCAAAAGAATTTTGAGATCACCAATCTTTTCCCTAATATCGATTACACTGGCAATATCAAAATTAATGGTTCGCAAATTTCTGGCATTGGCACCGATGGTGAGCTGGCAACGGTTAGCATTAAACGAAATGGAATTCCCTTTTTAAACGTTGAGGGTAAGCTGGTTCTTATTGAGCAATCAAAACTCATCTCCGATAGGGCAAAAATAACCATTTACTTTGGGAACGACTCCATTTATCACAACGGCCTTGCCTTTACATATGCTCATCCTAATAAAACCATTAGCATTAACACAACCGATAAGCTCACCACCCAAAGCCCGTTTTATAGCTCGTACCATAAAACTTATATCTGGGCCTCTGAAATGACTTGGAACATCGAAAAGGATGAGATTGCTTTTGGTGCAATTTCATCAAGCATTTCCAATGCCGATTTTGAATCAGAGAATTTCTTTAATCCGGATTTGTTCGACAATATGATGGGAGCCAGCAGCTATCATCCGGTTCTCACCATTTGGAACTACACCCGTAAAATTAAAAGCAACACATTTAAAGCAACCGATTTGGCCGTATATGTAAGGCGTGCGCCCGAAGACGTAAAAATTGAAATGATGCGAATGGCTAAACTGGGCTACGTACTATACAATTTCGAAACTGATGAGGTAAGCATTACCCAAAAGTTAAGATATAATGTGCTGGCTCGTATTGGCAGAACCGATTTTGATGTAATAAAGTTTTTTTCAAACACCGAAGGTTTTAAACCTAATGCTACGTTAAACCTTAATAATCTTAACCTTACCATAAACGGTGTTGAGCGGCTTTCGGTAAGTGATTCCCAAAATGTTTTTATATCACCCTATAGAAAAACCATTATACTTCAAAAAAACAGAGATTTTATTTTTGGAGGAAAATTACGTGCCGGTTTGTTCAACTTTTACGGAAATGAATTTAAGTTCGACTACGAAAACTACAAAATTATTCTCAACAATGTTGATTCACTTAAAATAGACTACCTAACCGATTACCGCGACAATTATGGCATGCGCTTAACCCAGAGTGTAGCCAATGCACTTCACATAATTTCGGGTGAAATTCTTATAGATAAACCACATAACAAATCCGGTAGGGAGTTTAACCCTCAATATCCCACCTTCAACTGCACCAGCAAATCTTATGTTTACTACGATGCAACTAATATTCATGGGGGTGTATATAAGCGCGATTCGTTCTACTTTGAAATTCAGCCTTTTGTATATGAGAATATGGATAATTTTGAAAAGGCTGACATGAAATTCAAGGGAATCCTGTACTCAGGAAATATTTTGGCTCCCATTGAGGATACGCTCAGCATAAGACCCGATAACTCCCTGGGCTTTATAACCACCACACCACCCGAAGGCATGGCCGTTTACAAAGGAAAAGGAATGGTTTACAATAAGATAGACCTTAGCAACCAAGGATTAATTGTTAATGGAAGCATTGGCTACATAACTTCAACCACTGAATCGGATAAAATGCTCCTATTCCCCGATTCCATGGTAACCAAATCTCAAAAGTTTACTTTGGCCAAACGTGAAACTGGAATTGAATTCCCCAACTTAAAAGGAGGTTCACACAAAATCAAGTGGCTCCCAAACGACGATAAAATGTTTATTGCAAAAGGGGAGAAACCCTTTGTTATGTACGATAGCCTTGCAACCCACAACGGAGATTTACTTCTCCAGCCCTTAGGGCTAACCGGAAGCGGCCAAATGAATATACCCAACGGCAGGTTACAATCCATCCTTTTTGAATATACCGCTAACTCATTTGGAACCCCAAAAACATCCCTCTTGGTTTTCAAACCCAATACCGATACTGTTGTCCTTTCCACTGAACTAGCCAAAGCAAAGGTTAACTTCGCTAATATGCAGGGCGAATTCACTAGAGTTGATAAGAGCATATTTGCAAACCTCGATGCACTTAGGTATGCTTCATTCCACGACAGGTTTAAATGGGACTTAAATAACAATAACATTTACTTTGAAACACTAATGCAACAGGAAGATGTAGCATTGGGAAAGTTCAGGTTAAGCAACATGGTTGACCGCGACAGTTTACCATTAGGGTCGCTCTTTTATTCCACATTGCCAACAGAGGATTCCCTTTACTTCTTTTCTCCAAAAGCCAGCTATAACACTACCAAAATAATGCTTAACGCTGATAGTGTTAAATACATTATTACAGCTGATGCAACGGTATTTCCTCATAAGAAAAAGGTTCAGGTTGATACCAAAAACAGAATGCATAAACTTAAAGAAGCAGTAATTAGTGCTAATAATACAACGGCATACCATAAGCTATACAACGCCGAAATCAAGATAAACGGTCGTAAAAACTATAGCGGTTCAGCCTACTACGATTACATTGATGAAAGAGATTCCATTCAAGCCATTTATTTCCCCAAGGTTTACTCCGACAACAATATGAATACTTACGCCGAGGGAACGCTAACCGAACCCGACAGCTTCAAACTTAGCCCAAATTTTGCATTCCTTGGGAATGTGAGCCTCTCGGCGCCAGAAAAGTTACTTTACTTTATGGGTGGTGCAAAGCCCTTATACGATTGTCCTAACCCAGTGGGTCAGTGGGTTAAGTTTGAATCCCAAATCGACCCCCAAAAAGTGCTGATTCCAATTAGTGATTCTCCCCGCGATATCAATTTGTATCGTATAACCAGCGGCACATTAATCTCAGAAGATTCACTTAAACTGTATGGCGGATTTTTACGTAGCCGTAAGTTCTGGTCCGATTCCGCACTGGTAACCGCATGGGGTTACATGAACTTCAACAACAATAACCGCCGCTTTACCATTGCTCCCCTTTACAAGTTAGAAAATCCCGATACTTCCGGAAATAGCGTTAGTCTGCAAAAGGACTACTGCTGGGTTTTTGGCGAGGGAAACGTTAGGCTTCCCATCAATCTAAATGAATTAAAATTCAAAATTTACGCAAGCATCATCCATAAGCTCGAACCCAATGAGGCCGCTATTGATGCCATTATCCAACTTAATTTCCTGTTTAACCCAAAAGCTCTTGAGGCAATGGCCAATCAACTTGTAGGTGCCATTACACTTGAGAAAATTGACCCTAATAGAAAGTTATACCGCAAAATGCTCTATGACTGGGTTCAACCAAAAGAGCTACCCGCTGCTCTGAATCAACTTTCGCTTTTCGGTGCATTTACTCAAACCCCTAAAGGACTTGAAAGCACGATAACGCTTTCCGACGTAAAACTACATTGGAATCCTCAAAGCAATTCATTTGTATCGATAGGGAAAATAGGGATAGGAAGCATTGGTAACGTTCAAATTAATCGTTACGTTAACGGTTTTATCGAGTTCTATAAGGGACGTAATAGCAATAGGATGATTCTTTACATTCACCTTGGCGATAATGAGTACTACTCATTCTATTATGCAACCAAAACAATGCAGGCCAATTCGCATAATCCCGATTTCTTCAATCCAATTGCAAAACAGCCATCAAGAGAGCAACGGTTAAAAACTAGATATGGATTTACCACCTACCGTTTCCTATTGGGTTCAAATCGTGAAATTAACATTGCCAAAAAACGATACAAAGAGTTAAGCTACGGCATAAACTCCGATGCCAGCGAAAATATTGAAAAGGACAACAAAGACGAAACAAAAGATGATTAGAATTTTTACCCCCGCTTCTTCTCCCAAACCTCTAAATTGCTAATATTATTTCCATCTATAACCAGTCTGAGGGCTGTTTTAACATGATGGAATCCGCTGTTCCCAGCAGCTCCCGGGTTTATGTACATCAAATTATTAGATTTGTCGTACTTTACTCTAAGTATATGGCTGTGTCCGCATACCAACAGGGTAATTCCTTTCTCTTTAATTAGCTCCTTAACCTTAGAGATGTATTTTCCTGGCGCTCCAGCAATATGGATTAGCAAAACATTGTGTCCTTCGATGCTAAAATTTTGGTATTCTGGATATGTACGCCTAACCCTTATATCATCAATATTTCCATAAACTGCCCTAAATGGTTTAAATGTTGCAATCCTGTCGGCAAGCTCAATGGAACCTATATCTCCAGCATGCCAGATTTCATCGCACGATGCAAAAAAATCAAATAAGCCCTCATCCCAAAAGCTATGAGTATCTGATAAAATCCCAATTCGTTTCATTAAAAACAGGTTTAATACAACAATTTACTGCATCAAAATTAATTGGTTTGCTGTTCTGGTTAAATTTGCAAGCGAATAAAAAATGTATTTATGCAGATATTTTACGCTCCAAATATCGATAGCCAGCAGTACACACTTCCTGAAGATGAGTCGAAGCACTGTATAAGAGTGCTTCGTTTAAAGCTTGGTGATCGAATACTGCTTACCGATGGTAAGGGCTCCATGCACAAGGCTCAAATTGCATCCGACAATCCAAAGCGCTGCCTGGTAAACATTATCGAAACCCAACATAATTTTGGGCAAAGGCCATTTTACCTTCACATTGCCATTGCCCCAACTAAAAATATGGAACGTTTGGAATGGTTTATCGAAAAAGCCACAGAAATAGGGATAGATGAAATTACGCCATTGCTCTGCGAACGCTCCGAAAAAAAAACGGTAAATGCGGAGCGGCTCGAAAGAATTGCCGTTTCAGCCATGAAGCAATCGGTTAAGGCATACCTCCCACGTATTAACGATATGGTTGCTATCAATCAATTCGTTTTGCGTTCTTCAACTGAGGAAACCAAACTTATTGCTCATTGCAATAGATGGAATCTACCCCCAATGCAAGAATTGGTTCAAAAGGGTAAAAGTATCCTGGTACTAATTGGACCTGAGGGCGATTTTTCGCCCAACGAGGTTGAGTTGTGCATTGCAAATGGATTTCATGAGGCAAGCTTAAGCAGTTCACGTCTAAGAACGGAAACTGCAGGCATTGTAGCCTGCCAAACTGCAAACCTGCTTAACAAGGTATAAAACAACTTTATCCCATAAAGAAATCCAATACATTTAGTGCTCTTTTAGCTGAAACCTGATAGAATTCCGTAAAGCCGCACTTTGCACAGGTAATAGAGGTGAACTTTCGGTTCTGTAAATTGAACAACTTGTTAAAAACACTCCCCGCCATGTAAATCTCGCCCATATCAAAATCCTTGCTGCCACACTTTGGGCAGGGCTGTTTTCCTTTAACTCTTTTTGTCGTCATTGCTTTGGTTTGTTTTATTTGTTTTTGATTCTTTTCTAAGCCGACCCGCTTTCCGTAGGGCCTGGTCAATTATCCATTCAATTTGGCCGTTGGTGCTACGGAACTCGTCTGCCGCCCATTTTTCAAGGGCGGCAAACTTATCGGGATCAATCCTAAGAACGAATGTTTTTTTCTGTGTCATTGTTTTATTGATGGAGCGTTCCGGTATCAACCACAGGGCGTGCCGATTCATCGGAGCAAAGCACTACCATGAGATTACTAACCATCGCGGCCTTTTTTTCCTCATCAAGATCAACAATTTGCTTCTGCGAGAGCTGCTCAAGGGCCATCTGCACCATGCCTACAGCGCCCTCAACTATTTTGCTGCGTGCAGCAACAACCGCAGTGGCCTGCTGCCTACGAAGCATGGCTCCTGCAATTTCCGATGCATATGCTATGTAATTTATACGTGCCTCTATCACCTCTATGCCGGCTATCAATAATCTATCAATTAGTTCGATTTCCAACTTGTGATTTACCACTTCACCGCCAGCCCTTAGAGTTATCTCCTCCGCTTCGTGTTCAAAATTGTCGTACGGGAACATTCCGGCAAGTTTACGTAGTGCCGCATCGCTCTGAACCATCACAAAATGTTCATACTCATCAACCTCAAAGGATGCCTTAAATGTATTCTGCACCCTCCATACCAGCACCAACCCAATCATAATGGGGTTGCCTACCTTGTCGTTAACCTTTATTGGCTCACTGTTGAAGTTACGCGCCCTGAGCGAAATACGCTTTTTTACATAAAACGGATTTGTCCAGAAAAATCCGTTTCGTTTGATAGTTCCCATATACTTACCAAAAAGTACCAGCACTGCCGATTCATTGGGGTTTACCACAACAAACCCTGGCATTATCAGCACAACCGGTATAAAGCACAACACGAACCATGGCGATTCGGTTAGTATCAGCATGGTAATGGTCCCGCCTAACAGCGCAATGAGCAGTACAAGATACAGGTACCCCGACTTTGGATTAAATTCTCTTTCCATAATTAAATTATTAAAATAATATCAATTTGATATCACAAAGATACGTAACCATTAAACCTAAGTCAACATTTCTGCAATTTTTTAAATCGATTTTTTTAAAATTTAATGCATCTATTTATCCTTAAACACATTATTAGATAGAGTAAAAAAGAAAAAACAAATTAACCATCAATTGTTAGTCATTGCAATTTATATCAATCCCAAATTACGCATTTGTTAATGCGATTTTGCCTAAAGGCCAACTAAATCAATGATTTGTCGGGATTAACCCATATACCCATTGAGCAACCAACAAACTAAGCATTAGTTCATTACATTCCTTATGCTTAATCTGGGTTAATCCAAAAAAGGGCGATATAATCGGCCTATTCGGAAATCTTTAGTAAAAGTTTGTCAAAATTATCCCTAGGCGATGTTGGGGTTGAGCTAACCAGCTCCATCATCCTACGCTTGGTTTCATGAGCCATGTATCCGAACTCAGAAATGCGCACCAGCAAAATTATTGGTACAGATTTAAACCAGCTGTTTTTCCGAAACTTTTTACAATTTGCATTCATTGGTGAGTAGAGTTTTACCATAGGCATCTACTAATTAACGCACACTACTGTAACGGTTATGATGAAAAAGTATTGCACGTTTAAAAAAATTATATTTGAATCATCCTGCTATCGAAACCTTCCTTTTTTATTGCATTGCTGAAAAGTTTAATTGTAGTAGCTCATCAAAATGTAATTACGCTGATGGCAAACAATTAAAAATCACTCCCATCTATGCCGTTTCTCAGGTTCAGCCATTCGAACAATCCGTGGGTAAAATTTGGCCAAAACCTCCACCAGTTCCGATTGGTACTGCATTACCTCGTCAATATCCTTATATGCCATTGGGAACTCATCCAAACCGCCGCCAATCAGTTCAACGCCATACCTATCGAGTATGTACCTCAAATCAGCAAGGCTGAACGATTGAAGAGCTTTATGCCTCGACATTCTTCGGCCTGCCCCATGCGAGGCAGAGTTAAGAGATTCGGGTTTTGCCTTGCCCCTTACAACATAGGCTGCATGCACCATAGTGCCCGATATAATACCCAGCGAACCTGTATGAGCCGGAGTTGCCCCCTTTCGGTGAACAATTGCCCTGCGGCCATCGGGGAGTGTCTCGCGCCATGCAAAGTTATGGTGGTTTTCAACCCTGATTATGGGCTGCTCCTTCAGCTCCCGGCTTATCTTTTCATGAATCTCCCTATGATTTGCCGAGGCATACTCGCCGGCCAGGTTCATGGCCAACCAGTACTCCTGCCCCTCGTCGGTATCCAGATCTAGCCAGGCCAAATGTTTTGCCCTGCCGGGTAGCTTTATTTTCGACATAGCCAACTTTGAGTAATGCAATGCAATCTCGCTGCCAAAACCTCGTGAACCCGAATGGGATAGCACTGCAAGGTATCGTCCTGGCAGCAGTTTCAAGAGTTCATCGTATTCCAGGACATGCAGTTCTCCCCACTGTACAAAGTGATTTCCTCCACCCGAGGTTCCCAACTGGCTGAAAGCCAAATCGCGAAACTTTCTTATTACGCTGGTTGCACTCCATTCCTTTCTATCAAAAAGAGATGAGTCAATATGGTTTCTATTTTTACCGCCTACACCAAAAATGGTTGTCATCAAAAGCGTTTGCCGCAAATATTCGGTACGAGTTTTTATGACCTCCGGCGTAAGCTGAAAAACCGACATGCACATTCTACAGGCAATATCAACCCCAACTGCATAGGGGATAACAACATTGGCAGTTGTAGCCAGTACACCACCAATGGGTAGGCCATAGCCCTCATGAGCATCGGCCATTAGCGCACCGGCAACAGAAATAGGAAGCGACATGGCATTTTCCATTTGCTCAATGGCTCCGGGTTCAATATTTTCGGCACCATATACCCTATAGGGCAGAGGTTCCCTCAACACAGGTATTCCCGTAGGCTCAATTTCTGATGCTTTTGCTTGTAAAGGGCTATCGAGTATTTTTATCAGGTTTTGAAATTGCTCCGGTACCTCAACTGTCCCATCGTTCGGCAGCCATTCCTGCAAAAAATCGATTATGGCTATCCGGGTGGTCTTTCTGGAATGAATTAAATCATTTGCATGGGCGCAAATGGCATCAATCTGCGCCACAGTATGCGTTTTAAGAAAACGAAGATCCTTTGGTTTCAGTTTGCCCTTGCCCATGCAACAAATATAATCATAGGGAAAGGGTAAATGCAACAATATTACACCATCTCGAACTCCAGATTCAGGTTCTTTTGCTTAACCATTTTACGAAGGTTGATAAGGGCGTAACGCATTCTCCCAAGGGCAGTGTTTATGCTTACATTGGTAACCTCGGCAATCTCTTTAAAACTCAAATCGCCATAAAAGCGAAGCATTACCACCTCGCGTTGGTCATCGGGCAAATAATCAATTAAAGCTCGAACCTCATAAAGCACGCGCTCGTAAACCATACGTTGCTCTACGGTTGCCTCAGCAAAACGGGGTGTGCTGAAAATATCATTCGGGAAATCGTAGTTTAATACCTCGCGGTATTGCTTGTTATGTCTAAACTGGTCAATAACCAAATTATGCGCTATGCGCATAAGCCATGAGCCAAAGCGATTAGTTTCGGCGTAACGTCCCTCTTTTACCGATTTAATTGCCTTGATAAAGGTTTCCTGCAGCAAATCCTCTGCTAGATGGGGCTTTCGCACCATTAAAAGTATGTAGGTATAAATTTTACGTTCATACCTGCGGTAAAGCATCTCAAGAGCAGAATTATCGTCCAAAACAAAATCCGACAGAAGCTCACAGTCGGAACGATTAATGGTGTTCACAGCAACCTCCTTAAATTTGGTTAGCGTGTAGAGCTTCTATCGATAGGCAGTGAAGTTTAATTGTTAAAATGTATTGCAATTATACAAAACCTGATTCAAAAATGCAAGTTTCTTTTTATTTATACATAAAACACAACCTAAAGGTTACGTTGGAAGTGCTGGGTATATTAATGGTTTAATTCCTTCAATTACTGTGCCAAACTCAGTTTATCGATTTTTCTTAGATATCAATATTTTTAAAATAATTTAGAATGCCTAAGCAGTATTCCTATGGAAACCCGTCCTAAGTTAAAACCTGAAGCCTCATTGTGGGATAAATTTATTGATACCCTGATTATTGTTCTGAATACTTCAATTTGGGGCTATTGCCTTATTGAAATACCCAAAGTTCAAGAATCAAATGGAGAATATTATTTTCTACCCATGATAACCACCTCATTATCATTTATTTTTATAATACTTAACCAATTCCCACACGTTTTCAATTATCCAATTAGGGTAAACGAACAAAATGCCCTGCAAGCTGTACACACTTGCAACACGAATGCTGCGTATAACCAATCTAAGCATGGTTTTGATGTTTTTCCTGATACAAATAGCTGTCACCTACACAGAGGTACACCAGCTGGCAGTTCCTTTTTTGCTGGTAATAAGCACCATTAGTGCATCAATATATCTCCTTGCGGCAGTTATCTATTTCATAATAAGAATGCATGGTTCTAAATAAATTTTTATCCGCTTCCATGGTGAATTAATTAAAACTATCAAAAAGAGCGACCAAATCAACTGATGTGTGATAAGTTACTTAGTTTTTAAAATAAGAGCCTGATCATCAATAGATTTCGGAGGAGTAAAAGTTGATGAACAATTTGAAGGTCTTTAAGGTTTACACTTAAAATATTGAAACGAATAAGTGGCTTTTCGCTACCTTTGTAGGTTACTTTGAACAGAAAAATGCAAAATCACAATAGGTTTATTTCCATAAGAGGGGCAAGGGTTCATAACCTTAAAAACATCAACCTTGATATTCCCCGCAACAAGTTGGTGGTAATAACCGGGGTATCGGGTTCGGGTAAATCGTCGTTGGCCTTTGACACCATTTATGCCGAAGGGCAAAGGCGATACGTAGAGAGCTTATCGGCATATGCTCGGCAGTTCCTGGGTCGCATATCGAAACCTGAGGTTGATATGATTAGCGGCATACCGCCAGCTATTGCCATTGAGCAAAAAGTAAATACCCGAAATCCACGCTCCACCGTTGGAACATCAACGGAAATATACGATTACCTGAGGCTGCTGTTTGCCCGAATAGGCAAAACCTATTCCCCAGTATCCGGTAAGGAGGTTAAGCGCCACTCGGTTACCGATGTGGTAAATTTCATTACAGCACACCCCGCCGGAACCCGAATGACTCTGTTGGCCCCCATAGCCGTTAATGGCAATATCAAAACTAAGCTGGAGGAGCTCAACCGTGAGGGTTTCACCCGTATCAAAATAGGTGATCAGATTATCAGAATTGATGATGCAAGGAATCGTGACCTAATCGACATTTCGCAGGCAAACATAAGTTTGATAATCGACCGTTTTACGGTTGCAACCGAAGAAGAATTCATTAGCCGAGTAGCCGATTCTGTTCAAACTGCCTTTGCCGAAGGCAATGGATTTTGCTACCTTCAAATTGAAAATGGCAATGGGGTCAAGGAGGAGCAATTCTCCAACCTATACGAGTTGGATGGGATAAAGTTTGAGCAACCCTCTGAGCACCTATTCAACTTCAACAGCCCCCTAGGAGCCTGCCCAACCTGTGAAGGCTACGGGAAGGTAATAGGTATTGATGAGGAACTGGTTATTCCCAATAAGGGATTATCGATATACGAAGATGCCATAGCCTGCTGGAAAGGGGAATCGATGGGTTGGTACAAGGATAGAGTAATTGAGAATGCCCATAGGTATAACATCCCCATACATACCCCCTACTACAAGCTTACCCCTGAACAGAAGGAACTATTATGGAAAGGCACCCAGCACTTTATGGGTATTAACGATTTCTTCAGGGAACTCGAAGAAAAACGATATAAGATTCAGTACCGCGTAATGCTATCGCGATACATGGGTAAAACCACCTGTTCCATCTGCAAAGGAAGCCGATTACGGCCGGAGGCATCGTATGTTAAGGTAGCGGGCTACACCATTCAGGATATGGTTAGTATGCAAATTGAGGAGCTAAGCGAGGTTTTCCACAATATAGAACTCGACGAACATGATACAACGGTTGCCAAACGGTTGCTAATTGAAATTAACAACCGGCTATCGTACATGGTTAATGTAGGACTGGGTTACCTTACGCTAAACAGGCTCTCCTCTACCCTTTCGGGCGGCGAATCGCAACGCATCAATCTGGCAACATCGTTGGGCAGCAGCTTAGTGGGTTCGCTATACATACTGGATGAGCCCAGTATTGGCCTTCATCCCCGCGACACACATCTGCTAATAGACGTTCTTAAGAGCCTGCGCAATCTGGGAAATACCGTTTTGGTGGTTGAACACGACGAGGAGATAATGCAATGCGCTGACCATATTATTGATATTGGACCTCAGGCCGGACGCTTGGGTGGAGAGGTGGTATACTCAGGTCCTATTAACGAAATTCAAAAGGCTACAAATAGTTTAACCGCAAGGTACCTCAGCGAACAAGAAAAAATAGAAATTCCTCTATCGCGACGCAAATGGAACAGCTACATCGAAGTAAAGGGTGCTAGAGAAAACAATCTAAATAATATCGATGTAAAATTTCCATTGAACACCCTAACAGTGGTAACCGGTGTAAGTGGATCCGGCAAATCGAGTTTAGTAAAAGGCATTCTATACCCAGCACTACTCAAAAAGTTAACGGGCTCAGGCGAAAGAGCAGGCCAGCACGATGAGCTCACAGGCGATATCCAACTCATTTCTGGAGTTGAAATGATAGATCAAAATCCCATAGGAAAATCATCGCGAAGCAACCCGGTAACCTACCTGAAGGCATGGGACGAGATTCGAAGGCTGCTCTCAGAGCAGCCTTACGCCAAAAGCAATGGCTACGGGCCCTCTTTCTTCTCCTTTAACATTGATGGTGGCCGATGCGAGGAGTGCCAAGGCGAGGGAGTCATCCATGTTGAGATGCAGTTTATGGCCGATCTCACATTGGTTTGCGAAAGTTGCGGAGGTAAACGCTTTAAGGACGATATTCTGGAAGTGCGTTATCGTAATGCAAATGTTTACGACATCCTGGAAATGACGGTAAATCAAGCCATTAACTTTTTTAGTTCCGGCAAGAGTAACCTTGAAAAGAAAATTGTAGAAAAACTAAAACCACTGCAAGATGTGGGGCTGGGATATATAAAACTGGGACAATCGTCGAGCACACTCAGTGGAGGCGAAAGCCAAAGGGTTAAGTTGGCCTCGTTCCTGTTAAAAGAAAATTCAGAAAAACCGCTGCTTTTCATTTTCGATGAGCCAACCACTGGGCTTCATTTCCACGATATCAAAAAGCTACTGAGAGCATTTGATGAACTAATTGTAAGAGGACATAGTATTGTTTTGGTAGAACATAATCTGGATGTAATAAAAAGTGCCGATTGGTTGATTGATCTGGGGCCAGAGGGGGGTGACAATGGGGGGCACTTAGTTTTTGCAGGAACCCCCGAAGAACTAATCAAACATCCTTCGTCCTATACAGCAAAGTTTTTATCAAGTAAAATTTGCTAACAATAAGACCATTTACCTACAGAATAAATGCCGCTTTTTAGCGGCATTTATTTTAAAAGAGATATTGTTTTGCTAATTGGTTTTCAATCCAAACATAATGGCAACGCATCCACTCTTAAGTTCCTCGGTTTTAGGCGAAACAACAGGCACCTTAACCCAAATAATAAGTTGCTGTGTGTTTTCCACCTTAAAGTCCCAGGTTATGGCATAGTTATTTTTCACATTAGAGTAAAGTACCTTACGGTCAACATCCATCACCATAAACTCAATTTTTGTTAAGGATTCGGAGCCGCAAATGGCAATGCGATACTGCTGACCGGCATAGAATGTTTTAAACAACTCAGCATCTTCGCCTTCGGTTAGTATTGCTGCATTATAATTACCATCGTGTATATAGGGAGCGAGTTCCAAACGGCAGACTTTTTTAGCAAAGTTTTTACACTGTGCATTGGTTGCAAGGGGTAAAGCAAACAATAATACAGCTGCCGAAATTATAATATTTACAAATGATCTCATAACCACGCTAATTATGCTGTGTATTTTGTACGCAATTCTTTAACTTTTGTTTTAAGTTTATTAAAAGCGGCAGTACTAACTGATGTAACGTTTCGAGAACGAAGCATGGCCACGTTTGTTTTTTTATCGTTTACCACCTGCACATTCGATACCATAATCTTAACCTCATCGTAGGCCTTTTCCAATTCAAGCATATCATTGTAAATCTCTTTTACATCAGCATTACTAATGCTCTGTTTTAAAAGATTTATTACGGTTTGAAGCGATAACTTCTGATCAACAATACGATCAACCATTTCGTTGTCAACCTTAGAAATATCCGGAACAAGCGAGGTTGCAATGTATAAACCTTCAACCCAACCACCAACAAGAATAATTGATCCTACCGCAACGCGATCATCCTCTTCCAGAATAGAGTTGGTGTTCAGAAATGTTTCCGAAATGGTTTCCAGAATAACATCACGGTTGTTAATATTTTCTTCAAGTTTTTGAATTACAGAGTTATCGATAGCATTGAGAATACCCAAGCCCTCGGCAAGTTTCTTAGATGCAGTCATGTACTTCACCGTGGCCTGGGTTTGATCAAACAAACTAGCATAGCTAAGATCGGTGCTGTAGATACCAAGGTTTAAGGCCATGCTCTTTGTGGTATTGTATCGCGATACATTATCGATAGAATTTAATAATTCCTCATTGTAGGTAGCACCGGAGCGCTTAAGAATCATGGCTGTTTCAAGGGGAGAAGGTAAAGAGTAAAATATTTGCTTAACCGATTCAATGCTCTTTATCGTGGAGCTGTCGGCTGCCATCTCATCGGTTGAAACCGAAAGCATATCATCGCTCTGGCGGTTACACTTGCATGAAGTAACAAAAATTACAGCAACCAAAGAAACCGCAAAGATAAGTAATTTTATTAATCCCTTGTTCATAACAAATTGTTTGTTTGTTGGTAACAATAACAAGCTATTGACAAGTAAAGATAGTATAAATTTATCAAAATCAACATTTATTTACACTTTTTTGTTGGGCTAACTGCTAATCATATCCCTTAAAGTTGTCCAAAAAGAGTAATTTTGTCAAAAATTACTAATTGGTAAATGGAAAGCAAACCCACCCCAAGTAAAGAGGAACTTTTTAGAAAATCGTTGGAAAATGGTTCCGATGAGTATATTATTAGTATATTAAGTGAGCTTCGCGAAGAAGGCGAAGGCTATATGGTTGCCCCCATTGCTGAGCTACTTTTCAGCGATAAAGATGAAAGGCTTAAAAACGAGGTGGTCAACTTATTGGTTGATCTTAAAAACCAATCGTATGCCGAAACTATTGTTCAGCTAATAAAAAAACATAGGAATTCCAAAGATATATATCGACTGGTATCGGTTTGCTGGCAAAGCCGTTTGAATTTTGCCCCGCATGTTGATTTATTCATGGAACTTGCGGGCAACGATGATTACCAAACTGCATTGGAGGCCATTACAGTTGTTGAAAACCTGCTCGATAGCCTTGACAACGACACTTTAGTTAAACTAAAACAAAAAGGCGAAGTCATTTGCAATAATGCCAGCCGCACAAAGCCACTAATGGAGAATTTGCTATCGTATATTGATGAGCGCTTATAAAAAAACCGCCCAAATGCGGTTTTTTTTAGCTTTTTGTATTACTCGTAGTTTGAAAAATACTTCATGAATTGGCTTCTCTCGTAATGGGTAGGATCAGGTATATGGCCATAGTTTAGGTTTCCCCTAAAGTCGTCGATCTTTTTAAAACCTTTTTGGTTCATCCATTCGGTTAGGAACTGGAGCATGGTTTGAATATGTTGAGGGCCATTGCGGTAAATTGCAGAACAAACCTGAACAGAGTTGGCTCCGGCCAGCAACATTTTCACCAATGCCTCGCCATCGTGAACACCAGTAGATGCTGATATATCAATTTCAGGTATTAGGTGACTTACAATGCCCACCCAACGGAGCGTATAACGGATATCAGACGGATTGCTGAAAATGGTAGCGGGCACCACCTTCATGCCGTGAATATCAAGGTCGGGCTCAAAGAAACGATTGAAAAGTACAACACCCTTAGCACCCCTATACCTTAGCTGCTCAATCACATGTAATGGATTAGTAAAGTGGGAACCCAACTTAAATGCCACAGGAATAGTGATAATTTTTTGAAGTGTTTCGGCCACGTTACAATACACCCGCTCGTACTCATTGGCTGTTCGACTGGGATTAAGGGGTAAGTAAAAGATGTTAACCTCCAGTGCATCAGCTCCGGCTTCCTGAATTCGCGAAGCAAAAGATAGCCATTGGTTATCGGATACGCAGTTGACACTTGCAATAACTGGTATGCTTACAGCCTTTTTAACTGTTTTAATAAAATTGATGTACTCCTGAACGTTGTTGGCTTGAACGTAGTACTTAAGGTAATCAGTTGCTTCGGTATAGTCGGAGTATTGTTCAAGATGGCTAACCTCTTGCAGAATTTGTTCCTCAAAAAGCGATTTTAGTACAACCGCTCCAGCACCAAATTCCTGATATTTTTGAATACGCTCTGCCGATGAATTCAAACCTGAACTGCTAACAATAATTGGCGATTTGAGAGTTAAGCCTAGGTAGTTGGTTTCCAGTTTAGTCATGGTTAAAGGTTTTAATTTGATTAAAATTACAAAAATATCGTTTAGGTATAGCTTCTCATACCAAAAATATTGCTTCCAATTCGCACCATAGTACTCCCCTCCTCAACTGCAATCCTGTAATCGCTCGACATTCCCATCGATAGCTCATTAAAAGATTCAGTTTGGGAGAAATATAACCTTTTAACCTCATCGAAAAGGTTTCTTAGGAAACGAAACTCTGTGCGAACCAACTGATGATTATCGGTAAAGGTAGCCACACCCATCAAACCTAAAATACGAATGTGCCTCATCTGTGCATACTCAGAAGATTGTAGAAGCTGATGCAGCTCATCGGCCGAAAGGCCAAACTTAGTTTCCTCCAAGGCGATGTGTACCTGCAACAGGCTGTCAATAACCCGGTTGAACTTTTCTCCCTCCTTATCAATAGCCGATAGAAGCTTAATACTATCAACTGAATGAATTAATGATATGAATGGGGCAATATACTTCACTTTATTGGTTTGCAAATGGCCAATTAAGTGCCATTCCACATCTTTGGGTAATTGGTTGTACTTGGCCATGAGTTCCTGCACCCGATTTTCACCAAACACCTTATGCCCGGCCTGATATGCCTGCATAATTGCTTCAACAGGATGGGTTTTGGTTACAGCAATAAGTTTCACATGCGATGGCAGTTCGCGTTTAATGCTCTCGATGCGTTCTGGTATGCTCATTTTACATTTGCTTTACTGCAAAAATAAAATCTTTTATCGTGAGTGAATAATAAATTTAATGTTTTTGCAAACAATTAAGAATTTTCAAACACCAACAAAAAAAGCCCCTAATTAGGGGCTTAAAAAATTAAACTTTAATATTTATTCGAGGGAATGGATAACCAAACCGCTGCGAAGTTTGGGCTCAAACCATGTGGTTTTTGGTGGCATAATGTTGCCTGTATCGGCAATATCGATAAGCTGCTTCATCGAAACGGGGTAAAGGGCAAAGGCCACCTTCATTTCACCGCTGTCAACCCTCTTTTTAAGTTCTCCCAGGCCACGTATTCCACCAATAAAATCGATACGTTTTGATGTACGGAGATCCTTTATATCCAGAATAGGTTCAAGAACCAGGTTTGAAAGAATGGTTACATCCAAAACGCCAATGGGGTCGTTATCGTTGTATGTGCCGGGCTTGGCAGTTAAAGAGTACCACCTACCCTCGAGGTACATGCTGAAGTTGTGAAGATATTGGGGCTTGTATATTTGTGTATCCTTTTGTTCAACAACAAAGCCCTCTTTAAGTTTTACAATGAATTGTTCAGGAGTTAAACCGTTAAGATCCCTTACAACACGGTTGTAATCAATAATTTTTAGCTGGTTATCGGGGAATATAACAGCCAGGAAGTAGTTGTACTCCTCATCGCCACGGTGGTTGGGGTTGGTGTTTTTCTTTTCCAAACCCACACGTGCGGCAGCTGCGGTACGATGATGTCCATCGGCCACGTAAAGGGCAGGGATTGCAGCAAAAATCTCGGTGATGCGCTTAATGGTAGCCTCATCATCGATTACCCAAAAGTGGTGGCCAAAGCCGTCGTCGGCAACAAAATCGTACTCGGGCTTTTTATTCTTCACCACATTGTTGATTATTTCATCCATTTCCCTATGAGCAGGATAGGCAAAGAACACGGGTTCGATGTTGGCATTCTGGATACGTATATGAATCATACGATCCTCCTCCTTGTCGGGGCGGGTTAGTTCGTGCTTTTTGATGCGACCCTCCATGTAGTCCTCGAAATGGCAAGCTGCAACCAAACCATACTGGGTACGACCCTCCATGGTTTGTGCATATACGTAATACATTTCCTTTGTATCCTGAACCAACCAGCTATGTTCCTTCCATTTGCGAAAATTCTCTACAGCTTTATTATAAGCTTCTTGTGAATGCTCATCAATAATAGGGTTGAAATCTATTTCGGGCTTAGTGATATGCAACAACGACTTTTCATCCGCTTCAGCCTTAGCTTCCTGCGAGTTCAGTACATCGTAGGGACGAGCAGCCACCTCTTTTGCTAACTCCTTTGGGGGACGAATCCCTTTAAATGCTTTGATCTTTACCATAGTAGTGTTAAAAGTTAAATGTCTAAAGCTAAAGTTTTTTTGTCTAACTAATTTGAGATGCTTTGTTTAGCACACTATTAGCTACTTTACCTGTAACATGTTCTTTGTAACAGAAAAAACTTCATAGATACAAAGACCTATTTAATATCAAAATTTGCGTTTCAGCTTCAGCTATTAAGCCAAATGCCTTTGTAAAAATGAATAGCCTCCGCAAAATAGTTTCTTGCACACCTTTTTCAGATATATTATTTCAAAGCAACAATTAAAGCAAGTATAAGGTTGCGAAGTCAATCCATAAACATCAACTATTGGGTTAATAGCCACTTAACATTCACATCGCTAAGGGTACTCCACCTCAAATTGTTTAGGTTTAACCTATAATTTTTAGTTTATTTGTTTACCTGAAAAGTTTTGTCACCATTTTTTATAAATGCAACAATCTGGCGGGCAGCAGCTAAACCAGCATTAATGTTTGCCTCAGCGGTTTCGGCACCCATTTTTTTAGGTGTGGCAAATACCCGGCCAGGGAACTTTTCAACCATTTCGGCATGGCAATCGGCCATGATATCGGTTGCATACTTAATATCGGTACGCTCGGCAAGCACCTTTTTAAGACCCTCCTCATCAATTACCTCCTTGCGGGCGGTATTGATAAGGGTTGCTCCCTTGGGCATTTTACTAAGTAAATCGTAGCCTATAGATTTCTTGGTTTTATCGTTAGCCGGAATGTGGAGCGATACATAATTACAGGTGCTGTATAGGGTTTCAATGCTATCAACAACCTTTACGCCATCCTTTTCCATAATATTCCTATCAACAAAGGGGTCAAAGGCGTAAACGTCCATACCAAATCCCTTGCCATATTTGGCAACCAGTTTACCCACATTACCATAGGCATGAATGCCTAACTTTTTCCCTGCAATTTCGGTTCCGGTTCCGGGTTGAAAAAGGTTGCGAGCCATGTAAATCATCATACCAATGGCCAATTCGGCTACAGCATTAGAGTTCTGACCCGGGGTGTTCATGGCTACCACCCCCTTTGCTGTACAAGCGGCCAAGTCGATGTTATCATAGCCAGCACCAGCACGTACAACTATTTTCAAGTTCTTGCCGGCATCTACCACCTCCTTGGTAACCTTATCGCTACGAACAATAAGGGCATCAACATCAACGACTGCCTTAATCAGGTCGTTGGGATCGGTATACTTTTCAAGAAGAACCAGTTCAAAACCAGCATCCTCAACAATTTTACGAATTCCATCCACGGCAACCTTTGCAAAAGGTTTCTCAGTGGCAACCAATACTTTTGTCATGGCTGTATTTTTTAAGTTGACTAAAAAGGGCAGCAAAATAAATTCTGCTGCCCGTAAAAATTTATGCGTTCTGCTTTTCAAAATCCTTCATACAGTCAACAAGAGCCTGAACGCTTTCTATTGGAAGTGCGTTATAGGTTGAAGCGCGGAATCCACCTACAGACCGGTGACCCTTAATGCCAACCATACCGGCCTTCTTGGCAAACTCCATAAATGCTTCTTCTTTATCCTTATACTCAGGCTTCATAACAAAGCAGATGTTCATAATTGAGCGTGAGTCTTTTTCAGCTGTACCAATAAACATCTTACTGTTATCGATTGCATCGTATAGCAACTCAGCTTTCTTTTTGTTTAGCTCATTTATCTTTTCTAAGCCACCTAGGCCCTTTAGCCATTTTAAGGTTTCTCGCATGGTGTAGATGGTACCACATGGAGGAGTATTGAACATTGAACCATCCTTGATGTGGGTGCGGTAATCGAGCATTGTAGGAATCTTACGCTCAACCCTGCCAAGGATATCCTCACGGATAATAACAAAGGTAACGCCAGCAGGGCCCACATTCTTCTGTGCTCCCCCATAAATCAAACCGTACTTCTTCACATCAACCGGACGGCTCATGATGTCGGAACTCATATCGGCTACCAGCGTAACAGGAGAGTCCATATCATGCTTAATCTCGGTTCCGTAGATGGTATTATTGGTGGTAATATGGAAGTAATCTACATCGGTAGGAATGGTAAAGTTTTTAGGGATGTAGGTATAATTCTTATCAGATGAAGAGGCTACGGTTACAACCTCGCCCAAAATTTTGGCTTCCTTTAAGGCTTTGCTGGCCCAAACCCCAGTATCGAGGTATGCGGCTTTGGTTTGAAGCAGATTATAGGGCACCATGCAGAATTGCAAACTGGCACCTCCACCCAAGAAAAGTATATGGTAGTTTTCAGGGATTTGAAGCAGCTCACGCCAAAGCGCCTTGGTTTCCTCCATAATGGCTTCAAATTCTTTTGAGCGATGCGAAATGGATAGCACCGACATGCCAATACCATCGAGGTCAAGCACAGCCTTAGCAGTGTTCTCGAGTGCTACATCGGGTAGGATACAGGGTCCTGCATTAAAATTATGTTTTTTCATGGCGATAATGTTTATGTTTTCAACTTAGAAATTATAGTAAGGTCAAATTTCTAAGTTTTTTTTTGAATTTCCTAAATAAATGTTATCAAACACCTTTGTTGGCTGCATATTTAACAATCGTTTGCAGTTGTTAGACATCTTATAGCAATGAAACCAATCTGTCATTATTAAGTACAGGGATTACATCGGTTAAATCGGGTGTTAAGCAGTAATCAATAACATCGTCGAGGCCAAGTTTTTTAAGCCTATGGCGCTGAGCAACCTTTTCAATGTAGCGGTTTAAATCGTTTCGGGCTACGTTCCATAAGTCAATGGCAGCATTAGTAGAATCACATATGGTTTCAAACTTTCCGCTATGAATCAAATTTTGCGACATAGCACCTGCAAAAAGTGCATCCTCAAGGCAAAACTTCCCCTTCCAACCCGCACACATAATCAGCACATCATTAGCGCGAGACTGTAGGTAGCTCTGAATAGCAGAGATATTGAGAAACGATGCAATAATCACCTCTTGTGCAGATTTCCCTATAGTAATAGCATTAGTACCATTGGTTGTACTGTAAACTACTGTTTTCCCTGCAATTACTTCAGGGGTAAAGTAAAAAGGCGAATTGCCAAAATCGGCAAAATCAAGCTTCTGACCATTACGCTCAGCCACAACCAAATACCCCTTATTCTTGTATTCCTTTGCCTCAGCAATATCTCTAACGGGTATTATTTCTTTTACTCCATTTTGAAACATGGTGCAGATAACACTGGTAGCCCTGAGTATATCAACCACTACTACAATTTTGCCATCAATATGGTAACGTTCAAATATTGCTGGTGAAAAGGCGACATCAATTGTTGACATAGCAATTAATTTAAAAAAAGGGGGCCAAGCCCCCTTGTGCTTCATTAAACTTTAGCCATATGGAATGGCGGCTTAACAATTTTTGCCTTAAGTTTTTTATCGCGGATGCCTATATATATTTCTGCACCGTCGTTCCAAAAACCCTTCTTAATATATCCCATACCAATACCCCGCTTGCTCATAGGCGACATGGTGCCTGATGTTACCTCACCAATCTCATTACCCTGTGCATCATAAATAAGGTAGTGCTGACGGGGAATACCACGGTCGATCATTACAAAACCCTTAAGGCTACGCTCGGGTCCTTCATTCTTTTGTTTTTCCCATATATCGCGACTAATAAAGTTTTTGTCTGAAACAAACTTGGTTATCCATCCCAAACCGGCCTCAATAGCAGATGTTGTATCGTTTATATCGTGGCCATACAGGCAAAAACCCATCTCGAGACGAAGCGTATCGCGTGCTCCTAAACCAATTGGTTTAATTCCGAACTCAGCGCCAGCTTCAAAAACAGCTTTCCAAAGTTTATCGGCATCTTCATTAGCGCAATAAATCTCGCAACCACCGGCACCGGTATAGCCGGTAGTTGAGAAAATCACCTCCTTGATACCTGCAAAAGGAATCTTCTTAAATGTGTAGTATTCCATATCTACAACATTTTCAGATGTGAGTTTTTGCATGGCTTTTAGAGCTAAAGGCCCTTGAATGGCAAGTTGTGCTATTTCATCGGAAGCGTTGTAGAGTTCCTTACCGGGAGTTAATCCAAACATCTTGCCCTTTTCACAAATCCAATTCCAATCCTTTTCAATATTTGCTGCATTGATAACTAAAAGATAAGTTTCAGCATTCACTCGATAAACCAAAAGGTCGTCAACAATACCACCCTTATCGTTAGGGAAGCAGCTGTACTGTACTTTCCCATCAAAAAGAGCAGCAACATTGTTGCTGGTGATGGTTTGAATGAAATCTAGCGCTTTAGGCCCCTTTACCCAAACCTCGCCCATATGCGAAACATCAAAAACTCCTAACTTTTCCCGAACAGTAACATGTTCATCATTTATGCCAGAATATTCAATTGGCATATTGTATCCGGCAAATGGAGCCATACGGGCACCAAGCTCTATATGGTACTTAGTAAATGGTGTGTTTTTCATAATAAATCGATTAAAAAGTTTTTTTGTATTGCAAAACTATCATTTTTTATTTATTTCCTGTTATTTAAATTGTTTTCTATTTAAACAAATGTTGTAATGTTTTTCAACATATTATTTTTTTTCTTACATTTGAGAAAGCATAAGTTTGATAAAAACATTCCCCCAAAATGGCAACCCGTCAGATAACACATCATATCAACCTTAACTTTCTAAAAGAAATTTCCGAAGGAAGTACCGATTTGATGCGTGACCTTATAACACTCTTTATCAACCAGGTTCCAACTTTTTCGGAACAAATGGATGTTTACATCGCAAAAAGGGAATACTGCACGCTCGCCAAGTTGGCCCACAAGATTAAAAACTCTGTAGCCATGATGGGGATTGATGAGCTAACTGTTGACTTGAAAAAGTTGGAAAAACTCTGTGAGAACCCAGCCAATCATGAAGATATTATAGCAATTGTAGAAAAGTTTAAAATTATATCGAAGGAGGCATCCAATGAACTAATACAAATTCTAGATAACCTTTAACAGTATTGCAACCATTAAAAACGCAGGCATATGATTGATATTAATAAGATTAATGATGTAATGGTGATTTCGTTCGGCAACGATAACAAATTGAACGTAACCGTTACCCAAAAAATTAAGGCAGAGGTCATTAAAGCTATTACCCCTAACAGTAAGGTTGTACTCAATTTAAGCGGAATCAGTTACATTGATAGTACGGGTTTTGGGATGTTACTATCCATCCTAAGACATTGCAAAAACTCCAATTCTGTCCTGAAACTTTGCAGCATCAGCCCCGAGGTAATGGAATTAATTAAGTTGCTCCAACTTCAAACCGTTTTTGACATAAAAGAAAGCGTGGATGACTGCATGAAAAGTTTTTAACCCAATAAATATTTCAGTATCAAGTTTAGCCACACTGCGGTGTGGCTTTTTTATTTAGGTAAACCTTTGCATATTAAACACATCTAATAAAAAACCACTCTAAACTAATTGCCATGAAACGTATTATATTATTCCTATTTTATTTCCTACCAATAGTAATATTTTGTGCTAATGCACAAAATATTACCACACCGGAACAATATTTCGGTTTTCAACCCGGAACCGATAAAATGCTTTTTAGCTACGATCAACTGGTGGGCTACCTTATGAAAATCGAAACCCAAAGCCCGATGGTTAAGATTGAACCCATTGGTAAAACTGCAATGGGAAAAACATTGTATGCAGTACTTGTTAGCTCTGCAGAGAACATTAAACGCATAAACTCATTAAAAGAAATAAACAAGCAATTGGCTATAAATTGCAGCCTTCGCCCAAACGAAATCGATTCATTGGTACTGGAAGGAAAGGTATTTGCATTAGCTACACTATCGATGCATTCCAACGAGGTAGGGCCAACACAGGCCCTTCCCATTATTGTTCATAGACTCATCACTGAGCAATCGCTTCAGGCCGCTCTTAATGATGTGGTTTACATGGCCGTTGCCTGCCACAATCCCGATGGAATGGACATGGTAGTGGATTACTACAACCAGTACAAGGGGACAAAATATGAGGGTGGTCCCCTGCCCAACCTCTACCACAAATATGTGGGACACGACAATAACCGCGATTTCATTACTCTTACACAACCCGAAACCAAAGCAATATCGCAATTAACCAGCCATGAATGGTTTCCACAAGTGATGGTCGAAAAACACCAAATGGGGCTTACTGGCCCCAGATATTTTGTTCCACCCTACCACGACCCAATTGCACAGGTTATAGATGCCAGGCTATATGCCTGGATAAACCTATTTGGACAAAACATGCTTAATGATTTGACCACCAAGGGGTATCAGGGTGTAAGCCAACAAAATCTTTTTGATAATTACTGGCCGGGTTCCACTGAAACCTGCCTATGGAAAAATGTAATCAGCATGCTAACTGAGGCCGCCAGCGCAAGAATTGCCACCCCTGTTTATATTGAACCCACTGAGCTCACAGGAACATCAAAGGGATTAGCCGAATACAAAAAAGGTATAAACATGCTATTGCCTTGGCCCGGTGGATGGTGGAAGCTGTCGGACATAATAAACCTGGAGCTAGAATCAACATTCTCCTTACTACAAACAGCAAGTAGGTACCACGACCAAATATTACGCTTTAGAAATGAAATGTGCCGTGAACAAGTGAAACTCGGGCAATCAGCAGCACCTTATTTTTATATCCTCCCTAAAAATCAAAAAGATCTGAGCGAACTGGTTGACCTCGTTAATCTACTTAAAGAGCATGGGGTAGAGGTTTATCAACTGAATAGAGATATTACCATACAAAACTACAATTATTCTTCGGGAGATATTGTAATTCCCCTAGCTCAACCCTTTAGGATGTTTATTAAGGAGGTAATGGAGACGCAGGAATTTCCTGAACGAAAGTTGGTTAAGGATGGTGAAGTACTTGAGCCCTACGATATAACCAGCTGGTCGCTTCCGCTTCACAAAGGATTAATATGCCATACCATTAACACAAAGAGCATTAGCACCGAACAACTTAAGCTCATATCAAATACCTACACACTTAAAAACCATAACTTACCCGCAAAAGGTTACGCAGTACTTCCAGCAAGCATCAACCAATCCTACCATTTAGCGGTTAAATGCTTGAATAAATCTATCCCAGTTGAAAGAACTACTGAAAAAATGCAAATAGGAAATATCTCTATTCCAGAGGGTAGTTTTATCCTTCCCATAAATGAAACGTCACAAATCATACTAAGCGATGCTGTATTTGACATACCAGTGGTTGATAAAAAACCCCAGACTGGAGGCTACCTGAAACCTAAGCGAGTTGCACTACTCGAATCACCCGTTCAAAGCATGGATGCCGGTTGGACACGCTTTATCTTTGACAGCTATGGCATTCCCTACACCTACATTACACCGCAGCAGGCTAAAGAGGGTCAACTCAATTCAAAATTTGATGTAATTGTAATTCCCAATGTTAATGCTAACACCCTAAAAGATGGTAAGGTGAAACGTGATGGGCAAACACTACCCCTCCCCTATCCCGAAATATACACAATGAGTTTGGGCTCAAAAGGAATGGAAGCTTTAACTGAGTTTATTCAAAATGGAGGCACTATAATTGCTTGGGAACAAGCAACCGAACTTTTTGAAGGGATATTGCCGTTAAAGCAATCATCCGCAAACGAGGAATTCGTATTGCCTTTTAAAAATATAGCCAAAGAACTTCAGCGTAAAGGATTCAATTGTCCGGGTTCCCTTATAAAAATTACCATTAATCCAATTCTGCCCTTCTCTTATGGACTCGGCAATGAATTAAATATCTTTATGCGCGACAATTACCTTTTTGAAACACAAGTCCCCAATTTGGATACCGACAGAAGGGTAATGGGCTTTTTTGGCGAAAAGGATATACTCGTTAGCGGCTACCTCAAAGGAAAGGAAATAATCAGGGAAAAGTCTGCCGCAATTTGGATAAAAAAAGGGAAAGGACAGTTGATTCTTTTAGGGTTTAGTCCGATTTTTAGGGCATCGGTAACATCGAACTACAAAATTCTCTTTAACACCATACTGTTGAACTGAAAAGAGGGGCCAATGGGCCCCTCTTTCTTTGATTATTGCAAACCCTTCTGAAAGATTCTGTAGCGCTTATAGACTACACCACCCATTTTTTCCATTTCGGCACGCATTTTCGTGTTGTTTTCGAGTTCAAGGTGGCTGTCAATGGTTGTCATCCCTGCATTTTGAGCTTCCATTAGCATTTCGGCCCCCATCCAGGTATCAAACCCCAAATTCCTGTAATTTGGATGAATAGCGCCAAGCAAGAGGCTAAGCACTTTTGAGGTTCGCATTACCTTCAGGATGTGAATAAAGCCAAAAGGGAACAGATAACCCTTGCTTTTCTGTATTCCGGGACAAATATTTGGAATTCCCAGAATAAAAGCAAGGGGTTGATAATCGCTATTTACTATTATCTTTAAAAAACGGGGATCAATAAATGAAAGATACTTTGCAGCAAGTTCTTCCATTTCATCAGGGTCCATGGGATTAAATCCATAAATATTGGGAAAGGTCTCATTTACTAAAGCCAGAACAGGTTTAATAAATGGTCTGATTTGGTTCCTTTTTGAGAACCTGAGCATTCTATATCCATTTGCTTTGGTTTTAACCCGTTCGAGAATACGAAGGTAGAAATCGGGGAACTTGTTGGGAATGGGTACTTTATACACCACCAAATCCACCTCTTTAACAAAACCATAACGGGTAACAAATTCGACCAAATAGGGGTAATTGCAGCTTGAGGCAAGCACAATTTCCTCATCGAATCCCTCAACGATTAAACCCTGAGGATCTTTATCGGAAAACCCCATTGGGCCTATCAGTCGGGCCATACCCTTTTCCTTGGCCCAATTCTCAACTTCGCTCAGCAGCATTTGGGCAACCTCGTAATTCTGGTAGGTTTCCAGGTTAAAAAATCGGGCTGTTTTTTCACCGTGTAATTCGTTATACCTCCTATTTATTATCCCCATTATCCTCCCCACTGGCTTTCCATCATCCATTACAAGAAAAAGAATGGTATCAGAATACGATAAAGCCCTATTCCTATGGGAATTGTAAAAGGCCCATTCATCGGAGTACAGTGGTGGCACCCAATTCTTGTGCCCTTTATGTATTTTGGCTGGCAGGTGTATGAATTTATACAGATCCGCTTTTTTCTGAACCCTAATAATTTGGTACCCCATTCTACTAACTCTTACTTTTCAACCTACAACTTTAACTATATTTTCAATGAAAAGCAAAAATCCGTGGTGCAATTGCACTCACGGATCCCTCATTATAATAAAAATTACTATCCAAACATTACGAAATAAGTTAAAACACCAGAGAAATAACCCAACAATGCAAGGATACTTATATGTTTTATGTACCAAACAAAATCAATTTTCTCAAGTCCCATTACAGCAACACCTGCAGCAGAGCCAATAATAAGGATGCTTCCCCCTGTACCAGCACAATAGGCTAGCAAATTCCAAAAATGCCCGTCAACAACATACGCCGAAGTTTGACCAGCAACACTTGCCACTTCAGGCGATACCGCTGGATGCATTCCCATAGCGGCAGCAACCAATGGTACGTTATCAACAACAGCCGAAATGAGTCCAATGAGTATGTTTGGTGTAAATGGGTTTGAGAAAGACTTATCTAACCACTGCGATAGTAATGTTAAATGACCTGAGGTTTGTAGAGCATCTACCGCCAAAAGTATCCCCATAAAGAAAAGTATTGTGGGAACATCAACATTCTTCAACACACGTGCCACGGTACGTTTTTCTTTTTCATCAAGATCGTGTTTTCGATGGTACATTATTTCTGTGAACATCCAAAGAATCGACAACCCTATAAGCATACCAAGGAAGGGTGGTAAATGGGTTACCACCTTGAATATTGGGGTAAATAATAGGGCACCAATGCCAATAATAAAAATTAAGTGACGCTCCCTTCGTGTTGCAGGGTTTATAGATTGCTCCATCTCATGGATACTCATTTGACTTGCTTCAAAATCGCCTTTTAGCCCAAACGATAGCACAATCAGAGGAACCAGTAAACTTACAATACTTGCCAATAAAAGTTTGGGCACCATGCCTGCAGTAGTTAAATTTCCTTTTATCCAAAGCATTATTGTGGTAACATCACCAATTGGCGACCAGGCCCCTCCCGCATTGGCTGCTATAATAATCATACCCGCATATAACCACCTGTCGTGCTTATGATCAATAAGTTTTCGAAGCAAAGCCACCATAACAATTGCAGTGGTTAAGTTATCGAGTACCGCTGATAGGAAGAAAGTAACAAAGGAGATTATCCATAAAAGCTTAACCCTATTCCGTGTCTTTATTCTATTGGTGATTATTTTAAATCCGCCATGTTGGTCAATAATTTCAACTATGGTCATGGCACCCATGAGAAAAAAAAGAATTTCAGATATTTCGCCAACAAATTCAAGGATTTGACCATCCACAATGTACTTAACAAACTGTTCCCCTTTAGGTAATGAGAGTAAATTGGAATGTGTACTCAGAAATTCAGAAAATCTCCCACCAATGTCGCGTGTTAAAATTACACCTGCATCGCACATGAGTAATACCCACATGGCAACACCCAAAAATAAAGCCGTTGCCGTTTTGTTTATCTTTATATTATGCTCAAGAGCAATGGCTGCATAGCCCATTATAAAAACAACTACCATTAAAGTAAACATAGTTTTATACTTTTTTTAAATTTAAGCGCAAAAGAACAAAAGATATTTTATATTAAAAAATCTATATATATATTCATTTGTTATTCTTATAACAATTATGATGCCCCAAAAATCCAATGGAGTATAAATTCATTTCTAAAATCAATTATAATATTTCCCCTTATGAGGTGTAATTGTGAATAATTGTTGCTCTCAGGAATGCATTAAATCATTGCAATTGGATTGCCAGTGCTAAATTGGAAATATTTATCCACCTGGGCATATGCTAGTTGGAAAACAGATCAGAATAATGGACTTTTCTTCCCTACAAAAATTTTAATATTACTAACAACCATTAAGTTATGTTTCTAACTAAAATACATACTAACACACAGATGAACCCCGAAGGGCTCACCGTAGGCAAACTCCCTTATTTGGGCTTCGCAAACCTCGTAAAAAGCACTCGGTTGTTCATCTGGTATAGTGCGCAAACTGTCTTACACGGATGTTTCATGATAAGCAATTTATGTCTTCAAATTACATGACTAACATCAATATCTTAAACAAAAATAAAAACAATCCTAATGAACAAGCTTAGTTAATTAATCAAAACAAGGCAAAATAAAAATGTTTACCGCTGAAAACTATAACGGAATTGCTATATAAGACATAAAATAACTTAATCGATCAACGGGGCGCTCAGAATTGTTGAGAAAATATCATGACGACCAACTCCTTGAATTATTTTTATTGACATGTCAATTCAACTAACCGTTAAGCTATTGGCCACACAGCTGATTAATTTATAGGATACAATTAAAAAGTATAAAGACGACGATAACTTAGCAAAAATGCCGCTCAGAAAGAGCGGCACTTTTCCAAACCTGAACCTAAAAAACTATTCCATCATATCCATGCTGTCGTCGGTATCTGAAATTCGGTCCTGTCTCATTTTGTAGTTATTAATTCTATACGAAAATCCAATAAAAACGACCCGACTATCGCGCCAGTTCTCATTGTAAGAGAAAAAGTTGTTGTCCCAAGAGGAGTACTTCATCTTTTGTGTATTGAAAATATCGCTAACCCTTAAGGTAATGGTTCCCTTACGGTTGAAAAGACTAATTCTTGCCCCCAGGTCAAGCCAGTACATCTCTTTAGTTTCTCCTTGGGCACCACCAATCATATAAAAACCACGACCTGAACCACCAACGGTAACCGATGGTGCACGGTAGTTGCCTGTTAACTGCAGGTCGATATTTTTACCAAGGTTAAAGAATGAAGCAAACTTTACATTCCATGAACTCCCCTCATTAGCTCCACTAACCACATTGCCAAACAGCTTTGAGTAGTAGTAGCTGTAACTTGCATTAATCCTCCACCATTTTGTAATATTTTGAGTAATAACCGCCTCTGCTCCAAGGTTCTCGTAATGTGAAAGATTAATGAATTTAGATAAGGTGGGCTGAACAGGCTGAGTGGTTACGGTATCAACTACTTCCATACGCCTTGAAAAACCATTACGGGTATCACGGTAGTAAACCGATGTAGTGATTTTTGTTTTTGGAAAGTTCAAGTTGTGGCTAAGGTCAATTGAGCTGGTAAACTCAGGTTCCAAATAAGGGTTTCCCTGCGTCCAATTAAACTTATCTGATGTATTTAAAAATGGATTTAATAGGAAAGCATTGGGACGATTTACCCTTCGGCTATAGGAAAGTTGCAAGCTGTTGATGCTATTTGGCTCCCAACGAATATGAGCAGTTGGAAACAGATTCAATCTATTAGTATCGGCCACCTGGTTAGTAGTTTGTTGATCCGACTTGGAATGTTGATCCTCAACCCTAAGACCCAACTGGTAGCTAAATTTGCCATTGGCAAAAGTATTGGAATAAATTCCGTAAGCTGAGTATATCTCCTCACTGTAAACAAAGTGATTGGAACGTGTAGAGTCTACTTCCCAATTGGTGGTGAATACATTATAAATGTAATCGGCATCGGTACGTCTTACCTGAGCCTTTAACCCGGTTTCAACCCTACCACCATTACCAAAAGGTGTTACGTAATCGGTTTGAGCCGTAAATGAATTCATCCATCCATCGGTGGTTGCCCGTTCAAGTATATCGGTCTGTTGCAAAGAGTTTAATGTTTCCTGTTGATTGATGTTGCTCAAGTTGTCATATTTATTTCGTGAAAAGAAAATATCGGCAGTCCACTCCTTCCCAGGGGCATCGTAGGTACGCTTAAAATTTAGCGAATACTCATGACCCAAACCATCGTTCGAATTTGTATTTTTTCGGGTGTTTTCAAGTGTATTGGAGTTAAAATTTGTGTAGCTCTTCGAAAACATGTCATTATCCATGTCAAAAGAGCGAAGGTTTAAATTTCCTGTAAAGGAAAGAGTGGTTTTGCTGTCGATAAAGTAGTCTAATCCACCACGAATGTTGTGGAAAAGCATATTGTATTGACCTGTTGAGTTCTGATTCAGGAATGAAGAGTCGATCTGATCCATCGAAGTAATGCGCTCGCTCAATGAATAGCGATCCATCTGTCCGTGGCGGAAGTTGTAGTTGGCAAACACATTTACCTTGTCTTGTCTCCAGTTCATATTAACCGAAGTATTATACTTATTCCCAGTTCCGGCATTCAGGCTCACCATCCCGTTGTAGCCAGGCTCCTTGCGCTTTTTTAGCACTATGTTGATAATCCCAGTAACCCCATCAGGATCGTACTTGGCCGATGGATTGGTTATCACCTCAATCCTATCTATCATTTGTGCAGGGAGCTCCTCCATGCTATTCAGCATTGATGGGCGGCCATCAATGAGTATATTTACATTGGAACTTCCCCTTAAACTAACATTTCCATCGGTATCCACCTCAACCGAGGGTATGTTTTGTAGCACATCAACAGCTGTACCGCCCTCAACTGCAATATCTTTTTCAACATTGAAAACTTTTTTATCGAGATTGTGTAGCAGCATCTTCTTTTCACCGGTTACCACAACGGCATCAATATTCTCAGCTGCAGCCAATATCGAGATTGATCCTATATCTACTTTTGGAGCACGTGGTGAAACCGCAATGCCATCAACACGGCGTGTCTGGTATCCGATATACTTAACATCCATGTAGTACCTTCCAGGCATTAACTTTTCAACTATAAAACTTCCTGAAGCATCGGTAAGCGTTCCAGTTACCAACGATGAATCGCGCATGCGATAAATAGCAATATTGGCAAACTCAACTCCTGTTTTATCGAGCGAATCAATTACCTTTCCGGTAACAATCCCGTTAAAGTTGCTCATATCAAAATTCTGGCCGCTTTGACCCTGCATGCGTTCCTGTGGAAAGGCTGTTATTGCTATAGCTGTTAAAAAAATTACTATCAGCAGAAATGGTTTTCTCATACTTAATATTCGTTAAGTGATTATTACTTTAAATTAAACATCAATAAGACACCTAGGTTTAAATAAACTTGCGTTAAGAAATGCAAAAATAAAAAAGGGGTTACCTAAATGGCAACCCCTTTACTTAACCAACCTAAACTAATACCTGAAATCAGGCATTATGCTATTTACTGTTGTTCTTGGTACTCTTTAAGAATATCTTTAACTCCATCGGGGGAAACGCGTCCGTAAACCTTTTCACCAATTAGCACTACAGGGGCAAGGCCACAGGCACCCACACAACGGAGACAGTTCAAAGAAAAATTACCGTCGGGGGTGGTTTCACCAACTTTAACATTTAGAATTCGCTTGAATTCATCAAGCACCTTTTCGGCTCCCCGAACATAGCAGGCGGTTCCGGTGCATATGCTTATAGGGTGTTTACCTTTTGGCAACATAGTGAAGAAGGAGTAGAATGTTACCACACCGTACACCTTGGCAACCGGGATGTTCAGCTCTGCAGCAACCACTTCCTGAACTTCAGCGGGAAGATAGCCAAAGGTTTCCTGTGTCCTGTGAAGCACGTTAATCAGCTCCCCCGGGTCGTTATTAAACGACTTGCATATTTCCTTTATCTTGGCTACCTGTTCAGGTTTAAGCTCAAGTTTTATATGTGACATTTTTTGACCCTCCCTATTTAATGTAAACGTCTTTTTTCTTATTGAAGTAATGAGTATGAAGCAAATGATGAGCCTTTTCGCTCATGGGCTTACCCAAGAACTCTTCATAAAGCTTTATTATATAAGGGTTCTCGTGCGATTTACGAATTGGCTTACCAGCATCCTCACGGTAAATGGCTTCCATACGAGCCTTTATAATGGATGAATCGCCATGGTGCAGGGGTTGTCCACCGCCACCAATACATCCACCCGGGCAAGCCATTACCTCAATGGCGTGGAAATTTGCCTTACCTGAACGGACCTCCTCAAGCAACTTGCGCGCATTACCCAGTCCGTGGGCAATACCAATATTTATGGGCAAGCCATTAAAATCGATGGTGGCAGAACGAATTCCTTCCATACCACGCAGCTCAGTAAAATCAATTTTAGAGAGCGACTTACCAGTATATATCTCGTAAGCGGTACGCACAGCTGCTTCAATCACACCACCGGTAGCACCAAAAATTACTGCAGCACCAGTCGATTCTCCCAGTGGACGATCAAAATCCTCATCAGGTAGTTCTTCAAAGTTGATGTTAAACTCCTTGATCAAATGGGCCAATTCACGGGTGGTTATTGAGAAATCAACGTCGGGATTACCATCAACCTTGAACTCATCGCGCTGGCACTCATACTTTTTAGCCAAGCATGGCATTACCGATACAACTACTAGTTCCTCACGTTTTTTACCAAGTTTTTCAGCGAAGTATGATTTTGCAATTGCACCAAACATCTGTTGTGGCGACTTAGCGCTTGAAGGAACATCGAGCATATCGGTAAAGTTGTGCTCAAAGAAGTTTACCCATGCCGGACAGCAACTTGTAAGAATGGGTAGTTTTACACTCTTATCACCATCTAAGAAACGGGTCAAACGATCGAGCAGTTCAGTTCCCTCTTCCATAATGGTTAGGTCTGCTGCAAAATCGGTGTCAAATATGTAATCGAAACCAATTTGCCTTAAAGCAGCAACCATTTTACCAGTTACCAACGTACCGGGTTTCAATCCAAATTCTTCGCCAAGCGCAGCACGAACAGCGGGAGCGGTTTGCACAAGTACAGTTTTATTGGGGTCGGCTATAGCTCTAATTACTTTAGCGGTATGGTCAACCTCGGTAAGAGCTCCGGTAGGGCAAACAGCCACGCACTGCCCGCAATAGGTACAGGGTGACTTTTCGAGATCCTGCTCAAATGCCGGTGCAACAACAGCCATAAAGCCCCGGTTAACTGCGCTAAGTGCTCCCACAGTTTGCACCTCGTTACACATGGTTTCGCACCTACGACACATGATACATTTGTCAACATCGCGGATTATGGAGGGAGAGAAATCCTTCCGGTATGTAGACATTTCAGCATACTCTTGACCAGGGATTTCACGAATTCCAAGTTTTATTGCCATATCCTGAAGTTCGCAACGGCCACTCTTGGGACAGGTTAAGCAATCCTTGGGATGGTCAGAAAGAATTAGTTCCATAACTGTGCGGCGGGCATTAATAACCCTTGTGGTATGGGTTTTAACCACCATCCCCTCGATGCAGGCTGTAGAGCAACTGGGAGCTAAATTTCTGCGCCCCTCAACCTCAACCACACAAATGCGGCAACCGGCCGGTTTATTCTCAACTCCTAAGTCGTGAAGCTCCATGTAGCATAGCACCGGAATATCAATTCCTAATTTCTTGGCTGCTTTGTAAATTGTAGTACCCTTTGGTACTTCAACTTGCTTATTATCTATGGTAAGTTTTACAGTTTCCATCGTCATCACCCTAATTATATAATTCTGATAGCATCAAATTTACACTTCTCATAGCATGCGCCACACTTAATGCAAATGTCAGGATTAATCTCATGTGGTTTCTTACGCTCGCCACTTATTGCGTTAACTGGACAGTTCCTAGCACATGCCGTACATCCCACACAGGCTTCGGGATCAATTACATATCTCAATAATGACTTACATTGACCTGCGGGGCATTTCTTATCAACCACATGGGCCACATACTCGTCATAGAAATTGTCGAGTGTTGAAAGCACTGGGTTTGGTGAGGTCTGTCCCAATCCGCAAAGCGCTGTATCCTTAATAACATGGGAAAGGTTACGCAACCGATCAAGGTCTTCAAGGGTTCCTTCACCCTTGGTGATACGGTCAAGCAACTCGTAGAGGCGCTTGTTGCCAATTCGACAAGGGGAACACTTTCCGCAACTCTCCTCCACTGTAAAATCGAGGTAGAACTTGGCCACCGACACCATACAATCGTCTTCATCCATAACAATCATACCCCCAGATCCCATCATGGAACCAGCAGCGATCAGATTATCAAAGTCGATGGGAATGTCAAGATGCTTTTCGGTTAAGCAGCCACCCGATGGGCCACCAGTTTGAACGGCCTTGAACTTTTTACCATTCTTAATGCCGCCACCAATCTCGAAAATTACTTCACGAAGGGTGATACCCATGGGTACTTCAATCAAACCAACGTTATTGATTTTACCAGCAAGTGCAAACACTTTGGTTCCCTTGCTCTTTTCGGTACCTATTGATGAGTACCAATCGGCACCCTTGAGGATGATTGGAGGCACATTGGCAAAAGTTTCAACGTTGTTTACGTTTGTTGGCTTGCCCATGTAACCTCTTTCAGCGGGAAAAGGGGGTTTATTTGTAGGCTCTCCACGCAAGCCTTCCATTGAGTGTATAAGTGCGGTCTCCTCGCCGCAAACAAATGCTCCTGCACCATAACGTAGATTTATATCAAAGTTGAAGCCGGTTCCCATTATGTCGTTACCCAGTAAACCATACTCTCTGGCCTGATTAATGGCAATCCTTAAACGTTGAATAGCTAAGGGATACTCAGCACGGATGTAAACAAGTCCCTTTGATGCACCAATGCAGTAACCGCAAATGGCCATGGCCTCAATTACCGAATGGGGGTCACCCTCAAGGATTGAGCGATCCATAAATGCACCGGGGTCGCCCTCATCGGCATTACAAACTACATACTTTTGGTCGGCCTTGTTCTTGCTAGCAATTTCCCACTTGATGCCAGTAGGGAATCCCCCACCCCCACGGCCGCGCAAACCAGATTTTTTGATAATATCAATGGTTTGTTGAGGATCGAGTTCGGTAAGAACTTTTCCTAACGCCTGGTAACCATCGCGGGCAATGTACTCATCTATATTTTCAGGGTTAATAAAACCGCAGTTGCGCAGAGCAATGCGCATTTGCTTGCGGTAAAAACCCATGTGCTTTGAATCCTCAACTTTCTGCTTCTTTGCAGGATCAACATAAAGCAACCGCTCCACTTTACGACCCTTAATAATATGCTCCTTTACAATTTCAGGAGCATCCTCTGGTTTAACCTGAGTGTAGAAAGTGTTATCGGGCAAAACTTTTACAATGGGTCCTTTTTCACAAAAGCCAAAACAACCTGTTTGGATTACTTGAGCCTCGTCCTGAAGATTATTGGCAGCCAATTCAGCTTTAAGTTTCTCTGCAATCGAATCGCTTGCGGAAGCCCTGCAGCCTGTCCCTCCACAAACCAGTAGGTGCATTTTATATTTTGTCATTTCATTTACCTCCTATGGGATTATTTATCATCAATGGATTCATAATTAACAGGGATAATGCCATCTACCAGTTCCCCGTTCTTTATATACTTTTCAATAATCTCATCGGCCTTCTTTTTATCAACATAGCCAAAAACTATGGCATCGGCATCAGGAAGTTTAACCTCGATGGTAGGCTCGGCATAGCAGTACCCCATGCAACCGGTTTGAGTCACCACAGCATTTATTCCTCGTTTTTCAAGTTCCTCCAATAGGTAATCCATTACAACTTTAGCTCCTGAGGCTATACCACAGGTAGCCATAGCTACCTTTATCTGAACAAGGTTCTCAGCAGCCTCTCCCTTTTCCCTAAGGTCGACTTTTGCCTGCAATGATTCCCTCATCTTTTTCAGATCGGCAAGCGATTTAACTTTTATCATAATTTATTCTCCTTATCTGTATTTAGTTGGTTCTCTAATTATTCCCATCAATTTGCTGCAAAATTAAACTCAATTGTTATCTTAATAACAATAAAAATTTATGTTTTTCAACCTAAATTCGTTATTTGTAATCCTTCTAAATTTGTGTTGAAAAACTCCTTAACCAAGGGATAAACAGAGCTATTGGAAAGCGGAACTCCCTCAATAGCTTCGACAATTTCTTTGGTGCTAATGCAAAACCTAGTTTTTTCAACTATTATCTCAATTATAAAGTTGATTTTAGGGTAAGAGCATATCAGCAATGCAAAAGTGCCGGCCAAATCGCCCAGCGGTAAACAATCGATATGCGAGGGAATAAACCGTGCAGTAAGGATTGTACCAGCTCCAGGCTCAGAATAAATGGAAAAACTTCCCCCAGTTAGCTCAGCATTCCGTTTGAGCAAGGGTATACCCAAACCCACCTTTCGGGTTATTCGCGTTGTGGTAAATGGATCAGTTACCCTTAATAAAAAATCTTTTTCCATCCCCTTGCCATTATCTTTGACTACGAGTTCAAAATAATCATTCCCCCGATTAAAATAAAGAGTGATTTGTATCACCTTAGCCTCTGCTGCTATTGAATTCTGAGCAATATCGAGTACATGAAGCGATAGGTCTTTCATAATATTCCAATTAGTATATATCGATTCAAAACTTTTGCTATCTGCTCATGCTTCAATAAGTGGTGAAATGCAAGAACCATTTTGTCCCTTTAATGCATCAGCAATTGATGCAAAACTTAAATCGACAAGAGAAAACTCGGTAGCTACCAAACCAATTTGATTAAGGTAATGGGCATCGGAATTTCTGATGAATCTGATTTCGGAACTAATGGGATTACTCTTTAAGAAATCCGCAACTTTTGTATTTTTTGAAATTTCCAGGGCATGGTATTTGAGGTTTGGCGGAACAAAACCCAACTGGCTGGTAATGCTATACTTTGGCCTATCAACATGAGCGGGAACAAAAATGCCGCCTATTGAAAAAATAAATTCCGAAACCTCATCGATGCTCTTATTAAGTGCGGCATGTAAAAGATAGTCTACCTCCTGAATGATCTCCTCTGCCTCATTAACCTCAACCTGATAACCAAATACATCGGGTTTATTTGGAATTCGCTGAATGTTTTTTTCAATGAAAGATTGAAGCAGCTGTCGCTGCTGGTCAGTATCAACCAAGCAAAGGCAGTGTATTTCCTCGCGGGTGTTAACCTCTGCCCCAAACAAGCAGAAAATACCTTTATCTTCGGCCAAACGTCGGGTCAATGGCCCGTGAAGCGTTGAATTATGATCGGTAATGGCAATGATATCCAGGCCTAGCTCTGCCGCCCGCTTTACAATGTTAACCGGGCTCATTTCCAAATCGGCACAGGGTGAAAGCACCGTGTGGATATGCAAATCGGCCCTGTATGCTTTCATTTTTTGTTTATCAAATTGTAAAGCAATCCGCTAATTTCAAATGCCTGTAGGTTGGTACCCAAAATAGGAATTCCCTCTTTATTGCTTTGCTGAAGGGTATTAGCCTCAGGTTCAAGGCCCTTAACCAGAATTACAGCCGATAAATCTTTAAGGGTTGCCACAGCCATAACATTTACATGGGTCTGAAGGGTAATCCAAACCGCTCCGGCAGGCGCATTCCCCATTACGTCGCTCAACAAATCGGATGTATAACCTCCAATAATGCTGTTATCCAGCCCATCGTGACCCGAAAAAACCTTTAGGTTTAACACGTCAACAACTTCCTTAACTTTCATATGCATTTTACTACTTATTTCTTATCGGTTTATCGCAGTCCTTCTTGAAACGGTTTTCGCCCCATACCTTTTTCATAATTCTAAATGAATGAGAGGGATCCAACTTGCTCTGTTCCATTATTTTTTGAAGAAAAACGCACTGCGAAACCGAGCCATTACCCTGCACAATATCCTCAGCCAATGACAAACATGAAGGGGTTCCGCAAACACCGCAATCAATTCCAGGCAGGTAACACATTAATCGGTTCACCCTTTTCATCTTCAGCATGGCACGTGCCATATCCTCATCGAGCTTTAGCATGGAACGAGGGCTTAAAGGTTGAAGGCCACTTTGGTTGCCGACCCTTCTCTTGTAATCCTTATTTTTTGGGGAAACACTGTCAATACTCCACATACCCACTTCCCCTGAGCTTTTCCGAATGGCATCGGCTGCCAAAAAGCGGTTCCCCGGATTGAGTATCCCACCGGCACAGCTCTCATCACAGGCTCTCAGCTCAAGGAAATCGATACCGGATACCTCCTCGTTTTCAACCTTTTCAAGAAACTCAATAACATTCCAAATGCCATCAATTGCAAGGCAGCGCCCCTCAATGTGCGACGATTCGCCCGTTGTTAAACCCCAGGTATAACTGCGCGGACTTAGCCTTGAATCAAACATGGTTTTGCCTGGGGGGATTATACCATTCCTTACCTCGCGTAGAATCCGGTTATAAATGAAATCCATATTGATTATGCCGGTAATTTCAGATTTATCCTCGCCCTCGGGTTTGCGAATGGCAACAATTTTTGCAGCACAGGGTGTAATGTAAAATATACCTATTTTATCCTCAGCAATGCCTTCTGAAATTAAAGTACTTTTAATGTAGGATGCTGTTAAATCCAAAGGTGGCCGAACAAGAGCTATATTATCGACCAAAGATGGGAATTTCACCTGAACCAATCGAACTATTGCAGGACAAAACGATGAAATAACTGGCTTATTTGGGTTATTCCGAACGTACTCATTTAACTTTACAATAAGATATTCTACCGAATCCTCAACCTCAATAACTGATGTAAATCCTAAATTAAGTAATGCCTGAGCCACCTGCTCCGTAGTGGCATCATCGGGGAACTGCCCAAGCAAAACCGATGGGATAAGGGCAATGCGATACTCAAAGGAATAAATTTGGCTGAAATCGTCCTGTTCCACGGTAATGGCATGAGTTGGGCAAACCCGATAGCACTCACCACAGTCGATGCAGCGATTTTCGAGCAAATGGGCCTTACCCTCTGAAACCCTGATTGCTTCGGTGGGGCATACCCTCATGCAGTGCGAACATCCTATGCACACATCGTTTAGTATTTTAAGTGCATGATAAAATTCTGAGGTTGCCAAAACAAGTTCTCCTATTCCTTTAAGTTTACAACAAATTCCAAACGTGTTCCTACACCAACCACGCTAGATATCTTCATCCTATCGGTATTCTCCTTAATATTGGGCAGGCCCATACCGGCACCAAACCCCATCTCCCTAACTATTGGCGATGCGGTAGAAAAACCAGGGCGCATTGCCATTTCTATATCGGGTATTCCTGGCCCTACATCATCAAGAATCACGCGTATTTTATCGGTCTCTATATCTATATAAATCTTACCCTGAAAAGCATGGGCAACAATGTTTACTTCCCCTTCGTATAGGGCTACCACAACGCGCTTAATGATTTGCGGAGCAACGTTCAGCTGCTTGAGAATTTTTTTAACCTGACTCGAAGCCTGACCCGCTCTTACAAAGTCGCCTCCCTGAACCCTATACTCGAAGTGCATAATTATAACGATTAGTAAACCGGTTTTAAACCCATTGTGTAAAGCACACCCGATGCTCTATAAAGTGTGTAGGGGCTTTCGATGAGCACAATGCCATTGTCCTCTGCCAATCGTATCATATCCTCGCTAACTGTCTTGTTACGGACAAAAATCACAGCAGGTAAATCCGACATTTCTGCAGTCCTAACGGCTTGCATATTAGCAAGTCCTGTCAGTAGCACCAACTTATCAACTTGAACCGTTAGCACATCACTCATCAGGTCTGAAGCAAATGCAAGCTCCACATCGCGCTTTAGATTTTCGTGGCAGCAAACCACATTACCTTCCACTGCTTTAACCAGTTCCTCTATTTTCATCTTTACTAAATATCTTTAATCAAATACAATTAACAGATAAGGCTCGCCTTTCCTTTACTACCAAAATCATCATAGAACGCCCATTTTCCAGAGCATGTAAACGTATTTCAAATATACGTTATTTTATTAACATTGTTATTGGATTAACATATGTTTAAAAGCATAATGTTTATTGATGCCATTGTAAATTAATGATAAATAGCAATCTAGCACAGTTATAAGAAGGTAATTGAATCAAAAATGATTAAATCCTGCTCTTAACAAATCATTTGTAAGCGCAATAAAAAAATCGCATGCAATTTTACGTGGGTTTACCTCTATTCTCATCCACTTTTGAAAGAATCTTACAGTAGTACATAACTATAAATTATTGAACTGAAATAAAGGCATTTCCATCAATTTCGAACACAAAAAGCACTGTTTTCAATTCCTCCCTGCAACTGCTATCCTATAGTACCTTTGCTAGCAAAGGTTTTTATTTAGAAACAAGATAAGTTAGCAAAGACCGCTCGATTTCTTCAGGATGAAAAAATTAAAAAATGCATAGCAATATTGAATTTATTACATTTCAGTATTTTCAAAACCAGTTTAAACCTAGCGAAGGGGCTTATTAGCCCCTTCGTTCAGAAATCAACTCTTTCAATACTAATAGCGTTGACGAGCTTTGTAGTGTGTGTGCAGCAGTTCGTGTGATTTATGGCTATTGGGCTCTTGCAAATACTCTTTGTATAGTGCTATTACCTCAGGATTTTCGTGCGACTTACGAATAGGCATTCCAGCATCTTCACGATATATGGCCTCAACACGTTTCCGACGAATCTCCTCATTGGTAGGTATGGGTTGCCCGCCACCCCCAATACATCCACCTGGACAGGCCATAATTTCAATAAAGTGCCAACCTCCCTTACCTTCGCGCACGGCATCCATCACCCTCTTGGCGTTGGTTAAACCGTGTGCTACAACCGTTTTTAACTCAACGCCTTCGAGAAACTTCCATTCGGGTTTGGTTCCATCAATCTTAATTGATGCTTCGCGTACGCCATCCATGCCACGCACAAGTGCAATGTTTAATCCATTAAATGGGACCTCGCGTCCGGTAACCACCTCATAGGCGGTACGCAGGGCAGCCTCCATTACACCGCCGGTTGCGCCGAATATTACAGCTGCACCCGTTGAGATACCCATTACGCTATCGTACTGCGATTCGGGAAGAGCGGAAAAATCGATACCTGCCTGCTTAATCATTACGGCAAGTTCGCGGGTGGTTAGCACGTAGTCCACATCCTTGTAGCCGCTCGAACTCATTTCGGGCCTATCGGCCTCAAACTTCTTGGCTGTGCAGGGCATTATGGAAACAGATACAATCTTAGCAGGATCGAGGTTGCGCTTTTGTGCATAGTAGGTTTTGGCCAGTGCACCAAACATCTGCTGCGGCGATTTGCAAGTGGAAAGGTTATCGAGATACTCAGGGTAGGTATGTTCAATAAACTTAATCCAACCGGGTGAGCAACTGGTTGCCATGGGCAGCTTCACATTTGGATCCTTATCTACCAATGCCTTCTTCAAGCGGCCTAACAATTCAAAACCTTCCTCCATAATGGTAAGGTCGGCAGAAAAGTCGGTGTCGAGAACGGAGTCAAAGCCCAAACGCCTGAGAGCGGTTACCATTTTCCCGGTTACAATTTCACCTGGCTCCATGCCAAGAGCTTCGCCAAGAGCAACCCTAACCGCAGGAGCTGTTTGAACCACAACGTGCTTATCATCATCAAAAATGGCCTGCCATACCTCATCAACGTAGTTACGTTCAATGAGTGCTCCGGTTGGGCAGCGGTTAACGCACTGGCCGCAATTGGTACAAATCACCTCAAACATTGGGTTCTCGAAAAAGGTGGATATTTTCATATGCGCACCCTTATAGGCAACACCCAGGGCACTTACATGCTGAAGTTCCTCGCAGGTACGAACGCAACGCTGGCAACGGATGCATTTGCTATCGTCCTTAATAATTGAAGGCGAGTATGCATCCATTTGATAGTTCTTGTAGGGAACAAGGTCGATAAACATGGGTTCGGATATTTTATATTCCGAGGCCAGCTCCTGAAGTTCGCAGTTACCATTCTTGTAACAGGTGGTACACTTGGCATTATGTTCTGATAGCAACAGATCGATAATATGCTTTCGTGCAGTACGCACCTTAATGGTGTTAGTCATTATCTCCATACCCTCGGCTACCGGCATAGCACATGATGCAGGTAGTGTTTTGGAACCTTTCATTTCTACTACGCACACGCGGCAGTTCCCGGCTACGCAAAGATCATCGTGGTAGCAAAGCGTTGGTATGTGAATATTTAGTTTTTTGGCTGCCTGAAGGATGGTGGTACCCTCATCTACTGTAATGGGCATGCCGTCTATGGTTAAATTTATCTGATTTGCCATAACATTTGTTGTTTTAAAAAATGGATTAGTAAATCATCTCTTCCCTAAAGTTTTCGACTATGGAAGAGAAAGAGTTGGCCACGCTTTGGCCCAACCCGCATTTTGCGGTAATCTTCATGGTTTGGGCAAGTTTTTGAAGCTGTTCCAAATAATTTGCGTGTTTTTCACCCTTCTTTACAGCTTCAATACCCAGTTTGAGTTGCTGACAACCCACACGGCATGGGGTACACTGGCCACATGATTCTTCCTCAAAGAACTCGAGGTAATTTTTGAGCACGTTATACATGGAGCGTGAGCTGTTGAAAAGCATCATGGATCCGCCGGTAGGAACTCCCTCAAAACCGATGATGGTATCCTTGAACTTTTTTCGGGGTACGCAAAAACCCGAAGCACCTCCAACCTGTACAGCCTTGGTATCGCCATCGCCAAACTCCTGAACAAACTGTTCAACGGTCATACCCAGTTCCAACTCGTAAATACCAGGTTTAGGCGTATCGCCAGAAACCGAAAACACCTTGGAACCTCGTGAATCGATGGTTCCAAGTTCCTTAAACTTACGGGCACCGTAACGGAATATCATAAAGGCGTAAACCAAGGTTTCAACATTGTTGATGACAGTAGGTTTTTTCCTGAAGCCTGAAACGGTTGGATAGGGGGGTTTATTGCGGGGTTCGCCACGGTCGCCCTCCATAGATTCGAACAATGCGCTCTCCTCGCCGCAGATGTAGGCACCGCTACCCATAACTATTTTAATGTGGAAGGGTATTTTTAAATCATCGATTATTGAGTGGAATATCTGAAGCTGATTCTCAAGTTCTAGCAGTAAGAATCTATACTCACCGCGCAGGTAAATATACCCCTCTTTGGCGCCAATAACTTTTGCGCATATGGTCATACCTCCAAAAATCTTCAGGGGCACCTGGAAAAGGATTTCACGATCCTTGAATGTTCCGGGTTCACCCTCATCGGCATTACAAACCACATACTTTTCAGGATCGGGTTGCTCACTGGTAAATTTCCACTTCAGTGCAGTTGGGAAACCAGCACCACCTCTACCCCTCAGTCCTGATTCAAGAAGCTCATTAATTATTTCATCGTTGCTTCGCTTGTAAGCGTTTCGCAAAACCTGTTTGAAGTCGCAATCCTTATCAAAAATGAGATCAACGCGACGTAAAAAGTTATTTGACATAGCCGAATCTCCTCTGGTTTACTTTTTCATGTAATCGTTAATAATATCTCTCACCTTTTCAGGGGTAAGTTCAGTATAGGCCTGCTCATTAATGAGCATAGCTGGCCCCTTGTGGCACCACCCCAAGCAATTTGTTTCAAGTAGGGTAAACTTTCGGTTGGAGGTGGTTTCGCCAACCTTAATTTTAAGCATATCCTCCAGTTCCTGAATAATGAGGTTCTTCCCCTTCATGGAGCACGAAATGGTACGGCAAACCCGAATGACAAATTTTCCTCTGGGTTGAGTATCGAGGAAAGAGTAAAAAGTGGCCGTACCATACACCTTAGCGGCTGACATGTCGAGTTCACTAGCTATTTCAGTCATTGCTTCGCTCGAGATGTAGCGCTCTTCCTGAACCACACCCTGTAATATGGGTATTAGGCTTTCTCTTGTCCGCCCATACTTGTCGGCAAGTTTCTTTACCAATTCTCTAGTTTCCGTCATAACTATAAAGTTTAAAAATCACTGTTTGTTATTTTATTAACACTGTAACATTAATAACGCATATTTTATTTTCAACATGCTGATTTTCATTGGTAAAATATAATATCTTAGCAAGGTTAAAAGTCTGACTTTTGTCATTTTTTCAGTATATGGGCGTAAAAAAATATAATTTAGAACCATTCAAAGTAAAAATGCTCATTCATAAATACTTATTGCATGTTAAGTTGATTTTCAACAATTACTTCCTGCTACACGAAACCTGAAAATCAATATAGATTTGATTATCTGCCTATTACCAATTTTATCGGTTTTGTTTCTGAATTTTTGATGATGTGCAGGGTTTTGAAACCAATTATGCTGGTCAAGTTATTGAATTTTTAATCTGGATTCAAAAAGAGGCAAGTATCAGATGACACGCACCCATAATTTGTCTTGCAAAATCAATTTGTTTAACGGGTTAAATATTGTTTTGCAACGTGCATATGTGCCAAACATTGCGTAGCGAATTGTTACAAGCAAAACAATACAGTAAAATCATAAGTGGCATTGAAATGAGAATGGGAATCTAAAAATTGTTGATTGTGGCTACTTGTTAGCAAAATGTTGGTGGATTGAATTCTGATTGTTAATAAAAAAGTGCTTTCCCCGCACAAATGCTTTTTCAGGAAAAAAGTAAGAATGTTAATCAAAAAAAAGAGGCTATTGGGGAATAGCCTCTTTCAACTTAAAACGTTTGATTCTAAAATTTATACTCGTTATCGTCAATCAACTTATCGGCAATGCGACGACGGGCATCCTTTACATTTACGGTCTGGGTTTTACAAAGCCTTTCGAAGGCTGAAACCAACCTGCCATGTTCGGGTTCAACAGCAAACGAGTTTGCTGCATCCAGAGCATTCTTACGAATACGGGCGGCAGCATCGTATACGAACACATCAACAATATCCCTGTATAAGCTGATGTTTAGATGGCCCTTGCTTTCCAATTTTTTTACCCTAAGCGTAAGCGACTCGGCAACATAAATGTCCATAATGATATTGCTGAGGTTGTTTTGAACCTCTTGCTCAGTGGCAAACTGTTTACCAAATGCCTTATTAGCACCATAAATGCCAAGCAGGGCAACCTTCTTGAGGTTTCGAATGGTTTGCAACTTTTGCTCATAGTAATCAGTTGCTCCAGCTTCGGCAGCTATAGCGTCGAGATTGGAATAAAAATGCTCTGCCTGGCCCATTAAATCATAATCACCCTTTAGTGAACGCTTAATGGCGGTGTCGATTACCAACAAACGGTTAATTTCATTGGTACCCTCAAATATTCGGTTTATACGTGAGTCGCGATACGCCCGTTCAACATTCATCTCAGCAGAGTAGCCCATACCGCCATGAATCTGAACGCCCTCATCAACAATAAAATCGAGCATTTCGGAACCATTTACCTTAAGGATGGCATCCTCAACTGCGTAATGGCTAATGGCATCGATGGCGGCACGACCGTACTCACAACCTTCGGCCTTATATCGTTCAATTAAATCATCAATATCCTGGCTAACACGATAAATTGCCGATTCGTGAGCATAGGTACGAATAACCATTTCGGCTAACTTGTGCTTTATAGCACCAAAATTGGCAATCTTAGTGTTAAACTGCTTACGTTCATTGGCATACCTAACCGATTGGGTAATGGTTTCCTTGGCAGCGCCAATAACATTAGCGCCAAGTTTCATGCGTCCCATATGCAAAATACTAAGCGCAATACGGAAGCCCTCGCCACGGTTGCCCAACATGTTCTCAACGGGAACCTTAACATCGTTGTAAAAGACTTGTGCAGTTGATGAGCCCTTGATCCCCATTTTATGCTCATCGGGGTTAACTACAACACCTGGCCATTTACTCTCAACGATGAATGCGCTTAGCACGCGATCGTTTTCAACCTTTGCAAAAACAACCTGTGTATCGGCAAAGCCAGCATTCGTAATCCACATTTTCTGACCGTTCAAAATATAGTACTTGCCATCTTCAGAAAGTTTAGCTGTGGTTTTGCCCGAATTGGCATCGCTACCGGCGCCGGGTTCGGTAAGACAGTATGCACCAATGATTTCTCCTGTAGCAAGACGTGTCACATATTTTTGGCGCTGCTCCTCGTTACCGTAATAAAGAATGGGCATAGTACCAATACCACAGTGGCACATGTAAGCCACCGAGAAAGAGTAGCCCGCTCCAGTGGTTTCGGCAACCAGCATCTGGGTTACAAAATTTTGTCCAAAACCATTGTACTGTTCTGGTACAGCAATCCCCAACATACCAAGTTCGCCGGAATTTTTAAGGATTCTTTTCATAAGGTCGCGGTCGCCCTTATCGATATCATTTAGGCGGGGAAAAACCTCTGCCTCCATGAAATCACGACAGGTTTGAGCAATCATGCGTTGCTCCTCATTGAACTCTTCGGGAATAAAAACGTCGTTAGCGTCTAACTCGTTAACAAGAAATTCGCCGCTTTTAAGCAATTTTCTTTCGCTCATAACTGTTTTAGGTTTATAATTGATTAAAGGTTTAACGATTCGGCAATCAACTCAGCAATGTCTAAGTTCTGCATTTTTCCCTCCTGATTCTTGTACTTTATACCATCGGTCATCATGGTCATGCAGAACGGACATGCGGTTGCAATAATATCGGGGTTAACCTGCATAACATCCTCCATGCGTTCGAGGAAGACCTCCTTATTGCCCTTTTCGGCCTCCTTAAACATTTGGGCACCACCTGCACCGCAGCAAAGTGCAAAGCTTCGGTTTCGCTCCATTTCAACAAAATTACCTCCCAATTTTTTTAAAATGGCTCGGGGTTCCTCATAAATGCCATTTGCACGACCAAGATAGCAAGGATCGTGATAGGTTATAAGGGTCTTGGCAAACTTTTGAGTATCGACTTTGAGTTTTCCCTCATCAATATACCTATTTATTATATCGATGTAGCTGATAACCTCAAAATCGGCTCCTAAATCGGGATACTCATTTTTAAAAGTATTATAGCAGTGAGGGCAAATGGTTATCACCTTTTTTATTTCGTAAGCCTTAAACTTTTCGATATTTTGAAGGGCCTGCATCTGAAAGAGCATTTCGTTTCCAGCTCTGCGGGCAGGATCACCGGTGCAGGTTTCCTCTTTGCCCAAAACAGCAAAGCTCACATTGAGGTGAACCAGAATTTTAGTAAAGGCACGAGCTACCTTTTTGTAGCGATCGTCGTAAGCTCCAGCACAGCCTACCCAGAACAGATACTCGGGTTTCTCGCCCCGAGCAAAAAGTTCAGCTATTACCGGAATTTCTATTTTGCGGGTTTCCATTTTCGTAATCTGTTTAGCATTTAAGTTATAAGTATAACTGGGGGCTAATTAGTTTATGTTGATCTACAAATCTTTAGCCCATACCAATCTATCCTCGGGCGAGTACTGCCAAGGGGCTCCATTGTTTTCGATATTATTGAACATAGCCTTTAATTCCCCGGGTGCAGAACCCTCTTCCATAACCAGGTAGCGGCGCATATCGACTATTAATTTGGGATGATCAATATTTATAGGGCATTCCTGAGCACAAGCATTGCATGTTGTGCAAGCCCATAGCTCCTCCTCACTGATATAATGGCGAATAAGCGATTTCCCATCGGTAAAATCCCTGCCATTTTTTAGCATCAAAGGTCCTTTCTCCTTCATACGGGCGCGCAGGTCCATCATCACCTTACGCGGTGAGAGTTTTTTCCCTGTAATATTGGCTGGACAAACTGAAGTGCATCGGCCACACTCGGTACAGGAAAGGGCATCGAAATAACTTTTCCAAACCACATCCTCGGCATCCTTAACGCCAAAACGCTCAATAGGTACATCGGTTGCTGGTGCAGCGAAAGCTGCATTGGGATCCATCATCAACTTAACCTCACGAGTAACATTTTCCATATTAGGAAGTTTGCCCAGCGGTTCCAAGCGCGAAAGAAACACATTGGGAACCGACATGAATACATGAAAATGTTTTGAATAGGGCAATAGATTTGCAAACAGGAAAATTAAAAGAATGTGTGTCCACCAGTAAACTTGGTAATGAGTAAAAACTGTGCCAACGCTAAGTCCGGTGAAGAGACCTGTTATATGCTGGCTGACAGGATACACTCCGTGAACTTGCTGGCCGGCCAGTTCAGTCCATTTCAGGTAAGCAGCGTTCATGCCTAAAAGCGAGAACATGAGCAGCAGAATAATTGAAAGTGCCACATTGGCATCGATATGAGAAATCTTTTTCATTTCGATACCTTCGAAACGCTTGATATGTAAAAAAATTCTACGAATCAGAAAAATTATTATCGACACGGCGACAAGAAGAGCAAAAATATCTCCGGAAGCTATAATAAAATCATACACCCCTCCCAGAAAACTGAGCGATCGCTCCAGTCCGAATAGGCCGTCGATAACCATTTCAATGCTGCCAAAGAGTATCACACAGAATCCCCAGAAAACCAAGGCATGAAAGAATCCTATCGCCGGGCGACGGAATATTTTGGTTTGTCCAAAGGCCACCTTAAGAGTCACCATTAGCCTTTTGCCCAGCCTATTGACCTTAAAACCCTTGCGGGTTAAAGCAAAAAAACGAATTATTCGGCTGATGGTATAGGCAAATACCCCCAAGGTGATGAGCAGGGTAATGGCAAATACAATCTGTTTGGTCATGGTTTTGGTATTTGGTTTACAAACTTTTTGGTTCGGCATAAAAACCTGCCACTTGCTGCGTGGCAGGTTTTTATATTAATCGGAACGTGTTGTGTTACTTACCTTTAATTTCCTTAACTGCTTCAACCAGCTTAGGAAGCACCTTTTGGGCATCGCCAACCAACCCATACTGGGCGACTTCGAAGATTGGTGCAGATTTATCGTTGTTAATGGCAACGATGTATTTTGAACCGCTTACGCCTGCAATATGCTGGGTAGCACCCGATATACCTACAGTGATGTATAGATTAGGGGCGATAATCTTTCCGGTTTGACCGGTGTGTTCCTCATGAGGGCGCCAACCCTCATCGGAAACTGGGCGCGAGCAAGCAGTAGCTGCTCCAAGTAGATCGGCAAGTTCAACCAGCGGTCCCCAGTTATCGGGCGACTTCATACCACGCCCCCCCGATACAACAATTTCAGCATCGGTGAGCAGTAGCTTACCGGTTTGCTTTTGTACATCCTTAACCTGTGTTTTGGGAACATCAATCTGAACGTCGATTTTTTCAATTTTTACATCCCTATTGCTTTCGATAATATCAAACGAGTTCTGGGCAAGGGTTATTATCTTAACATCGGTTTTGAGCACCACATGCGCAAAGGAACTACCCGAAAATGTGCGCTTGTAAACGGTAAAAGGATTAATGCTTAATGGCAGTTGTGAAACGCCTGCACCAATTGCAGCTTTTAACTTAACCGAAAGCATTGGTGCTATGGCTTTCCCGCGGTTATTGTTGGCTACAATAATAACCTTACTACCTTCGGATTGCGCAACCTGCGCCAAAACAGTAGCATAGTTCCGATTATCGAGAACGCTCAAATTATCGTTTTTAATACAGATTACCTTTTCAGCTCCATAGCGGCCAAGTGTTTTAAGCTCATCGTCGGCCATATCGCCAATGGTAACAGTGGTAACGCTGGTGCCAGTCATTTCGGCAATTTTGCTGGCATACGATACCAGTTCGAAAGAGAGTTTTTTGAATTTACCGTCCCAGTTTTCGGTATATACTAATACTGACATTTTTTTTCAGTTTTTAAGGTTAAACTTTAAATAAGTTTTGTTTCATTTTGCAAAAGTTCGATAAGCTGTTTGGGATTTTCGGGGTCCACAAATTTGCAGGCTGCTCGTGGCTTGGGAAGTTCAAACTTCACATACTCGGTAAGTGGTTCAATGGCAATAGGTTCATAGAGTTTAATGGGTTTAGTGCGCGCCATCATGATGCCGCGCATAGCAGCAATACGAGGTTCCTTTGCTATACCCTTCTGAACAATAGCAACAAAAGGCACAGGAACAGTAAGGGTTTCCTTGCCACCATCGATTTCGCGGACGATAACGGCCTGACCATTTTCAATTTTTAGCGACGATACAGCAGAAACTGAGGGGATATTTAGGAATTCGGCCAGCATGCCACCAACGGTAGAACCGTTGTAGTCGCTCGATTCAATACCGCACATAATGATATCGAACTGCTCCTTTTTTGCTACTTCGGCAAGTTGAGCGGCAACAAAGTAGGCATCAGCTGGTTCGGCATTAACCCTAATGGCATCGTCAGCACCAATGGCCAATGCCTTTCGGATGGTGGGCTCTGAGCCTGCTCCGCCCACGTGTGCAACCGTAACACTTTTAACACCGGTACTGGGATCGTCCTTTAGCTCAAGAGCGCGGGTTAGCGAAAGTTCATCCCATGGGTTAATAACCCACTGAATGCCTGTTGTATCCAATTTAGTATCGCCATCAACAAACTTCACCTTTGTGGTAGTGTCAGGCACGTGGCTAATACAAACAAGAATTTTCATTAGAACTTAAATGTTTAAAAAGTTAGACATCTAATTGGTTGTAATAACTCAGTATTTCATTCAACGCATTTCATTTTTCTTTAACCTTACATCACAAATTGGATTGAAGGTAAAATACTTTTATTTCAAATCTCAAAGTTAAACTAATCATTGCATTAATAATACACAATTTAGAATCCATCCATATATATTATTATATATCAATCCGTTATATATCAAATTATTTATAAAGAGCGTTGCTGATTAAACGAACGTACAAATCTAATATAAAACGGGTTACCTGCAATAACGACATGAATTTTAACAATAATCAATTCAAACACATTTAATATATAATTGATTTACAATGTTTTAATCGTTAGTAAATTTTAACAATTGTTTCATCATTCTTTAACCAAAGTTGACCAAAATCACCCTAACAAAATTGATTTTTAAGCGTTAAACAGGTAAATTTATTAAAGAAAGATTATATTAATGAATAGCGAAATTATCAATAATCTTATTAAGAGACTTGACAAAAAGTTTACGTATTCCTTGATGCAACTTGAAGAAGCAGCAAGCGAAATAAATCAGCAATTGTTTCTAAATCCTGAATTTGTTCCGCAGAATTTAACACCAGTTATAATTAAACACGCCGATATTCGGGACAAAAGTATATCGTACCTTAAATTTATGCTGAAGTTGCGCTCATATCTTAGCATGCATGACAAGCACCTGCTTAGCATAGAACGCACAACCGGCATAAGGATTGATAGCATTTCGGAAATGTTGATGATTGAAGATAAGGCATACAAATTATACCGCGGTTTGAATAAAGCACCCATAAAATTTAATCCTTACATACCCAGAATTCAACAAGAATTCATTGAGAAAAATTTTGAGCAGTTCCAAAAGAACGACAAGTTTGAAGCCTGCTCATTACTACAAGAAATGAAGTATTCATATAATTAGGTTTTGGTTTAGGTTTACAATAGGTTAAGTAGGGTTGACATCCGAAACTATGAGGGTTTCGGATGTCTTCTTTTTATATGGCGACTGTCTCAAATAAGTGTTAACTTAGCAGAAAAAATAATGATTGAAAACATTGTAATCCTTGGTGCGGGGAATCTATCCACTTCGCTGGCAATTGAGTTACATGGTGCCGGTTATAAAATTGTACAGATTTACTCCAGAACATATGAGAGCGCATCGGTTTTGGCAAATAAGTTAGGTGCAGAACCCATAGTGGCCATTGAAAAAATTGGTAAAGAAGCTGATTTATACATACTTGCACTACCCGACTCAGTTATTCCAAAAACCATAAATGAACTCAAACAGGTTAACGGAATAGTGACACATACCAGCGGTAGCACACCCATCGATATATTAAAAAATTGCAAGGCAAAAGGTTATGGTGTTATCTACCCATTTCAAACCTTTTCACGCAACAGAATACTTGAATTCCGAAACATTCCAATTTGCATAGAGGCAAACAATAAGGAAACACTGATTTTGCTTGAGAGTATTGCAAAAAATATCTCGACCTCAGTTATAGAAATGAATGGCGAGCAACGGCGATGGTTACACCTTACCGGTGTGTTTGCCTGTAACTTTACAAATCATATGTTGGCACAGGCCTATCGGATTGCAGCTGAGAACAACATAAACTTCTTGTTAGCTAAACCCCTAATAGAAGAAACCATTCAAAAAGCCTTTGAAGGTAATCCGGCAGATTTCCAAACCGGGCCAGCCATTCGCAACGACTTAAATACAATAGAAAACCATTTGCAAATGCTTTCAAAAATGGGCTTGGCCAATTTATACAAAGAGCTATCTTTGAGCATTCAAAAGATGGCCAAAAAGCTAAAAGAATAGCACGCTGTTTTATGACCAGTAAAAAAAATTTCAAGGAACTGCTCAGTAATGTAAAAGCTTTTGCTTTTGATGTGGATGGTGTTTTTACCGATGGGATTGTTTTACTACATCCATCGGGGGAACTGCTTAGAACTTCAAATACCCGTGATGGATATGCAGTTCACGTTGCCATTGAACGGGGTTTCCCGATAGCAATCATCTCAGGAGGAAAATCTGATGTAATAGGAACTCGATTTAAGGGGCTGGGAGTAACGGATATCTACCTTGGCGTTCAAGATAAAGTTGAAGCCCTTGAGGATTTCAGATTCAAATATGGTATAGAACTATTCAACATACTTTATATGGGCGACGACCTGCCCGATTATGAGGTAATGCAACGAGTTGGAATTCCCACCTGTCCCAGGGATGCTGCACCAGAAATTCAAAATCTTGCGCTATACATCTCAACCTATTCAGGGGGTAAAGGCTGTGTTCGCGATGTAATTGAACAGGTTTTAAAAGTAAATGGTAAATGGGGGCCATCGAGTAATGGTTTACAGTAAACATCTATTATAACCATGTATAAATATCTACGCTTAATAAGGGTTAAGAACCTGCTGATTATTGCAGCAACCATGATTCTCTTGCGCTATATGATAATTCAAACCATACTACTTGGTTTTGGATTAAATTTGCAGCTACCAACCATATGGTTTTTCGTTTTAGTTGTTGCAACCATGCTTATTGCTGCAGGGGGGTATGTAATAAACGACTACTTTGATACCAAAGCCGATTTAATAAACCGGCCCAAAACAGTGGTGGTAGGCAAAATGGTAAGCCGTAGGGGTGCCATTGCCTTTCATTTAACCCTAACCATTTTAGGAGCAATCATGGGTACATTAGTTTCATTCAAAATAGGTCGTCCCATTTTTTCGTTACTCTTCTTTCTTACTGCAGGAATTCTATGGTTTTACTCAACCACATACAAGCGACAGCTATTTACTGGCAATTTGGTTGTTGCCATACTAACAAGTATTGTACCGCTAATACCACTCATATTTGAGGCCCAGATGCTTGGAACTTTTAGCGATATAATTTTTATTTATCAACTTAACCTAAAGTTGATTATATACTGGGTGGGAGGCTTTGTATTTTTTGCCTTTATGCTAACTCTGGCGAGAGAAATTATAAAGGATATTGAAGATTTTGAAGGCGATACATCGCTTGGCCGCAATACCATCCCCGTTCACTTTGGTGTAAAAACATCTAAACTAATAATATCGGCTATTTTGTTTGTAACACTGATTGCATTAGTGCTGGCATTTGGCGCCTACCAGTATAAAATTGCTCAAATAAGGTTCGACTATATCTCTTTTTTCTACTTTATTATTTTCATTATCATTCCAATTTTTATCTTAACCGTTCAAGTTCTGATAGCATCATCAAAACTCGATTACCATCGGGCAAGTTTGGTTTGCAAACTTATCATGCTATCGGGATTAACTTATACACTGATTTTTAGATATTTAGTCAACTAAGCCAGCATGTTACTACAGGAGCTACTTAAGGGCAAGAAACTTATTCTGGCATCAAAATCGCCCAGAAGAAGGGAGCTGCTCAAGGGTTTGGATGTTGATTTTGAAATTTGGGATACCAATCACGATGATGAGGAGCAATACCCTACAAACCTGCCATTGCACGATGTTCCGGTTTACTTGGCACGCCACAAAGCTTCGCTTTTCACCCATCGTTTAACCGATAAAACCATTCTCATAACCTGCGATACTGTTGTAATTTGCTGCAATCAAATTTTAGGGAAACCCAAAGATGAAGCGGAGGCTCGACTCATACTGAGCGTTTTATCCAATAAAGTGCACACCGTAATCACCGGTGTTTGTTTAAAATCGGCCACGTTGGAAAGAGTATTTAACGTATCAACTGATGTTTTTTTCAAAAGGTTGACCACTGAAGAAATAGACTACTACCTGTTGAAATACAAACCCTACGATAAAGCCGGTGCCTATGGTATTCAGGAATGGATAGGATTTATAGGAGTGGAACGGATTGATGGTTCATACTTTAATGTAATGGGATTGCCCGTTCAAAACTTACATGAGCAGCTAATCGCTTTTGCCCGTTCAATGTCGAAATAATTAAAAATTCTACAGCTATGAAACGAATTGTCTTACTGGTATTACTTTCAATTTCCTTTATTCTCAAAGGAATTGCCGATGAAGGCATGTGGATACCCATGCTAATTGGCAAGAATATTGCTGAAATGCAACGTATGGGTTTTAAACTTACAGCCGAAGACCTTTACAGTGTTAATAAAACCAGCTTAAAGGATGCCATTGTTCAGTTTGGAGGAGGTTGCACCGGTGAAGTTATTTCGGAGCAGGGGCTACTAATAACCAACCACCACTGCGGCTACTCACAAATTCAATCGCACTCAACCATTGAACGCAACCTTTTAGCCAATGGTTACTGGGCTAACAATCTTACCGAAGAACTGCCAAACCCCGGATTAAAGGTTCGCTTTCTGGTTCGGATGGACGATGTGACCCATCAGGTGCTAAAAAACGTAACGCCGGCAATGAACGAAAGGGAACGTTCCTTAACCATTCAGCAGGTAGCGGATAGCCTTATAAGTCAGGCACAGAAAGAGGGGATTGCTTACGAAGCAATGGTATATCCTTTTTACTATGGGAACCAGTACTTCCTTTTTGTGTATCAGGTATTTGAAGATATTCGGTTGGTTGGAACCCCCCCCGATGCGATAGGTAAATTTGGCGGCGATACCGATAACTGGGAATGGCCCCGCCACACTGGAGACTTTTCACTCTTTCGCATTTATGCCGATAAAAACAACAACCCCGCACCCTATTCGCCCGATAATGTACCCTATAAGCCCAAAAAATTTCTAAAAATATCAACCAAAGGAATTAAAGAAGGCGATTTTACACTGGTTTACGGATTTCCCGGTCGTACCCAACAGTATATCACATCACATGCTGTTGAGCTGCTCATCAATCAGAGCAACCCTCACAAAATTGAACTACGTAACACCCGGCTTTCCATATTTAATAATTTTATGAACGCTAACGATACCATTAAAATTAAGTATGCAGCAAAGCATGCCCGTGTGGCAAATGCATGGAAAAAATGGATTGGCGAAACCATTGGCCTAAAGCGCTTAGATGCCGTAGGGAAAAAGCAGGAGCTGGAAGCAATGTTTAACGCATGGGCATCATCAAATCCTGAACTAAAAGAACGTTACGGATGGTTGCTACCAAAGTTTGCAGAGCTATACAGCGAGCTATCGCCGCTATCGTTGGTGGTTGACTACCGTAATGAAGCAGTTTATGGTGTGGAACTTATTAGTTTTGCTTCCCGTTTCGATAGGCTGCTGGGCATGGCACTTGACTCTACAACCGACGTTAAAAAGTTTCAGGAACTACGGGAAAGAATGAAGAATTATGTAAAAAGTTTTTTTAAGGATTTTGAAATTGCAGTTGACCGGGAAGTATTTGCTGCGCTAATGCAAGCCTATACCGAAAGGGTACCGGAAAATCTTCAACCCGAATTCATACAAAGGTCAAAAAAACAGAATGTAAACTGGCGGCAAATGGCCCAACAAATTTATACGCAAAGCGCCTTTTCCGATAGCATCAGGGTGCTAACACTACTAAACGATTTAGACAGCAGCAGCGCCAAAGAATTGCTGAACGACCCAATATTTGGAATTTACTACGATTTTGAATACTTATACCGTAGCAACGTTGAGCAGCGCTACTACCAGATAACCGATAGCCTTGAAATACTTTACCGCACCTACATTGAGGGGTTAATGCATATGCAACCCGAAAAGCGCTTTTTCCCCGATGCCAATTCAACCCTACGAATTACTTACGGCAAAGTTGCCGGATTTGAACCCCACGATGGAGCAATCTACAACTACTTCACCACTATTGATGGCATTTACGAAAAATCGCAGCAGCATGATATTCCGGATTATGTTCCCCCAAAACGACTAATAGAACTTTACCAAACAAAGGATTATGGCCCTTATACTGTAAACGGAACCGTGCCGGTTGCTTTTATTGCCACCAACCACACCACAGGAGGTAACTCGGGCAGCCCCGTTTTGGATGCCGAGGGCAACCTTATTGGTGTAAACTTTGACCGCTGCTGGGAAAGCACCATGAGCGATGTAATGTTTGACCCCAAATACTGTCGGAACATTACCCTGGATATTCGCTATTTTCTGTTTATTGTTGACAAGTATGCGGGGGCAAAGAATATTTTGAGTGAACTGGTTTTGGTTCAGTAGGAAAAAATAAAATTTTAAAAGCCGCCTTTAAAAAAGGCGGCTTTTTTTGTAAACAAATGTATGCCAATTAGTTACTTAGTCTATAAACCTTCTGCATATAGCACATAAAATCACGTGTACCAAATCCATTTGCTATAAGGTTTAAGGTTTCATTATGATTTAAGGGGAAAATTGAGCCAAATAAGCCCTTAATCTGAGGAATTGAAAACATAATATCGTCTAAAGGAGTTGAAGGGCCCAGCATGAAAACCGAACATTCTGAAGGGATTGCAGCAATAATCCCGTCAAAGGTTCTGTTGCCCAAACTGGTAGAGGTAAGAATTACGCAATCGGACCCAGAAAGGTATTCCTGTTGCTTATCCATGGGCATAACAGGAGCCTCGCTCTGGTCGATATCGAAAGCAGTGGTGGAAACACCTCTAGCCTGAAGCTTTTGCACAAGCGAACCAAAGTAGCCAATCATTACAATATTTTTGAATCGGCTAAAGTCAACCACTTCAAATATATCGCCATGACCGTCTGCCTTAGCAATATAGTTTAAGGTTGCATTTGCATAGGCATTCACCATCACTCTAAAGTTTCTGTTTGAAAAATCAGTTGTTTGAATGGCATCCTTATCAACATATGTATTCAAAGTTGCACATACGCCGATTTGCCCATTTTTATTTTGCGAAGCAACATACCTTGCGCCAATTGTAAAATGTACTTCAGAAAGGCTATCAATTTTATTGGCCTTATCAAAAAGATACTGAAGAATATCGAAGTTAGGTTGCATAATGTATATTTATGGTATATTTTTAGGTTGATGGAAATTCAAAACCTTTTAGAACGTCTAAATTACAAACTTCGCAAATACGAGGTGCAACAATTGGCACAATTTTTCTCAAGTCATCCACAAGGGATTGAACTGCTTTTTGAGATAAGTTCTGCTCAAAATAAAAAAAATTCGTTCCATGCTGCATGGGTTTTGGAAAACTGCCTGCTTAGTAATAAAGATTTACTAAACCGGTATGCCAATGAGCTGATAAAACACACACCGCAGCTAACCAATAATTCTGTGAGACGACACTTTAGCAAGTTGCTTAAAACGTGGCTCTACCAGACCAATAACCTGAGCCAGTGGATTTCAGATAGGCCCAATGAGGCAAAGCAAATTATTGAAATCAGTTTCGATTGGATGCTCAGCAATTCAGTTGCCGTTAGCGTTAAAGTTCACTGCATGGATATTCTACTGGTACTGTCGGAGCATAACAAATGGATTGCCAATGAGCTGCCACATGTTATGAGGCTGGTTCAAATAAACTCAACGCCGGGGCTAAAGGCAATGGCCCGAAGAATGGTAAAAAGACAAAGCAATGGTTAGACTTGATACATACTTAGTTGAAAAGGGATATTGTCGCTCGCGTGAACGAGCCAAAAATCTTATACTTACCGGAACCGTATCAGTTAACGGTAAAACTATTCAAAAACCATCGTACCAGATAACCGAAACCGATACAATTGAGGTAAGCAACACCATCAACTTTTTCAGCCGTGGATATTTAAAGTTAGAAAAGGCCATAGAAGATTTTGGTATCAATTTTACCGGTAAATTGGTACTTGATGTAGGAGCATCCACAGGAGGCTTTACCTACTGTGCTCTGCAGTATGGTGCAAGGTATGTATGGGCTGTAGATGTGGGTACTAACCAACTCGATGAGCAGCTGCGCAACAATGAGCGGATCTGCTCGCTAGAGCAAACCGATATCCGAACGCTACTACCCGAAAGAATCGGACAAAAAGTTGATATAGTGGTAGCTGACCTTTCATTCATATCGCTTACCCAAGTTTCCCAGTCTATGGTTAGGTTTATGAAACCCGAAGGTTTGATGGTTTTGCTAATAAAACCCCAGTTCGAGGCAGGCAGAGATTATGTCGATAAAAACGGTTTGGTCAAAAGTTCCAAGGTACATCAAACTGTTATTGAGCAAATTGCAGCTCACTTTGCACAGTTTGGCCTTTACATGAACCAGCTAACCTTTGCACCCTTAAAAGGGAAAGGATTCAATATTGAATATCTTGCCATGTTTTGTAACCAATCCAACCCCTTACCCAATATCAAATCGATAGTAGAGAATGCATTTCAACTTAATAAATCGATGTAAATATGAAAAAGAGCGGTTTTGAAAGGTTCTTTGAAGTTATTATATGGACTGTCAGGCATCTGCTTTTGGGGATTTTAACTCTTTTTCTATCCCGACTTATCTTTACTAACTGGGCTGACCGAAAGGGATATACCCTCGATATAATCAGAGCATTTCTGGTTGGTTTAAAGTTCGACATCAAAGTGCTTACCATTGCATCGGTTCCTTTGGTAGCACTCGCACTTGTAGGGTCGATACATAACAAAAATCAGGCATATCAAGCACACTTTTCAGAACTTATGCGGTAATAGTCATGCTCACGGTACTACTTTTTGAGGTTATCAACTTTTACTTTTACAAATTCTACAACACTAAGATTAGTTTTATCATATTCGGGTTCTTCGAGAATGACACCAAAGCCGTGTTGGTATCAATTTGGAAGGAGTAGCCCGTAATTAGATTAATGCTTGTATTGGGAATTATAGCTTGGCTACTGGTAAAATTTTATCATTTAAGTTGCAAGCCCATCAAGCATAGCATTCTGTTTCGGCTCCAACCACTTGGAATAAAAATTTTGACAGCTCTTAAAATATTTGCAATGTACTTCCTGGGAATGCGGGGCAATTTGGGTATAGTACCCCTATCTGGCCGTCATACTACCATATCGGAAAATGCTTTTATAAACATTTTACCGTTAAATGGTTTGTTCAGCGTTAAAATAGCATGGTCCGATCGTAAGAATAGTAGAATAGATACAAATTTCACAAAAACATTAAAAAGTACCGTTTTGATTCGATTGAACAAGCCGCCTCTATACTCTATAATAAAAAGTTTGAAACGGTATCTACCGAAACCTTTTACACCCGTACAGCTGCAAATACATTTTTAGAGGGAAATCCCCCTAATGTGATTTTTATTCTTATGGAGAGCATGAGTAACTTTTACCTTGAACTGCAATCCGACAGTTGCAACGTTCTTGGCTAACTGGTCGAAGTTTTAGATAGCTGCTACCTTTTCCGTAACTTTCTCCCCGCATATTCGGGGACGATTTACTCACTGGAAAGCATCCTGCTAAATCCCCCTAAAAGCCCAATATCGCAATCAAAATACCAAAACCTGACATATGAAACTGCTGCATCGAAACCTTTTCACGACAAGGGATACAAAAACATTTTTATCACTGGCAGGAAAATGGACTGGCGAAGCATGGATAAATTCATCCCCCGTCAATACTTCGACCGGGTGGAGGCTGAGCCCACCCTCAGAAAATATTACCCCAATGGTGAAACTGGCGAATATGGCATGCACAACGAGGTTCTTTATAAAAGAATACTGGATTTAATCAGCAACCATTCCAAAACTTCCATATTTGTCTTTGCCATGACCATCTCGCACCATACCCCTTACGATATCCCCAAGAGCTATTCGGGTCCCCCCATAGCTCTTCCCGAATGGGCAAAAACCAGAATGAAGTTTGATGAAAGCATTGTACTAAAGGGACTCAAGGCCTATCAGTATGCCAATAACTGTTTAGGCAATTTCATTAAACAGATTATCGAATCGCCCCTGGGTGAGAATACCATAGTGGTAGCGACAGGCGACCATAACATTAAGCAGAATTTTGAATACCCACAGGCTGACCTCTTCATGCAGCATTCTGTTCCTCTGCTCATGTACATCCCATCAAAATATCGTTCTGTTAATCGTATTGACATCAATTGATTTGGCTCACACAAGGATATATTCCCAACAATTTACAACCTGGCCCTATCAAATGCCCGATATCTGAATTTTGGGAATAACCTATGCAGCAATGAAAAATCGAACCATTTTGGATTATACTGCTACAGTTTAACCGCTGACAGTACTGGATTAGTAGATTACAGCAGCGCCCACCTATATTACCGTTGGACCGATACTGCAAATCGGCAACTGGCCCCAAGTGTACAGGTCCCTGATATGCATTTAGACTCTCTTGTAATAAAAGCAAAAGCACTTACCACATGTAAAAATTACATGCTCTCAAAAAGTATAGAGAATGCACAGATGCCGAGATGAACAAGTTGATCTCCTTTTTTGTTGCACATATCAGCATAATAGTTAAACATTTATAACCTTTTTGTTGTTAGTGGGATAAAAAACAGATATGTATGGTTAAAAAGATTATTTTAACAGCAGCCATTCTCACATATTCAATAGCCTTCCTTTTTGCACAGGATAAGGGAATGATAAAGGGTAGGGTTTTTGAGGCAAAAACCAACGAACCCGTACCGTTTGCCACCATAGTGGTTTTTGGGACCACCATTAGAACTACTTCCGATTTCGATGGCAATTTTGTAATTGCCGGTCTTGAGCCGGGCTGGGTGGAGCTCAAGGTAACCTTTATTGGTTACAAACCCTACGTTTCGGAAGCCATAATGGTAACCCGTTCGAAGAATGTTTATGTTGAAATTCCCCTGGAACAGGAAGCGGTTCAACTCGAAGGTGTTGTAGTAACAGCATCGCCGTTTCGCAGAAGCGATGATGCACCCCTTTCGCTCAGACGTATCGGAATTGATGAAATTGAACGCAACCCCGGGGCAACCGCGATATTAGTCGTGTAATTCAATCGTTACCGGGAGTTGCTTCGTCAATAGCTTACCGCAACGATGTTATTGTAAGGGGCGGTGGGCCAAACGAAAATCGTTTCTACCTCAATGGTGTGGAGATACCCAATCTTAACCACTTTGCCACACAGGGAGCCTCAGGAGGCCCGGTAGGAATAATCAATGTTGATTTTGTAAGAGAGGTCAATTTATACTCTGGTGCATTTCCTGCTTCAAGCGGAAATGCCTTGAGCTCAGTGCTTGATTTTCGACAGATAGATGGGAACCAGGAACGATTAAAAGTTAAAACAGCGGTAGGTGCATCGGACCTGGCGCTAACACTTGATGGCCCGCTTGGCCCAAAATCAACAATGATTTTTTCAGCCCGAAGGTCGTACCTACAGTTCCTTTTCGATGCACTTGGTCTGCCATTTCTGCCCAACTACAACGATTTTCAATTCAAAACCAAAACGCGCATCAATAAAAAGAACGAAATTACTTTTGTTGGGTTAGGTGCCATTGATGAATTTGAACTAAACACCGGACTTAAAAACCCCGATGAGTACCAACGTTACATTCTGGGCTATCTTCCTGTTAATACGCAATGGAACTACACACTTGGAACGGTTTACAAGCATTATGGAGAAAATGGCTATCACACTGTTGTTCTAAGCCGAAACATGCTGAACAATAATCAATACAAGTTTATCAATAACGACAAAAGCCAACCCAAAATTCTTGACTATACTTCATGGGAATCTGAAAATAAGTTGCGCTACGAGCGCAATATCACCATAAAGGATTACAACCTTAACTTTGGAGCGGGAACCGAATACGCCCGCTACTACAATTCCACTTTTCGCGCCCGGTTTGTTGACTCAACCAACCTACCCGACGATTACATTACTAAGATGCATTTATTCAAGTGGAACCTATTTGGACAGGTGAACCGAACCTTTAAAAATAGGTTGACTGCATCGGTTGGCTTTAGAGCCGATGCAAACAGCTACAGTTCCAAAATGGAGAACCCACTTAAACAGATTAGCCCTCGTTTGTCGCTTTCGTACCAGTTGAAACCCTCGGTATTCCTGAATATGAACGTAGGTCGATACTATCAGCTACCGCTCTATACCGCATTAGGCTACGCCAATAACCTTGGGGAACTGGTAAATAAAAGTAACGGTATAACCTACATACGTTCCGACCACGTTATGGCCGGTGCAGAATGGCATCCCAACGAGGCAAGCAAATTTACTGCTGAAGGATTTTTCAAGCTATACAACAATTATCCGGTGTCGATAAACGATTCGGTATCCATATCAAGTAAAAGTGCCGACTACGGAACCTTTGGCGACGAGGCGCTGGTATCAAATGGGAAAGGACGAGCTTATGGTATAGAGCTATTATACCGTAACAAGAAACTTGCCGGATTCAACACGCTGATTTCCTACACGTTTGTTCGGAGCGAGACCAGCAAAATGGATAAAAACCTACAACCCACAAACCAATGGATACCCACTTCGTGGGATAATAGGCACCTGCTAACGGTTACGGCTACCCGTTCATTTGGGAAGGGCTGGAATCTCGGTTTTAAATGGCGATTTGTAGGCGGCTCGCCCTACACCCCCTACGATTTAACTACATCCTTCTTAATTGACGTGTGGAATGTTCAAAAGCAGCCTTTGTTGGACTTCAGCCAATTCAATATCAACAGGCTCTCAGCCTTTCACCAACTCGATGTGAGACTGGATAAATCCTTCTTCTTCAACTCATGGATGCTAAATATCTATGTTGATATTCAAAACCTATATAACTTTAAAGGTGACAGGCCGCCGCTTTACACCACCGTTTCCGACAACAACGGCAACCCTGTGGTTGACCCCAACGATAACAGCAGGTATCTTTCAAAAAAAATTAATGGAACTGGCGGTGGAACGGTGCATCCAACTGTTGGAATAATTTTAGAATTTTAGTGAACTTTACTTTATGATAATGATGCGCGTAAAAACATAAATTTTCAAAAAAATGAAACGAATTATACTACCAATCATAGCAACCACTGCTACACTACTAACCATTTCCTGTAAGCCAACAGGCAACAGCCGGACAGAGTTAATAATTCAGGAATTGGAAACCACACCATTTAAGAGTGGTATAACGGCTTCAATAACAGTTATCGGAGGTGTAGAATATAAATATCCTATTATGGCCATTTGGGCTGAAAACATGAATGGTGAATTTATAGGAACACTTTACGCATCTAAATCAATAGCTACCGGAATTTTTAGATATGGCGTTTACGACAAGGGCAAATGGTTGCCCGGCGAACGTAACCGACCCGCTGCACTACCACGATGGAAACATAAAGTTGAAACAAACACCACACTCAACACTCAAAATGTTGATGGTTTCAGTGGAGCAACCCCATCTACTTCATTTACTCTTAAAACATTGCTTCCTAAAGAACCATCAGCAGTAAAATTCTACATTGAGGTTAACAAGCCATGGGATTTCAATAGCTACTGGCACAACAAGCGTTTTCCGGACGATGAGGAGTATGCCACATCAGGGCAACCTGCACTTATCTACGAGGCAACCGTTGATACAAACTCCAACGATTCGATTTTTGCTTTCAAACCCATTGGGCATAGCCACCCTTCGGGCAAAACAGATGAAATTTTCAACGATATATCTACCTTTACAAGTGCATTGAAAATTATTGATAAGGCTTGGATAAAGATAAAAAAATATGAATAGCACAAGCAAAACAGCAATAATTGCCGGTGGTACAGGCCTTATAGGGAGTCATTTGGCTACCCAATTGGAAAACAGAGGCTACAGGGTTATACTTTTAACACGCAATCCGAATAAAAGTAATCATCATCCAAATATTGAAAAAAAAGCTGGGATGGCAAAAGTTGGAGCAGTTTGGTTGAGATGTTCGAAAAAAGTGATGTAGTAGTGAACCTTGCTGGCCATTCCATTGCCAAACTATGGACAAAGCAAAACCAAAAACGAATACGAGAAAGCCGCATTTACTCAACCCGAGCAATAGCACAAGCCATAAATGCCTGCAAAAATCCACCTTCGGTGCTAGTTCAGGCCTCGGCTGTGGGTATTTATCCCTATAATTCTCAAGCAACAATAAATGAAAATTCACCCATTGGTAAGGGATTTCTTGCTGATATTTGCGAAAATTGGGAAAACGAGGCCATGGCTTGTGCTGAGCGTACCAGATTGATAATAATAAGAACCGGAGTTGTGCTTTCGAACCGTGGAGGTTTTCTACCCCAAATAGTCACACCTATAAAGCACTACTTTGGAGCCCTATTAGGAAATAGTAAGCAAGTTATTCCATGGATACATATCGATGACCATATCAAAGCCATTCTGTTTCTTATTGAAAACCAATCGGCCAAAGGGGTATACAACTTAACAGGACCAGCCAATGATAACCTAAAAACAATTGCAAAAACAGCTGCGAAACTCTTAAAAAAACCGGTTTACCTGAACATTTCGGCACACATATTAAATCTTTTGCCCGGGAACATGGCAAAAGAAGTGCTACTGACAAATCAAACCGTTGAGCCGATGAAACTTAAAGAACTTGGATTTACCTGGACCTACAGCAACATAGAGCAAGCACTACAAAATCTTTTAGTTTCTGAGGATAATTTTATACCTTAGCGGTATATTTCAACCCCGAACACTTGATGAGCGAATTTGTTGTAGTTTTTGGTTCTGCCAATATCTTTCAGGAAGATAACCTGGTGCTTTCCGATGTCAACTTTTCGGTGGGTAAGGGAGAGTTTGTTTACCTAATTGGGAGGGTGGGCAGTGGTAAATCGAGCCTAATTAAAACCATAACTGCCGAAATCAAACTTAAAGAGGGAGAAGGTATGGCTTGTGGCTTCAATCTACAAAAATTGAGCCGAAAGGATATCCCTAAGCTTAGGCGCAGAATAGGAATAGTTTTCCAGGATTTTCAGCTGCTTACCGATAGAAGCGTTTACGACAATCTTTTATTTGTGCTCAAAGCCACAGGTTGGAACGACAAAACAGCCATAAAACAACGCATAGCAGAGGTACTGGATATGGTTGAACTAAAATTTAAGGATTACAAAATGCCACATCAGCTATCGGGAGGTGAACAACAACGCGTAGTCATTGCCCGGGCTCTGCTCAACAATCCCGAACTTATTCTGGCCGACGAGCCTACAGGAAATCTGGATATGGAAACATCGGAGGGGATAATGCAAATTTTGCAAAACCTTTCGGCATCAGGGAAATCCGTTATAATGGCTACTCATAACACACAACTAATCAAGAAATTTCCTGCTCGCACTCTAAAATGTGAGAAGGGAAAGGTAACGGAGGTTCCACAAATGAACGAAATTGACTTTGAGAGCTTAATGGACTAATTGTTAAATAAAAGCCGAATCCCCATCGCCATCAAGTAGCTCAAATGAAAAAGCCGACATAATTTCTGCCATAGTTTCGGATGCTAAATACTGACGAATTCGCTTAGTGCTATATAAAAAGTACCCCCTCAAACTTCCCATTGCCTTAATCAACTCATCATTATAAAGATTAATAAATGATGCACCACATTTGCCTGCATGTATGAGGATAAGCCGTGCCATTAAATTCGCACTACCATTCGCAAACCAATAGTAAGGAACTGTAAAACGGGTGTTGCTGTGCTGCATTAGCACAACTCCTATCAAGTCGTTTTCATGAAACACCTTTACCAAGTAATGATTGAAATTGGGAACAACGGAGGCAAAGAAATATTTTTTAGCCTGTCGGTCGGGTAAAACGCCGTTGGTAAGCCAAGGATATCTCAGAATCCAGATAATCTCCTGTGCTCCTCTTCGAGTCAATGTATTTTGAGTGGAATTTGTTAGCAGTTCAATGATTTCCTCATCGGGTCGATTAAAATACTCCAACTCAACACCCTTGGGTAGTTTTAGAAATTTTCGGGTAATGTTTGATAGGTTTAACAGATTTATTGACTTTTCCCAAATAATAGGGAATACTCCTGTATGCCTGCAACAATTGTAAGTTTTAAGCGTGGTTTTTCTTAGATAGAAACGTCTCCCTTCAATTTGCTTAATTAACTTAAACGTTTTGGTTTTATCAAAAATAGTTTTAGCAATGGGCAAGAAGTTGGCAGCCATTAGCATACCATTCCAATCGGCTAAAGCTGAGTCAATAAGTTTTATTGCAATCCCAATTCTACGAAACGAAGGATGTACCCAGGCCCCCTCAATCCATGCAAAGCGATGGGGATTATCATTAATAAAAGCAGTATCGGGCAAAACGGTAAGATAACCCACCAAATTACCATCGAAATGAGCTTGATATAAGACGTTATCGCCTAAATTGGAGCGAGGATTAGCCATGAATGACAGCGCCCGAGCCCTGCTAATGGGCAAAAAATCCCTTTCCGCCAATCTGGTATCGCTGGAATACACTAACAGTTCCCTTAAATTAATCTTTGAAATGGATATCATAACTTAAAGCCTTTTATTTCCTGCTTTAACCTAATCAAGAGCTCTCCTGCAGGCAGCAAATTACGCTTATAACATAAATAATTACAAGGTTTTGACCCAAAGCTAGCAAAAAAACGGGCAATTGTAGGCAAATTTGAACCTTCAAAGTCTAACACAAGATCATTCCCCACCCCTAACTTTATCATTTTATCAATCATAGTAAACATCACTCCCTTGGACCGGCTCATTGGTTCTGCAACGCCAAACAGGTAGTACAATTTATTATGGCTTTTGGCAAATAACATACTTCCAACCAAATTAGAGGAATCAGTTAATGCACCTATAATAGTAGGGGCTGCATTATTATCCACCATTGCATTGATTAATTTTGATATAACGCCAATATCCTTACTTGGATTAATCATATAGCCATGCGACTTATACAACTTGACGAAAGCATCAGATGGCAGTCCTACGATCGGCTTGATACCATTGGCATGTGCCCGTAAAATATTTCTGCGGGTATTCTGATTATACTCTTGATAAATTCTGCCATAATCAATCAGATCGAGCATATAGGTTACCTTTTTTTCGGTACTTGTACTATGCTTTTGGGTTTTATTATGAATATTTAAATTGAGGTAAACATATTTGAATTTATCGGGGATGCTATCAAGAAATAGATCGACTAATTCAGGGGTAATTTGCCGTTGGGAAAAAAGACCTAATTGCTGACAGAAGAAAGGTTGAATAATGTAGCTTACTCCAAACTTTTTTTTGATTGGGAGAGGAAACAAATAGTTGTAATCATCGGCAACCAGTGCACCCCAGTTAGGTGAAACCACATCTAAATACCAGCTGTAGGCATAAATATTTCCATTAAAGGCTTCTGCTATGCCCCTGTTCCATTTGGCATCGTCGATATCCTGTCGGGATAAGAATTGTATTTTAGAATTCAGCTCCGTCATTCAGCTCCTCCAAAGTAACTTTAAGCAAAAACATCAATGAGGGTTTGCCCATTGATTCGGTTAGATAATCAACATGCCATATAGAAATAAACGAGCCATTAACCATTTTTACTCGATTTAGTAACCGTTTAAGCAACTCCATGGTCTCATTCTGATTTTGATTTGCCAAATGCCTAATGGTTGAATCCATTATAGCAAAAGGAAAGATTTTAAGGTTTTTAACCGCATTCTCATAAACATCAAAAAACGGATAGGGGGTGCAAGTTCCCGCTCTGAAACCGGGTTTCTCGGCAAAACCCATGGAGTATTCCTGTGTGATTCCGGCTCTGATTAGAGGATAATAGGATAATGGTATGCTTTGCCGCAGGTAGTGGAATCGGGATGAAGTTACGGACTCATCCAAAACATCTACCAATCTGGATAGCTCTTTGCGGAAAACATCATCATCGAGAAAAGACTGATAGGAAGGGTGTATTCCAATGGGATAGCGCGATGCGAGTTTGCCCACTAAGTTTTGCATGGCTGATCGGCTCAAGGGTATCGATTTATCAAACTTTCCCCAATCGCCCGAATGAATAAACCATTTTGTAGCATCACCATCTGGAAGTATAGAAAACAAATCGTCGTAAATATCAAAGGGATCTTTTTGCTTTCCAGAAAGAATCCTATACCTCAACTTTACATTCTGAAAATCGAACCTAAAAAAATCCCTGGTAAAACCAAATGCATTTCGAAGAAAACCCTTTTCCAGAAAGGCAAAGGCGCAATCAAGATCGAATGTAAACTGAAAAGTAAATTTTCGGGATTTACTGTGAATGTTCGGAAACTTTTCCTTTAACAAACCCAACATTTCAAATGCCCATAGGTCAACAATAGGATACTCCAAAAAACCATGTTTAAAAGAAAAACTATTTGATACTCCAAAACGGCCATGCTTATCGCCTCTAAAAGGAAGATATTCCTCATATCGGGTTACCAAAAAGAATGCTCCGGAAAACAGGTCAAACGGTATATCGAATTTATGGGGACTTTGAGCCATGGGAAAGGCAGTTAGGTTGTGCCACTGCCCAACTGAAAAAGATTGCTGTTTTATGTCAGTTTCAAAAAGGAGGTTCGAAACACAAATTGATAGTGAACCGGCAATAACCTGATTATCGTAGTTTAAAACCGGTCCATTATATTGCGATGCCTCAGTGTAATAAGATGTAATACGGTAGGGCATCCGAAGGATATCCTTGAAAATGAAACGGCAAATGTACTCGAGCCTGGGCGTAAGCTGACGGCTGAAGATCAAAAGTTCCACACATCAACTATTTAAATTGCAAGATACAAAATACCTGCAATATTTCAATGCAACGGATATTGCTCAGACATCAATATCAACTACCGTGATTCCTGCACCACCAAATTCAACATGTTCATCGGTAAATCCTTTAACTCCCGGGGTGTGCCTAAGGTAATCCCTGATTACCTGTTTCAGTATACCATTGCCCTTTCCGTGCAGTATTCTAACCCGGCTAAATCCGAGCATCAGCGCATCGTCAATCAGTTCCTGAACGGCCTCAAGAGCCTCATCGGCTCTATAGCCCCGAACATCGATATCGGATTTAAAATTCAACCGTCGTTTGTAAACATCAAAGCCTTTGGAAAAATTAGAAGCAGCCCTTTTCGAAATATCGCGAATTTCTTCTGAACTAATCCGCTTCAGCTTATCAAGTTTAACCACGGTAATCATTCCTCCGATTGCCACCGATGCCGATTTATCGGATATCGATATTATTTCGCCAATCAATTCGTTACCCTCAACCCTGACCCTATCGCTAGGTTGCAAAAGTTTATCGGCCTCCTCCTTTCCAACTTGCTCTTCACTTACGAGTTGCTGGCGCTTTTGCGCCTTACGTTCCTGGCGATGGCGAATAAGTTCCATTTTTCGTTCAATGGTTGGGTCGTTCTGGAGAGCGGTGTCAACATCAGCTTTAAGTTTCTCAATTTGCTGCCGTGCCTGTCGGGTTTGCTCCTTATCGGCATTCGATTCCTTAATGGTTCTTATAGCATTCTCAATTTGTTTATTCACGTTGGCCAGTAGCTCCTGAGCCTCTTTTTTAGCTTGTGAGAGAATTTCCTTTCGTTTTTTTTCAAGTTCCACAAGTTCCTGCAGCAAACGCTCCTCAGCCTCCTCGGCACGTTTGTTGGCCAATCTAATGCTTTCGCGTTTTTTCTCCCAGTAACGTTTATCGCGCGATATCTCTCGCAGATGCTTTTCGAGTGAAATGTAGTTGGTGCCAACCTTTTGAGCGGCGTCGCTTAGTACGCTTTCGGGCAAACCTATTTTTCGTGCAATTTCAAAAGCAAAGCTACTGCCAGGTTTACCAATTTCTAATTTGAAAAGGGGCTCAATACGCTCGTTATCGAAAAGCATTGCTCCATTTATCACTCCATGTGTGTTGGCAGCAAAATGCTTCAGGTTTGAGTAGTGAGTAGTGATAACACCGTAAACGCCCTTGTTACAGAACTCCTGAAGAATAGACTCTGCAATTGCACCTCCTGCGGTGGGCTCGGTTCCTGCACCAAACTCATCGATAAGTATCATGCTCTCACCATTGGCATTCCTGAGCATCTGCTTCATGTTGATGAGATGCGAGCTGTAGGTGCTCAGATCGTTTTCAATGGACTGCTCATCGCCTAAATCGATAAAAATCTTTTTAAATATTCCCATTTCGGAGTTTTCGAGCGCACAGGGTAGAAATCCGCACTGCAACATGTACTGAAGCAAGCCCACGGTTTTAAGGCAAACCGATTTCCCCCCGGCATTAGGGCCCGAAATTAACAAGATTCTGTTTTCGGAATTCAATTCAATATCAAGGGGGACAATTGACTTTCCGTCGCGTTTAAGCGTTTGTTGAAGTATGGGATGCTTAGCCTGCCTAAAGTAAAGCCCAGGGTGCTGATTTAATATGGGTTTTGTGCCATCAAAATCAATGGCAAAAAGAGCTTTGGCCCTAATAAAATCAATATCACCCATAAAATCGTAGGCCCCTAGTAAATCGGGCAGGTATGGTCTGATTGAGTCGGCAAATTCAATCAGTATGCGGATTATCTCGCGCCGCTCATCGTATTCGAGTTCACGAATCTCGTTGTTAAGCTCTACCACCTCAACGGGTTCAATAAAAACCGTTTTTCCCGTAGCCGATTCATCGTGGACAATTCCCTTAAGTTTACGCTTGTTGGCCGCAGCAACCGGAATTACCACTCGTCCCTCACGAACGGTAGGAGAGGCATCAGACTCCACCAAGCCCTGATCCCTTGCGCTACGCAAAATACCCTGCACCAACCTATTAACCGCCGATTGCTTACTCAAAATGCTTGCCCTTATTTGAGCCAGCAACGGCGAAGCCGAATCCTTTATTCGACCAAAACGGTCGAGAATGGCATCGATGCGCTCCACTACATAGGGGTAGTAAGCAACACCCATTGCCAAAGTTGCAATGGCTGGATACTTCTCCGAAACCCTTTTAACAAAAACTAATAGTTGCTTAATGGTTTCAAGCGAACGGCGCAGCTGCTGCAGCTCGGTTTCATCGAGCCACTGACCGGCTACCTGAAGTTTTTTTAGGGAGGGTGTAATATCGATAAATCCATCGGCCGGAAAGCCATCCTCCAACTGACAGATTAGCTTCATCTCGTGGGTTTGCTCAATCCAAAGCGCAACCCTATCGTAATCGCTGCAAAAACTTGTGCTTGCCACGCGCTGCTGCCCCAGCTCACATAGGCAGCGCACGGAAGTTAGCTCACGAACCTTATCAAATCCGACCTTTTGCTCAAGAGTGCCGGGATAAATCATTCCTGTATTTTTTTGCAAAGGTAGCAAGGATATTGCAAAGGTTTGGCGTTGCAAAGAAAATACTCAACTATTAAGTTCCCCCAGAAAAAAAATAAAACAAATAATAGTTTCATCACATCTACTTTTTTTTTCAGTGATATATACTTATTCATTTTTTCTTAAATTGCATTAAAATTTAAAGCGAAAACCTCGTACGCCAAAATATAATAATATGAACTTTGTTATTAGTCTTTTGGTAAGTTCCCTCGTATCAGGTATTGCAGCGGCAATACTTTTAAGTAGGGTATATAAAAATAGCATATTTATAAAGGTTGGCATAGTTTGGCTTATAAACCTTCTGTTTATAATGACTACCGTTAGCATCAGAATTAAATTCTACGATGGTAACACATTCATCCGATACATAACACTTCTGGTCAACGTATTATTCAGTGTGCTGTGCTTTTACTATGCTACCATTAAAGTAGTTCGTCCCCTTGCCAAGGCAATTGATAAGCTCAACATACTTGCAGAGGGCGATTTTACCCAAGCCAACGAAGAAAGCATTACCAACGAAAAAATAGACCTCAACCGCCTTATTCTTGCCACCCAGGCACTAAGGTGTAACTTTAGTGAGATTTTAAGCGATATTCAGTCCTATGCGATAAAACTGCGAGAACTCAGCGATGAGCTAAGTAGTATTTCAAACCAGCTAGCCGAGGGTGCTGCAGAAGAATCGTCGTCAATAGAGGAAATTTCATCGTCAATGGAACAAATTGCTGCGCATATCGAGAAGAATTCCGATAATGCAAGACAAACAGAGGGTTACTCAAGAAAAGTATTCGATGGGGTTCAGAAACTTTCTAAGACATCGGACGAAAACATGGATGCCATTCATACCATTGCTCAAAAAATCAGCATAATAAATGATATTGCATTTCAAACCAACATCTTAGCATTAAATGCAGCTGTAGAAGCTGCCCGCGCAGGTGTCCACGGTAAGGGCTTTGCCGTAGTTGCCGCTGAGGTACGTAAATTGGCAGAAACCAGTAAGAATGCAGCCGATGAAATTGTTCAACTGGCTACCAGAAGCGTGGGCGTGGCAAAACACACCCAATTGGTAATCAATGAATTACTGCCAGACATTACCAAAACTTCAGATCTAATTCAAGAAATAACATCTGCAAGCGTTGAGCAGCATGTAGGTGCTGAACAGGTAAACAACGCGATTCAGCAACAAAATCAAGTTACCCAGCAGAATGCATCCCTAAGCCAAGAGGTAGTAACTTGCAGTAGTCAAATTAACGAAGTAGCCAGCGATTTTACCAAACTTTTATCGTACTTTAAGCTACCTGAAAGCACCAAAAGAAATAAGCACTATTAGAAAATTTACTTCTGCTCTACATCCTTCAAGGATAGTTGTATGCGCTTACGCGCAGTATCCACATCCAAAACTTTTACCATAACATGCTGGTGCAGCTTAACCACGTCGAGCGGGTTGGATACGTAACGGTTAGCCAGCTGTGAAATATGAACCAAACCATCCTGCTTCACCCCAACATCAATAAATACGCCAAAATTGGTTATGTTGGTTACAATACCGGGCAGCACCATTCCGGGTTTAAGGTCATCGATGCTAAAGACACTCTCTGCAAACTCAAAAACCTTGATTCCTTTCCGCGGATCACGGCCAGGCTTGGAAAGTTCCTGCATAATATCGGTAAGGGTGGGCAAACCAACTGTGTCGGTTACATATCTCTCCAACTTAATTTTAGAGCGCAGCTCCTCATTTTTTATTAGATCGATAACCGAACAGCCAAGGTCGGCAGCCATTTTTTCAACAATATGGTAGCTTTCGGGATGAACCGCTGTGTTGTCGAGCAGATTATCGGCATCGGCAATTCTAAGAAAACCAGCTGCTTGCTCAAATGCCTTTTCCCCCAATCGGGGAACCTTTTTTAAATCGTTGCGGCTAAGGAATACACCGTACTGAGACCGATACTCAACAATATTTTTAGCCAGTTGCGGCCCTAATCCCGAAACGTAGGTTAGCAGGTGCTTACTGGCTGTATTTAAGTAAACGCCAACATGGTTCACGCAGCTCTCGACCACCTGATCGAGGCTACCTTTGAGCTTGGTTTGATCGACATCGTGTTGGTACTGGCCCACCCCAATCGATTTGGGATCGATTTTCACCAATTCGGCAAGGGGATCCATCAGCCTACGTCCAATTGAAACTGCTCCGCGAACGGTTACATCATACTCGGGAAACTCCTCACGGGCAACCGATGAGGCCGAATAAACCGATGCGCCATCCTCGCTAACCACAAAAACTTTAACATCGCTACTAAAGCGAATGCGCTTAATCAGCGCCTCAGTTTCGCGACTGGCTGTTCCGTTTCCTATAGCAATGGCTTCAATCCTATAGGTATCCACCAGTGCCGATATTTTGCTCATGGCTTTACCCTGCTCGCTTTGGGGAGGATGCGGGAAAATGGTTTCGTTATGCAATAGGTTTCCCTGCTCATCAAGACAAACCACCTTACAACCAGTGCGGTACCCGGGGTCAATGGCCAAAACTCTTTTTTGTCCCAAAGGTGGCGACAATAAAAGTTGACGCAAATTTTCGGCAAAAACCCTTATGGCCTCATCATCGGCTTTTTCTTTTAATTCTGCAGTAAACTCATTCTCAATTGAAGGCTCAATAAGCCTTTTGTAGCTATCGGCTATAGCAAGCCTAAACTGTTGAGCTGACTCGCCGTTTGCACGAACAAACATCCTTTCCAGCTCCTCAATTACAGGTTCGGCGGGTGGGTTGATGCTTACCCTAAGGAAACCCTCTTCCTGACCGCGACGCATGGCCAAAAACCGATGCGAAGCACAGCGTCTAACCTCTTCCTCCCAGGCAAAATAATCGGAATACTTTATCCCCTCAACTTCTTTTCCCTTAACCGCCCTCGAGCGTATTACCGCCAATTTCCTAAAGTGCCTGCGGGTAACATTACGAATTTTTTCATCCTCGCTTATCCACTCCGCCACTATATCGCGGGCACCAGCCAGAGCCTCATCGATATCGGCCACCGAGTCGGATAAAAAGCCTTTGGCCTTGTCCAGAATATTTCGTTCCTGTTGCTTATAAATCATCAGGGCCAGGGGCTCCAGCCCCTTTCCCTTTGCAATGGTAGCCCGGGTTCTGCGTTTGGGTTTAAACGGAAGATAGATATCCTCCAGTTCAGTAGGGTTATAGCAGTTAACAATTCGTTGACGCAGCTCATCGGTAAGCTTTCCCTGCTCCTCAATTGTTGGAAGTATGGTCTCCTTACGCTTATCAAGTTCAGTATACTTTACCGATAGGTCGCGAATTGTAGTAATCTGAATTTCATCCAAATTTCCGGTCATCTCCTTACGGTAACGACTAATAAAAGGGATGGTTGCACCATCGTGGAGTAACTTTATGGTATTAGCCACCGCGCGATTGCTGATATTTAGCTCCGCAGCGATAAGTTCGGCATGTTTAGATCCGTTTAATAGCTCCATAAAAAATGAAAAATTTACAGGGCAAAAAAACGAAATTATATGGTTGCATGCAAGCAAAAGGGCTTCCATAGCTGGAAGCCCTTGGCTACTAACACAATAGCACTACTCGCCGCACTGGGCATTAGACATGTAGGGGTAGCGATAATCGGTGGGCGGGTTCAGGTTTTCCTTAATGGTTCTGGGGCTTGTCCAGCGGATAAGGTTGAATGGTCCACCAGCCTTATCGTTTGTGCCACTGGCACGAGCACCACCAAAGGGCTGCTGCCCTACCACAGCACCTGTGGGTTTATCGTTAAAGTAGAAGTTCCCAGCGGAATACCTGAGAATACGACAAGCACGGTTAAGCGCATCCCTATCGGATGAAAATATAGCACCGGTAAGAGCGTACGGCGATGTTTCGTCGCAAATTTTAAGGGTTTCCTCAAATTTATCGTCGGGGTAAACGTAAATAGTGAGCACCGGGCCAAAAATCTCCTCCTCCATGGTAATAAAGTGCGGATTAGTGGTTGCAATAACCGTGGGCGCTACAAAGTATCCCCGGATCTTATCGCCATTGCCTCCGGCAATAATTGTAGCATCGGGCGACTGTTTGGCCTTTTCAATGTAACTCATAATGTTATCGAACGATGCCTCATCGATTACAGCGTTTACAAAGGTTTCGTAATCGGTGGGATCGCCCAGTTTAATCTCATGCAAAATACCAGTTATTCGGGTTTTAAATTCGGGCCACAACGACTCGGGAATGTAGGCCCTTGAGGCAGCGGAGCACTTCTGCCCCTGATATTCGAATGCACCCCGAACAGCAGCAATTGCTACTTCATTAATATTGGCACTTGGATGCACAAATATAAAGTCCTTCCCTCCGGTTTCGCCAACCAGTTTGGGATAGGAACGGTACTTCCCGATATTGTTGCTAACTGCCTTCCAGAAGGTATTAAAGGTTAACGTTGAACCCGTAAAATGGATACCGGCAAGCATTGGGTGGTTGAAAACAACATTACCAATGGCAGATCCCTTACCGGGTATGAAATTAATTACCCCATCGGGGACCCCCGCCTCTTTATAAATTTGCATTAAAATGTAGTTCGACAGTAATGCAGTTGAAGCAGGTTTCCAAACCACGGTGTTGCCCATCAGCACAGGCGACATGTTTAGGTTCGATGCTATAGCAGTGAAATTAAATGGACTAACGGTGAAGATGAATCCCTCTAATGGCCGGTACTCCAATCGGTTTACAATTCCAACCTCCGAAAAGGGTTGCTGGTTGTATATCTCCGAAATGTAATGTGCATTAAACCTAAGGAAATCTATTGTTTCGCATGCTGCATCAATCTCTGCTTGGTAAACGTTTTTGCCCTGTCCGAGCATGGTTGCAGCATTCAGTGTTGCCCGGTACTTTTTCGATATTAGTTCGGCAACCTTAAGGGTAATGCTCAAGCGCTCCACCCATGAAACCTGCGACCAGTACTCATGTGCCTTAAGAGCAGCCTCAATGGCCATTTGGGCCTCAGCCTCCCCTGCAATATGGTAATTAGCCAAAACATGCCCATGGTTGTGGGGCATAATCACTTTCCCAAATTTTCCGGTTCGAAACTCCTTTCCGCCTATTATAAGAGGGATTTCCATAACCTCTGACGAAAGCCTTTTTAGCTCTTTCTCCAGCGCCTCGCGCTCAGGAGAACACGGTAGGTAGCTCAATACCGGTTCGTTTTTGGGTAAATCGTACTTAAATATTGCGTTATTCATATCTATTTAGAATTATTGAATCCAGTCAAAAACTATTTCTTAGACAGTTCAAAGATAAAAAGAATTTTTTTCTATAAAAGATGTATCTTTCAAAAAAAACATTATATTAATTTGATTATCAGGTATTTAATTGCTGTTTTTGAGAGAATATTAATATATCATGTTTAAAGCCAACAATCAACCCGAGTTATTCACGTTTGAAAAG
>DYKO01000010.1:0-106674 GCA_020722565.1 Rikenella microfusus
CTCCCCTCTCGAAAGCGGGTGCAAATGTAGAGCTTCTTTTTGAACCTTGCAAGAGATTTTTGTATCTTTTTTTGTTAAATACTGTTTAAGTTTATTTTAAGTATTGATTATCAGATTGTAATTTGTTTTGTTTTTTTGCAAAATCAACTTTAAACAACGTCATTTCATATCTTTTTTGCCTTAAAATCATTATCTTCGCACATTAAAATAGACAATTAAAATGGCATTTAAAGAAAAACTGGTTATTATTCCTACCTATAATGAAAGGGAAAATATAGGAAAGATGATCGACAAGGTGATGTCGCTTGAAGGAGAATTTCACATACTAATAGTTGACGACGGCTCACCTGATGGCACTGCCGATATTGTAAAGGAAAAACAGCAAAACCATCCCGAAAGAATACATATTATTGAACGTTCAGGTAAGTTAGGCTTAGGTACTGCCTACATAGCAGGATTTAAGTGGGCATTAGAAAACGAGTACCACTACATATTTGAGATGGATGCGGACTTCTCGCATAATCCTGAAGATTTGATCAATCTATACAATGTATGTAAAAATGGAGCAGATTTGGCCATAGGTTCGCGCTATGTGAATGGAGTAAACGTTGTAAACTGGCCTATTAGCAGGGTATTAATGTCATATTTTGCATCAAAATATGTACGATTGATTACCGGTATGAAAATAATGGATACCACAGCTGGTTTTAAATGTTACAAAGCCGAGGTGCTTAAAAATATCAACTTTAGTAAGATTAAACATATTGGCTATGGTTTTCAGATAGAGATGAAGTTCACAGTTTGGGAATTGGGCTATAATATAGTAGAAGTTCCCATAATATTTACTGATCGTAAACTTGGAGCCTCAAAGATGAGCGGGGGAATTTTTAATGAAGCCCTGTGGGGTGTTGTTTTCATGAAACTCAAGAGCCTTTTTGTTTCCTATAAGAAAATTCACTTTTTAAAGTAGAATATGGGCCGGATTGCCATAGTTAATACTACCATAATTAATGAGGGTAAGCGCTTTAAAGGGTGCGTAATCATTAAGGGTGAAGAAATTGAGAAAATAGTAGAAAGAGTAGAAACTGTAAAACAATACGCGCCTGAACATGTGATTGACGGGAGTAGACTATGGCTAATTCCAGGGGTTATTGACGATCATGTCCATTTTAGAGAACCAGGCCTTACCCATAAAGGAGATATCTATACCGAATCGAAAGCTGCTATCGCTGGAGGAGTAACCTCCTTTATGGAAATGCCCAATACTAATCCCCACACTACATCGCTGGAGCTATTGGAGGAAAAGTTTCGCATTGGCGCTGAAAAATCGCTTGCCAACTTCTCATTCTATTTTGGAGCTACTAACAATAATATTGATCAAATTGTAAAGCTTAACGCAAAAGAGATTTGCGGTTTGAAAATATTCATGGGGTCGTCAACGGGAAATATGTTGGTTGATAATGAGGAAACCCTTGAAAAAATATTCCAACTTTCGCCCACCCTTATAGCTACTCATTGCGAAGATGAGCAAACCATTCAGAAAAATCTCGAAAAATATAAACTTGTATATGGAGATTTAATTGAGTTCCATCACCATGCCGATATCCGAAGCGCCGAAGCTTGTATTCTGTCGTCACAGAAAGCAGTGGAGCTTGCAAAAAAATATGGGCCTCGACTTCATCTTTTACACCTATCAACTGCAGCAGAACTTAATCTGCTTAATGGAGATGTGCCTTTAGCAGAAAAAAGAATTACTGGAGAGGTATGCATTCACCATCTTTGGTTCAATAATAGCAACTACGCAGAATTGGAATGGCGAATCAAATGTAATCCTAGTATTAAAAACGAGTCCGATAGACTTGCCTTAATTAATGGCCTAAAAAATAATCTTTTAGACGTAGTTGCCACCGATCATGCGCCACATCTGGTAAACGAAAAAGATAACGTTTACACAAATTCGGCATCAGGTGTTCCAATGGTACAACACTCGCTACTAGCCATGTTGGAGCTTTCACGTAAAGGCTACTTTACTCCTGAACTCGTAGTTAATAAAATGTGCCATGCACCAGCTACTCTTTTTAGAATTGATAAACGTGGATTTATCAGGGAGGGATATTTTGCTGATTTAGTGCTGATTAATCCGAATCGCCCTCAACTTGTGACACCAGAAAACTTACTTTACAAATGTGGCTGGTCGCCACTTGAGGGGCAAACCCTCTCCCACTCAATTGAGTTGACAATGGTAAATGGCAGAACGGTGTACCATAATGGAAAGTTTAACGAAAGCATTAAAGGTAAACATTTAAATTTCAATGTTTTATGAAGTGGATTACCCTAATAGGTGTTTTGGCCATCCTTATCTTTCCTGGATGCAAAAAAAACACAGAAAAATTTGTGGGAATTGACTGGCGGGGTAATGCACAATCGCTTATTCAAGTTGCTGACAGCATAAAGTATGAAGTAATTGTTCAACCCTTAGATGATGATATATGGGACCAGGAGCGATTAATCGGTTACCAAAATCATCATCAGCTTATTACCAAAATACTTAATGCCATTATGGAAGGTAAATTGACAGCATACGATTATGCCTCTGATGAGCCCCTTACCATTGAAGAAGTAGGTAAAATTGTAAAAAATAACAATATTAAAAGCGAACAGATAGGAAAAATCCTTTTTACCGAACAATGGTTTATGGATAAAAACGGATACCTATATAAAAAGGTAACAGCCATAACCTTAGGTAAGGCAGAGTATAGCAAGCAGGGAACATTCAAGGGGTATAGCGCTCTTTTTAAGATAAAATACCCTCCTCGGAATCCATAACAAATCGGGCAGTGCTCCGAGTCCGCTGTTGAAGATAAACGGTGCGATTCCAGGTATACTTATCTATAACATCCGCAGAATAGTGCCTGATGGTAAGGAGCATCAAATTGGTGTTGTAACGAACCACAAAATCGTTTTGAAGTTCCTGTATAGCCTGGGGTAAACGAAGGGGTTCGTCATCAACACAAACCGTAAAGTTAATGGCCGAATTGTGAATTATGTTAACCTTTACCCTATACCGGTAAAGCATGGCAAAAATTTTACTTAAGCAATCCTCAATTACAAAAGAAAAATCGCGGGGAGTAAGTGTGACAAGAACCTGCTTGCGCTTGAGAACCAAAACTGGCGGTAATGAGATGGGCTTATCGGAATGAGCTATTGTTGAACCCGTTGCATTGGAATTAAGAAAAGACCTTACATGCAAGGGTATCTTTTTATTTTGAATTGGCTTGATAGTTTTGGGGTGTATGATTTGTGCCCCACAATACGCAAGTTCAATTGCTTCCTGATAGGAAACAAATTCTAGCTTTTGTGTATCAACAAAGATCTTGGGATCAGCATTTAAAATACCTTCAACATCTTTCCAAATGGTAACATCGCTGGCATTTAACAGGTTGGCCAAAATGGCGGCTGTATAATCAGAGCCCTCGCGCCCGAGGGTGGTAGTAGTGCCAATTTCGGTTCCAGCAATAAATCCTTGGGTTAGGTAAATCCTGACAATTGAAAAATCAAACTCACGCTGGCATAGTTGGGCCGAGATCGACTCATCAATAATCCCTTCCCGATAAGTAGTATCGGTTCTAAGGCAACGGCGTGCATCAACCAATTTATTTGTTATCCCTATATGGTTAAGGTAGTGGTTTACAATGCGTGTGGAAAAGAGCTCACCGAACGACACTATTTGATCGTAGTGAAAATCGTAGTTTTTTGCTGGTCTAACCGTTAGTTTTTCCCTTAGTTGTAAAAACAAGCTACGAAGTTCCATTAATAGAATATGTGATGTATTTCCCCCAATTAGTTCCAAAGCGGTATCCACATGAAAACGTTCAATGCTGCTAACCTTCTGTTCGAGCAGATCAAAATCACCTTTCATCCATACTGAAAGAACTTCTTCGAGGTTATTGGTTGTTTTTGCCATGGCAGAAACAACTATAACCAAATTTTCATGTTGATATTGCGATACAATTTGAGCCAAATTCCTTATGGCCTCAGCCGATTTTACTGAGGCTCCACCAAACTTAAAAATACGAACTGACATACCCTTTTAAATTTAGCCAAACTTACAAAAAAGTTAAATTATCGAATCAAGTAACAGGCATGTTCTGCAAACAAATGTTTTTACGAAAATATTACATAATTCAGCAAAAATTGAATCTATAAATTCATTCGCAAACGTTTTAAATATAATTTTTTCTGCATTTTATTCTTAAATTTTCTTGAAAAATATCTAACTTTATGCAGGCAATTTTATAGAATAACAATGAAAGGATATACCGTTAAAACACTCACACAATTCATTATTGAACGCCAGGCAGATTTCCCTTTTGCCACCGGTGAGTTTACCCGACTTCTCTACCATGTTGGCGTAGCTGCCAAACTTGTGAATAAAAAGGTTAATAAAGCCGGGCTGGTTGACATTCTAGGCGAAGCTGGAAATATCAACGTACAAGGAGAAGAGCAAAAGAAGTTAGATCTTTTAGCAAATTGGCAATTTATTCAGGCATTAAAAAATAGTAGGGAGTGCTGCGGGGTTGCCTCAGAAGAAGACCAGGAAATAATCACATGGGATGATGATCTTTCGCGTGATGGTAACTATATTTTTTGCATGGACCCGCTTGACGGTTCATCAAATATTGACGTAAATGTTTCCATTGGCACCATATTTAGCATTTATCGCCGTATTAGCCCCCGCGGTACCAAACCAATAATAGATGATTTCCTACAGCCCGGTAGCAAACAAGTTGCTGCCGGTTACGTAATTTATGGTTCATCAACCATGCTGGTTTACACCACAGGAAGAGGGGTTTATGGTTTTACTCTCGACCCCTCAATTGGTGAATTCTGCCTTTCACACCTGAATATTGTTACTCCAGAACAAGGGAAAATATACTCCATTAACGAAGGGAACTATCTACACTTCCCCGAAGGAGTTAAAAAATATATCAATTACTGTAAAGAGGAAGATAAAGCCTCAGGCAGACCTTACAGCGCCCGGTATATTGGTTCCCTAGTGTCCGATTTTCATCGGAACCTCTTAAAAGGTGGTATTTTTCTCTATCCACCAACTGCCGCAGCACCCAAAGGGAAACTCAGATTAATATACGAATGTAACCCAATAGCATTTTTAGCGGAACAAGCAGGAGGCGTGGCCTCTGATGGCACACAAAGAATTCTTGATATCAAACCCGAATCGCTGCATCAGCGTGTCCCTCTATATGTCGGTTCAAAAGATATGGTCGATAAACTTTACGAGTATTTGCAAGAGTAAAACCAATAAAATCGAATTATTTCATTTACTCATTGCTAGTAATTAAATTGTATAAAATAACGTGATACCCTTTTTGCATAGTTTTAGGCATTAAAACATTGCAATTGGGGTTAACCTAAAACATTCTTTTGTTAGTTCCCCAGCTAAAACCAAGTAACAGGTTACATACCGTGAAACTAAAAAGAAATGTTGACACAACACCATATTTTTAATTCATAACATCATCACATCGCTATATTTTATAAGAGAAATGCGTATTGCCCATTTTTTTTACAATGTTTAGATCTACCTTTTAATTAACAGTAATTTATGAATGAGTGCTGAAATAATCAAATTTGAACTTTCTAATTTTTTAAAATCGCATTCATTTATATATTATTGATTATTTTTTTTAAATGTTTGAATTGATTTTAATTAATAGCTATAAATGTTCATATCATAAAGTAATTTCATATAATAGTAGCCAAAAATATATATCTATAATTTAGGAAAATAGAACGTAATTTAAAAATGTTACATTTTTAGGAAATTATCAATGTTGCAAAATATCCGATAATTCAAGTATAATAGAAAATTATTATCGATAAATTCAAAATAATAACAATGAAATATTATAAAAAATATTTGCATTTATTTTAAAAATGTATTTATATTGCACATTAAATTGATTAATAGCAAAATAATTATTCAACTAAAATAATAATCCATGAAGAAAATTTCACTCACGCAATCTGAGATAGATAATCTAAAAGAACTCTATCAGTCAGAAATAGGCAGGGCTCAACGTAGAATTGAAAGTTTAAAATCAATTCTAAAAAAAATTGAAAAAGAGAATTTAAGTATTGAACCCGAGGAAAAAATAGTTAAAAAAAGAGGAAGAAAACCTAAAGTTACGGTTGCTCAAACATTACAGGAAACACCCAGCTCCCCCAAAAAAAGAGGAAGAAAGCCTAAAAATACAACTGTAGCTGCAGAAGCGGCTAAAGAACCGAAAAAAAGAGGGAGAAAACCTAAGAATGCAGATGCATCAGCAGAAGTAGTTCAAGAGATCAAAAAAAGGGGCAGAAAACCTAAGGCAAAACCTGCGGAGGAAAATGTTAAAAAAACTAAGACTACAAGAAAAAATATAAAGCCTATTCACCCCCCAAAAAAAAGGAAAAAATCTAAATCACTACGTAAAAGTTTAAAGCAGGCTGTAGATGGAGAAAAAATAAAATGGATTGATCTAATACTTTCTATATTCAAAAAAAGCAACAGTTTGCTTAACTCCAACGCTTTAACCATAGCTGCAATTGAAAAACTTAACCTACCTGAAGTTGAAAAGGACAGAGTTCGCATGGCGGTTGCCACCAATCTTACCAAGTTAACAAAATACGACAAAAAGATTGTTAAGTATATTCCAGAAGGCTCAAAAACCGCAGTATACGGACTTGCTGAATGGTTCAATGAGAATGGTAGCTTGAGGCCCGAATATCAAGAAAGAGAAGCTTAAACATAACCATATTTCAATAAAAGGCCGTAAATTGCGGCCTTTTTTAATTTTATGAGAATGGGAAAAATTTTCGATATTGCTGGACGCGCACTGGATGAGGTTATCTACCAGGGTCGCTATCTTGACCAAGTTACCGCATTTTGGATTGCCCAAAACAAACATTGGTCTGATTCTGAAAAGTATTTGTTTGCCAACGTTTTACAAGAAACAACACGCTGGTGGCGTTTGCTTAACGAACTTGTTCCCCCGAGTTTCCCTCAATTTGGCTCTCATACCCATAAGATTGTTGCATTATATCTTTCATGGAATCCGCAAGGAATCTACATGGAAAGAAAAATCCCCGATAATTCTAAAAAGCTAATACAAGAAAAATACAAAAAAGTGGCAGACGTAAGAGCAATAGCTGAATCAATTCCCGATTGGTTGGATGAATTGGGGGAAAAGGAAGTTGGTGATAATTGGTCTAGCGAATTAAAAGCGCTAAACCAAAAACCTCCAATTGTCATCAGGGTTAATCATATTAAAACTACTACCGATGAACTTTATAATTGGCTAAAACGTGAGGGATACAAGATTAAAAGATTAGCTAATAGCAATGCCCTACTACTGACAGAGCCCTCCAATATTTTTAGGTCAGAAACTTTTAAGTTAGGCATGTTTGAACAGCAAGATTTCTCATCGCAACAAGTTGTTCCGTTTCTTAAAGCAGAGCCTGGGATGAGGATTGTTGACGCCTGTGCTGGCAACGGTGGTAAAACCTTGCACATGGCCAGTGTAATGAAAAACAAAGGGAAGATTTTAGCATTAGATACCGCCCCCTGGAAGCTAGATGAACTCAAGCGAAGAGCTCGAAGAGCAGGGATTAGTAATATTGAGATAAGGCCCATAGGATCAGCAAAAACCATCAAACGGTTGCATGGAACTAGCGACAGAGTTCTGATTGATGCACCATGCTCAGGTCTCGGGGTGTTAAAACGAAATCCCGATGCAAAATGGAAGCTAACACCTGAAACTATTGATAAACTAATAAGCGAACAGCGTCAGGTTTTGTTGAGTTACTGCCCCATGGTTAAACCCGGCGGTTACATAGTATATGCTACATGTAGCATTTTACCATCCGAGGGTGAGTCCCAAGTCCGATGGTTTGTTGAGGAAACCAATAAAAGGTTCACACTGGAGGAGGAAAAGAGAATATCCCCCGCAAGTAGCGGATTCGACGGATTTTACATGGCAAGGCTTAAACGGGAGTTTTAGCTACTCCTTTACAATTTTACCAATCAATGTGGCAGGGGTACAACCGGTTACCACAATATATACATATTCGCCAATGCTATGGCTCCCACGTGGGAAAACCACAACCTTGTTCTGGGAGGTTCTACCATAAAACTCATCTCTCGATTTTTTGGACTCCCCCTCAATTAGCACCTCAAACCGTTTACCTATATCGGCCTCTTTGCTTTGCTGAGAAAGTTTGCCCTGCAGCTCTATTATTCCCGTCAAGCGTCGAGTTTTAACTTCGTCGGGAACGTCATCACTTAAATGACGTGCTGCTTTTGTATTTGGACGCTCCGAATACTTGAACATGAAGGCAAAATCGAAACCTACCTCGCTCATCAGGCTTAAGGTCATATCATGATCGACCTCCGTTTCGGTGCAGAAACCCGTAATTATATCGGTCGATATGGCACAATCTGGGAGTATTCGTCGAATAGCATTTATTCGATTTAAATAATCCTCTCGGGTATACTTCCTGTTCATCAGCTGCAAAATACGGGTTGAACCCGATTGAACAGGAAGATGTATATGATTACTAATATTTTCATACATGGCCATGGTGTAGAGAACCTCATCGGTTAAATCCTTGGGATGAGATGTTGAAAAACGAACACGCAAACGGGGATCAACCAGGGCAACCATTTCCAATAAATCTGAAAAGTTTACTTTATGCTTCAACAGCCCTTTCTGTTCCTCCCAATAGTATGAGTTGACATTCTGCCCCAGAAGAGTAACCTCGCGGTAACCGGCACTAACCAGTTCCTGAACCTCACGTACAATAGAATGCGGATCGCGGCTGCGTTCAGGCCCACGCGTATAGGGAACAACGCAGTAGGAGCACATATTGTTGCATCCTCGCATAATGGAAACAAAGGCCGAAACACCATTTTTATCGAGCCTTAGAGGACTGATATCGGCATAGGTTTCCTCTCTCGAAAGCAGCACGTTTATCCCCTTTTGTCCCTCCTCAGCTGCGCGGAGCAATACGGGAAGTTCACGGTAGGCATCGGGGCCAACAACTAAATCAACCACCTTCTTTTCCTCAAGTAGCCGATCTTTCAGTCGTTCGGCCATGCATCCCAACACACCAACAATCACCGAAGGTTTGCCCTTTTTATATTGCCCAAACAAATCGATACGGCCAAAAACTCGGGTTTCGGCATTCTCACGAATGGCACAAGTGTTAATCAAAATAGCATCAGCCTCATCCAACTTGCTGGTTATGGCATAACCATTTGCTATGAGTATCGAGGCCACAACCTCGCTATCGTTAACATTCATCTGGCAACCGTAGGTTTCTATGTAAACCTTAGCCCTATCAGCGCCACCAGTAACCATATTTTCAAAGATATTAGCGTCGTCGGCGTTAAAATCCATCTTTTAAATTTTTCTGCAAACTTACATAATTAACCATTAACTACCGACGTGGTGCTAAATGATACTAATCAATTTGTCCGAAATTTTGATAACCTTAAGATTCTCGTTAAATTTGCGAAATTAAGTAAAACAACGGTTATGAGTGGACACAATAAATGGTCGACAATTAAACGCAAAAAGGGGGCTTTAGACGCCAAGCGTTCCAAGGAATTTTCAAGAATAATAAAGGAAATAACAGTTGCTGTTAAGGAAAGTGGCGCTGATCCTGAAGGAAACCCAAGGCTAAGGCTAGCCATAAACAACGCCAAGGGTGTAAATATGCCCAAGGAAAACATTCTTAGGGCAATATCAAAAGCGGAAAAAGATCCGGAAAATTTACAGGAGCTCACTTTTGAAGGCTATGGTCCTGGAGGGATTGCTATTTTTATTGAATGCCTAACCGATAACAACAACCGAACCATTAGCGCCGTTCGTTCAACCCTTACCAAAAAGGGGGGCAACCTAGGAACCAATGGCTCACTCTCGTTCCTGTTCAGCCGTAAGGGAGTATTCACCATTGCCAAGGATAAGATAAATATGGATGTGGTGGAACTGGACCTAATTGATGCCGGGGCTCAAAACATTGAAGACAACGGCGATTTCTATGTGGTAACCACTGAAATGGAGGATTTTGGCAGAATGAACAAGAAACTCGAAGAACTCAACATTGAGGTGGAAAATGCCAGCCTGCAAAGAATACCCAACGATTTTAAAAACGTTGATAAGGAGACCGCACTAAAATTCCTGAAACTGGTAGACGAACTGGAAGATAACGAAGATGTTCAAAACGTTTACCACAACCTGGAGCTTACCGATGAGGTAATGGCTGCCATGGATAACGATTAATTGTAGCAACCCTTACCTTCAATTCTATCCCCCCGTTCAAAGCGGGGGATTTTATTAACATAAATTATCCTGATTTAAGGATGCCAGCCTTGCGTATTTGGAACGTTGTTTGTTTCTTTACCATTATGTAAACCCTCCAATATGAAAGAATAATTTATTGTAAATCTTTGTCTATCTTTAAATATCATTATTAATATGAAAGTTTATAAAGTATTACTTTCCCTACTCCTGGCTACTGCTCTTTCAGGTTGCGGCAAGTATGATGAACTGGTTATTCATGGCGTTAAGGATTACCGCCTACGAGGGATAAAGGATGGTGTAATATACCTCTCATTAATATTTGATATTGATAATCCCAACCGAAAAAATATCACCATAAATCATATAGAGTTTAAAGCCTGGCTTAATAACAGAGAATTTGGGAAGTTACGAAATAGCGAGAAAATAAAGATAGAGAGCAAAACCCGAAAAAACTACGAGGTTCCCATTGAACTGGTTCTCCGAACCCCAGCCGATGCTTTTAAACTTATTGGTGCAGGGAAAAATCTACTAAACGAAATTACAGTGGAGGGATATATTAAAGGGGGACGATTCCCTGTAACCAAAAAAATATCCATACCCAAACAATCGCTGAACGACTTGATGAATTCGGCACAAAGCAAATTTGCTATTAAAGATACCCTTTCGGCTGAGCAATCTAAAGCAATGCCTTGATGAAACTTTTTGTTAAATTTGCAGGGTAAAATTTTTCAAAGTTAGCGCATAAACACACATCTACTAATCACCCTACAAATAGTAAGGGTTTAAAACGATTTTTCAGAAATGATTAATAAGATGGTAGATTTAAATTGACTAATTTGAATACTATGTTTATACCATAACAAATGATAAGCCCCTAAGAACAGTAAAGCCGCTCAAGAAAAAATAAATAAATAAAAATTTGAAAACAACGTATATAAATTTCCTGAAGGTATGAAAAAGATTATCCTGATACTTCTCCCCACGCTCCTATCGGGTTTTGGATTGATAGCACAAAATTCCAATCCCCCAGATGATATACCTATTATTAATCAGCTTCAGAAAATCATTCCCCAACAAGGAAGGGTTTCAATAAACGAGGATCAAAACATTGTTCAACTTCACAACATAAGATATCTTCAAAACGCAAAGGCTCCCGGAATGGATGGATTCAGAATAAGAATTTTTTTTGAACTGGGCCAGTTTGCAAGAAAAAATTCCGAAGACGTTATGCGGAGTTTTATGGAAAAATACAACGGAATCCCCGTTTACCAAAGCTACCAAAACCCATACTGGAAAATTTCTGTTGGCGATTTCAGAAATCGCGAAAGCGCCCTAAAACTTTACTACGAATTACTTAAGGATTACCCAAAAGCTTTTATTATACCCGAACGAATTAACTTTCCACCAATAGAGTAACAATGCAAACCGCCGTGTTGAAGCAGCTAGAGAGGACCTCGTTAAACATCCGCAGGGATGTGATACGAAGTCTCGCAGCTGCAGGATCGGGGCATCTGGGAGGTTCCCTTGGGTTAGCTGATATTTTCAACGTTTTGTACTTTCACGTACTTAGACATAAACCAGACCAACCCAACTGGCCCGAACGCGACCGTTTAGTACTTTCAATAGGCCATGTTGCACCGGTTCTCTATGCTGCTCTTGCCAATGCTGGCTATTTTAATAGTAAAGAGCTACTAACGCTTCGTAGGTTTGGATCAAGGCTCCAGGGACACCCCGGGCGCGATCACGGGTTACCGGGAATAGAACTTTCAGCAGGCTCACTTGGTCAAGGACTCTCCGTAGCCGTGGGTATGGCGTTAAGTGCTAAAATTGATAACGCAAGTTGGCAGGTTTACTGTGTCAACGGCGATGGCGAACTTCAGGAGGGTTCCATCTGGGAAGCAGCCATGAGCGCTGCTCATTACCATTTAGATAATATTACTGCCATTGTTGACCGGAATTACTGCCAAATAGATGGCCCCACTCATAAAGTAATGGAACTGGAACCCTTGGCGCAAAAATGGGAAGCCTTTGGATGGCAGGTGTTTGAATGTAACGGCAATAGCATTCCCGATCTTGTAAAGAATTTTGAGAAGACCGCTAATTACAGAGGAAAGCCAAAAGTAGTACTGGCCTATACCAAAATGGGTTTTGGTGTTAAAAGTATTGAGGGCGACTACCGTTGGCATGGTAAGGCGCCAAACGAAAGAGAAGCAAAAGAGTTCCTAATCGAACTTGAAAATCATTACAAGTTTTTAATCAATGAATGAATTTGTTAATCAAGGCGATAAGGCAACGCGACTGGGTTTTGGCGAAGGTATTGCAGAAGCGGGAGATTTATTCCCTAATTTGATTGTTTTGGGTGCCGATATTACTTCATCAGTCGGGCTGAATTTGTTTGCCGAAAAATACCCCAATCGATTTTTCTCCTTCGGTATTGCCGAACAAAATATTGCTGCCGTAGCGGCAGGTCTTGCCCTCACAGGCAAGATACCCGTTTTTTCAACCTACGGTGTATTTGCAGCATTAAGGGCAGCTGACCAAATCCGGATTTCAATCTGCTACAATAATGCTAAGGTAATAATAGGCGGAGCCCATGCCGGCATATCGGTAGGTCCCGATGGAGCCACACATCAGGCTCTTGAGGATATAGCAGCTATACGTGCCCTACCCAACATTACCCTGCTTTCACCCTGCGATGCCAATCAGGCTAAAGCTGCCTCCTTAGCTGCCATTTCCCAAATCGATGGCCCGGTTTACATCCGTTTCGGACGGGAACCAGTTCCCAACTTCACCAAACCCGAGCAGAAATTTACTATCGGAAAGGGAGAAATTCTTACCGATGGCAACGATGTAGCTCTGATAGCCACCGGGCATATGGTTTGGGAAGCCATTAATGCCGCAGGCATACTAAAAAAGAATGGTGTAAGCGCCATGGTGGTTAACATATCTACCATAAAGCCCATCGACAAGGAGCTGCTTGTTCGCGTAGCTCATAAAACACGCAAAGTTATTACAATTGAAGAGCACCAAATTCATGGGGGCCTGGGCAGCACGGTTGCCGAAGTACTTAGTCAGGCATTTCCTGTACCCATGAAAATTATTGGAATACCCGATTGTTTTGGTGAATCGGGAACTCCTGCTGAACTGTTTGAAAAGTATGGATTAAACGCCAAGGCTATTGCTAAGCAAACAATTTCAGCATTACAACATTTTGATGATTTGATTTGACATGTGTAACCGGTCCTTATAATTGATAACTTGAAACTATGAGCGAGCAGATTAAACACGAATGCGGAATTGCCCTAATCAGATTACTTAAGCCACTGGAGTACTATCAACTTAAATATGGCACCTGGCGCTACGGTCTTCATAGGCTCTACCTACTCATGGAAAAACAACATAACCGTGGACAGGATGGTGCCGGTCTTGCAACAATAAAATTCGATCTGGCTCCGGGGAAAAAATATATCGACCGGGAACGTTCCAACTCATCATCTCCCATAAAAGACATCTTTGACACTGTAAATAAGGGGATTGTCTGTTCTGCAACAAAAGGCGAGCTAATTAATAACCCCAATTGGGCAAAAGAAAACATCCCTTTTGCGGGAGAGCTTTTCTTAGGACACTTGAGATATGGAACCTTTGGAAACAACTCCATTGATTACGTTCATCCCGTAATGCGCGACAACAACTGGAAATCGCGAACCCTTGTGCTCGCCGGCAATTTTAATATGACTAACGTAGATGAACTTTTTAAAAAATTGGTAGATATTGGCCAGCATCCGCGCGATTACTCCGATACCGTTACGGTTTTGGAAAAAATAGGCCATTTCCTTGACGAAGAAAACCAGCAGCTCTTTCGTCAGTATAAAAACGAGGGCTATAACAATATTGAAATTAGTAAGTTAATTGCCGAAAATATCAACCTTGCTAGAATACTACAATCGGCTACAAAGGATTTTGACGGGGGCTATGCTATAGCAGGCCTTATAGGACACGGTGATGCCTTTGTGGTTCGTGATCCATGGGGCATACGTCCGGCCTTCTACTTTGCCAATGATGAAATTGTAGCGATAGCATCGGAACGTCCTGTAATTCAAACCGTACTCAATGTTGCTACCGATCAGGTTAATGAAATCAAGCCCGGTTATGCACTAATCATCAAAAGAAACGGAAGTGTTCAACACGATGAAATTCGAATACCACAAACCCAAAAATCCTGCTCATTCGAGCGAATATACTTTTCCCGTGGCACCGATAGGGATATTTACCAAGAACGCAAACGCCTTGGCGAACTCCTTACCCCTGCTATTCTGAAAGCCATAAATTATGACTATGCCAATACAGTATTCTCCTATATACCCAACACTGCCGAAACAGCATTTTTGGGTATGGTCAAAGGTATTGAGGACTACATTAAAACTGAAAAAAAGAAGAAAATTCTGGAAAAGGGGGCTGCTCTGTCTGAAACCGACCTGGATGAAATTATCTACACTCGTCTCAGGGTTGAAAAGATTGCCGTTAAGGACGTTAAGCTACGTACCTTTATTTCACAGGATAAGGGCCGCGAAGACCTTGTGGGACACGTTTACGATATAACCTATGGGACCCTACGTCCTGGTATTGACAATTTGGTAGTGATCGACGATTCAATTGTGCGTGGCACCACACTAAAGGAAAGTATTCTTCGAATCCTTGATCGGCTCCAACCGGCCAGCATCATTGTGGTATCGTCTTCACCACAAATCCGATACCCTGACTGCTACGGCATTGATATGGCCAAACTGGGTGATTTTGTTGCCTTCAGGGCTGCAATTGAGCTACTTAAAGAAAACAATCAGGAAAGTGTTATCAATAGCGTTTACCGCAAATGTAAGGAACAACAGAACCTTCCCAAAGAAGAGATAATTAACTACGTTAAGGAGATATATAGGCCCTTTACCGATGATCAAATTGCCGATAAAATTGCTCAGCTACTAACCCCAAAAGAGGTTAAGGCCAAAGTAAAAATTGTTTACCAATCTATCGAAAACCTGCATAAGGCTTGCCCCAATGATCTTGGTGACTGGTACTTCACCGGCGATTATCCAACCCCAGGTGGTAACCGTGTGGTAAATAATTCATTTATAAATTTTATTGAGGGCAGAAACCAACGGGCATACTAAACATAAAAAAGCCTGCAAAAAATTGCAGGCTTTACTTTTTGTCCTAATCTCAATTACGGTTTGTGTTTTTTAAGCAAACTTAAATGATACTTCTCCTTAAACTTTTTGATGAACGAAGCAATATGCCGTTCAACCTTATGCTGGTAAATATCGGGAATGGTAATTAGAATTGCGGTTTCCTCAACATCGCCAAAATACGGGTTAATTACAGTACCAAATACCTTCATCGAAGGGCTGAGGTTCATGTAGGAGTTAATTAAAGGTGGAATGCGTTCGCCAAATTCGCGAATTTTTTTGGAAAGAATTTTGTAATCCTCATCGTAACTCGAACCCGTGAAAGTCTGAGCCATTGCTTCTCTGTCAATGTTCAACTCAATTGGATGAATAGGAGTAACCAGCCCCTCTGTATCCTTAAAATACTTTTCAAAAAAGTAGAGCAACATGTTTCGAGCCTCAACATTATAGGATCGATACATGGTTACCTTGCCAAAGAAGTACTTAATGTGAGGGTTGAGCACAATAAGTGCACCCAGTCCGTCCCAAAGGTTATCGAGGGCATACAAACCCTTACCTCCACGTGTAAGTGATTGATATCTGGGTTGAACAAATGAACGCCCCAGTTCAATCATCTGTGGCATGTACTCATTAACAAATTTATCTGAAAAGTTGAATAAATGTTTAGTTGAAAGGTTAATTTCCTCCCCCTTTGTGGGGTCAACGCTATGGAAGCGGTAACCGCCTAGAATCTCCTTTTCATTGGGATCCCAAACTATAAGCTGTTTATAGCAGTTCTCGCAGGGATCGTACTCATCAATATCAACCTCCTCACCGGTGCCACCGCCTGCTGAGCGGAATGTGAGCTCCCTCAACCTCCCCACTTCACGCATGAGATTGGGTGCATTTTGTGCCGTAAAAATGTACAACTCGTTGTTGGCGTTATTGGTTTGCCGAACCAATTTGTCAGGTGTCAGCTCCTGCACGAGCAATTCCCTATCAACCGGCTCAATAATCTGCTTCATAAAGAATATTTATTCTGTTGTTGAAATCATTTTTTGTTTCCCAATTCGTAAACCTTAGCCTTTAACCAGGCAGCCCATTCATTGGGCAATTTGGAACTATCAAAAGTGCTATAAGGAATTGGTTCCCCTATAACAACTTTAATGCTCTTCCCTTTTTGCTTGAACATCTCATTAACCAAGTAAAGCATTTCGATGTTAGCTTTTATTCCTAAAAAGACCCTCAGGCGGGCAAGGTTGTAAAAAAAATTGGAGTTGCGGCCGCTAAAAAAAACGGGAACCACATCGCGCTTATGTTGAACTGCTTTTACAACAAAGCTCTTTTTCCAATCCAAATCTTCAATACGACCCTTTTGCTTACGCGAACATAGTCCAGCAGGGAAATAGAGCACCTGGGCCGATGATGCGTAGGTTTGTTCTATGAGCTTTACATTCTGAATACTTTGGGCCCCATGCTTGTTAATAGGAATGAAAATATTATGTAGTTGCGTGATATTCATTAAAAGGTCGTTAACCGGGAACTTTATCTCGGGGAAAATTTTACCAAGAGCATGAATCAGTATCATGCCATCGAGCCCCCCCAGGGGATGGTTCGATGCAAAAAGATATCGTCCATTGGTGTCGATATTTTCAATACCCTCAACCGTATAGGTAACCTGCATTATCCTTATCGCCTCCTCAATAAAGTCGATACCTTGCTTATCGCCATGCTTCAAAAGTACCTCATTGATTTCATCCTGATGAATAATGCGTTTAAGATAACGTACAACAAAACGAGGAAGGGCTTTTTGCAGACGCAGGCTCTTTGATGCAATAATCCGATCAATATCAATTAAATTGCTTTGCACCTTATTATGATTTTGAATGCAAATATAATAAAACCAAAGGTTGGTTAATTCTAAATCTGGGTCAGCAATAACCCTATCGTATTGAGATCCAAAAAGTGCCTATACCATTGAGGATCATTTGAACCCCTATGGTTGCAACAATAAGGCCAAAAATTCTTACAAGCGGTCCCATTAAATTAAACCGATTTAGCATACCCCCAATTGGCCTAGCAAAATACATGAAAAAGTAATTGATTGCCAACACTGCTGCCACCGATACAATGGTGTTTGTGTGGCCGTAATGCGCCGGAAAAGTTACTGCTGCAGTTATAGTAGCCGGTCCTGCTATCATTGGTATTGCTATTGGAACTGCCGTTATGTCCCTTAGGCTTACCGTAGAATCAAATTGAATAAAGGTTCCCTTTTGCAATCCACTGATACCATTATAGAAAAGTACAACACCCGATGTGATTTGAAAAGCATATAATTCGACATGAAAAACATAGCTAAACACCAATTCACCCAACAGAAGGAAAAAAAGTAGTGTTAGAAATGCTGTAATGGTAGCTTTTGCTGCAATAAATCGGGTTTTAGCCTCATCGAATTGAGCCTGCAGGGTTGTTATAACAAATACCTTCTGAATTGGATTTACCAATGCCAAAAGTGCAACCATGCAACTTAACAGGTATTTCAATTTAAATGCCATTACAATAATAAAAAAATAGGTGGACTCTAAAATTGAGCCCACCTAAATTACAGAAAATTTTTATTCTTTAAACACCTACAATAGTAAATTCAACCCTTCGGTTTTGTGCCCTTCCGGCAGCAGTTTTATTGCTGGCTTTGGGTTTGCTGGGGCCATAACCCTTTGATGTTATACGTTCCTTGGGAACCCCCATCTTTATTATATAATCGGCAACCGATTTTGCTCTGGCATCGGAGAGCCTTTGGTTAAGCGCAGCAGATCCTGTGTTGTCGGTATGACCACTAATCTCCACAACCACATTGGGGTACTCGTTGAGAAACTCAACCAATGCATTAAGCGAACGGAACGACTGAGGTTTTAAAATGGCTTTTCCTACATCAAAATAAATAAAATCGATATTAACGGTTTGACCAACCTCAATGGGGGTTACATAGAAATTTTTGGCTATCTTGGTTCTCTTTTTCACCTTGCTTAGGTCAACCTGTTCATATTTATTGTAGAAGTTTTTAACTGAAGGTAAAATATCATACGAAACACCTACGGGTAGCTTAAGTGTGTAATTTGCAGTTGTTGAGTCATACTGGAAACCTTTGGTTTCAACGCCATTGACCTTAAGTTTAACAGGGATCTCGCGCTCAACTGGCTGCCCTGTTTTTAAATTAATTATCTTTCCGCTAAGAACAGCCATATTGGCATCCTTACGCTCGGCAAAGACCTCATGCTTAACCTGAGTAAACTCTACATATCCCGTTAGGTCGAGTTTGTTTTCTAGAGAATTGTAGCCCTTTGATGCAATAGCGGTTGTAAATTTCTGTCCAAATGGTAGGCGTAGCTTAAATTCACCACTTACCGGATCTATTGTAATGCTATCGGCAACACTTCCATTAATCATAAGTTTTGGGGATGATGCGCCAATAATTGGAGTAAAGGTAACATTGTCGAGGGCAACACCATTTACCTCAACCCAAGGAACTGAAGTGGCATAAAAATCTACCGGCTTCTCAGTGTAGAACTTTATTGATGTAACATCAATGGTATCTGGCTTACTGGTAAAGTTAGGTAGCTCTAAGCTGACTACATACCTATTACCTAAAGGCAAGTTCATGCTATACCTAGCAACCTCAGTCTCATACTTCACCGAGTCACTTGGAGCACCGTTAACTAATATACGATACTTCATTTCTGGCGATATGGGTAGATTGGTCCGGGTGTTAATCACCTTTCCGGCTATTTTAACAATGGGAATAGGTTCAACGTAAATGTTTCTGGCCATTTCAGTGTACTCCTTAATATCGGTAAAGTCAAGGGTATCGGGTACACCAATCCAATTGGCAAGTTCGGGTATTAGGGTGTACTTCTTCCCAAGGGGAAGCAAAAGTTCATAGGATGCCGATGCCTTATCTACCTTAATCTTTTCAGGTATTGAATCATTAACTTTTATCTGATAGTTGGTATCGGCCAGCATTAGGCTTTCTTCTGCCCTATTCATTACAAGCCCTGTTAGCTTAACAAAGGGGAACTCCTCGTAAATCTTCACCCTCATTATTCGGGATTTTTCATTGCTATTGGATGAGCAATAGTAAGCCCAGCTCTCCTTTGCATTAAGATGATAGTAGTTGTCCCATCCCTCTGAATTTATAGCTTGAAGGGGTGTTGGTTCAGACCAGTCAAGGAATGTATCGTCGGTGCGGTTAGCCATGTATAGGTCATGATTCCCGTTTACATTGCAGCTAAAATATAGCGCATTGCAATCCTTGCTAAGAAATGGCGACTCATAGCTATCCCCCAAATTATTATTTCCTATTTCAATTCTTTTAGGGCGAGAGTAGCGATTTTTCTCCTCTTTTACTGATAAATAAATTTGATGGTTACTTCCATTTGCTCTTTTGCTAAATGAAAAGAAGATATACTTTCCATCGGGGGTAATGTAGGCTGTGGTGGTCTTCCCCTTATTCATTCTGGACAAACCCGGAATGTCAATTTTTTGGGGTTTCCCCCAGTTGTCGTTATCTGTACGTTCAATAAACGAAAGCCCCCTCTTTAACCAATATTTACCATCATCGGAGTAAATTCCATTTATTAAAAAGGTTTTTCCATCTTCTAAAATTCCTAAAATAGCATTGTAGCGACCAATGTTAATGGAATTGGGCAAGCGTTTGGCTTCGCTCCATGTTCCATCATCACTTAAGCTAGAGTACCAAATATCCTGACTATTAACTGCACCGAATCTATTCTCAGGATGGTTAACCCTGCTAAAATATAATGTTTTACCATCGGGGTGGAGTATTGGATTGATTTCGGCAAAATCAGAATTTATTTGGTTTCCCAGAACCTCAGGCTTAAAACTGGTTTGAGCATTTACAGAAAATGCACTTACAGCAATTACTAGTAGTGCTGGTATATAGGCTAATATTCGTTTCATGGTGCTGTTACTTTAAATCTAATATGAATATCAAGTTCTATCGGTATGGTAATCCCTCTGGCAAATTGTTGCGTCCAAATACAAGATTCAAGCCAACCCTAACATTGGTATTAGTAAATACCATCGGATTAATAGCTGGGTAGATATTATCGGCCACAACAAAGAATTGGAATGGCCCTGGTTTTATCAGTATTCCTATTCCAAAATTGGGTAATGAGCGCTGGTAAACAGATGCTGAGGCTACAAAGTTAAAGAACCTCCCCAATCCCTGCGATAACCCAATAGAAACTGATGGATAGAGCCGCTTGTTGTAAAAAGCAGCAAACGTAAGCCCCACAGTGGTTCTTTGGGCTAAATCGTAGGTAGCCGAAAAGTTAAATTTTGGGTTTAACCATGTCCTATAAGAGTTGTAAATAGTATCGCGGGTAAAATCGTCCTCCATTTTTTGCAGAAGGGAATCGGTATTTACTTCTCTACCCGTCAGGAAATCGCCTAAAACATCTAATCCTTTGAATTCGGTTTGCCCCTTTAGGGTGTAGGTTTGAATGCTATCCTTCCAGTTGATAAAACCTAAATCGTAAAAGGAGAACGAAATTCTCATGCGGTCATCATACTTGTAGGTTACCCCTCCGCTTAGCGCAAAACCCTTGTTTTTGAAACTGGATAACTTATTAACTGCCCATTGCGAATCAACATGGCCAAAACTTATGTCCCCCTCCCCATTTTTAGGAATTCCAGCTGTTCTTAGTTGTGCATCAGCTGAAGCTGTATGGAAGTACATTGATGTATCAATGCTGATGGCAAGTGTACTAGGATTAAAATTTACATTTGCCAATCCCTGTAAAATACTGATTCTACCGCCGAAAGTCCATTTGGAATAATCCTTGAGAAACCCAAAGGTAAACTCATTATAGGCCATGGCATCAGTTTTAAGATTGGAGAAATCAAGGGTAGAACCCACATAGGGTTTATTCCCTTCAATGGCTAAACTAAACAATTCTCGCGGATATTGGAGGCTCACGCTTAAATTCTCCCTGATGGCAAACCATGCATAGGAGTTAAGCACCTTCCAGCGCAGATGAAATAGGTCAAAATTTTGCCCCACAAAAATCAAATTTTTGTCGTTCATATCCCCCAAAAGGCTATTGAGGTTTATATGCATGGTATCGTTTCGATAATCCAGAACATTTTTAGGTAAAAAACCGTTGGTAATAGCTTGTCCAAATACACTTATTCCGGTACTAAATGTATGTTCAGGAATTATTGTTGGATTAATAAAAGATGCCTGAAAAACATTTCGCATATAAGGGATAGTAACCTCCGGTTGAGCTTTGGTTACATTCAGGCATGCAAATAACATCAGTAATATAATTAGGTTTCGCTTCATTGGTCCTCTAAATAATATTATAAAAAATTTATTCATTTAGATTTACATCGCCTTCCAGCTCTAAACTCAGCATGGCATTGATGGTATTTGTAGTTTCAATTACAACATTTTGATGAGTTGCTCCACCCGTGGTTAAACGTATCTGAAACACCATCTTTTTTGCCGATTGCATCAAATCGTATTTGCTCTTGGAAACAGTAACCGTGGAGTAGTGAGTAACCGGAGCAGAAGCCTTGCCTGTTGTTGGATCAACCTGGGCACTCTTTATCAGAAGCTCTTCGTTAACTGTATCGTAAAGTTTGGTTATTAGGTTATTGGATGCATCAAGAAAAAGTAGCTGAAAATACACATTTAAGGGCATATTGTTTATAAACTTAAACTTTAAGCCAATTTTTAGATTATCGTTGTTGATCATTTTAAGATCTTTTTCCAAGTTTGGCAATTCTTCCTCAATGGTATCGCGAATGGCGTTGGTTTCAACCCAACCCACAAGAGGTATCTCAATTTCACTCATCAAACGCAGTATAGAACTTTTTTTTATGAAATAGTTATGGTTGGGGGTTGCATCTCCTATATCTACATTAGAATTCAACTTATACTGATTTGGTGCAATGGCAAGTAAATTTTCCAAATTAGAGTTATTATTGTCGGCATACATTTCTGTTACTACAGGTAGGTCAACTATTTGAAGCAACCTGTCGATGCTATTGGGTTGTCCAACCAATAAACTTCCTGTTGGTGGCGTTCCCTCATTTGTTAGGTTTACAGCCTGACCGGAATTTGTATTTTGAGCCTGTAGCTCAACAATGTTAAACGATAAAGGAATGCCATAGCTATTCTCAAACTTCATGGTTAATCTGGGTTCAGCCAGAAACTGATCTGCAATATAGGTAGATTTGAACACATCGAGATTAAATGTCTGATCGTCAATATTTATGGTTTGATTAACCTTACCAAAAATGTAATCAAAATCTAGGCCGCTTAAGTTAAAAGTAAGATTTAGATTATCCAAAGTAGTTATTGGATTTCCTAATGAATGTATGGTTATAGTTACTTTTACACCAAGGGTATTATAAGTTGTACCGGGATTCAGATTTACTGAATAATTAGAAAGAGAAGGAATATTAGCTGTATAAGTTTGCGAGGGAAGTATGTTGTTAAACTGAAATTTAACTGGTACGCTAGTGGGATCAAGAAGCGAAACCAACTCCAACTCCCCGCTTATTTCATTCTGAAAATTGTTGGTAAGGGTACACGAGAATGAACCAGCAGTAAGTTTTACACTTGCAATTTCTGCTCCAGTAATAGGGGCATAAGTTTCTTCAAAGTATTTTTCAATTGGCCCATAGGTTTCACCAACTGGTAGGGGAGCACCAGGCACCTCACTTGCATCCAGCTGAAAGTTTTCAGTGTAGCTGAAATCCGTAAAGCTATAATTGCTAGCAGCATCCATTAATGCCACCGTATCACGAAATGCTACGTAAAACTTATCATCTCCCGGCTTTGTGTAAATAATAGTATTAACATCCTCGCGTTCAGCTAATTCCCTGAATGAAATGGTTGAGTTAACCACCGGAACAACTAGCTTAGGGCTTATGGGATCGACCGTTAGGTTATCAAACTTTGAAAAATCGTAACAGCCCGACACCAGTACAATAAGTACCGGAATCATGAGCATCCTTCGTTTTTTTGAGATTTTCATACTAATATCATTATTTAATCAACATCAGAACTTTAATTCTAATAATAGGGCAAGTTACTAATAATAATAATAGGAATCAATAATAAAAAAGAATAAAGGGGTTGCAGCATTTGCAACCCCTTTATTATACTATTCAACAAAAATCTCCTAGTAAAAATTATATCTCTTATCAATTATCTGTGCATTATTTTTTAAAGCTTCAAAAACCTCATAGAAAGAGCGGGACTGGTACATATTGGCAATGCGGAACTTTTCTGCTTCAGGATTGCCATCTTCTTTTGCCGAAGAGGTAACTGTAAGAACAAAAATACCGCTGTTGCCTTTTATAGGACCAGAAAGTTTACCCTCCTGCGAAACAGATGCCACTCCAATAACAGCGGGCTCCAGACCGGCATAGGGGATGGTAAGTGAACTAAACGAAACGTTTTCGGCATTTTCCACTGTGGAACCCAATTTTTGAGCTACTGTAGCAATATTCTGAGCACCATTCATGGCCTGTTTAGCCTTTTCCATTAACTTTTCAGCTTTTTTGTCACGCATTACACGAACCTTAACATCAGCGGCAACCTGCTTAAGGGGTGCAATTCCTTCATCTCTTACAGCAGTAACAGCAGCAACAACATAATTATCGCCAAACTGCATTACCTCCGATACATCACCCTTTTTGGCTTGAAATGCCCAGCGAATAAGTTCTCGGGGCTGCTCTAGCCCTGAAATGTTTCTATCAGTTTGTAAAAGGTTGCTGGCCACCCTGCGGGTATATTTAGCTGCATCAGCAGCTGCTGCAAATTTTTCGTAATTGCGGTTATTCCCTGCAAAAGCCGAAGCCTGATTGTAAATTTGCGAGGTAGTAAAACTGCTGGGAACAATTTTACGTTCAAGTGTAGCAATTTGTACCTTTTCTAACTCCTTACCCCTATCGGTAACCTGAAGGATGTGATAGCCGAACTGAGTTTCTACCAGCTGCACATCGCCCTTCTTACCACTGAAAGCAACTTTATCAAAGGGGGGCACCATCATTCCACTAGGAAACCAACCTAAATCTCCACCCTTTTCCTTAGAACCAGGGTCATCGGAATACTTTTGAGCCAACTCATCCCAGTTTCCACCATGCTTTAGGACATTCATGATGCTATCGGCCTTTGTCTTTGCCTGATCCATAGCCTCCTGCGATTGACCGCGGGGACTTATTAAGATGTGACGAGCCTTAACGCTATCAGGAAGCATCTTGATATCAACAAGCCGTATAGCCTTTAAGCTATAGCCATCGCGATACACGCCCTTTACACTTCCCACAGAACTGGAGAACGCCCAATCCTTAACATCTTCGGGCAATTCAGAGGCTTTGTAGTACTTTGAATCAAATTTGGAATCGGAATTTAGGGTTACGTACTGAACTGGATCGGGTGTGGAGATGAAATCGGGCATAGCCTTTGCCATCCACTCTTCAGCCTCCTTTATATCATCATCGGATGGTAGAATGGGGAATACTACGTATTCCAAATCGCGCGAAGCCGATTGTTTGTAATCATTTTTGTGATGGTTATAGTAGTCCTTAAGATCGCTATTGCTAATGCTGATTAAAGAATCAGAAATTGAAGAATATGGGGCAACTGTATAGCTAAAGTTCACCTTGTGGGTTCTCTCGTTATTGGCACGCTTTGCCTGTAGCGAGGTAACACCTAAACCTTTTCTAATAAGGGTTAAATACTTATTGAACAACCTGTCCTTTTGTATTTCCTGTTCAATAAACACCCAGTAGGTTTTGGCTCTGGGATCGCGATCCATATTCTGAAGGAAATTGGTAAGAAAGGCCTTATTTACCTCACCGGTTTGAGGATCGCCAAACTGTTGACGAACAAATGGATGTATATTTCTACCCTGAACCATGTCAAATAGTTCATCTTCATGAATAGCCAATCCCAGCCGATTATATTCTGGTTGAAGAACATTAGCCCTTAATAAATCCTGCCATACCTGTTCGCGAACCTTAAGCATTGTTTGCTCATCGAGGGTTGCTGTTTGGGCAAATAGTTTCTGGATGTTCTCATTTTCGTAAACCATCGCCTGAAATTGCTCATACGAAATGGAGTTGCCGGCAATCCTAGCTATCTCCATCTTTGTACGGTTAAAAATTGATCCACCGGAAGTAATAAGGTCTCCCAGAATAAAGGCAAATAAAGCTAATCCAATAACTATTGAAACCAAAATTCCTGCTCGGTTTCGTATTCTCTCAAGTGTCGCCATTTACTTATGTATTTAAAGGTACAATGTTAAATTTTTCAAGTTACGAAGATAGTAATTTTCAGTTATTAGCCGTTTACACCATGATGTTTTTTTAACAAATAGCACCAATTAATGGTTTTTCTAATTAACGGTGAGCTTTACCAAATCGATACGGGTTTTATTTACCCTTAGTATGCGGAAAATAAAGTTCTCTACCTCTACCACATCGTTAGGTTTGGGTATGCTTTGGTGATGATGAAGAATAAATCCAGCTATGGTTTCGTAGTTATCTGATTCAGCTATATTTAAATCGTAAAGTTCATTAACATGCGATACCTCGGCCCGGCCCGAGAGAATGTAAACGTTCTCGGCTATTTGCTTCTCTAAAATTTCATTCAAATCGTGCTCATCGTCAATTTCACCAAAAATTTCCTCAATTATATCTTCAATGGTAACCAACCCGGCAGTGCCACCAAATTCATCAACTACAATGGCAATGCTTTTATGTATCTTTATAAAATGGGTAAGCAACTCGTTGGCCTTCATGGTCTCGGGGAAGAAATCAATATCAATAATGCACTTGCTTATTGAACTGGGATTAAGGAATAACGACTTTGAGTTAACGTAGCCAATAATGTTGTCAATATTATCGCGGTAAACCGGAATACGAGTATATTTTGTTTCGGCAAATAAACTTTTGAGCTCATCAATTGTAGCTTCAACGTCAATAGCCTCTATATCGGTACGTGGAATCATACAATCGCGAATACGAACCTCTGAAAAGTCAAGCGCTTTCTGAAAAATCTTAAGGTCCTGTTCCTCCTTTCCACTATCGGTTGATGCTGCCTGTTCAACTAAATGATCAAGGTCAATCTTTCCAAAAATTTGTTGATTCTCGGTGGGCTCAATTTTTACCCTGAATATACCTTTTATTATAAGGTATGACAACCATGTTATAAATCGACTCAAAGGGAAAAAAACAACGTAAAACAATAATACGGGGATTGGAAAAAAGTTCATCAATGCATTGGCATGCTGGCGGAATATGGATTTGGGTAAAAATTCTCCGGTTACAAGAATAATGAAAGTTGCTATTAAGGTTTGAGTTAAAAGCAATAAAGTTGGATAGCTATTCAAGCAGCCTAGTAAAGGGGTAAGAAGATTTGCTATAACTATACCATAAATAACTAAGGTGATGTTATTGCCAACCAGCATGGTAGCAATAAACTGTTCCCTATTTCTGTTGAAAATCTCGATGATTCTTGCCGAAACGCCACCCTGCTTTCGCTCAAGTTCAAAACGTAACTTGTTGAACGAAAGGAAAGCAATTTCGATCCCTGAAAAAAAAGCAGAAAAAATAATGGCTATTAAAACTATTGCTAGCTGAGTGCCCATTTTATTGTTCCTGTTTCTGCATTTTCTTTCTTCGACTTCGACGCAGCATATACATCAGGAATGCTACAGCTGCCATAACAAAAAATATATAACCTGAATTTAATCCGGCTTTAACCATAACCCATGCCCCTAAACCTATGCAAAAAATTGCTAGCCCTAACCAAATTAGTTCAAGTATAAAAACTAACTGTTTCATGATAGTCTGAAATTAATGATGTAAAGGTATAAAAAAGGAGTGTATGCTCATACACTCCCCAAATAAATATTGTGTTTATTCAAATGCTAATCAACCTCAAACTCACCGTTATAGGGTTCTTTAATCTCCCAGTTCACAAAACTTTCATCGGCAACCATTCCCTTACCGTAAATAATTCCGCTAACGCTGTTAATTTTAACATTAACATTGGTGTAAATAATGTGTTTCATCTGATCCCAGTATAGTTCTTCGGTGTAGAGCACCTCTCCCTTACGGTTTTTAGCCACCACATTTGTTTTTGCCTGCCACAGCATCTTTTTTTCATAGTATATGGCATATTTAGCAGTAAGGCTTGATTCAAGATTTAAATTCTCATCATAGGTGAAAACGGTAATGCCGTTAGGAAATTCGGTATAGGGTTCATCGGCAAACTGGTAGTAAACGGTTTCGGGGGCAATTACCTTAAGAACTACCCGCCCCTCCTCAGTATAAACCACTTCGGAATTGTATGCAGTTACTCCAGGTATGGTTTTCTTATCGGAAAAGTATTGTATGGCCTCAGTATCGCTTTTACAACCATTTACAAATAAAAAAGTAGAAGCCCCCACCAAGGTGAGGACCGCTACTTTAAACATCAACACTCGGTTAATTCTTTTAAAAGGCATCATTATTTACTTTCTTTCCCTGATTGTTGTTCGCTCGTTTATCCAGCATCCCACGGTATAAGTTTCACCCACTTTAAAATCGTGGAAGAAAATATCTTCCTTCGATGGGAAATACTGGCTGTAGGTACTGATCAGGTTATCCATTGCATCACTTAATTCCGGGTCAACTTGTTTTGCCTTAATGTATTTATCAACAGCAGCCCAGTAAACTGTTTTCTTCTCAAAATCATCATTTCCGCAATTGCGCTCGTTGGCGTATATATCACCAATTAATTTGTAAGCCTTACCCATGCTGGGATTCTCCTCAATGGCTTTTAAAGCAATACTCCTTGCTTTTGAATATTCTTTCATTTCGCTGAAGGTGAGTAGCGCCAATTCATAGTATATGTTTGCCCGTTTATTTACATCGGACTCCAGCGTTATGGCCTCGTTGTAATACTTTTCTGCATCTTTAGGTTTTTTGGCTTCGTAGCTAAGACGTGCAATATCCAGGGCCAAATCAGAAGTGGGTTCCGCCTTAAATACTTCAATGCTTGCATTCAGGTATATCGGATGACTGGAGCAACGATTTGCCGACATTAGGGAGCGAATTTTTTTACAAAGGTTCAGGTCGGTTGGAGTTACTTTGAACTTGGGCTCAAAAATTGCGATAATATTATCGCAATTGGCAACGCCCATCTGAGCAAAAATTGCATCGATACCATCCTTAGCCTGTTTAATTTTGTCCTCATTGGGTTTCTGTGCAATTTGAGCATCAATAAGGTCGGATATTTGGGAATAAAGCTCAATTGCCTGATCGGCAGCCATCTTTTTATTTGCATACATGTCTTTTACCAAGCTCATATAGGTATAAAGTACTGATGCCTCTGTTGATGCCTTACTAATATTTATAGCTTCCTGGGCAATCTTAAATGCTTCTTCGTATCGTTCAGGCGCAAGAGCATATAAATCCTGTGCCTTCAACCCCAACACCATGCCCTTTTTATTGAAATGGTTAATTCTTAAATCGTACATGGCCATTAATGAGTCTAAAATAATGGCCTTTTGTTCAGGGTTGGCGGTTTCCATAAAACGATTCTTTAATAATTTGGCACCCCTGATATATACATTAACACTTACTGCAGGACAAAGGCGTAATACATTTTGCCAAGGAATGTAGGCATCTTTAAGGTTGTTCTGCTGGTAAAAGGTACTGTAAAGTGTGTTGTTTTGGGCACATTTCTTTCGGGTTTCCTCATCCGGGCCAAATTTTGGGTCCTCTAAATAGGACTGTGCCATTAAACTAGTACTGACTGTAAAAATTAAAGCACTAGCAATCAGTTTTAATGCATTTCTCAATTTCATGGCTTTAAGTTTAAAATATTAACACCTAATTGTACTTTCGTTTAAAAAACCAGGGGTAATCATAGAATGATAAGCTAACGTTGAATGCCCCAAAGTTTTCCTTTATCAAGTAATTCTTATCAGTTCCTCGCTTTCCAATTTCCATTGAAACATTTATTCTGGTTTTACCCTTTAACGGTAAACCTACCCCAAAAGTTATGCCATACTCTCTTATTTGTTCGTCCCCTATAATAAGATTGGTTTTGTTGATGTAAAACCCCGTACGATAGTTAATCTTTTTAAGATAACTTTTAAAATCCTTTTTATTGGGTGTAAGTTCAGCCCCAAATCTATAGGATTCCATTTTTGCCATTGGCAAATCGGAATTAAAGAGTGTTATGCCGGACCAATCCTGTGTAAAGTATTCGCTGGTAAGAATAAGTTTATCTTTCCATGTAAATGCTACCCCTGTATTCAAGCTCGACGGCATTTTAAGCGATGTTTCCCTTTCGGGATGTGGGTAGAGGGAATCAACAAAAGCTCCCTCAATGGTTGCAAACCATTCTTGGGTCATATTCATCTGCTTTGGAAGTTGATAGGTAACACCAAGGGTAACGTTTGTGTTGCTCTCTTTATCAATTAAAAATTTATACTGTGCGCCAAAACTAAAATTGAAATCGCTTATCTGAAAACTAGATTTCACGTAACCGTTTGAATACTGGTTATAGGTAATAGGAAACTCTATATCATTTTTGTAATCGAGGCTGCCAAAGTAGTAAAGCATATTAACCCCAATCGAGAGGTTTTTTATCGGCGCAAAAGCCGTTCCCAAAAAAGCCTGGTTAAATCCACCCATACCGGTATGGTAGTACTTTATTCTTCCTATAGTGCTTAATAATAAGGGATCAGTTTCAAAACGTAACAACTTGTAGCCCACAAAACTGTAGGGTGCTATACCCGCTGCAACCCCCCACTTTTTAGAAACTGGAAACGATACGGCTATATGATGAATACCTCCACTACTATTACGGGATGTTTGTGGATTCAAGTACTGATCGTATCCGGTAAAGCTACTAGTATTTGTTTCCAGACCAAAATCAAAAAGAAACGAAAGACTGTCGCGCTTAGAATATGAAGCCGGATTACTAAAGTTGATTAGAGTTTCGCTTCTTAAGGCTTGCGAAACACCCCCCATTGCACGATTCTGGGTAAATCCGGGTTGGCTCATTATGCCAATTCCAATTCTGGAATAAGGCGAATATGTATTCAAACTTTGACCAAATACCTGGGTTGTCCATGCAACAAACCCCAAAAACAACAAAAGGCTCTTACTTTTCAAATTGTGCATTGAATTCAAGTATTCTGTTTAAACCTAAAATCATTAAAAACGGGTTTACAAATATGCTATTTTTTAACTTATTAGCAAAAAAGTTTGCATCGCCTCCAGTTAAAACCACAATGCAATTATCATAAATTGAGCTAATTTCATTAATAAAACCCTGCATTTCGTTTGCTGCTCCGTTTATGACACCAGAATGGATACATGCAACTGTTGATTTCCCGATAAGTTCGGTATTCTGTATGGGTTCCAGCAAGGGCAACCGAGCTGTAAATGTATTTAATGCCCTATACCTTAAACCCAATCCAGGTGAAATGGCTCCACCTTTATATTGTCCCTCGCTGGTGATTAACTCGTACGTTATAGCGGTTCCTGCATCAATTACCAGAACATTACGATTAGGATAAAGAAAATTTGCTCCAACAGCTACCGCAATCCTGTCAAATCCTAGTGTTTCAGGTGTTGCATAATCATTAGCTATGGGTAGTCGGGTTTCGGTGCCAGCAAAATGTAAGCTAACCCGCGACATGAGCCATGATATGGCTTCGGATGAACCATGACGAACGCTGCTTACTATTCCTCTTACGGGTTGATATTTTTTTAAAACGTTCTCAAAATCCTGTACATTAAGTTCCGAAAAAGAATTAAAGTATTCAACCCGTTGGCTGTCAATAATTGCAACCTTGGTTAGTGTATTCCCTATATCAATTATGAGGTTCATCTTTCAATTTAATTAATACTATCGCGCATTTGTTGTAGTATCGCAATAGCCTTTTCAACTGCATCAATATTTTTAACACTAAGCATCAACTTCTCCTTAACTTCTTTCATGGTAAATAATTTAGGGTGCTGCAGTATATAGTTGATAATCTTTTCAAAGGTTGATGTTCGGTAAAAAGGCGATAGCTGATTGGTTATAAAATATACATGCATATTTGTTCCCTTAAGTATTATCTTTTCAATACCAAGTTCAACGGCAATCCATCTAAGGTTTACAATTCTCATAAGTTCAGTAACCTGCCATGGGATTGAACCAAACCTATCCTGCAGCTCTTGCCTAAATTTTTCCAGTTCCTGTTGCGTTTTAAGGGTGTCGAGTTCACGGTATAACCTGATACGCTCAGCGGTATTGGATACGTATGAGTCGGGAATTAGCAATTCCAGATCAGTTTCAACCTGGCACTCAATTTTCCCCGGTTCCCATTTATCACTTTTGGCATCAGAATTCTTCGGAATAAATAATTCACGGAACTCAGTTTCCTTTAGCTCCTCAATTGCCTCATCCAATATCTTTTGATATGTTTCAAATCCTATCTCCGATATGAACCCACTCTGTTCGGCGCCCAGCAGATTTCCTGCACCCCTTATATCCAAATCCTGCATGGCAATGCTAAATCCACTACCAAGATCTGAAAACTCTTCAATAGCTTTTAAGCGTCTTCGCGCGTCATTGGTAAGTGTATCGAGCGGGGGCGCCAAAAGGTAGCAAAAGGCCTTTTTGTTCGAACGGCCTACCCTCCCCCTAAGCTGATGCAAATCACTTAGGCCAAACATGTGTGCATTATTAATAATAATGGTATTGGCATTGGGGATGTCGAGCCCCGACTCAATAATTGCAGTAGAAATCAGAACATCATATTCTCCATTGATAAAGTCAAGCATTATCTGTTCTAACTTTGAGGATTCCATCTGTCCATGCGCAATGGCCGTCCTGATTTTTGGACTCAACTTATGAAGCATATTCTGAACCTCAGCAATATTTTGAACCCGATTATGGACAATAAATACCTGACCTCCACGGGATACCTCATACTCAATGGCATCCTTGATTATTGCGGTATTAAAAGCATGCAGCTCCGTTTGAATGGGATACCTGTTGGGTGGAGGGGTATTGATTATGGATAAATCTCTGGCTCCCATTAACGAAAACTGTAATGTTCGGGGAATTGGTGTAGCGGTGAGTGTAAGTGTATCAACATTCAGTTTAAACTGCCTAATCTTTTCTTTGGCCGAAACCCCAAATTTTTGCTCCTCATCCACTATCAAAAGGCCTAAGTCCTTGAAATGTTGTGCCTCTTTTAAAATGGCATGAGTACCAATGAGTATATCAATTTTACCCTCTGACAATCTTTTTCTTATATCGCTTTGCTGCACTGCAGTTTTCATTCGACTGATAAACTCCATATTACAAGGGAAACCTTTCAGGCGCGAAGAAAATGTGCGGTAGTGCTGAAGAGTTAGAATTGTAGTAGGTACCAACACTGCAACCTGTTTACCTTCAGTTACAGCCTTAAAGGCTGCCCTTATGGCTACCTCGGTTTTTCCAAAACCCACATCGCCACAGACCAATCTATCCATTGGTTGGGGGGCTTCCATATCCTGTTTTACTGCCTGTGTGGCTTTGGTTTGGTCGGGTGTATCCTCATAAATGAATGATGCCTCAAGCTCCTGCTGCAGGTAGGTATCGGATGAAAATGCAAAACCCTTTTGGGCTTTACGCTTGGCATAAAGGGCTATCAACTCCTTTGCAATATCCTTGATTTTCCCCTTTGTTCGTTTTTTAAGCCTTTGCCATGCATCGGAACCCAACTTGTTAATCTTGGGTGGTTCGGCATCTTTACCCCTGTATTTTGATATTTTGTGCAGGTTATGTATGCTAACCAAAAGAGAATCGTTATCCTGATATATAAGTCGGATTGCCTCTTGCCTGCGACCATTTACTTCGGTTTTTACCAAACCGCTAAAAACCCCTATGCCATGATCAATGTGAACCACATAATCGCCGGGTTGCAGGTTAATCAACTCCTGTATGGTCATGGCATCCCTGCGGCTGAACTCGTGTTTTAACCTATACTTATGGTAGCGGTCAAATATTTGATGATCGGTGTATAAACAAATTTTAAGTGTGTGATCAACAAATCCCTCAGATATGCTCCCATCAATGAGTTGAAATGTTAAGTCAGGTTTTAGATTTAAAAGAATGTTCCGAAGCCTTTCAAGCTGCGCTGGATTATCGGAAATAATGAATGTACTATAACCTGAGAGATTCTTTTGATTGATCTCCTTGGCTAGTAAGTCGAAATTTTTAGAGAATGATGGCTGTGGCGTTGTATTAAATTCAATTACCTGCTGAGTGGGTAATAAGGGTTTCAATCCAAAATAAATCACTCTCCTATTTTCAAACGAACTGAACAATTCCTTACCTGAAGCAATTCCAGTATTAGAAATAAATTCACAGCTGACCGCAAATTCATTCAACTGATTAATTTGCTCCAAAACCAGTTCGGGGTTCATAACCCAAAAGGTAACGTTTTCGGGCAAAGCTGATGTAAGCATTACACCCTCGGCCTGCTGCTTGTCCTGAACATTAGGGATGATGCTCACACTTTCTAATAGCTCACGGGAAAGTTGATCTTCTACATTAAATGTTCTAATGGTGTCCACCTCATCGCTAAAAAAGTCGATACGATAAGGCATGGATGAGGAAAACGAGAAAACATCTACAATGCTACCCCTAATGGAATACTGACCCGGTTCATAAACAAAGTCGGTGCGCTCAAATCCATACTCCTGCAGTACTTCAACCATGAATTCGGGATTAAGTTTGTCGCCCTTTTTAACAAATAACCGATTTTTTTCAAGTATTGTTTTCTGGGGTATTTTTTCAAATAGGGCATCGGGGTATGTAACAATTATAAAATTTTTTAGAAGTTGATTATTTAAAGTTGCTATCAGATTTAGTACATCGGTTCGTTGTATCAGCGCATCGGGCAGTATTTGATTATATTGAATTGAGCGTTTATAGGACGAAGGGAAGAAATATACCCCGTTATCCCCCATTAACGATACAATATCAGTAAAGGTATAAGCCGCCTCCTCTTTATTGTTCATCACAATAAGAAGGGGTGTAGAGTTTTCTTTGGAAAAGGCAGCTATAGCAAATGCCAGTGAGGAACCCGAAAGCCCCTTGACAAAAACTGATTTACCATCAATCTGAAGTTTTTTGGCAAACCCGTTTAGCTTACTATTAAGAAATTCTTTTACCTCCAACAATTTTTTTGGCAAATATACTCTGTTGTATTAATAATTACTATTTCTTGGTTAAACTTAACAACCGGGAAATTAAAAGATAAATTATTTTGATATTTATAATTTTTTAATTACTTTTGTAGTGAACTAACTAACTAATTTTAATAATATGAAAAAGTTTTTATTTTTCGTAATGGTTGCCGGAATGCTATCAATGGTTGCTTGCAAATCTGCTCCCAAGCAAGAAGAACAGCAGCAACAAGAACCTGTTCAGCAAGAACAAGTTGATACTACTGCTACTGTTGAAACAGCAGTTGATTCAACTGTTGCACAATAATTTAACATTCCGCAAAAAAACAAAAAACATCCGATTACGGATGTTTTTTGTTTTTTGCTGGATGGCTTTTTATTCCTACTCTTTACGTCTTATCTCAATTGAAAGTTCATTGAGTTGCTGCTGGCTAATGTACGATGGGGAATCAATCATCACATCACGACCTGCATTATTTTTGGGAAAAGCTATGTAATCGCGAATTGAATCGCTCCCGCCAAAAAGGGCGCAAAGCCTGTCAAAACCAAAGGCTATCCCTCCATGCGGAGGTGCTCCATATCTAAATGCATTGAGTAGGAAGCCAAACTGCTTTTCGGCTTCTTCCTTAGTAAAACCAAGCGCATCAAACATGGTTTGCTGAAGCTCCCTATCGAATATTCGTATTGATCCTCCTCCAATTTCAACCCCGTTGATTACTAAATCATAGGCATTTGCTCTGATGCTGGCCGGATCAGTTTTGAATAAATGAATGTCCTCTGGATGGGGTGAGGTAAAAGGGTGATGCATGGCAAAAAAACGTTGCGCTTCATCGTCCCACTCTAGTAGGGGAAAATCTACGACCCAAAGGGGCACAAAAACATCCTTTGTGCGCAACCCCAAACGATTACCCATTTCAAGCCTTAATTCAGAAAGGGCTGAAAGAGTTTTATTTTTAGCACCGGCTAAAATAAGTATTAAATCGCCGAGCTTTGCGCCCATTTTATTGGCCACGGACATTAAATCTTCTGATGTATAGAACTTATCAATGGTTGATTTAACTGTACCATCGGCATTGTATCTTATGTAAACCAAACCACTAGCGCCAACCTGAGGACGCTTAACAAACTCGGTTAACTCATCCATCTGTTTTCTGGTGTATTCAGCGCACCCCTGAACACAAATGCCTCCAATGTACTCAGCATTATCAAACACGCCAAAGCCTTTGCCTTTAAGCATTCCCCCCAACTCTATGAATTCCATACCAAACCTAAGGTCAGGTTTATCTGAACCAAATCGTTCCATGGCTTCGGAATAGGACATACGAGGGAACGGCTCGGTAAAATTTATCCCCTTAACTTGCAAAAAAAGGTGCTTGATTAATCCCTCAAAAGTGTTCAATACATCTTCGCGCTCAACAAAAGACATTTCGCAGTCTATCTGTGTAAACTCGGGTTGCCTGTCGGCACGTAGATCCTCATCACGAAAACACTTTACTATTTGGAAGTACCTATCAAAACCTGCCACCATTAAAAGTTGCTTAAATGTTTGCGGCGATTGGGGTAAAGCATAGAACTCGCCCGGGTGCATACGCGATGGTACTACAAAATCGCGCGCTCCCTCTGGTGTCGATTTAATGAGAAAAGGTGTTTCGACCTCAATGAAGTTTTGGTGATCTAAATACTTACGAACCTCTTGGGCCATGCGATGCCTTAAAAGCAAGGCATTTTTTACAGTATTGCGTCGCAAATCGAGGTAACGGTAGCGCATTCGAAGCTCATCGCCCCCATCAGTGTCATCCTCAATGGTAAAAGGCGGTATCTCGCTGATGTTAAGCATGTTAATAACATCTGCCTTTACTTCAATGTCTCCCGTAGCCAGTTTGGAATTTTTACTGGCCCTCTCAATTACTATTCCCTTAACCTGAACCACAAATTCACGACCAAGTCGATCAGCTATATCTTTCACTGCACTTGAGCTGCTTTCGTCAATAACTATTTGGGTTACTCCATACCTATCACGTAAATCGATAAAGGTCATGGCTCCAAGGTTTCTAATCCGCTGAACCCATCCACTCAGCATCACCTGCTGACCAATATGGGAAATTCTAAGTTCTCCACAAGTATGTGTTCTGTACATAGTAGTAAACATTTTTCAGGTTGCGAATGTAAAAATAAAAAATGATGCTTTAATCATATTTTGATATCTTTGGCGAAAATCGAACATGAATAGAGAAAACTACACTAAACGCTTCATGTTTGAGGCACTTAAAGAAGCCCAAAAAGCGTTTGACAAGGATGAAGTACCCATAGGTGCTGTGGTGGTATGCAACGGTCAAATAATTTCTAGGGCACATAACCTAACCGAAACGCTCACCGATCCCACAGCCCATGCCGAAATGCAAGCTATTACTGCTGCATCAAATTATTTTGGGGGTAAATACCTGAATCAATGTACTCTTTTTGTAACAGTTGAACCCTGCCCTATGTGTGCTGGTGCCATGTATTGGGCTCAACTGGGTAAACTGGTTTACGGTACTCCAGATCCCAAAAGAGGTTTTACGGTAGTATCGACAAAAATACTTCACCCCAAAACCGAAGTTGAAAACGGCATTTTAGCAGAGGATTGCAGCAAAATTATAACATCATTCTTTCAAAAGAAGAGATAATTTTTTTGGCTTAATTTTTGTTTTTAAATATGATATGATATTTTTGGGGAAACTAAATAACCATAATAAAACCATAAGCATTATGAGAGGGAAATTTTTTAAACTATTATTGGTATCAGGGATTGTATCATTATCGGGATTCACTGCTTTTAGCCAAACTGTTAACGATGCCATTCAGGCATTTAACAATGCGGCAACCACATATAAGCAGGATCCTGAGGGCGCACTAAAAAGTGCATTGCAGGCGCTAGAAATAGCAGAACAAATTGGTGAAGAAGCCATTGAATCCAAAATCAATGCACAGAACCTGATTCCTACTATTTACTTTGAACTAGCCATGGCAAAGTATAAAGCCAACAATCTTCAGGCTACCCTCAACAATTTAGAAAAAGCCGAGCAAACTGCGGTTAAATACGACGTTGGTACAATAAAAACCCGCGTTGAAAAGACCCTCCCAAAACTTTATAACGTAATGGGAAACAATAAGTTTAAGGAAAATAAATTCGAAGAAGCTCTTTCCAACTTCGAAAAGGCAATTAATCTCAACCCATCGTTCGCTGATTCGTATTTAGGTGCAGCTCTTTCCGCTGAAAAACTTGGGAATGAAGCAAAAATGGTTGAGTATCTTGATAAGATGATTGAGATAGGAACCAAGAATAACGATGCAGCTAACGTTAAAAAAGCTAAAACAAAAGGGAAAGCATATTTCCTCAAAAAAGCCGATGCTGCTCGTAATGCCAACAAATTAAATGATGTAGTTACTTACTTGGATGCAGCCCTTAAATATGATGGCGATGACTACGAAATCTACCGACTTATGACCATAAATTACAGCAAACTAGAACGGTGGAACGATGCCATTACCTATGGTAATAAAGCGCTGGAACTTGTAAAGGGTACTGCAGAAGAAAAGGCTGAGATCTACTTCCTTATTGCTACCGCCTACCACAAGCAAAATAACATTAAAGAGGCTTGCAATGCATACAAAAATGCAGCTTTTGGTAATTTCAAACCCAATGCTGATTATCAGATTCAACAGTTAAAATGTCAGTAAGACAACTTTTTACTATCTTTGAGGGCTGCAGCTGCAGCCCTTTTTTATTGGTCAAAACACAATTAAAAAGAATGCCGAAAAATAAATTTCAAATAGTGTTTTCCGATGTTGATGGAACATTGCTCAACAAAAATAGGGAATTATCTTCAAATACTATTCAACAAATCCGACGACTTACCGATAAAAACATACACTTTGTTATGGTTTCTGCAAGGATGCCAGCCGGAATGCAGCATCTTTATCGGGAGATACCATTAAATGGCCCAGCAATCTGTTATAATGGGGCACTTATCCTAAAAGAAATTGAAAAGGGAGCAACAAACGATAATATTTTGCAATCTATAGGAATCGATTATGAAGTGGCATCAAAAATTTATATGGATTGCCTTAAAAACAATCTTCACTTTAGTATTTATAGCCTAACCAACTGGTATGCCAACAAGAATGATGAATGGAGGCTACGCGAAGAAAACAATACCCGGGTACAAGCAACTATCTGTAACAATCCCCTTTCAACCCTTATTGAAATGGGGAAAAAACAGCTGCCCGTACATAAAGTAATGGTAATGGGCGAAAGCATTTTAATTGATGCTTTATTTAACAAGATTAGTGCATACTTCTCCCATAAAGTTAATGCCTACCGTTCCAAGGATACCTATATCGAGGTTACTCCAGCATCCGTAAACAAAGCCACAGGTTGCCTCACCCTTTTGAATTACCTAAATCTTTCACCTGCACAGGCTATTGCCTTTGGCGATAACCACAACGATACCGAAATGCTTAAAATGGTTGGGCTTGGTGTGGCTATGTCCAATGCGCCTAATGAACTTAAAGCCATAGCCAAAATTATTGCCCCGCTCAATATCGAAGATGGCGTTGCTAAAATTATAGAACAGGTAATTTTACCAAAATGACTGCCTTGGAACTACTTGCCCCTGCAAAGGATTTGGAAACGGGTATTTCGGCAATTACTCATGGTGCCGATGCTGTATATATTGCAGCAGAAAAATTTGGGGCGAGAGAAAAAGCAGGAAACCCTCTAACCGATATCGAGCAGCTATGTCGGTTTGCACACGGTTTTCATGCTAGGGTTTACGTTACTGTAAACACCATCATTTTTGATAACGAACTGGAAGAGGTAAAAAATCTGATTCATAATCTTTATGAAATTGGAGCAGATGCCGTTATCATACAGGACTATGCTATACTTAATATGGACATTCCCCCCATAGCCCTACACGCTAGTACCCAAATGCACAACATCAGTCCTGAACAGGTTCGTTTTCTTGAAAGCGCTGGAATCAACCGAGTGGTACTTCCACGTGAACTTACCCTAGAAGAAATAAAAGAGTTTCGCCGTAACACCAATGCTGAATTGGAATTCTTCATCCATGGAGCGCTTTGCGTATCGTATAGCGGCCAATGCTATATGAGCGAGGCAACATTGGGACGCAGCGCAAACCGCGGCGCTTGCGCGCAGCCATGCCGCCATTCATACTCCCTGATAGATGAACACGGCAACGCCTTGGTATTAGAAAGATATCTTCTTTCACTTAGAGATCTCAATTTAAGTAACCATATTGTCGATTTAATTAATGCAGGGATTACCTCTTTTAAAATTGAGGGAAGACTTAAAGACATAACCTACGTAAAAAACGTAACCGCCTACTACAACCAGTTGCTCAATAGCGCTATTTCTCAACTGAAAGATTACAAGAGAGCCTCATCGGGTACATGCCGCTACAGCTTTACCCCTGATCCGGAACGAACATTTAACCGCGGCTTTTCAAACCATTTTATTCAGGGAAGAACCCAAAATCAGGCATCGCTGTTTTCCCCAAAATCGATTGGGAAAAAAATTGGTGAAGTAAAAGGCATTACAAAAAAATTTATAACTATCAGCAGCAATGATACCATAAGTAATGGCGATGGTTTATGCTACTTCAACCTCATGGGAGATTTGGTCGGCTTTAGGGTTAACAAGGTAGAGGGGAAGAAAGTTTTTCCATTACAGGTACCATCGGATATCCAGGTGGGATACACCATTTACCGTAACGAAGATGCACAGTTTGAAAAAATACTAAAAGGCAAAAGTGCCGAAAGAAAGATAACCTGCCGTATAGGTTTAACTTTTGAAGCAAAGAAAATTATTGCTCGAATAGAAGATGAAGACGGAATATGTGCAAGTATTGAGAAATATCATAACTACGAACCGGCGAAAAAGTTAGATTATAAAAATCAACTTGAAAACCAATTTCTTAAAAGCGGAGATACCATATTCAAAATTGCTAATATCAAAATTTTTGAGTCATCACCAGTCCCATTCATTCCTGCTGCTGCAATAAACGGATTACGACGTGAACTTTTATCGCAGTTACATCAAAAAAGACTTGAAAGTCATTACTTCTATCGTTGGGGAAAAAATAACAAAGCATTGCAGTTCCCACAAAAAAACATAACCTACAAGGGAAATGTAGCCAATAGATTGAGTAGGGAATTTTTATTGCAACACGGAGCAATAACCATAGAAAACGCCTTTGAAGTAAAGCCCCAAAAAACAAATGCTGAACTAATGGTAACCCGATACTGCATAAAGTTCGAATTGGGAATATGCCCCAATAAACAAGGTGGCAAACCAACAGGGAAACTATTCTTGAAGAGAGGCAAAATGATTTTCCCTCTTATATTTGATTGCTCAAGTTGTCAAATGAAAGTAATGCAACCCAAGTAAAGCTAAATTAAGAATGCAAAGCAATATGCCAATAAAATTAGAAACGCCTGAAAACTGGCCCGATTATGAACTTATTGATAGCGGCGGAGGAGAAAAACTCGAGCGTTTTGGGAATCAGGTACTTGCTCGCCCAGAGCCACAAGCAATTTGGGCAAAATCATTGCCTCAAAGCAAATGGGAAGAAATGGCAACGGCATACTTTGTTAAACTAAAGGGTTCCCGGGAGGTTGATAACGAGTGGGGCGAATGGAAACTCAAAAAGGGTTGCAAGGAACAATGGGTTATTGGCTATAGCTACAAACAAATGCACCTGAAATTCAGATTAGGTCTTACATCTTTTAAACATGTGGGAATTTTCCCCGAACAAGTCACAAACTGGAACTTTATTTTTAATACCCTAAAAAGCTTTCCCAATAAAAACCCTAGGGTGCTCAACCTATTCGCCTACACAGGAGGCGCTTCATTAGCAGCAAAAAGTGCAGGAGCAGAGGTTACCCATGTGGACTCGGTTAAACAAACTGTGAGTTGGTCTAGAGAAAACATGGAGCTTTCCGGCCTCACCAATATTAGATGGATTGTTGATGATGCCACAAAGTTTGTTGCCCGTGAGGTTCGAAGGGGTGGCCGATATAACGGCATCATTCTCGACCCGCCAGCCTATGGCAGAGGCCCCAATGGCGAAAAATGGATACTGGAAAATAATCTCCTTCCCTTGCTCGAAAACTGTAAAAAAATATTAGAATCCAACAATGCTTTTATCATTCTTAACCTATACTCAATGGGGTATTCCCCGCTAATTGCAGAAAGTATGGTAAAAAGTATTTTTGACGTAACCCATTATGAAATTGGAGAACTTTTTATCACCGATAAATATTCCAAAAGATTACCCCTGGGTGTTTTCGTCCGCTTCATAAAGTAATTCGCTGATAAAAAGCATAATCATGCCAAAAAACAAAAAAAACATATCTAAATTATGTTACTTTTGTATTGATATTTCGTATATTTGATTGTAGTAATTTATAATAAACAAACAGCAGTATGGAGCCCATTAAGATTAATGGAACTAGTCAATATCCAACCATTGTACTTGATAAGGATGCGGGGATTTTCGAGTTCAAGGGCAACTCTCTACCTGAGGATGCAAAAGCCTTTTACGAACCTATTGTCAACTGGCTTGACCAATATGCACAAAATCCTAATGCTGAAACCGTTGTAAAATTTAAAATGATATACTACAATACACCAAGTTCCAAATTACTGTTCCAGATATTTAAGCGTTTAGAAAATATCGCCCAAATGGGACATAAAATATCAGTAATCTGGATGTACAACGAAGATGATATCGATATTAAGGATGCAGGAAAAGATTTGGCACATAACATAAAAATTCCTATAACGCTTGAATCCTATAAAGAATAACAAAAAAGGCCAAAAGGCCTTTTTTGCTATTACACATTTTGATGCCTACCAATCAGTGGTATAGCTATGGTTGTAAATTCTATAGGTTTTTAATTCACCGGTGGCAGAATTGCGGTAATGTATGTACCCTGAAAGAAGCGATAGAGTTTTTCCTGCAGATGATGTTTCGGCAAGTTTAAGCGACTGATCGCTATTTACCTTTAAGGTATGATTACCTTTTCCTTGGAACGATTGACCAATATTATCAATCACAACCGGAGGTAATCCTTTCCATTCCAGAACCACCTTTTCAACAACAAATGGGGCCTCGTATTTGGACCGTATGGTTAGATCGGCTAAAATTCCATTCACCATCGATTCATCCTTTGATATGGCAGTTAAATGAATGGGATCGCTAAGAAAAATAGATGCCTTATTTGCTGCCACATCAAAATAAAAAGACTTCTGGACGGTTACGCCACCAAACATGTACTTAACCAGGATATTGTTTTCTGGATCCTCATAACAATTTTCATAGTTGTACTTAACAACCACATTGTCGGGGTTGTTAACTACTGAGGTAATACGGGCGCATTCCGATTTGGTTGTTGGCTTCTTGGCTGTTGAAATGGCTTTCCCGTTAAGTCTAAGGTAATACTTAAGTTCGCCAAGGTCGCTTTCCATTTCAACCAGTTCAATGGAACTCAATAAAGACTTGTAACGGGTAATGCCCAGGTTGCACTGGTCAACCCTTCCATCCATAAAGTAATCCTTAAGATTGCCTAGCTCTGCAATGTTTTTTTCGATTTGTTCAACCGATTCCACTTTATCCACCTGCTCAAGCAGTTCTTCCATTTGGCGGGTAAGTTCGCGATCGCGCATCTTGTAATCAAGAACGAGCATCTTCAGCTCCGATTCGGGGAAAGGATACTTAATGTGATACATATAGTAAACCGATTTATCGGTGCGCTGCCGTTTTTCCCAATAAAAATCTGTGACCTTTGCAAGGGATATCCCCTGTAAAAATGGTACTTTACCCGACTGGGTAGTTGTGGTTGTAGCAAACTTTTCAAGGAAAAGATTGACGTTGTTATTGTAGCTGGCCTCCTCCTTCCTCACCTCCGACGAAGCTTTAACATTCTCAGCTACTGACGATACAATCTGAGCTTTTACATTGGATAGAGCATTTTGCTGCGCATCCTGAGCTGTAGGGCCAGTCCCAACCACAATAATGTAATCCTTTTCCAAACCATTCACCCATTTGGGTTGCTTACCGCTCTTTTCCAGTAATTTATCCTGGGCAGGAGTTATTCCAATTACACCTATTACGGTGAGAGCCAGAAGTAAATATCTTTTCATAATTAAATATTTTTTATCCCAAAGGGGATTGGTGAGTTATAAAACCAATGTTACAAAAACAGCAACCCCAAGGGGGTTGCTGCATGTTCTTTTAAGATCAATTAAGGACGTTCCTTTTCTAACTTGTCCATTTCCTCATTGAATACCTGCTCGAATTTCATTTTGTCGTAATCGAGCTGCAGCTTCTGATCCTTTGAAATACGATCCTTGATATTGTTAAGAACCTGATCCTTAGGAACCTGAAGTGCCTGAAAAACCTGATACTTGCCATCCTTCATCTGTAAAGTTTTGGAGCAAGCAACCTCTACATTGTTGAGTTCCTGGTTGATCACCTCACGGGTCATCTGCTCAAACTTCTGCTCAAACTCCGAAGCATCGCCCAATTGACGCTCATTAACGTAACGGTCAGCTACCGATTTCATAGTGGTGCTAATACTACGTGAAAGGTTGGTTTGAGCATCAATACGAGCTTTACTCTTAGCAGTGCTAAGATCGCTGCTTATACCATTCCCTGTTCCCCTAAAGTTTTTGCCATCGGTATGGAACTCATCATCGTTGCAGGGTACATTTATTTCCTTGCCAAAAGAAGAATCTGCTGCCTTTTTGGAACCACCACAACTTGCCAGTGTAAAAGCAAATGCAAAAGCACTGGCTAACATAATCATACTTTTCATCTTCATAATCGTTCAAATTTTAGGTTAAACTTCGATTTAAAAACATATTTGTTATTTGATTATTTATTCTGATAAAGCCATCCCCAATCCCAGTTGAAATGAGATGCTGCACCCCAATGTGCCCATGACATTGCAATTTCCTTGCCAGCCTGAATCATCAATTTATCTTTTTCTACGGAATCGTCGTACTGTTTCATTTTAAAGTTCCAAACATTGGCTCCGTCGGCAAGCATTTTCTGGGTAATTTCATCGGTTAAGCGAACAGCATCGGCATAGCATTCCATGTCGGGGGTAATTTTACCCAAAAATTCCGCTGCTTTGTCGGCATTCATATTGGCCCAAGCAGCCTTGGCTCCTGCCAGGTACTCAGTACACTTATAGTTGGCATACTGCTTGTAAATCTCAATGGATAGATCCATGCTTTTGTCAAAGCACTCGCGGCAAACATCGGGAACGGAGAGTAAAACAAACAGTGCCTCCTCGTACTTGCGTTGTCCAGCAAGTGCTTGAGCTCCTTTAAGTACAACATCGCACTGGGAGTTGTAATACTCAATAATCTTTTCTTTGCCCTTTTCAATAAAGCCCTTAAATTGCCCAGCCCTTACATTTATATTCTTAAGTGCCTGAATGTACGCCTTTTCATCGGTTTGCCCAACACCCTTAACGGAAATACTGGTTTGGCTGAAAATGTTTTGACTGGCTGCATCAACAATGTAAAATGTTACATCAAGATTGAGTGCCTGCATGGGAGGTGCAGTAGGTGTAACCTCCTTACTCATAACAGATACCAAGGGAACAATGCAAAACCTTGGGTTTGCAGCGCTAGCACCTAAACCATTCTGAGTAGCAATCTGGCTCATTTTATTAACCAGCATTTGACGGGACTCAGCAGGAATATTAGTTGCCTGGTCAGGGACAATAGCGGCAAGGGCAATCCTTCCTAAATCATCAGTTTTTCCCTGGCTATTCTGTGCATTAAGGTTCATTGCGATACCTATAAGCACTATAATGGAAGCAATTATACGTTTCATACTCTACATGTATTATTTTTCTCCAAGAATTAACCAGGCTTCACCTAATCCCCGCAGGTATAGCTTAGAAGGAATTCCCATTCCATTAAGGTATTTACGAAGACCGCTAACGAATGAACGTGTATCAACGGCACGTTGGCGTCCCTTTTCATCGGTTCTCATCATTGGAATGCGAACCTGTTCAAACTTCATGAAGTTTTCGGTAGCATCTGAGAGATTGAACCGGCCTTCTACGCAATTGTCAGCAAACCAATCCTCGATAATTGTGGAAAGTTCTGTTCCATCGCTGCCAAACTCTGATTCGAGGTTTTCGCCCCAGTTGCCCCAAACCTTAATCTGAACCTTAACCTCACGACCCTTGGCAAACATATCCTCAAAATGGCGCATCAAGCCAGCGTTAAAATTATCCATGTGACTGAGAACGGCTTCCTCCAGCAAGAGTTCAGGAGAGGCAGCGGTAGATGGGTTACCGGCTCCTGCTACGCCTGAAACCTGTTTAGCAGTGTACGCATCGAGACCTTTAAGGTTGAATACGATGTACTTTTGGGGACCCTGACGTTTCACATCAAAATCAAGGTCCATAATAATATCAGCCTTGGCAACACGTTTTAAGGCATCAATAGGGCTTTCGGCCATCTCCGAACCACTCGATGAACTTGTTAGCAATGATGACTCGGCACGTTCCTGCTCCAAATTTTTGAGTTCCTGTTCCAGATCCTTGAGAGGGAACCCCCTATCAGCCATTATCTGACCCATTTTAGTAATTACCAAACGCAAATCGGGATCGCTTTGAAGTGCTGTTTTGTAATCGGGCAGCACCTGCTTCATACCCTGATTTTGAAACTCCATTTTATACCCGCGACTAATGCAATACTGGTCGCTGGGAACCACCATAATTATGGGTTTCTTTGCCTGCCCAAAGGCCAGAAAAGTCAGGGCTAGTAGCGCAGATGATAGTATATATTTTCTCATGGTAAATGTATTTTAAAATCCTGCATCTAGGCGGCGAGCAATGCCATCGGCTTCGAGTTGCTTACGAAGTGCATCGTACATCACCTGAACATAGATGGCCACCTTGTAGCCCTTTTTCATTTTAATTCGATCCTCCCCTGCGGGATCGGCATCGTTTGTAACCGCAATGTACTGCAAAAATTTACCCCCTACCTGGAAAAAATTTTCAAAGTAATCGGCATGAATTTGCTCCGCATTGGGCTGGGAGCAAATGGGGGGAGTGGTAGCAGAACCGGCACCGCCGGGAAGCCCTTTAAATATACAAGCTGCAACTGCGGCTTCCTTGGCATTCATAACAGCCAAAGGGACACTCTTACCGTAACCCCATACCTTAAATACCTTGGTACCATCCTGGCCAACGCCAACGGGTTCAATTTCGTAGTTGTACTGGCTATTCCATAGAATCTTTCGTTCCTTGCGCGATTGAGCAGATGCGGGTAATACCACTGCCACGGCCAAAACTGCTAATGTAATCGATAGCAATACTCTTTTCATAACTTATTGAATTATTTAGTTAGAACATCAATTTAATGCCAAACATGGTTGACATGCCCTTTCTATCGGTAAATATATCAGTCCATGTTAAACCGGTATCTCCATTGTCGTTTTCAGCATTACCAATAAACGAATATAACCCCAAGCCTCCCATGACTTGAATGTAATGTCTCAAATTTAGTGCCAAATTTGCACCGGGTTTCAAATAAAGAACATTTAGAGCTCCATTGGTAAAATCGCTATGGCTAGCCTGTTCCTTACCAAGGCCAATATATGTACGAAGTTCAACATTGCGTGTAAGCATGAATCCTTTAGCCAAACCTACTCCATAGTGTAAAAAAGTTACTCCATCCTGAATAGGATAATCTTTTATCTGTGCACCACCCTCAACGTAAACGAATAAAGCTTTTATGTTAATATAACGTCCCATGCGGGCATCAAAACGGCCATACACTCCTCCTACTTCACCAGTCTCGTAACCCAACAGCAGCTCAACCCCAAAATCGTTTTGCTGGCGCAGCAGGTAGCCCTCACGTAACTTTCTACCAGCAGTTTGGTAAAACTCCGAGGTGGGCATATCACCCCTTGCCACCTGACGATTATCAACAATTTTGCTGGTTGCGCGAATAACCCCACGGAAGTGAGGCTCCACCTTATTTGCCTTTTCGTTGTAAACATACTCATATGCAAAGTAACGGTGGTCGCATTTTAAACCCTCCTTTAAACCAATTTTAGCCCTTATAGGACGAACCTGATGGATTGTAGTTTTAACCATAAATTCCTCTTGATTCATCTCGAGATAATAAAGGGTTTCATCATAGCCCTTTTGAACCAGCTCTTGAAAGAGCTGCTCCTCTGTTTTTTGCTTGATAAATTTACCTAATTGTGTATCCTCAGTTGGCTGCGATGCTGTAACATATACTGTTGTTTTAGTCACAAATTTGATGGGAATGCTTAACTCCTGAAACTTTTTATTTTTTTCAGCTTTTACCTCAGGGGAATCCTCGGGGTATATCCAACAATCATATAGGGCATTTTGTATCTCCTGATTAAAGTCAACCTTAAAGAGGTAGCCATTAACGGTGGCCTTCCAACCCTTCATTTTTTCAATCTTGGCCTCTTTCATATTCATTACATTCTGATAATCCAGAAGCAAAATATAACTCTTCTCAATCAAACGGTTTCCGTAATCTTTTAGCATACTTTCGCCGCGTTTGGTAGCCTGCGCCTTAATGTACGCTGCATCGGTTGCATTAAACATACCACGGTCGAACACTAGTTCAAGATCCATGGCTCCATCTTCCTTTCGATTGTACCATTTGCTTACTATGGCATTTGCAACACCTTTACTAAGAAGGTAACTTTCAATTACCTGTTCTGGTTTAACTGAAACATCACTGCGAGAGTAAGGAGATTCAATTACTAAGTTATCTAAATTGTTGTTGTAATACTTATCAGTAAAGGCGACCTTGTTAAAAAGGCCTTCTACCTCCGAAGCATGATTTTGAGTTGGAAATTTCAGATAAAATGTGGTTATTGAACTTCTGTCGTAGGTCGATGGGATCTTATTCCCTTTTTCAACATCCTGGGCAAAACCTGCAACACCCAGCAAAATAAAAGCAATTACTGACAACAGTTTTTTCATACGATTTAGGTTTTTAGGATTATTGAATAAAATTACAGCAATTTTTTGGAAATCAAGTATTAATTTTTTGATTTTGCTGTTATCTAATCATTAAAAATCAACTGTATATGATAGTATTATTTCCTTTGATGGAGTAATAGCCACTATTAATCAAAAAAAGAGGGTAAAAACCCTCTTTTGAAAAAATTTTTAAAAAACTATCATTTAAGCCCCGATGCTTCTAAAAGTTTTTTGGGTATATCGGTATTATCGAGCATTGGGGCAAATAGTTCCTGTCCTACGCCAATTACGTAGACTGGTACGGGTTGTCCGGTATGGGAGCCAGTAGTCCAGCCAAACCCGGCCTTTTGGTTGACAATTTGAATGGCATACTCCGAAATGGGATCGGTTTTGCTGTAGGTAGTTACTTCCTCTGCATTATTGTTTGAACCATATACATTCAAGTATGCCTTTCGGAGCACCTCTTTTTCAGAATCGGTAAGTTGTATACTTCCTGATAAACCAGTATATTGATTCAGTAGGGAAAGCAAATCGTTGAAAGTTGCCCTTGGATTGCTGGTTCGGAATTCATGAACTATTTGATGAAGCTGTTCTTTTGATACTTTTTGGAACTGAAGCAGGGCGGGATGAACATCGTACTTATTTGACCTGTTACCAATTGAAAAACCTCCGGTTTCATGGTCAGCAGTAACCAATATAAGGGTCTGCGAAGGGTTTTTGCGATAGAATTCAACAGCAACGTCCACCGCTCTGGAAAAGGCAATGACATCGTGAATAACAGTAGCTGCGTCGTTATCATGGGCAGCCCAGTCAATCTTACCCCCCTCAACCATAATGAAAAAACCGTTGGGATTGTTTACTACCTCAATTGCCTTACGAGTAATATCAGCCAAACTCACTCCTTCGGTCGTACGATCAATCTCATAGTTTAAGGAACTTCCGGGAGCAGGATTGGGTGAGGAGTAAACAATTGGCTTAGTTCCTAGTTTAACTAAAGAATCGACGCCGCTAAATGTTGATGTAAATTCATAACCATAGGCTTTACCCAAATCGAAAATTGAGGGTGATAAGGTATCCCCTTTTAACCCATAGGGTTGAAGTAATCCGCCTGAAGCAAAAAAATCGTATCCGGATTTTAGCATTTGACGGGCAATCTGGTAGTATTCATTTCGACTTTTCACATGAGCATAGAATGCAGCCGGCGTGGCATGATCGATGCTCACACTGGTAAGGATGGCCACCTTTCTACCAGAGTCCTTAAACTTTTTTGCAATGCTATATAGGGTATCTGTTCTACTAGTATTTAGGCCAATGGTGTTAATTGATGTTTTGTACCCGGTTGAGAGTGCAGTTCCTGCAACTGCTGAACAGGTTATGAATCGGTTTGCAGCGTAAGTAGTTGAAGACGATACAACAGGAAATTTTGTAAAAGTGATTCCAGCGGTATCGTTTAGCACACTATCGGCATACAGTTGGGCGGCAGTTACATGCGATACACCCATGCCATCGCCAATAAATAGAAAAACATACTTGGCCTGATGCTTAGTGGTTTCACACCCCACTAAAAGTAGGGCCAAAAGGTATAAAAAAATAGGATACTTAGTTCTCATATATAGTTAGATATTTGTTTTTACGTTATCAATATGTGCTGATTTTGAATACTATAAATATACATTATCTGAACTATTTAACTTTTAAGGGATTATTAAGTATCAATTAATTCGAAAGCAGATACTAATAAAACAAAATAAACAATAAACTTTCAATAAAAGTTTAAAAAAAGCTGCCCTAAGGCAGCTTTTTTAAAAAATATGTAAAATTTGCTACTTGGCTGCTTTACGTGCAGCATAAACTATCTTCAAAGCACTGGCCTTACGGAGCTCCTGCTTCACATCGGTAACAACTCCCATTCGGGTGTCCTTATCGATTTTTAGCGAGGTGGTTAATAATGGTTTTTCTTCCTCCTTAAGAGCTTCGCGCTCAGAAGCTATAAAGTCGCGAATATCATCGAGACCCTTGAAGGAATCGTTGAGCTGAATCCTAGGCTCAGTTCCAAATAAAGTTTGGAACTGCTTTAAAGGAGGGCCAATATAAATATAGGATACCAACGATTTCTTTTCGAGTTTATTAACCTCAGTGGCCTCGGGCAATTTATTGCTAACCATCAAGGAAGTATCACGCATGCTGGTGCTCACCATGAAAAAGAACAACAGCATGAAAACAATATCAGGTAATGAAGCAGTGGATATAGCCTGAAGCTCCTTTTTGTCTTTACGTTCAAACTTTGCCATGGTTACTTTCCTCCTACGTTTTTGGGTTCAGCTTCGGAAATTTTGAGGGGGATAGCCTTTGAGATAGCCTCCTGCTCCTTTTTGTCAAGCTTATTAAAAGGTCTTCCGAACATTGATGTAGAAAGTTCATTACGGAGATCATTGTAAGCAGCAACCAATTCGTTCTGAACTTTCATGTACATATCGTAGGAAGTGCCGCGGTCGTTCTGAAGTGAAACTACACCCTTCGAAACCCTGTATTTCCCAATTAGAGGTATATCCTTTTCCTCGAATTCGGATAGGTTGGGGTCGTTATTAGGATTAACAATAAACTCTTTGGTTTTCTCCTTGAGCATGCTAACCTCCATGGGCTCACCTCGAACTAAAAGCCTATCGCTTTTATTGATAAGCACGGTAAATATATTCCTGCGCTTAACCTCTATATCTTCCTGTTTTTGCTTGGGATCGGGCATGGGAGGGAGCATCCTCGTCAGACCGGTATCCACATTCATGGTTGAAGTCATCAGGAAGAAGATGAGCAAAAGGAAAGCTATGTCGGCAGTTGAACTGGCATTAACTTCTGGAATTTTTCTTGCCATCTTTTCTTAATATTTAAAGGTTAGCCGGTAATCCGGCTAACCTAAGATTAATACTTGTTAAATATGCTACGTAAACCAGTATACAACAATAAAAGAAAAGCCAAACCAAATAACAAATATGTTGCGATTAATCCGGTATCACTAACAACAAGTATTGTTGGATTAGAGAGATCTGGATTTTGAGTTGGAGAAGGCAGCGCAGTTGCATCGGAAGCAAGATAACCAATAAGGAAAACTAATGCAATAGCACCAAGTCCAATAAAAGACCTAACGGCATTCTTGGGGTTTCTAATAAAATTTATGATTGGAAATAGTAAAGCGGAAAGAACAGATATTCCAAAAAGAAAGTATGTCCAAACAATAAATGACTGAAGAGAGTCAACATTCTGATCGCTCAGGAAAAACAGAACGGTGATTATAATAGAAACACCCATTAATAGCCACGATAAAACCTTAGTATAGGTTGATAATCTGCTATTCATGGCTAATTATTTTTTAAGATTAAATTTAACAAGAAGATCAAGAAGACTTACTGAAGCATCTTCCATTTCGTTGGTAATGCTATCTATCTTTGAAAGAAGGTAGTTATAGAACAACTGAAGAATAATAGCAACAACAAGGCCGAATACTGTAGTAATAAGAGCCACCTTGATACCACCAGCAACAAGTGACGGAGATATGTCACCAGCAGCCTGAATAGCATCGAAAGCTTGGATCATACCGATAACAGTACCCATAAACCCTAACATAGGAGCAACCGCAATGAAAAGTGAAATCCAAGTTAGACCCTTTTCAAGTTGGCCCATCATAACCGAACCATAGGTAACAATAGATTTCTCAACAACATCAATACCTTCATGAGTGCGATCAAGTCCTTGATAGAAGATACTAGCAACTGGACCACGGGTATTTCGGCATACCTCTTTAGCTGCTTCAACCCCACCCTTTTGAAGAGCAACTTCAATGTTGGAAAGAAGCTTCTTGGTGTTAGTTGTTGAAAGATTTAAGTAAATGATACGTTCAATTACAATAGCCAAACCAAAAATCAATGTTAAAAGGATAGATGACATAAATCCAGGACCACCCTCAATGAACTTGGTCTTAATGGCTTTGTGTAGAGACTCTTCTTCAACAACTAGTGCAACTGCTTCGGTTTGGGCTGCAGAATCTTGTTGAACTGCAAGAGTATCTTGCTGTACTAGAGCAGTATCAGGAGCTGTATTATTACCCTCCTGAGCGCTTACAAATGATGATGCTCCAAATGTGAGCATACCCAGAACTGCTGCTAATGTAAATAGCTTTTTCATGGTTTGTTTGTCGTTTAATTATTACTAATGGTTGTTAATTCATAAAATTATTTGTTTAACAAAATTTGCGGAGAGAGAGGGATTCGAACCCTCGATACGCTTTTGGCGTATACACGCTCTCCAGGCGTGCGCCTTAGACCACTCGGCCATCTCTCCAAAGTTAAAAAACTAAAAAAAAGTAAGTTCAAACCGTGCGCAAATTACAAAAAAAATATTGAAAAAAACAATGATTATTTAACAGTAATTTCGCCAGCAATTGATTTTGTTAATTCCTCAGCTAATTGCTTTCCGTAATATCCCTTTCCCATCAAAAACATAAGTTTAGCCACCGCTGCTTCAAATGTGATATCGGAACCACTTACCACACCTAAACGTTTAAGCACCAAACCATTCTCATACTTATCCATATCAACTCTGCCTGCTTTGCACTGTGTAACGTTGAAAATAACCAAATTTTTATTTACTGCCTCTTGAATTAAATCCAAAAACCAACGTTGCGTAAGCGCATTTCCTGAGCCATAGGTCTCAAGTATAACTGCCTTAACATTTGGTGCTTTAAGTATACTGGAAACCACATTGGGTGTTATTCCGGGAAAAAGTTTTAGTACAGCAAGAGAAGTATCCATTTTGGTGTGGATAACCAGCGGCTGTGGTTCAGTAGGATAATGAATAAACGGAAAATTGTACTTAATAAAAATTCCTGCCTCAGCTAAAAATGGATAATTATTGGATCGAAAGGCGTTAAAATGCTCAGAGTTGTGCTTAGTTGTTCTGTTTCCCCTGTATAGACGATTCTCAAAGAAAATACTAACCTCAGAAACCATTGCCTGCCCGTTATGTTGCGCAGCTGCAATTTCAATGGCACTAATCAGGTTTTCTTTCCCATCGGTGCGAAGCATTCCAATTGGGAGCTGCGATCCGGTTAGTACAACAGGCTTTGCTAAGCCCTCGAGCATAAAGCTCAATGCTGAAGCTGTAAACGACATGGTATCGGTCCCGTGCAGAATAACAAATCCATCAAACTTGTGATAGTTTTCGTAAATCAATTGGGCAAGGTTTGCCCAGAATTCTGGTGTTATATCCGATGAATCAATGGGCGGATCAAACGAATAGGTTTGTAACCTATAACCAAACTTTTTAAGTTCAGGAACCTCCTGCTCAATTTGCTCGAAGTTGAAGGGCATAAGTGCGCCGGTTTCGGGGTTCTGCTTCATTCCAATGGTTCCGCCAGTATATATGATCAATATTGAAATACTCTCCGATTTCATTCAACAGGTAATTTGAAAAGTTTAACAGCGTTTTTTGTAGTTTGTTGAGCCACTTCTAAAACCGATACGCCCAAAACCTCGGCAACCTTAATGGCAATGTAGGTCAGATTATAGCTTTCGTTTCGTCTGCCCCTCACGGGTACCGGAGAAAGGAAAGGCGAGTCGGTTTCCAAAAGGATATGTTCAGGATTGATATGCTGAAGAATAGTGCTTACCCCTCCATTTTTGTAGGTAACAATACCGCCAATACCCACATAAAAATGTTGGTAACCGGCAATATGTTTATAATCGTCTATGTTGCCGGTGAAACTATGAAAAACGCCAAAAAGCGTTGAGTCGATCTCTTGATCTAGTATCTCAAATATTTCATTAAACGAGTTGCGTGCATGAATCACTAAGGGGAGATGAAATTTTTTTGCCAGATTAAGTTGATACCTAAAGGCTTCCTGCTGTTGGTGTAGATATGTTTTATCCCAGTACAAGTCGATTCCAATTTCTCCAATACCATAAAACTTATTAGTGGCCAGCATTTGCTCCACGTGGTCAATTTCGGATTCAAATCCAATTTTTACAGAAGTTGGATGCAACCCCATTAATGGGAAACATTGGGGGAACTCCCTGCAAACGTCCATGAGCTTTTCAGTAGTACTTGAGTCGATATTTGGTAATACATGATACCTAATTCCAGCCTCAAAAGCCCTGTTTAAAACCTGGGCACGATCAGTATCAAACTCCTCCGAAAATATATGTGAATGTGTGTCAATCAGCATCACTGGAAAAGTTTTCTACTTTTGACTGATAACAGCTCCGCCACTTGTAAATTGGAGATTATCCAACTCATTTTTATATTTTGATGCTAACTCTTTAAAAGCGTCGATATTTTCTGGCTTAATGGGTTCAACCGATGGGGCTTTAACCTTAAGGGGATCTACCGGATGGCCGTTCATCCAGAAGCGAAGATCAAGATGGGGGCCGGTAGCATAACCGGTGCTGCCCACATAACCAATAATATCGCCCTGCTTTACCCTAACCCCTTTGGCCAGTCCCTTGCCAAAGCGGGAAAAATGATTGTATCCGGTTGTATAAACGCTATTGTGACGAATTTTAACATAGTTTCCTGCAGCATGATTGTAGCCCATATCAATAATAACACCATCGCCAAGAGCCATAACGGGAGTTCCCGCAGGAGCAGCATAATCGACACCGGTATGGGGGCGGTAGATCTTTAAAACTGGGTGCAACCTACGGCCACTGAATCGGCTCGATATTCTCGAAAACCTTAATGGCGCCTTGAGGAACGATTTTCGCAATGAGTTGCCCTTCTCGTCAAAGTAGCTGTAAACCGAATCCTGACAGAAACGGAAAGCATAGAAGCGCTCTCCCCTATGCTCGAACCAGGCTGAGTAGATTGTGCCAATCCCAACTGAGGTGCTATCGACATGTAGCTCATCGTAAACCACCCTGAACCTATCTCCCTTAAATAAGCCAAAGAAATCGACTGACCATGCAAAAATATCGGAGAGATCGAGTGCCAGTACCGGATTAAGTCCTTTCTCTTTCATGGCAACCCAAAGCGATTGCTCAATGGTTGCCTCAGCAACCTTCCGAACGGGAACAATTTCCTTTTTATAGGTTGAAACGGTAAACGAATCGAGCAAGTTGAAAACATAGTATTCGGTAGGAGAAAACTCGTAAACCAGGTATGCCGGAGTTTGCAGGGTATCCTTTGTATAAAAAATCTTATAGCGGGCTCCTGATTTAACCTTTCGAACATCGAAAACATTAGGTGATAAATTTTGGAAAAACTGGGCAATATTTCCAGGAACATTTAGTGAAAATAGTATCTTCCCCAAAGTCTGTCCCGACTTAATGAAATTTTCTTGTATATAAAATGAATCAACCGAAATACCGTACTCCAGAAGTGGTTTTGCTTCCTCAACAAACTCAGACTTGATCACTTTGATCTTAGTAAAATCTGTAACTCCAATAAAATAATCAACCGCAAAAACCGAAGCTACTGTTAATATGGCTATTGGAAGGACTTTCTTAATCATTTTAGTTAGAAATTTAGTTGCAAAGCTATCAAAAAAGAATGGAAAGCCATTAGCATTTTCCCAATTTAATGTAGGTTTGCAAAAAATTGATACAGGAGTATGAGCAAGGAACAAAAACGTACCGAACTATACGAGTTGGGCGAGTTCCGCTTAATTGAGCGCTTAATAGGAAGTTTTGATGCTTCACAAAAGGATACCATTAAGGGTGTAGGCGACGATGCTGCGGTTATATCATGTGGAAATAGTGATTGTATGGTTGTTACAACCGATCTGCTGCTCGAGGGTATTCATTTCGATTTAACCTATTTCCCATTAAAACACCTGGGTTACAAATCGGTGGTGGTTAATCTGAGCGATATATACGCCATGAATGCCAAACCCGGTCAGATTACTGTTTCCATAGGCGTTTCAAAACGCTTTAGCGTTGAGGAACTTGATGAGTTGTATGCAGGAATAAAACTGGCGTGCGAACGGTATGGGGTTGATTTGGTTGGTGGCGATACCTCATCATCGATGACTGGGCTAACCATTAGCGTTACCGCTATTGGCAGAGCAAAAGCAGATGAGATTGTTTACCGAAGCGGAGCCAAAATAAACGATTTGATTTGCGTTACCGGTAATCTTGGCGCAGCCTACATGGGGCTTCAGCTATTGGAACGGGAAAAACGAATATTTCAGTCGAACAACGCAGCACAACCTAAGTTGGAAGGGTACGATTACATACTGGAGCGCATACTTAAGCCCGAGGCCCGCGCCGGCGTTATTGACAAGATAAGGGAATTAGGGGTAAAACCCACCTCAATGATTGACATCTCCGATGGTCTCTCATCGGAACTGCTTCACATCTGTAAAAACTCTAATGTGGGCTGCAGGATTTATATGGAAAAAATCCCTATTGATGAGCAAACAGCAAAGATGGCTTCAGAATTTAACATTGAACCTATTGTTGCAGCCCTAAATGGAGGAGAGGATTACGAACTGCTTTTTACCGTGCCTTTATCTGGTTTTCAAGCTATTGATGGGTTGGATGGAGTTCATATAATTGGGCATGTAGTAGATGCCATGTTGGGAGCCTATTTGGTGCCGCCCACTGGCGAAGATATACAAATTACAGCACAGGGTTGGAATGCCCTAAGAAAAGAATGATACCTAGTAAAAACCCCGCTATCGCGGGGTTTTTAAATTACTCGTTGGTAATTTCTTTGTACTGATCGGCGCTGAGCAAATCGTTAAGTTCTGCGGGATTGGTCATTTTAACTTTAATCATCCAACCCTCACCATATGGATCCTTGTTAACAATATCAGGTTGCTCAGTAACCTTGGGGTTTACCTCAATAACCTCGCCGCTAGCAGGCATAAACATATCCGATACGGTTTTTACAGCTTCGATGGTGCCAAAAACTTCCTCCTTGGCTAAGGTTTCACCCTGTGTTTCGATTTCAACAAATACGATATCGCCCAGTTGGCTTTGGGCAAAATCGGTAACGCCAACGGTAGCCATACCGTTTCCTTCATCCTTTATCCACTCGTGATCCTTGGTGTACTTTAGATTCGACGGAACATTCATAATATTTTTGTTTAGTGTTAGTACATTGGTTTATTTAGTTTTCAAAAGTAGTGAATTTTAGAATAAGAAAATCATTAAAAATTTATTTTTTAAAAACCTTAAGATTTGTTGGGCAGGTTACTTAACCAACTCAAACCTCACGCTAAAACCAAAGTTGGAGTTGGTGGTTCTAAAGGTTCTGGAAACCTTGGGATTATTTAGAGTTCTGTCGAAGAATAATCTGATGGTAACCTGCTCGTTTATTCTGTAGTCGGCAGATGTTTTAATAGTGCTTATTAACTGACCGGCAATAACATCGTTGGAATCCTCAACTAATTTACGAAGCACTGTGGTGTTATCGCGCAGCGAAAAGTCGAGGGTAAGCCTTAAATCGCTTTTCATGGCTTTTTTCCCGCCATCCTCGGCTTGAAAAATTAGAGGTAGGTCTTCAAATCGATAACCAGCCCCAATAATGTACTCACTGGTATAAATTTCGGTAAGCTGGTTATTGGCAAAACTCATGGCCAACGAACGGCTGTTCTTAAGTTCCAGTCGAGTGGTAAGATTGTTCTGCCACCCCATGTCAAGCCCTACCAGAGGAGTAAACATCTCATTAATGGCAACATTGGTAATTTCATTTTGCGGAATAAAATCGTTATTAATGTTGCGAACGTAGCTGAAGCCATCATCCTCTGGCTGATAGGAAAGGTTTGTGATAAACGCCCCAATGGTGTAAACTGAGCGATATCCATGGTTAATGGTAATGGATTTGAACCAATGCTTGAATGGTTTCATCTTGGCTAATCCATCGTAGGTAAGCTGCCAGTTGGGCATGGGGACCAATGGGAAATCGCGAAGCGAAACTTTGTTGGGCGAGGTATTGGTGTAGGCAGCTAGAAACGATGCCTTCAGTACATCTTGCGATAGAGGACTGTACCCATCGGGAAATCCGGTTAGGGAATCAACTACTGAGGGATCGTAACCCTGTGATGGATTGGGTACCCGTAAATCGCGTAACCTATTGGCAATTATTAAACGATTTTGCTTCATTTGCTCAAAAGTTTTGGAGCTTCCCGAACGTTTTTTGCCTTCAAAAGTTGTACCTATGGTAATTACACTAATACTGAAGTTCCCTATGGTTAACGGGCTTAATATTCTATACGATCCCAACTGATCAGCCTTAAAAATTTTGCTGTTGCTCTTGCCAAAAGTGCGGGTTGCGGTAACATCGAAGCGGAAGCCCGGAAGCGGTTCAATTGAAGCGCGGAAGTTGAGATTTTCATTACGGGTAAATACGACTGGCGTATTAAAAGATGTATCACGGGTTAGCCAGCCATTTGTAGCCGCTTTCCATGCAAACTCTGGATCCTGCCATCCTGAAACAAATTCCCAACCCGGAGCCAATAGCCCATTAATATTTTCATTTCCAAAGTAATTTACGCCGGGTTTATATCCAGGGAGCAATGTGCCATTTGTTTCGGTGTAGGAAACGCCAATACTTTTCAAACTCATTAAAAGACGAAGCGTTGTTTCCATTGCAAATTTGGCTGGGTTTATCTTATCGGGAACCTTACCCTCAACCACTACCCTACAGCCTTTATAATCCTTATCCGATTTAATAGCGACCTTTGTATCGCCACGAATCTGAGTGGTTACCTTTATCTCTTTCCCCTCCTGATTATAAACCTTAACGGTAACCCTATCGGTTTTAAGTTTGTGGGTTATAATTTTGGTTGCATTTTCGCGTAGGTTAACTTTATCTTCCTTATACTTAACCGTACGGGTTTGAGGTGCCGCGCCTCGGGCTCGTTGGTCAAACTGCTGATTAACCCGTTTAAGGTAACCCACCTTATTAAATAAGGTGTTGATATTGATCTGTCCGTTTAGCTGAATGGTATTGGAATTCTGAATGGTATTACCAGGGTCGAATCGGGATGTATCGGCCAATATGGGGCCGGCCTGCCAAAGGTATAAACCTGAATACCTTGTGGTAACATTTACCCAATTTAGGAGTGGTACTTTACTTAAAGGTAATGAGTAGGTTATGTTAAACTGATGATTGTACATGGTATTACGGCCCCCCCTAAGTATGTTCTGCCATACGGAATCCTTCCATTGCTCATAACGATCCCTATCGCGGTATCGGTCAACCATTCCCTCAGGCTCATCAATTCTGGCGGTTGAAGTGGCAGTAAAATCAAACTTAATAGACTGGGTGATGTCCCAGTTAAGGACATAATTCCTGTTCCACATAAAATCCTTAGAAAAGGTAGGTGAAAAAACCTGATTGGGATTGGCAATGTTACGGAACTGCTGCTCATAGTAATTCCTGTTCATGTCGGTACGAAACGATAGCTGCGTTGGGAAAAGGTTAAAATTGAAATCGCGTATAAGGCTTAGGTAGCTGGAACTCAAGAATTTTAGTTTCCCAAATGGGGTAATATACTTTGGCTGTCGGTTATAGTTATAGGTAAAAGCACCCCTTATGTTTCGTTGAATTCTATGGTCGAGCCTGATATTACGGGAGAAAACCTCGCTGTAGGCATAACTTATAGAAAAATTAGAAATATCCCACAACCTTGGCTTCGAGCCCATTTTATCAATTTTGACATTTGTAAAGTTTATACTGCGCCGTCGGGTGTAATCCTGTGCAATACGTTTGAGTGAATCGCGCTCGCGCGAAGTGGCATTCCGCAATGCATCAGCCATAAGAATATCAGGTTCGAGGGGATTGTATTGCGGATTGGACATGGTTTTACCAAAACCAATGAACAAGGGTATCTTGATGTTCAACGATTTTGGGAAGAATTTTCCTAGTTCAAGTGTTGAATTTACATCGTACTGGTAAACCGTTTCCTTGCTGCGCTCATTCACCTTTTTTTCAATGGAACCGAAACCCGGAGTAATAGTGGTACCGGCAACGGTAACCATACCCAAATCGGCCAATTTGGCCGACATACGGGCATTTGCTGCCCAACCGCTTTGATCGTTGAAGTTTGTTAAACGAAACTCGTTAAACCAAACCACCACCGACTTAGGCATCCGATCGTTAACAGGATTACGAATACCCAACATTACAACCTTAACATTACTGAGATTGGGATTACCAGTTACCTTTATTTTTCGGTTGCCATCCATGGTTTCATAAATGGTGCTTAGGGTAATCAATGAGCCAGGTTTCTGCATGGCATTATTCCTGGCTACTTTAAGTTCAACCAGCTTCTCAAGATCGATATCAATAGCATTCTCCCTCGGCCAAACAATTTCCCTATCTCGCTCTCGGTTGTTGTAGTAAAAACCATAAGGTGTGAGCTTTAGGGGAACCTCAAACTCATAGTAATTGGAGTTATAATCGGTACCCAAACGGATAAAGGCGGTAACCTCGTAATCGTTTAAGGGATAGCCCTCAATAGCCTCAGCATGGATATCCATTTTCAACCGTTTGTACTGACGAACATCGATATTGACATTCTTGAATGCTGCCCGGGCATCGCCATCGGCCAAATCAACATTTCTGTACTCCATGGACTGCTCATTCAGCTGTATTAGCTGGGGCTGGCTTGGGTCAACAACACGGTCAACACCCGGGGGTAAAACATAGTTTACGGGGGTCCGCTTATCGTTTTCTTCGATATTAACAGTTGATATTGCAAGGCTACCCAACGGTAAATCGCTAACAGGCATACCCTCTTGTCCCTGAATTAACGAGTAGTTATACTTGCGCCATTCACTCCTAACCAGTTCAAGCGTTGCAAAACGCAAAATGACAGTATCCTCAAATCCCCTTAAGAACATTCTAATAAAGCGAATGGATTTAAAATCCTCAATAGGTCCAACAACCCTTTCGTACTCAGAAATCGGAATCTTAAACTGGTACCACTTTACCTGTTTATTCTTGAGCTTGTCCTTTTCACCCAGAATAACATTGGTAATAAAGTTTCGGCCTACTACCATGTCCTGAGGTCGAAGCGCGATACGGTACTGATAGTATGCTTCATTTTCGTTCATGGTATTATCTGTACCCAGTTCCTCAACATCGGGGGTTGAGTAGCTCTGCTGCGAGGTTGTTTGAGTGGCGACCGGTGAGTTATTCTCGGTACCGTTAAAATACTTATACCTATCGAGAATAGAAGCCCGTTGCTGATCATAAAAACCATCGAGGTAATGCCTGAAGTTGTCGCCCGAAGGGTCACTCTCAAAGCCGGCCAAAATATTGTTGTCGGTAATTCTATTTCGCAGCTGATTGATGTATTCGGCAAAAAATGAAACCTCATCGGGCAACCCGTCACCAACCAAATCGATTAATGATGATAAACCATCAAGCCCAACATCCTGAAAGGGGCGTTTACCGGGATCGTTATCGAACCCAACGGGTAGGTACTGCTTTGTAGGCACTCGCCCCCATGCGGTTGTATCGGTTTTGTCCAGGTCTTCAACCGAAGTGGGCAGCCCATTCTCAAACGATTTACGACCATCCCTAAGTATATCCTCCGAAATGTTTCCAAGGTTGATATAGAAATCCCCTCCCGTGTGAGTAGAGTCGTAAACAAAGGGATCCATAAGCCAAAACTCGATGTACTCAATATTTGATGCTTCAAAATCGGTAGTACTGAGGTTTCGCATAATACCGCCCCAACTGTGTTGGGGATTAATTAGCTTACCATTGGCATCAATATCGTTGAAGTTATAGTTGAATTGTCCGCGCTCGCGGGGATAGAAAGCCAAGTTAAGTACGGCAATATTTGTGGGCTGACCCTGTGGGGTATTTTTGTTTGGAAAGAGTTCGCGCTCAAAAATTTCCCTCACAAAATGGTTCCCCTGTAGCTCCTTGTTGTTACGAATGTACGATGGGGTAAGCGAAGTATTCCTAAGAAAAAGAGGATCGATATAATACCATGCCAAATGGGCACGATTATATCCAAACTGCAAATTGTTAGAAACCGAAGCCTCCGGGAAAAGGGCAGATTGCCCCTGAGGGGTACTAGCTAACTTCCAATCAATCCATGAGCGCAAATCGAGCCTGGTGCTGCTTCCCTCAAAATCGTCAAGGTAAACGGTTCCAGCCTTTCCAATAGCTCGGGAATGCCCTGGGTATAGCTGAGCAAATTCGGCATCAATGGTTATTGTTGATTTCTCCTTGGTTTGAATAAATGGCAACCAATCAACCATTTTGGTAAGAAGCTTCGATTCGGTTTGATAGGATGTGTTTAAGCCCCAAATGGTATTCGATATGGCCTCGTTACCGAAGTTGACCTTCTGGGTTAGAGGCCTTTCGGTAAGATTGATAACAGTTGCTCCCACCTGAAAGTTATCGGAAAAGCGGTAATCGAAATGGGACCCCACAAGTGTTTTGGTTTGCATGCTGAAAAGAGCGTTGCTCTCCACCGCAACCCGAATTGGAGTCCCTGATTCCAGCAATCCCTGGTTGATAATTCGAACCGTCCCCAAATTGTAATCGACAATGAAATCAACATCCTCCTGTAACTTGGCGCCACCTGCTGTAACCACAACTGCCCCTTTGGGAATATTGGGGGCATTCAGGAAAATTTCGGAACCCCCAGTTGATTTGTACGATCCTCCTATAATAAACTTATTCTTATCGGCAATTTGCCGGGCCTTGGTGAGAGTTGAGTCGTACAATTCCTGGAAAACATACTTTTGAGCAATAACAGGATCTCCAATCCTAGCTGCTAGGTCTCTTCCAAAGGGTTCAAGAAGAGGAAAAATGATTTTTCCATTGGCTGGATTAATGGTAGTTCCCTCTATAAAGTCGAAAACACCATCGGGAAAAGCATCGAGCTGATTATTCAGGTTATCTAAATTGAGAACCCTAATTAGTGGTATGTTAGCTAAATTTCCTTCATTCAAAAAGTTGATTGGGGTACCGGTAGCGTCATCCTGGTAAAAAATGTCAAGCCTAAAATCGTCCTTACTAATCTGGAAGGCGTTCATGGAATAAATATTCTTCATCATCAACCGCCATGTGGGCATTTTAGGGCTAAGATTGGTGCCTTTTAACAACTTAAGGATTAGTGCATTAGGTGCTTCAACTCCATCGGTTGAGAATTCGCCAACCTTATAGGTTTGGCCATTATAAGTGTACTCAAACGCTACGGCTAGCACCTCATCGGCATTCAGTGCCGATAAAAGTGAAATATAGCCCAACGTGGGGTTAAGGGTAAACTCATTTGGTGAGAGCTTACGGGCGTATTCAATCTTTTCGAAGTCGCGACCGCCACTAAATCCAAGCAGTTCAAGGGGAGAAAGCACATTGTTAACCTCGGCAATATCTCTAATTCCGGAATAGGTTGTAGTCATCAACTCATAAAGATTATTAAGTTGATTACTGGCAGGGCCTGAACCAGTTTGGGTAAAAATATTGGGGGCAAAAATGTTATTTTGGGCTTCGCCCAAATCGGCAAAAGCAATAATATTGCGAGAATTCTCAAAGTTGGCCTGCTTGTTGGTAACCCATATCTCTATTTTGGTAATGTTTATGCCGGAGTTGATTACCGGAAGGTTCATTAAAGCCCTATTATAATTTTCTCTGAAGAAGTGCGATAAAAAGAAATGCCTATTGGCATCGTACTCGTCGGCTTTAATTTGAAAATCGCGGATTTGTGCACCTCCCTTTACTTCCATTACCTGAGTTTGTCCATTTTGTTTTGAAACCACGCTAGTAACATTGAGCTTACCAAACTTCAGCTGGGTTTTAATACCAAAAAGACTCTGGCTACCGGTAATCAAAGTTCCGGGCAACGGTAGCGAAACGTTTCCCGCCTCAATACGCTGAATTATTTCATCCTCAAAACCGTTGTACTCAACCTTAACATTATTCTCAAAATCGAATGTTGCCTCAGTATTGTAGTTGACCTCCATTTTTAATTTTTCGCCAATCTTCCCGGAAACATTCATTTGAATTTTCGATTGGAAATCGAAGGTTGTATTGCGTCTCTGATCCAATGGCAGCGCAGGATTATCGGTTTTGGCACTCGAAACTCCAAAAACCAGCTCGGCATTACCCTGGGGAATAATTTCAATGGTGTTGCTACCAAATACACGGTCAAAGGTTTCGCCCCCCACCTGCATCCTGGGCAGAATGCCATCGCCCTTCCCAGAAAACTCCCCTGTTTGCTTTTGTCGCCAGTACTCTCGCATCGATTTATCTATCCGATACGTACGATACTCATCGGCCGAGAGAACCCGTGGCGTTTCAATGTTAATATTACCTAGCTTCCGGTAAATTATGTATTGGTTTGTAGTGGCATCGTAAACCACCTCCTCCCTGATGTTAGACGGCTCAGAAAGGTAGAGCGGCGAATGGGGAGGCACAGGCGACCAAATTCCCGGTTGCTTGATGGGCAAAGGTAAACGTGCTGTATCGGGTTGAGTAAATGGAAATGTTTGAGCAATAACTGCCTGGGCAAAAAGAATAAGCCCAACAATCATTAACCCGTATCTTATATGGAAAAATGTTGCGTTCTCTTTTCCCAAGCTTCTGTTAAATTAATAATAACTACAAACGCTTAAGTGCGTGTTTTATCAGCACCTCAACCGGGAGCTCACCAAATTCCTTCAGCACCTGATCAAGCACCTTTTCGGCTGCGGTACGGGCAAAGCCCAACATGACTAATGCTGATAACGCTTCGGACTTCAAAGTATTGCCCGATGTTGATAAAATTTGTTGTGTGGCTATGCCATTTACTGAAACCTTATCCTTTAAATCCACCACTATACGCTGAGCAGTTTTTAAACCGATGCCCTTTACCTGTTTTATTAGGTTGATGTTTTCAGCTGATATGGCAACCTGAAGCTCATCAACGCTTAGCGAAGATAGAATTAACCTTGCCGTGCTGGCCCCGACTCCCGAAACGGAAATGAGCAACCTGAAAATTTCACGCTCGCGGACCTCGGCAAAACCAAAAAGGGAATGTGCATCCTCGCGAATTATCTGGTGCAGCCAAAGCTTCACATCGCTCTTACCCTCTAGGGCGGTGTAGGTTTGAAGCGATATGTTTATAAAGTAACCGATTCCAGCACACTCAACAACTACGTGGGTAGGTGTTAGGTCAACCAGTTTACCAGAAATATACTCAAACATATTAACCGGAGTTTAAATGGCATCGGGATCAATCAATTTTAAAGGATTGGCCGTTAACTCCTTGTACTGCTTACGATTGCGAAATACATCGATAGCAATATACATGGCCTGCCGAAAAGAATTGGGATTGGCCAAATTATGCCCGGCTAAATCGTAAGCAGTTCCGTGATCGGGCGAAGTGCGCACAATTGGCAAGCCAGCTGTAAAGTTTACCCCGGTATCGAAGTTTATCACCTTAAAGGGCGCAAGTCCCTGATCGTGGTACATAGCCAAAATCGCATCGAAACGAGTGAACTTATCGGAGCCAAAAAAGCCATCGGACGGATAAGGTCCCATGGCAACAATGCCCTCATCATTGGCCTGTTTAAGTGCTGGGATAATAACCATCTCCTCTTCGTTTCCAATAACCCCCTGATCACCAGCATGGGGGTTCAATCCCAGAACTGCAATACGGGGCCTACGAATGGCAAAATCCTGCACCAGCGATTGGTTAAGCAGCCGCAGTTTCGATAGTATGGCCTCCTTGGTTATCATCTGTGGCACCTGCGATATGGGAATATGACCCGTAACCACACCTACCCTCATGCTATCGCTTACCATAAGCATAAGTACTTTATTAACACCAAATTCCTTAGAAAGAAACTCGGTATGACCGGGGAAAGCAAAGTCGGGGCTTTGTATATTTGCCTTGTTAATTGGAGCGGTTACCAGTACATCAATCTTACCCGCTTTTAAATCGGCAATGGCAGCCTTAAGCGCTTGCAGCGCCCCCAGTCCACCATACTCGGTTGATCTACCCAACTCCACCCTCACATTATCATCCATGCAGTTTATAATATTGGCCCGTTTAGGATTTGCCTCCGAGGCATCCTTAATTTGGTTAAAGCTGAAATTTTCAACGTTTAACGTCTTACGATGATAGGCTGCCACTTTGGGCGAGCCATAGACTATCGAGGTACACAACTCATCCATCCGTGGATCCATCAGCGTTTTTATAATAACCTCGTAACCTATGCCATTTATATCGCCCTGAGTGATACCAACTTTAACCTTTTCCATACAGCAATACGAATTATATTTTACGTGCAAATATGCAAAAGTAAATAAATGGTTCAATATTCCAATAATTAGTTGATGGTTGATAGACGTTGTTCGTTGCCTTGATAGTACTCTTTCTGGTTCTTAATAATATATTCCTATTTCCGTCCTGCCCTTTAGGCAGGTGTTTGTTCCATTTGTTTATCCTCAGGTTGTTGGCCCAATGGTTATTATGATTTTAACTTTTCAAATTATTTTCAGAACGATCCATGTACTACATTGCTGGCCCGAAATTGTAGTCTGTAACAATTACCCTCTACAGTAAATATCCGGGTTATTACATGCGTCAAAAGAGGCGTAAACAGGAATTTTGTTTCTTGTACTTTCGATCAATAAACAACCAACAGTTACCAACGAACCGATCACGAAACTCGCACCCCACTTCAATCTCTAAAGTTCGGTTCCTTTTTAATACCTTTGCGGTTAAACATGTAGCCGATGAATGTAAATAAACTATTCGATAAAGCACTTAAGCTACAACCACTCTCCCAAGAGGAGGGTTTGATCCTTTACACAAAAGCATCAACATCAGATCTCATGTTTGCTGCGCACGAGCTCCGTAAACTTCATGTTCCCGGCAATAAGGTAACCTGGCAAATCGATCGAAATGTAAATATTACCAATGTGTGCATATCGGCTTGCAAGTTCTGTAACTTCCACTGTGGACTCCAATCTGATAATGCATTCATCACCTCAATTGCAGAGTACAAATTAAAAATTGAAGAGTTGGAGAAATACGGAGGTAACCAGCTGCTACTGCAGGGGGGGCTTCATCCAAAACTGGGCCTTGACTTTTACGAAAACCTGTTTCGAGAACTTAAATCGATGTACCCCAACATTAATTTGCATGCACTGGGGCCACCGGAGGTGGCCTTTATTGCCAGAAAAGAGGGCTTAACCTACCGACAGGTTTTGGAACGCATGGTTGACGCAGGGCTCGATAGCCTTCCGGGAGCGGGAGCCGAGATTCTGGTAGACCGGGTTCGAAAAAGCATATCGCCCGGGAAACCCGATACCAAGGCTTGGCTCAACGTAATGGCCGAAGCACACAAAATGAACCTGGTTACCTCTGCTACCATGATGATTGGACATATCGAAACCTTTGATGAGCGCATCGAGCATCTTATCAAACTCAGGGACCTCCAAAGCAGAAAACCAGAGGACACCCATGGATTTCTGAACTTTATAGTTTGGACTTTTCAAGATGAGGGAACAAAGCTACAACGTGAGGGTATATCGGCCAATGTTTCTCCTGAAGAATACATCCGTACCATAGCCATTTGTCGGATCATGCTAAACAATATTACAAACATTCAGGCATCGTGGCTAACCGTGGGGATCGACACAGCACAGTTGTGCTTACATTCCGGAGCAAACGACTTTGGCTCAATAATGATTGAAGAAAATGTGGTTTCCTCGGCTGGAGCAAGGTATAAAATGGATGCCTACGGCATACAAAAAGCCATTGTAGAGGCAGGATTTGAACCCCAGCTCCGTAACCAGCGCTACGAGTTTATTGCACTCCCCGATTGCGAGTACAGCCGTGTTTATAACGTTGATGAACTGAAGTAACGTAAAACTATCAATTAAAAAAAGGCCGGCTAAACGCCGGCCACCAATCAAATACAGTTATGACGGAAGGAACTGCTTTATTTGGATTTAAGTAACTCTTTTTCAATAATTTCCTTGAACATCTGCTTGGTTTCTTCAGGTGTACGGGCTATACCAGATGAGGCAAACGGTTTGCCATTCACTGGAAAGAATATAAAAGTGGGTATGCTTTGGATTCCTAGCTCTGCAGCAATTTGCTGCTCGGTTTGAGTATTTACCTTATACACATATATTCGACCATCATACTCCTTAGCAAGCTCCTCAAGAATAGGACTTGCAATCCGACAAGGTCCGCACCAACTTGCCCAAAAATCGACAATTGCAGGCTTATCGCCAAGGTAGCGCATGTTTTCCTGCCCTTTGGTATAATCCAGTATCTTTGTAAGAAACTGCTCACGTGTAATGCTAATGGCGTATTCCTTTTTGGTATCCTTTGCAGTGGTTACCGGTTCGCCTTCGGTTTGCTTTGCCGATGAGGATCCATTACAGGAACCTAGGGCTATTAAGGCAAGCATCATCACCGGAATAAAAGCAATTAGTTTTCTCATATCGCTATTAATTTTTGTGTTTCCATTTTTAGGCAGAGGGTAGATTTTTCTACCCTTCTGCTATTCTTCCTGCCCTGCAAAGGTAAAAGCACCGTACCCACAAATTCTGATACACAAACCACAATTTTTGCAGTTTCCCTTGTCAATCTCAGGAGCACTGTTCCAGCTTCGCTGTTTTATTGCTCCCGTTGGGCAATACATAACCACCGGACAGGGATGGTTTTGAGGGCATCGTTTTTCATCAACAATAATTTGCCTCATATGGTTCAAATTTAACATTGCAAAAATAATACATCTATACATATCTATATGTTAATTTATGTTGATATTTTGCATTTGAAATTTGTGAAACCATAAGCAGCCTGTTCGGCGAAACCGGATTAAATAAACATGTAAATAATGGAATCAAATACATATGATTAAAAAAATCAGCAACAATTCGATTAAATTAAATTTTATGGGGCCGAGCCCCTAACTTTTTTTTACAAAAAAAACGGCCAAAGAAAATAATAGCTGAAAAATTTATCCCCGAGTATTACCCTTTAGTATTTTATATATGCTACACTACTCATATAGTATTACCGGAATTTGTATTACTCTACCGAAGCCCATCAGGGTTAACTTACCTATAAATTATTGATTAAGCATCCACATGCCATAAAACCCAGCCGTTTTTTTTGCAAAAACTTTTTGCAACAAGCAGGAAACATAATCACCAATTTAACAGAACAAATTATTTAAGGGGAAAAAAGAAAGGAGGCGTGACCCTCCTTTCTTTTATTAAAATATGAATGATTCTGTTACTTGCCACCCCTTAGCTTCACCTCATAGGATTTGCCGTTTACCGTAACAATTGCAATGTTATCGCATTCGCCATTACCATAATCCAACTCTGCTTGCCTATCGCCAACAGTAAATTTCATAGTACCACCAACAATCCAACGGCAGTTAAGCTTGAACATCAAAGCGCTTGTAATCTGATGGGTATAGGTTTCACCTATGCGATTTACCCCCGTTGCCGATCCCTCAAGGGTGTAAACATCGTCCCAAATGTATAGAGGAGTATCATATCCGTTAACCCAGGTACGAGTGCGCTCAACATTTCGGGTATAGGTGGTTCCATCAGTAAAGGTAATCTTTCCATTGGTTAGTGTGGTTTGATACTCATGCTCAGCGGTTTTGCGAATAACCTTGGTCCCCTCAATTAAATTACCATTAATGGTAAAGTTGTTGAAGGTAACGGTTCGCTCAAATTCGGGTGCATTGTAACGACCACAGGTTCGAATTATAACTAAGCCGTTCTTTACCCGCTCGAAGCGAGCATTTGGATTAACATAATCGGTGTAGGTAATTGAATCGATCCGGCAATCGCCATCCCACGCTGTTTTGCGAACACGGGTTCCATTGTCATCAAGGGTTGCATACATCATCGCATCTTTAGAATCGCTCACCAAGGTTAACTCATCAACCTCGGTCATTACATCGTCGAAGTAGCTGTCAACATCAGCATCTTCGTTAGCTGATTGAACAATAGGATTTACTTCTTCGTCCTTCTGGCACGAAGTAAAACTGATTGCTGCCATCATCATGAGGCTTGCTGCAAAAAATAAACCTGTACGTTTCATAGCTAGTAAATTTAAGTTAAACATTGAGTTATTTATTTGAATTATTATTAGTTATTACAATTAATTGCCCATTATAGGTCCAATTGAGTTCAAGTGGCATACATACCAGATTCAGCGCATCTTCAATGTTGTCGGCCCTGAAAAGTCCTGAATACAATCTACCGGTATCGGTATCAAGGAATATGTCAACATCAAATTGACGCTCCAACTCATCGATCACCTCTACAATTGGGGCTTTGGTGAAGTAAAACTCCTTTTCTATCCATTTAGGCATATCCTTTTTATCCGAAATGTAATTGGTCGTTACCTTTAGCTCATATCCCATAGTTTTAGCCTCCATTCCTTTAGTTAATACGGTTTGCTTTTGGCTCCCCTTTGCCATAACGCTTACTTTTCCCTCAAAACAAGTAACCTTTACCAATCCTTTTCGTGAATAAACATTGAATACGGTGCCCAATACACGGGTAGTTGCTTTGGGGGTGGTTACATAAAAACTACTACCTTTACGAACTTCAAAAAGCGCCTCTCCATTCAGGCTAACGCTTCTATCGGCAAACCAACGATTTCTATTATATTTAATGGAAGTTTCAGCATTAAGGGTTACCCGGCTGCTATCGGGAAGAATTGCTGTGAGGTGCTGTCCTCTACAAGTTGCAATTTCCACATTGCCCATACGGTATAAATAGATGTAGGCGGATAGCAGGGCAAAAACTGCAACCGAGGCTGCAATGGCCACCCAGGCAAAGGGTTTAAGATTGTGTTTTCTGTTGGCTTTTTCACTGGTTGTACGTTCATTCAACTTTTCAAAGAACTCGTTCCAGGCAGTGTTTCGGTCTTTGCCTTCAGGTAACCGGTAGCTATCCAGCAACCTGTTCAAATCATTCCTGCTATATTTCCCCTTCAATATCATTTCTGCCTGTTTTGCTATTAATACAACAGCTAATCAAAATACCCTACCAATATTTTTTATGTTTTTCTTTTATTTCTACAGTATTGATTATCTATCACTTACATCAATTTCGGGTTTCTTTGAAAAACAATATCATACACTCGTTTGATTTATAAAAAATTTTCTACATTTGTCAAACAAATGTTTAATATGAATAGAAAGACCGTTTTCAGTGATAATCAGGTGATTGATTTTTGCGGGATTACTGCTGACGATAATCCCATTCACAATCCCAGCTACATGCATGCACAGAACAAGAGCGTAGTGGTACCAGGAATGCTTTTGTTTTCAACAATTATCAATTTATTGCATCAAAAGGCTACCGAATCCTTTAATTGCTACCGGTTAATTTTTGGCAATGTGATCTGCACCAACGAAACCATAGATTTGGGTTTTGCTTCCACACAAGATAAAGCCGAACATAAGTACCTGTATGCCATAAACGGACACGATATGTTTTCAGTAAAATCGGAACGATCTATCGCTTTTAAAAACGATTCCTTAACCCAACTCCCAATCAATGGAATAGACCGAAAGCTCCCATATAACCGCTATCAACTCAATACATTCAAACGCCTTACCCATAGCATAAACGATGCCCTTTCTGATTTTCTGTTCTGCATAGCCTATGCAAGTGCTGCACTTTTTAAAGCGATTAGGGAACCGCTAACCGAAGTGGAAAGAGAAATTTATCGCTTGCTTGACAAAACAATTAATCCCGATCAGGTGTCGCCTTTTTACCAAAATCTTGAAATTAACCAAATTAACAACAATATACTTTTAAGCGACAAAGGCGAGATAAACTATAACATCAATTTTACAAGGGAGAAAGAGAATAGGGTTTACCTGGCTCAGGTTAGCTGTTATAGTGAGAATCAATTACTATACCAATCAATTTATCGATTAATAGCCATACCCGACAAAATCATAATGAGGATGGTTAAAGAACATGAAACATCCAACTATATTTAATACTTAAGATTGATGTAAAAAGTTGGAGTAAAGCCATATCCAAATATGTCGTGATAGGCAATTATTGAATTTCCCTGAAAATAGTCTGAAACAGGGGTATCGGTTAGTGTATAGTATCGGGAAAGATTGTTGTTTCGATTGTATAAGTTGAAAATCTTAACCCCAATTTCAAGTTGGCTTCGTCCAATGTTTGCCAAATAGTTAATTCCCAAATCCATACGATGGTAAGGGGTTAATCGTGAGGAATTTTTTTCGTATTCGGACGAAAGGGTAAGGTTGGTGAGAAGTAATAATTCGTCATAGGGTTTTGGGGTACCGTATATCCACGATGCAACAGCTCTCCAATGTTTTAATTTATAAATCCCTACAAGTTTAATCTCATGTAAATGGTCATCTAAGGCATAATACTCGTCGCCGCCATTAAGTTTGTCGGATTGGTTGAATACCCGACTCAATGAGTAGGAAATCCACCCCTCGGCATTTTGCCACGATTTGCGCAACAGCACATCTAATCCAATGGCACGTGAGTTAACCCATACAACTTTCGACTGGCTTGTAATGCTGTTTGCTCCCGTACGCCGAATTACATTTTGTACAAACGATAACCCATCGGTTAGCTTTATGTACCCCTCAACATCAACTACAAGTCCATTGGATGAGTAGTTTACACCTGAAATAAAATGCTTTGAAGCCACAACCGGATATGATGTACCATCGGAGGCAGTCCATACATAGCGCACAGTGCTACCGGTAAAGTATATCCTGTTAACAAACTGATTGTAAAGACCCGCAGCAAACTTTAATTTAAACTTATTTACTGGCTCTAAAATTAGCTGAACTCTTGGCTCAAGGTAATACTTTGATGTTAAGTTATGATGACTCAACCTAAGTCCAAGCGAAAAATTATTAATGCCGCTCCCTTTTAAACTTGTTTGCAACCATCCCGTGGTTAGACGGTTATTAAAGGAGTACTGCCGCAGGGTATCGATAAGCGAACTGCCACTAACGCTATGCCTATATTTATCGGTAAAACCCACATCAACCCAATTGTCTTGCAAACCAAACTCAATGTTTGCATTTGCATTAATATCGAGTTTCGATTGCAGATTTATGGTAATATCGTTCAATTCAGTTGATGCGCCAAAACTTCTGATGATAGTATCAAAAACAAAAGAGCTATTTCTCCGTTTCAAAGTGCTATCGATGTAGTCAAAATTGCTATTAAACTCGGAAACTCCAATGGTAAAGTTGAGGTAGAATTTTGGACTCCACTGGCGTGCCCATCGAAAACCCGCACCACGGTTACCCCATTTGGCGCTATCGTTTACAAATGGAGAGATATCGGATTTAGTGACTTTTTGATAATCAGAGCCAATATAACCGGTTGCTGAAATTACATCGCGAGCCGAAGGTTTCAAACTAATCTTTGCGTTAGCATCGTAAAATAGGTAATCGGGGGCATTGGCGCTACTACCATAGATGCTAAACTTACTCCTTCCGAGCACAAGGTCAGAAGTTGCGCTCTCGTAAAGGTTGGTAAAAAGTGCCGACTGATAGAAGTCGGCATAAGAGCGACGGGCAGAAATAATAAACGAGGCATGTCGGCCAATAGGGCCCTCAAGGGTAATATCACCAGCAAGTTGGTCGGAACCGGCATCAACGCTAATAGCATTTTCATTACCTGTTTTTCCTGTTATTTCCACAACTGAAGATGCCCTTCCACCCCAGCGGCAATCGAACCCCCCGCGGTAAAGCCGAATATCCTTAATAGCCTTGCTATTCAAACTTGAAAATGCACCAAGTAGATGGTCAATGTGGTAAATGGTAAAACCATCGTAGGCAATAAGATTTTTATCGGCCGGAGAATGACGCACCAGCAGCCCCGATAAAGATTCAGTAGTGCCATCAACTCCGGGTAGAAACTGTAACGGTGCCAAAACATCAATCCCAGACAATCCGATAGGTAAACTTGAGCTACGCGTATTAAGAATCAGTTCACCCAAATGATCGCCTGTTGCCACAAGGTTATTTACCGTTTTAACCACTTCCACATCGGCTAACTGAAATTGTGTAGGATTAAGTTCAATTAATACGGGACCTTCGGAAGTTTTAACATGGGCAATTTTCATTTGAATGGGCTCAAAGCCTAGTAGGCGTACCTCAACATCAATGGAATCGGTGTTGTTTAACGGAAGCGTAAAGAATCCATCAGGATTAGTTACCGTGCCCACATTGGACTCCAAAACTTTTATCGAAGCGTAGGGAAGCGATTCGCCTGTAATGCGATCGCGAACCAATCCCTGAAAAGGTTTGTTTTTTTCGGCCACAACCCGATCGGACTTCTTTATTACATAAACGTTATTTATTACAACATATTCATACCCAGTATTCTTGAGCAAAGTAGCAATAACACGATTGGAACTCGAATTCTTAAACACTCCCGAAACCTTGACAGTACTTAGTGCAATTGGATCGAATGCTACTTTTAAGTTGTACTTTGTGGATAAAAGCGTCAGTACTTCATTCAGTGGTTCATTGGTAAACTTTTCGGTAATTGTTATTTTTTGTGGAAAAGCGATATGAGTAACAAGCAAAAACATGCTTATTAGAAACAAAAATTTATTTCGATGTAAGAAAGTCATACTACATAGGTTGCTAAACATAATACAACCCAATAAAATTTTTCACTACCTAAAAGTTATTGATGAAGAATCGGGGGCAATAGTAAATGTAAGCCCCAGTGATGCCGAAAGAATGTTTGCAGCCGCTTCGTAGCTGCCAACCGGTAGTGTTCCGCTAAAGGTTCGGGAATTGGGGTCAAATCCATCGGCATTAAATTGTATGCCATAAAAAGTAGAGAGCTCATCGAAAACAACCGATAAGCTATTGTTACTAAACGTAAACTCGCCCTTTACCCATGCTGGCTTACTTTGAAAGTCGGAATTAATAATTTGTCGGTTAATAGTCCCCGATTTTACAGAAATTGCCTCGCCCTTTTCAATTTTAAATAATTCACGCTGGGTTATCCTTACCTCAACCTTACCTTCAAAGCAATGCACTGCGAAGTAATTGGATCGACTAATAACATTAAACTCGGTTCCGGGTACCAAAACCTGATGATTAAACCTATCGGTAACCCTAAAAGTTCCCCTATGCTTTGCAACCTGGAAAAATATCTCGCCCTTCATAAAAACATTCCGGTTGAGTAAACCAAACGAACGCCTATAAGAAAGCGCTGCCCCATTATTAAGAGTGGCACGTGAACCATCGGGAAGTACAATACTAAACGTTGATGCTATGGGTGATTCAATGGTAGTTTTTTGATTTAGAAACAAATAGCTGCTCAGCAAAACTAACACCGTAAAACCAGCGGCAATAGCCCAGGTGATAAGAGGCTTCAGAATAATGCGTTTGGGCTTTTCAATCTTTTCATCAATGGCATTAATAAGTTTTGCCCATGCCTCCTCCTTCCCTACTTTTGAAGGGGGTACTAAAAGCCCTTGAAACATTTCCCGTAATGTTTTTTCATCCATTTCTGGGCTGATACTATTTTTATTCTCATTCATAAGCTATAGCCAAACTTTTTGCGTAAAACAGCAAGTGCCTCACTCATACGTTTTTCGATAGCTTTAACGCTAAGCCCTAAACGCGCTGCTATCTCGGCATAGGTAAGGCCATCGATACGGTTCATAAGAAAAACCTCTCGGGGGCCATCGGGAATGGATGCTAATGCATCCTGAAGCTGTCGGTTAAGCTGCTCCATACGAATTGCCTCATCGGCACTACTATTTTCTGGATTAATATCAGTTTCCCTACTTTGCTGAAAATTATAAACTACCTGTTGGTGCTTAAAATGATTTTTGATGATGTTCCCGGCAATTGTATAAAGAAGTGTCTTAACAGTATCGTCACGTACTGATGCCCGTATGTCCCAAAGTTTTAAAAAGGTTTCCTGAACCACATCGTCGGCCATGTCAACATCTCCGATCTTAAAGTAGGCAAAATGCCTAATGCTCTCGTAGTATTTATCAAAGAGTTCTCGAAACCATTTGAGTTCATCAGAAGAGTAATTGCCCTTGGGAAGAGTCATACGAGTAAATAAGTTACTATAATGCAAATTTAGAATTTAATATTGATTGATACCTTCTTTTGTCAATAAAAGAGAAAAACTTTAGGAAATCGATTCTTCCCCTCTGAGTAATAAAAATGAAGGTACCTAAAATATACTCCCTCTTCGAAACATCATTTCATCAAATCTTTTTCTCAATATAATAGATATCCCCGCAAAACTCTTTGTACTTATAGTAGCGCTGAGCCTCACGGCGCCCATTAGCCACTAATTCTTTTGCCATCCTGTTCCCTGCATACGTTGATAGGCATTTCTCCTGAGCAGCGGCATGAGGGGCATAGAAATGCTCAGTCCAGCACTCCTCGGGAGGTGTAAACATTGCGACAGGAATATACCCTGCCTTTTCCATAATGGCAACCTTTCTGGAAATAGTATCAATTTCGGGATAAGCCTCCATCCAAAACCTTTCTATTTCCTCCGGTCGGTTCAATATAAACCACGATGCTTCGGTAACTGCTACATACCCTCCTTTTTTAAGAAACTTTTTCCACTCGTTTAACCCGCGTTCAAAGCCAATGTTATAAATGGCACCCTCGGACCATATTAAATCCAGCTCCTCGTCATGAAAGGGCAGGTTATCCATTGAGCCAACTATTGCATTGACCCTGTGGTGCAGCTCCTGAGCTTAGGCATTCGAATTTAAAATGTCAACAAATTTCTGAAAAAGATCGATTCCAATAATACTCCCATTGGCATGCTGAGCCAGTACCATGGTCTGACCACCGGTTCCGCAAGCAATATCAGCTATACGTGAACACTCTGAAAGATTATCAATAAAACATAGTGCTTTTATTGTAGCCTCAGTGCTTCCAGGACCCTGACGATGTAAATATGAAAAGTATTCACAAATTAGGGTGAAGTTAAATCATGTATTGAATTGCTTTCTTTACTCATGATGCTTAAGTTTAATTGTAAAACCATCGATTCTTAGCTTGTATAATTAGATATAACTCCGACAAGAACTTGCCGGGTAGCATTAAATGATAGCCCTGGATTTATTCCAGGCCTATTTATCGCACATGCTCCGAATTAAACTTAAACATCCAACAGTATTAGTTTTACAGAGTTAGTGATTGTGTTCTATTATCCCAGATTAAGCATTAGGAATGTAATGAACTAATAATTAACTTGTTGATTGCACAATGGGTATCTGGATTAATTCCGACAAATCATTGATTTAGTCGGCCTTTAGGCAAAATGGCGTTAGTTAATGATTAATTTTTATCCAATTGTACTTTTTTGAAGATATACATAAAAAAGAGGGTTACCAATGGGTAACCCTCTTCTATACTAAACTAATGGAGCTCTTACAACTTGCGTTTTACCTCAACCTGCTGGAAACCCTCAATAATGTCGCCCGTTTTAATATCGTTGAAGTTAGTGATATTCAAACCACACTCGAATCCGGAAGAGACCTCCTTTGCATCGTCCTTAAAGCGTTTAAGCGAACCCAATTCGCCGGTATAGATAACAATACCGTCGCGGATAAGGCGAATTTTATTATTACGAACAATTTTGCCTTCGCGAACAATACATCCTGCAACGGTACCAACCTTTGATATTTTGAAGGTTTCGAGGATCTCGGCAGTGCCGGTAATTTCCTCCTTGATTTCAGGGGCAAGCATACCCTCCATGGCGTCCTTAATCTCATTAATGGCATCGTATATGATGGAGTAGAGACGAATGTCAATTTCTTCCTTCTCAGCCAACTTACGAGCACCAGCCGATGGGCGAACCTGGAATCCAATAACAATAGCGTTTGAAGCAGCAGCTAGCAAGATATCCGACTCGGATATTTGGCCAACAGCCTTGTGAATAACATTAACCTGAATTTGAGGTGTAGAAAGTTTAATCAAGCTATCGGAAAGAGCCTCAACCGAGCCGTCAACATCACCCTTAACCACCAGGTTGAGTTCCCTAAAGTTTCCAATGGCAATTCTGCGGCCGATTTCGTCGAGGGTGATGTGCTTTTTGGTCTTCATGCTCTGCATGCGAACCAGCTGCTCACGCTTATTGGCAATTTCGCGGGCCTCGCGATCGGAATCAAGTATATTAAAGTAATCGCCAGCCTGAGGGGCGCCGTTAAGTCCAATAACCTGAACGGGTGTTGCTGGTCCTGCTTGATTTATACGCTGACCACGCTCGTTGAACATTGCCTTAACGTGTCCGTAGTAAATACCTGCTAGCATAATATCGCCCTGGTGAAGGGTTCCGTTTTGAACCAATACGGTGGCCAAATAACCCCTTCCCTTATCTAAAGCCGACTCAATAACAGTACCCGATGCTCGTTTGTTTGGGTTAGCCTTAAGATCGAGCAATTCGGCTTCGAGCAACACTTTTTCTAGTAGTTTATCAACATTAACCCCTTGTTTTGCTGAAATTTCCTGACTCTGATACTTGCCACCCCAATCCTCAACCAAATAGTTCATATTGGCCAGTTCGTTTTTAATTTTCTCAGGATCGGCAGTAGGTTTATCTATTTTATTAATTGCAAACACAATTGGTACACCCGCTGCACTAGCGTGGTTAATAGCTTCAATGGTCTGGGGCATAACAGCATCATCTGCAGCCACCACAATAATAGCCACATCGGTTAACTTTGCACCACGAGCACGCATAGCTGTAAATGCTTCGTGTCCAGGGGTATCAAGAAATGTGATCCTTTTACCATTATCAAGTTCCACGCTATAGGCTCCGATGTGCTGGGTTATTCCACCTGCCTCTCCGGCAATAACGTTTGAATGACGGATATAGTCCAGTAACGATGTTTTACCGTGGTCAACGTGCCCCATTACGGTAACAATGGGTGGACGGGGTTTCAAATTCTCTGGAGAATCTTCCTCTTCTTCCTTAATAACCTCCTGTAGGTCAACAGTAACAAATTCAACCCTGTAGTCAAACTCATCCGCAACCAGAGCCATAGTTTCAGCATCAAGCCTTTGATTAATAGATACCATCAGGCCAAGATTCATGCACACATCAATTACATCGGTAACCGAGACATTCATCATAGCGGCTAATTCATTAGCCGATACAAACTCTGTTACCTTAAGTATTTGCTTTTCCTGCTCCTGACGTTCTAGTTCCTCCTGTTGGCGGGCACTTATAAGATCACGTTTTTCACGACGATATTTCGAACCCTTAGTCTTTCCCTTTGCGATAAGGCGAGCAAGGGTTTCCTTAATCTGGCGCTGAACTTCTTCCTCGTCAACCTCCTGCCTAATAACCTTTTTCTTCTTTAACTTTTTGGGCTGAATCTCGGGTTTGCGTTGTTGTACCTGCTGTTGTTGTTTATCCTTACTCTCCGATTCGCCAACGGCTATACGACCATCCTTTTTAATGCGCTTGCGCTTCTTTTTCTTACCGTTAGTTTTGTCAAAATCCGAAGATGAAGCCACTGGCTTCTTTTTGGTTTCAAACTGGCTTAAATCAATTTTCCCCTTAATAGTGGGTCCGGAGAGACGCTCAACCTCTGCACGATAAATCACTTCGGTTAATGGTTGTATTTCACTAGGTTGCTCAGCTGCGGAGGTGTTCATTTGGGTCTCACCTATAACAGGTTGTTCTTCCTCCTTTGTTTCTTCAGGCAGTACTGGTTTAACCTGTTCCTTTTTCTTTAGAGTTTTTCTTTTTGATTCAATATCAATTTTACCAATAACCTTGGGTTCTTTTATTTTTACCTTTGGTTTTATAACCTCTTCTTCCTTAAATTGCTTTTCATTTTGGGGCGAAACCTTTTGCTCCTTCTTTTCGGGAAGTTTTGGTACCTCTTCCTTATTTTCTATTTTAGGCTCTTCGGATTTAGGCTTGGGTACCAAAGCATCCAAATCGATTTTCCCCTTAACCTTAAGATCGATTTTTGGCTTTTCAATTTCTATTGTAGGCTTATCCGAATCAATGGTGGTAGTTTTGATAAATACATCATCGTCGGTTGGTTCGTCCAAACTATCATCGGGGTGTTTATGAATGTCCTCAATAGAAATGCTTTCCTTCTTATCCCTAAGAGCCTTGAGATTTTCCTTCTGTTGCTCGGACCTTTTCTTTAAGTCAAGCTCCACACCAAATTCTTTCTCCAGAAGGGTGACAACGCTCTGCTCAACCTTAGCATTGGGATCGTTGCTAACATTGTGTCCCTTCTTGTGCAGGAATTCAACCAACGTACCCACGCCAACATTGAACTCTTTGGCTAACTTACTGAGCCTTATCATTTTATCGCTAGTCATAAAGGCTTCTTCCCCTTATTTTAATATGTTTACAATGCAAAACTAAGCTAAAGGCTTAACTATTCAAACTCTGCCTTTAAAATTTTAATTATTTCCTTCACAGTTTCCTCCTCCAAATCGGTTCGTTTAACGAGTTCTTTGAAAGGGATTTCCAAAACGCTTTTAGCAGTATCGCAACCAATCCCCTTGAGGGTATCAATAATCCAACCATCTATTTCGTCGGCAAATTCATCGAGATTAACATCCTCTTCGTCTTCCACTTCAGCCTCACGATAAACATCAATTTCGTAGCCGGTTAGCTGGCTAGCTAACTTAATATTGTATCCCCCCTTACCTATGGCAAGTGAAACCTCAGAAGGTTTTAGGTACACCTCGGCACGTTTGTTTGTCTCATCAATTTTAATTGATGTAATTTTGGCAGGACTGAGGGCACGCTGTATGAAAAGTTGAGTATTATTGGTATAATTAATAACATCGATGCTCTCGTTTCTCAGCTCACGAACAATGCCGTGAATTCGGCTTCCCTTCATTCCTACACAGGCACCAACCGGGTCAACACGTTCATCGTACGATTCCACCGCAACCTTTGCGCGTTCACCGGGTATGCGAACAATTTTCTTAATGGTAATAAGACCGTCGAAAATTTCGGGAACTTCAAGTTCAAAGAGTCGCTCCAGAAAAGCATTGGCTGTACGAGAAAGAATTATAAGCGGGGTGTTATTCTTCATTTCCACCTTATAAACAACTGCACGGATGCTGTCGCCCTTGCGGTAGAAATCAGTAGGTATTTGTTCGGTTTTGGGCAGAAGCAACTCGTTCCCTTCGTCGTCGAGTACCAGTATTTCCTTCTTCCATACTTGGTAAACCTCACCGGTAATAATTTCGCCAATTCTATCCTTATACTTGCTGTAAAGATTATTGCGTTCCAACTCCATTATACGGGAAGTCAGGTTCTGACGCAAGGCCAATATTGCTCTACGGCCAAACTCCGAAAGTTGAACCTCAGAGGTTACCTCCTCGCCCACCTCATAATCCTCATCTATTTTACGAGCATCGGAAAGCGATATCTGGCGGTTGGAATCTTCCACAGCACCATTTTCAACAACCTCACGATTTCGGTAAATCACAAAATCGCCCTTGTCTATATTAATGATGATATCAAAATTATCGTCGGAACCATAAAGCTTAACCAACATGCTGCGAAAAACATCCTCCAGCACGCTCATCATGGTTGGCCTGTCAATGTTTTTAAGTTCCTTAAACTCCAGAAACGAATCAATCAAATTTAAGTTTTCCATTGCTATGCAGTTTTTCCCTATTAAACCCTACCTAAATTTTATAATTGCTCTTGCCTGCTTAATGCTGTCAAAAGTGAGTTCAATTAGTTCGGTAACCACCTGTTTTTTCTTTTTCCCCTCAACATCCATCTTTTTGGAATATTCCATTTGAATTCCGTTTTCATCAGCAGAGCGGAGTATCCCTTGTAGCTTTTGTCCATTGGATAGCAAAACTTCAAAATCCTTATCGATATACTTACCATACTGACGAGGATTCTTAAGCGGCTGCCCCAAACCTGCAGAGGTTACCTCAAGTTCAAAATCTTCCTTCTCCCTATCCAGCGAAGCCTCAATGGCTCGGGTAATTACCACGCATGAGTCTATAGCCACATCTTTATCGCCATCAACGGTAACAACAATTTTATTGTTTGATGTTACCTCAATATCCACAAGGAAAAGGTTTTCCCGTTCCAACACGGGTTCAACAATTTGTTTTACCTGAACAGCACTTACCATAAGCAATCTTTCTAACAAAACAGGGGACTACGTCCCCTGCCTCTCTCAGCAAAACTTTTGCAAATATAGCTACATTTTACTTCAAAACCAAATTATTTATTTGAAAACCAAACCAATTAGTTCCGATAGGCTGAAAATAGCATCAATTTGTATTGCGAAAATTAAAAAAAATGATGTAATTAGCCTCATAAAACATAGCGATTTTGAAAATAGCAGTAAATACCAGGTTACTCCTAAAGGGGAAACTCGAAGGGATTGGATGGTTCACCTTTGAAACGCTTAAACGAATTACAGCAAAACATCCAGAACATCAGTTTATTTTCATTTTCGACAGGCCGTATGGCTCTGAGTTTATCTTTGGTTCCAATGTTACTCCCGTGGTTATTGGGCCACAGTCGCGACACCCACTTCTTTGGTACTACTGGTTTGAGCATTCAATCCCTCGCGTGTTAAAGGAAACAAAAGCCGATATTTTTGTTTCGCCTGATGGATACCTATCGCTAAAAACCACTATACCTCAACTTTCGGTAATTCACGATATTAACTTTTACCACCAGCCCAAAGGATTACCTTGGCTTACATCACGGTACCTTAACCATTACTTTCCTAAATTTGCTAAAAAGGCAAAACGTATTGTTACAGTAAGCCAATATTCTAAGACAGATATTTCCAATCATTTTTTTGTAGATCCCAAAAACATTGATGTGGTATATAATGGCGCCAGCGAGCAATTCATTCCACTAGCTCCTGAAAAAATAGCATTGGTTAGAGCAGATCTAACAAACGGAAAACCCTATTTTGTTTTTGTGGGGGCATTTAACCCCCGAAAAAACTTAGCTCGTTTAATTGAGGCTTATGGTATTTTCCGACGCTCCACAAGTTCCGATGTCAAACTTGTTCTGGTTGGTGAGCCCATGTTTAAAACATCGGATATTCAACGTGCATATAAAAAAAGTTCCTACAAAAACGATATAATTTTTATTGGTCGCAAAGGGATTGATGAGTTAACGTGCATTATTGGTGCAGCACTTGCCATGGTTTACCCGTCAACATTCGAAGGCTTTGGAATCCCGGTTCTGGAAGCCATGAAATGCGGCATTCCCATTGCAGCATCAAAGGCCACTGCCATCCCCGAAGTGGCAGGGAATGCAGCAATATATTTCGATCCCTACAGCATCGAAGAAATGGCAAAAGCCATGTTGAGTATCTTTATCGACGCAGAGCTTCGCAACATGCTTACAAACAGGGCGATTAACAGGGAAAAAGAATTTAGCTGGGATAAAACCACCGAATTGCTGTACAGTAGTATTGAAAAATGTTTTGTGTGAAATGCTTTTACCCTTTCATACTCAGGGATTAATAGAGGCCGGTTGCGACGAAGCCGGAAGGGGCTGTCTGGCTGGACCTGTATTTGCGGCAGCCGTTATTCTCCCACCTAATTTTAGTCATCCTTTCATAACCGATTCCAAACAGCTAAGTCCCAGGCAGCGACTTGAATATAGAAAAACCATTGAACAAGTGGCTATTGATTGGGCGGTTGCCAGTGTATCGAATGAAGAAATTGACCGCATCAATATACTAAATGCAGCCATTAAAGCAATGCACCTAGCAATTGGCCAACTTAAAAAGGTGCAACCCCAGCATTTAATTATTGATGGGAATCGATTCAAAACCTACCCTGGCATTCCCCATACATGTATAGTAAAAGGCGACTCCAAGTATCTTTCCATTGCGGCTGCATCCATTTTGGCAAAAACCTATCGCGATGAGTTCATGGAAAAAATTAGTAGGGAATACCCTGATTACGGTTGGGAAGTTAATAAAGGCTATCCCACTAGTAAACATCGGCAGAGCATTGCGCACCTAGGTGTTACACCCTATCACAGACAAAGTTTCCGGTTGCTCTAAATACTCTACTTTCTAATCACACTTAAACCAAAAGCCATTAAATTTGTCAAAAATCACAAACCAAATAATCGAAATATGAAAAACCGTTTAATTACATTACTCTTAGGAATTCTGTTCCTGATAAGTTCGGCGCTGCACGCCGACGAAGGGATGTGGCTACTTCCTCTTTTGAAGAAGTACAACATTGACCTGATGCAACAGAAAGGACTCAAACTCACTGCCGATGACATCTATAACATTAACCAGGCCAGTATTAAGGATGCCATCATCATTTTTGGCCGAGGCTGTACTGGTGAGGTAGTATCGGAACAGGGACTTGTTCTAACCAATCACCATTGTGGATATGATGCCATACAGCAGCACAGCACTCCAGAGCACGACTACCTAACCGATGGTTTTTGGGCAAAATCGTTTGAAGAAGAATTACCTACCCCGGGACTCACCGCTACCTTCCTAATTCGCTTGGAAGATGTTACCAACCAGGTAATGGCAGCTGTAAAGCCCGAAATGACCGATGCTGAACGCGACAAGACAATTATGGAAATCAGTCGCAAAATAGCCCAGGAAGCCAAGCAGGGAACCCACTATACAACCAGCGTAAGGAGTTTTTTTGGGGGAAATCAGTTCTTCCTTCTGGTTTATGAAGTTTTCAACGATGTGAGGCTGGTAGGTGCTCCGCCTTCATCAATTGGAAAGTTCGGTCATGATACTGACAATTGGATGTGGCCCCGCCACACCGGCGATTTCTCAGTTTTCCGCATATATGCCAATAAGGATAATCAACCCGCCGAATACTCTCCCAGCAATGTTCCCTACAAGCCCAAATACTTCCTTCCAATATCCCTAAAGGGGGTTCAAAATGGAGATTTCACCATGATTATTGGTTACCCAGGAAGAACGCAGCGCTACATGACCTCCTTTGAGGTTGATGAGCGCATTAAGATTGATAACGCAAACCGAATCTTCATTAGGGGTGTAAAGCAGGATATCTGGCTGAAGGATATGCGGGCCGACAAAACTGTTAATATTAAGTACGCATCAAAATATGCAGGGTCTAGCAACTACTGGAAAAATTCCATTGGCATGAATAAGGCGCTTAAGCGCCTTAAGGTTTACGACTACAAAAAGCAAGAGGAAGAAGAATTTACCAAGTGGATTCAGGCTAACCCTGAGCGACAGAAAAAATATGGCGAAGCTATTGCCCTTATAAGCGAGGGCGTTTCGGGACGCAAGGAGTACTATCATGCTAGTCAGTATATCAACGAGGCTCTTTTCAGCGGAACCGAAATCGTAGGTTTTGCCACCATGGCCACTCAACTAGCCAAAGCTCTGCAAAAGAATAATGATGAAGAAATCAATAAAATCTCCAGCTTACTCAAAACCCGTTCAGTCCGATTCTACAAAAATTACAATGCCTCAACCGACCAAAAATCGGCTAAAGCCATGTTCCGCATTTTCATGGAGAACGTCCCCGTAGCCTATCAGCCCGATATTTTCAACACCATTCGCATAAAGTATAAGGGAAACATCGATAAGTTTATTGATGCAATGTTTAATAAAACCATGTTTACGGATTCCACTAAATTTTATGCATTCCTGGCAAAACCAAATTTAAAGATTCTTGAAAAGGATCCGGTTTACATGGTTGCTAAGTCGGTTCTAGCAAAGGCCGAAGAAATTGGCAAGTTAATGGCACCCTTTAACGAGAAACTTCAAAGGGGACAAAGGCTCTATATAGCAGGTGTACTCGAAATGAATGAAAACAAACCCATGTACCCCGATGCCAATTTTACCATGCGCCTTACCTACGGCGAGGTTAAGGATTACTATCCCATGGATGCAGTACACTACAATTACTTTACCACCCTTGATGGAGTAATGGAGAAGGAAGATCCGGATAACTGGGAATTTGTGGTATCGGATAAACTCAAGGAACTTTACAATTCAAAAGATTATGGCCGATACGGGGAAAACGGGAAAATGCCTGTGGCATTTATCTCCACCAACGATATAACCGGAGGAAACTCAGGCAGTCCAGTTATGAATGGAAATGGCGAACTAATTGGTATTGCCTTCGACGGCAACTGGGAAGCCATGAGCGGCGATATCGTTTTTGAGAAAAACTTGCAACGAACCATTTCGGTGGATATCCGTTACGTTTTATTTGTAATTGACAAATTTGCCGGGGCAACCCGCTTAATTGATGAAATGAAGATTGTTGAGTAAAAAGTCTTCAACTTATTATTATTTAAAAAGCCGGGTATTACCCGGCTTTCCTTTAATAACCTATTGTCCCCATCCCCCATAAAAATAACATTGAAAAACTTAACCGCCTATCTCATTAAAATAAGGAAAGTTTTTATCGTATAAAAATTTTTTTTTATCACATCTAATAGTATACTTCGTCAAAATATTTTACCTTTAGTAGAAAAATTTGAGAACTTTTGTGTTATATAAATGAATATAACTAATTTAGCATCCAACTCAAATAATCCAGTGGAAAAAGAAGTGTTGATTGATCATTACGGGCCCCTATCGTATGAGGAAATAGGATTCCTGCTCAACAAGATGACCTCTTTGTTGGTACGATACAATTTTGGCATTACTATCCGAAAAAAGGTATATGCTGCCATGGTGGAAAGCCTTGAGAATATTTACAAGCATCAGGACATAATCCACGACAACAGCAACTACCAACCTAAGTTCACCTTGATACTACTCCCGAATCAAATTGACCTTACCTGTTCAAACTCGGTACTAAAAATTAAAACCACTACACTTAGGGAACGATTGAACAAGGTAAACCAACTCGATAAAAAGGGTCTTAAGGAGTTCTACAAAGAGGTAATTCTTAACGGCAATGTTACCCAGAAAGGTGGAGCTGGATTAGGAATCATTAACATTGCAAAGGTTACGGAAAATAAATTGGAATTTTTGTTCGAAGATATCGATGACAAGTTTACCTATTTCACCCTAAAGGTTAAAGTTTCAGTACAATCTCAGCAAAATTAATACTATGGAACCATTGTACATAGAACCCAGCGAGTTTACACCTAGGGTGTTTTTTGACCCTGCTAATTCCGTTTTCGAAATATCTGGATTTTCAAGACCTGAAAATACTGTTGGTTTCTATAAACCCCTCATTAAATGGCTTGAAGATTACGAAGATTCCGTCCTCTCAAAGAACACTCAATTTAATAAAAGTAATCTCGTTTTTAACTTTAAACTCACCTACTTTAACTCTGCCTCCTCCAAATTTTTGCTCGATATCCTTATGTTGTTCATGAAATTTCATTCCAAGGGAAATAATGTTGAGATTAACTGGTACTACGACGAAGACGACGATGAAATATTTGAATCAGGTGAAGAAATATCCGAAATGGTCAACTTCCCTTTCAATTTTATAGCAATTACACCAAATACCTAGGAATATCACGCTATGGATCCACTTATCATAAATCCAACAAATACAACTCCTTTTATAAATTTTGATCCAGAAAAAGGAACTATGGAAATTTCGGGATATTCACGCCCCGAGAATGTTAGAATTTTCTATGAACCAGTTCTGAACTGGCTTGAAACCCTTAAAAGCAACTTGCTTGATAAAATAAAGTCCGAGGAAAGAATCGATCCCATAAATTTCAATTTTAAACTAATTTACTTTAATTCATCCTCTGCTAAATTCCTTTACGATGTTGTTATCATCTTGAACGAAATACAACACTTTGATATTCCCTTAAGCATCAACTGGTACTACGATAAAGAAGACTCAGAGCTCCGCGAAGCAGGAGAAGATTTATCGGAACTGGCGCAGGGTAAATTTAACTTTATTGCACAATAGCCTAACCCTTTAGGAAAATTAGATTGGAACAAGCACTTGCTCCACTTAACTATTTTCTATATTTGATAAGTTAATAAGCCCAACATATGCTTGATATTAAATTACATCTTGCAGGATCAAAACCAGAAATATATAGACTGATTAGGATCAACAATTCCCTGAACCTACAGCTTATTCATGAAGTAATTCAAGCAGCCTTTAGTTGGAATAACATGCATACCCATTTATTCCGAACTCCCGATAATGCAATTATTAAAAATGAGGAAGAGATGAGCATTATCGAAGCTTTTAGAAAATGGGAAAGATTGATTTACATCTATGATCTTGCCGATTACTGGACTGTAGAAATAACCCTCCAAAATAAAAGTTCTGAATTCTCCAAGAAGAAACCAGTTTGCCTTGAAGGCCAGGGGAAATCGCCACCCGAGGATTCCGGGGGCATTATTAATTACTGCGAGGTTATTGAGCTGTATTCGAATCATAAAACTGGCAAGCGCCAGTACCCACTTATAGCCGAGTGGCTCGGCGATGATTTTGATCCCCTCAATTTTGATTGCAATGAGGTAAACCAAAACCTTAAAAACTTAGTTATTTAAGACCATGAGCTACCGTGGCGATCCATTGGTTTACGAAACACTTAACAAGCTTTCCATCCCTTTTGAATACCATGAGCATCCTGAGGCGCCTACAGTTGAAGTTGCTTCAAGGTATTGGAAAGACATTGCCTCAACGCATTGTAAAAACCTTTTTTTCAGGAACCATAAAGGAAACAAACACTATCTTGTAATTTTAGAGTACAGAAAGATGCTCGACATCCATCAGTTGGAAAAATTGTTGAAGCAGGGGAAGCTGACCCTTGCCTCACCCGAGCGAATGAAACGATTTTTGGGGCTAAAACCTGGTTCTGTATCTCCTTTCGGGTTGCTTTACGATTCCCAACACCATGTTCATCTATTTATCGATAGCGAACTCAAATCCACTCAACGCCTAAGTTTTCATCCTAATCTGAATACCGCCTCACTGGTAATACCAACCAGTGAATTTTTCAGGTTTCTGGATTGGGTGGGTAACCCCTACGATTTCATCGACTACTTTGACAGCTAACATCACGTATAACTTAAAAAGCCATCCTTTGGGATGGCTTTTTTTATTTTGGCGAACAACCATTATCCACACTTGGAATAACCGCAATTCTTGCAGGTTAAACACCCCTCCTGGTAAACCAATGATTCCGAGCCACACTCCGGGCATTTTTTCCCGGGCTTTGCCTTAGTTCCATCGGGGATATATCTACGCAATGAGCGTTCTACTCCGGCAATCCATGAATTAATGCTTTCGTTATCGAGCCTTAACGATGAAACCAGATTCACTACATCGGGAATGGGCATTCCATTGCGGAGCACTCCAGAAATCAACTTGGCATAGTTCCAGAACTCTTTGTTAAACATATGTGATAATCCGCCAAGTGTATTGGTGTAACCATACTTATCTACGTATTGAAAGTCGTACCGACTTCCATTTTCGTCCTTAATCTTGATAATTTTACCCATGGTAACAGATTTAGGAATGGGTAGCACATCATCCTCTGTTCTTCCGGTAAATATTTCATACGGACGCCCCTCGTATAAACCTACAAATGCAACCCAATCCTCAGAGTTATTCTTAAAACGAATTACATCGCAATCCAGCACTGGTGGGCGCTTACTTGGGAAAGTTGAGCTACTAGTTTGTTCCTTCTCTTTCTTACCGGATACCAGCACTCCCTCACGTGAGCCCTCGCGGTAAACAGTACAACCCTTACAGCCATACTCCCAGGCAGTTTGGTAAACCTTTGCCACCATCTCTTCGGTTATATTCTCGGGTAGGTTAACGGTTACGCTTATGGAATGGTCAACCCATTTCTGAATCATGCCCTGCATGCGCACCTTGCTCACCCAATCCACATCGTTGGATGTTGCCCTATAGTAAGGCGATTTTTTCACCAACTCCTGAATTTGCTCCTCATCATAGTTCTTAACCTCTTCGGGGTTGTATCCGTTTACCTCCATCCAAGTCAAAAACTTATGGTGGAAAACATTGTACTCCTCCCATGAGTCGCCTACCTTATCAACAAAAGTTACCTTAACGTTTTTATCGTTAGGATTAACCTTGCGGCGGCGCTTGTAGTAGGGCATGAACACTGGCTCAATACCCGATGTGGTTTGGGTCATTAGGCTGGTTGTGCCTGTGGGGGCAATGGTAAGCAGTGCAATGTTCCTACGGCCATACTCGGTCATTTCTTTGTAAAGCTCTTCATCCTCAGCTTTAATTCGATTGATGAACGGATTATCCTTTTCGCGTTGGGCGCTATAAATGGGAAAAGCACCACGTTCCTTAGCCGTATAAACCGATGAACGGTAGGCCTCAAGGGCAAGGGTTTTGTGCACCTCAACAGCAAAGTCGGTTGCGTTATCGGATCCATAGCGTAGGTTAAGAGCTGCTAGCATATCGCCTTCGGCGGTGATACCAATACCGGTACGGCGGCCCTCAATGGTCTTGCGACGAATTTTCAACCAAAGATTTCGCTCTACCGATTTAATCTCATCGTCCTCGGGATCGTTGGCAATTTTATCCAGAATAGCATCTATCTTTTCCAATTCCAGATCGATTATGTCGTCCATCAATCGCTGTGCAGCATGTACATGCTTTTTAAAGAGGGCGAAGTTGAAGTGGGCCTGTGGAGTGAACGGCTCCTCAACATATCCGTAAAGGTTGAGTGCCATCAGGCGGCAGCTATCGTATGGACAGAGGGGTATTTCGCCACAGGGATTGGTTGCAACGGTTTTGTAACCCAAATCGGCATAGCAATCGGGTACCGATTCCCTTATAATTGTGTCCCAGAAGAGTATGCCCGGCTCTGCCGATTTCCATGCATTGTGTATAATCTTTTCCCAGAGATCGCTGGCATTAATCTCCTGACGGAATTTAGGATTGGTAGAATCGACAGGGTACTGCTGAACGTATGTTCTGCCCTCAATGGCGGCACGCATAAACTCATCGTCAATCTTAACCGACACGTTGGCTCCAGTAACCTTGCCTGCCTCCATTTTGGCATCAACAAACTTTTCGGAATCGGGGTGCTTAATGGAAATGGTGAGCATAAGAGCACCCCTGCGACCATCCTGTGCAACCTCGCGGGTGGAGTTGGAGTAACGCTCCATAAAGGGAACCACTCCGGTAGAGGTTAGGGCGCTATTCAGTACTGGACTACCCTTAGGGCGAATGTGCGATAAATCGTGACCTACGCCCCCTCGGCGTTTCATGAGCTGAACCTGTTCCTCATCAACCTTCATAATTCCGCCATAGGAGTCGGCATTGTTGTTACCTATTACAAAGCAGTTGGAGAGCGAAGCAATTTGATATTTATTGCCGATACCGGTCATTGGCCCCCCCTGCGGCACAATATACCTGAAATCCTTAAGTAGGAGATATATCTCCTCTTCGGATAATGGATTGGGGAACTTTCGCTCAATACGTGCCAGCTCCCGGGCCAGGCGCCAATGCATATCGTCGGGAGTGAGCTCGTAAATAGTACCAAACGAATCCTTAAGTGCATACTTGCTGACCCACACTTTTGCGGCCATCTCGTCGCCCTTAAAATACTTAACACTTGCTTCGTAGGCCTCGTCGAAGGTGTACGATTTTACTTTTTGCTTTACTGCTTGATCCATTAGGGTATATTTTTCACTCATTGTTGGTTGTATTTTTTTAATTTTTTTGACAACACCTAAACATCCCACAACTTTGGCTATGAGCCATTTTCTTGATTTTTCTGTTTGAAAATGTATTTACGAATTTATTGAAGATTACCACCCAAACCAAAAAATTGCCCTCGTAAATATTAACATTCGCATACAGTTATTAACAAGATAACAAACTGAAAACCTGATTATTATTGAGTAATTTGATATTGAGATACTTGAGGCTAATGCCCCACTATAACAGGAAAAAGAAAAGGGCGAAGCATTGCTTCGCCCCTAAAAGTTATAAAATAGCGTGGTGCTTACCTGTTCCAGCCCACCTCTTGCTCGGTTAACTTACCTTGAGCAACCATCTCATCCTCAATGTTGGTCATACGCTCAAAGTATGGATGGGTATCTTTAGTTTTCTGAAAGATTCCTACATAATTGTAATTATTTGAATCATTTTCATAAGTTTTGAAGTAAACCCAGTAGTAAATTGGGAATCCGGAAACCTCAGATACTGCATCAGGGTACTTCTCTGAGAGTAGAATGGAAAGCCCCTCTTCAACACGCTGCCAAGTAAGTGCAATTTGAGCCTCCTCAGAGAGCCCATCAAACCCGGGAATGCTGTACTGCGTGCGTTTAAATAAACGGAGATCGAAGTTGCTAAAGAAAGCACTTGCACCATAGTAGAACTCATCGTTGCTATGCTCGCTCCCATAGCTGCGACTTAAATTGGTGTAAACCCAATTAACCAGTAGCTGGTAGTCGGAAGATGCAAGTGTTAAATTAACTGTAGGGTCAAAAAACCATTTTGTGCCATCGTTGAAGAACTGCTCGGTTTTGGTGTCTATGAAATCATTAACGGACCACTCCCCGCTGGCCTTTTTGAATTGAAGAACAGTTGCCGACGATGCATCATTTTCACTATTCCTAAAAGCAATGCTTTTAACTGCACCATCAAATTCGTAGGGGAAATGCACCTTGAGGTAGATGGGCAGGTAGAGCTTGGCATCATCAGTGGAGATGTAGCTGCCCTCCAAACCCATTTCCTGATAGTCTGCATTATTCAGCACAACGATATCAGAGGCAGGCTTCCAGCCGTTACTTTTTTTGGTATAGGCAGTATACACTGTTTCTGTGTTACTAACTTCTAAAACAGTTGCATCATTTGTAATAGCTACATCATCAATCTGATAGGTGGTTGTTGCAGAGTTATCGATGCCATTGCCTATATAGCGGAAGGCAATATAAATGGTTTTACCTTTATAGTCAGACAGATCATAAGCTCCAGCATCAACAAATGATCCGTAACCACTTGCTGGCCCTTGGGGTATGGTAAAGTTCGAGGTAATATCGGTCCAGGTTGCAGTTCCAATATTAGCTTCGTTCCCATCAAAGTTTTCAGAAATCAGTATATCCAAGCAATCCGCATTATAATACGCAACTTTAACCTTAAATATAAGTTTGGGATTATCAATGGTATCGAGATGATCAAATGCATGAATTAACCATGAATCATTTTGTTCCCCTGAGTTATAAGAGGACATTTGGGCATAAATTCCACCATATGATTTGTAAAGCCATTGCTTTGTACCTGTTAGATCTTTATTTATCCAACCATTAGCAACGGGTTGGTCTACAACGCCCTCATTAAAATCGAAATTCACTAATCTAACTAAACCACCAGTTGTGTCTGCATCTACGGAGGAGTAGTTATAAGCAATAAGCCTATATTTTTCAATAGGGTCATTGGAAAAATTTTCTCCCAGTAGGAGAGGTATTTTGGCCGCTGGGTTAACAGTAGGGGTTAATGCCTCAACAAATAGGGTATTGCTGCCCCAAAGCATCTTGTAATCGTCGGTGGTAAGAGTATATATCGATGTTAGATCGGCAAAGAAAGATGGAAGATCGGTGAATTCATTATAGGTTATATTTCCAGAAGAGCCCTTGCTCAACGCAGGGAAGTTTGTTGAAAGAATTACAGGTATGTAATCCTTTCCGTTGAAGCGGCTGTTAAAAGCCAGGTTTGATTTGATTGATTTAGCCAAAGAGCTATCTTCATAGTTTTGAGCATCTGCAAGAGCAGCATTACCAGCCGTAACATAATCGGCTTCTACTAGTGTGTATTTAATTGATTCCTTGTAGGGTTCTTGTGAATCATCGAGCTGCTTATAGGTATCCTCAAGAGGGTTGCACGACCAAAGCAGTGTTGCTCCGAATAGTATTACTAGTATCTTTTTCATAATCGTATCTCCTTAATGATTAAAAGTTAATTCTTAAACCGGTTGACCATGTTCTACCAAAACCGAAGAATACATAAGATGTATAAGAGTCATGAAGGGTACCATCGGTAGCATCGGCAATGTATTCTGTGTTCAAGAGGTTGTTAACATTAGCGTAAAGAGTAGAGTTCAAATTTCCAATCTTAAATTTGTAGTTGGCATCCAAATCAATAATGTAGTAGTTAGGCATGCGCCATGAGTCCACCTTGCTGTCGGGCGATGTGCGCCTTGTTGGATCAAAATCGGCATAGTTTTTAGCATACCAGTTTACATCGGCGCCAATTTTAAGTTTTGGTAGCACCTCGTAGTTTAATGATAGGGCAGCTGTAACCTGTGCAGAATTACCCACATGAACATTCTTAATGTATGCGTTATACGTGCCAATTGGCTGCTGATTTTGGTCAAATAATGTGAAGTTAACATCATCGGACCAGATATAATCGCCCCAAGAGAACATGGCCCTGATGTCGAGTTTCGAAATTGGCTTAACCACCCCCTCAACTTCAACACCCTGGTGCAATGCATTAATACCAGTAATGTTTGCAGTTTGTCCGGAAAGGCTTTTTACTAAACCCCTATCGTTCCACTGGGTTCTGAAGAGGTTAACCTTTACATTGAATATTTTTGCGGTGTAGTTGTATCCCAACTCGGTGGTGATTATACTTTCATATTTTACATCGCTATTAAAATCGTTAGTATAGTTAGGGAATGCATTGTTGAAGGTAGGAGCACGTTTAATATAACCACCGTTTATAAACACACTATGCTTTCCATAAACCTTGTAGTTGAATCCGGCCTTAACATTCCAGGGGAGGAAATCATACCATGGAGTGGTTCTGTTTCCGGGTTCGTACTGGAAGTAATCCACCCGTCGGAACATGTTATCGGCAATTGCCATTGACAGGAAGCCCGAGTACTGATCGGTAACATATTCGCCTTGAGCAAACAGGCCCAACCACAGAACTTGTCCCAAATTATGATAGTTAATATAATCGCCTTTGTGAAGGGGTTGGTTAGCAGGACGATTAATGTCTTTTGCATCCAAAAAATATTTTCCACCAAGCAGGTCATCAATCTTAAAGGCATGAACACCATTGTAGAATCGGCCGTCGAAACCTGCAGTTATTTTAAGATCATCGATATTCTTTGTGTAGGTTGATAGGGCACCATACCACTGATGGTCGTTAATTGCATTGGCAATGATGGCTGTTGAACCATTTAACGATGAATCATTCTGCTGCATTACCCAATCGTAATCGTAGTATCCTTCAAGGGTTAAAGAAGTATTGTCATAGGGTGCTCCTGATGGGAATTGTCTGGTGAGCCATTTTGAGTCTGCTCCATAAACCCTGCGTCCGCCTCCAGAAGCTATTGAAGCATAGAGATTGGTAACCAGCATTGAGGTCTCGTCTATTTTCCAGTAATGGTTGAGCGACATTTGAGGCTTGTGATAAAAGTTGTAGGCATAGGCCGATGTATAGATTTCACCATTCCTATAGCCAAAGTCGGAGTTCCACCTAATACCATTTGGATTATCCCTATACTCTTGAATTAGGTGTTTGTTAGTACGTTGGTTATGCCATTGAGGTGCACCAAAAGCATTAAATGTAAGGGTATGTTTCTTGTTAATCTTTTTTGAAACATTAACAAAGTATGAATAACCCTCAAAGTTAGTGGCTTGAACATATCCATCACCTTTGGTGTACCCACCCGATACGGTTACCGCCCAACCATTATCGAGCAAACCTGTTGAAACGGTAAAGTTTTGTTTGATATACCCATCGTTACCCATGCCGTAGTAAACCGAGCCGCCCATTTTAGCATCGGTTGATCGTGTAATAATATTAATAGTACCACCAACCGAGGAGAGGGCGAGTTTGGAAGCACCTAGACCTCGCTGTACCTGTTGATTAGAGGTTACATCAGAAAGTCCAGCCCAATTACTCCAGTAAACCTTACCGCTTTCCATATCGTTAACAGGAATACCATTTATGAGAACCCCAATGTTGTTGGAGTCAAATCCGCGAAGGTAAATTCGTGAGTCGCCGAACCCCCCACCCTGTCGAGTTGCATAAACCGAAGGGGTAATTCTTAAAATTTCGGGGAATTCCTTGTTGCTGAGCTTCTCGACAATTATTTTAGGTTCGACGGTCGATACTGCAACAGGGGTTGTACGGTCACGTACAAATGATGCAGTAACAAGAACTTCATCGATATCTATAGAACTCGGTGCTAATTTAATTGTACCTAAATCTACTTCGCCTGTCCCTTCAATTGGCATTTCTTGGTCTATATAACCTACATAGGTGATTTTCAGGGTATGTTTGCCCGATGATACCTTTAGCATAAACGAGCCATCAACACTGGTTGATGTGCCTAATGTTGTGCCTTCAATCACAACCGTTGCTCCTATTAAGGGTGTACCGCTGTTTGAGTCAACAACTACTCCCTTTAGTACACCTTGTCCTATCGCCCAAAAAGGTGCAAAGAAAAGGATTAATGATAAAACCCAACTTTGTTTTCTCATAAAACTTTATTTTTTTAGGTTAGTATATATTTAAAATTAGCATAACTTCAAATCCTTTCAAAAGTAGAATTGAAAAATATAAATATGTGAAAGAATCTGTTAATAAAAAGCTAAACTTCCGAAAACATTTTTGGGAAACGTTCTCTTGCCTTTTTTAATATTATGGCTACAACTTTTTGGGTTGCGCCAATTCCCAAATTTACTAATTCTTCTGCATGTTTTGCAATAAGTTGGTAGGAATTTTTATCGGTTAGAAGTAAATTTAGTAAATTTTTGGTCTCATCATAGGAACTAATAGAAAATCCTCCTTTATTTGCTATTAAATCATTGGCCTCCTGGAATTTGTGATAATTAGGCCCAAATATTACAGGGATACCGTATGCGGCGGCTTCCAGGGTATTGTGTATTCCGGTGCCAAATCCTCCGCCAATATAGGCAACTGTTGCATATTGGTATATAGATGAAAGTAGGCCGATGGTATCTACTATTAGAATTTTAGCTTCGGTAGTTTTTGAAAAATCGGGTTTACTGAAACGAATGGGAGGAATTGGGGATTTACGAATTATCTCTTGAATGTGCAATTCATCAATTTCGTGTGGAACGATTATAATTTTAAGTTCAGGAAACTCATTGGCAAGTGGTAAGATAATGTCCTCATCTTTAGGCCATGTACTACCTGCAACAAGCACCTGATGGTTGGCTACAAAATCCCTTACCAACGGTATTTCTTTTGCTTCCGATGCAATTTTTGCAACCCTATCGAAGCGGGTATCTCCAGTAACTATAACATTGCTATAACCAATGCTTTGGAGTAGATTTTTTGAGTCGTTATTTTGAACAAAAAAGGTTGTAAACGCATTTAGAAACTTCCTATACCAGCCTCCATAGGGTTTAAAGAAAATCTGGTTTGCTCTAAAAACGCCTGATACCAGGTATGTGGGAATGTTTCTATTTTTAAGTTCATTAAGGTAGTGGTACCAAAATTCATACTTAACAAATATGGCCATTTGAGGGTTGATCAGACGAATAAACCGTTTTGCATTCCTTTTAGTGTCAAGGGGAAGGTAAAAAATATAATCGGCTAAAGGGTAGTTTTTCCGAATTTCATAACCCGAAGGAGAAAAGAAGGTAAGAAAAATCCTTAAGTTGGGGTCGTGTTGCTTAATTGCTTCAATAACCGGGCGGCCTTGTTCAAATTCGCCCAGCGATGAGCAGTGCACCCAGATAGTTTGGCATGAGGGGTCAACCTGTTTGGCCATTCGCTCCCAAATTCCTTTCCGACCTTCAATGAAGAACTTTGCCTTAGCGTTAAAATGTGAAGCAATAAAGACAATTAGCAGATAGAGCTTTATTGACAGGTTGTATAGAAACACCATTGTTAACCTCAGCAATGTTTATTATTTTTCAAATATACAAAACGATTTAATCGATACAAAAAAAGCCGGCATAAGCCGGCATAAAAAAATTTATAATTCAACCCCCTCATCAGGGTCAGAACCTGTGTATTCGCGAACTATACCGCGCTTGGAGCTCTTAATAAAACCAAGAACCAGTTCTCTTTCGGCAGAAACCTCCATGTTTTCCTCAATAAAGGCTATAGCCTGGCTAACATTCATACCTTTATTATAAAGGTTTCGATAAATCTCCTGAATGGTACCAATCTGCTGGGGTGTAAATCCGCGACGGCGCAACCCAACCAGATTAATACCTGCAAAAGTTAGGGGTTCACGGGCCGCAATAATAAATGGAGGAATATCCTTATTAACCTTAGAACCACCCTGTACCATTACGTGTGCACCAATCTTTTCAAATTGATGAACTAACACATGGGCGCTAAGAATTGCATGATCGTCAATTTCCACCTCGCCTGCAATTTGGGTCCCATTACCAATGATGATGTTGTTTTTAAGAATACAGTCATGGGCAATATGTGAGTAGGCCATAAGGAGGCAGTTGTTTCCCACAACAGTTTTGCCCCGCGAAGCGGTTCCACGGTTTACGGTAGCACATTCCCTAATGGTTGTATTGTCGCCAATTTCAGCAGCGGTCTCTTCGCCTTTAAACTTTAGATCCTGAGGAATAGCTGAAATGACAGCACCGGGGAAAATTCGGCAATTCTTGCCGATTCGTGCACCATCCATAATGGTAACATTAGGGCCAATCCAGGTACCATCGCCAATTACCACATTACCCGCAATATAGCTAAATGGTCCAATGGTTACATCCCTGCCAATTTGGGCATCGGGATGAATGAATGCATTAGTATGCTGGGTCATTACTCTTTTACTTTAGTTATCTGTGCCATTAAAATTCCTTCCATAACTAGTTGATCGCCAACGAATGCCTGTCCGGTCATGTTTGCAATTCCCCTGCGAATAGGCTCGTTAAGAAAACATTTGAAAATAATCGTATCGCCGGGAACCACTTTTCGCTTAAAGCGAACCTGATCGATTTTTAAGAAATAGGTGAGGTAGTTTTCGGGGTCGGGAACCGTGTTTAGCACTAGGATACCACCGGTTTGAGCCATGGCTTCAACCTGAAGAACACCGGGCATTACGGGTTCACCAGGAAAATGCCCAACAAAAAAGGCCTCATTCATGGTTACATTTTTCATACCTACTACTGTGGTTCCATCGAGATAAATGATTTTATCGATTAGAAGGAAAGGTGGACGATGCGGTAAAATGTTCATTATTTGGTTGACGTCCATCAAAGGCGGTTTATTGGGGTTGTATTCGGGGGCGGCAGGTTTTAAGCGTTCCTGTTTGTAGTGCTTACGAAGAATTTTAGCGAATTCAGTGTTAGCTTTGTGGCCCGGGCGCATGGCCATTACTTTTCCCTTTATCCTAACCCCAACCAATGAGAAGTCGCCAATAATATCGAGAAGTTTATGACGAGCAGGCTCATTGTCAAAATTCAAATCAATGTTGTTTAGTATGCCCTCGGGTTTAACCCTAATATGAGGCTTATTGAAAAGATCGGCTATACGATCGAGCTCCTCCTGAGGTGCCTCATGCTCCATTATAACAATGGCATTCTCCAAATCGCCGCCCTTTATAAGGTTGTGCTTCAGAAGTGCTTCGAGCTCATGAAAGAAGACAAAGGTACGGCAGGGCGCTATTTGCTCGGGGAACTCTTCTATCGAATTCATCTTAGCATACTGATGGCCAAGCACTTTTGAGTTGTAATCGACCATTACATCTATACTGAACTTTTCGTCGGGGTAAACTACCAGTTCAATGTTATTCTTCTCATCGGTGTAAACCATCTTTTCCTTAATGATCAGGTAGTTCCGTTGTGCGCCCTGTTCAATAGTTCCCACTTTGGCTATGGCCTCAACAAAGTAGCGTGAGCTGCCATCCATGATGGGCATTTCGGGACCATCAACTTGAACTAATGCGTTATCGATTCCCATACCCATAAGGGCAGCCATCATGTGCTCTATAGTACTAACCTTTACGTTTTTCAGAGCAATAGTAGTTCCGCGAGAAGTATCAACAACGTTATCAGCAATGGCCTCAATCTTGGGTTGTCCTTCCATATCGGTGCGTTGAAAAACAATGCCCGTATTAACATCAGCCGGACAAATAGAAACCTCTACATCGGCCCCAGTGTGAAGCCCCTTGCCCCTGAGGGAAACCGTTTGACTAATTGTGCGCTGTTTATCTACCATAATTCTTTGTATTTTACGAACAAAAGGCGCAAAATAAAGCGCCTTTTGCAAAATATATTATTCCTTAATTTTTGACCACAATTCTTCTAATTCCTTTTCGAGTTCGTTTACCTTATTCATCAATTCTGGTAAGTTCTTATAAACAGCCATGGAACGCCGCTGCTTCCCGATTTCGTTAGCTGGGCTTCCAAGTACTATTACTCCAGGCTTTCGAATATCGCCTGATATTCCAGCTTGTGCACCGGCCTTAACACCATCGGCAATTTTCACATGGGGACTAACCCCAACCTGACCGCCAAACATGCAGTTCTTGCCAATTTTGGTAGAGCCAGCTATCCCGCACTGAGCTGCCATTACAGTATTTTCACCAACCTCAACGTTATGGGCAATATGAACATGATCATCAATTTTTACACCTTTTTTCAAAATTGTTGAGCCCATGGTTGCCCTGTCAACGGTAGCATTGGCGCCAATCTCAACATAATCATCCAGAATAACATTGCCTATCTGTGGTATTTTTTTGTAATTGGTATCCTCGCCCGAGGCAAATCCAAAACCATCGGCTCCAATAATAGTTCCACTGTGAATTATACAATTAGCTCCAATTACACACTCCTCGTATATAACTACACCTGGATAAATAACAGTATTATCGCCAATCGTGACCTTTGTGCCTATGTAAACCTGTGGGTAAATCTTTACATTATTGCCAATAGTAACATCTTCTGCAATATAGGAAAATGCTCCAATGTAGGGATCCTTTCCAATTTGTGCAGAGGAATGAATAAAACAGGGTTGCTCTATCCCAATTTTTTGTTTTTTCGATTGCGCATAAAGGTTGAGCAACGAAGCAAAAGCTTCGTATGAGTTCTTCACCCTGATTAGTGTAGCCTCAACCGGCTGATCGGGAATAAAATCCTCGTTTATCAAAACAATTGAAGCTTTAGTAGTATAAATGTATGGAATGTATTTAGGATTAGCCAAAAAGGCCAATGAACCAGGAAAACCTTCTTCGATTTTGGAAACGGTGTGAACCTTTACATTGGGATCACCCTCAACTTTCCCGCCTAAGTATTCTGCAATAATTTGTGCTGTGAACTCCATATTAAGTTGTTGTAAACAAATTGCAAAACTAAACAATTAATCTAAAAACCCCTTAGCTCTTTGGGGTAACAAAGGAAAAATTTTTTAGTTTCGTTCGATAATGCTCTTGCATTAAGCATATCTGATGCTTCGGCTATATCGGTAAGAATGTTGGAATGGGAAACAATTTTAATTGATTCATTACCTGGCTGATAAGCATTAATGCTTACCGCATCGGTAAAAACAAAGTACTCGGAGTAGCCAGCAAGTTCAATAAATTTCTTTTTAAATTCAACGGTAAGCCTATTTAAAACATCATCGTCAAAAGGTAGGCTTCTGAGTTCAATTGCGGGTAAATTCCGTTGGACAACCATTTTTGATAAATTAGATAAAACGGGATCGGAATGGGTCATCCACTGCTTGGCTGCCACCATAATATCAGAGTCATCCAGTAAAGCGAAATGGGTGAGCGCCAATGGAATACTGTTACCACCCTGTGGGTTTAAATCATTGGGGCTTAGATTGTTAGATAAAAGGAAGTGTAGTGACTCACCACAGGGGATGTTGCTTCCATTTAAGGCCAACAGTCGGGCACGTTCCAATAGTTTTATCAGAACCTGCTCGGCTGCAACAACGGTTTTATGCAGATAAACCTGCCAGTACATCAACCTACGGGCGATCAGGAATTTTTCAATTGAGTAGATGCCCTTTGACTCCACCACCAGATTATCGTTCACCACGTCGAGCATCTTAATTATGCGCTCGGTTCCTATGATTCCCTCAATAACCCCGGTAAAAAAACTGTCGCGCTTAAGGTAATCCATACGATCCATGTCGAGTTGCCCCGAAATAAGTTGATGCAAAAAATGGCGGGGATATCGATCTTCAAAAATCTCAATTGCCCATAATAGCTTTCCGTTGAACTCTGTATTAAGTTGTTCCATAAAGCATCGGCTGAGGAACTCATGGCTTATACCATTGGCAATAATATGTTCCAGCGCATGGGAGAATGGTCCATGACCAATATCGTGCAAAAGAATGGCAACTGTGGCAGCTTCTGCTTCCTTTTCGGTAATGATATGCCCCTTGCTCCTAAGTGTTTCGATTGCCAATTCGAGTAGGTGCATGGCTCCGATTGCATGCTGAAAACGAGAGTGTGTAGCCCCCGGGTAAACCAGATAGCTGAGCCCCAGTTGCTTGATATTGCGAAGCCTCTGAAAATAAGGATGTTCAATTAAATCGAATATAAGAGGATGGCTAATGCTGATAAAGCCATGAACCGGATCGTTAACTATTTTCTTCTTATTTGTCCCACTCATAAAAAACCGTCACCCCCATTAAAAAGGGTGACTGCCATGCAATTTAGTTTTAGGGTTGCAAAATCTATTTTGCCTTTATTTCCACAAGATTGAAGTCAACCTTATTAATTAAAGCCTTATAATCGTTCCCAGCAAAGTAAATATCCTCGTCGTCCTCCTCATAGTACCAATTTATAGTAACCTTTTTACCCGTATCAATAGCCAACTTCTCAAACTTTTTCATGATATCGAAAATACGTTTCGAAGAACTAGTATTGAAGTACTCAAACCTCAAGTGTAGTATGGTTTCGGGTAAAGGACTTGCAGCATACTCATCAATCCAACGTAGAATGGGTTGGTAAAAATCAATAACATTTTCGGGAATAGAACGGCCTTCCATTTGGATTATTCCAGTATCGGGATCAAAGTTTATATATGGTGTAGTTGCCGTTTCTTTCAACTCATACTTTTGCATGACCACAAATATTATGTACAAACAAATATGCTAAAAAAATTAATCCTATAAAAACTCTTGCAAAACCAAATACTCATCGCCATGTCCGTTTCGAACAATGGCATCCCAATATCTATATGAAATAACAGCCTCCGCTCCGGTTTTTTTGCTCCGTATTTTTACCTTATGGGATTTTTCTTTCTCTACATCCTGCTCAATAAATTGAAAGGGAAGATTGAATATCGACTCAAAATCACTGCCAAGTTGATATACAGTTTCATCACCCTGCTCATAGTTCCATATTACATTAACCTGTGTTTTTTCCCCATGGACCTCTTCAAGTTGGCGAAGTATTTCGCTGATATACTTGTTAGAACTGCTATTTGAGTATTCCAGAAAAATATTTAGTTGAGTAGATTTAGCTGGCTCTATGCAATACTGCTCCAACCATTCCAGTATTGGTTGCCAAAAAGTAAAGGGATCTTCAGTAATTGAACGCCCAATTATTTCCAGTACGCCATTTTCTGAAAAATTAATATACGGACAATCCTGCGTTCTTTCCTTTAAAATTCCCATTTATTTTGATAGAGTTAATATATATCTAACAACTTTCCCAAATGTATTAAAAAAAATAGTGTAAAACAAATACTTTTTGATAAGGTACTAAAATTAGCTTACCTATCTACTACTAATTTTGTTTAATAAATCGCAAAATGGTTTCAGTAGTAACCAAGCGAATGCCAAATACCAATACTACCGATATCAACAAAGCCGTTACAAATCCTTTTATAGTTGCTCCCAAAAATAAAGGTAATAGTAAAATTATGGTTAGTTGCGAAATGGCAAAAAATGTTAGTTTTACTAACTGTTTTATAACCAAGTTTATCCTGAGAATTTTAAACATGAAAAAGCCCTGAAGTGTAGCAGCTAATAGGTTTGCAATTAGATTACAAACTGCTGCTCCTGTAATTCCAAATCGTGGTATTACATATAGCTGACCTAAAAAATTGACCACAACCACTGCGGCCGACACCTTGCAAAGTAGCCAAATATTACCATGAGCCGTGAGAGATGTGCCAAAAAGGTACCCCAACGATACAAAAAAGAACGATCCCATTAATATCATTAATATATTTTGAGTTTCCTGAAGATGCTCCCTGTAAAGGAGCTCCACAATTGGCTTTGCAAATAAAACAGAAGATATGGATATTACTAAAACCGGAACCATCATTAGATGAAGCGAAAAATTGAAGAAATCGCTCAGATTCTCCTTTTTTCGCATCATACGCGAGTATATGGGTAACATCAATGAGGCAAATAGGTAGGGATACATGTTGAATGCATCAAAGAGGCGGAATGCCTGAGCATAAATTCCTGCTGATACCGATCGTTCGGGCGTCAACCTTTCTATTAATACAGTATCGAGGCGACTGTAAAGTGTCATCAACAGTACCAAAATAGCAAAAGGCAATCCCCTTTTAAATAAGGTTAAAGCAATAAGTTTATCAAATTTGATGCTAAACCTTCCATTATAATTTTTAATCAGTATTATAACCGCAACCAAAAGGGTTGCAGCATAAGCCGCTGTTTGACAAAATGCAAATACCTCTACAGTGAAATTGATGGGCAGGGATCCCCAAAGAATAAAGTATAAAAAAATTATCAGTAACGCTTTATCGAGAATACTCAGAATACTATCGGCACGAAATAGGTGAAGACCGTTTAGATTTGAACGAACAAACATCAAAAAAGTTGCAATAATCTGATTTACTACAAGCATCAGTAGAAGCTTCATGCTTCTGCTATCAAAATTCAGCACAAAAGCTAAACTAAAAGTAAATGCAAGATAAAAAAAGGTAAGAACTAATTTTATAATGGCGATATTAATAAATTGGCGCGATACCATTACGGGATGATAGCTAATCTCACGATTATTAAAATTGGTAATACCCATATCGAGTATAAAATTTAGGAATAATGAGAAGTTGAACATGGTAAAAAAGATACCATACTCTCTTGCCCCTAATGCTATTTGAACATTCCTGTCGATGCCAAAAATCCATAAGGGTTTCACAACGGCATTAATCAACAGAAGGAAAATAAGATTAGTAGCAAATAGCCTTTTCATCAAAACTCACTAGTAATTTTATTGCAATTTATAGGAAATTAAACTATACTAGGTTGTTTAAGTGCTAAAATCTCGATATTTGTTAAAATATTTTAATTATATTTGCTGAAATGCATAATAGATATTATTTTTGCACACGAAAACAGAATTGCGGGGTGGAGCAGTTGGTAGCTCGTTGGGCTCATAACCCAAAGGTCGCAGGTTCGAGTCCTGCCCCCGCTACTAAATATCCCCGCTACACGGCGGGGTTTTTGTTTTTTTGCCATGTTTGCCGTTTACGCCATTTACTCCGACAAATACGATAAAATTTACATCCGCGCCTCCGCTAACCTTCAGGCTAGAATTGCTGCACATAACCACCCAAACAATAAGGGCTGGACCAAGCGTTTTCAGCCATGGAGGCTCGTTTACTCCGAATCATTCCCCACCAAAACCCAGGCGCTTGCGCGCGAAAAACAGCTCAAGCAGCACTGCGGCAAAGATTTTATTCGTTCCATTATACCCAATCCCTGAGCTCCTTGGGCTCTTATCCGGCTTCGCCGGACGCAGGTTCGAGTTCCGGCTTCGCCGGACGGGCTCTGCCCCCGCTACTAAATATCCCCGCTACACGGCGGGGTTTTTGTTTTTTTTTGCCATGTTTGCCGTTTACGCCATTTACTCCGACAAATACGATAAAATTTACATCGGCGTCTCCGCTATGCATTCTTCCACAAAAAAATTTCTTTCCGAATTACTAAATCATCTGCTTTATCTATTTTACAAACATCAGGAACTCACTAAACTTCAAATATCAAATTAATATCAAA
>DYKO01000010.1:106774-116754 GCA_020722565.1 Rikenella microfusus
AATATCAAATTAATATCAAAATACAGTTTATTATGTTTGACTATGAACTGGAAATTGCCTAATTTTAGAAACCAAATTAAACCAATCAAGATATGAAAACACTCGTAATCCTTTTACTTATTCTGACTAGTATATTTGCAACAGCTCAGGATAATGTTACAATCAAATTTATAAGACCTTCAAAAGTTCAAGGTTCTGCAGCTAAAATTCGAATAATTATAAAGAATGCTGAGTATATAATTAAAAACGGCTCCGAAATTTCTGTAAATGTCCCCCATGATTATTCTCAATCCCTACCAATTGAAGCGAAAGCTTCGGGGGGAAAAACAAATTATACCCTTAGGCCAAAGCCTGGAGAAAAATATGTCTTTGAGGTGGGTTTTGAATTTACGGGGATCTACCTAAAACATCTTGAAGGTGTAGAACTTGCGGTTGACGAAGTGGTAAAAAAGACCGAAGGAGAAGAGGGGGAAGCCAAGTTTCGGGTTGACCGCGATGGTAAAGCCATAGGTTTTACCATCGAAAAGGTTGACCAATCGGAGGCAATCAGACAGGAATGGCTAGCGCGCGGCGGAAGGATTAAATACGAATCGGTACAGTTCACAGGGACCTACTTTGGCATGGATATTAAAGACTATAATACCCGGGTTGATGGATACGGCGGTGGAGCCTCATACGCCCAAAACTGGATAAAACTAAAAATACCAGAATACAAAACGGGTGCCTCATCCTGGAGCAGCTTTAACTATGGTTGGGGTTTCGATATGCTTTTGTACCGCTACAAATTAAACGTAAATATTGACCCAAGTAGCAACATGGATATGTCGGCGGTCACACTCTCCTATCCCATTTCAGCAAACCTGGGTTGGACTTTGGGAATTGGAAAATTTATTGATGAAGGAAACTGGAAGGGCGTCGCCATTACATTTAAGTACAAACCCTCCTTAATGCTAAATATAGCTAGCACTACATCAGAAATTACTATGTCAGCACCCATTAACACAACCATAACTGAGTATAATTCCGATGCTACTGCCGACATGAACCTTGGAGGTTTTGGTATTGATTTTGTATTCTCCAACTTCACCGCTACCATGCATAAACTTGCTCCAAAGCCTAAAACAAAGTTTTCGTTATTTGTGCTGCCCCCAGTTGGCAATAGCCCATTATTTATCTCCTTTAGTATAGGTACATCATGGTACTCACGTTAAAACAATAAATTTTAAAACAAAAAGGAACCGGAGTTTGTATAAACTCCGGTTTTTTATTGAATATTTCAACCCTAATTGCATGTGAATTTTAGAACTATAGTTCATCAAAGTAACAGTAAAATAAATATGTAATTCTTAAACTACTTTAAGGTTAATAAGAAAATGACCCCACGCAGCTATAGTTGAGCGCTAATAAGAGCTACTCAGAAAGGGATCAATTTTTTCAGGGTAAATCCAAATTACTTTACTGTTTCCTAGTAATAAGAAAACTTTCAAAGTAGAAAATCCATATTAAAATTACTTACTTTTGGGGTAGAATTATTAAAAATGTCAAAATTTGAACAAACACACAACAATTTATTAAAACCAAAGGTAATTATTGGATTTATTCTGATAATCTCCTTTTCGGTAACTGCAATTGTTATGACCTACCGGGGTGTTACCGATTTGAAATTTACCCGAAAAGGTTTAACACTTCCCAGCCAAAAAATATTAGTGCTAAACAAACTTGTTACTTCCATATACAAAGAGGATAGCGAGTTTAGAATGTACCTATTATCATCCAATGAGGAGCATCTTAATGAGTATTTAAATACCCGAAGGAATGTATCGGCAGCCATAAAATCGATCCAAAAGTTGTCGTATGCTAACAGTCAGCATATCAGGGCCATTAGTAAGGTTAAAAAACTAATTAGCAAAAAACGTCAAACCGAGCAAGAGCTCCTACAAATGAGGGGAAACTATAACTCCGATGTTTTTTATGATAAAGCAATAAAGAAAATTGCAAGTGCCGGTGAGCAAACTCAACGATATGCTCAAATTTATAGGCAAAAAACAATAACTCAGGTAAAACGAGATACTGTTATTTTCCGTAACCCGTCAAGTAGATCGATGGCCTCACGTATCAAGCGCTTTTTCCTTGGCCCCGATAGAATTGATACTGTTACCACCGATACCCTTGTTGAGTATAATATTGACACTATACCCAACATTGCCTACATATCGGACTCAATAATTAACCGATTGCTAGTTATACTTAACGACATTAAAGTTGACCAGCAAAGAGAAAATCTTATACTAAGCCAAAAAGAAAAGGAACTGTTGGATCGGAATAAAGCAATACTTAACCAAATCCAACTTGTAGTTTCTGAAATTGAGAGGAATGAACAAAGGGAAGTTTTAAATCAATCCATAAATATACAGGAGGTTATATCACGAACCCTGCTTAAAATATTGCTACTGGGCGCCATTACCTTTATTGTACTCATTATCCTACTGGCTATAATTTTCAGGGATATATCTAGGAATGCAGCCTATAACAGCCAGCTAATTGAGGCAAAACAATACGCCGAAAGTCTTCTTCGCCTGAAAGAGCAATTTCTGGCCAACATGAGTCACGAAATACGCACACCCTTGAGCGCAATTGTTGGCATAACCCGTCAACTCAGTAAAACCAATCTTAGCCAAAAGCAAAAAGAATATGTTAATGTGCTTACCGGTTCATCGGAGCATCTGTTATCGGTTATAAATGATATTCTGGATTACTCCAAGCTTGAATCGGGCAAGTTGAGTTTAGAATCGCGACTATTTTCGCCTGCTAACGTTCTCAGCGAAGTTTCGGAACTTTTTCATCAAAAAGCAGAAGAAAAAGGACTTAAAGTCCTTTTCAATGCCGATCCAAGTGTGCCAGAGCAAGTATGGGGCGACGATTTCCGGTTACGGCAAATAATTATCAATTTGGTTAGTAATGCCATTAAGTTTACCGATAAGGGGAGTGTAATAATTTCTGCTTCGGTTCTGAGACAAACACTCCAATCGGTTAAGCTTCAATTTACGGTAGCAGATACCGGAATAGGAATTCCCTTAGAGAAACAGGAGCAAATATTTGAGGAATTCACGCAAGCCGATAGCAGCACCTCTCGCCGATATGGGGGGACAGGTCTCGGATTAACATTAGTAAAAAAACTAACAGAGCTGCAAGGCGGTGAAGTTTCCTTAAGCAGTCAACCCAACGAGGGTACCATTATCAAAGTAGTCATCCCTTTTAGCATTAAGACTAGCATTGAAATTTCTGTTTCTGACCAAACCGACTATAAACTCAAAGCAAGCTCCACTTTGTTAGTTATTGATGATGATGAGGTAAATCGTTTGATTGTTGAGGAAATGGCCAAAAGTTTGGGCATTCAGGTTCAAACTTTACCCAGTGCACACAATTTGGGAACCCATCTTTTGTCCAATAAATGTGATGCCATAATTACAGATATTCAAATGCCCGACATATCTGGCTATGATGTTGTTGAAATAGTTGACAAACTTGAATTAAAAATCCCGGTGTTTGCCATAACTGCAAATAACATGATTGAAAATCCTGAGCACTTCAGCAACAAGGGATTTTCGGGATACCTAATTAAACCCTTTACCGAAGATGATTTGCTTAGCCTGCTTGGTCCAGTTATTGGTATCACTTCTGAAAAAAACGTTACAAATCATGCTGAGAAGGAAATACCCCGATCAAAATTTGATTTGGCAGAGATATATAGATTTACTGGAGGTGATAGCACTGCTGTGAGATTAATACTGGAGTCGTTTTTAGAAAACACAAAACATAATATAAACGAACTAAATCAACACATCATACAACAAAACCTTAAAAAAGCCACTGCAGTAGCACATAAAATGAAATCAGCATTCAATCAGTTCAGAGTTTATGATATTGCTGGATTACTCCAAAAGATTGAGCAGCTACCAACCGGAAAGCAAAAAGCCGCTCAACTTTACCTTGAGCAACTTAATAAAAAGATTAAGCCATTTATACGCGAGCTAGAGGGAAAAATAGAAGATTTGTATGATTAAACTATCCTAATCCCCATAACCACTACGTCATCGATACGAGGCGTGTTGCCATGCCAATCCTTAAGTGTTTTATCGAGGATATCGTGCTGTTCACTCATGGGTTTATGATGAATTTCAAGGAGGAGCTCCTTAAAGTGCTTAATCATAAACTTACGACCATCGTCACTACCAAATTGATCTACATATCCATCGGAGAAGGTGTAAATAACATCACCCTTTCGAACCTCCATTACGTTATTGGTAAATGAAAGTTCACCTCGTAGGTGAATGCCAATGGGCATTTTATCTCCCTTTATATGAGTTAACTCATTATCGCGAATTAGGATAAGGGGATTGTTGGCTCCGGCAAACTGAAGGGTTTGATTTTTTTCGTCCAGTATGTAAAGAGCAATATCCATACCATCCTTACTTCCACCAATTTCTCCAGTCTGATGAAGTGCTGAAATCACTAGATGCCTTAACTCATTAAGAATTTCATTAGCCTGAAGAACTTGCTTGCTACCAATTATCTGGGTAAGGAAGGATATTCCAAGCATGCTCATAAAGCCTCCGGGAACCCCATGACCGGTACAATCGGCTACAACGCAAACCTTATAACTTTCCACCTGTGTAATGTAGTAGAAATCGCCGCTAACTATGTCACGGGGTAGGTAAAGGATGAAGTTATCAGGAAATATTCTATTAACCTGATCGGAGGGGGTCAGAAGTGCTGACTGAATACGGCTAGCGTATTGAATACTGCTGGTAATTTCCTCGTTTTGAGCAGCAATTTTTTCCTTTTGTTGCTCAATTTCTTCCTTCTGTGCAACCACCTCAGCGGTTCGCTGCCGAACAATCTCCTCAAGCCTTTCCTTTTCTGCAATTAAACGACGGGTGTTCCATTTAACAATTCCCCAAACCATCAAGACAAAAAGAATAAGGTAAACAATGTAAGCTAGTATAGTTCTATACCATGGTGGCCGGATCTCAAAAGAGTAGGTAGCCTCCCTGCTCTCATCGCCATATATGTTACGAGCCTTAACATGGAAAATGTACTTTCCCTCGCGAAGGTTAGTGTAGGTAGCCTCTGTTTTTTTCTCCCAAGGGCTCCACGTATTTTCATCAGAGCCTTCGAGGTAGTGGCTATACTCGATGTCCTCTTCCCTTTCAAAATATGGTGCGGCATAAGATATAATCATGGCATTAAAGTGATAGGGTAACTTGGGTGTTTGTGCTGGGTACTGCACCAGACTTGGCATTCGACGAGCAGAATCTTCAGTATAGAATGTACCATCAAACAGCAGCGAATCCTTAGAAATAACTTTTCGAATAAGCGCATTAAATGGGGCATCAAAGCTACGCTTTACATTAGCATTAAATGAGTAAAGCTCCTTGGAAACGCCTAACCATAATACATCCTCACCATCACAATAAATAGCATCGGCCCATTTCGAGGGTAAGCGCTTAAGGTGGCGGCTATCGGTAACCCAATTACCCAACGAATCCCTAATGAATATGTCAACCCAAGCCCTATTAGTTTTATCGTAACAGAGGGCTGCATAGCCCTTTTTAAATGCTTGCATCTTATAAATTCCCGATCTGTTGGCCATATTGCCAATTAACCCGCCCCTCTCGAATCGTTTTGAATTCGCATTATAATGGTAAACCCCATCCGACGAAAGCACGTAAATTGAGTCATTTGCATTAAAAACAGTAAGGTATTGTAGATTGCTAATGCCAGGGAAACTCTCCTTACCGTATAATTTGTGCTTATGATCGGGAGTTATCATGTAAATACCTGAGGTGCTGGTAGCCAGCCAAAGGTTTCCATCGTTATCTTCTGTTATTGATCGAATTTCGAAACGAACTGAATCACGAAGCAGGTTATTGGTATTCGACCATCGCCCCTTTTCCCAATCCATAAATGCTGCACCCGATGTTAAACCGATGTAGAGACGTTTTGAATTTCTGCGGGATTGGTACAGCGAAAAACATTTATGCTGAACTTTTTGCTGTAACCCTAATTGTTCAATCAAGGGATAGCTAACATTCACCGCAGTATTGCCATGTATTTCGAATACTCCATCAAGATAGCTGGCTGCAAGTAGTATGGGTTTTGAACCAGGAGCATTAAAAATGTAAAGTTGCCAAACATTGCCACCTATGCCCTCAACGGGTTTAACCCAAGGAACGCCATTGCTATCGTATGCTAGATAAAAAACACCATTGAATGTGGCAAAATACAATGTGCCATTAAAGCGAACAATATCGATAACAATTTCTTTAAGACCAGCCTCAGAACCAATTCTCCGAATACTCGAATTCAGCTCAATTTTTCCTATTCCCCCATCGTAAAGTGTAGCCCAAAGCGGAGCATCGGCCCTTTGGTAAATTTCTGCTACTTGTGCAGCATGCATTCCCGTTTCAGTATTTATAAGGCTTACTTCACTTAAGTCGGGCGTAAGTTCAACAACTCCAAGCCAATCTGACTGAAGAATTCCTAACCCAACATCTCCATTGTTAAGCTTAATAGCACTATAGGGAATTGCAGATTCCCTAGCCATTTTTTTGGCAATTTCATTTGGGGTGTCAACTTGTTTAATTACTTTGCCGGAGATATCGTACGAGTGAAAACCCTTGTCTGTAAAAAACAAAAGTACATCCTTGCTTAAAGCAACAATAGAAAAGACATTCTTTTGAATAAAAAATTCACCTTCGGGAACTACCTCGAGAGTTGTATCAGAAACAAAGGTTCGTAGTCCTTTAAGATAGCTGTTAACAAAGAATTTATTGTTTGCCTCAAGAGTAAAAAAATTAGCAAATTCCGATTGTTTCCCTAAATAAATCGGTCTTAAACTTTTACCATTGTATTCAAAAATGAAGCTTAGCGAACAAAAGTATGCTTTGCCATCCTTCCAATAGGTTTTGTAGATATATGATAACGACTGTTTAATGCTATCGGGAAGTAGTTCAACAAGTGAAACATACCTCAGTGTCCCATTTTTATTAGGCTCCAAATACCCGAACTCAGCAGTGGACCCCACATAAATAACTCCATCGTTACCCTTGCAAATTGACCGGACCGACAAATTATCGGGAATAGGAATGGTTCGCCAGGTCCTTCCATCGTACTCCAAAATCCCATTATCGTTTGTGCCAAAGTACATTACACCCCTATCATCCTGTGTGACGCACCAAACCTGTTCATTTCCAACATATATATTGGGAGTATAGTTGGTAATAAGGGGATTGCCAAAACGGTTAAAAATCTGGCAGTAGGCCAGAAACGAAGAAAAAGTTATAAAAACAAACAGTAAAACTTTTTTCATGATAGCTACTCTTTCTGACTTGGTAAAGTTATTAAAAAAACGGTTAACCAGTCATTTTTTTAACTAAAATGCAACTTTTATTCCAAAAATAAAAGAACAGAGAGAAATCTTCTTAGAGATGTTTTTAGTAAGGTGGTTAATGATTGCACCAGAAAGCATTCATTATTGATTTGGTATAATTTTATAGTAAGCACCCCCTTGGGGTTGCCTTTATATTGGAGGGAATGTGAATTTTGTCCGCTCTTAAGGTGTGCTTTAGTACCCTCAATACAAGGTTTGATGCATTCGATTTGATACTGGGTTTCTATTTTGTTAATTCATTAATTCTTTCTCTTGCTATTGTTCCTTCATTACTTATAAGGTAGATTATTAAAAATGTATATCTAAAATCATTATGTCCATCGGAAGAATTGAAAAAACAATCAGGAACTATCGTTTCGTTACGCTAACAATATTGTTAGATTGTTTAACTTTATAAGTTTCTTCCGAAGATATTCTATAAAAAAGTGAAACGAAGCCCATATGTATAGGCTATGAACCTGTTTAATAAAATTTTTGCATTTTCAACATTGGCCGCATTTTTTTTACAAAAACATAGGCATTTAACCATCGTAAAAGTTTAGATTTTTACATAACATGGGTCTGTAGTATGATTCATGATGAAATTTCAGGTTTAAAAAAAATTATAGATTTATCTTAAAACGTTTTTTAACCTAAGTGTAAACATGTGTTAAATATCAATTGTGATGGTTTTTCCATGGTTTTTTAGATAAAGTTATGCCTTCACTTTCTTATAGAGACTTTTATCCTATAGACGTAATAATCTAATTTTTAATCATTTATATATTCATAAGGGTATTTAGCAAAAAAATAAGGGTAGAGTGATAAATGATGTTGCTTTACCTTATACTTTTGCAGCTTAGAAACACGTTCCATATTTACCTTAACCATAATAACTGAAAAATAAAGGGAACGCTATGCATCAAAGTGGAACTTAATCATTTTTAGTTTTTTATTTTGTAATTATGCTTAGTTACGGTATTAGCTAACATTAATTACAAAATGCGCCATATGGTATTCAGTAAATTTACATAAAACATTAAACTTTTTTAATGCCACTGTTAAAATTTTAATGATGTTAATTTAGGCAACTTAAAGTAACTGAAATTTAACGATTAAAGTAGCCATATCATGAAATGTTCATGTTTAAACAAAACACACACAACTACAATAATCAGCAACACGTGAGTTGCATCGTAATTCTGTAAATTAAAATGATGGAACCATGGGATATCGACAAAAAAGATGCAGAGTAAACATTACATTTGTTAATAAAAGCAAAGATTACTTCAAACTCGTTTCAAATAAAAATCATACATGATGGCAATTATGAAACAATATAACCATGCTCTTTAAGGGAATATGGCTATTTGCATGCTCGAAAAAAAAGTTTTTAAAACAATAAAAATAAATAAGATATGACCCTTGCTTTTCAGGTAATAATTAGTTCAACAATACTATTATTCTTTTTGTCCAAAAAACATCAGAATAATATTAGCCTGTTGTTACAACTTGCTATTATTGGTATTAGCTCAATTTGGGGAATAAAAGCTTTTTCAACAACCAATATATTAGAGCTCCCATTTATAAATGTTTTAGGGAATTTTGTTTCACTAAAAATAGATAAGCTATCGGCATTTTTTATTTTCGTAATCAATTTTACATCGCTAACCGCATTGCTTTATGCTAAAGGCTACCTTAAGCCCTATTTACCGAAAAAAAATACGGCAGAAATGGCCTTCCATTACTTTAATTTTTTATGGTTGCATATCTCTATGCTATTGGTTGTTATGGTACGTGATGCCTTAGCCTTTCTGATTGTTTGGGAAATTATGTCCTTAGTATCCTTCTTTTTAGTAATTTTTGAATCCGACAAAAAGGAAACGGTTAAAATTGGGCTGAAATACCTTATTCAAATGCATATTGGCGTGGTATTTTTGATGACTGCCTTTATTATTGCGTACGTACAAACAGGCGCAGCCTTTAGCTTCGATGGATTATCGGTTTATTTTGAAACACACAGTTCGTTCCCACTATTTTTGCTGTTTTTATTGGGTTCGGTATAAAAGCCGGCTTTATACCCATACACTCTTGGTTACCCCATGCCCATCCTGCTGCACCTTCTCACGTTTCAGGAGTAATGAGCGGTGTAATGATAAAAATGGGAATTTACGGAATACTTAGAGTGTTGAGCTATATCCATGAAGATTTACTCGGAATAGGCTTATTTATTCTAATAATTTCCTTAGTGTCGGGAATTATTGGTGTTTCGCTTGCCATTGTTCAGCACGATGTAAAAAAACTTTTAGCTTATCACAGTATTGAAAATATTGGTATTATTGGCATTGGTATTGGATTGGGTGTAATTGGCTTGTCTGAAAATATACCAATATTGGCAGTTCTTGGTTTTGGAGGCGGAATTTTACACATTTTAAACCATTCACTTTTCAAATCCTTACTTTTTTACACAGCAGGCTCGGTTTATAAACAAACACACACCAGAAATATTGAGCAATTGGGTGGATTGATAAAAAAAATGCCAAAAACA
>DYKO01000002.1:0-84624 GCA_020722565.1 Rikenella microfusus
ATATTTCTTTACAAAGCCCTCTTAAAAAGTTGCATTAATTACTTGAATTTAGGATGCTAAACTATGCATCAATTTTTCGAATTGTATTGGTTTGTTCATACCTGATAGGCATTGCCGGAATAAGCATATCGCTTGATAAACCGTATTACTTTCGTGTTGCTGCTTTATTCGTTCCCTTATCATTTATTATATTGATGATATTTCATACTCCGCATAGCCTAAGGTTTTGGCTTGCGTTGCTATTTGTCGGTTTGTTTGGCTTTACTGTGGAAGCAATAGGAACCAATACCGGATTGATATTCGGACAATATGTCTATGGGAAAAGCCTCGGTTTTTCGGTGCTTGGCACCCCGCCCAACATGGCATTTAACTGGATGATGCTGGTGTATCTGTTTGCGTATTATTTTAACGCCAAAAAATTAAACTTATTGCTAAAAAGTCTTCTGGCTTCGTTGGCAATGGTGGCATTTGACTGGATCATAGAGCCCGTGGCAATTCGGCTCGATATGTGGCAATGGGTTCAGGGATACCCGCCGTTTCATAATTATGTTGGATGGTTTTTGGTATCACTTTCGATTTTCTTATTCTTTTTTAAGTTCGTTGGAAAGTTCTCAAATCCAATGGCCAAAACATTTCTCATTCTGCAGCTGTTGTTTTTTAGTATCCTAAACCTTATTTTTAGGCTAATTTAAAAAGTAGGAATAGTGATTAAAGCAGTCCATAATCCGCTGTATCATAGATTTTTTAATGTTTACATTCGTCGGCTTGTTAGGCAAAATTTCAGGGATGTTCGTATTATTGGCGATTTTGTCCCCGATAATCGTTCCATTTTACTGGTGCCCAATCACTTCAGCTGGTGGGATGGTTTTTTTGCATGGGAGCTAAACCGTAAACTATTGCACAAGAATTTCTACCTTATGATGCTGGAGCGTGAACTCGAAAAGCATAAATTTTTTGCAAAAATTGGAGCTTTTTCCATTGCCCCAACATCAAAGGGAATGATGGATAGTTTAAGGTATGCCGCCACTGTACTAAACCAGCCTGAAAACCTTTTAGTATTTTACCCTCAGGGGAAATTGTTTAGTCAGCACCATATGGCTCTGGAGTTTCAAAAGGGTGTTGAGTGGATAGTTGAGAACTCAACAAACATCAGGTTGATAATGTGTGCCAATCTTGTTGATTACTATGCTCATCCAAAACCCTCGCTATCAATTTATATTCAGGAATATGAACGATTACTTGATTTTAACCTGGCTCAGTTTCAAATTACCTACAATCTGTTTCTTAAGCAAAGCATTCATAAACAAGATACAATCCACAGGCAATGATACTTTTTTACATAACCCTGCCAATAGTTCTATTTGCTTTTATCCAATTCCTTATTGCTCTATTCAATTATTTTACAAGACCTTATCTTAAAGGCTATCCGCTAATAGAAAACAAAAAGGTATCGGTGCTGATACCTGCGCGTAACGAGGGAAAAAACATTGGTAATCTGCTAAACGATTTGAAGGAGCAAACTTTTAGCAATCTTGAGGTTATTGTATATAACGACCAATCCATTGATGCCACAGAGAGTATTGTATCAGAATTTTTACTTGCCGATGATAGATTTAAGTTGATTAATGGCGATATTTTGCCCGAAGGATGGTTGGGTAAAAATTATGCCTGTCATACACTTGCCCGTAATGCCACTGGTCATTACCTTATGTTTCTTGATGCCGATGTTAGAATTAAACCCGATTTTGTTGAAAAGGCTATTGCTTATATGCAAAATAGAAGGATACAGCTGCTATCGTTCTTTCCCTACCAGGTTATAGGTACCTTTGGCGAAGCTATAACTGTTCCCGTCATGCAATGGGTGTTACTTTCGTTGCTGCCGCTTCGGCTAATTCGTTGGTCGCAAAGGTCGTCGTTAGCTGCAGCCAACGGCCAAATGATGCTCTTTCATGCCGATACCTACCAAAAGTATTGGTTTCATGAATTATTTCGTACTAATCCCGTGGAGGATATTCACATTGCGCGAAAGTTGAAACGATTACGTTTACCCATGGAAACGCTGTTAGGGCTTCCTGCGGATATCCGATGTAGAATGTACAACTCAGGGCGAGATGCAATTAACGGTTTTTCTAAAAATGTTTGCGAGTTTTTTGGAGGTAATCGTTGGAATATGTTTGCTTTTGCAGCAATTACAACCCTAGGTCCTATAGCTGTGATTTTCTTTATGCCCTTTCCCTTAATTTTTTTTTACTTTTATTCCGTACTCATGACGCGCATAATGATTGCTGACCTGTCTAAACAAAATATTGTTAAGGCTGTTATTCTATTACCCTTGTTGCAAATATCATTTTTAACCATGGTTTACCAATGGGAGCATAACCGGAAAAACAAAAGTCTTACATGGAAAGGCCGTTATATTAACTAAATACTTCTATTTAAGGTGAAACAATTACTCGTAATACTTCTAATCCTACCTATCAACTTATTATTGGCTCAGTCTAATTATGATGAACGACTTTACCATACCTTCGTTTTGGGCGATATGATGGATTGGGAAAGGGTTATTGATGAACTTCAATTTGATTTAAAACGAAAAGATAATGACATCCAGCGTTTTAAACTTTTGCATGCACAGTACGGTTACATTGGATACCTGCTTGGCGTTAAGCAAAACGACAGGGCGAAAGATTTTATTGTCAGAGCTGAAGAAAATGTTAGGTTTTTAGAAAATTCTAAAAAATTTAAGTCGGCAGTAAAAGCCATTCAGTCGGCAATTTTGGCCTACCGCATTTCTTTAAGTCCCTATAAGGCACCTTTTCTGGGACCTAAAAGCATGACGCTAATCGATGAAGCTCTGGCTATTAACCCCAACGATGTTTACGCCATTATAGAGAAGGCAAACGCCAAACATTATGCACCTTCTATTGTAGGTGGCAATCTCACAGAAGCTATAGAACTTTATGCCAGAGCACTTAAGGCCCTTAGGGATAAAAATGGCGGGCAGCATCCCAAAACCTGGTGGTATATAAATGCATATACACAAATGGGATTGGCTGCTCAAAAGACTGGTAACATAGTTATGGCAAAAAAAATATTTATCGATTTATTGCAGATAGAACCCCAGTACAAATGGGTGAAAAATGACTTACTTCCTAATTTGAAGTAATTTCAATTCATTCACTTTCCATTTCAGTTGCTAATTCCTACATTCGTAGGGAAAATCAGTACTTATGAAGAAAGTAATATATATTCTTTTTGTTTTTGCTACATTCCCAAAAAGCACATGCTCACAGGAACATAATACAAAGTTGGAGCTAAACGACAGCATAAAGCACAAGGTTTGGGCCAATATCTTTGCTTCCTATTTTACAACTATTAAGGGTGAAAACAAACCTTTAAGTGCGTTTGAAATGCCCACGGCGCTCTTGGGGTACTCTACCTCATTTGGTTCAAAATTTAAGGGGACTTTAATATACGACGTTACGCGCACCACAAATGCTATAAAAATTACTGACGACCTGGGTAATACGTATAATGTTACCTATAATGAGGGTAGCCGCTATACAGCCTATCTAAAAATGGCCGAAATAACGTATTCGCCCCTCAACTTCATGGATGTTCGTTTTGGCCAGTTACTTAATAGTCAGTACTTAACCATGCAGGATAAGTTCTGGGGATACCGGTATGTTTACTTTACCTATCAGGAGGTGCATCGGTACGGCAATCCTGCCGATTTTGGTGCTCAAATTGATTTAAAATATCGTAACTATCTGTTGACCCAATTTTCCATAACCAATGGTGATGGACCATTCAAGCATCAGGATGAGGAGGCTAAATTTTTGTATGCTGCCAATATTGAGTACTATCCGGTAAAGGGGGCAATACTTAAGGTTTATGCCGATTATGCTCCTTTTGCCGATACAGTCTCGGTTGCCAGGGATCGTAGTGCCTTGTCATTATTTGCTGGGTATCGCACTTCTAAATTTCGTGTGGCATCGGAATACAATAGGGTGTTTAACTATGGTTTTCGCGAAAACAATAGCTATTGGGGCATATCTTCATTCTTCAGCTATTCGTTTTCATCGATTGTCGATGTGCTAATTCGGTATGATTACATAAATCGTTCGATGCCTTTAAACCTTAGCAAGACACATTTGCTTATTTATGGCATTCAACTTCAACCCATAAAAAGTTTCAATATTTCCGTAAATCTTAGAAATTTAATTGGGGGCAGTAATAAAACCATGATTTATGTAAACAGTATGCTTAACTTTTAGTGTCCAATCTATATAAAACCTTGAAAACGAGTTAAACGGGTTCATCTGGTAGCATTGAAATGTTAACTCCATCAAAATATTTTGTAGTATAATCTGCAGCCATTTGAAGTGCTTTTTGTGGTTCGTATCCCTGCACAAGGGTACATGTTAAGGCAGTTGAAAGCACGCAACCGCTACCATGATGGTAAATGTAATATCGGCGCTCATGTCTAACCTCTGCTATGTTATTTTTATCAACTAAATAATCGGTTAATACATACCCATCAAAATGGCCTCCCTTAACAAGAATTGATGCATTAAGGTTAGTGGAAATTTTTCTGGCCTCTATCAACGCTTCCTCTATGTTTTTTAGTTGACCTCCGGAAATAAATTCCAGTTCCTGTTTATTTGGGGTAATTAGGGTTGCCAATGGTAAAAGCTGTTCCATAAAAGTTTGATAGGCCTCCTCCAGTAAAATGGGTTGATTTCCACTAGAGAACATCACAGGATCAATAACAACATGATCAACGGGAAATTTCCTTAAAATCCCTGCAACTGCTTCGATGGTTTCTTTTTGGTATAGCATGCCAATTTTAATTGCTTTAATGGTGAAGTTCTGAATAGTAAAGGATAATTGAGCGGATGTACTTGCCGCAGATAAAGGAATAATCGTATAAACATTTTTGAATGTTTGCATTGTAATTGCAGTTACAACTGGATGTGCCCATATCCCAAAATCGTTAGCAACAATGCAATCGCGAGTAATTCCGGCACCATTGCTAGTATCGTGGGCAGCTATAGTGCAAATGTGTATCATTATGAATAGTTTAAATTAGGGTCAGGAGAAGCTACCTGACCCTTTGGGTTAAATGGTGTTTTTTTTAAATGTTTTCATAGCACATAACTCTCCGCACATGGAGCAGTAATCGTCGGTTTTGCTTTCCGATTCCATTTTGCGTGTACGTGCCAGCTCGGGTTCTAGTAAGTAGTCGAACATTTCTTCCCAGTCAAGTTTAAATCGCGCCCTTGAGAGCTTTAGGTCGCGCAGTTTTGCTACAGGAATGTTATTAGCAATATCGGCAGAGTGTGCGGCAATCTTACTGGCGATTACACCCTGTTTAACGTCGTCGGTAGTAGGTAGGCAAAGGTGTTCAGCGGGGGTTACATAGCATAGAAAGTTTGCGCCATGGGTTGCTGCTATGGCACCCCCAATTGCTCCGGCAATATGATCGTAACCAGCAGCTATATCGGTTGTTAGGGGTCCTAAAACGTAAAGCGGAGCGCCATCGCAAATCCGTTTCATCAACTTCATATTCATTTCAATCTGATTAAGAAACATATGACCGGGGCCCTCCACAATAACCTGAACTCCTGCAGCTCTGGCTCGTTGAACCAGTTCGCCCTGAATTAATAGTTCCTCAATTTGGCTTAAATCGTTGGCATCGGCATTGCATCCGGGTCGTAGGCCATCGCCAAGGCTAATAGTAACGTCATATTTTTTGCATATCTCAAGTACCCTGTTGTACTGCTCGTACAACGGGTTTTCCTTTCCGGTTTGTTTTATATAGCGATAAATAATAGATCCGCCTCGACTAACAATGCCCGTGGTGCGTTTAAATGAATCAATAAAGCGAATGCTGTTTTTGGTTACGGCACAGTGTAGTGTCATGAAATCTACGCCCATTTTTGCTTGGGTTTCTATTTCAAGGAAAAGTTCCTCTGGTTCGAAAAGTTGTTCGGAATTTTCCTCAATATCGGTTTTTCTGGCTATTACCGTATAGATGGGAACAGTACCCACCATAACCGGCGATGCTTTAAGTACATTAGCAAGAATCCGGTGCAGGTTACCTCCGGTGGACAAATCCATAATGGAATCGGCTCCATGCTTTACGGCAACGTGGAGCTTTTCAATTTCTTCTGATAGGTTGCAGTGTTTTGCAGATGTTCCTATGTTGGCGTTAATTTTTGTTGTAAGGCCCTCACCAATGGCACGTGCCTTAATGCTGTGGTTTTTATTTTTGGGAATTACGCATCTCCCAGCTGCTATTTGTGTGCAAAGCCAATTGGGTGTTACACCCTCGTGTAGTGCTGCTTGTTCCATTTCGGGAGTTATAGTACCATTAATGGCATGTTGAAGCTGTGTACTCATAGGTGTTAATTTTTTCAATAATCATTTTTGCACATTCAAAAAAGAATTCGGTTTGCATTAAATGCCTTACCATGGCTATTGAGCGCACACCTGTACTTAATACAGAGTCTATATTTTCGGGAAAAATTCCTCCAATTGTTACCACTGGAACATTTGAGAATTCAACTACCAGTTTTAGTTTTTCATTCCCTACAGGTGAATCGGGTTTAATCTTGGCATTGGTTGGGAAAATGGGACCAAATCCAATGTAATCGGGATTTTTATGCAGGGCTGCTTTGGCCTGCTCAATGGTATGGGTCGACAAGCCTATTTTCATATTTCCAACAATCTTGCGTGCCTCTTCAATAGGAATATCATCCTGCCCCAGGTGAAGGTAGTCGGCATCACAGAGTGCTGCAATATCGGGTCGGTCGTTTATCACCAGTTTTGTACTAGTCCCCCTTGTTATTTGCCTGAGCTCACGGGCTACTCTTAAAAGTTGCTTTTCGTCAAGATGCTTTTCTCTCAGCTGTAGCATCTTTATACCCAATTTTACACATTGCTCAGCAATGGTAGCATAGGAAAGAACAGGGCGTGTAATTATTACGTAAAGCCCCATTCCATTTTCAATTTGCTTCATATTAAACTAGTTCTGTGATTGAACGGGTTATAGTATCGGCAATTTTTTTACCAGAAAGCAGCATACCCCCGAAAATAGGGCCCATGCGGTAACTTCCGTTTACTCCATTTGCGGCCATTCCTGAAACAAATAAACCGGGATAGATTTCTTTGGAGTTTTTAATGGTTGCTTGTTCAGCTTCGTAAACGCTCATGCTTTTTTCTCCCACAACACTGCCTGTTGGTGTTTCGAGTTTAATGCCATTCTTGCGCTCCAGAATACGGGCAACCTCGCAATCGTGACCGGTGGCATCCAGTACTGCTTTTGATACCACTATGATGGGATCAACATGTAGCCGCTCCCGGTGAACGGGAGCCCAGTTGATAACAACGCCACTAACCCTGTTGTTCTGCAAAACAACATCCTCAACGGAAATGCAGTTCATTAGGGTAGCGCCTGCTTTGCTGGCTCTATAAATAAGTGCAGACGTGACCTGTAGCGAATCGATAACGTAAAGGTCTTCGGTGTAGTTCGTGTGGTCAATGCCCATTTCATCAAGAATTGGTAGGGCATCCTTTTGGATTATGATATCGTTAAACATCATGGCACCCCCCCACATGCCACCACCGGGGGCAAGTTTACGCTCAAAAAGAACCACATTCTGACCTGCTTTTGCCAAAAAGTAGGCTGCCAGTAAGCCCGAAGGCCCACCTCCTACAATGCCTACATCGGCATTTAAAATTTTTTTGAATTTTTGAAAATAGGAATCAACGATTCCGCTTGAGATTTGATACTCCATAGTTTATTAGTTTTGGGTTAAACTTATAAACCAGGAGATGCAACATGGGTAAAAGCTGTGAGTGTAGATACCTTAAAACTTCCCTACGCAGGTATTATCCTGTTCAGGTTTAAAGGGTATAATCTCAGCCCTACTCAGGCACCCCTAGTTTTACTATTGCAAATTTAATGGAAAAACTGAAACCTTTGTAAGATTTTTGTTAATATTTTTTCAACATAAAAATGGTTGGCTGAATTTTCTCTTAGGTTTCTATTTAAGCAACCCGTAAAATGCTATATATCTATAGATTAAGAGATTTTTAGTTGTTGATTACCTTTTAGGAATACCTAATTTTGATATCTCACATGAACCCGCTATGCATCCAGCGCATTTTTTAGAATTTGTATGCTTGGGATTAAAAATTTGGTAAAAATTGTAAGCTGTATAGGCAACAGCACCCGTAATAATTAAGTAAACCATTATTTCTTGAATCATATCAACCTATTATTAAGTTTCCAATTTGATACGCTAAAAAAGCAAGCAACCAGGCTAGGCTAGTGGTGTAGAATATTGTAAAAATTGCCCATTTCCATGAACCCGATTCACTCTTAATTGCCGAGATAACTGCAACACAGGGGAAATAGATAAGGATAAAAATCAGAAATGCAATTGCCGTAACCTTTGTGAATACATGCTTACCCTGTAGCTTCCCGCTTTGATGAGTCTCGTTTCGAAGTTTTTCAACCAGATTATTGTTATCCGCTTCGACATCGGATTGGTATAATACGCCTAATGTGCTTACTACAATTTCCTTAGCAGCAACACCCGACAGAAGGCTTACCCCCATTTTCCAATCGAAACCCATTGGCCGAATTGCCGGTTCAATGAACCTGCCAATGCGGCCTAGGTACGAATTAACTTGCCTATCGGCTTCTTTTTTCATTTGAAGTTGATGGATAACGGTAGTAAGGCTATCGCGCAAAATGGGTGGAATAGAATTTGTATTCAATTTTTCAGCCACAATTTCAATTTTTTTGTCGAACTCCTGAGTATTATTGCTTTTTCTTGGATAGTAACCCAAGGCCCAAACAAAAATTACTGCAACTAGAATAACCCCACTCATTTTTTTCAGGTATTGCGAACCTTTATGCCACATGTGAATTAAAATTGACCGAAGGGTTGGCATGCGGTATGGGGGGAGTTCCATAACAAACGGTAGGTCATTGGTTTTGAATATGGTTTTCTTGAAAACCATTGCTGTTGCTACTGCCAGTATAATACCCAGTAAATATATACTAAAAAGCAGATTACCTGCATGTTCTGGGAAAAATGCCCCCAATATTAAAATGTAAACCGGTAACCGAGCGCTGCAGCTCATAAAGGGTGTAATGAGCATGGTAACCAATCGGTTATTGCGATTTTCGATGGTTCGAGTGGCCATTATTGCCGGCACATTGCAGCCAAAACCCATTATCAATGGAATGAATGATTTGCCATGTAATCCAATTTTATGCATGAGTTTATCCATGATAAAGGCTGCACGGGCCATGTAGCCGGTATCCTCCAACATCGATATAAAAAAGAATAAAATCAATATGTTAGGCAGAAAAACAATCACGCTGCCCACCCCGCTGATTATACCGTTGACGAGTAGGTCTTTCAATGGCCCATCGGACATGATGCTGTTGATAAAAATACCTAATATCTCAACGCCGCTCTCAATCCACGACATGGGATACTGTCCTAGTGTAAATGTGGTGAAAAAGGTGAGCCAGATAAGAAAAATGAAAATAGGAAAACCCCAGAATTTATGGGTTAAAATGTTGTCTATTTGGCGGGTGGTTTGATGTCTTTTATGGGGGTTCTCCCGATATGTTTCTTTTAATGCACCTGCAATAAAGCCGTACTTGGCATCGGTAATCAGGGTTTCTGTGTCATCGTGGTAAATGCTTTCTAAACGTAAAATTTCATGATTTACAATGTTTCTAATTTCTTGATAGTTCGGCTCAGCTTTAAGTAATTTGTCAACTACTCTATCTTTTTCCAGCAATTTAATGACAAGGTAACGGCTTGAGTAACTTACTATTAGCTGGCTGTTCTTCTTAATTTCAACTTGAATAGAAGTAATTGAACGCTCAATCTCTTCGCCGTAGTTTATGTGAATGTGTCGGGTTATTTTGTCCTTTTCAGTGTAAACATTGATTGTGGTGTCCAAAAGTTTGTCTAGACCTTTACCCTTGCTTCCAACAGTGGGAACAAAAGGAATACCAAGCAGCTTTCCCATCATGGTGTAATCAAACTTGTCGCCTCTCTCAATGAGCTCATCGTACATGTTAAGTGCTAAGATAACCCTAATGTCCATGTCAATAAGTTGAGTGGTGAGATAAAGGTTGCGTTCCAGGTTCGATGAGTCAACTACATTGATGACTATATCAGGGTTTTGCTCATGAATAAACCGGCGCACAAAAACCTCTTCGGGTGTATATGCTGTAAGTGAGTAGGTACCAGGCAAATCGGTAATGTTAAAGAGGTAACCTTTATATTTAAAACTGGCATTTTTGGAATCAACCGTAACACCGCTATAGTTGCCAACATGCTCCCTTGCCCCTGCCAGATGATTAAAAATACTGGTTTTCCCCGCATTTGGGTTCCCTACCAGCGCAATGTTAATGGTTTTCGATGCCTCCCTAACACCGTTTTTTACCAAATCGGGTTCACTGGCCATGGTGAGCTGTTGTTCTGAATATTTTTCTGAGAGCAAATGTCTTGCCTCTTCAGGGGTAATTACCTCAATTAGTGAGGCTTCGCTGCGGCGTAGCGAAACCTCATAGCCCATTATTGAGTATTCAATTGGATCCTTAAGCGGAGCATTCTTAACCACAATAACCTTTTTACCCTTAACAAAGCCCATTTCGGTTATGCGTTTACGAAATGCACCACGTCCTTTAACTTTTGCTATTATTCCAAATTCTCCAGTCTTAAGTTTTGAAAGTAGCATTGCAGGTAATTTGTATATAAACCACAAATAAGTGGGTATTGTTCTAAAAAAAACACAAGCCCACAAATTTAGGTTTTTATACCAATATGTTGGATTTGTGTTTTGTGTGTATTGGGATTAAAGGATAATATTTATATGTTTGATTTTGATATGATTATTTAAAATCAGAGCCATTCGAAGCGAATGGCTCTGATTACGTTTAATGTGTTAATTTTTACTATTGACCCAGATCATCAAATTCAACAGTCGAATAGTTGGTGTTGGTTTCTACCATTTCAACCTCCTCGTTTTCTTGGATTCTAGGATTTACTTCTTGATTCTTACTGATAAAATCCATTACGCTTTCAAGGCTCTCAGTGAACTTTTCAAAATCCTCTTTGTACAAAAATATTTTGTGCTTTTCATAGTACATTTTGCCATCCTTACCCATACGTTTTTTGCTTTCAGTTATGGTAAGGTAGAACTCGTTGTTGCGAGTTGCCTTAACGTCAAAAAAATAGGTGCGCTTTCCCGCTTTGACCACTTGCGAAAACACGTCATCTCTTGAATTCCTCTCAAAATCGTTGGTGCTGTCAAACTCTTCAATCATCTCTTTAAATATTTTTAGGTTAAGTAATAGTTTTAGTTAAACTGCTCAAAAATAAAAAAATCTTTAAAAAATATTACTTGCGCAAAAAAACTTGTAAAAATATTCTTTGGATGATGTTTTGAAATATTAACTGTTTTACTAAGGCTAGCTAAGTATAAAGTTTCTATCTTTGCAATGTTGTTTATGAAAAACGTTCTTGATAATGATTAACCGCCGCTTACTTAGAATTAAAGCCCTACAGGTACTTTTTGCATTTTATCGTAATGCAGGTGATTCTCTTAGCAATCTTGAAAAGGAGCTATTTTTGAGCATTGACAAATCCTATCAACTATATCTGCTGCTCTTGCTTCTGCCTGAAACCATGGTGGAACTTGCTCAAAACAAAATTGACTTAGCAAAGCAAAAGTTTCGACCAACACCTGAAGACCTTAATCCCAATTTGCGCTTTGTTAGCAATAGAGCAGCGGCCATTCTGGCACAAGATAATAAGTTGCATGAAATTGCTCAGGATAAAAGGTTAAATTGGGCTCATTTTCCCGAGATTACAAAAAAACTTTTTACTCAACTTATTAATTCAGATTACTATCACGAGTATATGGCTGCCGAAACCTGTTCATTGGATGATGATAGATTGGTGCTGGTTAATTTTTTCAACCAGGAAATTTTAGGGAATGCTGATTTTGAGGCATTCCTTGAGGAGCAGAGCATATACTGGAACGATGACCTAGAGTTTGTTTTGAGCATGGCGGTTAAAACAATTAAGAAAATGGAAGGAGACCCCACTCCAAGGGTAAATATCATGCCGCTTTTCCGTAACTTCGACGATGATAATTTTGCTAAAACTCTCCTACGTAAAACGGTTTTAAGGCACAAGGAAAATATCGAATTAATAGATAAGTTCACCCAAAACTGGGAAGTTGACCGAATAGCCGCGATGGATATACTTATAATGGAAATGGCTATTACCGAAATTATTGAATTTCCTACTATTCCCGTAAAGGTGAGCATGAATGAGTATATTGATATTGCCAAATTCTACAGCACCGAGCAGAGTAATGTTTTTGTAAATGGCGTTCTCGATAAAATCATTGCCTATCTGAAAGAGAACAATCTGATTATTAAGCAGGGCAGAGGGCTTATTGGTGAAAACGATGAAGTCAGTACTGATAATAATGATGCACCTGACGATGAAAACATATAGTTTAATCTTTTTTGCAGGTTTGCTCTGGGGGGGTATTTCATTTTCCTGTAGAAATAAGACTAATTTATCGGAGATTACAAATTCCGATTCAACTCGTTTTGCTGAGCTAACCTACATTGAAGATTTTTACGATGTAGGAACCATTCAAAGTGGCGAAATTGTTAGGTACTCCTATCAATTAAAGAATACAGGGAACAAACCCTTGGTTGTAATGGATGTAATTCCCTCATGTGGATGCACCCAAACAAATATCGATAAAAAAGTCTTAAAACCCGGTGAACTTGCTAAACTTGAGGTTACCTTCGACAGCAGGGGGTGGTACGGCACTCAGTATAAATCAGTAACTCTACGAACCAATGGAATTATAAGGGAGAAATCGGTTACGCTTAAAGCAAATGTAGTCCCATAAATTTCAGTATATTTGTAAATTAATTAACAAAAAAAACTATGAACACAATCTTTGTTACACTTCAGGCTACCCAGCAAGGTGCAAATCCATTGATGACCTTCTTAATGTTTGGTCTTATCATTGTTGTTTTTTACTTCTTTATGATTCGTCCTCAGATGAAACGCCAAAAGGAACTTCGTAAGTTCCAGGAATCGCTTAAAAAGGGCGATAAAGTAATCATTGCCGGTGGGGTTTACGGAAAGGTTTCTGAGGTAAAGGATGATTATGTTATTGTAGAAATTGCCAATAACGTTGAGGTAAAGGTTGCTAAAAGTACTATAATTCGCGATGTAACCGATATACAAACTCGCTAATTTGCGCCTACTTTTATTCAGGATTCAGGGTTAATGTATTAACTTTGAATCCTGTTTTATTTTTGTTGCAGTGAATAAAATTATTTTGAAACCCATTGGAAGGATTGTTGCAAATGAAAAGATTCGGTTTAACAAGCGAATCTACATGTTTATCTTTTTTTTATCCATTTCGGCAATACTATGGCTCCTACAGAAGTTGAACCACGAATATACCGACTACCTTCAATATCCGGTAACCATTACCCATCTTCCGGAAAATAGAATTATTGCCCCAAATAGCAACCTTGAGGTCAACCTTAAGGTAAATGCGCTAGGGTATCACTTGTTGCGATATAAAATGTTTAGCTACTATAATCCCATTCAGCTGCCTTTTGAACGGTACAGATACAAGAATGGTCGATATTTTATTGTTTTAAGTGCTCTTCAAAACCAAATTGTAACGCAGCTAAGCAGCGATTTAAACCTGCTTGGTGTGTCACCCGATACCCTTTTTTTTGAATTAACCAGCGTAAAAACAAAGTTTGTTCCGGTGATACTTGAAACGAATATCGTTTTTGAAAAGCAGCATATGCAGGCAGGGAAGGCAGTAGTTAAACCCGATAGTGTTAAAATTACCGGTTCTGCCTCGGTAATCGATACCATAACAATGGCCAAAACTCAAAAAATCGAACTTAATAATGTATCGGAAAACATTCAACAAACAATTCATATCTCTTCAATTGAAGGTTTATTTATAAATCCTGTTAAAGTTGATGTTTTTATTCCGGTGGATAAGTTTACTGAGGCGCGAATTAAGATTCCAATTACCATTATTAATATTCCTCAGAACTATGAGGTGCTGCTCTCACCCAAGGAGGTTACCGTTATTTGCAATGTTCCAGTCAAAAAGTTTTTTAAACTTAAACCCGAGCATTTTAGGGTGGTTTGCGATTTTAATGATATGATTGGAAATTCCATGGAAAAGATAAGAGTCAGCACTGAACGTTCTCCCGACTTTGTGGGCCGTATTCAGGTTGAGCCCCGCTACGTCGATTTCATTATTATTAGACATTAGCTATGCCATTAAGGATTGGGATTACCGGGGGAATTGGGAGTGGTAAAACTATGGTTTGCCAGGTGCTTGAGAAACTTGGGTATTATGTTTTTTACTCCGATAGGGTTGCACGCGATATTAGCATTTCAAATCAGCATGTCATTAGTAGAATTAAATCGACATTTGGAGATGAGGTTTACGTCAATGAACAACTTAACCGGGCTTACCTTGCCAGTTTGGTATTTACGAATCCCGAACTTTTAGCAAAACTAAATCATATCATACACCCTGCTGTGGCAAGGGCATTTGAGGAATGGTGTAACCTTTATAATTTAGAGAAAATTCTTTTTAAGGAATCTGCCATTATTTTCGAAACGGGTTTACATAAACAACTTCATAAGGTCATACTGGTAACAGCGCCCGTTGAAGTACGTATTCGTAGGGTTATGGAACGCGATGGAATTACTGAACAAGAAGTTAGAATTCGTATGGGGAACCAAATGCCTGAAGAAAAAAAAATCGAATTGGCCGATTTTATTATTGTAAACGATTCAAAAACGCTATTATTACCTCAGTTAATAAATATTATTTCTAATCTTTTAGCTTAGTTTTTTATGGGAAAGTACGGAAAATGGATTTCTGGTGGTTTGGGTTGGGCTTTGTTTGGCCCAATTGGTGCCATTCTGGGGTTTGCCATTGGCTCTGTATTTGATAGCATGGAAACCACAAAGATATATACTGGAGAAAGCAGCAGAAATGGTTTTTTGGTTAGCCTGCTGGTTTTGGTTTCTGCAGTTATGAAAGCCGACGGCAGGGTGATGAAATCGGAACTTGACTATGTGAAAAAATATTTTTACGATAATTTTGGTCCATCTGCTGCCCGAGAGGCCATAATGCTTCTTCGTGATATACTCAAACAGTCAGTTTCCCTTAGCGATGTTTGCAAGCAGATTCAGGAGAATATTGATTATCATTCGCGACTTCAGCTGCTGCATTTTTTATTTGGAATTGCCCAAGCCGATGGTGTGGTAAGCGTTGAGGAACTTAAGGTAATAGCCGATATTGCCAATTTCATGAGTATTTCCAACTCAGATTTTGATTCCATCAAAGCCATGTTTGTTCCCGATACCGATAAGTACTATAAAATTCTTGAAATTTCGCCAAGTGCGACAAATGAAGAAGTTAAAAAGGCTTACCGTCAGATGGCTATCAAGTATCATCCCGATAAGGTTCAACATTTAGGCGAAGATATTCGGCTGGCCGCCGAGCAAAAATTTAAGATGGTTAATGAAGCTTACGAAAAAATCAAAAAAGAAAGAGGTTTTAACTAATTGGTTATGTCTGTTATCGAAGCAATTGGATGGTTCGGAAATATTATTTTGAGCATTGGTGTTTTACCACAGGTAGTTCAAACCTGGAGAACACATAATGTTTCTAGTTTTAACTGGCTATTTCTACTGATGTGGGCTTTTGGTGTTCTTTTTACCTTTATATACATTGCCCATAATGATATGGTAACCGGTAAGTACCAGTGGCCATTATGGCTAAATTATTTGGTTAACATTGTGGCCACTTTTTACTTGGTTTGGGCAAAATTTTACTATAGCAAAAAGTAGGTTAGCGTTTCAATAAATTATTACTATTTTCGCATATTAAAACGGATAAACAAATAGTTTATGGAAATTAAATTGAAAGAGTTGTTGGCAATTTCTGGCCATCCCGGACTTTTTAGGTACGTATCTCAGGGTCGGCAGGGTGTTATTGTTGAGTCGCTATTAGATGGTAAGCGTATGAGGGTTCCCGCTAATGCAAAGGTGAGTGCACTTGCTGATATTGCTGTTTTTACTGAAAATGGTGAAACTCCACTTAAAGAAGTTTTAAAAAAAATTGAAATAACCGAAAAAGGCGGCCCTGCTATTAACCATAAGTCCGATGATAAAACTATAAGAACTTACTTTGAAAAGGTTATGCCTGAGTTCGACCACGATAGGGTTTACAACAGCGATATCAAAAAGATAATTAGCTGGTACAATTTATTGCATTCAAAAGGGTTACTTGATATTCTTAATCAGCCCGAAGAGGATCAACCTCAAGGAAACAATTAATAAAAATATAAAAGTGAAATTATTCGGGGGCTTTCAGCCCCCTATGTTTTGGTTTGCCATAGGGGTAATAAATTCATAATTAGTGTCTTCTAGTGTTCATCCTTAATAATATTAACCCAAATTACACATTAACTAATGTGATTTTACCTAAAGTCCGACTAAATCAATGATTTATCGGAATAATTCCAGATACCCTTTTAGCAACCCACAAACCAAGCATTAGTTCATTACATTTCTAATGCCTAATCTGGGTTAATGCAATATGTTCTTATTTTTAAAAGATGTAAAACTTTACTTGAGCAAACAGGTAAAATCAGTAATAATTGGTATGGTTTTGTCGTGTTCTTCTTTGCTATGAGTAGTGGCTACGGCAATTACTTTTATTCCAGCCCTTTTGGCTGCTTCAATTCCGGCAAAGGAGTCTTCAAACACAACACATTTTTCGGGCATAGTGCCGAGTTTTCCTGCAGCAGTAAGAAATATATCGGGATTTGGTTTCCCTCGTTTAATCATGTTCCCGTCAACAACTACATCAATGTAACTTTGAATTTTTGTATGTTCAATTACAAAGTTGATATTACTCCTGGGTGCTGAGCTGGCTATGGCAATCTTTTTTGAACTACTTTTTAAGTGCTTCATGAACTCTATTAACCCCTCAAGTGCCTTTATGTCATTCCTGTAGAGTTCACGGTAATCAGCTTCCTTTTCTTCGCCTAACTTTTGAATGAGTTCATTGGGCAATTCTTTTCCAAAAAGCCCGGTTAGAATATCGTTATTATTCTTTCCAAAGTATTGTTTTGTAAATTTTTTCTTATCAAAAATCAAATTATGCTTATCGCAGAATTTTTCCCAAGCCAGCAGATGATACCTATGGTTATCAACAATAACGCCATCCATATCAAAGATAGCTGCATCGATTTCCGAAATCATTTTTCCCATTTTTTCTTAAATTTGGCACGAAAATAAAAATACTTTTTATTATGAGAACGATGCTTGTGTCAATATTCTTGGTGGTATCGTCATTAATTGCAAATGGACAGCATATTTCCATTACAAAAGCAAGCAATGCCAAGAGAAATGTTTATAAAATAGTTTCGGATACGCTTCATCTGGGGGAGATCTATTTAGATGATCTCTCCGATGATTACGGTAAAATCACTTTATCGCTTTCAAACAGTGGCAATAAGCCTTTATTGATTAAAAATGTTACGGGATGCTGCGGAACCAACATCAAGTTGTTTCCAAAAGTTCCTGTACTACCCGGCAAATCAGACAATATTTTGGTTGAGTTCAGAATTGAACCTAAACCCCAGAGGATTAGCCGTACCGTTAGTATTGAGTCAAATGCAATAGGTAAGGGCGTTTTTAAAATTCATATTGTTGGTTTAGTAATTCAGCGACGACAGACAAATGAACTCGTCCTATAGCATTTTGTTATTATAATGTTTAATAAGGGGATTGCTTTTAATCCCCTTTTGTAGTAAATTTAAGACCCATGCGAAAACGATTAAATACCACAACCTTCGATTTACCCGTACAGGAGCTAAGACGGGGTTATCGTAGCGATGTATACTTTTGGCGTGAAAAGGTTGTGCTCGAATCGCACAAACTGCATCCCACTGTTACCATGCAGGTTTTTCAAAAAAACGATGCCATTCTCTGTGGAATAGATGAGGCTATTGCCGTTTTGAAAGTAGCCAGTGGCCGTTATTCCGATTACCCTAAAGCCTACCGACTTTTTGATAAACTCATTGAACTTAAAAAGTTGGCTCGTAAGTTGTTCCTTTCCGATAAGATGAAGTACCTGCATGTGGAAGAGGAACGCATTAGGGTTGCTCAGGAGCTCGACAACCTATGGATCGATGGCTTTCCCGATATTCAAATCGATGCCCTTTGGGATGGCGATAGAATTAGTCCATATGAATCGGTAATGCATATTAGCGGCGATGCCTCTCTTTTTGCTCATCTCGAAACCATTTATTTGGGCATTTTGGCTCGTCGAACAAAAATAGCCACCAATGTTCGAAAGGTAGTAGAGGCAGCCAATGGTAAAACAGTACTTTACTTCCCTGCCCGCTTCGACCATTGGGCTGTTCAGGGGGGTGATGGCTATGCTGCGCACATAGGTGGAGCATCTGGCGTTTCAACCGATGCACAGGGCGAATGGTGGGGGGCTGGAGCTTCTGGAACTATACCTCATGCATTAATTGCAGCAGTTGGTGGCGATACGGTTATAGCCGTTAAATTCTTTCATGAAACCTATCCCTCTGCCCCTCTAATTGCCCTTGTCGATTTTGATAACGATTGCGTTAATACTTCGCTACGATGCGCTGAGGCTATGGGCGATAAGCTTTGGGGGGTTAGGCTCGATACCTCCGAAAACCTTGTCGATAAGAGCGTTTTTCCATTAATGGGAACCTATAAGCCAACGGGTGTAAATCCAAAGTTGGTGGAACTGGTTCGGAACGCTTTGGATAGGAATGGATTCTCAAATGTAAAGATTGTGGTTTCGGGGGGATTTACCCCTGAAAAGATTAGAAGCTTTGAGGCCCTTAATGTCCCGGTTGATGCCTACGGCGTGGGTAGCTACCTCATGCAGGGAAGTTACGATTTTACTGCAGATATTGTTCAGGTTGATGGAAAACCGATTTCAAAGGTAGGGCGAATGTATAAACCAAATTCCCGTTTTCAAAGGTATAACCCAAATGAGTAAACCATTATGAAGGCATTAATTATTGTTGATGTTCAGAATGATTTTTGCCCCGGAGGAGCATTGGCTGTAAATGATGGCGATAGGGTAGTGGATCCTATTAACGAATTATCGCATCAGTTTGAGGCTGAGGGATATCCTGTGGTATTTACAAGGGATTGGCATCCTGAAAATCATATATCATTTAAAGTTAACGGTGGGCAATGGCCAATTCACTGCGTAGCTGGTACAATAGGTGCACAGTTTCATAAGGATTTGTATTTTCCACCTGTTTCTATATTGGTTTCAAAGGCAACCGAATCCCATCAGGAAGCATATTCAGGTTTTCAAGGTACAGGCTTATCTTCATGGTTGAAAAAAATTGGGGTGGAAGAGCTCTGGGTTGCCGGTTTGGCCACCGATTATTGTGTAAAAAATACAGTACTCGATGCCATTAAACTAGGATTTAGCGTAAAGGTGCTTAAAAAAGCAATTAGGGCTGTAAATGTATCGCCTAATGATGGCGAGCAGTCCATTAATGAAATGATTTTGAACGGAGCCGAAATGATTTAAATAAAAGGGGGGTGACTAAGCACCCCTCTTTTATTTTGATTGATAATTAATCATTTACCTAGTTACTGTTAACTTTTTAGTAGCAACTTCTCCAGCCTCATTTTGAATCTTTATTAAATATACACCAGTGGTTAGGTTCGAAACATCTATTTTCCCCTCTGTGGTATAACCTTCCGATGTCCAAACCAGGGCTCCAGTTATGTTGTAGACTTCAATTCTGCCCCGGGTAAATCCAGCAATATTAACAAAAATAGCCGACTGTGTGGGATTGGGGTAAACCGAGAGTTTTGCTTCTTCTCTGGTGTCAACCCCAGAAGGCCAGGTTACGGTCAAAACATTTTCCTTAACAACCACATGTATATCATCACCTTTACCTACAGTTAAGGTAATAGTTTTATTGCCATATGTGGTATATTTCACGGTAAATGGACCCTCCCCATTTTTTGTTTCAGGTTCTGCTCCTTCGCCAAAATTCCATTCCCATGAGTCGGGTGACCCATAGGTCATATCAGTAAACACAACAGTGCTGTCGTTACGGTAAGCTGTAGTCTTGTTAACTTTAAAATCTCCAGAAATAACGGCAGCACCCTTACGCCACATACCCCCATAGGTGGCACTTGTATTATATCCACCTGCCCATACGGTACCATTGGGTGATGCTCCTAATTTTGTGAACTGATAGTTTTTATAGAATGGGGCATAATCGGTAAAGCTATTTCCTCCATCAACACTATATGATACTCCCATTTTGTTTTCTGTATAATTTGAACCGGTTGATATCAGCGTGTCGGTTCCTTGTATCCAGCATAAATCTGCAGTATATACTGCACCAGTAGGGGTAAATTCTGTCCAGTTTTCACCACCATTAGCAGTACGATAGTACTTGTCAATATTATTTTCTCTGCCATATATTACACCTTCGTATCCATTCTTAAAGGCAATGGTGAACGATGTAGAAGTTAATGGGGTTTGGTATGCCTGCCAAGTTGCCCCTTTATTGGTTGATTTAAAAATTCTACCTTTATTTGTTGCAAACCAAACAGTATCGCCAATAACTTGATAGTAGCCAATTACACCGTATTCACCATCTTGGGGTGAGGGAATGTTTGCTTGGGATACTCTTGTCCAGTTTGATCCTCCGTTGGTTGTGGTGTATATTTCAAAGTATCCTCCGTTAGGATCGCCCATGCAAAAGCCGTTATCAGCATCCCAGAAATGCACAACATTAGGAAATCCTGAAGGCTTTGTAAAAGTTGCTGATGTTTGTTGGATCCAGGTTTTTCCACCATCGGTGGTTTTGGCTATCATTCCACCTCCATTTGTACCATCAAATAAAGGCACCCAAGCGGTTTTATCATCAACAGCCGAAATCATCGCTGCTTCAAATCCAGTAGAATTAGAAGGATTTACTACACCTGCATTCCAAGTAGCTCCTCCATCAGTGGTCATGGTAAATTCCTTAACTTTTGCATTGCTTCCCGATCCATCATAGGCAACTGCCCATGCCACACGGTTATTCACCGTCGAAATGTGTCGAATACCCCTCGAAGAGGTGCCAAAACCAGAAGCCTGACGAATCCATAAATTCATATAAGCAGCAGGATTGGGTTGGATGCCAATTATCATATTGTTACTTTCGCTGAAATCATACCCACCAGCTACCATAGCTGTTGAGGCGTAATAACCATTAGCATAACCTCCCCAACCCCAGTTAATATGAAGATAACTACTATTGTTATAACCATCGCAAACCCAGGCATGTCCTCCATCGGCGCTGCTGCTCCCAGAGTAGTAAACTGGCCTGCCGGCATCAATTTCAGTTTTAATCATGTTTATCCATGTAACCGTGTCCATGGGATTAAAATTGTGTATTTGAATGGTTGTGGGATCGTAGTTAAAATAATTTGTTAGTGCATGAAGCACATCCTGGCTAAACGCTCCAGAACCATCAGTTGCATAATTCATGTTTACTGATACCCCTGCATGATAGCATAGCGTGGCAACTGCGTTTATTTCTGCTTCCGAGCTTTGGTCGCTCAAACTACTTGGCATATTGATCCAATCGTAGTTTGTTGCCTCAAAATTTGCATATTGCGTTCCATATAGTGGATGAACATATTTATACCACCCCTTCCCTTGTGTTGGCCATTGGTGGTAGCGCATTATTTGTGACATTGCAGTTGCTACGCAGCCTGTTGGTGTTCCTGTAGGACATAATTGGTTGTAGTAGGGTTCTTGATTCCATGTTGTAGTTAAAAGTGGTCCACCACCTTTAATACCTTTACTAATTTTTCCTTCGAGTATTTCTTGCCATTCATTTTTGGTTGTTTTATCTCCAATCCTATTCTTGGCGGCATAACTAATCTGTTTTGCATACCAATTTAACTTGCCAATTATAACAGGGTTGTCAATTTTTTTTGGCATAGAATTTTCCAACGACCAACCAATTATAGGTTTTGCTTCGTCATCGGCTGATACAATTATGAATCCCTTTTTTCCCAGGGTGAAAATGTACATGGTCTTATTTTTTGAATAGTCCCAAGTACTTTGTAGCTTTAAATCAAACGTGTCAATTGCTGCCCCCTTTTTTGCAGAAAGGTAGTTGATAGCTACTTTCCTGGCTAATTTTACATCAACAGGATTTGCAGTTGCTGCTAATCCTAATAGTGCAATTAGAACAGTTGTGAAAATTTTTCTCATAGCATTTAATTTTGGGTTTATTATTGTGGTTCCTTAAACTTATCTCCTGTCTCTTTGACAATTGTTTCTAACCATTCTTTCTTATATCCCGGTTGAGAGGGATCTATGGAAAAGCCCCATGGATTCCTTAAAAATTTACCATCCTTTTCTCTTTTTACATTTCCATCGATATACTTCACAAGTAAATAGTTGCTTAAATCGTTCCATCTCTGTACAGTTGCATTTGCCATGTTAATCGAATAGTCTGTTAAAAATTCGGTTGCTAATTCTGGGTTTGTTTCATAAAGTTTTAGTGCTGCAGCATCAACTGCAGGAGTGTATGCAATAAATTTAGTTTCTAATTCATTTTGTATTTTGTTGATGTCTTTAATAATCAAGTCGTATCTTAGGTATGCAAAATGGGCTACCCTATTAAAAACCCAAAATGCAGAAGTTGGCGAATATGTAAGCATATCACCATTGCCTTCGGCATAGCTTTCTGGAACCCGATTTATACCGCAGTAAATGGGAACGTAAACAGTTGAAGCAGCATCGTCAACGCCAAACCAAAAAATTCCACCTATTGGTGCTGGTAGCCAGCTACGCATTTGGGCAATAAACGAAAATCCTGTTTGCTGTGTTGCTGTTACCCTTTCGTGAAAGTAGTTTTCCCCGTTAACACTCCATGTTAAAGGACGCCAACGATAGGGTAATCCATGTGGGCCTGCACCAACATCCTTGCTCATATCCAGTTCGGTTCCTTCCAAGTGGTCTCGCTTGAAACTCATTAAATCGAGCACCGATAGCTTTCTGTTGGGTTTAATGTATAGGGGCATTCTGTTTTTAAGGTTTTCGCCTTTGGCGTAATCCCAGAATTTATCCATGTCATCGGCTGCGTGGTTAAAAAATGCCCAAACCCTTGCCTCGCAGAAACGTGCCCCATCAAATGTTATAGGGTTATATGCATTGCTGAAGTTGAATTCTGTATCTACCCCATTATAATAGCCATGCTTTCGGGCATAATCAATTACATCGTAGGAATAGATTACATTTATATCTGGGTTATTAATAAGATGAAGATTTTTGCTGCTTATTGAGGTCTTAAGGTTCTCTAAAGGGAATTGTTGTATTCGAGCTTGATTGGCATGAGCTGAAATGTAGCCATCTGGAATTCGAACAGCCACCCAAATAGCACCCCTATCAATGTTGATATTTCCCTTTAATTTCTTATCATACTTGAGATTCGTTTTTTTAGCAATCATTTCGAGTATCCACACTTCATTGGGGTCGCCTATTGAGAATGATTCTCCGCTGCTGGCATAGCCATACTGTTCAACAAGTCCAACCATTACTTTAATGGCCTCGCGGGCAGTTTTTGCCCGTTGCAGGGCAAGAAACATTAAACTGCCATAATCAATTATTGCGGTAGTGTCCATTAATTCTTCAATTCCCCCAAAGGTGGTTTCGCCAATGGCTACCTGGTACTCGTTCATAAAACCAATAACCTGATAGGTTTCGGAAAACTGGGTTATTTGACCCAGCGGCTTGTTGGTCCCCCTATCGTATATTGTAACCATTGAGCCTGCTGGCCATTTTGCCCTTGGTTTAAAGTAGAGTTCACCATATCGTATATGGGAGTCGGCTGCGTAACTTATAAAGGTTGACCCATCAGTGCTTGCACTTTTGGTTACCAGATAATTTGTACAGGCACTTGCAGGCTTTATTAGTGTTATTCCTGCTATCAGATTCAATATTAATGGTGCTTTTTTCATTCCCAATATTTTTTGTTATACAGTAAACAAGTTAACAAATTGAAGGTTGTAATGGTTTTGAATAAATGAAAATCAATTTATAACTTAATTTACAAAAATAAAAAAAGAATAATTGAAAGTTGGCTTAATGAAACATTGAAAGTTCATTAATTGAATATTATTGACAAATGTATGCTTTTTGTCGATATAAAACATCTTTATAAGTTGTAATGGCATGAGATTTGTTTCTATATTGCACGTAATTTTATTGTCTAACTAAAATTTAATAGCTATGAAAATTAACAAAACTTTTATGAGCATCCTTTTAATGATGGGTATGTTTGCCTTTGTTGCATGCGAAAAGGATGGCGATCAAAATCTCTCAAAAGAGAATGCTGAGGTTCAAATCAGCAATACCGAAAACGAACTAATTACCAAATCCAATGAAATTGTAGCTACGGATGGTTACAAAATTCAGGAGTATATTTTTACTGAATTGTCCAATCCGTTTTCTGTAAAATCAGTCCCAATGAAAACGGGAAATCCTTCCATGGTTCAAAGGGTAATGGATATTTCCAGGCAAAACATGATGCTTGACCATCCTGAAATCAATTTCTATTTTGACTATTTTCTTCTTGAGAATTTCAACGATTTAACTGGTACATGGGAATGGAACCCCAATACACAGTCGTACGACCACACGAGTACTCCAACCAATGAGGTAGTGGTTAAGTTCCCTTATCCTGCTGGCAATGCCACTAACAACGTAACACTAACTTACTATGACTTTACCTTTAGTAATGATGGCATTACCGGAATTAAGATAAAAATTGAAAAGGACGGAACACAGGTATTCAGTTTTACCTATTCTGCAACCTATGCCATGAATGGAGCTAATATTAATATAACCGCTACTTTTGGCCAATTTTCAATTACTAATGCAGAATCCTATAACATGACCATGGATAACAGCGGAATTGTAGTAAATTACAATAAGGATTTTGCTTTCAAAAAGGATGGTAAACTATTTTATAGCGAAAAGGCTGATGTTGCTCTAACAGGCACCGACCAGAACAATATGAATTTTGTAATGGATGCAAAACAGGTAATTGCTAATCTTGAGTTCAGGTTAAAGATAGAAGGTAATCCTAATGAATTTGAGACTGGCGATCCCAACGAATTTGTAACTTTTTCGCTCTACACAACCAGTGGCGATAAGGTAGGTGAGTTTGTGTTTGTTCAGGAACAGGTAAATGGCGGATCGGAATGGGTATTATATTTCAAGTATAATAATGGCGAACAAGTTAATGCAGAAACCCTTATGCCCTATGTTACAGAACGAGTTACATCTTTCATTAATGAGGTATATAGTTCAATACTAGCATAAATTATTCCGCTAAAAATAATAAGAAACTGCCCAATTCTTTGGGCAGTTTCTTTGTTTTCACTTGACTTCTCCTATTGTTTTTTGTAAATTTATAACAAAACAAAATTGTCATGGAAGATAATTTAATAATCATTGCCACTGAGAGTTATTCCAAGGCAGTGGTTCTTAAAACCTACCTTGAGGCAAATGGCATTGAATGTTTTCTTAAAAATGTTAATATAATTCAGGGGACTGTTGCTAAAGCTGTTAAGGTCCAAATAAGGGGATCGGATGCAGCACGAGCATTAAAATTGCTTACTCAAGTACATCATTCCGAGAATGTTAAAAAATTTGAGCAGCAGCTTAGAAAAATACTCGTACCTGTAGATTTTTCCGAACCCTCTCAAAATGCGGCTCGATATGCCGTTATGCTGGCTGCTAAGTATAATGCTCAGGTTAAACTGCTGCATGTATTTAATTCACCGGTTGTTGATATGATTCCATTCACTGATGTGGCTACTATCCAGATTGATTTTGACATGAACTATCACGTTCTTTACAAGACTGCAAAGGAAAAATTAATAAAGTTTTTTAATGATTTAAGAGATTTTGCATCTCAAATGGGATTTGGCGATGTTTCAATTGGATATACCCTTCGCGAGGGATATGCTGCATACGGAATTATTGAGGCCAGCAAGAGCTATAAACCCGGTATCATTGTTATGGGTACAAAGGGTGAGGGTTTCAGAAGCACCGAACTTGTAGGTAGCGTTGCAACTGAGGTATCCAACCAAACACATATCCCATTACTGGTAATTCCTGAAAAAGCGGTATTAAAGGGTGTTGATGAGCTAAAAAAGGTGCTTTACATAACCAATTTCGATAGTAACGATAACCTATCTATTCGTAAGTTGTTTAGAATAGTTGAGCCTTTTCAAATTGAACTGCATTGTTTACATATAACCGATGATGCTGAATCGGTAGGGGTTAAAGCATTGATGGAATCGACAAAAGATTACATCACGGAGGTGAAGTCAGGGGTCAAAATTGTGTGCAACATAATTAGTGGTAGGGAACGTGAAAAGGAGGTACTCAACTATATAAAGCAAAATCAAATAAGTTTGGTAGCCTTAACGGCTTTGAAACGGAGTTTGCTTTACAAACTTTTTAACCCATCGCTTGCCAAGCAAATGATTTACCAGTCGGATGTACCAGTTCTGCTATTTCATGCATGAGTATATAAAAAAGAGGGGGACTATTTGGTAGTCCCCCTCTTTTTTATAACCTAAATAGATTATTCAACTGCCATGTTATGGAAAACATTAGTTACATCTTCGTCTTCCTCAATTTTTTCTATCAGTTTTTCAACCTCAGCCTGTTGTTCAGGTGTTAGTGCTTTGGTATCGTTGGGTATGCGTTCAAACTGGAAGCTGATGATATTTAGTTCCTTTTCTTCAAGAAAACGCTGAATGGGGCCAAATTGGGTGAATTCGGCAAAAATCATTATGTTGTCTTCCTCAGCAAAAACCTCTTCAACACCAAAATCAATGAGATCCAACTCAAGGTCCTCTATCGAAATCGATTTAGTTTTGGCTACTTTAAAGGAGCATTTACGCTCAAAAATAAAGTCGAGCATACCCGATGTTCCCAATGAGCCACCATACTTATTAAAGTAGCTACGTATATTGGCAACTGTGCGTGTTGGATTATCAGTAGCGGTTTCAACTAGAATAGCAATTCCATAGGGTCCATAACCTTCATAAACAACTTCTTTATAATCCTTCATATCCTTTTCGGTTGCCCTTTTAATGGCTCTATCTACATTCTCTTTGGGCATGTTTTCCTCTTTGGCATTTTGGATTAGCAAGCGGAGCTTAGGGTTGTTTTCTGGGTCGGGACCGCCGGCTTTAGCCGCCATGGTTATCTCTTTTCCAAGTCGTGTAAACACTCGGGCCATATTGCCCCAGCGTTTAAGCTTTCTGGCTTTTCGGTATTCAAATGCTCTTCCCATTATATTAAAAATGTTAGATCGAAAATTTTTGCAAACCTATATTTTTTTAAGGTATTGAGCAACCAAAAAAGATTCAATTTGTTTTCTTTGCAATTATTTTTTATTCGTTTTTTATGATTAACTATCAGGGATTAACCGATGAACAGGTTTTACAAAACCGTAAACTTTTTGGTATAAATGTATTAACACCGCCACCAAAAACACCATGGTGGAAGCTTTTGCTCGATAAGTTTAACGATCCAATTATTAAAATTCTCATTGTTGCAGCAGCTATTGCCATTACAATAGGGCTAACCAATGGGCATTACCTGGAGGGTATTGGGATAATTGTTGCCATTTTTTTGGCAACATTTATGGCGTTTTTAAATGAGTATAAGGCTTCAAAGGAGTTCGACCTGCTTAATAGTGTGAACGATACGTTACCCGTTAAGGTAATAAGGAATGGTGGCGTAACATCTGTGCCTAAAAGCGATATTGTCATAGGGGATATTGTAATAGTTGATCGTGGCGATGAGATTCCCTCCGATGGCCAGCTCCTGGAGGCTGTCTCATTAACTGTTAATGAGTCATCGCTTACAGGGGAACCCTCGGCAAATAAAACGGCACAACCCGTTAGTGATTTTAATACTACTTATTCACCAAATTATGTTTTTAAGGGTTCAACCATTACCGATGGCCATGGGATATACAAAACCACAGCAGTAGGCGATACTACAGAAATAGGTAAAACTGCACGTGCTGCAACCATTGATGTTGGCAATGTAACTCCTCTAACAAAACAGCTGCACCGATTAAGTAGTTACATCAGCTCATTAGCTTTTTTTGTTGCCATACTCGCTTTTGTCATACTGTCGGTTTTCGATATTCTCAATCCATTAAATAGCTACACGGTTGAACAGGAATTTGCAATAGGAATTATTGTGGTTTTCGCTATAGCTATACTCTCGGAATTTTGGGTGCCATCAGTAAATACTATTTTGGGTTGGTTGGGGCTATCAGTAAAAATTCCTTTGCCCTTTGGCAACAAACCCAGGCGTCGCTTTATTCTTATCCTTTTTTCTGCAGTTGCTCTTATTGTATTCCTTTCAGCTATTGCATTATTGCTTAATATAGATATTTTTTCTCCATCTATTTGGTTCGATGGTTCTTTAATTGGCCATCTGCTCAGCTACTTCATGGTTTCTATGACCCTTATTGTAGTTGCGGTTCCCGAAGGATTATCGATGAGTGTAACCATGAGTTTAGCCTATAGCATGCGTAAAATGACTGCACAAAATAATCTGGTGCGAAAGCTTCAGGCAACTGAAACTATGGGGGCTGCTACTGTTATATGTTCCGATAAAACCGGAACGCTAACACAAAATCGCATGCGGGTCATGGAGTGGGATTTTCAGGAATTAAACTTGGAAAGTTCAAATTTACCCTATATAATACAACTATCCCTCGCTGTTAATTCTACTGCGCACCTCGATTCTTCACATGGCTCCATTGCGGTTGTAGGTAATCCTACCGATGGTGCTTTGCTCCTCTGGCTTAACAATCAGGGTGTTGATTATAGGACAGTGCGCAATAAATTTAAGGTTGAAGAACAACATCCCTTTTCCTCTGAAAAGAAATACATGCTTACCATTGGATATTTTGAGGAGACAGCAGATCGCTACATACTGGTAAAGGGTGCTCCTGAAAAGCTTATAGAAATGTGCGAGGTAAACACAACTAACGAGCGTATTTATAGTAAACTCAAAGAATATCAGCATAAAGCACTTCGCACAATAGCCTTTGCTTATTCTAAAGCCGATAATCAAAAGTTTGAGAACCTGGAGCTAACCAATAAATTAAAACTTGTTGGAATAGTAGGCATTGCCGATCCGCTTCGTAACGATGTTTTTCAGGCAATTCAGGAGTGCTTTACTGCGGGTATCGATGTTAAAATGATTACTGGTGATAATCGTGAAACGGCATTAGCAATTGGGAAAAACGCAGGTTTACTTGCTGAAAACCATGAAAATTCAACCATTTCGGGTCCCGATTTTGAAATGCTTTCTGATTCTGATGTTCTGAAGTTATTACCCGAATTAAAGGTGATGTACCGAGCACGTCCATCTGATAAGTTTCGAATTGTTTCGTTGCTGCAGAGGCTCAATAATGTTGTCGCCGTTACCGGCGATGGTACCAATGATGCCCCTGCACTTAACCAAGCCGATGTGGGTTTGGCCATGGGCTCCGGCTCTCAGGTGGCAAAGGATGCTGCCGATATTATTTTACTTGACGACTCTTTTTCCAGTATTGTAAATGCAGCCCGATGGGGCAGATCCCTCTTTCAGAATATTCAAAAGTTCCTATTCTTTCAGCTTTCCATAAATATTGTGGCAGTTGCTATTGTGCTTACGGGGCCATTTACAGGAATAGATCTTCCCCTAACTGTTACCCAAATGCTTTGGGTCAATCTGATTATGGACACATTTGCTGCTTTGGCGCTGGCAACAGAGCCTCCTCATGCTCAGATAATGAAACAGAAACCACGCTCACCAAATGATTTTATTTTGTCCAAGCCTATTCTTAAGACTCTTATTGCTACCTCTTCCTTTTTCTATTTGGCTTTAGTTGCTTTTCTTATTTTTCTTAAATCTGGCGATGGCTTTTTGAGCAGAGAGCTAACAGTATTTTTCAATATTTTTGTGCTAATGCAGTTTTGGAATTTGTTTAATGCCCGCACCCTTTTTTGGGGGGTAAAACCTCAGGACTTCTTCTCTAACAAATTTTTTACTGCCATTGCCCTGATGATTTTACTTGGTCAAATAATTATTGTCCAGTATGGTGGACAGGTGTTTAGAACCGTTCCGTTGTCCTTTTACGATTGGATTTTGCATTTAATCATCACATCTCCAGTCCTATTGCTTGGTAGCTTTGCTAGAAAAAAGTTCTCAAAACCTGTTAGGTAAGTTAATTTTATTAATTTGTGCAAAAAAGTTGTCTATTATAGGGATTATTGTATGAAAACCAGAATGTTAAAGGAGCAATCCGAAATTGATAAGATAATTAACTCAACAGAGGTTTGCCATGTAGGTATGGTTGATTTGGATGGTAAGCCCTATGTAATTGGATTTAATTTTGGCTATCAAAATGGGATTCTTTACCTGCATTCAGGCCCTGAGGGCAAGAAGATTGAAATTTGGAAGAAAAATCCCTATGTATGCGTGGCTTTTAGTAACGATTTTTTACTCCGACACCAAAACGAAGAGGTTGCCTGCTCCTACTCAATGAAGTACAAAAGCGTATTGCTTTATGGCAGGGTTGAAGAGATTATTTATCTGGATGAGAAAAAAGAGGTCCTTAACGTAATAATGAAAAAGTACACGGGTCGCGATAACTTTGAATACAGCTTGCCTGCACTTAAAAATGTTAGGGTTTTTAGGATAAAACCCGATAAAATAGAGGCAAAAGTTTATGGGTACTAATTTTTGTAATGTACCCTTCATCGACGAAAAAAAATACATGTAACCATATTGCAATTTTCAAAAATAACCTATATTTATAATGATATTTTTATGCAGTAAAAAGATATGTCAAAGGTTAGAGATCTTAAGAAGGATGTAAAGCATATGGTTAAGCACCTTTTAGATGAGTGCTACACCCAACTTGTATATTCTGAAACCATTTCACAGGAGCGGTTACTCGATATAATTTCGGATATTATGGTTCTTGAGAAGGAAACCTTATCCAAAATATCTAAAAAATCATATAAAAGGGGTGATGTTAAAAACACCGATTATCAGTTGGTTGCCAATGACTTTTATAATAGTATTATAGATTTAGCTGAAAGAATAAGTTCTCTGGAGTACTAAAACGGAATACGGTATTTTTTTAAATTCTGGGCGAGTTCACGTGCTTTTCCATTACAGTGAAGGTTGAGTAGGTTCCAAAAACCTTGTCCATGATTTTTCTCTTTGGTATGGCATAGTTCATGTAGTAGAACGTAGTCAATCAGGTGATTGGGAAGTAGCATTAAGTATAGGCTCAGGCTAATCCTGTTTTTTCCAGAACAGCTGCCCCATCGTGTTTTTGAGTTCCTTATGGACACTCCACTATAGTTAAACTCATGCTGTTGTGCATTTAAGTAAAGTCTGGTGGGGAGAAATTGTGCTGCCTCCATTCGAAGTGTTTCAACAATAACTTTTTTAAATGCCTCCTGTATTTTTGGGGATGACGGATCAAGATGTGAGGGGTAAAACATCTTTATAACACCATTTCCCATTTCTGTGTATACACGATTTACTATATCATCTTTCGGTTCAAGTAATAACTTATGGTAACGTGTATTAAAACTGGTAAGCGTTGAATTAATGGAAAACTCTTTATTCTCCTGTTGCTTTCGGATAATCCATTTTTCCTTCGATAGCACAAATTCCTCAACTTTTGAAAAGCTAATCAGAAAGGGAATGGTTACATGAACAGAACTATCGGATTTTACCCTCAATGTAATTCGTTTTGCTCTTGTTTTATGAGCATAGTTTACCACTCCTATATTAGGATAGTAAATCTGTTTGACTCTCTTCATTGATTATCTTTTAATTATCCAAACACCGGGGTAGGTAGGAGAAATATCCTTTTTCATTTTTTCTGCTTGCTCTCGGGTGTTAAATTGTCCGATTACAACAATATTCTTGTTGTTCGGTTGAGAAATAACCTCAACGGCAAAACCTTTACCTTTTAACTCATGGGCAAATTGCTTTGCGTTGTTAGGGTTGGTAAAGCTACCCATGACAATGCTATACACTCCTGATGCAGGGTTATTTGATTTTGGTTTACCGGTAAGATTTTCTTCAATAATTGTTTCTGTATTTGAATCGTTCAACTTTGTTTCGTTTGATTCCGATTTGCTGCTATAAACCTCAGCATTTTCAAAAGCTTTATCAATTTCGTCATTTGATGATGTTGCTGATTCTGGAAATTTTATGGGCTCTATTATATTCTCCTGTTTGAACTCTTGTTGCCAGGTGTCCTCATCCGGGGCAAAAGCCAATTCCCTGATAATAAAAGCAAATGCAATAATAACAGCAAGCGAAGCAATGAAAAATATTAAAGTTACAGGTAGGCGTTTCTTTTTATGAGGATGCTGTGTTTTTTTCATATCTGTTGTTTCGTCTAACAGGTCTACATTTGAATTATTTTCAGCTTTGATAAATGGTTCATCTCGTTCATCAATCACCAAAGTAGATTTACTATCAGTGGGCTCGGAAAGATCAACAAATTCTGGATTTTTACCAATAGGATCATCTGTATTGCTGCCTTTTTCTTCAATTAATTCAATGGTAATGGGGGTATCTGTTTTTTCTATTATTTTTGTTGTATTATCATTAACTGTAACACTTGATTTCTCATTGCTTTCAATTAGGTAAACGGTCCCTTTGGAGTCTAAGGCTAAAACGCCAATTCCAGGAATAGTGTATTGTCCCGAATCATTCAAATTTGCTTGAATTTCATCGCTTAACCTTTTCACCAGCAATATGACTTCGGACTTTGGAATGCTGAGCTTCTGAACAAGTAACTCTTCAAGTAGTCCATCGTTATATCTCAGAAATGGACTAAAGGTAATTGCTCTACCTTCTTTACCGCTTTCCTTGTGCAAAAAAGCACCCAAATTGGGTATAATTAACCTTTTATTATCAAGTATTAATTCGGCAAGAATTTTTTTATCCATTTTAATAGCGATAGAAAAATTAAACCTTACCCACAAAGGTAAGGTTTAAAGTGTAAAATGAAACGGCTTGGGCAAATATTTATATCATTTGGATATAAGCACTTTCTCAATGGCACTTTTTATTTTCTCAATACTATAGGGTTTGGTCATAAGGTAATTAAAACCGACATCCCTAAAATCCTCAAAGAAGTTGGCGGGATTATGGGCAGTTAATGCAATAATAGGGGTATACTTAAGAGGCGATGGAAGTTTATTGCGAATGTATTGGGTGGTTTCCAATCCATTCATAACGGGCATTTCAATGTCCATAAAAATAAGATCGATTTTTTCTTTTTGTAGCAAATCAATTGCTTCCTTGCCGTTTTGAGCTTCAAAACATGCAACCCCCATACCTATCATAACTTCCTTCAGAAGGAGGCGATTAACAAAGATATCGTCAACAATTAAGATTTTTCGCATTTTTTAAATTTAAGTTAGCCAAGTTTACTTAAAGTTTTTAGAATGTCATAACTTAGTATTTTGATGTTGTTACGGTTGAGTTCGATGATTTTATCGTGGTTGAATTCCGATAATGTTCGGATTAAGCTTTCCTTTGTTGTCCCACACAGTTCGGCAAGTTCAACACGGTTAACGGGAAAGGCAAACTCATAATTTTGGTATATTTCTTCTGAAAAGTAAAGAATTAAATCGGCAACTCTCCCGGGAAGCTGTTTGTATAGCAATCCTGTTAACCTATTAATCAGAAATATGCTGTGCCTGCTTATGTGTTGGCTAATTTCAAGGGAAAATTTTGAATTTTCTTCCATTAGTAACGAAATGGTTGCTATTGGTATTTGTGCAACTATGGTATTTTCAACAGCAGTTAGTGTAAAATTGAATCTATTGCCCCCCAGCAATGAAATTAGACCTACAAAACTACCCCGCGTGTCAATTTTTAAAACAATATTTTTACCCTTCCTTTGCTCCCTAGTTACTTTAATAACACCTTCAATAATATAGAAAACATGCGATGATATTGAATTTTGCTTTACTATAACATCCTTTTTGTTGTATTGTACAATATTTACAGAAGATAGTAATATTGTTTGTTGCCTTTTGCTAAGCAATTTAGTAATGGGCAACTTGCAGTGCTTAAATAATTCATCAAATTTAACAGATTCAGCAACTTTCATAGTTTATACTATCGTGCTTCAGTCATAAAGATAAGTAATTTTAGTTAAAAATAAAAGTGATATAAATCATTAAAATTAATATTTTATATCAATATATTTAGTAATGCTATGCAGGATAGGATTATTAGATTTGTTAGTAAGAATTTTTGTGCATATGACTAAGAAATACGTTTTGGTAATTGACGATTCAATAACAAATCAGGTACTTATTGAAGCATTGCTACTAGAGGAGGGGATACGGGTGCATACAGTTGGGAACTCAGCAGAAGCATTGGCATACATGAAAAAGGAAAAACCATCACTTATTCTCTTAGATATTCTTATGCCCAATGTTACTGGTATTGATTTTCTTAAATCCATTAAAATGAATAGCGAAACCAAGCATATTCCGGTTTTTATAATTACAGCCGCAAATACTGAGGCTTACAGGGAGCAGAGCCAATCGCTTGGCGCTACTGAATTTTTGCCTAAACCCATTGATATAAATTACTTTATTAAAAGGGTTAAAAAGGTTTTACATAATGACGACTAATTTGTTTTAATATGCATAGCATTAAAGAAATAAGTGCGAGGTTTGCTGAAATTGATAGGTTGATTATCGAGATTTTAAATTGTGCAGCAGAGGATTTTTTAGGACTGAATACCAGTTTTAAAGAAATATATGCTAAATCTACTCTCATATCTAATAATGCAGAAGACCTATTTTCTTTAGTCGGCACTAGTTACACAACCGAAGTTCTACAACATCTTGAAAAACTCTACAAACAGTTAAGCAATGCAAAACGCGATGTAACTCGACTGTCAAATTACATTATAAAACTATTTAATGATATTAACGAGATTTTAAATTCCATTGACCTACATAACAAGAACATTAATCAGAATCTTCTTACCCTAAAGTTTTTACTTACAAATCTTAAGATAACCGGTTTGAACTATGAGGCTAATGATGCTTCTTATAACCAGAATGGATTACTTATAGAACTCAACAGAATTGTTAATAATTCAAAACTTCAGGAACTTGAAGTTGCCAGAACAGTGCAGGGTAATATTAAGATAATTGCAGAAGGAGAAGATATTATTCGAAAAAGTATGCGTCAGGTTGATCAACAGGTTAACCAGAGCATAGAAATAATAAATGAAGCCATTCAGCAATATGCTGAAAAAATTCAGGAACACCAACTCAACCTTCCAAAACTTGAAGAACAAAACGGAATCCTGCGTTCAAGTATCGATAGCATAATAACTAACCTGCAGTACCACGATATAATTCGCCAGAAAATTGAGCATGTTCAGATTTCTCATAAAGAGCTACTGAAAAGCATGGCCAATGAGGAAGAATCAATGGAACAAGCCTACCTGAATCGCGTTGGCGAACTTGTTAACATTCAGTCTGCTTTACTGGTTCGTGCAAATAAAGAATACCAAAAGGCAATAGAGCAAATAATTGATAAGTTCAAGGCCATTAAAGTTGTAACAGCAAACATCATAACCCATTGTAAGGAGCTAAAAAAGGTTCAGAAACAGGGTGAAGAATTTGGTGTATCTGAAGTAATCCCAAAATTAACCGATGTAAATGTTCAATTGAGTAAGTTCTTTTCATTAGTTGCGAGGGTTAACAATATTATCATAACCTGTAAGTTTAATCTTGATAAAATGATTGGATATCAGCTTGACGATGAGAATACAAAAAAATTTGCCAATCTTCTTTCTCAAAAGATAAAAGAATCGGATTTTAATGCTCAGGGTAACATTATCCAACAAATTGAAACGGTAGCTGCTGATATCATCTCATCTCGCAACATTGTTCAAACCCTACATTTGCAGCTTAATGAAAAAAGTAATGAAATAGATCGACTATCACAGCAGCTGTTGGGCATTGGCAAATCTGCCGAATGGGACGATGCCCCTTCAATGGTTGGCGAGATTGTGACCCGTTTAAGACATTGCGATGAAAGCATTATTGTTATAGTTCAGAAGAACCTTACCGAGGGAAATGCTATGGGTGAAATGGTAAATGGTGCAATTGGTAAGGTTAAGTACTACCAGGTGTTTGATGTCAAAATAATTGAAATTATTAAGCAACTTAATCACATTTACGCAGCACTTTCCGGAAAGGATGAATCACAAATAGACAAGGATGATGTCGATTTTTTGCAGAAACTCTATACTATGGAGTCGGAGCGCCAAATTCATAATAGAGTTGTTAATGGATTTGGGAAACCCGATAGTTCCAATGAGCAGGAAAGTGATGAATCAGAAATTGAATTTTTCTAAATAACAATAAATATGGAAAGAAAGATTAAAAATTACGCTTTTAACAGGCAAAATGACTCTTCGGGTTCAGTAAAAATTACTGGAGATCTGAGTTTGAACAACATCAGCAACTTAAAGGATGAATTTGTGAAACTCTTCAACGATAGTAAACCTGTTAGGTTAGTTGTTGATAATCCCGATGTTGTCGATTTAGGGTTTATACAACTCATGCGCTCATTTATTTTTTCAATGGCCGAGAAAGGTGTTAAGATTACTGCCCATCTCAATGTATCAGAGGATCAAAGCATCATTCTGAAACGCTCAGGAATTAAATTAGAATATTAACAATATTATTCCTAAATTAAAAGAATTGAATCTATGGCTAAAACAATTTTAATTGTTGATGATTCCGAGAGTATCCGCGAAGTGGTTAGGTTTACACTTGAAAATGAAGGATATAATGTTTTAGTAGGCGTTGATGGTCGTGATGCCCTTACACATTTCAATGGGCAAACTATCGATTTGGTAATTACTGACCTTCACATGCCTGAAATGGATGGGATTGAACTAATTAAAAATATTAGGGCAATGCCAGACTACGATAGAATTCCCATTTTATTTCTAACCACAGAATCGCAAACCACAAAAAAAATGGAAGCTAAGGACGCTGGAGCCACAGGATGGATTATAAAACCCTTTGTACCCGCAAAACTTTTAGCGGCAATCACTAAAGTTATACGATAATGGATAGCTTTAAGAAAAAATTCATTGAAGAAGCAGGTGAACTGATTGATAAACTTGAGGTCGCCCTGCTTGCCCTGGAAAAGAACCCTGGAGATGCTGAACTTATTCAACAGGTTTTTAGGGTGATGCATACCCTTAAGGGAAACAGTGCCATGTTTGGATTTGACCTCATCGACAAGTTTACTCATGACCTCGAAACTATTTACGATAAAATTCGAACAGGTCAAATTCCCATTTCTTCCGATATCCTTAATGTTACCCTAGCTTGCGTTGACCATCTTAAACTTATGCTTGATGAGGCCAACTACGATGACCCCGATTTTAAAACCATTCACAATGGCTTGATGGATAAAATAAACAGGTTAATTAATCCTGTTGAGGTTGGAAGTCAGAAAAATCGCGAGCAAGCAAAATCTGATACCTCAGGCCCTTTATCTACCTATTACATTCTTTTTGAACCCAACGAAAACATTTTTAACAATGGAACCAACCCGCTCTACCTACTCGATGAGCTTTGTTCACTAGGTGAATATAAGGTTTTTTCCCATTTCAACAGGGTTCCGGATATTATTCAAATTAATCCCCAAAGCTGTTATACTTATTGGGAGATTTTGTTGGCCACAGATAAGGATGTTAGCGCCATTCATGACGTTTTCATTTTTGTTGAGACCGACTCCAAAATTGAGGTTCAAAAGCTCTCGGACCAAAACCTGCTTATCGATAGGGCTTTTGTTGAAGAGATTTCACATTTAGCTGAGGTTCAGAAGGACGTTGGCTTGGTGAACGTTCAGCGCATGGCAAGCAAAGTTGTTGCACGAATCAACAAGGCAAAGGCTGAGCAATTTACCCGTGAGCGAATGGCTATTAAGGATAAATCAACATCAAGCATTCGCGTGTCATCCGATAAACTGGATCTTTTAATGAACCTGGTCTCAGAGCTGGTAACCACACAAGCCCGCTTAAGCCTGTTTACCGAACAAAGCAATGTGTCCGGGTTGGTTCCCATTGCCGAGAATGTTCAAAAGCTGACCCGTCAGCTCCGTGATATTGCATTTAGCATTGTTTTAATCCCCATCGAAAACCTATTTGGACGCTTTCAGCGACTAGTTAGAGACCTTTCCGCAGAACTTCATAAGGATGTTGATTTTATTGTAGAGGGAGCAGATACCGAACTCGATAAAACCATAATAGAAAACCTCTTAGATCCATTAATGCACATTATTCGCAACAGCATGGATCATGGCATTGAAGATTCCAGGGTAAGAATGGCTAATGGCAAACCTGCTAAGGGAAAGATTGTTCTTAAAGCATTTTATTCTGGAGCCAATGTAATTATTCGGGTTGCAGACGATGGTGCTGGAATTGATCCTGAGGTGATCTACGAAAAAGCCGTTGCCAAAGGTTTAATACCTCCTGAAAAAAAATTGAGTCAAAAAGAAATTCTTGACCTTATTTTTCTCCCCGGTTTTTCCACCGCCAAAAAGATTACCGATGTTTCTGGCCGAGGCGTTGGCATGGATGTTGTTAAACGCAAAATTGCTGATATCCGTGGCGAGGTTGAGGTAGATTCAGTTGTTGGGCAGGGTACCATAATTACTATAAGGTTACCGCTTACCCTTTCAATTATTGATGGGCTTTTGGTAAGCATTGATAATGCTCCCTTTGTGGTTCCCCTTTCTTCCATCGATAAAATTTATGCTATTGATAAGGAAAGTATTTACAATACCTACAACAACTTGGTTACACTCGATGGAACTAAAATTCCATTTTTTAGCTTACGAAAAGAGTTCAACCTCAAACCTAGCGATGAGGAACTAGAACAGATTGTTGTTGTTAACTTTGAGGACAATAGGGTGGGGTTGGTAGTAGACCATGTTATTGGCGAGTATCAAGCTGTTCTCAAACCATTGGGGAAACACTACAAAAATCATGATGTTTTTTCTGGTGCAACCATACTTGGCGATGGTACCGTTGCCCTAGTTATGGATACCAATAAAATAATAAAGATGTTTGCTGGTATTAAAGGCGTAAAATAGTTTTAAATGATATTAATAACTGTAATAAAATGGAAACTGAAAGCAAGAATCAAATTAAGTCATATCTAACCTTTAGGTTAGGGAACGAGGAGTTTGCTGCACATGTAAGTAAGGTGCTTAACATACTGGAAATGACCCCAATTACAAAGGTCCCTAAGGCACCAGTGTACTTAAAAGGGGTAATTAATCTTAGGGGTGCAGTTTTACCAGTTATTGATGCACGTTTAAAGTTTGGTATGCCCGAAGCGGAGTACACCAATAACACCTGTATTATTGTCCTTGACATTGATGTTGATGGGGAGTCCGTTCATGTGGGGGCAATTGTTGATTCGGTTCAAGCCGTATTGGAAATAGATAATAGCCAGATTATGCCGCTCCCTACCCTTGGAAGCCGATACAAATCAGAGTTTATCATTGGTATGGCCAAAATTGATGAGCGATTTATTATTATTTTGAATATGGATGCAGTTTTCTCTATTGATGAGATAACTGAAATAGTAGATATCGACCAAATTCATGAGGAGGAAAGCAAGAACGAGCAGTAATGAATTTTTCATATGCCGGTCAATGATTTTGTAGATTTTTATAGTTTACAACTTACCGATGAGGAGTTTAAAAGGCTTAGTTCTCTGATTTATCAGGAAAGTGGAATTAAGCTACCTCCTATAAAAAAGGTAATGTTGCAGAGCCGCCTACAGAAAAGGCTTAAACATCTGGGAATTACTTCATTTAAGGAGTATATCGATTTCCTCTTTAGCAGGGAGGGTTTCGATAGCGAGATAATTCATATGCTCGATGTGGTTAGTACCAATAAAACCGATTTTTTTCGAGAACCTGCTCATTTTGAATTCCTTTCGCAGGAATTCCTCCCTCAATACTACCTTCAAAATAAAACTGCACCATTAAAACTTTGGAGCGCAGGATGTTCAAGTGGCGAGGAACCCTATACCCTGGCGATGGTTTTATTGGAATTTGCAGAAAATCACCCCGGGTTTTCCTTTTCCATTTTTGCCTCGGATATATCAACACGAATCCTACAGACGGCTATTGATGCCATTTACAAGGAGGAAAAAGTTGAAGTAATACCATTGACCCTTAAACGTAAGTACTTGCTTAGAAGTAAGGATAGGCAGAATCCTACAGTTAAAATTGCCCCTCATGTAAGGGCAAAGGTGAATTTTGCACGATTAAACCTTATGGATTCTCAGTATGACACAAAGGATATATTTGATATAGTATTTTGTCGAAATGTTCTCATCTATTTTGACAGACTCACGCAGGAATCTGTAATTAACAAGTTGTGTTCAAGAATTAAACCTGGTGGTTACCTAATTCTCGGACATTCCGAATCAATTCTTAGTATGAATGTTGCCTTGAAACAAGTTAAGCCAACCATATATCGTAAAGTTTAAACAGTAAAGCCATGACCAAAAAAAACGAGGAACTAACAGACCAGGAGTTACTCGCTGAATTACAAAAGCGATTCGATCAAAATCGAAAAGCATTGGAGGAACTCAAGTTGCTCAATACCGAGTTGCATCAGGTTAATAAAAAATTGGAGGAGTCTGAGGCGCTTAAATCTCACTTTATATCAAACATTACCAACGAAATTATTAATCCCTTTACCTCCATACTGGGCCTTTCAAAGGCAATTCTATCAGTTGATAAGGAAAACTGGAAAAAGGTCATTTCAATGGTAGCTCTTATTCATTCCGAGGCGTTTAACCTCGATTTCCAGTTCCGAAATATCTTTGTTGCTGCCAAAATTGAGGCAGGAGAAATCCAGCCCGAGATCATGCTTGTTGATGTTAATAATCTTCTAGAGAGCGTTATTGAGTCGTTCAAGTATGAATTGCGAAAAAAGAACCTAAAAATTGATTACCAGTACAATGTTGTTAAAAGCATTGAACAGCCCCATCTATTCAAAACCGATCCTGAAAAGCTAAAACTCATAGTGGCGAATCTTTTAAGCAATGCCATAAACTTCAGCTTTGAGGGAAGTCTTGTTGAGGTACTGGCTTATCGCATGCCAAACAAGTTAAAGATTATGGTTAGAGATCATGGCATTGGGATATCTAAGGAGAACCACAAAATAATTTTTGACAGATTTAAACGACTCGATACCGGAATTAACTCTTTAAATCGAGGCCATGGCCTGGGGCTTTCCGTAAACAAGGCAATTATTGAGATGCTGAATGGTGAAATAAGCATTGAGAGCGAATTGGGGAAAGGTGCCTGCTTTACAATAGTAATACCTGAAGCCGATACCTTAACTGCCGATTTTGCCAGCGATGCCAACGAGATGTTCTTTGACCAGGACACCGAAATATTTTAGAATTATTTAATGGAGAGGTTAAAAACATATTATCTTTATCCAGCATCGTTGTTTGCCGATAAAGAACCTCATGTTGTTACAACAATATTGGGTTCCTGTGTGGCAGTGTGTCTTTTTGACCCTATATTAAACCAGGGGGGAATTAATCATTTTATGCTTCCCCTATGGAACGGACAGGGGTTGGCCAGCCCAAGGTACGGAAATATAGCCATTGAACGGTTAATTGAACGGATGCTTTCACTCGGGTCTCAAAAAGAGAACCTTAAGGCAAAGGTTTTTGGTGGGGGCGAGGTGCTTCAGACCAATTTGGATAGCTTTCATATTGGGGAGCGCAATATCAGGGTGGCGATTGACATCCTAAAAGAGCAGGGCATTCCAGTTGTTGCTAAAAGCGTTGGTGGAAAGGTGGGTAGGAGAATTGAATTCGTAACCAGCACTGGCGAAGTGAGACAAAAATACATTCAGAAAACTATCGATGTTAATGAAGAAAACTCATCTATATCGACCAAAAAATAGATAAACCAGAAAGATTGAACTCTACGTTGTTATAAACAAATGATATGCCAAATAAGATTAAAGTATTAGTAGTTGACGATTCAGCCCTGGTACGGCAAACCTTAACCGAGATAATTTCATCCGATCCCGAATTAGAGGTTATAGGCACTGCCGCTGACCCTTACTTTGCTGCACGTAAAATGGCCGATGAAACTCCTGACGTTATAACCCTTGACATAGAGATGCCCCGTATGGACGGTCTTACCTTCCTCAAAAAGTTAATGAGTCAGCACCCGATACCCGTTGTAATAATCTCCAGTATTACCAGCAGGGCAACAGAAATGGGAATGCGTGCCCTAGAATATGGCGCAGTTGAACTCATCACAAAACCTCAGGTAAACACAAAATCGTTTCTCGAGGAGTCTAAGATTGTTATATGTGATGCCATAAAAGCAGCAGCCCGTACAAGAATAGCTCGTCGTAAATTTGTTAATCCTCCAATTGTGGAACCCAAATACTCTGCCGATGTTGTGATTCCTAAGCCAGCATTAGCAACAGCTCCCTTAACAACCACCGAAAAAATAATTTCCGTAGGTGCCTCAACCGGAGGAACCGAAGCTATTGCTCAATTTCTTCAGGCAATGCCTGTTGATTGTCCGGGCATAGTAATTGTTCAACATATGCCCGAAAAGTTTACCACATCATTTGCCAATAGACTTAACGATATTTGTAAGATTACAGTTAAAGAGGCACAAAACGGTGATGTTGTTCTGCCGGGCCAGGCACTAATTGCTCCGGGGAATTACCATATGCTACTAAAGCGTAGTGGTGCTCGTTACTACGTTGAGGTTCAGCAGGGCCCTTTGGTTAACCGGCACAGGCCATCAGTAGATGTTCTTTTTCGTAGCACAGCTCGCTTTGCTGCGCAAAATGCCATAGGCGTAATTATGACTGGTATGGGCGATGACGGTGCTAAAGGATTACTGGAGATGCGAGAGGCTGGGGCTTATACCATTGCACAAGATGAAAAATCATGCGTTGTATATGGAATGCCTCGCGAGGCAGTAAAGCTAAATGCAGCAGTTGTTTCATTACCCCTTAGCGAGATAGTTGGGCATATCATTCAAAAGTTAAGGAATAAAACAATTTAGAGCTAGTTTATTACTCAAAAAGTATTGAATTGCTAATAATTTGCAGCGATACTTTTATAATTACTTCATTTGTTTTGACTTTTTAGTTAAAAAAATCCTTATTTTTAGCATTCAAAATCAGTATACATGAAGCCTCAAGTTTCTGTTAAATTTATAGTTCAGGGAACTGCCCTTGGTTTTGCAGTTGGACTGGTTTATATATTAATTCTTTATCTTATTGGCTTGCTTAGTAAGGGATTAGCCTTAACACTTGGAGGCATTTCCGATTTGCATAGAATTACTCCAATTTTCTATTTAATCGATCTTTTGCCCATTGTTCTGGGACCCTTCGGATATTTTATTTCTCGTAAAATTGCTGCCTATTTAAGCGACTACGAAAATTCAATTAGTAATAGTTTGCACCGGGAACGAAAGCTTTACCGCTTTGTTGAGAAGTTAAGGGATGGAGATGTTGATGCCGATTACACCCCCGATGAAACGGATGCTTTAGGTAAAGCCATTGTAAGCTTACGTAACGATATCCGGCTGAGCAGAAATGAGGAAGAGAAACGTAGAAAAGAAGACGAGCAGCGGCGATGGGCTGCAGAGGGTTTAGCAAAGTTTGGTGAGATTCTCAGGCAGAATAACGATAATATTGATGAGCTCTCGTTTCAAATTATTCGAAACTTGGTTAACTATGTAGGTGCAAATCAGGCTGCTTTTTACTTACTGGAAGATGAGGATAGCGCAGATAGGCACTTTAGGATGACTGCCAGCTATGCTTATGAACGGAGAAAATATGCTGATAGAATTATTCCCTGGGGTGATGGTCTGGTTGGTGCTTGTGCTCTTGAAAAGGAAAAGATCGTTCTGAAAAAAGTACCCGACAGCTATCTGCGCATTACCAGTGGACTGGGTAGGGCAAATCCAAAATTTTTAATGCTTATACCCTTAAAGGTTAATGAGAATGTACATGGTGTTATTGAAATGGCCTCGTTTAATCCTTTTGAGAAATATCAGGAGGAGTTTATTGAGAAAGTATCGGAAAGCGTTGCTACTACTATAGCTACTGTTAAAATTAACTTACGCACTGCGAAGTTGCTGAAGGAATCCCGAGAGCAGGCCGAAGAACTCGCTCTTAAGGAAGAACAGATGCGTCAAAATATGGAGGAACTTCAGGCTACACAAGAAGAGGCCAGTCGTCAATCTGCCAAGTTTATTAGTTTTTCTAACTCTGTAAACCACACCATGATTAGGGCCGATTTTGATGTGGATGGTACCCTTATTTATGCCAATACTAAGTTTCTTCAAAAACTTGAATACAGTTCCAATAGCGAGGTGGAGGGTAAGCATATTTCAATGTTTATAAATAAAAAGGATAGAGCCTGGTTTGATGAGATATGGAAAAATTTAAGTAGGGGAGGAAAACATTTTGAGGGCGATATGAAATTCCTTACCCGTAATGGAAATGATCTATGGACAATTGCCACCTTTACCTGTGTGAGAAATGAAATAGGTGGGGTTGACAAAATACTATTTCTAGCTATTGACACCACCGAGCAGAAAAAGTTGAGCCTTGATTATGAAGGCCAAATCAGTGCACTAAATCGATCCTCTATTAAGGCAGAATTTTCACCCACTGGTGACCTTATTGATGCCAATGAAAAGTTCCTGCTTACCTTAGCTTATACCTTGAATAGTGCCAAGGAAAAATCAGTTTTTGATATAGTGCCCTCTGGAGAGCGAAAAAATATTGAACGAGTATGGGACGATGTAATACATGGTATTCCCTATGAGGGTCAAATAAAGGTGCTTACTAGCAATAGTGAGGAACGTTGGTTCCGCTGTACCTTCTCTTCGGTTAACGACATGTACGATGAAGTAGCTAAAGTTGTTCTTATTGCCAATGATATTACCAGAGAAAAGAATATGGAGTTCGAAACCCAACGCCAAACCGAACAGCTCAGGTTGCAAGAAGAACAACTCAGAATGAATGAAATTGAACTTAACAAAAAACTTCGTGAGGCGAAGGATGAGGTTCGCAATCAATTTAAGGAAATTGAAAAAGTTAAAATTCGAAACGAAAAAACCCTTGAGGGTTTCCTGGATGCCATTATTACTACCGATCACGATGGCATTGTTCAGTTTTTCAATAAAGCCGCTGAGGAACTTTTTGAAGTTAAACGAGATGAGATTTTAGGCCAAAGCGTACGAATACTTTTCCCTGAAGATATAGTTAATACTGACGAATTCCTTGGGTCCTATCTTGATCCCAATAAGGAGAAAATAACCGGTCAGCGTAAGGAAATTACCATTACAACCCAGGGCGGCAAAGAAATTCCTGTTTTAATGCTAATAACCGAAGCTAAAATTGGAAGAGAGGTAACCTATACCGCATTTATTCAGAACATTTCGGTTGATTTATTCTAGAAAGCTATTAATCTTTACTTTTAAGCATCTCTTTAAAAACAGAAATATTTATTTCGCTTCTGAATGTGTAGTAAGCAAAAGCAAGTGAAAAGATTATAACCATTGAGTAAACCAAAAGATTGTTAACACTACCTTTTAACATGCTAGATAAAACTAGCAGAATAGTTAATATAACTGGATAAAATAACAATTTTGATCTATTCGCTCGAAATCTATAAAACTGGTTTACAAAATAGAACATTAGTGATACCTGAAGTATTTTTGTAAGGAAATTTGCAATAACAGCACCATCAATCCCTTTGAGGTTAATCAAAAGGTAAGTTGTGGCAACCTGAAAAATTGCAGTTAGTAAAAAAACCTTTGGCAGAAGCGATGTTTTTTGAAAATAAAAAACTGGGGTAACCAAAATGTAATACCATACCCTTACTATCATTCCGGCAAACAATAGGGGTAAAAGACTGAACGACAGATAAAGATCGTTGTTATTTACCACTAAAGGCACTAGGTATGGGATTATAATAAGGTAAACCGGTATTAAGGTAAGGTTGATTAAAACAAAAACGTGAAAATATTTATTAACATCCCTGCTGCCTTCGGCTTTTGAATCATTGCTCTTCCATAAATGAAAAATTTTAGGGAGTATTGCAGCCGATAAGCCGTTCTGCAAAAATTCAATAGCGAGAGTTATTTTAACAGCAAAATCGAATATGGCTACCGACGACTGATTGAGTAATCCTAGTATAATGTATCTATCAATGTTTGAGATAATCCATAGAAGTATGTTATGAAAATATATAGGCGTACTATACATGACAAGATGGTGAAAGATTTTATTATCCCATCGAAGGGTACCATGCCTTAGAAAGAATGCAGCTGCCCATATAAATGTTGCTATTGAACCTAAAAAACGCCCCCAAATTGGTCCAATTAGAGTTAGGGGAAATAAATATAGTCCACCAATTGAGAATGCTACAACAATAGTGAAATGTATAATATTTGACCAGAAATAAGGCTTAGGTCTTTCCCTGAATATAAGATGGCTGGTGTAAGCTTTAAAAATCCCATTAAAAAGTCCAGTAATTATTGATATGAGACCATAGGGAATGAATTGAAGCGTTTTATCCGGAAAAAGCCATCCAAAAAATATCTCACCAAAAATTCCAAATAGAATTGTAAAAAGCAAGCCGTAGGCAATAAGAAATAGAAACGAAGTGCCCAGAAATTTCCTTTCTTCTTTTAGGTTATTTTTGTAATGTATGTAGGTATTACCCAAAAAACTTTCAACAGAGAAAGAAAACAGGATTCGGGCTAGTTCGCTAAGAATGATAAATATGGCTAAAAGGCCGAAATCTTCAGTACTGAGCAGGTTTTTGTTACCGTAGAACGGTAGCAATAGGATACTAGAAGCAAATGGTAGCGCCCCAATTAAGGTGTAGATTAGCGATGATTTTATGAATGATTTTGATATCATCTTAATTGTATATCAGAATATGCTTATCAACTATGTTTTTCCAATGGCTTATCTCGCCAATAATCGTTTTATTGTTTGAACATTTATCAAATTCAGTTTCAAGATTTTCTAAAATGCTTGAAAGTGTTGAGGATAATTCATTAAAATTATCTATTACATGCATGTAAATACCCTTACTTAATATAAATTGATAAGGCAACCATTTTCCAGTTATAATTACATTTTTAGCATATAAGTGCTCCTGAAAAGAACCCGAGAATTGATCAGTATCTCTTAAATGAATCATGATATCAGTGATGATTCTATATTTAGCAATTTCTTCGTTAGTTAGTGGTTGGGTAAGAGCAGAAAAAAAAAGTTTATGTTGTTTAGCAAATTTTACAACTTCTTTCTTGTATTTTGGATCTCCATAAGTAAGGGGAAATATAAAAAATATATTTTGAATTTGGTCCCATTCAAGTTTATGAACAATGTGATCTATAATTTCAATTTGTCGATTATCAGGATGGCTACTATAGCCAACAGTTACTACTGTTTTATTTAAATCAATTTGATATTCATTTTTTAAAATATTTTTATTTATACTTTTGTTTTCCAAATGATCTATTTCATTTAAAATTTCAAGTCCAGTAGCTACTATATAACATTTTGAGTTGTAACTATTATAAAAGTTTATAAAAAAATCTTTCATATTTGGATTTGAAAAAATAATTTTTGATGCAAAATCAAGATAAGGAACCATCAACATCCTTTGCTCATTGGTTCTTTTAAAGAAGTCGCTACCCCAAAAAGTAATAATTAATTGTTTAGTTACTCTTTTTAGTGTTTCTATGTTTATATAAAGAAAATTTTTATTAAAAAAATGAATATGTATGTAATCATAATAATTACAGGTTAACAATTTAATACTGCGTATTAGATAAAAACGCATTAAAAAAAAGGAGAGATAGGGATTTATTTTATCGGCTAATTTTTGGAGAATTAAGTGTATCTTTCCTGGATTTAATATCCTATTGTAAATATCTGGATTAATAATATTTTGTCTTGTGTTGGTGTTTAATAAATCAAACGTTAGTTTTGTATCTGCAGCATTAATGTTTTTTACAATGCTATGTAGAAGAAATGAACTGCCGTCTCCAATAATTAATATACGTTTACTTTCCATATGAATTTTTAAATATTATTTTGTAGATAGTTATGCCAATCGCCTATGTCTTTCCATGATTTTTCTGAAACGGGGAAAACACCTACTTTACCATTGTTCATCTTTATTTTTTCAATTAAGTCAGTCATATGAAAATAAGTATCTTCAGGGATAAGATTTAATACCTTTGAGTTGAGAATGTACATTCCTGAGTTGATCTGATAAGTAATTTCAGGTTTTTCAGTTAATTTGTTTAGTAATCCATTTTCTTTGGTTTCAATTATTCCATAGGGAATTGAATAATGTTTTAAAGCAGAAATAATTGTTAAATCATTTTTATTATTAATATGATAATCCAATATTTCCGAGTAATCATTTTCAATAATAATATCGCAGTTTGAAACAAAAAAATTCCCTTGCAACTTGTTTTTTAATGAAAATAATGCACCAGCAGTACCTAAGGGTTTGCTCTCAGTAAGGTACTTAATCTGAATTGATTGCTTGTAAACCTCTTCGATATACTGAGTTATCATTGAAGCTTTGTAATTTAAAGAAATATAAAAATTAGCTACTCCATAGGCCTTAAAACTATTAATAATTTTTTCTAGCATACTTTCTCTTCCTATCGGAATGAGTGCTTTGGGTAGAATGTATGTTATTGGTCTCAAACGAGTACCTTCACCTCCTGCCATAATAACAACGGGTATTTTAAACGATTTTTTTATTGGTTTTTGTGATTCAGAAAAGATATCTTCCCAAAAAATGGCATCAACTAAATTTCCATTATTATCAAGTATGGGCATGCATTCAATTCGTTGTTCGAACATGCGTTTCTTGATGTTTTCAGGGTTCTCATTAATATTGGAAATGAGAGTTTCTTTTCTTAGTATTTCTTTTAAAGGAGTAGTGAATGGGAGATTTTTAATGATTGCTCTTTGTATATCGCCTATACTCACAATATTTTTAAAGTTATTTCCATCAAAAACCAATAGCAGCCGTCGGAAGGTTGAGTCCATTTTTTTCAATGCATCCAGCATTGTTACATCATGTTGAATTTTTATAGACTCAATCTTGTCCTTTTTGGGTAAAGCGTTATTCATGGTGGAACACTATTTAGTCAATGAACCAGCTTTGATGAAACTATTTTGGGGAATAATTGTGTTTTGAACAATTACTGCATTGCTGCCTACAAATGAATTATCTCCAATAGTCACTCCTCCGTTAAGAATAGCCCCTGTTGAAATATGGCAAAAGTTGCCTACAATTGAGTCATGTTCTACTAGTGCCTTAGAGTTAATAATTGAGTTTATGCCAATACTTACGCCTGCATTAACCATGGCATGGTGCATGATTATTGTTCCCTCTAAAATTTGGGTATGTTTTGAAACATATGCTAATGGGGAAATAATAGTAGGAAAGTTAACATTATACTTTTTAAGCAAATTAAATAATCTGATCCTAAGCTCAACGGATTCAATTTGTCCTACTGTTATAAAAAAATTGCAATACTTTTGGGCCAAATAGGGGAGGTCCTCATCCACGTATTTGATGGGATAGCTAAGAATTGTTTGACCAACCTTTTCAGGTTTATCAACTACTGCAACAATTTCATAAACATTATGTTGCTCTATAACATCGATGCATGCCTCGCAGTGTCCTCCACCACCAACCAGTATTATTTTTTCTTTAGTTTTCATAACCTTGCACTGCTTGGTATGTTAACAGCACGATCTTCGAGCCACTCAGAGTTTTCTAAATTGTCTGTTTGAGCATCTTTAAACATGGGGAGTTTGTTCATAAGGGTCCAAACTGGGCGGGTGACAACCCCATTTTTATTCGAATACTCAAGGAATTTATTTCTTTCGTTTCGGTTTTTAAGAATGATTAGATTTAACCAGTAGTTGGAATGTGCATTTTTGGGCTCAACAAAGAATTCAATACCTATGGATTTAAAGAATTGTTGATAGGATTTTGCAATACCTCTTTTTGAAGCCAGAAATTTTTCAATGTTTTCCATTTGTGCAAGTCCAATAGCAGCATTTATATTGGGCATTCGGTAGTTGTAACCTATCTCGTCGTGGTAGAATTCCCATGGGTGTGGCATTTTAGCTTGTGTGGTAAGGTGTTTGATTTTTGTGCCAAGATGAGTATCATTTGTTAGAATCATGCCACCTCCACCAGTTGTCACAATCTTATTGCCATTGAAGCTGAGAATGCCAAGCTTACCAAATGTGCCAGTATGCTTACCTTTATATAAACTCCCCAAACTTTCAGCAGCATCTTCAACTACTTCAATACCATATTTATTGGATATTTCAACGATCTCATCAATTCGACACGGGTGGCCAAAAGTGTGCATGGGTACAACTGCAGCAATTCTTCTATGGGTAGTTTTATTGAGGGTTACTTGTTGCTTCGTACTGGGTTCAATCCGTGTAATTGTATTCTTTTCAAGCCAGGTGTTAAGTTTTTCTGGGGAAAGCCCTAGTGTATCCCTATCTATATCCAAAAACACCGGATGTGCATTGGAATATGCAATTGCATTTGCCGTTGCAACAAATGTTACAGGTTGTGTTATGACTTCATCGTTGGTGTTTACTCCAATGGAGGTTAGTGCTAGGTGTAAAGCATTGGTTCCATTAACAGTTACAATAGCTTTTGCAGTACCGGTATATTGGGCAACGGTATTTTCAAATTTTTCAACGAATTCTCCAACGCTGGATACAAAAGTTGAGTCGATGCATTCGTTAAGATATTTCTTTTCATTACCACAAAAAATCGGGGAATGAAGAGGAACTAGTCCTGAGGGAATTGAGTATTGTTCCCTAATAAAATCAACAATTTGTTTAAACTTGTTGTGATCCATTTTTATAGCGTATTAAATGAGCAGGTACCCCTCCAACTATGGAGTTTGGCTCAACATCATGAATAATCAAACTGTTGGCTCCAATTATTGAATTGTCGCCAATGGTTACACTCTCCCGTATGAAAACATTGGAACCAATCCATACCCGATTGCCTATTATAATATCTTTTTCAATGGTTGGCCGTTTATCCATAGGACCTGTAGGATGCTCAGGGTCGTGTGTCCATGCAATTATGTTAACGTTGTGTCCAATGGCACACCATTCTCCTATTACCACTTTGGAATTTGGGCCTGTTACAATGCGTCCGCCATTAAAATAGGTGTGTTTCCCAATGGTGATATTTCCATGAAACCAAGTATTTTCTAGGTAGGGAAGCCGGGCTGTGGGGTCAATTTTAAATCGTCTCATGTACTCACGGTGCTTGTCTTTTAGGTACTGAGATTGCAGGAATTGGTATAATTTGGCGAAGAACCTCATGATATGTTTTTGAATTTAGAATCGTCGGGTTCTAAAATTATTCCTTCTCTTATTACTTTAATAATTTGTGCTATACCATCGGGAACTCTTTTGGTAACTTTGAATCCCAGTTCATTTTTAATTTTTTCAAATGAAACCCTGTAGTCACGTGGGTCTTCATTTTTTTGGATGTATTTAACTTTAGCTTCGGGGATAAATTTAAGTATCTCATCAACTATCATTTTTTTCTGATAATTTTCTGTTGTATCACCAACGTTGAAAACGTTAAACTGAACTTTTTCGATGGGTGCTTCCAATGCTAACAGTACAGATCTAGCAAGATCAGTTACATGACAGTATGGTCTCCAGAATTGTTCACCAAAAACCAGTAATTCACGACCTAACGCCAGTTCTTTTGTAAATTCATTGACTGTTAGGTCAAAACGAGGTCGAAGCGATAAACCATAAACAGTGGAAAATCTCAGTACTACTGGTTTACAATAATTTGTGTGGGGTTGCGATAAAAGGTACTTTTCGGTTTCAACCTTGGTCTCAGCATATAACGATACCGGAGCTAACTTCGAATTTTCGTCAACATAGGAATTAGGATCCTCCATTTTCCCATAGTTGCTGCAGGTTGATGAAAAAACAAATCTTTTAATGTTAAATTTATTTGCTAGGGAATAAACTAACTTGCTGCCTTCGAGATTAGTACTTACAGCGAGTTCGGGCTGTTTGGCGCATGCCGGGTCGCCCACTATGGCAGCAAGATGCACAACATAATCAAAACCATTAAGCGCGTTCTCTACATCTTTAGCATTACGGATGTCTCCTTTGTAAAAATCGAATCTATCATTATTAAAAAGATCAATTATAGAACTCCCTCCAAACGTTAAGTTATCGAAGACACGAACCCGATAATTATTTTCAAGTAAAAGTCGTACTAGAACAGAACCGATGTATCCAGCACCTCCCGTAACTACAACGCTTTTCATTCGTTTATTATATTAATTATTAGAAAAAACAGTACAAATTTATCAACGGTTTAACCTCTGGTTATTATCCGTAAACCTCTTTTTTCGCAGCTTTAAGCGTATTTTTAAGCAACGACACAATGGTAAGCGGACCAACGCCGCCGGGAACAGGTGTAATGTAGCTGCACTTGGAGGCAACTTCATTGAATTTAACATCACCAAGCAGCTTCCAACCCAGTTTAGTTCCCGGGGCCTCAACGCGGGTGATTCCTACGTCAATTACCACGGCTCCTTCTTTTACCATCTCAGCGGTAACAAATTCGGCTTTACCTAGGGCTACAATTAAAATGTCGGCGGTTGTGGTAAATTCCTTTAGGTTGGGTGTTCGGCTGTGGCAGATGGTAACCGTGCAATCGCCGGGGTAACCCTTTTGTGAAAGCAGGTTGGCAATGGGGCGTCCTACAATGTTGCTTCGCCCTAACACAACGCAGTGCTTGCCTGCGGTTGGAATGTTGTACCTACGGATCAGCTCTACAATACCATCGGGTGTGGCCGATACATAGGCCGGTAGGCCAATGTTCATTCTACCTACGTTTACGGGGTGAAAGCCATCAACATCCTTTTTGGGATCGATGGCCTCAATTACCTTTTGCTCGTCGATATGTTTCGGAAGGGGCATTTGAACTATAAACCCGTCAACATCGGGGTTGTTATTAAGTTTTTGAATCTTCTCAAGCAGCTGAACTTCTGTAATGGAATCCTCGAATCGCAGCACCTGCGATTTGAATCCTACCTGAGCACAGGCTTTCTCCTTGTGTCCAACGTAGGTTTCGCTGGCGCCATCGTGGCCCACAAGAATGGCTACCAAATGGGGGGGGGTACCTCCATTCCGTTTTATGGTTTCAACTTCAGATGCTATCTCAACCTTAATTTGGTCGGCTATGCGTTTCCCATCGAGTAGTTCCATTTTAATATGTTTTAGAGTTTTTTGTTTAAAAGGATATTAAGAAAATATATGTAAATACCTATCGTCGAGGCATTTGGTTCATCATTCGTGCCAGATTTTTTGCACCACCACCCGAAACCATTTTCATTAGCTTGCGCATATCTTCGAACTGTTTAAGCAAACGATTTACCTCGGCAATTGATGTTCCGCTACCTTCAGCAATGCGTTTACGACGGCTTCCGTTCATTAGCGTAGGATTTTCACGCTCTTCTGGTGTCATCGATTTAATAATGGCTTCAATACTTTTAAAAGCATTATCATCGATATCGATATCTTTTAAGGCCTTTCCCATACCCGGAATCATACCTGCCAAATCTTTCAGATTACCCATCTTTTTGATTTGGCTAATTTGGTCAAGAAAGTCGTTGAAGTTGAACCTATCCTTAAGAATTTTTTTATGCAGTTCGCGTGCTTTTTCTGCATCGTACTGCTCCTGGGCTTTTTCAACCAGCGAAACAATATCGCCCATACCCAGGATTCTATCGGCCATACGGTCGGGGTGGAACACATCAAGGGCATCAAGCTTTTCGCCTGTGCTAACGAACTTAATGGGCTTGTCAACCACAGCCCTAATCGAAAGGGCTGCTCCACCACGGGTATCGCCATCGAGTTTGGTAAGAACCACGCCATCGAAGTTGAGCCTATCGTTGAACTCCTTTGCCGTATTTACAGCATCCTGACCGGTCATTGAGTCAACTACGAAAAGTATCTCGTGGGGCGAAACGGCTTTCTTGATGGCCTCCACCTCTTTCATCATCTCCTCATCAATGGCTAAACGGCCGGCGGTATCAATAATTACAACATTTTGCCCGTTGTTTTTTGCTTGTTTAACCGCCTCCTTGGCAATACCTATGGGATCGGCGCTACCGGGAATGGTAAATACGGGAACATTTACCTGTTGTCCTAAAACTTTTAGCTGGTCAATAGCAGCCGGCCGGTAAACGTCACCTGCAACGAGTAGGGGATTTTTACCCTTTTTACTCTTTAAATGACTGGCAAGTTTGGCAGAGAATGTGGTTTTACCAGAACCCTGTAAACCGGCTATTAGAATAATTGTGGGATTACCGGTAAGATTGATATCAGTGGCTTTGCCACCCATTAAGGTGGCCAACTCGTCGTGAACTATCTTCACCATTAGCTGGCCGGGCTTAATGGCATTTAGTACATTCATGCCCAATGCCTTACGCTTAACCTCATCGGTAAATGTTTTAGCTACCTTGTAGTTTACGTCGGCCTCGATGAGCGACTTACGTATCTCTTTAATTGTTTCGGCAACATTAATTTCGGTAATTTTGCCTTCTCCCTTCAGTATTTTAAAGGATCGCTCAAGTCTATCGGTTAAATTTTCGAACATTGTGCTTCTCTGTTATTATTAAAATCATTGCAAACTTAATAAAATATAGCTTTAAGTGCTAATCGAATGAAAAGGAAAGAATAGCTGCCGCATCGAACGACCAGTTGGTTCTATTGCCATTGGCAAAGGGATCTGATGAAACGTAGTAAAAATTCTTGCTGGGAATGTAGCTTAACCCGATGTTTCCACCCAGGTTAAATCGCCATATCTGAAAGGTCAGCCTGAGCCTGGCATCCTCTGAAACGTAGTACTTGTTTTGTAGCTTATAGCTCTTTGCGGTTGCCGTACCCAGGTCTTCGGAAAAATAGCCAAAAGATGGCCCAATGTTGTATTCCATCCGATTGGGAATGAGTGATGTAAATATCCCGATGATTAAATCACTAAACAAATCAATAAAAATTTCTTCATTTTTATTGAGTTTCGATTTAGTTCGATAGGCATAGTAAAGGGGAATAGAGTACCCGTTCTTTGTCCCCTCGAATTCACTGTAACGAGTAAAGCCCGAACGAATACCGTGTTTGAAATCGAAAATGTATGCACCGCTTACTGATTGGAAAACAGATAGATTCTCCTCGACACCCTGTTTGCCGAGCATGATTTTTACTCCAATTTCAGCGCCAATTTCCTTTGCAGGTTCAAGTTCCTGTGCCGCTATCTCTGTAAAAGTTAAAAAAACGATACCGAAAAAAATGTATAAATGTTTCATGTGTTTTTTAGGCATTTATTACATTCTATCGGGTACATCAATTCCTAAAAGCCACATGGACCGTTTAATAATATCGGCAACAGTAGAAGAAAGCATTAACCTCAGCAGCCGAGCATCAGGATTAGTCTCTTTAAGTATGGTATAGTCGTGGTAATACTGGTTGTACTCCTTAGCGAGTTCGTATGCATAGTTTGCAATAAGCGATGGGTTATGAGTATCGGCAGATTCCTGTACTATATCGGGGAAGATACTGATTTGCTGGATTAATTCAAGTTCCTTGGCGTTGCTTATTGAATGGGCTGAAATTTTGCCCGATAGGGCAAAACCCATTTCCTCAGCCTTGGATAAAACTGATTTAATGCGAGCATGGGTGTATTGAATGAATGGCCCAGTATTACCATTAAAGTCGATGGACTCCTTGGGATTGAAGGTCATGTTCTTCTTGGGGTCAACTTTGAGGATAAAGTACTTGAGCGCTGCAAGGCCTACCATACGAAAAACTTCAGATGCCTGATCATGGTCAACATCGTTCAGTTTGCCGAGTTCCTCGGACATTTGCCGAGCTGTTTCAATCATTTCATCAATCAAATCGTCGGCATCAACTACAGTGCCTTCACGTGATTTCATCTTGCCTTCAGGTAGCTGAACCATACCATAGGAGAGGTGGTATAGGGCGTCGCTCCAATGGTAGCCGAGTTTTTTCATGATGAGCTTAAGAACCTGAAAATGGTACTCCTGTTCGTTGCCTACTACATATATGTGCTCATCAAAGTTAAACTCGTTGTAGCGTTGAATGGCCGTGCCGATATCCTGGGTGATGTATACTGAGGTGCCGTCGGCGCGGAGCAGGAGCTTTTGGTCGAGACCGTCATGTGTAAGGTCTACCCATATGGAACCATCATCTTTTTTAAAAAAGATGTCACGTTTCAATCCATCATGCACAATCGATTTTCCTAAAAGATAGGTATCCGACTCGTAGTAAATTTTATCAAAGGTAATTCCCAGATCGGCATAAGTTTTATCAAAACCTTCGTAAACCCATCCATTCATGGTTTTCCATAGGTTGATAACCTCGGGATCCTTGGCTTCCCAACGTCGAAGCATTTCCTGTGCCTCCTGAATAATGGGGGCTTTGGCTTTGGCCTCTTCTTCAGATAAGCCCTTTACTTTAAGTTCCTCAACTTGTGCCTTGTACTCCTTATCGAAACGAACGTAATAATCGCCTACAAGATGATCGCCTTTTTTCCTTGATGTTTGGGGCGTTTCGTTGTTTCCAAACTTTTGCCACGCCAGCATCGACTTACAAATGTGAATACCCCTATCGTTAACCAGGTTAACCTTAACAACCCGTTTCCCGGTCACTCCCAGTATTCGGGAAATCGACATGCCCAGTAGGTTGTTACGGATATGCCCCAAATGCAAGGGTTTATTGGTATTGGGCGATGAGAACTCTATTACAATAGGTTTTTCTGATGCCGAAGAATTAAAACCGAACTCAGGGGTTGTTACAATTGTGTTAAGCGTACTTGCCCAGTAGCCCTTAGAAAGAGTAATGTTCAGAAAACCCTTTATGATGTTGAATTTATCAATATCATTGCTAAAGGTTATTAATAGTTCGCCGATTTCCTTACAGGTTTCCTCAGGTGATTTTCTGGAAATTTTAAGCAGGGGAAAAGCGACCATGGTATAGTCGCCTTCGAATTCCTTACGGGTTTTTTGAATTTGAATAAGGTTATCGGGAATGGGCTGATTGTAAAGTTTTTCTACTGTTGTTTTTACTATACCATGAATAAACTTTTCTGCAATCATCTTTATAAATATCAATATTATAAATTTTTACCGTGACAATGTTTGTATTTTTTACCGCTACCACACGGACAGGGATCGTTTCTGCCAATCCGTACCTCAACCTTAACCGGTTGGTGATTTTGTTCCTGTGGATTAGCTCCGGTTTGTAGTGTATCGTTACGGCTGGTTTGGTACTGGTTCATGTCGGTATGCTTGCGTTGACGCGCTTCCTGAACCTGACTGGGATCGCGCAGCGGTATGAAGGCCTTGACCAGAATTGAAACGATATCGCGGTTGAGCTTGTCTATCATGCTGCTGAATAGGTTAAAAGCTTCGAGTTTATAGATAAGCAAGGGATCTTTTTGTTCGTAAACAGCATTTTGAACGCTTTGTTTCAAATCGTCCATTTCGCGTAGATGCTCTTTCCAGTACTCATCAATGATGAAGAGGATAATGTTTTTAGTAAATGAGCGAATGAGTTCCTTCCCTTCGGTTTCGTAGGCCTTTTTCAGGTTGGTTACAATTTGGTAAACCTTTTGCCCATCGGAAATTGGGACAACTATGTTTTCATAAGCCGCTGATTGTTTTTCGTAAACCTCTTTAATTACGGGGTATGCCTGACGGGCAATTTCATGAGCTTTTCGATCGTACGATTCCAGAGCAGCTTTATATAAGCGTTCAGCTATTTCGGCGGGCTTAAGCTCATCATACTCCTTTTCGGATAAAAGCAGGTCAATGGAGAACTGCCTGATGATTTCCATTTTGAACTCGTTGTAATCGTATGCACCATGGTATTCGTTTACAATGGCTTCGCATACGTCCATAAACATGTTGGAAATATCCACATCGAGGCGTTCACCGTAAAGAGCGTTACGACGTCGCTTGTAAATAACCTCGCGTTGCGCGTTCATAACGTCGTCGTACTCCAGCAAGCGCTTACGAATACCAAAGTTATTCTCTTCAACTTTTTTCTGGGCCCGCTCAATTGATTTTGATACCATGGAGTGCTGAATCACATCACCCTCTTTATGACCCATAGCATCCATAATGCGGGCAATCCGATCGGAACCAAAAAGGCGCATCAGGTCGTCCTCAAGCGATACATAGAATTGAGATGTTCCGGGGTCACCCTGACGGCCCGAACGGCCTCGCAGCTGACGGTCAACACGGCGCGACTCGTGACGCTCGGTGCCAATGATAGCCAAACCTCCGGCATCTCTTGATTCGGAGGTTAACTTGATGTCGGTACCACGGCCTGCCATGTTGGTGGCAATGGTTACAGTTTTAGAAATACCTGCATGGGCAACGATTTCGGCCTCGCGCTGATGCTGCTTAGCATTTAGCACGTTGTGCTGTATGCCTTTAAGTTTAAGCATTCGGCTTAGCAGTTCTGAAACTTCTACCGATGTGGTACCCACCAAAACGGGACGGTTAACTTCGCGGAGGCGAACTATTTCTTCGATTACGGCATTGTACTTCTCACGCTTGGTTTTGTAAACCAGATCGTCCATATCCTTGCGGATAACAGGCTTATTTGTGGGAATAACCACAACATCAAGTTTATAGATGCTCCAGAACTCACCGGCCTCGGTTTCAGCGGTACCGGTCATACCGGCCAATTTATGGTACATTCTGAAGTAGTTCTGAAGCGTAATGGTGGCAAAGGTTTGGGTTGCAGCCTCAACTTTTACTCGTTCCTTTGCCTCAATGGCCTGGTGCAAGCCATCGGAATACCTACGACCCTCAAGAATACGGCCGGTTTGCTCATCAACAATTTTTACCTTATTATCCATCACCACGTATTCAACATCCTTTTCGAACATGGTGTAGGCCTTGAGCAATTGGTGAACCGTGTGTACACGTTCCGATTTAACTGCGTACTCACGCAGAAGCTCATCCTTCTTGGCCATTTTTTCACCCTGAGTGATGGGCAATTTTTCAATCTCAGCAATTTCAGTTCCTATATCTGGAAGCACGAAAAACTTGGTGTCTTCAGCTGAACTGGTAATTAAATCAATACCCTTATCGGTAAGTTCAACTGAGTTTTGTTTCTCATCGATAACAAAGTACAGATCATCAGTGATTTGGTACATGTTTCGGTTGTTATCCTGCATGTAAAAGTTTTCAGTTTTAAGCAGGAGTGCCTTCATTCCCTGTTCGCTCAAGAACTTGATAAGGGGTTTATACTTAGGCCAACCCTTATGGGCTCTTAGCAGCAGCTTACCTCCTTCCTCAGTTTTACCTTCTGATATGAGTTTTCGAGCATCGGTAAGAAGCTGGGTAATGAGGCTTCTTTGAGCGTTAACCAGTTTTTCAACTTTAGGCTTATACTCTTCAAACATTTGGTCATCGCCTTTGGGAACCGGACCGGAAATAATTAGGGGGGTTCGGGCATCGTCGATTAGGACTGAGTCCACCTCATCAACAATGGCGAAGTGGTGCTTGCGCTGAACAAGGTCCTCGGGTGCGATGGCCATGTTATCGCGTAGGTAGTCGAAACCAAATTCATTGTTGGTACCAAAGGTGATATCGCAGTTGTATGCCCTACGACGTGCCTCGGAATTGGGTTGATGTTTATCGATACAGTCAACGGAAAGACCATGGAATTCGTAAATTGGGCCCATCCACTCGGAGTCGCGGCGGGCAAGGTAATCATTTACTGTAACTACGTGTACTCCTTTACCCGCCAGTGCATTTAGGAATACGGGCAGGGTTGCAACCAGTGTTTTACCCTCGCCGGTTGCCATTTCGGCAATCTTTCCTTGATGCAACACCACGCCACCAATGAGTTGGACATCGTAGTGCACCATATCCCAAACAATTTCATTGCCTCCGGCCATCCAGCGGTTTTTGTAAATAGCTTTATTACCTTGAATGGTAACAAAATCTTTTTGGATGGCCAAATCGCGATCGAATTGGGTTGCAGTTACCTCAATGGTTTCTTTTTCCTTAAACCTTCGGGCGGTTTCCTTAACAATGGCAAAGGAATCGGGGAGAATCTGGTTGAGTATCTCCTCAATTTTATCGTCAATTTGTTTGGTAAGCCTATCTACTTCCTTGTATATCTTTTCCTTTTCATCGTAGGAAATCTCATCCGATTCCATCTGTACCTTCAGTTGCTCAACCTTAGCTTCATCTTCGGCAATATAATTTCTAACCTTTTCACGAAGTTTGGCAGATTCCTGCCGAAGTTCATCGTTGGTGAATGTGGTGTATTTTGGGTAAACCTCACGAATTTTATTGACAATAGGCATTAGTTCACGAAGGTCGCGGTCCGATTTAGTTCCAAAAAATTTGGTAAGAATGTTGTTCAATCCCATTTCGATTTATTTTTCAGTTTAAAGTCAACAAATTTAAAGGTTTTTTTGCAAAATAGAACAAGTTCAGGAAGGCTAATGTTAAAAATAGCAAAAGAGGCCTAAAAGCCCCTTTTGCAGTAGGATTTAAGTAAATGTTTTACTTTTTGGCTTGGGTATTGTTAACGAAAGTGCGTTGCTTTAGCTCTTTGTCGAGCATGAAAAGCCCGTTACCGTTGCCGTTGATGAGTTTTAAAGTATCAAGTATTTCTTGCACGTTAGCTTCTTCCTCTACCTGCTCATCAACAAACCATTGAAGCATTCCCTTTGTGGCATGGTCCTTTTCCTCAATGGCAATATCCATGAGGTTATTTATGAGCCGGGTTACCTCTTTTTCGTGTTTTAAGGTTTCCTCAAAGGCGTGCAGGGGCGAATCCCATTTGGTTTGGACTTCCTTAATTGGTTTAAGTTCGGGCTTGGAGCCGCGCTCAATCAGGTAGTCGAAAAACTTCATGGCGTGAGCTAACTCCTCCTGCCACTGCACCTTAAACCAGTTGGCAATGCCACTGAAACCCTCGCTGGCAAAGTGGCCCGACATGGATAAATAGAGATAGGCCGACCAAATTTCGGCATTTATCTGTTCATTGATGGCTTGTTCTAATCGCTTATTCATAAATATTGTTTTTTAATGGTTTAACATCAAAATTAGTGATTTGTTATCAGAGTAACAACTAATCGAAATCAAGGTTCAATTGTTGTATGAAACGATTTAGCGCCGGATTATGTTCAGCCATAAATTTCAACTTGTCGTCGGGGGTAAAAAGCCGTGGTTTTTTATGGATAGGTTCCTCATTAGATACCTCCTCAATGATATCAATTGAACTAGCTTTAAGTGAATTTTTAAGGTATAGCTGCACATCTTTTTTAATCTCCTTAAAAATTTCGATTTGGACCTGTGCCTCAAATTTTACCAAAATTTTACCGTTATCGGAAAGGGTGGGGGGGTAGTTGCTCATCAAGCTGAAATGGGCAGGCTTTTCTTTTTCAATTTGAAGTGCAAACGCATTCCATGCCGCACTCAAATCGGAAGCATTAAAAGCATTGTTAAAAATTTTTGGATTATCATCATTATCCTTAGAATCCAAAGCATTGGTTTCTTCTAATTTGGGTTGTGGTTGAGATGGCGTTTTAGAATTCAGGACATTTTTAAGTGATGTGGTTTTAATGGGAGGTGCAGCCGTTTTTTCCGTTTTAGAATAGGCGTTAGGTTTATTAGCTACAATATTTGGTTTTCCCTGGGCGGGTTGTTCAGAGGAACCACTATCCTCTACTTCGAACTCGTCAGATTTTTTTTTTCGATTAAGCCCTGATAGCTTAATTAGCATTAGTTCAACATGAAGCCTTTGATTCGGGCTTTGCCTGAAGGCAACATCAAACTGATTAGTAACCTGAAGTGTATCAATTAGAAATGCCGGGCTACATGTTGCTGCCATTTGCTTATATTTTTCAGCAATTGAGGAACCTACCTCGAGTAGCGGTATGGTTTTGGGGTCGTGGCATACCAAAACGTTACGCAGGTGCTGGCTTAAACCTGTTATAAACTGCTGTGCATCGAACCCTTTTGATAGTAGTTCATCAAATATTTGTAGGGAATCGGCGTAATCGCCTTTAATAAAATTTTCGGTTAACCTGAAATAGTATTGGTAATCGAGAACGTTAAGGTTTTCAATTACCTTTTGGTAGGTGATATGATTGTTGCTGAAGCTGACAACCTGATCGAAAATTGAAAGCGCATCGCGCATGGCACCATCGGCCTTTTGGGCGATGATATTTAGGGCTTCAACCTCGTATTCTACCTTTTCGGTTTGAGCAATGTATTCAAGGTACTTTACGGTATCCTCAACCCGAATTCGATTAAAATCGAAAATCTGGCAGCGCGAAAGTATGGTGGGGAGAATTTTGTGCTTTTCGGTGGTGGCCATGATGAAAATGGCATGGGCAGGAGGTTCCTCAAGAGTTTTCAGAAAGGCATTGAATGCGCTCTGTGAAAGCATGTGAACCTCATCAATAATGTAAACGCTGTATTTTCCTACCTGTGGTGGTATGCGTACCTGCTCAATCAGTTTGCGGATACCCTCAACTGAATTGTTCGATGCTGCATCGAGTTCATGAATATTGAACGAACGATTAGTATTAAATGACTTGCAACTTTCGCACTCGTTACAGGCCTCAAGTTCCGGTGTTAAATTTCGACAATTGATAGTTTTGGCAAAAATACGGGCACAGGTGGTTTTTCCTACTCCACGCGGCCCACAAAATAGGTAGGCTTGAGCTAATTGCTTACGCTGAATGGCATTTTTGAGAGTTGTAGTAATAGATGATTGTCCTACCACGCTACGAAACGTCGAAGGTCTGTATTTACGGGCCGAAACAATAAAATTTTCCATTGTGCCAAATTTGCCATTACAAAATTAGCAAAATAGGTCAATTAAATTCAGCCCAGTACTGTTAAATATTGTAATAGTTTGTGGGTGTGTATAATAAGTTATTAACAGTAAAGTATATTTTGCGAAAAAGCCGGGAGCTGCTCCCGGCTTTTAGGATATGAGTGCGCTATTTTATATAGATGAAAAATTCCCAGGGTTTGAGCGTAAGCTTTTCGTCTTTAACAAACTCTTTTGAACCATTACTAAAGTAATCGGTGTATTGGGTGCCTAAATGTGCATCACCTGTAATTATTATATTTTGCTCTTTAGATGAAAGATTGAAAATGGCAAAAAGTTTCTGGTTCTCATTCTCCCGAACAAAAGCAAATACTGAGCTATCTGCAGTTGTGGTTATCCGAAAGATATCGGCTCCAATTTCACCGGCATTCAACACCGAAGTTTTTTTCTTAAGTGCAGTCAATTTCTTATAAAAATCAGTCATCCCCGTGCTATCGGTCCAATACACTTGGTCCTTTTCAAAAAAAGCCAGTCGGCGATTAAAACCTACTTCTTGGCCGTTGTAAATAAGGGGAATACCATCGAGCACAAAGGTAAGGGCAGCCATGGTTTTTACGGCATCGCCCATTCGCTCGAATTCGGTACCATTCCATGAATTTTCATCGTGGTTGGTGATAAAGTTCATTTTAATGGTATTTTTAGGATAGGTAGTAGCCTTTTTGAGCAGGTACTGCTCCAAATCGATCACTGATTTCTTTCCCTGTGCGATTGAGTTGAGTATATGATGAAGCTCCCAAGCGTAATCGGCATCAAAGGCATACTTTTGAAGATCAGGGGTTTCGGCTTCTGCCAACATGAAAATGGGTTTGCCCAATGCGTTGAGCTCGGCGCGAGCCGCATCCCAAAAGTCGGTAGGCACCTCAGCGGCTACATCACAACGGAAGCCATCGAGGCCAACATCCTTAACCCAGTACTTCAGCATATCTATCATATAACGGCGAAGTTCTGGTTTTGAGTAGTCAAGTTTGGCCACATCTGTCCAGTCGAAGGGCGATACAACTTTACCCGTTGAATCGCGAACGTACCAATCGGGGTGCTCATTTATGAGCACTGCATCGTGTGAGGTGTGGTTGGCCACAATATCGATAATAACCTTCATTCCAAGTTCATGTGCTTTGGCTACCAACGATTTGAAATCATCAAGTGTTCCAAATTCCGGGTTAATACCATAGTAATCCTTGACGGAGTAATAGCTGCCTAGAGAGCCCTTACGGTTTTGTATTCCAATCGGATGAATGGGCATGAACCATAGGATATCAACACCTAAATCCTTCAATTTTGGTAAATGTTGCTCAAATGCTTTAAATGTTCCTTCTGGTGTGTATTGTCTTACATTTACTTCATAAATTATAGCATTGGAAACCCAATCGGCATGTTCAACCCTGAACGGTTCCGCGGTTTTAGGTTGCTGCTTGCATTGAACAAACAGCATTGCCGAAGCAATAAGTACAGCAAAAAGTAGGTGTTTTAGTTTCATAGTTTATCGTTTTAAGGTTTAAGTTGTACAGTAAAAAAATGTTTTATTAGATTTAAATCGATTGCGATAATTTAGCCTTGTGCATAGTGGCATTTGCTAATATATCAATTGTTTAAGTAAGTAAAATTGTTTTTTTGAAAAAAAAACATTAATTTGCCTAGGTAATCACTAAACCTAAAACTCTATGAAATTAAAAGTTAAACATCAGGAGCAATACTCAAGGTTAGAATTGCTTCTCCGTACATTTTTTGGTTGGCTATACATTTTTTTGCCACATGGGTTTATTCTAATTTTTGTAACCCTTTGGTCTCAAATTCTTAAAATTATAGCATTTTGGGCAATTCTTTTCACCGGCAAGTATCCCAAAAATTTGTTTGACTTTCAGGTTGGTTTAATACGCTGGACATTGAGGCTAAAGGCAAGAGTTTATAATATTTCAGATGGATATCCTGCATTTGGTATTAAGGGCACAGATGAGCACACATCTTTTGATGTAGAATACCCCGAAAAGGTTAGCATAGCATTAATGCTTGTTCGCTTCTTTTTTGGATGGCTATACGTTTACATTCCACACCTATTTATTCTTATATTCCGTAGCTTGTTTGTAAATATTCTTATTATTATTGCATGGATTGCAGTACTTTTCACAGGGAATTATCCAAAAATATTTCATGATTGGGTTGTTGGACAGCTAAGATGGCCTACCCGTATATCTCTTTACATGAGCTATATGACCGATATTTACCCTGCATTTACAGGTGATGAGCTACCTGAAGAACAAAACTAATTTTTTTACAATAAATTTTTGTAATATTGCACGGGCATCGTAATTAAACGATGCCTTTATTTTTGTAATATAGTCATTATGTAAAGGATATAAAGACTAACTATGGTTGAAAATAGCATATCAAAAAAAAAGGTCATCATAATTGAATTTTTCAATTATCATACGGAATGTATTTACTCGCAGGTGTTATACTTAACAAAAAGCGAATACGAAGTTGAAGTTATTTGTTCAACAAATGTTATCGATAGCATCAAATATATTAATGAATTAGGTTATATAAAGGTATTTGATTTCAAAAAAATGCTATCGTATTTTAAACTTTGGTGGTACCTGATTAAACAAAAAAACACATCTACAGTTATTATTAACACTGCACAGGGAAGCAGGGTACTTAAGTTTATGGTTTTGCCATTTTTGGGTAAAATTAAATTTTATGGTATTATACATAATCTAAAAAAGATTGAAACAAGTAAAGGACAAAAATTAATATCTAGGAAAATCTTTAAGTATTTAGTTATTGCAGATTATTTAGAACATACAAGTATTGCAATTAGTCATAAAATATCTGCAATAAACACTAACATATTCCCAACTCTTTTTGCTGATGATACAGTAGTCAAAAAAAATGAGATTTGGATTGTAGTTCCTGGAAATATTGAAAACAAAAGAAGAAACTATAAATGGTTAATAAATATTTGCGCTATTAATCAATTAAATAAAAGTATTAAATTTATTCTTCTTGGAAATTCTAAAAAAGGAGATGGTAAGGAAATAATACAAATGATAATCGATTTGAAGTTGGAAAAAAATTTCATTTGGTTTGATTCATTTATTAAACAGGAAACATTTAATACATATATTGAGCTGTCGGACTATCTTTTACCTTTACTTGATGAAAATAATAATGAATATCTTAATTATAAAATATCCGGAACATTTTCTATTTCACAAGCATTTTCAAAACCAATGATTTTACATTCAAATTTTAAAATCTTAGAGAGCTATTACTGCTGCTTATTTTACAATAATGTAGAAGAGTTTATCGATTTGATTTCAAGTAAACCTTTAGTACAATGTAAACCTTTTGATTTTAATAAAAATAGGTTAAATTATATTAATGTTCTAAATATACAATAGATATTTCATGAATAGCCTTGTTAAGATAGTTATACCAATATACAAATTAGATTTAGATTGCAATGAGCAAAAAGCTTTGCTGCAATGTGAGAAGGTTCTTAATAAGTTTCCTAAAACAATAGTTTGTCCTGCGTCAATTAGTTCTAATGTAAGTGAAAAATACTCTAAATGGGAAGTTGTAAGTTTCGATGATAAATATTTTGATGGTATAAATGGTTACAATTCGCTAATGCTTTCTAAAGAATTTTATACCTCATTTATCGATTTTAAATACATTCTTATTTATCAATTAGATGCATGGGTTTTTTACGATAGGCTTTTGTATTGGTGCAAAAAGGATTATGACTACATTGGAGCGCCATGGTTACTTAAACCTAAATATTATAAATTTTTTCCAAAACAATTTTTAAAGTTAAAGGCATTTTTCTATAAAATTCAGGGTAGGCCTTTTAGAAAAATTATCGTTGGTGATAAAGTTGGAAATGGAGGTTTTTCTTTACGCAAGGTATCATCATTTTTAAAATCAATTGAGCAAAATGAAAATAAAATAAATTATTATTTAATGAATAGTAAAAAGTTTCATGAATTTAACGAGGATGTTTACTGGGCTACTCAAAACCCTGAGTTCAAATACCCCAATTTGAACGAAGCACTACTTTTTGCAATAGATCAATACCCCGATTTATGCTATAAAATGAATGGCCAACAGCTACCATTTGGTTGTCATGGCTGGTCAAAACCCAATAAAATTGATTTTTGGAAACAGTTTATTCATTAATTCATTATGAGTCAGTTAACTATTATTCGACCAAAGGAAAATCTTTATAGCGAGAAAAAGATAAAGATTGAGGTTGATGGCAAAGTGATGGTAAGAATTTCACAGGGTGAGCAGATTGCATTTGAAATCCCCAATGGGGTGCATACCCTCAGGGCAATTACCATTTTGGGCATGGGCAGTAAAAATTGTCGCTAAATGTCGATAATGAAAGCAAGATTGAAGTTGCAGTGAACCTCAATTTTAATTTTACGCCCTACGTTACAGTAAGACTTATTCCATTATTCTTGTATGGTATTTTAACCTTGAGTCCTTCTGGCTCAAATCCGTTCTTGTTGTAACAGGGATAAGCATCATTTCCTTTTTTGTACGAATGCTAATTAAAGGCAAAAGCGAAGCTGTTCTTGTTCATGAAACAGTTGAGAGTTAGGTGCATCGAGGAATCTAAATATTAAGGCCATAACAATCAATGTTATGGCCTTAACTTTACCTGTATCAATAAAATTTACTTTAATGCATTTTTCATGGTTTGTCCTATATTTGCAGGCGATTCCACCACATGAATACCGCATTCACGCATTATTTTCATTTTAGCAGCGGCCGTATCGTCGGCACCGCCGATTATGGCTCCGGCATGCCCCATGCGGCGGCCTTTGGGAGCTGTTTGTCCGGCTATGAATCCCACAACGGGTTTCGTGCCATGCTCCTTAATCCATCGTGCAGCATCGGTTTCCATGCTACCGCCAATTTCGCCTATCATTACAATACCATGGGTATCGGGGTCTGCCATTAGCAGCTTAACAGCATCAAGGGTGGTTGTACCAATAATTGGATCGCCCCCAATTCCAATGCAGGTGCTTTGCCCTAATCCTAATTTGGTCAGTTGGTCAACAGCCTCATAGGTTAATGTGCCCGAGCGCGAAACCACACCAATATGCCCCTTTTTATGAATGAAACCTGGCATTATACCCACTTTGGCCTCATCGGGGGTAATTACACCCGGGCAGTTTGGACCAACCAGTCGGGTTTCGGGATAACCGGTAAGGAAATGCTTAACCTTTACCATATCGTTTGTGGGAATCCCCTCGGTAATGCATACTATTACTTTAATGCCTGCAGCAGCAGCTTCAAAAATTCCATCGGCAGCAAAAGCAGGAGGAACAAATATCACCGATACATCGGCACCTGTCTCCTTAACCGCCTCGGCAACCGTATTGAATACAGGCCTTCCCAAATGCGTTTGGCCTCCCTTGCCGGGTGTTACACCACCTACCACATTGGTGCCATATTCTATCATCTGCGAGGCATGAAAGGTCCCCTCACTACCGGTAAATCCCTGTACTACCACTCGGGAATTCTTATTAATCAATACGCTCATTGTAATATTGTTGTTTAATTATTATTCTTAAAATTAATACAAAAATTTAGACTTCAAACCTACACTTTTTTATTAAAAATAGCAATAAAAAATATTTTGTAAAACATATCGAAAAAACTCGATAATTCAATTTGAATTTGTAACTTGTGTTGAGAATTAAATATTGAATTTATTATCTAATCAACTAAAAATAAAACCGATATGGGTAAGGTGAATATTAAACTCGAGCGCCTTGGCGAAATTTTTCCCCAGAATTGGACTGAAGAACAACGCTCTAAAGGTAAAACAATATTTCTCAAACACTTAAGTGAGAATGCGCATCGCCATTATGGTGGTAAAATTCAAACAGTACCCAAAGCACCAGTACCAGGTTTTAATTGGTTTAATGTGTGGTACACACCCGGTGTATCGAAGATTTCAACCACCATTAGAGACGATAATGACAAATCGTTTGAGCTAACCAACCGTGGTAACATGGTTGCAGTGGTTAGCGACTCAACTCGCGTTTTGGGCGATGGCGATTGCACACCTCCTGGTGGTTTGGGTGTTATGGAAGGTAAAGCCTTTTTGATGAAATACTTAGGTGGTGTTGATGCCGTTGCACTTTGCATCGATAGTAAAGGCAAGGACGGTAAGAATGACCCCGAAAAGATCATCGATTTTGTAAAAATGTGCCAGCATAGCTTTGGGGCTGTAAACCTAGAGGATATATCGCAACCCAATTGCTACAAGGTGCTTGATGTTTTAAGGGAGCAATGTGTAATTCCGGTTTGGCACGATGATGCACAGGGCACTGCCTGTGTTACACTGGCCGGATTACTTAACGCTTTAAAATTGGTAAACAAGAAGCTTAGTGATGTTAAAATAGTTTTCTTTGGTGCCGGTGCTGCAAATACATCCATTGCTCGATTAATAATTGCCGATGGCGGCGATCCCAAAAAAATGATAATGCTCGACTCACACGGTGCACTCCATCGTAAGCGTAACGATATTAAAGCCGATAGTCGTTTTTACCGCAAGTGGGAGATTTGCGAACAAACCAATCCGGAATGCATTGAAACAATTGAAGATGCAATGAAAGGTGCCGATGTGCTAATCTCGGTTTCAACACCTGGCCCCGATACTATCAAAAAGAATTGGATAAAGCTAATGGCTGACAAACCAATTGTTTTTGCCTGTGCTAATCCTGTCCCAGAAATATACCCATATGCCGCAAAAGAGGCAGGAGCCTACATTGTGGCCACTGGTCGAGGCGATTTCCCAAATCAGGTTAACAACTCATTGGGTTTCCCAGGCATTCTCAAGGGCGCACTTCTGGTTAGAGCATCAAAAATAACCGATAGCATGGCTATTGCCGCTGCGCACTCACTCGCTAATTATGCTGAAAAACGAGGAATTAATCCTGATAATATCATCCCAACCATGGACGAAGCCGATGTATTTCCTGTTGAAGCTGCCGACGTAGCTGTTCAAGCGGTGAAGGATGCTGTAGCACGTAGGCCCATGACCTGGGACGAAGCCTACCAGATTGCCAAAAGGGACATAGAGTATTCCCGCTCAATGACACAATCTCTCCACGAAAATGGATTTATCACCGATCCTCCCGCTGAAATGCTCGAAGAAGCCCTTGAATGGACCATTAAACAGATTGAAGGTAAATAATAGTTAAAGGGGAGAAATCCCCTTTTTTATTCTAACCTATAACACTGCGATATGTGCTTTAGCCTTAGTTTACATATAGAACAGCACAGGATTGAAAAAGCCTTGCACGTTCCATTTAAACCTGGATACCAATTTGAACCTTTCTACTTTATATCGGCTTTTGACTTCCCAATCGTTCCGGTGATTACCTCTCAATCGCCGCAATTTCTTTCACCTATGTTTTGGGGATTGATCCCCAATTGGGTTAAAACTGTAGCACAAGCAAACGAAATTAGGGACAAAACACTTAATGCACGAATTGAGAATCTTTTTGAAAAAAAATCGTTTAGGAAATCGGCTTACAGTACAAGATGCGTTATACCCTCCACCGGACTTTTTGAGTGGCAGCACCTAAATAATAGGAAAATTCCTTGGTACATAACATCCAGTAACAATGAAATTCTGCCGCTTGCAGGAATCTCCAGCCAATGGGTAAACCCTGAAACCGGAGAAATAGCTGAAACATTCAGCATTATTACCCTGCCTGCCAATCGGTTAATGGAAAATATTCACAACACCAAAAAGCGTATGCCTGCCATGCTAACCATGGAACAAATTAACCAATGGCTCGACACTAACCTATCGATAAATGATTATCGCCGAGTACTAAAACCCATTAACGATGAGTTAATTAAAGCCTACACTATTTCACCACTGGTATCTAATCCCAATAAAAATCGTAATGTTCCCAAAGTAATTAGTCCTTACAAGTATCCCGAGCAAAAAAAACTATTCTAAACTCTTAATACTCATTTTGTTTACCTATAAACCATTATACTATGGATTTTATGCAGCCGCTTGTTCATGGTAAATTGATTAAGCGCTACAAGCGTTTTTTAGCCGATGTTGTTCTTGACGATGGCAGTCTGGTTACAGCGCACTGCACCAATTCGGGCTCAATGAAAAGTTGTATTGAGGAGGATGCTGAGGTTTACCTGAGTATTAGCCCAAACCCCAATCGTAAGTTACCATATACATGGGAAATGATAAAAATAAACGGCAACTGGGTAGGAATCAACACTTACAATCCCAACCATATTGCAGCTGAAATTTTGGCAAGTGGGGGGATAAGCGATTTACCAGCTTTCGACATAATAAAACGTGAAGTAAAATTCGACGATAGCCGATTTGACCTTTACGCTGAGGCAAACGAACAGAAGTTCTTTTTTGAGGTCAAAAACGTTACCCTAAAAGAAGGCAATGTTGCACGTTTCCCTGATGCAGTTACGACACGTGGACGAAAGCATTTGCAAACCCTTATTAAAGCCAAAGCCCAAGGCTTTGAGGTGGCCATGATCTACATTATTCAACGGGTTGATGTATCAACTTTTGGCCCTGCTTGGAATATCGACCCTGACTACTCCAATGAACTTATACGAGCTGTTGCAGCCGGAGTTAAACTTTATCCCGTTCAGGTTCAGGTATCACCCCATGGAATTGTGCCAATTATGCTTCTCCCTATTGATTTAGATGCCAAATAAGTTTACTAACCTGTGCAGCTTTAGCATTTCCCAAACCAGCGGTAACGGTTACGAACTATTATATTGTAAATATAATCTCGAATCGGACGAGGAATAACAAGAAGTGTTCCCGCAGCAAAACCATACCATTTTAAAGCGATGACTACCCTAATAACTGCTGTAGATTTAAAATAAACCCTCTTATTTTCAATTAAAAATACGGAATCGATATCGTCAGGATTAAAACCATATTTTTGGGGAAGCATAGGTATTTCATCAGAAAATATTGATATGTAGCTAAATGCTTCAGCTTTAGAGTTTTTTTTTGATAAAAGTTATAGTATTCCTGCAAAAGTTGCAGGTTGAATCGTAAACCAGTATCTTTTCTTTTTCAACCATATCTACTCAACATTCTAAATTGATAAAAGTTCAGATTTATAGTAAACAATACACTTTTACTAAGAAAATATAATTATCTAAAAAAGATTTGGTTATTATGTCAACAATTATTATTATTGCAGAAATAAATGATAGCAATGAAGAAAACATTGAACATATGGTGGTGGCATAAATTAATTCAAACACAGGGGGATTAGTTAGGCCATTGCTTTGCAGTATACAGCCGTAGGTTACCCCCTACGGCTTTTTTAATTTAATAAGTAGATGATAATTCAGTTTTACCGACAAATACAACAAATTACTATTTACGCTCCATGGTGGTGGCGGGGTACCCCCGCAGCAGTACAGTATTAAACGTGAGCTACGTGCCACGCAGGTTTACACATATTTTTTTAAATCATTACAACGATTAATCAATCATTAACAATTAATTACAACACCATGGAAACAATAGTAAGAACCAAGCAAGTAAACGTTTCACCAATCGATAAAATGTTACAGCACAACGGCCGTTATGGCGAATATGGCGGTGCCTATGTTCCCGATGTTCTTGTTTCCCCCCTTGAAAAACTTTCAAATGAATTCGACCGGTATTCAAAAGATGCAGGTTTTAAAAATGAATTTGTTTACCTGCTTAAACAATATGTAGGGCGCCCTTCGCCGCTGTTCCGTGCCGAGAGGCTATCTGTTTATATTGGTTCAACCATTTACCTAAAAAGGGAGGATTTAAACCATACCGGAGCGCACAAAATCAACAATACTATAGGTCAGGTTTTGTTAGCCAAGCGAATGGGTGCAAAGGAAATAATTGCTGAAACTGGTGCCGGTCAGCATGGCGTTGCCACTGCTACTGCCGCAGCCCTGATGGGAATTCCCTGCAAAGTTTTTATGGGCACAAAGGATGCTGAGCGTCAAGCACTTAATGTACGAAGAATGAAACTTTTGGGCGCAGAGGTTATTACCACAAGCATGGGGAGTGCAACCCTTAAAGATGCTGTTGATGCTGCGCTTATGTATTTTGTTGAACATCCAAGTTCTTTTTACCTATTAGGCTCTCAGGTCGGTCCACACCCATATCCCAAAATGGTTGGCTACTTTCAAAGTGTAATTGGGAACGAAGCACGTGCACAGATTCTTGAGCAAGAGGGGCGCCTACCCGATTCCATTTTTGCCTGTATTGGTGGAGGTTCCAATGCCATTGGTCTGTTCTCTGGTTTTTTGGATGATAGCACAGTAGAAATATTTGGTGCCGAAGGCGGTGGCGAATCAACCCCTGCTAATACTGCTGCTACTCTCTCGTTTGGTAAACCCACTGTTTTTCAGGGAACCTATTCTTATTGTCTGGTTGATGAAAATGGCAATCCCTGCGAATCTCATTCGGTTGCTGCTGGACTCGATTATCCGGGTATTAGCCCTCATCATGCATCTCTAAAGGACACTGGTAGGGCAAAATACTACCCCGTAACCGATACTGAGGCAATTGCAGCGTTTGAGCTGCTTTCGCAGCTCGAGGGAATCATTCCCGCAATTGAATCAAGTCATGCCGTGGCACTTGCCATTAAACTACTCAAGAATAGAGGGAAATTGGCTATTGTAAATCTTTCGGGACGGGGCGATAAGGATGTGGAAAGAGAATTTTAGTAGGGATTGGAAATAGCAATCGCCTGACCCCTGCGTCATGCCTTAAACGGCATGACGCTTTTTTTATTTTTACATTACGATAAATTTTGTATAATATTTGTGTAATTTTGAAAAGCGTGAAATGAATTTGATATGAAACCCTCACGCATAAATATAATAGCCATGAATGATGACACTGGTGGTAACAATAATTAAAATTCTAAGAATATATTGAGTCACAACTCCCTAAATATTTATAAAATGAAATCATTGCTCACATATATTTTGCTTATTGTTTCCACGTCGGTTGTGGCACAGGAAAGCATCAGGGTAACTAATGCTATTGGTAGGCAAATTATTGCCGGAAACCTTAGCGAGGATGAAGCCCGAATTAAGGCCATATCAACCGCTAAGGTTGAAGCTTTAAGGAAAGCCGGTGTAACCGAGCATATTCAATCATACGAAATGCTTTACAAAAGTGAGGTAGGAAATAAGTTCGAAGAGGTGTTTATGAACGACCAATTCAGCGAGATTCGAGGGGCCGTTAAGCAATACGAGGTTGTGTCAGTGGATAAGGGTATTGATGAGTTCAAAAACTTCTACATCGAGGTTAGCATTAACGCTGACGTAATGCTGTATGATAAGGGGAAAGACCCTGCCTTTCAGGTTAGTATCGATGGTATAAAACAGGGGTACCAAAACGGGGAACTATTAAAATATTCGGTAACTCCAACTCAAGATTGCTATTTAAACATTTTCAATCTTTACGAGAATAATGCATCGTTAATTTTCCCAAATAGCTATGAAAAAACGCGTTTATTCAGGGCTGGGGAAAAGCTTACCTTTCCACTTTCCAACCTCATGGAGGGCTATACCCTTGAAAAAAGCACATCGCAACCCGAAACCAACAAGTTGCTGTTCGTTTTTACAAAAGAGAATATACCCTATATTAAATTTAGGCTGAATCAGGAGGGCGACCAGATATCCTCTTTTGAGGATATCTCGGCCTGGTTCTTCAGCATTTCGCCCGACAAACGGGTAAGTTACTTTATTCAATTTGTGATCTACTAATTAGGTCGGCATACCAGTATGTTTTGAGTTTTCCTCCCAGAGGGTTGGGTAATTCTTTTCTAATAAACCTATTAGTTTTCACCTTTAAGGGAGTCCTAAAAATGGGACCATCTGTCACAAAACTATGGAATTCACCATTTTCGCCACAAATATCTACATTCTCAGGTAAATGGTTTGTAAAATCTGATGTATAATCTTTTCCAACAAAATTTTTGGGTAGCAACGAGCCATCGATACAGGTTACAATCGATTTAAAACCTAATGCAAAAAATTGTTGTACAATTTCTGTGGAAGGCCTTCCCCAAAGGGGGAAAATGGCTTTAAGACCAAGTTTTGAAAGTTGATGTTCGCGGTATTTGCGAATATCCTCAAGGAAAATATCACCAAATATTATTCCTTCAACTCCTTGCTGCATTTGTAAGGAGAGAAATTTATTCATAATTTCTTCGTATTCCTCTATGGAGCAGGGATAGGGAAGGGGAATAATATGAATTGGCAATCCTATTGACCAAACTTGTTGTCTTAGCAAATCAACAGAAACACCGTGCATCGAAATGCGGTTATTTGAAGCGTTAACCGTTGTAATCAGCCCGGTAATGTTGATTTCTTTGTTGTTTAAACAATGATATAAAGCAAGAGCGGAGTCCTTGCCTCCGCTCCAACTCATTAAGTAGTTATCCATAAGTTTTAGTTAAATAAAACTCCATTTGGCCCAATACCTACTGTAACAGTTTTGCTTGGGGTAGTATTGCTTCCGTTGGCAAATACTTTAAGTGTTCCTCCCGATGTAAAATTGGGGGCCTCCAAGCAGTAAATATCGCCATTTTGAGGATTTACATTGAAACCATAGTAGTAGCCCTGAATTAGTGATTGCTGGGCATTATCAGTTGCATTTAAAGCAATACTGTAAATTCCATTAAACCCGTAACCTCCACCATAGTAAACGATTTGTTTGTTTGGACTGATATCGATATGCGAAGGGTGCTTGTCGTTGAATAACGGAATGGATTTCTCAACTGACTTTGTTGATGGGTTAATTACCACTAACGATGAGGGTTTAGTAGCAACTATGTTCCAATTAGCATCGTAAATATCGGCTCCTGAACAGATTACCCAGATATTACCATTGGCATCTGTTACCATATTCTTAGGGCAGTAACCAACTTGAATTGTTTCAACCTGCTTAGTTACAGGATTTATAATCGAAATTGTTGAGTCAACACCATAACCACCGCTGTTGGCAACAAATATATGACCGCCTACGTAACTTATGCCCTCGGCTCCATAACCAACAGGAATGGAATCCTCTTTTGCAAGGGTAGCTTGGTTGTAAACCAAAACGGCACCCTTTTGCCCCCAACCGTTCCATTGAGTTACGTAGAGTTTGTCATCGGCTGATGTAATGTAACGGGGATTATTCAACCCTTCAATTACTCCTGCCTGAACAAAATCGGTGCTGTTAGCTATTTCTACCTTCCCCGAATTGTTGAGAACAAGGTAAATCTTTCCTTTCGATTTGATTGCCGATTGAAGTACATCGCCCAGTGGACGACCGTTCACCCGCTCAAAAAGGTTGTTTATTACAGAATCGGTGCTGTAGCTAACCCAACTTACTGATGCGTTGGAGCTGCCAAATGCTCCCTCGTTCAAAATAATAGCCCCATTCTCATATTTTCCGGGCTCGGAATCATTATCGTCGCACGATACCATTCCTAATGCCATGAGGGAAAATAATGCGGCAAGTAAAATAACGTTTTTCTTCATAATACTTAATTTTTAGTTGATTTAGAGTTAATTTCGATATTTAATCGCACAAAGAAGTTTCTTAAAGGCATAGCATAGTTGCGCATTAGCTGATACTGTTCGTTCCAAATATTATTGATTCCCACGCTTGCATTTCCCATGCAACCCGCAAATGGAAATCTGTATGCCAGAGCTGCATCTCCTATATTATAATAGGGTAATTTGTTTTGTTCGTCGGTATAGCGTTCCGAAGCAAATGAATGGTTATAGTTGATGCTAAAGCCGTGATAAGCAATTGAAAGAGTACCCCCTATCCTATGATGGGGTGTGTATATCATTGGTTTTCCACTATTATCGCCTAAATCAAATAATTTTGAATCGACGTAGGTGTACGATAAATCGGTAAAAACCTTAAATCGACTATTACCAAAGTTAAATTTCATAAAACTTTCGAGTCCCTTTGATTGACCCCTATTAAAATTATTGGGTTTCCATCTCCCAAAATCATTAGCATCGGGTAGCCATACAATCCAATTGTTAATCTCACTGATAAATATTGTGCTACTGATACTAAAAATTAGTTCTTCGGTGCTAAAGCCTATGTCAAATCCTATGTCAGCATTCCATCCATATTCTGGATTAAGATTGGGGTTTCCAGTGGCATAGGTGGTGTTAGCCCAATACAAATCGTTCATGGTGGGTAGGCGGTAGCTGTTGGCCGCTGAAGCCTTCAGCTTCAAAATATTCATTACCTGAAACTCAGCACCTGTTGAGAATACTGCGGGAATGAATGATGCATCAATTAACTCATCACGTGCCGAAACTGCCAGTGTAAACTTATCATTTATGAAATGGTTTATCACCGATATGAAGCCCAAAAAACGGTTTCGCTGGGCATTTTGTGTATAGCTGTCGGATGTTGCTTTATCGTGGGTGTAGCCAACACCTATAATCGTTTCGAACAATTTGCCCAATGGCTTTTTTAATTCAATCTCATTAATTAATTGATTGAAATGATTAAGGCTACTAATATTTGAAGTTGGGTCATTAAACCGGTTATCACCCTTTACCCATGCATTCTTAATTTTAACGGAAAAAAAACTATTTTCGTGGGTAAGGTTTGAGTTTAATGCATAGTTGCCATCTATCTGATTTGATTGCGATGGCTGGGTGCTGCTCATTAGGGTTTGTAGGTTTTTATTGTTGTTTGAGAACCATCCAGATATATTCCAGCTGAGTTGATGTGCATGTCGCAATGTGGCATCTAACATTATGCCATTGAATTGTGCTTGCGCATTGGTGATGCGCTCACGCGGGTTACCATAGCGGTATGTGTTTATAAACTCAAAGTTGTTATCGGCCCAATTTCTTGTATATTTTAATGATAGCGCCATTTTTGAGCTTCCTATTTTGGCTCCCATGCTGGCCCCTCGTGTATTACCATCACCATAAAGCAGCCCTACAGAAAAGCCATTGGGTTGTATAAACAACTTCTCACTTTCAAGGACTATCATTCCCGAAACAGCTCCGCTACCGTATATGGTTCCAATGCCTCCATGTTGAACCGTAACATTTTTGAATAGAGAAACTGGAAGTTGCGAAAGATTTACCCCTCCATTCATGGGACTTTGCAGGTTTATTCCATTCCAAATAATAGCAGTATGTGATGAGTTACCACCACGTAAAGCAACGGTTGAGAGCCCACCAACACCGTAGGTCCGTATGTTAATTCCTGTTGATTGTAGCAAATCTGCCAGGTTTCGGCCATCAAAATTCTTAATCTTTAGGGTGTCAATCCGAACCATATTAGTTCCTATGGAATGAAACTGACGGTAGGTAGAATAAATAGCAACTTCTGGTATTCGAATGGCATCATCAAAACTCAATTGAGCCATGGCACAATTGAGCAGTAAAATAGAAAATGATATACCAGTAAATGCTGCTCTAAAAAACATTGCTACAAATGATTAATCATTTTTAATCATTCGCAACAATCGGACTAAGTGAAAATAGAACAGAAAAACGGTTGTGTTCTATTCTTCGCTTTTCACCCGAAAGCTACGAAAAAAGCATTTTGGCAGGTCTTCTGGCTTGCTCAACCTTTTACAGCCTTCCCATCGATTAATTCGACAGTGGCAGGGGAATAAAAGGCCATTGATGAGCTTACAACTGCGGGGACAGCCCTGGATTTGCACCGGGTTCCCTTTTAAGCCCTATAGGCACCAATACCATGCAATTATACGACGATATTTCCAATTTGCAAAGTAAATTGGCGTGTTCTAAAACATTAAACAAAGATTTTGATACATAATTTGATTATTTACAGATTTATGCTTTTATTTGCAATATACAAATCCGCAAAATGAAGGCTAATTGTTATACCATGTTGCATCATCATCACCATTCACATCATGTGCGAATGGCAGATGGACATTTGGTATAACCGTAGCTAATCCATAAAAGACTTTTCAAAAAAATCAAAGGGTTTGCCATACAAGGGCAGGCCCTTTCTGCATTTTACTCACTTATAAAAATCAAATCGATATGAACACAAAACTTACATTGGCTATACAAAAAAGCGGCCGATTGAATCAGGGAACCATTGAACTGCTGAACCTTTGTGGAATAAAGATATCCAATGGCAGCAATCATTTAAAGGCATTGGCAGAGGGGTTCCCATTGGAAGTCCTGCTTCTACGTGATGACGATATCCCACAATACGTTGCCGACGGGGTGGCCGATATTGGAATATTGGGCTTCAACGAGGTTTTTGAAAAGGGCAAGGATATTGCCATTATCCGCCAGTTGGGGTTTTCGCGGTGCCGTTTGTCCATAGCAGTACCTCGCAATGTGGATTACACCGGGAGGCAGTGGTTGAACGGAAAGCGAATTGCCACATCGTATCCTGAAATTCTTAAAAAATTTTTGAATGAAAATGGCATGAATGCCGATATTCATCCCATTAGCGGTTCTGTTGAAATAACCCCGGGGATTGGAATGGCTGATGCCATTTTTGAGATTGTTAGCAGCGGTGGTACACTTTTGAGTAACAACTTAAAAGAGGTTGATGTGATTCTCAAAAGTGAGGCCGTTCTTGTTTCAAATAAATCACTCGAAAGCACTAAGAAAGAACTATTAAACAAATTGGAATTCCGAATCGAAGCGGTTCAAAAGGCCCAGCGTAACAAGTATATTTTGCTAAATGCTCCTAACAACAAACTTAACGATATAATCAAATTGATTCCGGGTATGAAAAGCCCTACCGTATTGCCCTTAGCTATTGATGGTTGGTGTTCGCTACACTCTGTTGTTACCGAGGATGACTTCTGGGACGTTATTGGGAGTTTAAAAGCAGCAGGAGCCGAGGGAATTCTTGTTGTGCCAATTGAAAAGATGGTAATTTAATTCGATGTGATAATATGAAGGTAATTATTGATAATCCGGCATACAGCTATGCTGAAATTCTAAAGCGACCGGTTGAGCAGAATACAGAGATTAAAAGAAGGAAGGGTAAGAGAGATTATTGAACTAGTTAAGGCTGAGGGCGACCGTGCAGTAAAGTTTCTCACCAAAAAATTCGACGGAATCGATATTGAACAAACAGAAATCAACAAAGAGGTAAGTGGAAGCTCTTCCAACCAAGTAAATCGACAACTTAAGGATGCCATTGCTGCTGCAGTCATTAACATTGAAAGGTTTCATGTGGCTCAGCTACCCAAGGGAATTGAGGTTGACACTGTTCCTGGTGTTCGGTGTAAGTTGGTATATCGTCCGCTAAAGCGGGTTGGTTTATATGTTCCGGGAGGAACAGCACCGCTAATATCCACAGCATTAATGCTGGGAATACCTGCAAGGGTAGCCGGATGTAGCGAGTTGATAGTATGCACCCCGCCTCCCGTTAATCCTGCAATACTTTATGTTAGCAGCCTATTAAACGCAAGAGTATTCAGAATTGGTGGGGCTCAGGCTATTGCTGCAATGGCGTTTGGCACCCAAACTATTCCACAGGTTAATAAGATTTTTGGTCCGGGTAATGCCTATGTTACCGAGGCTAAAATGCAAATTGCAGCAGCAGGTATTCCTATTGATATACCAGCGGGACCCTCGGAGCTACTTGTTATTTCCGATGAAACTGCCATTCCAAAATTTATTGCTGCCGATTTGCTTTCGCAGGCCGAACACTGCCCCGATAGCCAGGTGGTACTCATTAGCACCAGCACTGCAATTATCAATGAAACACTAAATGAGATAAACATTCAAATGGAGAAATTATCACGCAAATTAACAGCGCAAAAATCGTTGGGTAACAGTTTTGCCATAAAGGTCGATAGCATACCAAGGGTAATTGAAATCAGCAATACCTATGCACCCGAGCACCTAATCATGGCAATTGAAAACCCCAACGAATTCGAAAATGAAATTGTAAATGCAGGTTCAGTCTTTTTGGGAAATTTTACTCCTGAATCGGTTGGTGATTATGCAAGCGGTACCAATCATACTCTTCCCACCAGCGGGTTTGCCAAAAGTTGGAGCGGAGTTTCGCTAAACTCTTTCCTGAAAACAATCACCCTTCAAGAACTTACTCCTAGCGGTCTATACAATATCAGCAGTACGGTTACAACTTTGGCAAATGCTGAGCGGCTCGATGCTCACGCAAATGCAATTTCAATTCGACTAAACTACATCAATAATAGATCCAAAAATGAAATACTATGATGACCACAGAACAAACCCTCAAACTAATAAGGCCGAATATTGCTTCGCTAAAACCCTACTCATCGGCTAGGAGCGAGTTTATTGGTAGTGGTGTGGCTCTACTCGATGCTAACGAAAACCCTTACTCAATTTGGGGTGACCCCGGGCTCAATCGCTATCCCGATCCTTTGCAACGTAGGGTTAAACAACGCATTGCTGAACTAAAAGGAATTTTGCCGCAGCAGCTCTTTTTGGGTAATGGCAGCGACGAAATAATTGACCTTTTAATCCGGTGCTTTTGTGAACCAGGAAAAGATGAAATTGCCATTTTCAACCCAACCTACGGGATGTATTCGGTTTGTGCAGCCGTGAATAACGTTGCTGTGCAATCATTCCAACATAACAATGATTTCATGATTGATGCACAGTATTTTCTCAAAACTGTGAATGATTCTGTTAAAGTAGTTTTTATATGTAATCCAAATAATCCTTCAGGAAACACACAACCCATTGAAACAATATCCAAGATTATTGCTGAATTCAAAGGTATTGTGGTGATTGATGAAGCCTACATCGATTTTTGTACGGGAAAATCAGTGTTGCCTATCATTTCAAAATATCCTAATCTGGTAGTTATGCAAACCTTTTCAAAAGCATGGGCACTTGCCGGGGCAAGAATTGGCTTAGCAGCTGCTGTCCCTGAACTGATTCAAGTGCTAAATAAGGTGAAATTCCCTTACAACATTGGGGTTCCATCATTCAAGGCACTTGAAAAGGCAATTGCTAATTCCACAGCCAAAAATATCCATATTGATGAAATCATCAATGAAAGACAAAGGATATTTAATATACTGCAAGAATTTCCAAATGTTGCTAAGGTGTATCAAAGCGAGGCCAACTTCATTCTGGTTAAAACAAGTAATGCCGATAGAATACATCGTTACCTGATGGAGCATGGAATTATTTCTCGAAACAGAAGTAGGGATCCGCTTTGCGAGAACTGCCTGAGGATAACCATCGGCATAAAAACAGAAAATGCAAAACTGCTCGGGGTTTGGAAGAACATGAAACTGGATTAGTGTGAATACATCAATAATTAAAAATAAAATGAGACCTATACTTTTTATTGATCGTGACGGCACGCTCATTCGTGATCCTAACGATTACCAGATTGATTCGTTTGATAAACTCAACTTTATGCCGGGGGTGTTCACGTTTCTGGGGGAAATTTGTCGGGAGCTTGACTACTATTTGGTTATGGTTACTAACCAAGATGGTTTAGGCACGGCAAGTTTTCCAGAAGATAATTTTTGGGGGCCACATAAACTTTTACTCAGGGCATTAAATTCTGAAGCGATTTTCTTTGATGAAATACTTATCGATAGGTCATTTCCTGACGAGAATCTACCAACGCGGAAAAAATGAATAGGTTTGGTTGAACATCTTCTGAACGAAAATTTTGACATTGAGAATTCGTTTTTAATTGGCGACCGCGAAACCGATGAACTGGTGCTACTCGATATTTCGGCCACTCTCGAAGGTCGAGAAACATTTACCCAAGTAGTTAGCGATGTAGCAAAAGCCATAGCCATTCCTTTTACTGTAGGAGGAGGAATTAGCAGCATTGAGCATGCTGAAAAATTGCTGAAAGCAGGTGCCGATAAAATATCAGTAAACACAGCAGCCATTAAGAATCCAAGATTCATAGGGCAACTCGCAGAAGAATTTGGATCACAATGCGTTGTTGTGGCTATTGATGCCATACTTACTGTAAAGGGTTGGGAGGTAGTTAGCCATGCGGGGACCGTTGAAACTGGCATAACTGCTTCCAAGTGGGCTAAAACCTGCGAAATATTGGGAGCTGGTGAAATACTACTAACCTCTCATACGTCCGATGGCACAAGGGCTGGATTTGCTATTGACCTAACTAGGGAGATAGCCCAAATGGTTGCTATTCCCGTTATAGCATCGGGTGGTGCTGGTAAACCTGAACACTTTGTTGATGTTTTTACCAAAGGGAAAGCCAATGCTGCACTGGCGGCTGGAATATTTCACTACCATCAATTTAGCATATCAGAGGTAAAAGATTACCTTTTAAGTAAAGGCATTCTTATTCGATACTAAATAACTAACAAAAACATGACAACACTTAATTTTGACAAACTAAATGGCCTAATCCCAGCTATAATTCAAGATGCTGTCACCAATAGGGTCTTGATGTTGGGGTTTATGAATCGCGAATCGCTTGAGATAACCCGTAAAACGGGTTTTGCAACATTTTACAGCCGCAGCCGTAGGCAATTATGGACAAAAGGCGAAACATCGGGCAACTATTTAAAAGTAACTGAAATAATTACCGATTGCGATGGTGATACACTTTTGGTAAAGGTTATTCCACACGGACCTGTATGCCATACCGGCAGTGATACTTGCTTTAACAAGTCAAACAGCAGTACTTTAGGATTTATTGAGTATCTCGAAAGTGTAATTGAAAGCCGAAGGACAGCCCGTACTGAAAGCTGCTACACGGCTCAATTGCTGAGTTTGGGGCCCAAGCGTATAGCAAAAAAGGTAGGGGAGGAGGCTGTTGAGGTGGCTCTTGAGGCTGAAAGCGGTGATATGGAAAATTTACTGAATGAAACTGCCGATTTGATTTATCACACATTAGTGTTACTTGCCAGTCGTAACTTAAATTTTGCTCAGGTTGTTAATACACTTAAAACCCGACATGCCGATGCTAAATTTTCCAGCAGTGAGGTTGAGAACTTCAAACGAGGCGAAAACCAGTGGGGCAAATAAAACGCATGTTAACACTTTTATTTTTTAAAAGTAATGTTTATTTTTGCGCTTCGAAAGTTCGAAGCCGGTCCGGTAGCTCAGTTGGATAGAGCAACAGCCTTCTAAGCTGTGGGTCGTGGGTTCGAATCCCGCCCGGATCACTTGAAAAAATTTACATGTATGAAAGGCTATTCTGAATG
>DYKO01000002.1:84724-244040 GCA_020722565.1 Rikenella microfusus
GAGAAACCGTTGGGCGGGATCATGAGCCGAAGGCGAACTAATCCCGCCCGGATCACTTGAAAAAATTTACATGTATGAAAGGCTATTCTGAATGAGGATAGCCTTAAATTTTTGGAGAAACCGTTGGGCGGGATCATGAGCCGAAGGCGAACTAATCCCGCCCGGATCAAATAAAGGGACAGAACAATTTTAAATTTACTCTAGTTAATAGATAATCAATGTAATATAAATATTATTTAAAATATTTCAAAATAAATGTTGTTTATCCAATTATTTTAACTTACTTGCACTCGAATTAAAAATCACAAAAATGAACAAAGGAATAGTAAAATTCTTTAACGAATCAAAAGGTTTTGGTTTTATTAAAGATTCAGAAACAGGTGAAGAGTATTTTGTACATGCAACAGGTTTGAAAGATCAAATTACAGAAAACGACGAGGTTACCTTCAGCCTTGAACAAGGAAGAAAAGGACTAAACGCAGTAGATGTGAAATTGGTGTAACGCAACCTTTATACTTGTTTAAATCCCGGATATTCCGGGATTTTTTTTATGATGAACTATCAAATACTATTTTTGTTTACAAGAAAAAATGAAAGCATGAAAATCCCACAAATCGTCATTTTCCTTTCAATTGTTCTAAGCGTTTACGCGCTTGTTAATATATTTTTATTTTTTCAAACCCGACCAATATTCAGTTTGGCTTCAATTGGAACTTGGTTAAAGTTTGTCTTTTGGTTTATTGTACTATCCTACCCTTTAGGTAGAACCCTTGAAGCTACTTTAGGGGGGGGCAAATTCCGACACTCCTTGTAAAGGTTGGCTCAATTTGGTTAGCCTTTATGCTATACCTTACACTACTTTTTCTACTTTTTTTGATTGTTACACCCCTTGTAAATTGGGTGTTCCATATTGATCTTAAGGGCGCTTTACATATCCATCAAGTTTCAACAGCAACTTTATATATAATTGTACTAGTTATTGTTCTCGCCGGTTATGTTAATGCAATTAATTCCAAAATAAATGAGTTGACAATAAGAACCCATAAAGCAATGCCTAACGGTAAACTTACCATTGTAATGGCCTCGGATATTCACCTTGGAACAATTATCGGGGAAAAAGAGCTGGGCAAACTTGTTGGAATGATAAACAACCAAAATCCCGATTTGGTATTATTTGTAGGCGACATTTTTGATGAGGATATTGCACCTGTAGTCAATGGGCAAATGGGAAAACTTTTTGAAGAGATAAAAGCTAAATTCGGTGTTTTGGTGTTACCGGAAATCATGAGTTTTATAGAAACTACTAGGCCAAAATCAATTACCTTAATTCCCATGGCGTAAGCGTACTTTGCGATACCGCAATAGTTGTCTCCCACATTAATATCATTGGAAGACTCGACAGGCAAAGCAACTCTCCCTTAGGCAAAAAAGGGAAGTCATTGGCTGAACTAACCAATGAAATTAATAAGGAAAATTTACTATTGTAATGGATCATCACCCCATTAATCTGTATGATGCGGTTGATGTTGATGCCGATTTGCAACTTTCAGGACATACCCATCACGGACAGATGTGGCCACTAAATTATATTACACAAGCCCTTTTTGAGGTAAGCATGGGCTACATGAAGATTGAAAATACCCACTTTTATGTATCGTCGGGCTATGGTACATAGGGACCAAGGGTACGGTTGGGGAATCGTCCCGAAATTGCAGTTATTAGGGTTAGAGGTTCTATCTGATGCTGTAGTCAGGCGTTAATCATAGCTTGCAAAATGTACGGTTCATTTTTTAATTTTTTGGGCTTTGGCCTACTGCTTTTCTATTTTCATAAACCATTTCCCCAATTGATTAACCCCTAGTAAAACCTATGTAAAGATTAATTATTAACAACTTCTACAGTTCCATTTAATCCCTTTAAATATTTATATTTGTGGTTGAATTACCGATTAGAAATTTAAAAGCAAAATCAATATGTATTATTCTGTTCATGTAGTAGGGAGGGTTCACTGGATTGGTGTAAACGACCGCCGTAAACGCTTATTTGAAAACATTTGGCCGCTCGATAGGGGAATTTCATACAATTCCTATTTGATTGTTGATGATAAAACTGCACTTGTTGATACCGTTGAGGATAGAGCAGCAGGAAACTATATTGAACGTATCGAGGCTTTGCTTAACGGACGTGGGTTGGATTACCTTATTATAAATCACATGGAACCTGACCATTCGGGTGAAATTAAAGTCATTCTTGACCATTTCAAGGGGGTTAAACTGGTGGGAAATGTTAAAACCTTTAAGATTGTTGAGGCTTATTGGGGTATTAAGGAAAATCTTTTTGAGGTTAAAGATGGCGATACCCTTGATTTAGGACATCATAAACTAAAATTTGTAATGACACCTTGGGTGCATTGGCCTGAAACCATGATGACCTACGACCAAACTGAGCAAATCATCTTCACTGGCGATGCTTTTGGAAGCTTCGGTGCTTTAGATGGTGGCATTTTCGATGATGAAATAAACATTGATTACTTTGAGGATGAGATGCGCCGCTACTATTCAAATATTGTTGGTAAGTACAGCAACATGGTTCAAAAGGCCTTTGCCAAGTTGCAAGATGTACCTATAAAGGTGGTTGCATCAACTCATGGTCCTGTTTGGCGTTCTAATCCATCAAAAGTTATTGAACTGTACAACAAATGGAGTCGTTTTGATGCAGAAGAGGGAGTGGTAATAATTTACGCATCGATGTATGGTAACACCGAGGCCATAGCTGATTATATTGGTCGAAAAATTGCCGAACAGGGCATTAAAAACATCCATATTCACGATGTTTCCCGAGCCCATTTAGGCTACCTGATTAACGAGATATGGAAGTATAACGGCCTTGTTTTGGGTTCCTGCGCCTACAATTCTGAAATGTTTCCGCTCATGGAGCAGCTAACCCGCGAACTAATACACATGGGGATTAAGAACAAAAAACTGGCCCTTTTTGGCAGCTATAGCTGGAATGGGGGTGGGGTTAAGAATCTGAAAAAGTTTACCGAGGAGGTTGATTTGGAACTTGTTGCCGAACCCGTTGAAACTTACGGCAAACCTAATATAGAAAAATTAAAACAATACGATGAACTGGCTCGAAAAATGGCCGAATCGGTTAGAAAAGCCAATTAAATTTTGGCAGTTGAGAGTTGTTATGATTCAATAAATGAATCTTAACAAATAATGTAAGAATTTAGGAAATAAAAAATAAGGCGAAGTCTAATGCTTCGTCTTTTATTTTATTTCCCTTAACCGAACCAATGCAGACTTCAAAATTTGATATGAGACAATCATTTTCGCCTATTTAGTTAAGACTCATTACAGGTGCTTTATGCTGTGTTTTATATGAATTTTTCCCTAACTCTACGATAATTATTTACTTTTAATTTTCCTTAACCTTTAATCCGTCTTCGCCAAACAAGTTCTTTAATCTTTAACCTTTAACCTTTAATCTTTAACCTTACTTAAAGTTATAATGCTTCCGTATGGATTTCTTAACTTTCCAAACGCATATTAATCCTTTTTTAAAAGTTACAAAATCACCTGCCTTCACGGTATAAGTCCCTTCTTCGGTTTCAATATCAACCTCTCCTTCAAGTATCAGGCATTCCTCATCGGTGTCATAGTACCAATCAAAGGTGGAAACTTCTTTTGTCCAGATGGGCCAGTTCCTAATCCCTATTGTCTGGATTTGCTCTTCATTAAGTTTTTCAATTACTACCTTGCTCATAATGTTAATTGTTTTATTCACCGCAAATTTACTCAAAAAAGTAAAAATAATTTACCTTTGTGAAATGCTTAAAATTACTGATGCTATGGATATCAATCTAACCCTTGGACTTGAATATACTGCAAAAGAAATGGTTAATGCCGATAACACCGCATCAAAGTATGGCTCTGGCCTTGTGGATGTTTTTGCCACTCCCGCAATGGTTGCGCTCATGGAAAAGGCAGCTCTGAATTCCGTATTACCATATTTACCCCAAGGTTTCAACACTGTTGGAACTGAGGTTTGTGTGAATCATACCAAGGCTACCCCATTAGGGTGGATTGTAGAAGCAAAGGCCACACTAAAACAGATTGACGGTAAAAAACTGTTATTTGAGGTTGTAGCTTGGGACAAGGAAGGGGAAATTGGACGTGGTACGCATACCCGTTACATTATTGATAGTAAAAGGTTTATGGAAAATTTCTCGGGTGGTAATTAGCCTGCTCATGGATTTAAATCGATATACATTTCCTCAGTACCACCTTCAACAAATTCGGGTGCATTCCTATGAGGTTGATTTAAACCGACGCTTGACCATTACTGCACTCTTTTCGCTTTTACAGGAAATTGCATGGGAGCATGCCCACCTACTGCGATACGGTTGGGAGCATCTGCTTCAGAAGGGTTGGTTCTGGGCTTTATCGAGGTTAGATGTAGAACTATACCAAATTCCAGCTTGGACAGAGGAGCTGACACTGGTTACCTGGCCCCGTGGTCTCGATGGTATTTTTGCGCTTCGCGATTTTGAGTTTTACAACTCTCTGGGCGAACGAGTAATTGCTGCAACATCGAGCTGGCTGGTACTAAATATTGAGACACGACGTCCTGTCAGAGATTCATGGCATTCCGATTTTGATTTTGTTGAGCGTAGCGCCCTGTCGGCTAATGCTGCTAAACTTTCTGGAGTAAATGGTATTCCGGTATATACTGAACCATTGAATGTTAGAATTGGCGATATCGACATGAACATGCATGTCAACAATGTGCGCTACATCGACTGGGCATACAATACTTTTGGCATTGAGCACTTTCAAAGCTACATTCCTCAAAAGGTAGTGGTTAATTTTAATGCCGAAGCCAAAGCTAATCAGCAAGTTGATGTTATTCGCTTTCAGCCCGAACCCAATCAAAGCCTAATCGATATTAATTTTGCCGGTAACGGCAAAAATCTATGTAGGTTGATGTTTTACTGGAAAAAAATTTGATAGAAATTATTTTTTATCTATATTAATTGAACTAATTAAATTGAAGTTTATGTTTTCCACTCAGGATTTAAAATTAATGGAAGAAAAGGGTATCACCCCTGATATGGTTACCAATCAGCTTAAGTTGTTCGAAAGCGGATTCCCCTTTATGCAATTGGTAAAACCCGCTGCAGTGGGCGATGGTATAATCCGTCTCGATAATGATGAACTAGATAGCCTTATCGATATCTATCGCGATTTTAGGGGTACCCGAGTAAAATTTGTGCCGGCTTCGGGTGCAGCTACCCGAATGTTTAAGCACCTGTTTGAGTTTCAATCCGAATTTCCTGTAAAGGGTTTGGATTGTTTTACAGATAAAACTTTCGGCTCTATTTATACATTTTTTGACAAGATAAAGCTATTCCCGTTTTACGATAAGCTCTACAACGAGCTCTGGAAGCGTGGATTCAAAATGGAGGAGCTGATCGATAGCAATGACTACCAACCCATAGTTAATACTTTGCTCAGTGCCGATGAGCTAAACTATGGCAATCTGCCCAAAGCCCTAATACTTTTCCATAAATATGGTGATATTGCAAGAACCTCGCTTGAGGAGCATCTGGTTGAGGGCTCGCAATATGTACGCGACCCGCATGGTGTGGTTAACATACATCTTACCGTTTCGCCCGAGCACATGTCTGGTTTAGAGGAACTGGTTGGCAGGGTAAAATCATTTTACGAGAACCACTACGAGATTACCCTGGACATCACCTATTCCATTCAAAAACCTTCAACCGACACCATTGCCGTTGACATGGAGAACAAACCATTTCGGAACCCTGATGGTACCCTGCTTTTCCGTCCCGGTGGGCATGGTGCTCTTATAGAAAATTTAAATGATTTAACCTTCGATTTGGTGTTTATTAAAAATATCGATAATGTTCAGCCCGACCATCTGAAGCCACAAACTGTTCGTTACAAAAAGGCGCTAGCGGGTATGCTGCTTAGCTACCAAAATTTGATATTCTCGTATCTCGAGAAGTTAAGTTTTGGTGATCCTACTGCAGAAGAGCTTCAAACCATGCTCGATTTCACCCGCGATGAGCTCTGCGTATTGCCCTCAGGCAGCATCAATCTCAACGATACTACTCAGCTTAAGGAATACCTTATAAAGATACTCAATCGCCCCATACGGGTATGTGGCATGGTAAAGAACGAGGGGGAACCCGGTGGCGGTCCGTTCTGGGCGGTAAACCCCGATGGCACTATTTCGCTTCAAATTGTTGAAAGCTCACAGATTGATATGAATGATTCGCAATCAAAAGCCATTCTTAACGCATCAACCCATTTTAACCCTGTTGATATAGTATGCTCATTTGTCGATTTTAAAGGCCAACGGTTTAACCTTCTCAACTATTGTGACCCCAAAACAGGTTTTATAGCCACAAAAAGTAAGGATGGCAAGCAACTTAAAGCCATGGAGCTACCCGGTTTATGGAATGGCGCCATGAGCAACTGGAATACCATTTTTGTGGAGGTACCGCTATCAACCTTTTCGCCTGTTAAAACTGTAAACGACCTGCTACGCGACGAGCACCAACCCCCACGGTAAATGGGCTTAAATTGTTTAGCCTGGCTGTATGACCTCTCAGCGCTACTTATCTTCTATTTGAAATTTAAAGGGTTTTAAGCTATTACCCGTAATGGGATAAAACGGTAATTCGTGTTTTTTCTTGATTCAGAATATGTAATAACTGTTTAATATATGCTATAAAATATATAAAACATAAAGAACATATAACACATGTTATATAACATGTGTTTTTTTTTATTTTTTAACATACAATAAATTTGCTCATGTTTTTTGTATGAGCTCAACAAAAACAGATCTCACACCCCAAGAGATAATAGTTTGGGGTACAATAAATTTTAAAATTATGAAAAGAAAAATAATGCTAATGCTTTTTTCATTGCTGTTTTTTTTACCCATTTTTTCAAATAATGCCAGAGCCGATGAAGATGAAAAAAAAATTGTAGAGGAGGAGAAACAAACCTGCGTTGATGTTGTAATAAAATGTGCAAATGGGGACGGCACCCATTATTCGGGTTGCGGAACAACAAATGAAATATTACAAGATTTGGATGCTGTAATAGAGTATTTTGTTACAATAAGAGGTAGATTATAAATTGTGTTTGCCGGCAACACATATATTTATTACTAGGATCATAATTATTAGATTTTGTTATGAAAAAGATTTTGTTACTTCAGCTTCTCTTTCCATTTGTTTTATCAACAATGGAAAAAGCAACGGCTCAGAGTTTTGAAGTTATTGATTACAGCAAGTTGAACTGCTACTATACCTATGAGTTTAATCCCGATTCTACCAATTTTGGTAAAAAAATTATGGCCAACATGGTCCTGCAGGTAGGGCAGAGCTGCTCACGATTTTTAGAATTTGATGAATATTTCGGCGATTCACTTTCATATTTTACCGAATTAACTGGGGACTTTGCTAATTTTGCTTCGCAACTTGTTGACCAGCTGCAAAGCGGTAAATCTCATGTTCTATCTGATTTTGATATTTACAAAAACTATCCCCAGAAAGGGAAAGTGCTATCGCGGTTTACCTCAACCGACCATTCCTATATCGAAGCATACGACAGCCTGGGTATGAACTGGAAATTACATAATGAAAGGGACACGGTTATAGCAGGATACAAATGTTATTTAGCCACAACCCATTTTAGTGGGAGAGATTATGAGGCTTGGTTTACTCCGGAAGTGCCAATAAACGAAGGCCCATTTAAATTTTGTGGTCTGCCAGGTCTAATTGTCCTAGTTTACGACTCTAAGGGGTTTCACAAGTTCCAGCTAACATCCATTACAAAACATTCCGGGAGCATCCCCATACTTTATTATACAAAAAAACATAAACAGCTAACCCATCAGGAGTTTATTAAGGCTTTCAATGCATCAATCATGTATATGTATAATAAGGTGCAGCGTAACGAAGCAGGAATTACCATGAGCAAGCAGGACATGGCCGATATGCTTCGTTGGCTAAAAACGTTGAACAATTATATCGAAAAGCAATAAAACCGCAATGTCAAGGCTTTTTATTTGCTGTAAAGCTGCTATTTTTCTTATCTTACTTTTCCCATTCATTTCAAAAGCACAGCATGTGGTAAGGGGAATAGTGAAAGATAAGGAAGGGAATCCTATTTACCAGGCACAGGTAATCATTTATAATGCTTTTGATACGAAAGCCATTTGGGGCTTTACTTTTTCCGATCAAAAAGGGAAATTTGAACTTAAAACCAAACATAGCCCCGATTCGCTTCTGCTTAGGGTTCGATTTTTGGGCTATAGGGAGCAAGGTATTTACCCAATAACCGCACAAAAGGAGATAGCTGTTACACTTGTTGAAAATCCAATTGCTATCGACGAGGTTGTGGTAAAGAGCAACCCCATTAGCATAAAAGGCGACACCATAACCTACCTGGTTGGCTCTTTTGCAAAGGCAAAAGATGTTTCAATTGGCGATGTAATAAAAAAGATGCCCAACTTTGATGTTGACGACAATGGAGTGGTTTACTACGAGGGCAAACCTATACAAAAGTACTATATCGAGGGGGTCGATCTACTTGAGAATAGCTATGCGATTGCAAATAAAAATCTACCGTACAAAGCAGTTGCAGCAGTTGATGTTTTAAAAAATCATCAACCAGTAAGGGTGCTCAATGATGTTTTACCATCCAACAATACTTCTATTAATATCAGATTAAAACGGGGTATTACAGTAACCGGAACCTCTAAGTTGGGTACGGGCTATAAACCTAACCTATACGACATTAATCTCACACCCATGCTATTCCAAAAGAAATTTCAACTGTTAACCTCACTTCAGGCCAATAATATTGGACAGGAGCTGGAATCGCAAGTTAATGAGCTGGTAATACGTAATATGGATATGATTGATGATATGATTTATGGAAAGCCTAGGTTTGTCTCAGTACAAACGTTAGCAACACCTAATATAAAAATGAATCGATGGCTCGATAATAACGCCTTGTTCTTCTCATCTAAAACCCTCTTTAAACTGAAATCCGACATGGAGCTGAAATTGAATGTTAACTACTATTCCGATAAAATATTTCGGTTTGGATCAACTGAAAAACAATACTTTGTAAACGATGATGGCCTTTTTTATGCCGAAGCAACCAATAATAAGTTTAAAAAAAATTTATTTCGCTTAAGCTCAACGCTAACCAAAAATTCTAACCGTATCTATTTAAATAGCAAAACTAACTTTACCAGGGAGTGGGAAACAAATAACTCGGAGATTTCGGTAAATAGCAACCTGAGTAATGCTCAAAAAGCAAACATCCCATACTTCAATTTAACTAATGAAAATGATGTGGTAATAAAAAAGAATAATCGATTGTGGAGTTTTTCAACCTATTTTAAAGCGGTACATAGCAATCAAAATTTGTCGATTCAACCCGGTGTGTTTTCCGATGTTTTAAACAACGGGGAGCTTTTTAATGAGTTGTTACAAAATGTTGACTATAAAAAATATTTGTTCTATTCTAATTTTACCAGAGCATATATAGTTAAACCATTTGTATTCCGTCTTGAACCAAAGATTTTAATTGAGAATGGTAGCGTAAATTCAAGTATGATGACCGATGGTACTTTTCTTACTTCCGATTCATTACGATCTCAGAAACACTGGTTATTATATAAACCAGGAATATCCCCGCTTATTAACTATAAGAAAGGGAATCTTGAGGTATCGTTGGGCTCTCCAATTTACTTGCGTTTGCTTAACGAAAAAGATATTGGATACTCAACGTATGGCTTTAAAAGAGATTATATTGTAGAACCAGGCATAAGTGTAAATTATCTCATAGCAAAAAGTTGGAAAATTTCGGGTAGCTATGGTTATGATAAGTGTTTTGGTAAACCTCAGGATAAGCTAAATGGATACATTGGTAAGGGAATTTATTTATTGTCTCGCAATAATTTTGATATTGGCGAAAGTGTTTCAAATAAACTTACAGGTTCTATTGAGTATGCCAACGTTTTGAAAGGGATAAATTTTTCAACTTCGGCCATCAATGTGCTTTCATTAAACTCATATATTTTTGAGCGAAAACTGCTAAATACCAACCTAATAACTTATAAATCAGTGGCATATCCAAACTCTTCAAAACTTTTAAAATTAAAAACTAATTTTTCATGGATGTTGATGAAATTTTCTTCGAGTTTTGCCATTAAATACGAGTTTAGTGAAAATAAAAGATATGAACTTGTCAATAATGAGCTTAAAAGGGTTAACAACAGCTCTTCCACTATAAATTTTAACTTAAATACTAATATTTTAGAGGATTTTGAACTAGACTATAAGTTGTTGCTATCTGCCTTAAACTACAGTTCATATAAAAATAGATTCCACTATGATATAAGTTCCCATATCTTTAGCATTACCTACTTTGCAAGTAGTAAAAGTTTTTTTTGTGTTGAGACCGAGTTCTATAAATTTGATAAAAATGCTACGGCCAACTTCATAAATCTTATTTATACCCTAAAGAATAAAAATAATCAATATATTTTAAATATCGCCTGTAATAATTTGCTTAATACCAAAACGTTTGATAGCTATTATGTAACCCCATCAATGGTAGAGCATAGTATGATTTCATTACGACCACAAACATTTATTGTATCCTTAACAATGCCACTAGCTCCCATTAAAAATTAATAAAAGAGTAATATTGGAGCTTTCACACCAAGTAATTTCAATTATTCCTTTATAATTCATAATGTGGAAATACAAACGGGAATAAACATCCATTTTGAGAACTCCACATAGCCTATGGTTTATCTTTAGTAACTTATGAATTTACTATAGTTTAGTTCCAATATAACTATTATTGATGAATTATCCTAATGAATCTCCCATCCGTAGTCGATATACTTCCAACTTATGCTATCGTTAAACACATCAACCCAAATAAATCCCTCTTCGTAGCCCATGTTTGGCCCTTTCCACCAGCCACCCGATATTGCACCACCGGTGATGAAATGAATTCCATCTACATAAATATCCTCAACGGTATGCAAATGCCCTTGCAGTACTAGCTTAAGGTTATAACCCTTAAATTGGTCGAGTAGCTCTTTTGAGTTTACTACAACAAGCGACGAATCGTTGGGAAGGGTAGAGCCATCAAAACGTTGTTTATATATTGTCATTAGGGGAATGTGGGTTACAAGTACAATTGGGGTTTTGGCATCGGTTTTAATTAGCTCCGATTTTACCCATTTCATTTGCAGGCTGTCTATTAATCCCATATACCCGTCTTTTCCCCTTGGCTCAATGGAATTAAGAATAAAAAATTTCCATCCCTTATGGTCAAATGTATAGTACGATTTACCTATACGTGTCTCAAACATTTTTTCACCGTATTCAGGGTGCGAGGGGTTGGCCTTGCTGCGCAGGTACCAACCATAAATTTCATGGTTTCCTATGGTGTTATATACTTTAGATTTCAACTGTTTAATCGTTTCAAGGTACAGGTTATAAAGGGTATCAGCCCTGCCGTAGCTGGCCCCAAGAGCATCCATTATTAAATCTCCACCCGTTACAATAAAATCGGGATTTAGTTGGTTAAGTACATTGAGCGCTTTTGAAAACCCTTCAACAGCTTTGCTCTCTGGTTGAATATGGATGTCGGTTATAAATGCAAAACTGAAGATAGGCTTTGTAGTTTGATCTACTACCTTTTTTTCACAACTTACTGTTGTGATAGTAAAAAGAATTAATATCAGTAGCCCGTGTAGTCTATTCTTATTCGTTTTCATTTTACCATTATTTTTTTAAAGATAAATTTTTCATAAAGTACTGTTGAGTATCCAGTGTTAATTTTTATTTAATTTTATTTTTATTTCTTGGAACCATTGGTTTTTAATTGAAACCAAGTACAATTTTAATGCTATTAAGCCTATACAACACTCTTTTCAAAGGCAAAAAGTGTTTTCTTTCAATAACATAAGATACCCCAATTTAAATTTATTTTTCAAGATGAGCGGAAACACCTCTCAGGGTATTCAATCCTTGTTAAGAATAGCCCCTCGGCTGGTGCACTTGTTCCAGCCAATTTTCTGTCACGTTGCTCAATAATCTGCGAAAAAGCTTCTGGAGAAATTTTCCCCCTTCCCACATCGACCAGAGTACCTACAATAGCTCTAACCATGTTGCGCAAAAAACGGTTGGCTTCAATGTTAAACACAAGCAGGTGATCTTGTTGGTGCCACTCAGCGCGATAAACCGTGCATATTGATGTCTTATTGTCGGAACCAGTTTTGCTAAAACTGGTAAAATCCGTGTGATTAAAAAGTTGTAGTGCCGCTAGCTGCATGTTTTCAATGTTGAGTTTGGCATCATATTGCCACGATAGCCCTAAATGAAAAGGATCTTTTTTTCTGCAAATCGCATACTCATAGCCCCGTAATATGGCATCGTAGCGTGCATTTGCAGTTGGTCTAACCCTCCTTATTTCATGAATAACAACATCCTGTGGCAGTATGTGGTTAAGGCTGTGGACAAAATTGATATTTTTGTCAAGGTTATCGGCCACACTGTCAAAATGTGCAACGTAGCTCTTTGCATGAACCCCTGTATCGGTTCTTCCGGCACCAATTGTTTTTACTTCGTGTTTGAGTAATACGCCTAATGCGCGGTTAATCAACCCCTGAACGCTTATAGCATTATTCTGTATTTGCCATCCATGGTAGCGTGTCCCCCTATAGGAAAGGTATATAAAGTATCGGTTCATTTATAGAGTGCATACTTAATAATCAACCGTAAAGTTAGTTGGATTTTCTATATTCCGAAAATATAAGGTATCCAGCAGTTAAATCTTCTGAAACCCTTTAACTACCTTTATTACAGAGTAATTTATATTTAACAATAATTAACACCGCTAACGGCTTATTATTAGCATATTTGCAAATAAAGGTTCAATTAAGGTTAAACAAATTTTAATCTTTTATTCCTATGAGTGTTCAATCAACTCTCGACATTAAGGAGCTAAATGAACGAATTCGTTTGGAAAGCTCATTTGTTGACATTATTAACATGGAAATGGGCAAGGTAATTGTTGGCCAAAAGCATTTGATTGAGTCGCTTTTGGTTGGCCTTTTGGCCGATGGCCACATCCTGCTCGAGGGTGTCCCCGGTTTGGCTAAAACGCTTGCAATTAATACCCTTGCCAATATTATCGATGTAAAGTTCAATCGCATTCAATTCACCCCCGACCTGCTGCCGGCTGACCTTATTGGTACCATGGTTTACAGCCCTAAATCCGAGCAGTTCTCGGTTAAAAAGGGACCCATTTTTGCCAATTTCATTCTGGCCGACGAAATAAACCGAGCCCCTGCCAAAGTGCAAAGCGCTTTGCTCGAGGCCATGCAGGAGCGTCAGGTTACCATTGGCGAGCAAACTTTTAAGCTGGAGGAACCATTTCTCGTTTTGGCAACCCAAAACCCCATTGAACAAGAGGGAACCTATCCACTACCAGAAGCTCAGGTTGACCGCTTTATGCTCAAGGTTAAAATTTCATATCCCAAGATTGAGGAGGAGCGAATGATTATGCGCGAAAATCTGGCTCAAACCTTCCCAAAACCCGAAAAAGTGCTTAATCCTGCGGATATTGTTAAGGCCCGCTCTTTGGTTCGGGAGGTTTACATGGATGAGAAAATTGAAAAGTACATCCTCGATATCGTTTTTGCAACCCGTTTCCCAGCTCAGTATAACCTGCAAAAGTTTGTGCCCATGATTGCTTATGGTGCATCACCTCGTGCATCCATTAGTTTGGGTATTGCTGCAAAGGCTTACGCCTTTATTAAACGCAGGGGCTACGTTATACCCGAGGATGTGCGTTCCGTTTGTTACAATGTTCTTCGTCATCGTATTGGCTTAACCTATGAAGCAGAAGCCGAGAATATTACATCGGAAGATATAATAACCGATATTCTTAACGCCATCGAAGTTCCATAACAGCCATGAAATTTATCGCTACCTCTTTTATGGTAACCCTTATGGTAATGCTGAGTGTAACTAGTAGCTCTCAGAACTATATTGGCTTTCATAAAGACGAGATAGCTAAACGGGTACCCATGGAGTACAAGGGTTTCTTTTTTGAGAAAGAGATAAATCTAAACGACCGAGGATTTGTCAAATTTGTAAATACAATTGATGAGCAAACCCTTTTATTCATGTTCGATACACAGGGTATCTGCACTTCTGCTTCACGAATGTATAATACATGGCTATATGATCAGGTGTATAGCGAATTGAGTAAAAATTTCAAACAGCTTTCTAAAAACAAGTGGCTTGATGTTAAAAATGGTAAAAGTTACGAATACACTCTTATAAAAGGTAAATGGTTCCTTAGCGTTACCATCAGGCCATACGATAAATAGTTTTAATTGTGGAAACTTCGGAGCTTCTTAAAAAGGTACGGCATATCGAGATAAAAAGCCGCGGGCTTACCCGACAGATTTTTGCCGGGCAGTATCATAGCGCTTTCAAAGGTAAAGGAATGGCCTTCAGCGAGGTCCGTGAGTACCGTTACGGCGACGATATTCGAAATATCGACTGGAACGTAACGGCTCGTTACAATCAACCATTTGTCAAAATTTTTGATGAGGAACGCGAGCTCACCGTGATGCTGCTTATTGATGTCAGCGGATCGCAGAACTTTGGAACAACCCACCAGTTCAAGCGGCATCTTATAGCTGAGGTTGCTGCTGTTCTCGCTTTTTCCGCCATTCAAAATAACGATAAAATTGGTGTAATCCTTTTTACCAATAGGGTGGAGAAGTTCATTCGTCCCCAAAAGGGGCGCAGACATATTCTTAGAATTATAAGCGAACTACTGAATTTCCAACCACAGGGAAAGGAAACTAACCTTACTGAAGCGTTACGGTTCTTTACTAATGCCATTAAAAAACGCTGCACCGCTTTTATTTTAAGCGATTTTATTGATGTTGACGAAACCAATCAAACCCCACGTTTTACCGATGCCCTGAGCATTGCCAACAACAAACATGATATGGTGGCCATTAGAATTTATGATAACAGGGAAACCTCTATCCCAAATGTTGGCTTGGTTAGATTTAACGATGCCGAAACAGGTACTGATGTTTGGGTTGATACCGGTTCCCCAATTTTTGCTCAAAGCTATTCCAAATGGTGGAGCAATGTAGCAGAAAAGCTCAGGCAGTCCTTTACCAAAGCTAAAGTTGATTGGATTTCGGTGCGCACCGATGAGGATTACGTTAAACCCCTTATGATTCTATTCAAAAGGAGGTCGAAATGAGAGGTTTTAGATTGATACTTTTATTTTTATCATTTTTAACCATTTCTGGCATAACTTCTGCCCAACAGGATTACCTAAAATCTGTCTCTATTGATAGGGATACTATAATAGTTGGCGATAGGGTTACCTATACGGTAGGTATTTCTGGTTCAGGCCAATTTACACTGAAATATCCCGCTTTGCTTGATACGCTTCAAGGAGGCATTCAAGTGTTGGGTAAACCTGTTATCGACTCTGTAATCAAAAAAGATACAAGAGATTACAAGTTGAAAATTTACCTATCGGCTTACGACAGCGGCTTACACGTTATCCCCGTTTTGCCCCTTTTGGTGCAAACCCCTCGGGGAATCGATACAATTACTTTTGAAGAAAGGCAGTTTTTTGTTAAGCTGGTTCCCCGCAATTCAACAATTAATGATATAAAGGATATTAAACCGCCCATAAGTGAACCCATCAGGTTATCTGAAATTGCCACATGGACCGGACTGGGCTTACTCTTGGCTGCTTTTATTGCCCTTTTGGTTTTATACCTGAAGCGACGAAAGCAAAACAAACCCTTCCTCAATCTGTTTAAACCACTTGAGCCGCCACATGTCGTTGCACTTAGGGAGCTTCAGCAATTGGAGATTGATAAACAATGGGAAACTGAAAACTATAAAATGTTTTATACCCGGCTTGTTGATATTTTGAGGATTTACCTTGAGGGGAGATTTGGTATTCATGCCCCTGAACAAACCAGTAGCGAAATTCTTTCAGAGCTATCTAAAATCGATTTCGATTTATCGAAATTTACCGATGACATTCGTGAGCTGCTATTCACCTCCGATCTTGTTAAGTTCGCCAAACATGTTCCCCATTTCGATGAAAATCATAGGTACCTACTTTTTACCATCGACTTTGTTAATGCTACCAAACCCGTGGAAGCTCTACTTGACCAGCCAAATAAAGGTACCACTGGCTCAGGTGTCGATTCAACCTTGTCAAACCAATCAGAAACCGGAAGCGTATGTTAGCAGTAGTTTTTGCCAATCCAAAGTTGCTGTATTTGCTACTCATCATTCCACTTCTTGTGGTTTGGTATGTGTTCCGTTTGCATAAGTCCAGACCAGTAATAACACTATCTGTTATCCATCCTGTAAAAAATTCCAGTTCCAGTTTAAAGGTTTACATGCGACATTTGCCCTTTGTACTGCGGGTTATCATTATAATGCTAATAATTGTGTCACTTGCACGTCCTCAATCAACCAATATCCTGCGCAACGTTACTGCTGAGGGTATCGATATAATTCTTTCAATAGATGTATCAGGAAGTATGCTTGCCCGAGATTTTAAACCCGATCGCCTTGAGGCTGCTAAAGACCTTAGTATTAAGTTTATCAGTGGTCGTACTACCGACCGTATGGGGCTGGTTGTATTTGCAGGCGAAAGTTTTACTCTTTGCCCCCTTACCACCGATAGGCCTACATTGATTAATCAGTTCCGGAGTGTTGACATAGGTGTGCTTGACGATGGCACTGCTATTGGTTCGGGACTTGCTACCGCCATAGCCCGTTTAAAGGATAGCGATGCAAAAAGCCGTGTAATCATTCTTCTTACCGATGGTGTGAATAACAGAGGCGAAATAGCCCCTCTAACTGCTGCCGAAATGGCTAAAACCTTCGGAATCCGTGTCTATACAATAGGTGTTGGTACACGTGGGGTGGCTCCATACCCCGTCCAGACTCCCTTTGGCACTCGTTACCAAGACATGAAAGTTGAAATTGACGAGGAGCTGCTGAAGAACATCGCTCAAATAACCGGTGGCGAGTACTTTAGAGCTACCAGTAACAGGGCTCTTGAAGATGTTTACAAAAAAATTGATGAATTGGAAAAGTCTAAGATTGAGGTGAATGAGTATTCTAAACGTGAGGAAAAATATCGTTCATGGCTTTTTGTGGCTTTTCTAATTCTCGTAGGAGAGTTTTTGATTCGAAGAACCTATCTGCTTGGAATTTAAAAAAGTTGTTTGGATATGTTTCGTTTTTCTAATCCTGAATATTTGTACCTATTGTTGGTAATACCAGCATTAATCGCTCTTTTCTGGTATAGCATCCGAACTCAGAAACAATGGATAAGCGTTTTTGGTAATCCCAATACAGTTTTAAACTTGATGCCGGGCTTTTCAATAAAAAGGCTTTGGATAAAAAACATTGTATGCCTAACTGCAATAGTCTCTATTATTGTTGCTCTGGCAGGGCCTCAGCTGGGAGCAAAACTCACTGAGGTTAAGCGAAAAGGCATGGAAATGATCATTGCCCTGGATGTTTCCAATAGTATGCTGGCTCAGGATTTAAAACCTAACCGCTTGGAGCGAGCCAAGCAAGCCATTACACAATTAGTTGACAGATTTAATAACGATAGAATTGGACTTATTGTTTTTGCTGGCGATGCTTACGTTCAACTTCCCATAACTAATGATTATGCCGCTGCCAAGCTTTTTCTTTCCTCTATAAACCCTGGTATAGTACCCAAGCAGGGTACAGCTATAGGCAGCGCCATTGAGCTGGCAGCAAACTCATTTACACCAAACAGTAACACAGGTAAGGTAATTATAGTAATTTCTGATGGCGAAAACCATCAGGACGATCCTGTGGAAGCAGCAAAAGCAGCTGCTGATAATGGAATTTCCATCTTTACAATTGGTATTGGTTCACCTGAAGGTGCCCCAATTCCAATCGACGACAACCAAGAATTTCTAAAAGATAATGATGGCAAAGTAGTTATTACCCACCTTGATGAGGAAACCCTCTCTAAAATTGCCATTATGGGCAATGGACGATATGTAAGGGCATCCAACTCGCAATTTGGATTATTATCCCTGTATGAGTCGCTTCATAAGGTTAACCGTAACGTGGTGAAGGATAAAATTTACAGCGAGTATAACGAGCAGTACCAGTATTTTTTGGCCTTTGCATTATTTCTAATATTAACTGAATCCTTTATACTTGAACGACGAACCAAGTTGCTCTCAAAAATTAATCTTTTTGGAAATCCCAGTAACAAGGAGGTGCTATGAGGTATGTGGTGTTAGCTTCAATTATAGTGCTTTTCACTTTTCAACATCTGTTTTCACAAAGTGAGCAAAAACTAATAAGAAGAGGCAATAGAGCCTACAACCATAAGGATTATCTGGAATCGGAGGTGCAGTATCGTCAAGCACTTGAGCAAAACAAGCATTCCTTTAAGGCAAAATTTAACCTATCAGGCGCTCAATATAAGCAAAATAAATTCGATGAGTCCATAAACTCCCTTGAGGAAATCAATCTATCTGGATTATCCAATTTGGAAAAATCTAAGGTTTACTACAATAAGGGCAATGCCCTTTTTAAACAAAATAAATTTAAGGAGAGCATCGATGCCTACAGAATGGCCCTAAAAAATAATCCCGATGATTTGGAGGCTAAGTATAATTTGTCCGAGGCCATTAGAATGCTTCAGAACCAACAAAATCAAAATAAACAGGATCAAAACAATAATCAGCAGAATAATCAGGATAAGAAGGATAATCAGAACGATAATAATAAGGATAACGAAAACAAGGATCAAAATAATCAAAAGCAGCAGAACGATAACAAGAATCAGCAGAAGCAGCAACAACAGCAGCCCAAAATATCGAAGGAAGATGCTGAACGTATGCTACAGGCTCTTCAGCAACATGAAAAGGAGATTCAGGATGAATTAAAAAAGAAGCAGGCTAAACCTGTTTCAGGATCATCTATTAAAAACTGGTAACAATTAAGCCATGAAGAAATTATTATTGCTCACAAAACTTATTGTATTAGGTTTGCTGGCCCAAGCACAAAGCGCCAGTTTTCAGGCATATGCGCCGAATGTTGTAGAAGTGGGGGAGCAGTTTAGTCTTACTTTTACACTTAATGCAAAACCAGTTGAATTTACACCCCCAAACATAAATAACTTCGAAATACTTGCTGGACCAAGTACATCGAGTAGCACCAGTATTGAAGTTATGAACGGACGTGTAGTTCAAAGCCAATCATACACATACACCTACATTCTTGCTGCACGCAATGAGGGTAAGTTTAGAATTGAGCCAGCCGAGGCTGTTGTGAGTGGAGCGCATATTCGTTCCAACCCTATTGAAATTGAAGTTGTAAAGGCTACTTCCAACACTACAGGCACAGGTTCATCAACTGGCGGTACAAGAAGAGCTACAGCTGAGGATAGAACCAACAATTATTTGTCCAACGATGATCTGTTCGTAACTATTGAACTCAATAGCCGTTCGGTTTACATGGGCGAACCCATTGAGGCAACCATTAAAATTTATACCCGGGTAAATATTTTAGGATTTGAAGACGCCAAATTCCCTTCGTTCGAGGGATTCTGGAGCCAAGAACTCAAGTCCACGCCAAATGTGAACTTTGAACGTGTTAATGTTAATGGTAAAATATACAACATGGGGGTGATACGAAGATACTTGCTTTTCCCCCAGAAACCCGATAAAATTGAAATCGACCCTTTTGAACTGATAGTGGTTTACCAGGAACGAGCCAACAGATCCCGATCCCTTTTCGATGAATTTTTTGGAGGTGGTTTCGAAAGCTTTCGCAAGCGTTTGGTAAGCAAACAAATTTCGGTAAATGTAAAAAAACTACCCTCGCCTGAACCACAATCATTCTATGGAGCGGTGGGAAATTTTAAGGTTGATGCATCAGTCGATAAGATTGAATGCAAGGCCAACGATGCTATAACCTTTAGATTTAAAGTTTCAGGAAGCGGAAATATTAAACTTATTGGCAATCCAAAGATTGAATTCCCATCAACTTTTGATGTATTTGAACCTAAAATATCCGAAAACATATCTCTGAACGCTGCTACAACATCAGGTAGTAAAACCTATGAGTATGTTTGCATTCCTCGTGCTGGCGGCAGATTTGAAATCCCTGCAATCACCTACACTTTCTTTGATACTGATAAAAATTCCTATGTAACTCTTAAAACCAAACCTTTCCAGTTTAATATTCTGGCCGACTCTACTTCTACTGGAAATGTAATGATAGCTGGATACGGAAAGGAAGATATTAAATTCATTGGCAAAGACATATCTTTTATTAAAACATCTTCTTCTGCATTTAAACCATTAGGTTCATTCTGGATTACTTCGGGTTACTACCTATTCTTCTACTTATTGCTTATTGCGTTTTTTGCTGTTTTTACCTTTTTGTTTCGAAACTATCGCCAACGTATGCAGAATGCAGCCTTTATTAAAACCCGAAAGGCTAGCAAGATTGCCCAGAAGCGATTGAAACGTGCCTCTGTCATACTTGTAGATAACAACAGCACTGCCTTCTATGAGGAAATTTACAAGGCTTTACAGGGTTATGCTTCCGATAAACTGAATATTCCGTTTGCATCGCTTACCATCGAATCCATTAGAGCTGCTTTGATGGAACGCATTATTGATAATGATACCATTAATGAGTTTTCTCAAATTATGGAGACTTGCGAATATGCTAGATTTGCACCTAATGCCGAGCATTCGCAAATGACAGTTATTTATCAACGAACTTTTACACTAATTGAGAAATTGGAGGATAGTCTTAAAAAACGCTAATGACCTAAAGTTATTAGGCTATTATTTTTAGCACTAGTAGTAAATGGTTTAATGAATACTAAAATTCAGCTATGAGTAAATCGATGCAATTGGCTAATATTATAAATATTAAACAGATGAAAGGTTTAATCGTTATATTACTGGTTTTACCCTTTAATCTTTGGGCTGTTCAGGAAAACCTTAGTCCTAAAAATCTATTCGAAATAGGCAATAAGCACTACATCGAAGGTAATTATGATGAGGCTATAAAACACTATGAGGCTATTATTGCCAAGGGCAAAGTAAGCCCTGAACTTTATTTTAACCTTGGTAATGCCTACTTTAAGACCAAAAATATTCCCTATGCCATCCTGAACTACGAAAGAGCCTACTTGTTAAATCCCGGCGATGAGGATATCCGTTTTAATCTTGAACTTGCCCGAACATATGCTATTGATAAAATAGATGCTTTACCTGAATTTTTTCTTTTAAAATTGATAAAATCGCTTATTATTATTTTTAGTTCAAACACCTGGGCATTCATAGCAATATCATCATTTTTTATGACTCTGCTACTTCTTACTCTCTTCATGTTTTCGGGTTCATACTACGTAAAAAAACGCTCATTTTTATTATCAATTCTTCTTTCAATAACTTTTATTGCATCACTTTCATTTAGCATAATACAAAAGAATCGTGTTGCTAATTCAAATTATGCAATAATTACTACATCTGCAGTGTCAGCAAAAAGTTCACCATCCGAAACATCTAGCGATTTGTTTATTCTACATGCCGGTACTAAAGTAGAAACATTACGACAAGTAGGAAACTGGTACGAAGTTCGAATTCCCGATGGGAACAAGGGTTGGCTACCCAAAAAATCGTTTGAGAAGATTTGAGCTATTGCATGATAATAAACTGTAGGCATATAGTATAATTCAATGGTTCACCATTATTTCATGTATTGGCATTTGATACAAAAAACTATTCTCTTCGATTATCATTGAATCATATTTATTTTCAAGAATTAAATAAGTGCAACGACCACTAAATAATGATATTCGTGCAATATTTTGAACATTACTGCTTTGGTTTTGTTTAAATATAAATAATCAAAACTAAACAGTATGCTGGTCAAAAACTTATTATTTATAGTCCTTCTGGGATTTGTGTCCTTGGGCATAGCACAAACAAACTTCCATACCTTTGTGGTAAAGGATATAGATGGGAATGACTTCCCATTGTCGCAGCTAAAAGGTAAAAAGGTCATGGTAGTTAATACTGCATCAAAATGCGGATTAACTCCTCAATACGAAGATCTTCAGGCCCTCTATGAAAAGTATGGCGATAAAAACTTTGTTATTATTGGTTTCCCAGCCAATAATTTCATGGGACAAGAGCCCGGAACCAATAGCGAAATCAAGAATTTCTGCACATCCCGATTCAATGTTACCTTCCCCATGATGGAAAAGATATCGGTCAAGGGAAATGATATGCACCCCCTCTATCAATGGCTTACCCAAAAATCAAAAAACGGGGTAATGGATAGTGAGGTAAGGTGGAACTTCCAAAAATACTTGATTGATGAAAATGGAAACCTTGTTGATATGATACCACCAAAGGATAAGCCCAATGTTCAAAAGGTAATTGATTGGATTGAGGGGAGATAAACAATTTATATCGTTAAAAAAAATAAAGCCGATAACAGGTTTAGCTATCGGCTTTATTATTTACTTCTTTTTCATCAACCTATCTTTTTCGCCTTTATAATGACCATTGGCGAGCTCCATTGTGGTTAGATACCCTAAACGGGTTATTTTTTCAAAAAGTTCAGAATTTAAAGTTTCAACTTTATCGGTTGCCTGATGTAGGTATTTGTACCCCCCACTTGTATTAAAGTAAAGTGTTGGTATGCCCAATTCATAAAAAGCTAGCGCATCAGCTCCACCACCACCAAAGGTTTTGTTCGAAAGCAAATGGGTGTGCTTTTTATCTAGTTTTTTGGCTTTTTTCCAAAGCTTTGGAAAACTTAGGCGTCCGCCAATGGCAATACTATCCCCTTGACCCACGCAGTCGAAGTTTAACATGGCCACTATTTGCTTTGGGTTAATCGGCATGTTGGCCACAAAATACTTTGAACCCTTCATTCCCGACTCCTCTGACGAAAAGGCAACAAAAATAACAGAACGGCGAGGCTTTGATTCTGATTTTGCCATGGCCTGAGCAATTGCAATAAGGCTTGCTACTCCCGAAGCATTATCGTTGGCACCAGGAAAATATAATTTATCGCCCTGAAATCCAACATGGTCAAGGTGAGCCCCAAGGATTACATATTCATTTTTGAGTTTTGGGTCAATTCCCTCAATGTAGCCCACAACATTATAGGTTTGTTTTTTGGGAAAGTAATCTGTTGCCACATTTATGTAAAGTGTTTTTCCCGTTTCTATGGAGTGGGGGGCTTTATCCCTTTTAAGCATATTATAGTAATCAAAAGGTTTATATGGCAGGTTACTGAATAGGCTGTCGGTTAAACTTGACCCAATTTGTATCATGGGAAAATTATAAAGATGTGGTCCTGGGCCGCAGGCTATGCTGCCGTATATCATGGTAGATGGAGTCATATTGGGTTCACCTATGAAAGCTATTGCTTTGGCACCCAAACTTTGAGCAATTCGAGCCTTACCCCTTGGCGATGCATCCCCCCAGCTACCACTTTTAGGCAACCAGAGAGGGGTAGTCTTAAACACTGCAACTATTTTTCCATTAACGTCGATACTTCGGTAATCATCATACTCATCTGTTTTAATACCAAATCCTGCAAATACCACCTCGCCTTTTACCTGCCCCTTTCCGGTAAATCCTCTGCACAAAAAATCTTCGCCCAGGCGAAATGGGTATATCGGACGGCCCTGCTCATTGGTAAGGTAAACTTCTGCGTTTAGAATAATGTTAACTTCTTCGTCAAACGATTGAAGTAGCGATTCATTAATTAAAGGTTTTAAACCTGCCGCTTTAAAACGTGTGGCAACATAGCGGGCAGCATGTTCGTATTCAATTGTACCCGGTAGCCTGCCCTTAAAACGTTCCGACGAAAGATATCGAACAGTACTTACTAAATCATCTTTACTAATGGTATTGCTTTGACCTTGGGCATGGCCTAAAATACCTGCTGTTATACCTATTAGTACTATTTTTTTTATCATATTTTTTTGTTGTGAAGGTATAAAATTTGACAATACAATGTGCAATTTGATTATATTTGTTGTATAACCTAAGCCTAATGAGTTCCAATTTTTTAAATTCCGACATCTACCTATATGGAGTTTTGCCATTTCTGATTTTTATGGCCAGAATTTTCGATGTAACCATAGGAACACTACGAATTATTTTCGTTTCCAAAGGCCAACGTAAAATTGCACCCATTATGGGATTTTTTGAGGTGCTTATATGGATTGTTGCCATTAGCCAGATTATGACCAACCTTAATAATTTTGCTTGTTACATTGGATACGCTGCTGGCTTTGCAACCGGTAATTATGTCGGAATGCTGATAGAGGAACGTTTAGCTTTCGGACAGGTTCTTATTCGTGTTTTTACCACAAACAGCGGGACAGAATTGGTTCAGCTATTAAACTCTCGTGGATTTGGTGCCACTACTTTTAACGCAAAGGGTGCCCAAGGCGATGTCAGCATTGTTTACTCTGTTATTAACCGTATATGCCTTGATGAGGTTCAGCGGCTGCTCTCTTCATATGACCCAAAAATGTTTTACGTAATTGAAGATATCCGTAAGGTTAACGAGGGTATTTTTCAACATGCACCCTATGCTAAAATACCTTTGCTATCGCGTTGGAGAAAAGGGAAATAGCTCTAATCCCTTTTATGGTGTGGCATATCATCGGGTAGCACAATGGATAGTTCTACCATCCCTGTAACTTTCCCATCGTCGTACCATGGTGTTTGATGAATCAATTTTCTTATTCCTCCCTTTTCAATGGTGTAGGTATTCGATTTGCCTTCTTTCATTAATCTTTTAATGGTAGCAATAGAACTGGGCAAGTGACAACTGAACAAACTTTTGCCAACTAGGTTACCTCCTCCCCATTTGGCAAATACTTCTTGCGACTTGCTGTTCATGTAAACTATTTCACCTTTTAGGTTGCAAATGGTAATGGCGCAATCCAAACCCATTAGGCTATCCAAATTCATGTTTGCCATTTTTTAAGTAATTAATATATTGATACTGTGCAGTGCAAAATTAGTTTTATCAGTGCAAACAATTCACTATTTTGTGGAATATTTGAATACTGAATTCTATATTATGCATTTCTGTATTGTCATAATGGAATGTTTTTTTTATATTGCGTTGTTTTAATTAGAAAAAGGTGAAAAAGGTAAATTCCAAACGTACACCCTTATACCGCGATTCTGGCTTTTGGCTCAGAAATATTCCAACCATCAAAAAGGCTTTCTCTGATGAGGTTGAACATCCGGCCGATCCTGAACTTTATATCTATTCCCGATACCGAAACCCCACAGTTGTTGAAACTGAGCAGGAACTTTCCATAATTGAGGGATGCCAATGGTCGCTTCTCACCCAATCGGGCTTAGCAGCCATTGATGTTGCGCTTTCAATTTTTCAGATGGCCCATACCCCACAAAAATGGCTCTTTTTTACTGAAATATATGGTGGCACAAATTCCTTTATAGATAAGGTAGTAATTGGTCGTCGGGGAATGGATGTTATACGCTTTGCACCGCAAGGCGAGGCCTATTCGCTGGTTGAATTTGAAAATGAAATGGCCAGGAGTCGCCCCCATGTGGTTTACTTCGAAGCTATATCCAACCCCATGCTGATTGTAGCCGATGTTCCCGAAATTATTAGCATTGCAAAAAAATATGGAGCAAATGTGATTGTTGATAACACCTTTGCCACCCCCTATTCCCTTAAACCCCTCGATTGGGGTGCCGATATCGTCATACATAGTGCTACGAAGTATTTTGCTGGCCATGGCAACCTCACTGCTGGTGTTGTGAGTGGAAACGATTCTGACCTACTAAAACAGGCCATTGAGTACCGGAAACTGGTAGGCCATATGCTTTCACCCGACGATGCCTACCGCTTGCTCGATTATCTTAAAACTTTTAACCTTCGTATTGCAAAACATTTTGACAATGCTAAAATTGTTGCCGAATATTTATTACAGCACCCCTTTGTGGAACGCGTGCTATACCCTTCACTTCCCAATCATCCAACACATGCCATTGCACAAAAAGTACTTGCTAATGGATATGGTGGAATCGTTACCTTTGATATTAAGGGCAACTCGTTTGCAGAAAAGCAACAACGGTGTAACACTTTTATTGAAAGGGTTACGGATAAAATACAGTTGGTCCCCACACTTGGCGATGCTGATACCATTTTAATGCCAGTTGAACCTGTTTGGGGCGATAAGTTTCCATTTCCCGGAATGGTAAGGCTTTCAATTGGTATTGAGCATGCCTCATATATCATTAGCATTCTCGAAAATGGGTTGAAAAAATTGTAGCGTTATTTTGCTAACGTTTGCATTTTGTTAATTTTTTTAATTGTTATAATGATAACAAACTATTTGATTTCATAAATCTAATTAATCTTTAATATTTTAGATAATCTTATTTAATTTTTGAAAATGATCAATACTACAAATTATAACAAAAGTCATGTTTTATTCATGAGACTAATATTTATTTTTGCTGCAAGTAAAAAAAACGTTTTTAATCAGTATAACCTTTCAAAAACTTCATAATTCAGGAGGATTGAGCAATGCAGAACAAGCTTCAAGAACTAACCGAAAAAATTTACCGCGAAGGCTTGGAAAAAGGGCAGGCCGAGGCTAACCAAATTGTATCCAAGGCTAAAGAGGATGCTACTCGCATCATTGCCGATGCCAAAGCTGAAGCGGATAGGATTATTTCTACAGCCCGCAAGGAAGCAAACGACTATCGGAAAAATGTAGAGACCGAGGTGGCTCTTTCCACCAAGCAGGTTGTAAATGGCTTGAAGCAGGAAATTACCTCAATGATAGAGGCTAAACTTTTCGAAACCCCTGTAGTTGATGCACTTAAGGATGCCAATTTTGTAAAAAAAGTTATCGAAACAGCCATAAACCGATGGAATCCCAATTCCCCCGAATATGTTTCGCTGCGTGTTTTAGTCCCCGAGGATTTGGCAAAGGAAATTACCGATCACTTCACCAACAAGGCCCATGGCCTTATGGGACAGGGTATTGAGATTAAGATTGACAAGGCAATTAAGTATGGTTTCCGCATAGGTCCCAAGGATGGTTCATATCTTATCAGTTTTACTGAGATCGATTTCGAGAACCTGTTCAAGGATTTTATGCGTCCCAAAATTGTAGCTCTGCTTTTTGGAGGTAAGTAGCATGATGCAAAACTACTACTACCTGGTGGCTGGCCTACCGGAGCTACTCTTAGAACAGGACCGCAAGGATTTCAGCGTTGTGAACCTGAAACAGGAAGTTCGGGATAATGTCCATCCCTCCGATTACCGCCTCGTAGAGTTCCTTCATTTACCGTACGATAACGATAACTTCCTCAACAAGATCTTGAACCGAGGACTTGAGTTTAACGAGTTGGGCAGCATCGATAAATCGATTTTCGATGAACTTGATGAAAACATTCATCTGTTGCCCAATTACATGCAGGACTTTTACTATCAATATACAGGAAAAACAAAATCGGCAGAGGAAGAAACTGCAGTGCATGAAAAATCACAGGACTTTTTTGAAATAGAAAAGGTACCCGAGGTTAAGTTTCAGGAAACCTTTTACAACCTGGCTTTAAATCAGGGCAATAGTTTTTTGCGTTATTGGTTTACCTTCCTACGTGATTTTAATAACCTTTTAACCGGTATCAACTGTCGCCGCAATGGAATTGATCCTTCAAGGCATTTAGTTGGTAATAACTGGTTGACCGAGGTTATAACAAAGAGTCAGGCTGCCGACTTCGGCCTTAAACGCGAGGTTGATTACATTGATAAGTTGATTCAGAGCATCGATATCCCCGACATTTTGGAACGTGAGCGCAAACTCGACCTCATCAAATGGGATATGTCGGTTGAACTCACCACTTGGGATTATTTCAATATCAATTTCATACTGGGATTTTTCATCCGCGCGGGCATTATCCATCGATGGCTCAAACTCGATGCAAAAATCGGCGAGGAGCTATTCAAGCGGCTTTTTGACGATCTTAAGTCGTCCTATAACCTTTCCCAGAATTTTTAATTTGTAGCAAGTGAAATATTAATAATAATGTGATACTAATGAAAACTCAAGGAAAAGTAACCGGTATAATTGCAAACCTTGTTATTGTTGAAGTTGATGGTCCGGTTGCCCAGAATGAGATTTGCTATATCGATCTCGCGGGGGTAAAACTTATGGCCGAGGTAATCAAGGTTATCGGAAAACTTGCTTACACACAAGTATTCGAAAGCACTCGCGGCCTTAAGGTTGGAGCTCCGGTGGAGTTTCAGGGTCATATGCTTGAGGTATCCCTTGGTCCTGGACTTCTATCTAAGAACTACGATGGCCTTCAACACGACCTTTCAAAAATGAAGGGCATATTCCTGCAGCGCGGTGATTACACCGATGCTCTTGATTTTGATTCAGAATGGAACTTTACCCCAATTGTCGAATCCGGTGCTCAGGTAATTGCTGCTGATTGGCTTGGTGAAGTACCCGAAAATTGGGTGAAGCATAAAATTATGGTGCCCTTTACCTTTCAGGGTAAGTACACTGTAAAATCTGTTGCTGCTGCAGGAAAGTATAAGTTAACCGATACCATTGCCATACTCGTTGACACCAAAGGCGTTGAGCATAAGGTGACAATGGTTCAAAAATGGCCCGTTAAAAAAGCCATAACAGCTTATCGCGAAAAACCTCGCCCCATTAAAATCATGGAAACTGGCGTTAGGGTTATCGATACCCTTAATCCTATTGCCGAAGGGGGAACTGGCTTTATTCCTGGACCTTTTGGTTGTGGTAAAACCGTGCTACAGCACGCTCTTTCAAAGCAGGCTAATGCCGATATGATTATCATGGCTGCCTGTGGTGAACGCGCTAACGAAGTAGTTGAACTTTTCACCGAGTTTCCTCATCTCGACGATCCCCGTACTGGACGTAAATTAATGGAAAGAACCACCATTATTTGCAATACATCCAACATGCCTGTTGCCGCCCGTGAAGCATCGGTTTATACTGCTATGACCATTGGAGAATATTACCGCTCAATGGGTTTAAAGGTTCTTCTTCTGGCCGACTCCACCTCGCGTTGGGCTCAGGCACTCCGTGAAATGAGTAACCGCCTGGAGGAACTTCCTGGGCCCGATGCTTTCCCTATGGACCTACCTGCAATCATTGCCAACTTTTATGCACGAGCAGGTTTTGTTTACCTGAATAATGGAAGCACGGGTTCAGTAACTTTTATCGGTACCGTATCACCTGCAGGTGGTAATCTTAAGGAACCTGTTACCGAATCCACCAAAAAGGCTGCTCGTTGCTTCTATGCGCTTTCGCAGCAACGCGCCGATAGTAAGCGTTACCCTGCCATCGACCCTATGGATAGCTATTCTAAATACTTAGAATATCCCGAAATTCAGGATTACCTGAATAAAAATATCAGCGAAAATTGGGTGAAAATGGTAATGAAAGTCAAAAATATCATCCAGCGCGGTAGAGAAGCTTTTGAACAAATCAATATTCTAGGCGACGACGGGGTACCTCTTGAATACCACGACCGCTACTGGAAAGCCGAAATCATCGACTTTGTTATTCTTCAACAGGATGCCTTTGATAGAATTGATGCCAATACCCCCCTTGAACGTCAACGCTATATGATGGAAAAGGTAATGTCAATCTGTGATACCAATTTCCATTTCGATGGTTTTGAGCAATGCTCTTCATACTACAAGCGGATTATTAACACTTTAAAGCAGATGAACTACTCTCAGTTTAAATCGGAGGAGTTCTACAACTACGATAGGGAATTAGAAACTATTCTTAACGAAAGAAGAGTTGAGTAATGGAAACTAAAGCATTTCAACGTATATACACCCAGCTAACGGGTATAACCAAGGCCACCGTTTCGCTCAGAGCACAGGGTGTAGCCAATGAGGAGCTGGCCATGGTACATGGCCGTTTGGCTCAGGTTGTTAAAATTATGGGTGATATTATTACCCTACAGGTGTTTAGTGGTACCGAGGGCATTCCAACCAATGCTGAAGTGGTTTTCTTTGGTGAGCCTCCTAAACTTAAGGTGGGCGAAGATTTAGCTGGCCGTTTCTTTGATGCTTACGGTCGCTCCATGTTTGGCGATTCTGAAATCGAAGGCGAACCTCGTGAGATTGGCGGACCATCGGTTAATCCGCTCCGCCGCAAACAACCCTCTGAACTAATTGCAACCGGTATTGCTGGTATCGACCTAAATAATACACTGGTTACCGGACAAAAAATTCCCTTCTTTGCCGATCCCGATCAACCCTTTAACCAGGTTATGGCTATGGTAGCACTCCGCGCTCAGGCCGATAAAATTATTCTTGGTGGCATGGGTATCTCAAACGACGACTTCCTCTTCTTTAAAAATGTATTCGAAAATGCTGGCGCTCTTGACCGCATTATAAGTTTTGTGAATACCACTGAACAGCCTCCTGTTGAACGCCTTCTTGTCCCTGATATGGCGCTAACTGCTGCCGAATACTTTGCCGTTGAAAAAAAGGAAAAGATTCTGGTGTTGCTAACCGATATGACTCTTTATGCTGATGCATTGAGTATTGTATCGAACCGTATGGATCAAATTCCTTCTAAGGATTCAATGCCCGGCTCTCTTTACTCCGATCTGGCAAAAATTTATGAAAAGGCTGTTCAATTCCCCGATGGCGGCTCCATCACCATTATTGCTGTTACTTCACTGTCAGGTGGTGATATTACTCATGCCATCCCCGATAATACCGGTTACATCACCGAGGGGCAGCTTTTCCTCCGTACCGATAGCGATTCGGGAAAGGTTATTGTTGACCCCTTCCGAAGTCTTTCCCGTTTGAAACAACTAGTAATTGGTAAGAAAACGCGTGAAGATCACCCTCAGGTTATGAACGCTGCCGTTCGTCTTTATGCCGATGCAGCCAATGCCAAAACCAAACTTGAAAATGGTTTCGACCTTACTGAGTACGATGAGCGTGCATTGAAATTTGCCCGCGACTACTCCGAAAAACTTTTGGCAATCGATGTAAATATCGAAGTTGATACCATGCTCGATACTGCATGGCAACTATTTGCCAAGTACTTCTCTAAAACCGAAGTGGCTATTAAAAACGAACTGGTTCAGAAATACTGGCCTAATTAAAGCTAAAATGCTGGTAATATGGCAATAAAGTTTCAGTTCAATAAAACATCGCTAAACGAGCTCAATAAGCAGCTTAAGATCCGTCAAAGAGCTTTACCTACACTTAAAAATAAGGAGTCTGCTCTGCGAATGGAGGTGAAGCGTGCTAAAAATAGGATGCAAGAACTTGAAGACCAACTTGCTAATCGTATAAAAGATTATGAGTATATGGTCAGCCTTTGGGGCGAGTTTGAGCGCAATCTGATTCAAATTGAAGACGTTAAACTTGGAACAATCAAAATTGCCGGGGTAAAAATCCCTGTATTACAGGAGGTAATATTTTCGGTAAAGGAATACAGCATATTTTCGCGTCCCTTCTGGTACGCTGATGGGGTTAAAATTCTTAAGGAACTGGCAAAAATAGGAATTGAGCGCGATTTCTATAACGAAAAAATGCGCTTGCTCGACTATGCCCGAAAGAAAACAACCCAAAAGGTTAACCTCTACGAAAAAGTTCAAATACCCGGCTATGAAAATGCCATTCGAAAGATCAAGCGCTTCCTTGAGGATGAAGAAAACCTTTCGAAATCGGCCATGAAGATTGTTAAAAAACGTTACGATAGCGTGGAGGCTGAGGCATGATAACACCGATGTATAATTATAACTTTCTGGTTTACCATCGCGATCTGGACTCGTTTCTGTTAAAGTTACAGGAACTTGGAGTGGTGGATATATCCATGGAAAACCGCAGAGTGGATGAGGATGAAAAAAATATCATCAACCAAATCAATCGCATTTCGGCAACCATAAAAAACCTTGAAACAAGAACCCCTGCTACTGAGCCCATCACCCTTCATCTCAATGCCGATGATGTAGTTTCCCGTGCTGAGCAGCTCTTGCGCGAAAGGGAACAGTTTGATAATGCTATAAAAAAGGCTCAAAAAGAACTGTCTGAAGTTGAACCTTGGGGCGTTTTCGATTTTAAGTTGGTTCAAAATCTTGCCGACCGCGGAATTAAGATCCGCTTCTTTATTACGCCCGAAAAAACATTTAAGGATGAGTGGTTAAACGATTACCCCATTGAGGTGATAAATCATACCTCTGGCCTTTACTATTTTGTAATGGTCAACTACTCCAATGATTCTTTTCCCGAAGAGGTTCAAGAGGTTCGCACACCTCAATTTTCAGTTCAAACCAAGGAACAGGAAATAAAACGTTATCTCGATAAAATAGATGAAATTAATAAGGAGTTGGACTTCCTTGCTTTATATATCCCAACTCTAAAAAACGAATCGGCTAACCTTACCAATCAACTCGATTTCAAAATGGTTAAGTCAAGTGCCATACCTAAGGCCGAAAATACCATTATGGTGCTGGAGGGTTGGGTTCCCGAGAATCTTAATGAAGCTGTTAGAAACTTTCTTGATTCAGAGTGTGTTATTTACATTTCAGCTAAAGCAAGTATAAATGATAATGCTCCCATTCTGCTCCATAATAACAGGTTCGCAAGGCTTTTTGAACCCATAAGCAAGCTCTTCGCCTTTCCCGTTTATGCCGAACTTGACCTTACTCCTTTTTTTGCTCCATTTTTTATGATGTTTTTTGGCTTTTGCTTTGGCGATGCGGGTTATGGTTTGATTTTTGTACTTGGTGCCACCATTTACAAGTTCAAAGCAAAATCTGAATTCAAACCCATTATTACCCTTATTCAGATGCTGGGATTGGCAACCATATTCTTTGGTATCCTTACAGGTACGCTGTTCGGTGCAAGTTTAGTAGAGTTAAATATCCCGGCTCTCGATAACTTTAAATCCTATTTCTTTGACCAGGATAAGATGTTTAAGCTATCGTTGATTCTGGGCCTTGTTCAAATAGTATTTGGAATGTGCGTTAAGGCAGCCAATCTCTGGATTCAGAATTCATGGAAGCATGCCGTATCTACCATTAGTTGGGTTGTTCTGCTAATTAGCATGGCTGTTTTCTATTTGCTTGGACAGAATCCGGATAGCAGTCTCAAGTTGTTCAGTTTACCCCATTTAATCATTATAGCTATTTCCGGATTGGGTATAATGTTTTATAACTCACCGGGAAAAAATGTTTTCTTCAATTTTGGCTTGGGTTTATGGGATACCTACAACATGGCAACCGGACTACTGGGCGATACCCTTTCGTATATCCGACTATTCGCACTTGGCTTAAGTAGTGGCATTCTGGGTAGCGTATTTAACAGCCTTGCTTTTGGTATGGCACCCGATACACCAGTACTTCGTCATGTGGTTATTGCTTTAATCCTAATAATTGGCCACTCTATCAATATCTTCATGTCCGCATTGGGTTCGCTTGTACATCCTATGCGTTTAACATTTGTTGAGTTTTACAAAAATGCTGGATTTACCGGAGGAGGACGAGGTTACGAACCCTTCCGAAAAAAGTCTATTGAAGTTTAATTAATCTGAAAATCAATTTTTAATAACTTAATAAATTCTAAAACTATGGAACCAATCATTTTTGCTTACCTTGGAATTGGGATTATGATTATCCTTTCAGGTGTTGGAAGTGCTTATGGTGTTACCATTGCTGGTAATGCATCAGTGGGAGCCTTAAAAAAGGAACCCGGAGCATTTGGTAACTTTCTCGTACTAAGTGCACTCGCTGGTACACAGGGCCTTTACGGTTTTACGGGTTACTTTATGCTTAAAAAATTTCTTGTCCCCGAAATTACTTGGGCTCAATCGGCTGCAATTTTTGGCGCTGGTTTAGCCATGGGATTTGTTGGCCTGTTTTCGGCTATCCGTCAGGGTCAGGTTTGTGCCAACGGTATTACTGCTATTGGTAACGGCCATAAGGTTTTCGTTAATACCCTAATATTAGCAGTATTTCCCGAACTTTATGCAATTATTTCACTCGCCTCAGTGTTCCTAATTAGCACATCACTGTAAGCACATTAATATTAATTTTTTTTAGGCGGCTTTCGGTTCGGAAGCCGCTTTTTTTGTTTAGTTTTTTTGTGGGTAATGGAGTCTCCTTTATACCAAAAAAAGTAACTTTGTTGCTTACGTTTCTCCTCTATACTCCTGGCAACATAAACCTCCTCGCCAGTATAGGGATTGATACCGGTATAGTATATGGTTGATGCCAGTGTCATTGGGGTTGGGGTAAAATCCTGAACCTGTTCAAGTTTAAAGTTTAGCTTACGGGTTTCTTCAACCAGCTGCCGCATCTCCTTTTCAGTGGTTCCCGGATGACTGGAAATGAAATAGGGAATTAGCTGTTGCTTTAAACCATATTTCTCATTTAACTGGTCAAACCAAGCCTTTAGCTTTATAAATAGTTCAAATGAGGGTTTCCTCATTATTTTTAGCACCCTTTCGGATGTATGCTCTGGTGCAACTTTTAATCGTCCCGATACGTGAAAATGGATTAGGTTCTCAAAGTACTCTTTTTCTGGTTTGCTATCCCTATCAAGAAACAGATCGTAGCGTATTCCACTACCTATAGTGGCTTTTTTGATACCCTTTGCTTCTCTTACCTTTTTGTATAATTGATTTAGCTGCTCGTGACTCGAATTCAAGTTTTTACAAATATTTGGGTATATGCACGAATGACGCTTGCACTTTTCACAAATACTTGGGTTTTTGGGTGTCATGCCATACATATTAGCCGATGGCCCTCCCAAATCACTTATGTATCCGTTAAATTCTGGCATCGCTTTAATTTGCTTAATTTCATTTAATATCGATTTTTCAGAACGTGACGATATAAAACGACCCTGATGGGCAGAAATGGTACAAAAACTACAGGCACCAAAGCAACCACGATGGATGTTTACAGATAATTTTATCATTTCCCATGCAGATATGGGTTTCCCTTTGTAGCGGGGATGGGGTAATCGGGTATAGGGAAGGTCGTACCATTTATCAATTTCTTCAGCTAGGGTAGGGCTATAGGGTGGATTAACAACTATGCACCTTTCACCGTAGGGTTCTATCAGTATCTTGTTGCTGTTGATTCGGTTCGATTCCTCCTCGATAACCCTAAAGTTCGCTGCAAACTTATATTTATCCGATTTGCACTCTTCGAACGAGTGAAGGATTATGGAATTTTGACTTCTTTTATACTTTCCAATATTATCGTCGATGAATGCAACTTGCTTAATGCTCCTCAATGATTCTATTGTTTTCCCTTGATCAATATTTTTGGCAATCTCCAGTATGGGGCGTTCTCCCATACCGTAAACAAGTACATCGGCAAGGGAATCAATAAGTATGCTTGGCATTAGTCTATCGGACCAGTAATCGTAATGGGTAAACCTACGTAGCGAAGCCTCTACACCTCCAATTATAATAGGAATATTAGTAAATAATTTTTTAAGAATATTTGAGTAGATAATTGTTGCATAATCAGGTCTAAATCCCGCTTTGCCTTCAGGGGTATAAGCATCATCATGCCGCAAACGTTTGGCTGCAGTGTAATGATTAACCATGGAGTCCATGTTTCCTGCCGTAACCGCAAAAAATAATCGGGGTTCCCCTAATTTTTTAAAGTCGCGTAAATCATCGCGCCAATTTGGCTGTGGAACAATAGCAACTTTGTAACCTTCACCCTCAAGAACTCTGCCAATTACCGCTGCACCAAACGCAGGATGGTCAACATAGGCATCTCCAGTAAATAGAATTACATCGGCTTGTTCCCATCCCAGAGCCTTCATTTCCTTAACCGATGTTGGCAAAAACGTCATTTTATCGGTTTTACTCGATTAATATACAGTAAGTTGCTATCGCCATAGCTTAAAAACCGAAAATCCTTTTCCAGCGCATGCTGATAAATCTTTTTCCAGTCATCACCAACCGCTGCAGCAACAAGCAAAAGAAGGGTAGATCGAGGTTGATGAAAATTTGTAATTAATATATCGGCGGTTTTAATTTCATATCCGGGTACTATAATTATTTGTGTGGTAGCCGACAATGTTTCAATTCCCAATTCTTTCAAGTATTTCAAAAGAGCCTTATAAGCTATTTTCGGGGGTATGTCAGCATCAATTTCGTAGGGTTCCCACTGCGAAATAAAAAAACTTGAATTTAGTTTCCCCGTAATGGCCTTAACTCCCAACCAATAAATTGATTCCAATGTCCTTAATGTTGTTGTGCCCACGCATGCAAGCTCATGTTCATTCGTAATTAGTTTTTCTAAAAACTTTTGCTCAACAAAAAAATGCTCAGTATGCATCTCGTGTTCCTCAAGGGTATCGGAACTAACAGGTTTAAATGTTCCTGCTCCAACGTGAAGGGTTATGTAGTTGGGTACAATTTCCTTTAGTTTTAAATCTGCAAAAACTTTATCGGTAAAGTGCAAACCTGCGGTGGGGGCGGCAACCGAACCCGCAGGATCAGCGTAAATGGTTTGGTACCGCGTGCTATCTATTTCTTCGCTGTCGCGATTCAGATATGGCGGAATGGGGATTTTACCACACTGCTCTATTACCTCTGAAAAAAACATGCTTTTACAATCCCAACTAAATTCAATGCTGAGCCCTTCTGTAAGCATCCCAATTTTTTTTGCAGTTAAGCGACAATTGCTATTGCCAATCATCATTTCTAAATCTCCGTGTTTCCATCGCTTCAAGTTACCAACTATGCACTTCCAAATTACTTTGGTGGTCGATGTAAACGATAGTGCATAATCCGCTGGATTTATGGGTTCTATCAAAAATATCTCAATCACTGCTCCAGTATTTTTTTTGAATTTAAGCCTTGCCCTTACTACGCGTGTATTGTTTAGTACCAGCATGCTGTTTTGTGGTAAATATTGGGAGACTCCTTGAAATTTATCTGTTTTAATCTTTCCACTTTTATATACAAGTACTTTTGACTGATCCCGCTCGTCTAGCGGGTGTTTGGCTATTCTACTTTCGGGCAATTCGTAGCTGTAATCGCTTATTCTAATTCTTTTAACCTGCATGCTTTATTCTCCATACATTTGGGCATGGCTGCAAAATTAACTAATTTCGCAAACTATTTGTTTGAATACTTTTTTGAAAATCAATTGAAATGAATTTCCCTGATAGTTCTTACTAAATAAAAGTTGTTATTAATATTTTAGGCCTTAATTAAAATAGTGATAATCGCATACGACAAAATTGCTGTTTTGCGATAATTAGTTTAAAAATAATATTTTATTCCGATGAAGTTAAGTATTGGTTGTAGGGTTCGTTTCCTCAACGAAGTGGGAGGAGGACAGGTTGTAAAGTTTATAGACAAACGGATGGCGCTCGTTAAAACTGATGATGGTTTCGAAATTCCAACTTTGATTTCTGAATTGGTTGTGGTGGAACCATCCTCCGAGCAATCCTTAGTTGGGCAATGTAAAAAAATCGATGAGGATGAACCCTTTCACTCAAGTTCACAAAAAACAAAGAGTTTTAAAGAGGAAATAGATATTACTATACATGAAAAGGAGGGTGATGAACTTTCATTACATCTGGCTTTTGTCCCCGAAAACATCCAAGCCCTTGGCAATACATCATACGATTTTTATTTGATAAACGACAGTACCTATAAGATTTTCTATGTAATTTCTAGAGTTGAAAATGAATTGCACAATCCTATTGCTTCAAGCTTGCTGCTTGCCGATACTAAGATTTTGATAAAACAATTCAATGCCGAAGAAATAAACCAAATGATTTGCCTAAATATTCAGGCAATATATCATAAAGGAATACCCTACAAGCCCTATCAACCCGAGTTTTATGATATCGAAATCAATCCCATTAAATTACAAAAAAGGGGAAATTTTACACCCAACGATTTTTTTGATTCAGATGCATATATCATTTCAATAGCTAGTACGCTTAGAGAGGCTATGGTAATGCACCTAACCGATAGGGTTATTGCTCAAGCCATCAGGGAAAAGGGAAAGCCAACTAAATTGATGCCTTTTAAGCCCGCTGAATCCGAAATGGAAGAGGTTGATCTTCATATTCACCAGCTAATCAACGATTGGCAGGGGTTAACTCCCAGTGAAATTTTAAAAATACAACTTGCTCGGTTTGAAACAGCGATTGAGGGAGGAATTAAAAGTAAGCATACTAAACGAATGGTTTTTATCCACGGAGTAGGCAATGGTAAATTAAAGTATGAGATCCAAAAAATACTGAATTCAAGGTATCCAAGGCTCCGGTATCAAGATGCATCTTTTAAAGAGTATGGTTTTGGTGCAACCTTGGTGTTCATAAAATAGTATAAAGAGTAGTTTATTTTAATATTGTAAAGTCAACCGTTCTGCCGCGCCGTGAAAGACCGGTGAGGAAAGTCCGGGCAGCACAGGGCACCATACTTCCTAACCGGAAGATGTTCGTAAGGGCATAGAAGTACAACAGAAAATAACCGCCCCGCCAGGCGGGGTAAGGGTGAAAAGGCGAGGTAAAAGCTCACCGGATCCCATAGCGATATGGGTTGCCGTGTACCTTATGGGCTGCAAGACCACGTATACTCCGATTTCTTTTGAAGCAGAGCGGCCCGTTCTGTTTCCGCTAATCGGATGTCGGAGGGGGTAGGTCGCTTGAGGTTATGGGTGACCATAATCCCAGATAAATGGCAGAAGCATATTTATATGCACTGAACCCGGCTTATAGGTTGGCTTTACTTTTTTTAATAGCCATTCGGATTTAATTATGTTAAATTTATCATACCATACCATAGCTATTGTTAGTAATTTAAATTGCAAAAAAATTTAATCAAATAAGCATAAAAATAACATATGTAACGTTATTATAATTCAATCGCCCGAAATATTTACACTTGACAATCGAAATAATCGCAGCCATTGCATCTTTGACAACCAAAATATCAACTGATCTCATTTATAAAAAATGATATATCATTCATATATTAACAAATATTTTATATAACTTTATATCAATATTTTATAATGTTCATTTATATTTAATATTCAATATAATCATCAATTAGTCTGATGTCTTGGGGTAAAGTTAAGTTAAATAGTTGCTCATATAATTGTTTTCCAGTATATTATTCTAATTATTTTAAGTAAAATTTCACATACAGCACAATAATCGGGACAGCTTTACCGAATGATTGCTAATTTCGGCTTTATCAATATAATTCAAGTTGCTTTTTAGCAAAGCAAACTAAGCGGTCCTGGCACGTGAACGCATAAAACACTTTAACCTATGTTATCCGGTTATGGGCAAAAATTGATTCAATTGCTTGCTGCTTTTCTTTGCTCCCATTAAAACCAATGCCTTACGTTAGCTATTGATACAAGAGTTTAGGGTTACGATAATATTTAATAGGAAAAGGTAAAGCAGTATGGGCTAATGATTCTTTGAAGTGTTAAAAGGGTTTTCAGCATTGATCTTGTAATCCATATTATAGGTAATGCCTATTGGGAATAAAAATAATTCTAAAGAATTGCTGCTTTATTAGCAGCAAGGAATCAAACATCGCTCACGATACACATGTAAATCATTCGGAATAAAATAAAGTTACACTTGTTAATTTAATTTCGAATAATTTTGTTTACATTTGTATTAAACAAAGGATTATGATTGCTGAGCGTCTCGAAAAATTAATGCAGTCCGAAAACCTAAATGCAGCTAAAATGGCTGATCTGATTGATGTTCAACCCAGTGCCATTTCTCATATTCTCTCAGGCCGAAATAAGCCTAGCTTTGATTTTATAGATAGAATCGCATCAAAATTTCCACGATTAAGCATTGAATGGCTCATAACGGGCAAAGGAAACATGTATAAAACGCTCGTTCAGCGTTCTATCTTTGATGATAGTTCTGAAGCAATTACGCCTCATCATGAAAACATCCCTGTTCAAAATAATCTTGACGATAAAAATAAAATTACAAATGTAATCAAAAAGAATTCGGCCTTTGTCACTAAAATTGTTGTTTTTTATTCGGATAATACCTTTGATATTTACGTTCCCAAGTAATTTTTAAGACACTTTTTGTAGATTTGCAAAAAAAATGCTTTACAAAAAGTTAGTTCGTCCTATATTTTTTCTTCTAAATCCTGAATTTGCTCATAAATTCGTTGTAACAGTTATCGATCTGTTCTTTTTATTACCCTTTGTCAGGAGTTTAGTTAACAGAATATTTTCGGTTCACCACAAATCGCTTGAAAGGGAATTACTTGGTCTTAAATTTGCTAATCCAATAGGCTTGGCTGCGGGTTTCGATAAGAATGCCGATCACTACAACAATTTGGCTGCATTTGGGTTTTCATTTATTGAGGTTGGAACCGTAACGCCCAAACCACAACCAGGAAATCCCAAACCTCGTTTATTCCGATTAGTGTCTGACCACGCATTAATAAACCGCATGGGATTTAATAATAAGGGCGTTAATTATGTTAAATTAAGATTGCTCAATCGAAGAAACCCGAATTTGATAATTGGGGGAAATATTGGAAAAAATACTTTAACTCCCAATGAAAAAGCTGTTGACGATTACCTATTTGCTTTCAACGTTTTGTATCCCTATGTCGATTACCTTGTTGTTAATGTAAGCTGCCCAAATGTTAAAGACCTAAGGCTGCTTCAGGAGCTCAATAGCCTTGAGGGTATTCTGTCTACTCTAAAATCGGCAAGAAGTAACTTTAATATTTACAAACCCATTTTACTTAAGCTATCTCCTGATCTATCAAATGATCAACTTATAGCAACCGTTGATGTAGCTGAAAGATATGAAATAGATGGATATGTTGCAACAAACACTTCAACATCAAGGATGAATCTCCTAACTCCTGGCAACCGAATAGCCAAAATTGGTAATGGCGGACTTAGCGGAAAACCAATTGCCCAACGAGCTACTGAGGTAATCCGTTTGATTCACAACCATACCCATGGCAGAAAACCTATTATAGGTGTGGGCGGTATTTTTACTCCTGAGGATGCACGTGAAAAAATCGAAGCGGGTGCATCACTCCTTCAAGTTTATACGGGCTTTATTTATGGAGGACCATTTATTGTTAAAAAAATAAATAAATATTTGGTTAACCATAGTATATATTAGTTTTTTAAACTTATTAATTATGACAAAAATTATTGATTGCAAAGGAAAACTATGCCCTCAACCGCTAATCGAAACCAAAAAAGCTATTAAAGCTAGCTTACCCGGCGAAATAATAACTGTAGTGGTCGATAATGCAACATCTTGTCAAAACGTAATCAATTTTTTGGAGGATAACAACATTACCTTTAATTTGCAGCAGGATGGCCCACTGTTTAACCTAAATATTACCATTCCCAACACATTTAATGAGAATTCCAAACAGGCTGAGGAGTACTGCTCTACATTTCAACCCTTGAGGAGCTCAAAACAATATGTTGTTGTGTTAACCTCCGACACCATGGGGCTTGGTAACAACGATTTGGGAAAGATGCTCCTGAAGGGGTTCCTAAATACACTTCCCAGTCTTCCATTGCTACCACAGGAGATTATTTGCTACAATAGTGCCGTTAATCTTGCCCGAAATGGCTCCGACACCGCCCAATCGCTGCTAAAATTAAACGAACAAGGAGTGAAAATTACTTTATGCGGAACGTGTGTTGATTTTTTTGGCATTAAAGACGAACTCGTGGTGGGCACTATCTCAAATATGCTATATATTACCGAAAGGCTTACAAGTGATATTATTGTGGTTAAACCCTGATGCCTAACTGTTACTTCGATAATTCCGCTACCAGTTTTCCAAAACCCCCCGAGGTTGGTTTGTTCATTTATGAGTACCTAGGCCAGGGTGGCACCTATGGTAGGGGCGCATATCCTCGAGTACTTAATGTATCGCAAAGAATTGAGGATACACGGCTGCTACTGGCAAACCTATTGGGAACGCAAAACGATGGAAACATCGTTTTTACTAACAATGCAACTCATGCTTTAAATCTAATAATTAAAGGATTCAAGTACATTCGTAAAAGGGTTCTGGTTTCGCCACTGGAGCATAATGCGGTTTGCAGACCCCTAAAGTATCTTTCCAAAACCCATAATGTAAACTTTGATATTTTACCATACAATCCCGATGGTTCAATAGCCACTTCAAAACTTTCATCCATTGATTTCAGCCAGTTTGACTTATGTATTGTTAATCATGTTAGTAACGTGAATGGAGTTATACAACCCATTCATGAGTTAAAAAAAAATTTAGGAAGCTTGCCATTGCTGGTAGATGCTAGCCAGTCGGCAGGTTATGTTGATATTCAGATTGATGCATGGGGCATCGATTTTCTTGCGGGTACTGGACACAAGGGGCTTATGGGCCCTCCCGGAACGGGTTACCTGTTTGTCCGAAATCCTGAACCTATCGAACCACTACTGCATGGTGGCACCGGCTCCCGCTCCGATAGCTTTTACATGCCTGACTTTCTTTCCGATAAACTGGAAGCCGGCACACCTAACATCTTGGGTATCTATGGGCTACAGGGCGCTCTATCTGCTAATGTTGAACAAAAGTTCTCAACATAAACTTTTAAAAATATATTAAAAGATCTTGGTTCGCTGGATGATTACTACCTCTATACCGCGTCGAATGACAATCAGCAGGCCTTCCTTTTCTCCTTAACCTCTAAAAAAACACTCCTTCAGAGCTGTCAAGGTTGCTTTACACCCAATTCGGAATAGAAACCCGAAGCGAGCTGCACTGTGCTCCTTTAGCACATAAATCATTGGGATCATTTCCGCAGGGAACGGTACGTTTTTCTCTCTCAAAATATCATACCAACGAGGATTTAGAGTATCTTTACAATGCGTTGAAGCAACTGGCAACAAAATGAGCGGCGATAAATCAATTTTCTTGTTTGCAAGTACCAGAATGGTGATATTAGCAGAAAAACGTGCAATTGCACTCAAAATTCCATATCAAATTATTCCCATTCCCAAGGAATTTAGTAGCGAGTGCGGTATGTGTATTGAAAGAGATAGTTCAAATATTAAAATTTTTTCATCTGATTTATACAAATTTAACATAATCCATAAAATTGTAAAAGAGAAAAACGATGAGTGATGCATTCGATTTGTTGACAACGGTGGAGTATGGTGGCTGTTCGGCCAAAATTCCTGCATCGGTCCTGGAAAGTATTCTTATTAACATTCCCAGGATTAATGATCCCAATGTACTGGTTGACATCGATACTCATGATGATGCAGGCGTTTACAGGATAAGCGATGATTTGGCACTAATTCTGACCACCGATTTTTTCCCACCAATCTGCAGCGACCCTTTTGAATTTGGCCAAATTACCGCAGCTAATTCCTTGAGCGACGTATATGCCATGGGCGGAGAGCCCTTTCTAGCCCTTAACATTGCCATGTTCCCTTCACAGGGAATCCCCATAGAGGTTTACAAAAAAATAATTGAAGGGGCTGCTGCAGTTGCACAACAGGCAAATACAATCATTATTGGGGGACACACCATTGATGATTTCCCACCCAAATTTGGATTAGCAGTGGTAGGCAAGGTAAATCCCAATCAAGTTATTACCAATGCAGGGCTTCGACCTGGCGATAGGCTCATTCTTACCAAGCCATTGGGTAGCGGAATTATTGTTGCCGCAAAGCGTTTGGGAATGGTTACGGAAACTGCCTATACCGAGACTCTTGAATGGATGAAGCAACTGAATAAGTCAGCAGCACAAGTTATGCGAACCGTTGGTGCAAGAGGAGCAACAGATGTCACAGGCTTTGGTCTTTTGGGCCACTGTCTTAAGATGGCAAAGGCCAGCGGGGTTGGTATAGCTTTGTACTCCTCACGTTTACCCCTTCTGCCCGAAGTTTATAAATTAGCCAACGAGGGCTGCATCCCTGGTGCCGCATTCCGGAACCTCGATTATGTTAAATCATCGCTAACGGTTGAACCTACTGTTGATTATAACCTTAAAATGATTATGTGCGATGCACAAACCTCTGGTGGAATTATTATGGGGGTTCCAAAAGATAGGGTAGAGGAAGCCCTAGAGCTCCTTCATGCTGCAGGATTATCCTATGCATGCCTTATAGGCGAGGTATTTGAGGGCAAGCAAATTATTATTAGATAAATTGATAGCCTTATTTTAAAAACAACTTATAATCTTAATCTTTGAATTTTTTTAAAATTTACATCCTGTAATTGTTCTCATAACTAATTGTTTGAAGATTTGTACTTACTTATGTTCAGGGAAGGGGAGTGGCACAACTTTTATGTGGAAAAAATTGTAGAAATTCAAGGGGCAGGACCTCAATACATTCTTAAACATAATTCCGGCCGAAAACTTCTGCTTCCGGCAGATAATTATGTTAAATACAATATAGCCATAGGCTCAATTCTTAGGTGCAATGTTGTTAAAATTAACTGCACCGGCCAAATCTTTATTGAACCTGAACACCCCTTTTACAGCATAAATAATGCATACAGGTTTAAGGTAATTTCAGCAGAAACCTCATCGATTCAGGGTACAGATTCGATAAAAGTTGAGGATTTATTTGGAAACCAAATTAATGTTTTAGCTCCCGTCGGTACAGCCATTATAGGCAATGCGTTAGTGTTAAATGTAGCTGCCATAAAAAAAGGCGTTCCCATTCTAACGTTTCCAAACGGCTGGGCAAAATGTAATGGCACCTACCATCGGGGGCAGCTGCTAGTTCTTTATTTAAGAAGTATAATTACTCTTAATGATGAGGATTACTACTATCTGGAAACAGAAGAAGGATGTATAAGCTTACTAAAAATAAAACACTACAAACATTTCAGAATTGAAAGCAGCAGAGAAATAAAAGCAACATTTGTTGCCCCAAACCCCGATGGAACAATCCAAATCGACCCTATGCATCCGCTTTATGAGATAGGCAAAGAATACTCTTTTACAATAAGTGGTATTGAGACTCAAAAAGACGATTTGAGTAATATAATCAATCTGGCTGTAGTGTACGATGCCTTTGCCATGAAATGCGGGGTATATCTTGATAGCAATAGCTATAAAGTGGGTGATGAAATTAAATGTATAGTAATGGGCAACAGAAAGGGACGACCCCTTTTAAAAATCGTCCCTTAAAACCACTAAAATTCAAATTCCCTTTTACTCATCAGGAATGTCATCAGCTGGCTCCTCGTCGCTGATGTCCTCCGGAAACTCATCCTCGTCAGTTCCAATGGTGGTATCATCAACTAATCCACCAAAGAAATCTTTTTCATCATCCTCATCCTTTATTTTTGTATCAATCTTTACAAGAACCTTTACAAGGTAGCTGGCATCTTCGGTATCAAGTGTAACCGCATAAAAGAAATCTCCGCTGGGCTTTTCAACCTTGAATACATAGTTCTGATAACCGTGAGGATACTTCTGCTTAAAAAGTGCCAAAAGTTCTGGCGTTAAATTGTTTAGGCTTATTGCTACTTTTTTCTTGATCATAAATTCAAACGCTAGAAATTTTTCGCAATTATACAGCAAAAAAACATATTGCAAGGGGTTGTAATAAAAAAATTAAAAAAAATACTAACATTATGATTAACAGAATTGTGCAAAATCAACTGTTTTAACCCAGATTACGCATTAAGAGATGAAACTGAAATTGATAAACTTGCGAAACTATTACATGACAAACATTACAGCGATTTTAATTTCGAAAAATCTCTAATACTAAGACATTAGAAAAAATACTGGTTAAGTTACTGTAGATCATGATTCTTTATTCGCTATTGCGGAATTTGGGTTTAATGTAATCAATAATAAGACTATTATGGCTATATTGCGTCAGAATATTTAATTTATAATGGCTATGTGGCATAGAATTCTTCTAAGTTTAATGATGGTTTTCATTTTAAAGTTGTCTAATGCACAGGTTAACATTTACGATCCCACAGCAAATGCTGTAGCCGACCTTGAAAATGCTATCAGGCAGGCCAATGAACAAGGTAAACATGTTTTGATTCAAATAGGTGGCAACTGGTGCCCATGGTGCATTAAACTCCATAATTTCATGAGGTCTGACTCAACAATTTCTGAAATATTAAACCAAAACTATATTTGGATAAAGGTTAACTATAGCAAGGAAAACAAAAATATTGAAGTTCTGAAAAGACTCGAGAATCCGCAACGTTTCGGTTTCCCGGTTCTTGTGGTTCTAAATTCCGATGGCAAAAGAATCCATACACAGGATTCAGAATTACTTGAATCCGGTCAAGGATATGATCAAAATAAAGTAATTGGATTTCTAAAAAACTGGACTCCTAAAGCCCTAAAACAAATGTCGTATAATTAATATTATGTTAAATATAAAGATGTGCAATTAAGCCCCTGTTTAGGGGCTTAACCATTTTTAAAGCGTATCAAAGCAGTATTACATTTCTTTTAACTTCTGGTTGAATTCCTGAAATTTTGTATCATACTCAGAATTTTCCTTGCGGAAACGGAAATAAATGTTCTTTAAAGCTTCAATAACCTCGCGGCTATTTGGATTTACCTCATAGGCTCTTTCCATGTGCGGTAAAGCTTTCTTAAACTCCTGGTTTGCCTTTTCCATTAAAGCATCGTATTTATCAAGTTCTTTTGCAGGAACCTTGTTGGCTTCCTCAAGATACTTAACACCCTTATTAAAAAATAAAGCACCTATATTGTAGTAAGCATCAAAGAACTTGGGATCAAGTTCTACTGCTTTTTGATAAGCAGCAAATGAATTATCAAAGTCGCCTAATCTATCGAACAAGGTTCCCTTAGCAAAGTACAAAGTTGCATTATTGGGCTCCGATTCAATAGCCTTATCAATATAAACAATTATCTTGGTAGGGTCATCCTGTTTATCGATGTAGTAGCTGATAAGGGAGAATAAGATATTGGTATTCTTTGGGAACTTAATAAAGCCCTGTTCCAACATTTTTGCACCCTCCTCAAGCCTCCCAAGCGATTTATAGGCATCATATAGATTATAATATGCTGATCCCTCAGAGGTAAATCCCAATTCAATGGCTTTTTCATAGTAAGGAATGCATTCTGCATTAAGACCTGCCAGTTGGGCCGATAAACCGGCATAGTAGTATATTGCGGTATCCTTATGGTTTAAAATTGGAAGGTTGCTAATTTCAATAACTTTTTTGAAGTGTTCAAATGCCAAAGCGTAATTCTTAAATGTGTAAGCATTTGAGCCCTCATTTATATATAAACCCTTTAGCCTAACCAAATTTTCCTTTAGTTTCTTAGCCCTTTTGCCTGCGGCATCAATTTCAATTGCTTTTTTAAAACTTTCCAGGGCTATATCTAGGGGTTTTTCAATAACGGGTTTGGTAACCTCCCAACGATCAAGTTTCCCATCGGTAAAGTAAAAGTTTACCCGTTCCATTACGTATTTTTTAACTAAAGTACCCTCCTCATGAATTAGCTCTTTCTGCATTGGTTTACCAACCACAAGCATAAAGCTATTGGTATCCATGCCAACATATGCTCTGAGTATTTGAGCATCATAAATATCCATCATAAGCTCGCCACGGGAAATCCAAACAGCATCCTTAACATTTTTTTTGGGATCCTGTATTTCAGCATCACTCTTTTCAACCTTTTTGGTATACTGTTCGAAGTTAATCTCCTTGCTGGTTTGGGCGTTAAGCAAACTAGCAGTAATTAGCATTGAAAAAAATAGTGTTAATCGTTTCATAGATTGATTTGTTTAGAATTAATTATTCGTTAATGGTTTCCTCATTATGAGATATGGATTCATTAAAGGTTTCGCTTTCCTCATCCGATGCGGCTACGTTTGCAATGGCTGCAATGCTATCGTTTTTCTTAAGATTAATAAGTTTCACTCCCTGAGCAGTTCTGCCAATTACACGCAACTCTTTAACGCTGAGCCTGATGGTTAAACCGCTTCGGTTAATAATCATGATATCGTTGGTGTCGTCGACCGCTTTAATGCTTATTAACTTACCAGTTTTTTGGGTAATTGTTATGGTTTTTACCCCTTTGCCTCCCCTGTTGGTTATTCGGTAGTCCTCCAGTTTGGAACGCTTTCCAAAACCATTTTCAGATACTACCAGAATATCCTTATTGTCTTTTTCTTCCACACAAATCATGCCAATCACTTCGTCGCCCTCGGTTAGGTTCATACCGCGCACTCCACTTCCGGTTCGGCCTATTGGTCTAACAAGCTTTTCAGGGAAACGGATAGCTTTACCCTCGCGGGCAGCCAGGATGATCTGGTTATTTCCATTGGTGAGACAGGCCTCTATTAGCTGGTCGCCTTCCCTGACAGTAATAGCCATTACACCATTCTGACGTGGACGGCTATATGCTTCAAGCGAAGTCTTTTTGATGATCCCATTTTTTGTGCAGAGCACTATATAGTTGTTGGCAATGTATGCTGGATCGGTAAGCGTTTTAACATTTATATAGGCTCTTACCGTATCATCGTTTTCAATATTGATGAGATTTTGTATCGCCCTACCCTTCGATGCTTTATTACCCTCGGGTATTTCATAGACCTTTAACCAGTAGCATTTACCCTTTTCAGTAAAGAAGAGCATTGTATTATGCATTGTGGCAACATAGATGTGCTCTATGAAATCCTCATCGCGGGTAGTACTGCCCTTTGAGCCTACCCCGCCCCGCGACTGCAGTTTATATTCATATAAAGGTGTTCGCTTGATGTAACCTAAGCGTGAAATGGTGATTACCACCTCCTCATCGGCATAAAAATCCTCAGGATTAAACTCTTCGGCATCGGGAACGATTTCAGTTTTGCGCTCATCGCCGTACTTTTCCTTCATTTCAATCATCTCATCCTTGATGATTTTCTTTTGAAGGCCCTCATCTTCCAGAACCTGTTTGAGGTAAGCTATTTGCTTGAGCAGCTCATCGTATTCCTGTTTCACCTTATCACGTTCTAGTCCTGTAAGACTTCTGAGGCGCATATCGATAATGGCCGAAGCCTGAACATCGCTCAATCCAAAACGTTCCATTAACTTTTCTTTGGCTTCGTTGGGAGATACGGCAGCACGTATTAGGTTTATTACTTCATCAATATGATCTATGGCTATGAGCAAGCCCTCCAGTATATGGGCACGCTTTTGCGCTTCGTCCAGCTCGTATCGGGTTCGTCTCAGAATGATGTTATGCCTGTGCTTAATGAACTGAACAATTAAGTCCTTCAGGTTGAGCTGCTTGGGACGACCATCAACCAGTGCAATATTATTAATGGCAAACGTTGATTGTAGGGGTGAATGCTTAAACAAATTGTTTAATACAACATTTGCAACAGCTTCTTTTTTAAGTATAATTACAACACGCGTACCCTGCCTGTCCGATTCGTCGTTAATGAAGCTAATACCCTCAATCTTCTTTTCGTTGATAAGATCGGCTATTTTACGAATCATTTCGGCCTTGTTGATCATGTAGGGTATTTCTGTCACAATAATCTTCGATCGCCCCGATTCGGTTTGCTCCACCTCAGAACGGGAACGTATTACTACCCTGCCTTTTCCGGTATAGTAGGCATCCTTAACTCCTTGGTAACCATATATAATACCACCGGTGGGAAAATCTGGGCCTTTAACATATTTCAGTAGCTCATCGATGGTTATTTCGGGATTATCTACGGTTGCACATATTGCATCAACAATTTCCCTCAGGTTGTGAGGGGGCATGTTGGTTGCCATTCCTACCGCTATACCCGATGAGCCATTTACAAGTAGTAAAGGGATTTTGGTGGGTAAAACAGTAGGCTCTTCAAGTGTATCATCGAAATTTAATTTGAAATCAACGGTATTTTTGTCAATATTTGCAAGGGTTTCCTCTGCAATTCGGGTTAGGCGAGCCTCGGTGTAACGCATGGCTGCAGGGCTATCGCCGTCCACTGAACCAAAGTTACCCTGACCATCAACCAATGGATACCGCATGGACCAGTCCTGAGCCATGCGAACCATTGCCTCATAAACCGATGAATCGCCATGGGGATGATATTTACCCAGCACCTCACCCACAATACGCGCTGATTTCTTAAAGGGCTTACCTGCATTAAGGCCTAGTTCGGCCATTCCAAAAAGCACCCTACGATGCACAGGTTTGAGCCCATCGCGTACATCCGGCAGCGCTCTCGATACAATCACCGACATTGAGTAGTCAATGTACGATGACTTCATCTCTTCCTCAATATTAATTTGTATAATCCTCTCTCCCTCAGTCATATTTGAAGTATAAAAAATATCAAAAAATTGCTTTTAAGTCACCAAAACTAACGTGCTAAGATAACTAATTCAATCCAAAAAAAACGATTACAGATGCCGGTGTTTTGTTTTTTATTAAAAAAATACTAAATTTATTAACAAAACGTTGGGATTTCCGTTTATCACTATTAATTTAGTAACAATTTTTTAGAGGTATTTTATGGAACAAAATTTTTCGCAAAAAATTAAAGATGTTTTGGTTTATAGCCGCGAAGAAGCTATTAGGTTGGGCAATTCAGCCATCACTCCTGATCATTTATTTCTTGGAATTCTTCGCGATGGAGAGGGCGAAGCCATTAACATACTCCTTTCGGAAGGTATTAATTTAAATAGTCTTAAAAAGTCTTTAGATGAGAGGCTATTACAACTTGCTGGCGGAGAAACTCAAGTTGATGAGTTATCGGAAATAGCAATCTATAAAAATACTGAAAGGGTTTTAAAAATAGTAATCCTTGAGGCTCGATCGTTAAAAAGCGATACCATCAACACAGCACACCTTTTATTAGCAATTCTGAAAGACGAGAACTCTTACATAACCCAGCTTCTGTTAGAACACAAAATAGATTATGATCTAATACGCCGACACCTAACCATTGAGGATTCTGATGATAAGAACGATTTTGGCGGTGGAGACGAGGATGAAGGTGATAGCAGTCTTTTTGGAGGCATGGGGCGTCAGGGACAACCTTCAGGAAAATCGTCTGATACGCCGGTACTCGATAATTTTGGAATTGACCTCACCAAGGCCGCAGAAGAAGGTAGGCTAGATCCTATAATTGGCAGGGAAAAGGAAATTGAGCGTATTGCTCAAATTCTAAGTAGACGTAAAAAGAACAATCCCATACTAATTGGTGAACCTGGAGTAGGTAAATCGGCTATTGCTGAGGGGCTTGCACTGAGAATAGTTAAGAAAAAGGTGTCGCGTGTACTGTTTAATAAAAGAGTAATTGCTCTGGATTTAGCTTCAATTGTAGCAGGGACAAAGTACCGTGGTCAGTTTGAGGAGCGAATGAAAGCTATTCTGAATGAGCTCACCCGTACCCCAAACATCATTCTTTTTATTGATGAAATACATACCATTGTTGGTGCCGGTGGTGCAACCGGTTCTCTTGATGCGGCAAATATGCTTAAACCAGCACTTGCTCGTGGTGAACTCCAATGCATTGGGGCAACCACTCTTGATGAGTACCGGGAACACATTGAAAAGGATGGAGCTTTAGAGCGAAGATTCCAGAAGGTAATGGTGGAACCCACAACTCCAGAGGAGACCATTGAGATACTAAACAATATTAAGGAGCGTTATGAGGACCATCATAACGTTACCTACACCAACGAGGCAATTGAGGCCTGCGTTAAACTTACCATGCGCTATATCAGCGACCGTCACCTTCCGGATAAGGCCATAGATGCGCTTGATGAGGCGGGCTCTCGTGTTCACATTTCAAACATTAAAGTACCTGAGAGCATTGTCAAACTTGAAAAGCAGATAGAAGAGACCAAAAAAGAAAAAATTAAAGCTGTTAAGAACCAAATGTTTGAAATTGCAGCTAAGTTCCGTGATAATGAGAAACGCTTGATTGAGCAACTTGAAGCAGAGCAAGCCCACTGGGAAAAGGAACTTTCAAAGCACCGTGAAATTGTTGATGCTGAAAAGGTTGCAGAGGTTGTGGCCATGATGACCGGGGTACCGGTACAACGCATAGCCCAGGCAGAAGGCGCACGCCTGCTAAAAATGGCCGATGAGTTGAAGGCTTCCGTTATTGGACAGGATGAGGCTATTGGTAAAATTGTTAAAGCTATTCAGCGTAACCGTGCAGGTCTAAAAGATCCAAATCGCCCAATAGGCTCGTTCATATTTCTTGGTCCTACCGGAGTGGGTAAAACCCAACTGGCAAAAGTTTTGGCAAAGTACCTATTCGATTCAACTGATAATCTCATAAGAATTGACATGAGTGAGTACATGGAGAAATTCTCCGTGTCGCGACTTGTGGGAGCACCTCCAGGCTACATCGGATACGAGGAGGGTGGTCAGCTTACTGAAAAGGTGCGTCGAAAACCATATTCTGTGGTTTTACTCGATGAGGTTGAAAAGGCACATCCCGATGTTTTTCACATACTTCTTCAGGTTCTAGATGAGGGGCAATTAACCGATAGCTTGGGCCGTAGGGTTGATTTCAAGAATACCATTATCATCATGACCTCTAATATCGGAACACGTGAATTGAAAGAATTTGGCCAAGGGATTGGTTTTACCACCAAGACAAAAAACGAAACCAGCACAGATTATTCTAAGAGCATCATACAGAAAGCATTGAAAAAGGCATTTGCTCCCGAGTTCCTAAATAGAATTGACGATATCGTAATGTTTAACTCATTAACCAAGAGCGATATCCATAAAATAATTGATATTGAGATCAAAGGACTATTTGAGCGCATTTCGGGCCTGGGCTATAACATTAAAATTTCCACTGCAGCTAAAGATTTCATCATCGAAAAGGGCTACGATATACAATATGGCGCCCGTCCCCTAAAACGAGCCATACAAAAGTACTTTGAGGATCCGTTGGCCGAAGCACTGATTAAGTCCGATGCCAAACCTGGAACTACCTTTGTTGTGGGTTACAGCAAAAAAAATGACAATGTCAACATAAAAACTACTAAAACAGAGGAAGAGGTTGTTAATCCCGATGAAGACGAGCAGTGACAGCTTAATCAAATACATCATATAAAACGCATTGGAAACCCAATGCGTTTTTTTGTTACCAAATGAACAAATATCTACAAATTGCTGTTAATCTAAAAAACAAAACAAATGAACTATGAAAACATTAACTTTTGGAGGCAATCCTGTTACCCTGACTAATGAGCAAGTTGAAGTTGGCAAAAAAGCTCCTGAATTCAATGCAATAGACAATACCCTGAAACCTGTAAAGTTCAGTGATTTCAAAGGGAAAGTCAAACTTATATCTGTCTTTCCATCCATTGATACCAGTGTTTGTTCCATGCAGAACCACAAGTTTAACAATGCTGCATCAAATTTTGACGATAAGGTTACCTTTATAGCCATATCAAATGATTTGCCGTTTGCGCTAAAGCGCTTTTGTGGTGCAGAGGGAATTTCAAATTTGATTACCCTGTCTGATTATCGCGATTTGGAATTTGGTACCAACTATGGCTTTTTGATTAAAGAGTTGCGCTTACTGGCACGTGGTGTAGTTGTTATTGATAGCGACGATACCATTCGATACGTTGAGTATGTTTCGGAGATAGCCAAGGAACCCAATTACGACGCTGCCCTATCTGCAGTGCGTGAGCTGATCTAGGATGGTTTAAATACAGAAAAGGCCGCTATTGCGGCCTTTTCTTTTGTATTAGAGTACAATTTCTCCGTATAAATCATATTCCGTCGCCGATGTTACCCTTACATTTATAAAATCACCGGGATTCACCTTTGCCCCATTGGCAACCACCAAGACCTCCTGATCCACCTCTGGTGAATCGTACTCAGTTCTGCAAACAAGGTAGTTGTCCTCAAAGCCATCGACAATTACATTAAATATCCTGCCCACTCTTTTCTGGTTCAGCTCGTAAGAAATATTTTGTTGAGCTTGCATCAGCGCTTCGTGCCTACGCCTCTTTTCTTTTGGTTCAATGGAGTCCGGGTAATGCTGCTGGGCGTAGGTTCCATCCTCTTCGGAGTATTCAAAAACTCCCACTCTATCGAAACGAAAAGTATTAACAAACTCAAGAAGTTCATCAAATGCTTCACGGGTTTCGCCCGGATGACCTACCAAAAAAGTGGTTCTGATGGCCAAATCGGGCATTGAACTTCGAAGTTGATTAATGAAATCAATGGTTTGAGCACGATCAATACCCCTTCGCATCATTTTTAATACATTATCATTGATATGCTGAAGGGGAACATCAATATACTTGCATATTTTAGGGTTATCGCGCATAACCCATATCAACTCTTTGGGGAATGCGTAGGGATAAGCATAATGAAGTCTAATCCAATCTATACCATCAATATTGCTGAGCTCATTCATTAACTCTGCAATTCTTCTTTTCCCATAAAGGTCGTAACCGTAATAGGTTGTGTCCTGTGCTATTACAATAAGTTCCTTCACCCCCTTTTGGGCTAACAGCCTAGCCTCTTGAATTAGCGAGTCCATGGTTCGGGATCTGTGCTTTCCCCGAATTAAGGGAATGGCACAATAGGAGCAACCCCAGTTACAACCCTCAGATATCTTAAGATAGGCAAAATGGGATGGAGTTGTCTGCAATCGGTTAACAATATCCTTTTGGTTTAAACTGGTGTTTAGGTCCGATAAAATCAATGGTAGATCTGATACACCATAAAAGCCATCCACCTCAGGTAGTTCGCTAATAAGCTCATTGCGGTAGCGCTGCGATAAGCAACCCATAACGTAAACCTTATCAATTAGTCCATGTTCTTTTGCATTGATAAAGTTCAGAATAGTATCAATGGATTCTTCTTTGGCATCGGCAATAAAACCGCAGGTATTCACTATTACCACTTTTGCAGATGTATCATTAGAGTTGTGAATAATTTCCCATCCCCCCTTTTGCAACTGATACATAAGTACCTCTGAGTCAACAACATTTTTGGAGCAACCCAGGGTAACCACATTGATTTTTTTTGCCATTACTACACGTTTCTGAAAAGCGACTCAACAAATTGGTTGCGATCGAAAATTTGAAGATCAGACAATTTTTCCCCAACGCCTATATATTTTACGGGAATTTTGAACTGGTCAGAAATACCAAGAACAACTCCCCCCTTGGCTGTACCATCAAGTTTAGTAAGTGCAATAGCATTAACCTGAGTAGCTGTGGTAAACTCCCGAGCTTGCGCAAAGGCATTCTGACCCGTAGAGCCGTCGAGCACCAAAAGTACCTCGTGCGGGGCATCGGGTATTACCTTTTGCATTACGCGTCTGATTTTTGACAGCTCATTCATAAGGTTAACCTTGTTATGAAGGCGTCCTGCTGTGTCAATAATAACCACATCAATACTATTGGCAACTGCTGAATTTAGGGTATCAAAAGCAACTGCAGCTGGATCGGCACCCATCTGCTGCTTAACTATAGGAACATCAACCCTCTCTGCCCAAATGGTTAGCTGATCCACTGCTGCCGCACGAAACGTATCGGCAGCACCCAATAGTACTTTTTTACCACGATTTTTGAACATAAAGGCAAGTTTTCCAATGGTGGTGGTTTTTCCAACACCATTTACACCAACTACCATTATAACGTATGGTTTTTGCTGGTTTTCAATATTCTCCTGATTGTTTTGATAATTTTCAGCCAAAAGGCTTAAAATTTCAGATTTGAGAATGTTGTTAAGCTCCGCTGTGTTAAGGTATTTATCACTTGCTGCTCTTTTTTGAATTCGATCTATTATTTTAAGGGTAGTTTCAACGCCGACATCAGCGGAAACGAGGGTTTCCTCAAGTTCGTCCAAAACCTCATCATCAACCTTGGATTTTCCTGCAACCGCCCTAGATAAACGTTTAAATAGGTTCTCCTTCGTTTTTGCCAGACCCTGATCAAGCGAGTTAGCCTGATTATCATTATCATTTGAATTAAAAATGTTAAGAATTCCCATAATCCTGAGCAATATGTGAGTGCGAATATAATAAAAAAGAAAGCTTTTCGATAATTCGAAAAGCTTAATCTAGAGGTATTTGACAGAAAACTATTTTTCTTTAAAGAACTCGTTCATCTCTGACTTATCCATCATCTCTTCTTTGAAAATGTAGGCGCCAGTCTTTGGTGAACGCACCATTTTAATACATTTGGTACGATCCTTAGTACCTTTTTGCAACGAAGCAACTACTTTCTTTGCCATAACCTAATAGATTATTTAATTTCACGATGTAGAGTAACCCTTTTAAGAATAGGATTGTACTTGCGACGCTCTAATCTTTCAGGGGTATTCTTTTTATTTTTGGTGGTTATGTACCTGGATGTTCCAGGCATTCCACTTTCCTTGTGCTCTGTACATTCAAGTATCACTTGCACTCTATTTCCTTTTTTTGCCATTGCTTAATAAATTTAAACAATTAAATGTGACCCTTTTCAACAACTTTTTTCAAAGCGTTTTCCAAACCTATTTTGTTAATAGTTCTCATAGCAGATGTAGTCACCCTTAAGGTAATCCAACGTTCCTCACTTTCGAGGTAGAACCTTTTGTACTTTAGGTTTGGTAGGAATCTACGTTTTGTTCTTCTTTTAGAGTGAGATACATTGTTTCCCACCATAGGTTTTTTACCGGTTAACTGACAAACTCTAGACATCACTGTATATTTTACCGTTTTTACTTTTTTTCGAAACAGGACGCAAATTACGTTATTATTTATGAATTAATCAAATATTTTTCGAAAAAATTACTGATTATTAGTTCACATTTAGCATAAAAGATCAATTTCTGAAATTATAAAATATTATATAATGTTGATTTTATGTATCTTATATTAATGTATCAAAACATATAGGTTAATAAAAAATTTACCCTTCTCAAGTTAGCTACTCTGAATGAATTAATTTTCTAAGCTCATTCAATGCAGTAAAGGCCGCCCGTTGTATATTGATATCCCTTAGGTTGCCTAACGTAAAATGTTCAATTCTTTGATTTTTATTAGATGCTACGCCAATCCATGTTGTACCCACTGGTTTGTCAGTTGTTCCTCCAGATGGTCCGGCTATTCCTGATACCGCTATGGCGTAATCGCAAGCAAATACACGTAATACCCCATCGAGCATTTGGCTAACCGTTTGGCTACTAACTGCACCATGGGTAGCAATTACATCAGAATTTACACCCAAAACGCCGGTTTTAATACTATTGTCGTAGGCCACAACACCACCTATAAATAAATCTGAGCTGCCGGGGATTTGTGTTATGAGGTGCGAGATGTAACCACCGGTACAACTCTCGGCAACAGCAATCTTTTTGTTCCTTTCTCTTAGCAAACGCGATACAACTATAGGCAAAGTGTCATCATTATAGCCAAAAATGTAGGGGTTAAGCATTTCATTTAGGATAACGGAAAGATTATCAATTTGTTGATGCAAACTTTCCCTACTATTACCAAAGGCAGTTAGCCTTAATTTGATACCCGAAGGTCCAGGAAGGTATGCCAAACGAACATTTGAAGGCATAGCCCTTTCAAAATCAGTAAGCATATCGGATAAAAACGATTCCGCTATTCCAAAAGTGTTAATCGAATATCTTACAACTTCTCTTCGACCTTCAAGGTGAGCCAGTATGGGCACTACATCATTATTGAACATTTCCTTCATCTCAAATGGAACCCCGGGCAATGAAATCAGCATGCTATTGTTCTGATGAAAAACCATTCCGGGGGCAGTACCGTATAGGTTAACGATTGGTGTACATGAAGAAGGAACAACAGCCTGATTTTTATTGGTTTCAGTAAGGGGTAATCCCCTTTTACTGAATATTAAGCTAATTTGATGGAGCGACTCCTCGTGAAGAATGAGCCTGCCACCAAATAGATTACAAAGAGCATACTTAGTTTTATCGTCGCTGGTGGGGCCTAAACCTCCGGTTGTTATAATCAGTTCGACGGTTTGCAGCAAATTGTTGACAGCTTGATAAATTGCGTTTTCCTCATCGGCTATGCTAAGGGTTTGCACAACATCAATACCCAAATCAGTCAAACGGCTTGCAATCCAAGCCGAATTAGTATCGATAATCTGGCCTATCAGGATCTCATCGCCAATTGTCAGAATGGCTGCTTTCATGGCTACTTGAAATTAAGGACAGGTTGAATTCCTGTCCTTTTTGAGCCTCTCACGGGATTTGAACCCGCGACCTGCGGTTTACGAAACCGCCGCTCTAACCAACTGAGCTAAAGAGGCATTTTTCTGCTGCAAAAATATTAAATATTGCGTATTCAGTAAATAAAAATTATTGACAAAAAATAAAATGTTATATCTAATTGTAGTACTTATTAAAGCATAATTTAAATGAAGTATCTATTTAATTTTATTTCTACTTATACGAGTTGAAAGTACCTGGTAGTATTCGTTTAGATGTGCAAGTTTTGGATTCTTTTTTAAGGCAAATTCAAGCCATTCCAGAGCCACATCATATTTCCCGTTCATTTCGTTGGCTAAAGCCATATTAAAGGCAGCCTGTGATGCTAATTTATTGTTATCGGCATAAGTAAGGGGTTGCCATATTGAGGCGGCATCGAGCCATTTCCCCTTTACGGCCAAGGCATAGGCTTTTTTCATATGCATACTAGACCCGTGTACAAACACAACCCTAATGGCTTTTTGCCATGTTGGTGCAATACTGCTGCCAAAGTGTTCGCCGGCATCTGCTCCGGCATATGCGCAAACTTCGAATACGCCGGGTAGCTGGTTACCAGGGGTAACAGCAACCCAATCAGTTCCCTCCCAACTTAGAGTATCGGTGTACAGCTGACCAAGAAATATTTTTCGATCGTTTAGGTCATAGATTCTCCAATACGCATATATGGAAACATCGATATATCCATAATATTCTTTAAAATCGTTGCGCCATTGTGGATATGTATCATAATAGGGTTTAACCTTAAGATATTCAAGCGAGATTATCCAGGGCGAATTATAATAACCACTCAAGCTATCCAGAATATTCCAGCTAAGCGGTTGAATTACCTTTGAGGTATCGGAACGAACAATAGCTTGTTGAGCAACACTACTCCCCTCAAACCAAGGCGATTGCTGAATCATAAGCATTAGGGCATTGGTAGCCTCAACCGACGAAATGCTATCGAGAGCCCAATCGAGCTGTTCAAGAGCCGTTGATGTTTGCCTGGCATGCAAATTGTTTAACACCAATATGTTTTGTCCGTATGCCCGAATGGGCTTATCTGGTGCATCATAAAACTCTATGCCCAGGTATCGGTATGGAATACATGAGGTAAAAAAGAATAGGAGAAGAGAAATAAATGGAATCTTCTTCATTATAAACATTATAAATGTTGTAAACTTTTAATAGGAGAAACAGGTTTATAAAAACAAAAAGTTGAAAACAGAATTTTAAATGTACCATATAACAAGTTAAAACTGTTTTCAACTTTATTGCTTACTTTGTTAAATATAATTAGGTATTCATTGCGCCACAAACGTTAATAACTTGTCCGCTAACATATGATGAAAGATCGGAGCCAAGAAAAATACATACGTTTGCAACATCTTCAGGGGTTCCCCCGCGTTGGAGAGGAATTTTTTTAATCCATTCCTCGCGAACCTCATCGGGAAGTTTATGTGTCATTTCGGTAACAATAAATCCTGGGGCAATGGCATTGCAGCGGATATTACGAGAGCCCAATTCACGAGCAACAGCTTTGGTAAAGCCAATAATACCAGCCTTTGATGCTGCGTAATTTGCTTGTCCGGCGTTACCTGAAACCCCTACTACTGAACTCATGTTAATAATTGATCCATTTTTCTGTTTAAGCATATATTTTTGAACAGCCTTAGTAAGATTGAACACCGATTTAAGGTTAACCTTTATAACTAGGTCCCACTGTTCCTCGGTCATGCGCATTAATAGGGTGTCGCGAGTTATACCGGCGTTGTTGACAAGAATGTCAATTTGACCAAAATCCTTAGCAATTTCATCCACAATTTTTTGGGAATTTTCAAAGTCTGATGCATCGGAAGCATAACCCTTGGACTTTACACCCATTGCTAATAATTCCTGTTCAAGCGATTTCATGTTGTCGTCATAAACAATATCAGTAAATGCAACGTTTGCTCCTTGGCGGGCAAAGGCAATGGCAATGGATCGGCCAATACCGCGTGCAGCACCGGTAACTATGCCGGTTTTTCCTTCAAGTAACTTCATAGGCAATATATTTAAATTTGATTCATTGACAAAAGTAAGAAAAAATCAAAACTTACTTCCATTATAGATACATATTATAAAATGCAGAACAGTCAAGCTATACAGACAATATTAGAAAATTATAAAAGCAGAGCATTTTCTATCCCCTATTTGTTATTAAGGCATATTATAGTATATTCACACTTTGAATATTTTCCAACAAATCATACATAATTTGCTAAGCCATGAAAATAAAATTGCGTCTTAGGATAAAGTTACTCCTGTCAATTTTAGCTATTGCAGCCATGATTTTTTGGGCAAGCATATACTTCCTTTCATCTAAGGTAGACAAGGTTGCCCGTGAAAATATATACAGCTACATTGAAGCTGCCACTCGAGAAAATTCCAATAATATAAAAGGGCAATTTGAAAAGCAAATAGGCATGGCCATGGCTCTAGCACAGGGCTTTCAAAATTTTAAAGAGTTAACATACAATGAGATAAAAACACAAACCTTTAACCATTTAGAGGGGGTTGCAAAAAACAATCCCAGCTATCTCTCGGTCTGGGCTAGTTGGGAGCTATGGGCAATCGATAGCGAGTGGGACAAACCCTACGGAAGAGAAAGATACACATGTCTTTGGGAAAACAATAATCTTAAACAAATTATTGATAGGTTAAATGAAATAGGCGATGATGAATTAAGTTTATACTATCAGTTAAAGGTAAACAAAAAAGAGGCTATTCTTGATCCCTACTTGTACACCTATACTGGTAGTACCGAAAAGGTTCTGGAAACAAGCATTTGCGTTCCTCTAATAAGCAACGGAAAATTTGCAGCTTTATTTGGTTTTGATGTGGAACTTTCTCATTACCAGAAAATTATCAAAAATATTAGACCCTTTAACGGCAGTTTTGCCGTTCTCCTATCAAATAATGGTACAATAGTTGCACATCCCAACACAAACCTAATAGGTTTAGCAGCAGATAGCATCCTAAATGAGAGGAAGAACCTACTTGCCACATTAAAACAAAACGGCAGATTTGCTAATACCATAACTCTGAATGATACATCTTTTTTTGCATCATTTGTTTCATTTGGTTTCGGTGATGCGCAAGAAAAGTGGTACCTGGGTATATATGTACCAGAAGAAGTTATAGAAGAACAAACCCAAAAGATTGCTAAACAATCCAGAGCGGTTATGATGACTGGATTGCTCTTTCTTGCTGTTATTATTTGGATAATTTCGTATAGCATTACGCGCCCTCTTGTAAAAGCAACACTTGTTTTGGGAGAACTTTCGTTGGGGAAAATAGATCCATCAAAAAAAATTGAAATAAAATCGGGTGACGAAATTGAAGATATAGGTAACTCAATCAACATTCTTATTGACAGTTTATATAAAACAGCCCAGTTTGCTAAGGAAATTGGCAAAGGCAATCTTAATGTTCCCTTTACCAAATTGAGCAACGATGATGTACTAGGAGAAGCACTCCTTGAAATGCGCAAGAGCCTTGAGCATGCAAACAAAATTGATGAGGAACGAAAGATTGAGGAGTTTAAAAACCGTTGGTATAACGAGGGTGTCGCAAAATTTGCAGAAATACTTAGGCATAATACAGACAATTTGAATGAATTTTCCTACGAAGCAATACATAACCTAACCAAATATGTTAATGGTACTATTGGTGCCATTTTTATAAAAAACAGCGATAATCTCAACGATGTATATTTAGAACTATTAGCTACATATGCCTATGAAAAAAGAAAGTATGAAGAAAAAAACATACGTTTCGGAGAGGGCTTAGTAGGAAGATGTGCCCAGGAAGCTGAAACCATTTATATAACAGAAATTCCAAAGGGATACATAAAAATTGCATCGGGTCTTGGTGAAGATGAGCCAACAGTGCTGTTACTAGTGCCCATGAAGATTAATGATGAGGTTCATGGCGTGATTGAACTAGCCTCATTTGAATCCATTGAGGATTATCAGATTAAGTTCATTGAAAAGATAGGTGAAAACATAGCCGCCACGATATCTAACGTAAAAATCAACATACGCACTGCTAAACTTCTTGAGGAATCTAGAATAAAATCCGAAGAACTAGCATCTCAAGAAGAGGAAATGCGCCAGAACATGGAGGAGCTACAAGCTACTCAGGAGGAATCGGCGCGAAAATCGGCTGAAATGGAAAGCTTAATTAACGCGCTGCACTCCTCGAGTTATGTAATAGAATACGATTTGAACGGTCATATAATCAGTGTAAATCAGGCCTATCTTGCCCTAACAGGACAAACAGAAAGCGATGTAGTGGGTTCGCACCATTCCGATAACATAGAGATGAATGAAGAGCAAAAACTCACCTATCAGAAATTCTGGCAGGATTTACGCAACGGTATAATTAAGAAAGAAACCAATAAGGTAAGGATTGGGGGTAAAACCTTTACATTTATCGAAACCTATTCACCTATTTTGAATGAAAACAGAAAGGTGGTAAAAATTCTGAAAATAGCCCATAATATCACCGATTTTATTGAAAACAAGAATGATAAGTTGGGCGGAATCGAAGCAAAGAAGAAAAAATAATATAATATAATATAATAAAAAAGGCCGGATTTTACCGGTCTTTCTTATTTTCGGTAGTAATTTCTATCGAAAGTTGATACCAACACCAGCGTTAAATATTCCATAATCGCCAAGAGCATAATCAAAATGAAAAGCAAGGATGGCTAATTTAAGCCTTACACCGAGGTTGGCGGTGAAACCGTTGTTCATGAAATCGAATTCAACCGGATTGGTTATCGAACCCACCTCATCTACGTTGTAGGTTCCCTTGAGTGCCACTTCGGTTTTGGAGTGATTATAGCCTATGCCACCATACACCGTTAGCACCGGTATGGACTTAGAAACCAACAACCTGACAGTGTAGCCCGAAGCCTTAAAATCCAGTTTTTGCTTATCGGGCTTACTAATGTCGAACGAGGAGCGAAACTGTGTGTATCCAAAAAATACCGAAGCGTTAATGGGGATGCGCTTGGCAAAGGGAATGAATTCCAGAAATTCATTCTTAATCCCAACGCCCCACATGCCAAAATTGCCCACTCCTGAAATATTTACAGTAGGGAAAAATCGGCCAACTAGCTCGGTATGGAGGGGTAAACCTTTTGCTAACTGGATAACAGGTGCGGGAATAAACTGAAGATTTGCGCCTACAGGCATGTTTAGGGTATTTGAACCAGTAGCCTTATCAGTGAGGACTGTTGCACCGGACTTTTTTCCGGTAACAGTGGGGGAAAGGTTACTTTGACCGCTTTGAATCTGCCAGTATTCGAGATTAAGTTTACTTACGTCAAAAGTTTTATCTGAAGAAGCAGGAATTGTAATGGGAACAGTAAAGGTTATATCAAAGCCAAGCAAGCCGTGGGGTTTTGCTGAATTATACCAGCCAGAATTCAAGCTCATACCCAAACTTTTACCAAATGGTTCAAGGTATGCTTTACTCAACTTTTGTGCATCTGCTAAATTGCCCTTTAAAAAGGCAACCACATCCTCTTGTGCGCTTATTCGTCCTGCAATTAGGATAGGCAAAACTACCAGTACTAATAGTTTCGATTTTATAAATTTCATATGAGTTAGGTTTATTTAATTCATAAATTTAAACAAAGTAAATGCATTTAGGTTTTAAAGTCAACTTTAACAAACAAAAAATGTTAAAATAAGTGATAAAAACAATAAATTTGTAAAAAATATACCATGCACCACATACCACTGGCAGAGCGGATGCGGCCTAAAACGCTAAATGAGTACATTGGACAGGAACATCTTGTTGGTTCAAAAGGAGTTATACGCCAAATGGTAAGTCGCGCAACTCTCAGCTCATTTATTCTTTGGGGACCACCAGGTGTTGGTAAAACAACTCTTGCCAGAGTTGTGGCAAACGAATTGAACAGACCATTTTACACGCTGAGTGCTATTAGCTCGGGGGTAAAAGATGTTCGTGATGTTATAGAAAAGGCTAAATCGCAAAAGTTTTTCAATACACCTCCTCCAATCCTATTTATCGATGAGATTCATCGATTTAGTAAATCGCAGCAGGACTCGCTCCTTAGTGCAGTTGAACAGGGTATCTTTATACTTATAGGTGCCACAACCGAAAATCCATCGTTTGAGGTTATTACCCCTCTCCTATCGCGATGTCAGATATATATACTTAAACCATTGTCTGATGAAGAATTAGAGATTTTATTTAAAAGGGCAATTGAAGTAGATACTGAACTAAAACAGCTTCGGTTTGAGCTCAAGGAAAGGGAAGCCCTTTTCCGATTTTCAGGAGGCGATGCCCGTAAACTATACAATATCATTGAGTTGCTTGCATCCACACAAAGTAAAGATGGATGTGTAGAAATTACCAATCAGAAAGTGGTTGAGGTACTACAGCAGAACCCTGCTATGTATGATAAAAACGGGGAGATGCACTACGACATAATTTCCGCCTTTATTAAATCAATTCGAGGTAGTGACCCGAATGCTGCTGTTTACTGGTTAGCTCGTATGATTGAGGGAGGCGAAGAACCCAAATTTATTGCCCGACGATTGGTTATTCTTGCGGCTGAGGATATTGGACTGGCCAATCCCAATGCGTTGCTTATGGCCACAAGCTGTTTTCAAGCTGTACAAGTAATTGGCATGCCCGAGTCCAGAATAATACTTTCCGAAGCCACCATTTACCTTGCAACATGTGCCAAAAGCAACTCAGCCTATGAGGCCATTGGCAATGCCCAGCGATTGGTAAGAGAAACTGGTAATTTACCTGTGCCGCTTCATTTGCGCAATGCACCTACAGAACTGATGAGAGATATAGGATATGGTACCGATTACAAGTATGCCCATAGCTACGAGGGAAATTTTGTAAATCAGGAATTCCTACCGGAAAAACTTGCAGGTACCACCTTTTACATACCACAAAAAAATAGCCGGGAGGATGAAATTGCTACACGTTTAAGGGTTTTATGGAAAGATAAGTATTAAAATAAATAATTGACTATGAAAATATTAAAATCAGTTAACGGTATTAAGTATTTAGATTCAGGGAACTTTTTCTTAATGGCCGGTCCCTGTGTGGTGGAGAGTGAGGAAACTGTTCTCCGTATTGCAGATATTGTTGTTAACATAACCGACAAGTTTAGGATACCCTATATCTTTAAGGCGTCATACCGTAAAGCTAATCGTTCACGAATTGATTCATTTTCAGGTATTGGAGATGAAAAAGCGCTTAACATTTTAAGGAAGGTTCGGGACAAATTTGGTGTTCCTATAGTTACCGATATTCACAGTGCGCCTGAAGCTGCTTTAGCTGCAGAATATGTAGATGTTTTGCAGATACCTGCCTTTCTTTGTCGCCAAACTGATTTGCTCATTGCTGCGGCAAAAACCGGAAAGGTAGTAAATATAAAAAAAGGTCAGTTTGTATCACCTGAATCAATGAAGTTTGCAGCACAAAAGGTAATTGATTCGGGTAATCCCAATGTAATACTAACGGACAGAGGAACCCAGTTTGGATACCATGATTTAATTGTAGATTTCAGAGGGATTCCCACAATGAAAGCCTTTGGCTTTCCTGTAGTAGTTGATGTTACCCATTCGCTCCAGCAGCCCAATCAAACCACGGGTGTAACCGGTGGTCGCCCCGATATGATTGAAAGCATATCAAGGGCAGCCATAGCAACGAGTGCCGACGGGATATTCATGGAAACCCATACCAATCCCGCTGAAGCGCTCTCAGATGGAGCTAATATGCTCAATATTAAATACCTGGAAAATTTACTTGACCGGCTGGTAAAAATCCGACAGGTTATCAGAAATTTTTAACGTAAATGTTTAGTAAATTGTTTATTTTTTGCATGAGAAGTTGGGCATTAATTGGTTTTGAAATATAATCGTTGCAGCCCACCTCAAAGCATTTAATATTATCGTGCGGCAGAGCATATGCTGTTTGTGCTATAATGGGTAGTTCAGGAAAATATTGACGAATACGCATGGTTGCCTCGTATCCATCAATTAGTGGCATTTGAATATCCATAAGAATTATATCGATTTGCTTTCCATTGATGGTTTTATCAATAACCTCCTGCCCATTGCGTGCCCATTCTATTTGGGCATGGGTATCGGCCAAAACGGTCAATAAATACTTGTAGTTGGTTTCAATATCCTCTGCAATCAGTATGGTTTTTCCTGACCAGTTATATTCGGGTGTGCGAGCCTTAAATATTACTGAGCCATCGTTAACGGTTCGGGATTCGTGGTAAGGAAGAGTGAAGTTAAATGTAGTGCCAATACCTTCGGACGATTCAAACCAGATAGAACCTCCCAAAAGTTCAATAATGTGTTTTGAAATGTATAAGCCAATTCCGGTTCCGCCATATTTTCGCGTTGAGCCCTCCTGAACCTGACGGAAAGGTTCAAAAATAATATCCTGCTTGTCTTGAGGAATTCCAATACCTGTATCTCGAACAAAAAAATCAATGTCATTCTTCTCATGATTTACAACGTAGCCAAATTCAACGCTTCCACGCTCGGTAAACTTAAGAGCATTACCAATAAGATTAACAAGTACCTGCCGTAAGCGTTGAGGATCGGTATAAAGTATATTCGACTCATCGTCGTTAAGATTTAAAACCCTGATATTGATATGTTCCTTTTCCTGCTTGAATTTTATTTCATTGAAGAAGGTGTAAACCTCAAACATAAGGTTGTCGAGATTACAATCGGTGGGGTTTATGGTAAGCTGACCAGCATCTATTTTGGAAAGATCTATAATATCGTCAATTAGATTAATTAGCATCATGCCATTATGATAAATGATATCGATGTACCTATCACGCTTGTCCTGCGATTCCTCATTTTTAAGAAGTTGGGCAAACCCTAAAATCCCATTCATAGGGGTGCGAATTTCATGGCTCATGTTGGCCAGAAAATTGGACTTAAGAATATCGGCCTCCTCGGCTTTTATCTTGGCATTATGTAGGGCTGTTTCAAGGCGCTGAAGTTCTAAATGAGCACTAGCAAGCAAATCGGATTGTTCGTCATTTGCTATCTGAAGCTCTTTGGATTGAATTTTTAAACTCTGAACCTCAGCCGTCAATTGCTCAACTAACAATTTATAATTAGTGCGATTTTCAGATACTAAATTTCTTTTTCTCTCTAACCTGAGGGTAATCCTGTAGGTTAAAACAGAAAACAACAAAACTATTAAAGCATTGATTATTAATGAAATTGCTAGAGACATGAAAAATTAACCCTTTTCCCTAAAATTCTTTATTTTTAAACTTTTATACAAGCATTTTGTTACAAATATTATAAGGTTTTTCTTAAATGTTTAATTTTAGTAAATGAACGGCAAGATTAAAATGACAAAAGCTTCTTTTTCTAAAGAAGCTTTTGTTGTTGAAAAATATTTTTTTTTAAAAAAATACTCCTAAGCTCATAATTAATTGGGGATTGCGTTGATCAAAAGCATATTTAGTATCACCTAGTGTTATACCCGATCCTAATTTGCTTAGGTTGCCCTCATACTTAATGTCAATGGCAATCTTTTTAAGGATATCGAGTCCTACGCCCACCTGATACCCAAAGGTGGCTGACTTAAAGTCATTTTTAACCGTTTGACTGGTTAAATCGTCCAACTTATCCTTCAGACCATCCTTTTCGGACAATAGAACGGTAGCAACTGGTCCAAACCCCACCCTAACTGGACCGAATTTCCAACCGATATTAACGGGTATGTCTACCTTATTAAAGCGTTGGGTTTCATTATAAATCTGATGAGCATTTACATCCTTTAAAACCACTTCGCCTTGAGAATGAGAAAAAAGCAATTCAGGTTGCATATAGAACCCCATAATCTGTACGCGGGCAAATAGCCCCAGATGCATACCAAGTTTAGAGTTGCCCTGCTCAATAAGGTAATCGTTAACACCATCGTTGAGCGTAGTTTTATCGAATTTTACGTTGGTTGAGCTAACCCCCCCTTGACGCCTAAGCGAAAAAACTGTGCATTTGTGCTAATAGCAGCACACAAAATGGCTAACGCCACTACAATTCGTTTCATAGGTAATAATTTTTGGTTACGGCTTGAAATTAACAAAAACTGTGCAAAATTTAGAAAAGCGGACTAATTAATCGAGCCAGAGCCTCCTTATAGGTATTTTTTAATGGTCGTTTACTCCAATTTTGTTGGGTAATAACCTGGCATTGAATCAAATCCGACAAAAAGTTATTTTCAAACTGTAGAGTTATTTCTTGGTCGTAAATAAAGGCGGCAACCTCAAAATTGTCCTCGAAGCTGCGGATATCCATATTTGCAGAACCAACGGTAGAGAGTTTGCTGTCAATCATCATCAATTTGGAATGGTTAAAACCATTCTGGAAGAGGTAAACATTAATTCCTGCATCCAGAAGTTCAGAAACATAGGAAAGAGAGCTCCAGTAAACTATGGTTGAATCAGATTTTCCGGGTAGGATTAATTTAACATCGATTCCGCTTAATGCGGCGGTTTTTAATGCGGTAAGTATGCTCTCATTGGGGATAAAGTAGGGTGTAGAAATGTAGATGTGATGGTTAGCATGAGATATCGCATGAAAAAAGGCTTGCATTATACTGGCCCAGTCGGAGTCGGGACCACTGGTAACAATTTGAATAGGATGGTAAGCGGTAATGGAGCTTTGCGGAAAGTATAACTCGCGATTGTTTATAATTTTGCCAGTAACGAAGTACCAATCGATTAAGAAGATCACTTGAAGAGATTTAACCGCCTCCCCTTCGATACGTAACATGGTGTCCTTCCATTGTCCAAGTTTCCGGTTTCCCTCAATGTACCTATCCGCAATATTCATACCCCCCATAAAACCAATCTTTCCATCAATTACTACCACCTTTCGGTGATTCCGGTAGTTTACTTTGCTGGTGAGCAATGGGAACCGCACTTCCATAAAGGGGAAAATCTCTACGCCTGCGTTATTAAGTTCACGAATGTATGATTTGGGTAAGCTCCAGCTTCCCACATCATCAAATATTACCTTAACCTTTACTCCCTCTTTAGCTTTGGTTATCAGAATATTCCTTATTCTGTTACCAAGTTTATCGTTTTGAATAATGTAAAATTCAATATGTATGCTTGATTCAGCTGAATATAGGGCATCGATAATGGAGTTGAAGGCATTATACCCATTTTGAAAAATTACGACCTCGTTACGTTCAGTTAGTAGTGCTTTGCTGTTATTTAAAAGAAGAGTTATGATACCTTGATGCTGTGACAACTTTGCGTCAATATCGATTTGACAGCCAAAATGAATTACCTGTTTGCGACTTAGATACTCAATTTGCTCAATGTCCTGTACCTCTTTCCGGCTAAAAATTTTCTCTTTTCTTCGATTTTGACCGAAAAAAATATAAAGAATCAAGCCTAAAACAGGTAGAGCAATTAGAAGTAAGACCCATGTGGATGTTTTAGCTGGGTCGCGCTTCTCTAATATTATCATTGCTGCAACAGCAATAACTGTAATAATGTAGATTCCCCAAAGAACATTTGATAGGTGGCTATACAAATTATCAATTAGTATATTACCAATAGTCATAGTCGAATTTTCTCCTAAAATAGGAAAAAATCAGAAAAATAACAAGCCATTACCTATTTAAAGGGGGAATTGGGCTCCTTTGCCATGTAGCTATAAAGTAACCTATCAATAATCGTTGGAAAGATTCGTTGAAGTAGTACGGAAATCTTACCCTCTATGCCCATAATTAAATTTCTACGGCGATTAACAATACCTTTTACAATTATTCTTGCCACCTCCTCTGGCGTCATCATTTTTTTCTCATCGCGGGGTGAAATACCCTGAGGAGTTCCGTCGGCGGTTAATGCTGAGAAACGGACATTTGTTGCTGTGAAACCCGGTGAGGCAATCATTACATGCAATCCATTTCGTAAGTTTTCAATCCTTAGGGTTTCGAGGAAACCGTGTATGGCGAACTTTGATGCTGAGTAGCCGCAACGACCCGGTAAACCATGGAAACCAGCAATTGAACTTACACCAACAACCGATCCTTTTGATTCAATCAGGTAAGGAAGTGCAAATTTAGTGCAATTAACCGTACCCCAAAAGTTTACGTCCATGAGGCGACGGATAACCTTCAAATCAACATCTCTGAAAAGTGCGCGCATGGATACACCAGCATTATTTATTAGGATATCGATAGAACCAAACTTGCTTACTGCCTGCTCAATTAAATTCCTGCAATCGCTTTCGATGGTTACATCGGTTTTAACAGGTAAAATATCTACGCCCATTGCCGATATCTGGGTGGCCACCACATCGAGCTCATCGACATTGCGTGCACCAATAACTATTTTGGTTTGGTACTTTGCAAATTCAAAAGTCAGCGCTTTTCCTATTCCGGATGATGCACCGGTAATTACAACCACCTTTCCCTTTAGTTTTTTAAGTGTTTTTGACATATTTTTAGTTTTTCACAGCTAATTTACTAAATAAAGCGATTCATTAACTTGAATTTCTGATAAACTGTCATTTTTTAATCTTTTTAATAGGAATGAACATTTTGAAATTCAATTGTTAAGTAAAATTTTCATATAGATGTGAAAAAAATTTGTATATTTTAAAGAAAGGGTCTATCTTTGCAGGGCAAAAAAGGAAACGAGTTCTCAACAAAATAGGTAGATTCAGTAGCTCAGCAGGTAGAGCACATCCCTTTTAAGGATGGGGTCCTGGGTTCGAATCCCAGCTGAATCACCATAAAGGTCCGAACGCAATCGGGCCTTTTTTTATTGGGGTAATTGCGTAACATATGTAAATTGCTAAAAGGCCGGGCAAAATCACCCGGCCATTTGCATCTTAATATAGAAAACTTTATTAGTTGGGATTGGAAGTCAGAACCTCAAAATAATTTGGCTTAAGTTGAAGTTTAACAATTTTATCCGATACGGATAATTTAGAGCCAAACTGAGGATAAAACTTCATATCATTCAAATAATCAGGTATTTGTATGTTTACCTTTTGCTCAGTGGTTGACTTGTTAAATACAACTATAACCGCATTATCAAAGTATTTACGAAGGTAAACATACAATTTATCGTTTGCCAGGAGTGTGTGGAAATGACCATATATTAGGGCAAGGTTACTGCGACGGAGGTTTACAAGTTGGGTAACCGTTTTAAGTGTTTGCTGCTCGGCCTGGGTTAGGCTGTCAAACCTCATCATTCGGCGGTTATCGGGATCGTTGCCGCCGGGCATGCCAAACTCATCGCCATAGTAAATAGTGGGAACACCCGGGATGGTAAGGTTGAATGCATTAAGCATGCAGAGCTTGGCGTAGGCCGAGCTATCGCCCACTCCTATGTCACGGGTCCATCCGGCTTTTTTGGCATCCTCATCGAACCTGAGAGAGCCACCGGCATAGGATATAAAACGGCCCCTATCCTGATTTCCAGAAATATACCCCATCAAATTTACCCAGCCAAAGTAGCTAAAGGTTTGGTGCAACGCACCATCGAGCTTGCTGAAGGGGTAGTCGGGACGGGCAAAAGCGGCAACAGAAGCATCGTAAATGTTAAAATCGAACTGGGCATCGAGCATGCCGCTGCTTATGTAGCTGGAAATAAGTTCGAAGCTGCCGTAGGTTTCGCCAATTTGGTAGACCGATTTGTTTGGAATGGAAAGTTTAATCTTTTGGGTTAACCTTCGCCAGAAGTTTTCGTGTATGTGCTTGGTGGCATCGTGGCGGAAACCATCGAGATCGAAATGGGTTACCCAGAACAATGCCGAATCGGTCATGGGCTCGTACACCTCGGGCCGTTCAAGGTCGAGGGTAGGAAGAAAGGTATCGAACCATGTGGTCAAACGGTACTCATCCCACCGTTCGGTGTTAAGCGAACCATCGGGCAGGTATAGCGAGGTTGCCCATTCGGGATGCTCGCGGTACAACGGATGCTCCTGATGAACGTGGTTGGCCACGTAATCGAGGATTACGTTCATGTTACGATTATGGGCCTCCCGAATAAGTTCGTTTAGCTCCTGCTCGGTTCCAAACCTGAAATCAACTTTGGATAATGAAACTGGCCAGTAGCCATGATACCCTGAGAATTTGGTTCGGGGATTAGGGTACAGCCCCCAGGCTCCAAGGGGATTCTGAGTAATTGGTGAGAGCCATATAGTATTGATTCCCAATTCATTGAAATATCCATCCTTGATCTTTTGTGTAACTCCTTTTAGATCGCCACCGTAGTAGTTAGCTTTAGGGTGGATTTCAGGGTCATCAACTTTTTTATCATTATTCGGATTGCCATTGTTGAAACGATCGATCATGAGGAAATACATGACCTGAGCATGCTTATCGTAACGGTTAAGCTGAGAGGGCTGCGTAACAGCCCTATTCTTCTCAAGTGGTAAAAGCAAGTTATTGCTTTCGCCATGCTGATTGTAAGCCCACACCCTAATATAGGAACGTTTTAAGTTTACGGCATTACCAGGAATAGAAATTTTGAGCCTATCTCCCACCCATTCCAGAAATTTATGATCAAGCAAATAGTTATTCCATAGTACAATAGTATTATCAATATCACCTATTGCTTTAATATAAATATTATTTTCCTTTACCTCATCAACCACCAGCATAGGTGGCAAACTGGAATCTGTATTACCCACCACCAGCACAGAATTGTAGCCCCCCATACCGTTATCTTCAAATACGGGATTTGCAGGGTCGAGCATCCATTTGCCATCTATAACTACTTGATAGTGATATTTTCCGGGATTTAGCAGTAAGGTGGTTTTGTAAACCTTGCCATCGAAGGTGAGATTGGTAGCAGCAGGATTCCAATCGTTGATTTGACCCGCTATTTGAATGTGGGAAACTTTCTGGCCCTTGGGGTCAAAGGTGAAGGTTATAGGAAGCTTACGGTTCTTACGAACCACAAGGGTAAAACCTGAGCCCTTAGCCCATACCTTTATAGTGGTTAAAGGGGGAAGCATCTGGTTATTGGTGATAAGCGTGAGAAATCGCTTATCGTCAGAAATTATATGGGTAAAATTTTTTGGAACGTTAACTGAATCTACAAGCAATGGGTCGAGAAAATAATCGGTAAGGTAAACAACAGTGCTATCACCTGCCAGCTGAACCACCGAAAAAGGGTTATTCAGAACGGGGTCATCGGTGGTATAACTTAACTGTTGCCCTTTTTGACAAGATATTAGCAAAAAGGTTGCAGTAATCAATGCTAATAATCTGCTAAACATATCAATATAAATTTAACTATTTATTTCAGTTCAATAATCATAGCGGAACGGGGTGAAAGCTGAATGCGCTTAAGGTCATCAATTTTTTTACCTGTGATTATATCGATACCTTCGGATTTGCCCGATAAAAACTCGTTGAAGCGATTGGTATCGAGCAGCCTGGGTTGGTAGCCGTTATGCAGGATAACCATTATGGTTTGTTCGTTATTGTGGCGGAAGTAAACGTAAACCTCATTTTCAGGGATAAATTGGGTTAGCTTACCATTATGTATGGCTGTTGCGGTTCTGCGCCAGTTCAGGATGGTTGACATGTAGTTCCAGATTTCGTTCTGCTTTTTGGTTCTTCCCTCGGAGGTAAAGGCCGATTTGGTATCGGATGGCCATCCCCCGGGAAAATCGCGGCGTATATCGCCATGCCCCTTGGCATCGTCGCCGGGTAATAGAATTTCTGTGCCATAATAAATCTGGAGAATTCCACGGGTAGTAAGTAAAAACGCCATGGCTAGCTTAAGGCGTCCCAATGCCTGAGATGAATCGCGCTGGAAGCGGCCAATATCGTGGTTGTCGGCAAAAATGAGAAGTTTATCGGGGTTGGGGTAAATAAAATCGTGAGCAAGAATCTCGTAGAGACGTGCCAGGCCGGTATCCCATCCATCTGCCTCGTCAAAAGCTTTATGCATGGCGAACATAAGGGGAAAATCCATCACAATGTCGAGGTTAGAGTTGTAACCGTCGCAGTTTGGGGCATCCTTTTGCCAGTAGGCGACCCAGGCAGGATAATTAACCCAGGTTTCTCCAACAATGCTGAAATTGGGATACTCATTCAAAACAGACGCACACCATCGCGACATGAAATGTTTATCGCAATAGGGATGGGTATCCATTCGGATGCCATCCAAGCCTGCAAATTCAATCCACCAGATGCTGTTTTGAATTAGATAGGTTGCCAGGTAGGGATTTCGTTGGTTCAAATCGGGCATATGACCATCGAACCAGCCATCAGCCATTAAGCTGCTATCGGCTATTGAGGCATGAGGATCAAAGGTTGTAGGTATTCGATAGTTTGTTCGTTTATTGTTGGGATATAGGTTAAACCAGCTATTCATGGGAACATCCTTCATCCAGATATGTTCATTACCGCAATGGTTAAAAACCATGTCCTTGATCACCTTTAGCCCTTTTGCATGGGCTTGTTCGATGAAGTTACGGTAGAGGTTGTTGGTTCCCAAACGTGGGTCAACCCTATAAAAATCGGTAATGGCATAACCATGATACGACCATGATGGTTGGTTGCTCTCCAGCACGGGATTAAGCCAGAGGGCGGTAACGCCCAATTTATTGAAGTAATCGAGATGGTTTAAAATACCCTGAATATCGCCACCATGGCGAGCATAGGGTTCATTTCGGTCAACCCTATCGGAGTAACCCTTAACAACATCGTTTTCGGGGTTGCCATTTGAAAATCTATCGGGATAAACCAGATAAACCACATCAGAATTATCGAAACCCTTACGATTTGCTGAGCCTGGCTGACGGGTTTTCAAATCGTAGGCGAAAGTAATCGGTTTCCCGTTAGGAAAGGTAAATAAAATGTCAACCATTCCGGGGTGAGCATCAGGCTTAATTAACAGATTAATAAAAAGATAGTTGGGATTATCAACCGTTTCGGTTCCCACCAGCTCCACATTGGGATAGCTAATGCTGACAGTAGCAGAAGCAATATTTTTGCCGTAAACCAAGAGTTGCAGGTTAGGGTTTTTCATGCCCACCCACCAGCAAGGAGGATCGATACGTTCTACCCTATTTTGAGCCATTCCGGTCAAAGATAGCATAAGGATAGGGAGCAATAAAGATAAGTGCTTTTTCGTCATAATTATCGGGTTTAAAATCAATTTTAAGCATATAAAAAGGGCTGTCGAGGGTTAAACCGAACAGCCCTAAAACCAGTTCACAAATTAGCGCAGGCTAAGTTATTAAAGCACCAAAAGTTTATGTTCTTTAATGTTTTAACCACGACCAATTGCATTAAGATCAGCAAAGGCCTCTTTCAGTCGGGCAACAATTGACTCCTCTCCCTTACGAAGCCATACACGCGGATCGTAATACTTTTTGTTTGGCATATCCTCGCCCTCGGGGTTTCCAATTTGCCCCTGCAGGTAGCCCTTCTTAGCTTCGTAGTAGTTTTTAATTCCTTCCCAGAAAGCCCACTGCAAATCGGTATCGATGTTCATTTTAATAACACCGTAGCCTATAGCCTCAGTAATTTTTTCCTTTTCAGAACCGCTACCACCATGGAATACAAAATTCACTGGTTTATCGGATGTCCCAAATTTTTGTTTGATCAGTTCCTGTGAGTTCTTGAGAATGATGGGGTTAAGAACCACATTGCCTGGTTTGTAAACACCGTGAACATTCCCAAACGAAGCGGCGATAGTGAAGTTAGGACTAACCCTCATAAGTTCCTCGTAGGCATAGGCAACCTCATGGGGTTGTGTGTAGAGCCTTGAGCTGTCAACTCCTGTGTTATCTACACCATCCTCCTCGCCACCGGTAACACCCAATTCTATCTCGAGGGTCATGCCCATTTTCGACATGCGCTCAAGGTAGCGTTTGCATATTTCGATATTATCATGGAGAGGCTCTTCAGATAGATCGAGCATGTGCGAGCTGAACAAGGGTTTTCCGGTTTCACGGAAGTGCTTTTCACCGGCATCGAGCAAGCCGTCGATCCACGGTAGTAACTTTTTGGCGGCATGATCGGTGTGCAGCACAACGGGTACACCATAGGCTTGGGCAAGCAAATGAACATGCTTAGCACCACTTATTGCCCCCAAAATACTGGCTTGCTGGGCATCGTTGGGAAGCGATTTTCCGGCTATAAATGAAGCCCCGCTATTTGAGAATTGAATTATTACAGGAGAACCCAACTCACGAGCAGTTTCCAAAACTGCATTCATGGTATTGGTTCCTGTAACATTCACAGCAGGTAAGGCAAATTGCTCAGCTTTAGCGATAGCAAAAAGTTCACCCAATTCGTTCCCGGTAATTACGCCTGGTTTAAATCGTTTCATATGATTAAAATTTTATCAACGCAAAGTTAAGATTTTATTCATGCTAAAAAACTTGTTTTTGAACGGGAACGCTTATTGAACTTGCAGTAGAAACTGTTTGCTCAACTCCATAAATTTTAATTGTAATTGATGGACCATCCTCGTTTTGTATAGTGATTTGAGCATTGGAAACCACAATCTTTAGCACATTCTCACGGAACCAAACCTTAAAGCTGAACGATTTCCATTTATCAGGAATTAGAGGGTTGAAGTTAAGTATGTTATCTCTTACACGAATACCACCGAATCCTTCAACAATCGAGATCCATGTCCCAGCCATACTGGTAATGTGTAAACCCTCCCTAACCTCATGGTTGTAATCGTCAAGATCGAGGCGAGCGGTACGTAGGTAAAGCTCATAGGCTTTATCGACAATACCAATACGCGATGCCAGCACGCTGTGCACACAAGGCGAAAGTGATGACTCATGAACGGTGCGGGCCTCATAGAACTCGTAATTGCGTTTGATGGTATCGGAATCGAATCTGTCTTCAAGGAAGTAAAGTCCCTGAAGCACATCGGCCTGTTTAATAAAGCAGGAACGAAGAATGCGGTCCCAGCTCCATTTCTGATTCAATGGGCGTTCCTTTGGATCGAGGTCCTTAACCAGAATTTGATCCTTATCCATATAGCCCTCCTGTTGCAGGAATATACCCAACTTATTGTCAACAGGGAAGAACATGTTAGCACGAATTTCGCGCCATTTGGCTATTTCCTTTGCCTCGTCGAAATTAATAGACTTAACCATTTCGGAAAACTTTGCCGGATTGGAAGATTTAACGTACATGGCAACCTCTTCGGCATACTCCATGCACCAGCAGGCAATGGTATTGGTGTACCAGTTGTTATTAACATTGTTTTCATATTCGTTGGGACCGGTTACGCCAAGCATGACGTATTTCCCTTTTTCCTGCGAGAAGTTAATGCGTTGAGCCCAAAAACGAGCAATCCCAATAAGAACCTCAAGTCCAAAGTTTACCAGGTAACTTTTATCGCCGGTATAACGAACATAGTTGTAAATTGCAAAAGCAATTGCTCCATTACGGTGAATTTCCTCAAAGGTGATTTCCCACTCATTGTGACACTCCTCGCCATTCATGGTAACCATAGGGTAAAGAGCAGCACCATTTGAGAAACCGAGTTTTTGGGCATTCTCAATGGCCTTATCGAGTTGCTTATAACGGTATAAGAGGAGCTGTCGTGCAACCTTCTGACCGTGGGTTACCATGTAGAAGGGTAAACAGTATGCTTCTGTATCCCAGTAAGTAGAACCACCATATTTTTCACCGGTGAATCCTTTAGGACCAATGTTCAAACGCTCATCCTTTCCGGTGTAGGTTTGGCTAAGTTGGAAAATATTGAAACGGATACCCTGTTGTGCAGCAATATCTCCCTCGATAGTGATATCGCTATGCCTCCATATCTCGGTCCATGCAATGCGCTGCTCGTCGAGCATTTTGTTGAAGCCCTTTGAAATGGCAGTTTCAATCAACTTTTCAAGTGCCTTAGGAAAAGTTCCCTTTTCATGGTTCAAACTCGAAATGACAGCAGCATACTTATACAGAGTAACCTCATCGCCAGCGGTGGCATCAACAGTAAACCTGTTATCAACAAACATTGCAGATGTATTAACCTGGGGTTGAAGTATCTGCTGTTTGCCGTTCATGTATAAGAAACTGCGCATGGCGTGCCCCACATGGAAGTCGAGTTTTTTGGTACGGCTAACTATGTAGCTAAATATGGGTGTGCCCTTAATGTCAACTACCTCCCAAAACTTCTCGCCGTAATTGGAATCCTCATTGTGCACATCGGCATCGAGGTAGGGACGGAGCTCAATGGTGGCATTGGCATTGAGTGGTTTAACCGAGTAACGAATGGCACCGAGTTCGGTATCAACCATACTCAGGAAACGGGTAGATTGAACAGCAACCTTTACGCCGTTTTCCATTTCGGCAATAAAAGAACGTTCCAGATAACCCTCCTTCATGTTGAGTACCCTTCTGAAATCCTGCACTTTGCACTTTGCTAAATCGAGTTCCATGCCGTTAACCAACACATCAATTCCAATCCAGTTGGTAGAGTTGATTACTTTTGCAAAGTACTCAGGGTAACCATTTTTCCACCATCCTACACGGGTTTTATCGGGATAGAATACACCACCGATGTAACTTCCCTGAAGCGTGCTACCTGAGAACTTTTCCTCAAAATTGGCACGCTGTCCCATTGCACCATTACCTATGCTAAAAATACTTTCAGAAGCACGGGTGTTTTCGGGAACAAATCCCTCCTCAATGATGCACCACTCGTCGTGTTTAAGATAAGGGTTCATATCGATATTTTTATTTATTGATAAATAGTTCCACTAACTTGTTATATGTAAAACCAATAAGATTTGGCACTACCACATTGGCACGAGATAGAATTTGAGGATTTCCTATACCGACTGTTTGCATACCTGCATTAATGGCAGCTTCAATACCAGCTTCTGCATCCTCGAAAACTATGCAGTATTCAGCACTAATGTTCAAAGCCTTAGCTGCAGCAAGAAAGATATCTGGTGCTGGTTTGGCCACGGTAACAGAATTTCCATCGCAAATGGCATCAAAATGATTTTTTAAGCCGATGCGCTCGAGTATTAATGGTGAATTTTTGCTGGCTGATCCCAAAGCAGTTTTAACTCCATTGGTCCTTAGCTTCTCAAGCAGCTCTTTGGCACCTGGAAGAATCTCTTCGGGTGTCATTTTTTGGATATACTCCACATACCAGGCATTCTTTTTTGCTGCCATCTCTTCCATTTTATTGACGGGAAAAGTTAGGCCGCCTACCTCTAACAGTATTTCAAGCGAACGCATACGACTTACGCCTTTTAGACGCTCGTTATGTTGCTCAGTAAATTCAAAGCCCAATTCCTGAGCCAGGCGTTTCCAAGCCAGGTAGTGATACTTTGCAGTATCGACCACTACCCCATCCAAATCGAAAATGCAAGCTTTTATTTGTTCCATTTTTACTATGCCTGTTTCTCTTTAACAAAAACAATGGCACTGGCCGATGCCACAAACATCGATAAACCCGCCAGTACAATCATATAAATAGCCTTTTCATGGAAAACAAACCTTAGAATGTTGCCCAACAGTAAACCACTTACAATTTGAGGCACCACCACGGTAATATTGAAAATTCCCATGTAAACCCCCATACGTTCAGCGGGCAGCAAACGGGCTAAAATAGCATAAGGCATAGCAAGAATAGCAGCCCATGCAATCCCCACGCCAATCATGGAAAGAATTAAGGCATATTGGCTGGTAAAAAGGTATATTGATAGGTACCCCAAACCACCCATTAAAAGCGACAATGAGTAGGTTTTAACCCTTCCAAAATGATTGGCAACCTTATCAAGGAAAATAGCAAATATTGCAGCAAAAACGCTGTATAATCCAAAAAGTACACCTACCCAGTTGGCAGCCTCATTATATTCAGGCGAAACTGAATCTTTTATTGCCGTACCCCATATATGTTGAGCTACGGCAGGTGTAGTATATACCCACATGGTAAACAGAGCAAACCAAGAAAAGAATTGGACAACGGAAAGTTTCCACATGATGTTTGGCACTGATGTCAGAGTTTGCCAAAAACTTTTTTTCTCATTAGAGCCATTATCTGCAGAGGGATTAAATATTTTAAACTCTTCCGGGTTATATTCTTTTGTTGTGAAAACAGTCCAAAGCACCGAAATTAAAAGTAGAGAGCCGCCTATATAAAACGACCAAATAACCGAAGGCGGTACGCTGCCCTCTGGGGCAGTATTTTTTACACCAATCCAGTTGGTCAAAACAAAAGGAAGAAATGATCCAATAACAGCACCAAGATTTATAAGAAGCGTTTGAACTGAGTAACCGGTATTGGTTTGCTCTTCGGGTGTCATATCGGCAACAAGTGAGCGGAATGGTTGAAAGGTTACATTAAATGAAGCATCCATTAAGGCAAGCATAATAGCACCAAATGCAACTGGGGGTATAATTGCTATTGCAATATGCGAGTTAGGCATAAAGAACATTCCCAAAGTAGCAGCAATTGCACCACCAAAAATAAATGGTTTACGTCGGCCCATTTTTGTCCAAGTCATATCGCTTGCTGCGCCAACCCATGGTTGAATAATGAGTCCCATAATGGGTGCTACAAGCCAGAAATAAGAAAGGTGATGAAGATCGGCACCATAGTTTGACAATATGCGTGAAACATTTGCATTTTGTAGAGCAAAACCTGCCTGAACCCCAAGAAATCCAAAGCTGAGGTTCCATATTTGCCAGAAGCTTAGTTTAGGTTTCTTCGACATAATAATTTTGGTTTTTAACGTTTTTCAAAAATATGATAAAATAATGTTAAAAAATCATCAATAAAAAATCAGAACCCTTGTAATTTCAAAGGCTTTAAAGTGGAAGTGGCATTTCAAACGATTTCGAAAGGCCATTCAAAAAATTAAAAAAATACCTACCTCCAATTAAAAAAAAACGCTGTAAGGCCTATAAAACCTAACGTAAACGTTTGCATGAAAATTCTAAATAAAAAGATAAATAATAGGGATTTAAAGTTGAAAAAATTAATCTGCTAGATCAATTAGTATAAACTGCAGCAAAGGGATACCAATAACTTTTGTCATCCCGAACAAAGCGAAGGAAGAGATGCTTCACTGCGTTCAGCAGGGCAAAGAGATGCATCGGCAGGCTCAGCATGACATGGAGGGCTCAGCGTGACAGAATATAAGGCTGTTTTTTGTTATTCCGGGCATATACGATTGTTCTGCTAACCGCCTTTCATCCTGAGCAAAGCGAAGGATCTTTTTAAAAGCGTAGGGATGCTTCGGCAGGCTCAGCATAACAAATGAGATGCTTCACTGCGTTCAGCATGACAGGGGGGACAGTATGGCAAAAGGAGTTCAGCATGAAAGGAACATAAAGGCTTTATATTTGAACATTTAAAATTGCCCATTAAAACTCAGATGTGAAATGAAAATTTATATCAGTAAATTTTTCAATGGCCATTTGAAGCGCATAAGGGGACTCGGCAAGAAAAACCTCCCTGCCATGCTTATCAAGTGCAAGACCATTATACTTTCTAATCCTAAAATCGTCGAGCTGAGATTTATTTGAACTCTCAATCCAACAAGCTTTATACAAATTGATAGGTTCCCACTTGCATTTTGCACCATATTCATGCTCCAGGCGGTACTCTATGACATCAAATTGCAAGGCACCAACTGTACCTATAATCTTACGGCCATTCGATTTTTGAATAAAGAGTTGTGCAACCCCCTCATCGGTGAGCTGCTCAATACCCTTCGCAATCTGCTTATACTTTAAAGGATCGGCATTTTCGATATAGCGGAATAATTCGGGGGCAAAATTAGGAATACCCTTAAAATTCATCACCTCACCTTCGGTGAGGGTATCGCCTATTTTAAAGTTACCCGAATCGGGTAAACCAATAATATCGCCGGGATAGGCAAACTCAACAATTGATTTCTTATCGGCCAAAAAAGCGTTGGGACTGGAAAATCTAAAAGTTTTACCCAACCTTACATGATGATAGGACACATTTCGTTCGAATTTACCAGAACATATCTTGAGAAAAGCTATGCGGTTACGGTGATTTGGATCCATATTGGCAAAAATTTTGAACACAAATCCGCTGAACTTCTGCTCAAAAGGAGAAACAGTTCGGATGTCGGTGCTAATTGGGCTTGGATGGGGTGCAATTTGAACAAAACAATCGAGCAGTTCCTTTACCCCAAAATTATTCAGCGCGCTTCCAAAAAATACAGGGGCCACCTCTCCATTTAAATATGTGCTATATTCAAAACCTGGGTAAACTTCTTTAACCAGCTCAATTTCTTCGTAAAATTTATTTGTAAATGGTGCAATATACCTATCAAGTTCAGGTGAGTACACGTCGGTTATTTCAACAATATCGTTGGAAACAGTTTGCTTGTTTTCTGGTGAAAACAGGAAGAGCTTCTGCTCAAAAAGGTTGTAAACACCCTTAAATGATGAACCCTGACCAATCGGCCAGCTAAGAGGACGCACCCTGATTTTGAGTTCGCTCTCAATTTCATCGAGCAGATCGAAAGGGTCGTTGCCCGGGCGGTCGAGTTTATTAATAAATATTATCACTGGCGTGTTGCGCATACGGCAAACCTCCATGAGTTTACGGGTTTGCGCCTCTACGCCCTTGGCGTGATCAATAACAATAATTACACTATCAACTGCGGTAAGGGTGCGGTAGGTATCCTCGGCAAAATCCTGGTGACCGGGTGTATCAAGAATGTTTATCTTATACCCATTGTACTCAAATTCCATTACCGAAGTGGAGACCGAAATACCGCGCTGGCGCTCAATCTCCATGAAATCGGATGTAGCCGTTTTTTTAATTTTATTGCTCTTTACGGCACCCGCAATATGAATGGCACCTCCAAACAGAAGCAACTTTTCGGTTAAAGTAGTCTTTCCAGCATCGGGATGGCTAACAATGGCAAAAGTGCGACGGCGTTTAACCTCTTCCTCAAAATTCATCGTTTCAATTTTAAGTTTGCAAAAATATAAAATTGCAAGGGAGTAGCAAAAGGGCAATGCAATTACCGATTAAAATATTTCATTGTTGTCCGATAAAATACAAAATTGCAATGTTTTGTATAATAGTAACTGATTAACAGCATGTTATAATATGAAATTAATTTTTACAAAAGTAAGCCATCTTCAAAATAAATCATATTGCACTTGCCGACGCTCTTCTCTGAACCAGTCACTGTAGTTCTTTTAAACCTATTAAATTGATGTAGTTGAACAAATGGATTTCAAAAAGTTTAACAGATTAGACAACACCCATGCTCTCTTTACGTTTTGTTATACAACCATAATCAGTAAATTGGTAATAAGAGCAGAATAAATCTGTATTTTGATAGCATACTTGTTGTCGTCAAGAAATTATATCAGAGAAAATTTCTGCTTAAACTGTAAGATCATCAGCTCTATTTGTCAGTGTAATCATTAAATGTCAGGTAGCAAAACAAGCCTCAACTCTAACAAATTAGACAAAAGAATGTATTCAAGTCTCAAATTCTCTTGTAAAACCATGATCGATAAAAGGGTTCAACCTCCAGAAATCCGATTGTATAAAAAATGTGTACTTTTATCTATTATATCTGAGTGTTTGTTGTAAAACAAAACTATAATAGAGCAAAGAAGGTCATCACCTTCAGGCTCTTTATATCTTTTATTTAGGACAAGATTATAATTAAGCATATATTTCGTCAAAATCTAAAAAAACGAAAAATGATTTTTTTATTTAACAATGCCGAACCTTCCCTCACTTTTTGCCACAATAGTGGCTATCATGGCATCGCCCGTTACGTTAATGGTAGTTCTCAACATATCAAGGGGGCGGTCGATTGCTAGAATAAGGGCAAGCCCTTCAACGGGCAACCCTACAGAATTTAGTACAATTATTAGCATTACCATTCCTGCTCCTGGCACACCAGCCGAACCAATAGATGCAAGAGTTGCAGTTATTAGAATGATTAAAAGTTGAGCAAAGGTTAGCTCAATACCAAATACCTCGGCAATAAAAACTGTAGCCACTGCCTGATATAAACTGGTTCCATCCATGTTTATGGTTACTCCTACCGGCAACACGAAACTAGATATATCGTTGGGTACCTTCAGTTCCTTTTCTACCTGCTCCATGGTAACCGGAAGAGTTGCAGCACTAGAACTAGTTGAAAATGCCACCAGCTGAGCGGGAAATATCGCCTTGTAAAACTTTTTAAAACTCAATCCAGCATAAATCCGAAGAAAGATTGGATACACCATCAAACTTATAACAAGCAATCCTAATATAACCGTTAAAGAGTAGAGTCCCAGTGATGTAAAGAGTTGAGCCGATGAGCGCAAATCATCGCCAACAAAATCGATAAAAAGTGCAACCATTAAGGCAAAAACCCCAAAAGGGGCAAAGTGCATGATTATATCTACTATTTTGAGCACCACCTCATTTAACCCCGTAACAAAATCCTTTATAACGGCAACTTTGGAATTGGGAACCATAATTATAGCAACGCCAAATAGCAAGGCAAAAAATATTACCTGAAGCATAGCTGTGTTACTAGAAGCAGCATCAACAATGTTTTCCGGAACAATATCGATAAGGAACTGCAGAGGAGGGAGTTTGGACAGATTTTCAGCAGCTTGCTGCCGTGTCGCTAGATCGTCGGCATACTTTTCAACAAATTCCGCCCGTTTCTCCTGTGAAAAGTAGCTCCCGGGTCTAATAAGATTTACCATCACCAAACCAATGCTTACCGCAGTTATAGTGGTAAACACATATAGAGTAATGGTTTTAACCCCAAGTTTCGATAATCGGCTAATATTTTTAAGTCCAGCAACTCCGCTGACAAGTGATGCAAATATCAACGGCATAGCAACCAGTTTTAAGAGATTTAAAAAGATTATTCCAAAAGGTTTGATGTAATCCGAGGCGAATTGTTGAATCCCTAAAATAACTGCCATTAAGCCAATTAGCAGACCAAACAACATTCCAATCAGTATTTTCGCGTAAAGGGGAAACTTACGGAGAGGAGATATAATCATAATGATTCAAGGTTAAAGGTTAAAGGTTAAAGATTATAAGGTTAAAGATTAATGATTCAAGAACTTGTCCGGCGAAGACGGATTCAAGGTTAAATATTAAAAATTTAAAGTTCAAGGTGTTAAGATTTGGGGAATAAGAATAAATTATATTTCATTAATCCTTAATGGGATAGCTTTGATGTAGGGGAAATAATGGTTTTGAGAATTTAAAGGGGATCAACCGTGCCCTTAAATTCGCCGGTGAAGCGAATTTGGTCGGCTGTTTCGATATCAAGTTTGTAACTCATTAATCGTCCCAGATTTACAACATTAAAAATACCTGCCCAAATATTGTATATCGTGCCTGTATCCACGTCAAAATTATAATTAACATACACAAAACAAGAATCGACAGAAAAGGAACCTTTTGATTTAAAAATATCAATAGTATATTCTCCTCCTTTTATTTCAGCTGAATTCTCTGAATAGAAATAGGCCTTAATCAGAGCTCCAGTTCCGGTAAATTTGCCGGCATCATTGTTATAGCTGACGCCCTCACCCAGAAGAGCAATAATATAGGGAGTGGCCCCAGTGGATAATGTTTCACTGTATTTATAGCTATATCCCTTGTATAGTTTAAACTGATTTTCACCATAGGTTATTATGTTGGCGACCTCGTCATCGGAATTTTTGCCACATGAAGCCATAACGAGGAATGATAGGAGTAATACACGAGCTATGTTGAGTTTCATGGCATGAATGTTTAAGATTATTGTGCTAATTTACTGCTAAAATAGTAAAAATGTTACGTTATGCAAAATAAAAAAGGAGGCTTACAGCCCCCTTTTGCAATAGTCTAACAATTTTATTAATGATGATGCCCTGCACCATGAACATGGCCATGGCTAATCTCTTCGGTTGTTGCCTCGCGAATATTTTCAACTCTACCTGTAAAGTAAAGGTCTTGTCCGGCGAGCGAATGATTAAAATCCATAACCACTGAGCTATCGGTAACCTCAACAACCATTCCATCAAGAGCATTGCCATCAGAATCGCGCATGGGAAGGCGATTACCTATGACCAGTAAATCTTCCTGCAACTCACCATCAATAATAAATATTTCCTTAGGAAGCTCAACTATAGCTTGTTCGTTAACCTCGCCATATCCATCCTTTGAGGGAATCATAAACTCAAAGGCATCGCCTTCGGATAGATTTTTAATGTTATCCTCAAAAAGTGGTAATAATTGGCCATGGCCAAATAGGAATACCAATGGGTTATCTGCCTGAGCAGAATCAATCAAATCGCCATTAACCTTTAGTTCATAACTAATCGATACAACTTTATCTTTTGAAACATTCATGTAATTGAAGTTAAAAATTATTTTTTCAAAGAAACGGTAATAGTTTGTAAATAACAAGTTTTTTGGAGAAATGTTGAGTTAAATTTTTGGAAACAAATGAAAGGATTTAAACTCCTCATCACATTTTTCAACAAAAATGAAAAAATATTGTTGTTTATTAAAATAATAGCTCCATCTTTGTATGGTTTTAAACAATCAATTTATTCACCAATTATTTTTAAAGTAACATGAAAGGTAAAGTAAAATGGTTTGATGCTGCCAAGGGTTTTGGTTTCATTCAAACCGAAGAAGGTAACGATGTTTTCGTTCACTACACAGGAATTGCAAAAGAGGGTTTCAAGCGTCTTGATGAAGGTCAGGCCGTTAGTTTTGAAATCACCGAAGGTAAACGTGGTCCACAGGCCATTAATGTGGTTGTGTTAGAATAGTATATATTCCTAACATAAAAAAAAAAGGCCTCAAATTGAGGCCTTTTTTGTTTAGCTGAGCTAAAAGGTAATTGAAAATCTCAGTAATGGATTGGATGTATAAGGTGAATAACGGCTATCGGTTAAATCCCAAAGCAAAAGAAAGTTTATGGCAGCTTTATTGCCAATTCGTTGCCGCCATCCCCCCCCTACCAAATACATCTGAATCCATCCTTTTCCCTTGGTTGATGTTAAATCAAAAAATTTTCGATCGATGTAAAGGTTCTCAAACTCGCCCCTAAATACTATACCCCCGTGCAAATCAATGCCAAAAGTATCATGAAAATTGGGAATAGGAAGAATATCGGTAAAACCTGAGTATCCCCAAATGGTTGTAGCTACAGGTTTCAGAGTTGTACCGCCAGCATCAAAACTAAACCTATCGCGACGATAGGTATAGCGCCCACCAACCCCCATTGACCATTGGGGAAGAATCCAAAGTCCAACCTGCGGCAGTAAATCTATTTGTGTGATACGGTTTCCAATGGCTAAACCTATGCTTCCCCCCCAGAAAATTCTATCGGAAAATCTCTGAAAATCGCCATGTTTTCGCTGTGAATACGCCAACGAGGTAGCCGTAATTAGAATTATAGCTAAAAAATTTCGAATCATCCCTGAGTATTTTATACAATTGAACACAATATTAACCAAAGATGTTTAATTTTATTACATAACCCACGTAAAAAACGATTAATTATGAACATACTCATTACCGGAGCATCAAGGGGAATTGGCTACGAAACTGTTAAATACCTTGCATTAAACGGCAGCCATAAAATTATTGCCCTATCGCGAACCGTTGGCAGGTTCAATTCGTTTCAGAGCGACCTAATTCAGCAAAATAGAAAATCGGTTATCATACCCATCAGTTTCGATTTACTGGAGCTGCAAAAAATACCCGACCAACTTTTGGAGATTATAAAAAGTCATGTTGATAAAATTGATATTTTGATAAATAATGCTGGATTTCTGATTGCGAAACCACTACTCTTGCTGAGTATAGATGAAATTATGAAGATGGTGAGCGTAAACTATATGGCACCTGCGTTACTTATAAAAAGTTTGGTTCCGTTAATGCCCAAGGGTAGCCATGTGGTTAACATTAGTAGTATGGGTGGATTTCAGGGGAGTGTAAAGTTTCCAGGTCTTTCGGTATATTCATCTTCAAAAGCAGCATTAGCTTCGCTTACCGAGGTTCTTGCCGAAGAACTTAAACAAAACGGTATTGCGTTTAACTGCTTAGCCCTTGGTGCCACTGATACCGAGATGCTACGTGAGGCCTTTCCTGATTATCAAGCGCCTATAACTGCCCGTAAAATGGCTGAATTTATTGCATACTTCGCACAAGAAGGAAATAAGTTCTTCAACGGAAAAATACTACCTGTAAGCGTTAGTACTCCATAAGAGAGGATAAGGGTTAAAGGATAAGTTGTTAGCTGTTGATTGATGGTTGATAGTGAATACAAAAGGTTAAACTCCGTACATCACTGTGAAATAAATTATTACTCTGTGTAACTCTGTGATTCTTTTTTGCTAATGGAAGGTTTATAGTTAAAATCAAGAAATCATATAACCGGTTGTTCTTGTCATGTTGAGGGTTTGCAAAATATTTTTAAACTAATTGAAGTTGATTTCTCGCTCCCCTCGAAATCAGAGCAGATTGCTCAGGATGATTTTGTAGATATTTGTTATGCACAGCCGTTCTTTTAGTCCCCCCAAAAAATATGAGGGGCATAAGCCCCTCATATTTTTATTAATCATTTATGTTACTTATACTCCTTTGGCATTACCTCACCTTTAAGCACCATGAGCCCATTCATGGCCAGAGCCTGCATTTCATCCTCGCCGGGGTAAACAGCAACCGGTGCAATAAAGCCAACCATCTCCTTTATATAATCAACAAGATCTGGGTTATGGGCAATGCCACCGGTAAGAATAATGGCATCAACATTGCCCTTTAAAACTACTGCCATGGAACCAATCCATTTTGCAATGTTGTAGGCCATGGCATCCTGCAGCAGCTTTGCCTTGGCATCACCGGAGCGAGCCTTAAGTTCAATTTCATAGGCATCGTTGGTGCCAGCATGGGCAACCAAACCGCCCTTTCCGGTTAGCATCTTTTTAACCTCCTCATAGGTTACCTCACCGCTAAAGGATAGCTTTGCCAGCTGACCAGCGGGAACTGTACCGGCACGTTCAGGTGAAAAAGGTCCATCGCCGTCGAGTGCGTTATTAACATCAATCACCCTACCCTGCCTATGAGCACCTACCGAAATGCCTCCGCCCAAATGGGCAACAATTAGGTTGAGTTCGTCGTAGCGTTTGTCAACCGACTTAGCATGAAGACGTGCAATGGCTTTCTGATTAAGAGCATGAAATATGGAAACCCTTTTGAACCGGGGGTGACCCGATATACGGGCAACCTCTTCCATTTCGTCAACCACAACCGGGTCGGCAATAAAGGCGCGTGCCGATGGCAATGACTTTGCAATATCGTCGGCAATAAGAGCGCCAAGGTTACTGGCATGTTCCCCCATAATGCTGTTACGAAGGTCGTTCTTCATCTGCTCATTAACCTCATAAACACCCGATTCAATGGGTTTAAGCAATCCACCGCGTCCAACTACAGCTGAAATTTTAGCAACATCAATACCGGCCTGTTTAAGTTCCTCCAAAATAATCTCCCTACGAAAGCTAAACTGGTCGGCAATGGTTTTAAACTTTGCCAAATCGTCGGCCGAGTGTTTGATGTTCTTTAGGAAAACATTCTTATTGTTCCGGAAAACGGCAATTTTAGTTGACGTTGAACCCGGATTGACGGCCAGTATTTTGAAATCTTCCATGCTGATATGCTATTTCAGTATTTTTACTTTGCTGCATTTGCGGCCAGTGCAATGGAATACATTTTGGACTGTACGCTGTCGCCACGCGATGTTAACACACAGGGAACCTTTGCTCCCATAACCATTGCACCAAGTTCAGCTTTGGCAAGTTTGGTACAAGCCTTAAAGAAAACGTTACCAGATTCGATATTTGGGAAGAGTATGCAGTCGGCATCGCCGGCCACCTCGCCCGAAACCTTCTTTATTTTAGCCGATTCCTTATCGATGGCAACATCCAATGCCAGAGGTCCATCAACAATGGCCCCTTTAATTTGTCCGCGATCGGCCATTTTAGAGATAATAGCGGCATCAACACAGGCCTGCATACCAGCCGACATCTGCTCGGTTGCTGCATTAAGTGCTACCTTAGGTTTTTCAATACCCAAGGAGTGTGCTGTTTGTATCAGGTAATTGGTAATGGCAACTTTCTGGTTCAAATCGGGTGCAGGGATAATGGCCACATCGCCCACAATTAAAAGTTTATGATAGGTAGGTACTTGAACAACAGTAACATGGCTCAGAACTGCTTTTGGGGGCAGTAAGCCATTTTCCTTATCCAGAATGGCACGCATGTACTTATCGGTGCTAACCAAGCCCTTCATTAAAACATCGCCTTCGCCTTTATTTATAAGTTCAACTGCTTTACGTGCAGCCTTCATCTCATCAGCCTCCTGAACAAGACGAAACTTATTAACATCGATATTATGCTTGGCACAAACCTCCTTAATGGTTGCTTCATCACCCACCAAAGTGGCATCAACTATACCCATATCTATGGCCATACTAACAGCCTCAATGGTGTGGTCGTCGTTAGCATAAGCAGCAACAAGACGCTTGCGGGGCTTGCTACGCAAAATATCAAAAAGTTGGTCAAGTTTTTCTACTCTCATGGTTGTATCTCCTATTAAAAAATTATTTTTTCAATTCTTTAACAATATTAGCGGTGTCGGTTGCAATGACCAATTCCTCGTTGGTGGTAATAACCATAACCTTAACTTTAGAATTGGGTTTGGTAAGCAGTTTATCTTTACCCCGAACACCACGGTTAGCTTCAGCATCAAAATCAATTCCCATAAAGTCGAGTGCAGTAGAAACCTTTTCACGGAGAACGCTATCGTTTTCGCCAATGCCACCGGTAAAAATAATCATGTCCACACCATCCATTGCAGCAGCATAGGCACCCACGTACTTTTTAACACGATAGTAGTACATATCCAAAGCCAACTGAGCCCGCTCATTACCAGCAGCAGCAGCGTTTTCTAAGTCACGCATATCGGACGATAGACCCGAGATACCAAATACGCCGCTCTTTTTATTTATAACATCATTAACCTGCTTGAGGTTAAGGTTTTCCTTTTCAGCAAGATAAAGTAAAACACCAGCATCTAAATCACCGCTTCGGGTTCCCATAATCAAACCCTCAACCGGGGTGAATCCCATTGAGGAGTCAACCGACTTACCATATTGAATTGCTGCAATTGAAGCGCCATTTCCCAAGTGGCAGGTAATTATTTTCTGCTTTTCGAAATCTACTCCAAGAATACGACAGGCCTTCTGGGCAACAAACTTATGACTGGTACCATGGAAACCGTAACGGCGAATTTTGTACTTCTCATAGTATTCGTAAGGAAGGGCATACAGGTATGCATGTTTGGGCATGGTTTGATGGAAAGATGTGTCGAAAACAGCTACCTGCGGAACGCCGGGCAAAAGTTTTTCCATGGAAAGAATACCCTTAAGGTTTGCTGGGTTATGAAGAGGAGCCAATTCAATGCACTTCTCTATTTCGCTCTTGGTAAAATCATCAATAAGGCTACTCTTGGTAAAGAATTCACCACCATGTGCAACACGGTGCCCCACCGCTGTAATCTCATTGATATTTTTTATCACGCCATGCTTTTCGTTTACAAGAGTTTCAAGTATAAGGTTTATACCCGTTGTGTGATCAGGAATGCTGGTTACCACCTCATACCTATCCTTATCCTCAGGTTTATGGGTAAGAATAGCATCTGTAAAACCCACACGTTCAACAATACCCTTAGCAAGCAATTGGCTCCCTTCAGCCATGTTCATTAACTGATACTTAATAGATGAACTTCCACAGTTCAGAACGAGAACAATCATTGTATTATTATTTTGATAGTCAAACAATTAATTAATAGAAACACTGCTCAGCAAAATTAGAAATAAATACCTTCGCTTTTAAAGATTTTAAGGCTTTTTAAAGGACTAACTGGTTGATTACTAACAAAACACTTGTTTAAATTACATATATAACATTGAATATCTGCTAGTTGTAACTTTTATGTTTTTCAACATAGCTTGAATATTTCAATCAAATTGTTAGGTTTGCAATAAAATATTTCCGTTGAAGGGCTTTAAAACGTACGATGAATTTAATCACCTTAATACATATGGTATTATATCCCATAGGTAAATAGTCGTAAAAACTTTTTAATGTAATATTTCAATTTATATCTGATGAAAAGGGGTTTTGAAATCGAACTCAATAGCCTTAAATCGCTATTAAAATGTGATATTAAATGGGATATATCAACCCTGTTGCAATACTCCACCGATGCCTCGGCATACAGGGAAGTACCCATTGCAGTTACTTGGCCTGAAGATACCGAAGATATTAAGAATATAGTTCGTTTCTGTAAATTAAACCAACTGCCCTTGATCCCCAGAGGGGCAGGTACATCACTTGCGGGACAAGTTGTTGGCAAAGGCATAATAGTGGATGTATCGAAGTACTTCAGAGAAATTATAAAACTTGATAAAGGGAAAAAAACAGTAACCGTTCAGCCAGGCGTTATACTCGATGAACTTAATCAGTTTCTAAAGCCTCACGGGCTATTTTTTGGGCCTGAAACCTCCACCGCAAACCGATGCACCATAGCCGGCATGGTTGGAAACAACAGCTGTGGATCGCACTCTTTGATGTATGGTAGCACCCGCGATCATCTGAACTCCTTAAAAATTATACTTAACGATGGCAATGAGTATTATTTCGGAGGAATTGATAGCCATGATCTAAATGCCAAATTGAAACAAGATGATGCCGAAGGTAGAGTTTACCGATACCTTCACCAAATTCTAAATGAAAGAAATCAAAAACTTATACGGGAACATTTTCCCGCCCCATCTGTCAAGCGTCGTAATAGCGGCTATGCCCTCGATACATTACTTGATAGCTGTTTAGCCGGGGGAAGTGGAAGGGTTAACCTGGCCAAAATAATTGCAGGAAGTGAGGGTACCTTTGGATTTATCACTGAAATCACCCTCAACCTGGTTCCCCTACCACCTAATGAAAAAGCAGTTGTAGCAGTTCACCTGCATAAGCGAACCGATGCTTTTAGGGCAAATCTGATAGCTTTAAAATACGAGCCTTGCGCCGTAGAGTTAATGGATAACTACATACTTGAATGCACGAAGGGTAATATTGAGCAGCAGAAAAATAGGTACTTCATTCAGGGGGACCCTGGGGCTATATTAATAGTAGAATTTTTTGCAAATACCCCTAATGAAATAGAAGCTAAAGCCAAACAAATGGAAGCTGAGCTTAAGAGTTTGGGTTTCGGATACCATTTCCCGATTATTTGGGGTTCCGATACCAGTATGGTATGGAACTTACGTAAAGCAGGGCTCGGAGTTCTTTCTAATATTGAGGGTGATGCAAAACCCGTTTCACTTATTGAGGATACTGCCGTTCCGGTAGTAAATCTTCCCGAATACATGGCTGATTTTGAGGCACTAATGACAAAATACCACCTTGACTGTGTTTACCATGCCCACATTGGTACGGGTGAGCTACATCTTCGACCTGTATTAAACCTCAAAGATCCCGATGATGTAAAACTATTCCGAGAAATTGGTTACGAAGTAACTCATTTGGTAAAAAAATACAGGGGTTCGCTAAGTGGAGAACACGGCGATGGCAGGTTGAGAGGTGAGCTTCTTCCGCTTTTTTATGGCGATGAGGTTTATGAACTAATGAGGGGATTGAAAAAAGCATTTGACCCTGATAATATTTTCAATTCGGGCAAAATTATTGACACGCCCCCAATGAACACCTCGTTGCGGTACAAACCTGGAATGCCAACCCGAACCATTGAAACCATATTTGATTTTTCAGCTTCGATGGGAATTTTAAGAGCGACAGAAAAGTGCAACGGTTCGGGCGATTGCAGAAAGACGCATAAATCGGGCGGAGTGCTTTGCCCCAGCTATATGGCAACGCTAAACGAGGCCAATAGCACCCGTGCGCGAGCCAATCTTTTACGCGAGTTTCTTACCAATAGCCCTAAAGCAAATCCCTTTGATCATAAAGAACTCTACGAAGCTCTTGACCTTTGCCTATCGTGCAAGGGGTGTAAAAATGAATGCCCATCAAGTGTTGATATGGCAAAACTAAAGGCAGAATTTCTCCAACACTGGTACGATTCTCACGGAATACCATTGCGAAGTAGATTGGTTGCCTATATTGCTCATATAAACCGCATGGGAAGTTTAATGCCCAAAGCAACTAATTTCATTCTACAAAACTCCTTTACATCACGATTGATAATGCGAGCAGTAGGTTTTAGCGATAAGCGTAAAATGCCACTTTTAAGCAATATCTCCTTAAAAAAATGGTATAAGAAAAATGCATCAAACAAGCAATACCCTAATGGAAAAGTTTTACTACTTCCCGACGAATTTACCAATTATAATGATACCTCTATTGGCATAAAAGCTATTGAGCTACTAAATTATTTGGGTTATGATGTTGAGCTTGCCAATGTATTTGAAAGTGGGCGCACCTATATCTCAAAGGGACTTATCCGTACCGCTAAGCGTATAGCAAATAAAAACATCGAATTGCTAAACGGAAAGGTAACCAGAGATTGCCCCCTAATAGGAATTGAACCCTCGGCCATTCTGAGCTTTAGGGATGAATATCCAGACTTAGCCACCCCTGAAAACAAACAATTAGCAAAGGAAATGGCTCAATTTAGTTTGCTTTTCGAAGAGTTTTTTATGCGCGAAGTTGAAAAAGGACACATAACAAAAGAAATGTTTACCAGTGATTCGTTAGAAATAAAACTCCATGGGCATTGCCAGCAAAAGGCAATTGCATCAACTGTTCCAACTAAAGCTATGTTATCGTTCCCAATAAATTATAAGGTAACCGAAATACCGAGTGGTTGTTGCGGAATGGCCGGATCGTTTGGATATGAGAAGGAACACTACGAGTTGTCCAATAAAATTGGGGAACTTGTGCTATTCCCTGAAATAAGGGAAACTCCCAACAATGTTGTAATTGCAGCACCCGGAACCAGTTGCCGTCATCAGATTGCCGATGGAACTGGTCGTGCGGCCCTGCATCCGATAGAGATAATGTGGAAATCAACAAAAAAACGTTAGTATCGACCATGTTTGAATTTCATAATGCTATCAGCAAATTTTAATTTGAATTTTATCAATGCCTTACCATTATTTCTGATACCTCTTTTAGTTACACACAACGCTCAACTAAAAAAATAATAAATAGATATTAAGAAACAACATTCCAACAACAGCTATCATCAACTTTATAGTACTCACACGTTTGCGATAGCAAATTATCTATATTTCTGATAGTTTTGATATTCTTTAATAATTGCCAAAAGTTTTTTTTTCTACCTTTGCGAACATGGAAAAATTTTGACTTTTAACAATTCGAAAGTAAAGAAAACATTAATTTTTAATGCTTTTAATTGTTAAAATCAAAACAACAGACTATTTTTGATTACACTTATTAACTTGTTGAAAGAAATTTGATGAAAATTGTAATTGACATATACTTCAAAGTACTTTTTAAAACTGAACTTAACCAATGAAAAGAGTATTAGTAGCAACAGGCGGTGGCGATTGTCCTGGATTAAATGCGGTAATAAGGGCAATTGTAAAACGCGCCTCACAGGAACCCGACTGGGAAGTAATTGGTAGCATTCAATCGTTCGACGGCATTCTACGCGAGCCCACCGAAATTAAGGTACTCGATGAGCGTGCGGTTGCCGGAATACATGTACAAGGAGGGACTATTATTGGGACTACCAATAAGGGCGGCCCATTTGCATGGCCGGTTAAGAATAAAGATGGCTCATGGACAGCCGTTGACCGATCAGATGAGATGATCCGAAAACTTCAGTACCTGGGTATAGATGCAGTTATCAGCATTGGTGGCGATGGTTCGCAGCGCATTTCACAGCAGCTTTACGAAAAAGGTCTCAACATAATTGGTGTACCCAAAACTATTGACAACGACCTATCGGCCACCGACTTCACCTTCGGTTTTCAAACTGCTGTTCAAATAGCCACAGAGGCGGTGGATAAACTTGTAACCACTGCATCGAGCCATAACCGTGTTTTAATCCTTGAGGTGATGGGCCGCTATGCCGGTTGGATTGCCCTGCATGCTGCAATAGCAGGTGGTGCAGAGGTTTGCCTAATCCCCGAAATTCCATACGATATACAAAAGGTAGCCGAAAAACTTCAAAGCCGTTACAATAAGGGCAAGGGGTATGCCATTGTGGTTATTGCTGAAGGAGCAATGCCAAAGGGAGGGACACTGGTTTCAGAACAAAGCGACGAGGTTGGATACCACAACCTCCGTTTGGGAGGTGTAGCACATAAGCTCTCACGCGATTTAAAAGACATTGGATTTGATGCAGATATTCGCGAAACCGTTCTCGGCCACCTACAACGTGGTGGTATCCCAGTTGCCTACGACAGGGTATTAGCAACCCAATTTGGCGTTAAGTCGTTTGAAATGGTACTGGAAGGCAAATTTGGTGAAATGGTTGCCTACCGTCACCCCGATATCATATCAGTTCCACTAATTGATGCAATCAACAAACCGAATTTTGTTGCTCCAAATTGCGATTTAGTTAGAACTGCCCGCGGGGTAGGAATAAGTTTCGGTGACTAATTATAATTGTAAACACATACAAGTAAAAAAGGGAAACCCGTAGGTTTCCCTTTTTATTTCCTGTATGTTGCAATTTTTATATGGGATCGCTACAAACCTCGCACTGAAAGGGGGCTTTAATGCCTGAGTATTCTTTAAGTTCATAACCAGCCTCAGACATGTCGTCATCGTCAGGCTCATAGTTCCACATAACCTCAACTGGAACCCCCATATCATAAATTTCCTGCATTAATTGCAAAAGTGTTATCATGTACTTGTACGAGGCAGAATTAACGTATTTGAAGAAAAGCCGGAACTTAATAGGCTTTACAGCGTTGCTCCCCTCCTTATCAATCAACTGCTTTAGCTGATCGAGCCATTTTAGCACTGGTTCATAGAATTGCGTAACGTTTTCGGGATGACTAATACCTACAATGTTGAAGTTTCCTGTTGTTGGATCAAGTATAATTTCGGGTGAATCTTTTCGGGCTTTAATGTGTAGTTTGTCCATATTTGTGTTCTTATAATAATTCTGGTTTCGCAATTATCCGAAAGGGTACCGAAATAAGTTCGGCTAGTTCTTCTCCTGCTTCTTCCAGTTCATCATCGTTTTGAGGGTATCGCCAAGTGATGTTGACTATAAAGCCTCTCTTATGTAGCTCCTTTAGCCTAGTCATCAATATAAGCAACATTTTTGATGATGCTGTATTGAAGTACTCAAAGTCGAATTCGAAGTTTGTAACCGCACTTGGCTTTTTACAGTACTCATCTATCCAGGTAATAAGTGGTGAGTAGAAGGCTTTTACATCCTCAGGTAGTGATTTGCCCTGTATTAAAAACCTACCCTTTTCGGAATCGAATTCAACTATAGGCGTAGTTGCTGTAGCTTCTATGAGTAGCCTTTCGTCTCCCATTAACTTGTCATCTTGAAATTTGTTGGTAGTTTAACATTTTGAAGGGCACCTCCAACATATCGGCATAATCGTTACCCGCATCATGCATATCCTCATCATCCTCCATGTAGTGCCATTCAACCTCAACATCATTCCCAGCTTTATACATCTCTTCAATAATTTCGAAGAGCTCCAGCAGCATTTTTGATGATGCCGTATTGAAATATTCCATTTTTATTTTGATGGTAGTCTTGGGATTTGGAGCTTCAGAGTATGCCTTCATCCAGCGAAGCACAGGGTTATAAAACTCCTTAACGTCCTCGGGTAATGACTTCCCTGTGATTTCAAATACATTGGCACCACTGTCAAGAATGATATTAGGTGTTTCGGCTGTTCCCTTGATATTTAATGCATCCATAGTCAATTTTTATTTCAACGTACACTTTAATCTTCATTAAACAAATATAATCATTTTACAAAAATAATCATGCTTTAGGACTAATGACTATTGATTTTTTTGATAATAAAATTCTTTAATGCCATTAATTTCATTAAAACATCTTTTAATTTCGGCTATATAGTTTGATGCGGCGAAAATGTATCTATATCATTGTAGTACTCAAATCTATCAATAAATTCTCCAATTAGAATTGAAGATAATAAAATATAGATATCAACCGATACTTTCCCTAAAAGTATGACTGTTAAGGGTACGCCGATACCTATAATGATACGAAAGAATGCTGCTAAAACAGTCTTATTTGAAATGATATCTTGATGAGCATTTGCGTGGCGGATAAAATACAGTATTGCTTTTATTACCAAAAAAGTTACAGAAACGGTTGGCAAAATCAAGATTGATACTAAGGCCATATAAGTTAGAACGACGTTAGCACTGTGAAAAGGTGCCGAATAGCGCCTTTTTACAACACTATATATCATCTCAATGGAAATAAGCAATGCAACTGATATTAGTACAATAGTCCAATAAATAACTTTAATATGAGTAACCATGTAAGCAATTGAGAAAGTTGAAAAAAGAGAAAAAAACAAAATCTCTCGACTAAGCCAGCTTGATTTTACATGCAGAATTGAACGGTATGCTCGAAAGGGCTTACCCAGATGAAGTAAACTGGAAACACCTGCTAATGTTAATCCAATAATAAAAATCACAGCATCTGTCCATTTAATAGCATCGGGTTTAGAAAAACTTGCTGTAAACCATCCTGAAAGAAAAGCCACAAGTGTAGTAAATATGATGAGCGGGAATTCCTCTTTTGCTTTAATATTGGATTTAACTTTTTGCAGATAGTAGGTATGATGTTGATCATATAAATTCAAATCCATTTCAGGAATGTTCTGGTAAACAGACTCACCCGAGATAGAAATTTTGGGGTAGGTTTGTTTTTCTGGAAAACCAGGAGCATCGTGTGTGGGTTCTATTTCGATGCTGCCAAAGGATAAAGCGCCGGTAGGACAAGCTTGCGTACAGGCAGGAATGCCTCCCTCCTTGAGTAAATCGACACAGAAATTGCATTTTTCTATTACGCCTTTATTGGGATTATACTTTGGTGCATCGTAGGGGCAAGCCCATGTACAGTACCGACAACCAATACAAGTATTACCATTATGAATTACTGCGCCCGTGATTTCATCTCTTGAATAGGCAATTGTAGGGCAATTGCTTAAGCATGGGGCATCAACACAGTGATAGCATGCCATTGAGAGGTTAATAAAGCCCTTTAACGGTATTTTACTGGTATTCCCGCTAATAACTTGACGCCATGAAATTGGTGGTGATGTATGGTTCTGGTTGTAGCAAGCCACTACGCAGGAATGACATGCCACGCATTTTGAGTAATCAAATATGAAACCCTTTTCCATCATTTGGAAGATTCAACTAGTTTAACCGCTACCCTATTGTTATGAAATGCAGAACCATGTCCCATATCGGTTTCACGACCTTCGGAAAGAAAGTTAATTTGAGCGCCCTGTGTTAACCACCAGCCATTATGAACTACCACGCACCCCCTGCGAACCTCGTAGGTTACTTTTGCTGCTAACTTAATACTGCCGCGATTATTAAAAACCTCAACCATATCGCCATCAGAGATGTTGCGTGGTGCAGCATCCACAGGATTTATATGAACCTCTGGTTTTGGACTAAACAATTTAATGATTTTAAGATTATTAAACTGGGAATGGATTCGGTTTTTTGTGTTGGGGGACATCAAAAAAAGCGGGAATGGCGTTGGGTTCTGAAACAACTCCTCGGCGGGTTTGTAAACGGGCAAAGGATCTTCGTTCCACAATGTTTTAACCTGCTCAGAGTAGAGCTCAATTTTTCCAGACGGTGTAGGAAACTTGAAGTCGGAAAAAGCAATTTCCTCCAAACCGGGTGCAAGAATTGGGCCTTTTTTTAGGTCGTTAAGGGTAAGATTAAAAATAGCCAATCGGCTATCTAAATATTTATCCACATGTTCATCGCCGGGTGGTAGTAGAAACAGGGAAAGGGTTTGTTCATCAAAACCTAAACGCTTGGCTAAAAGCCAATATATTTCGGTTTCGGGCTTTACCTCGCCTGCAGGTTCTACAACCTTTTGCTTAAGTTGAATGTAAGGGTTCCAATATGATCCTATAATATCGGATTGCTCAAACATGTTTTTGGCTGGAAGTACTACATCGGCTTCCAGTGCGGTGTCGGTCATGAATTGCTCCACTACAACCCTAAAATCGAGTTTTCGGAAGGCTTGTAATACCGTGTCGGTATTTGGGTTTTGAGTTAGAGGATTTCCGCGCTCAACCCAAATCATTTTCAGTTCAGGATTAGACGTGGTGAGCATATCCTCACCTAAACGTGCAGTAGATATCGATCTGCGAATTACTCCATCGGGCATTTCGGGTGGATAGTAACAAAGAGGCTCCAAAACGTCGTCAAAAACATAGCTTTGCAAATTGGCATAATGCCAACATGCACCTGGTTTACCTATATTTCCTGTAATCACGCTAAGCGTTAGAATAGTTCTAACAGTTTGGCCTCCATTGGTGTACCGCTGCATTCCGTAACCCGGAATTAAAGTCATGGGCTTAACATTTCCAATGTACCAAGCCAGTTTTTCAATCATTTCAATGGGAACACCTGTTATGTCCGATGCCCACTGGAAATCGTATTGTGCCACGTGAGCTGCGAATTTTTCAAAACCCAATACGTAGCTATCAATAAACTGTTTATCAATCCATTGGTTTTTAATTAAAATAGAGGCAACAGCCAAAGCCAAGGCGGCATCGGTTGAAGGCAATGGTTGTATTAACAGGTGGGCTCTTTGCGATGACGCTGTTCGCCTTGGGTCAATCACTACAAGTTTGGCTCCCTTATCTATTGCTGCATTAAGAGGAACCATTTCGTGAATATTGCTCTCGGCCGGATTTTTACCCCACAAAATAATTAAACCAGCGTTTTCTAAATCCCATGGTACATTGTGTTTGTTTGCTCCCAGGGTAAGACGCGTAGCCTCAAGACCTGCCGGCCAGCATAGGTTTCCGTAAACGGTGGTTGCACCACCGTAGATATGTCGCCAAAATTTTACGCTAAAATCGTTGAGCAAACCCGCCATGCCGCTGGCAGCATAAAAAAGTACCGATTGCTGACCAAACCGATTACGGTAGGTTACAAGTCGATTTGCTATTTCGTCCAACGCCTCGTTCCACGATATTCGTTTAAAAGAGCCCTTTGTTTTGCGTAATGGATATAAGATTCGATCGGAACTGTTTGCCCGTTCAACATAGCTTTGCCCTTTCAAACAACCGCCAAAAGGGGTAGCTTGGTTTAACGGTAAGGGTTTAATTCCAACCACTTTATTATTATCGACCTGAACAACCAGGCTGCAGGTACTATAGCAGTTTCTGGGGCATGCAGTAATAAACTCTTTCACCACTAATTCTGAGTTTCGGCAAGGTACTGTTCATGCGAAATAAAAAAGCCATCTTTGAGGTAGTAAACAGCGCCATATTCGTGGTCAACGCGTGTATAAAATGTAATTTTATCGTTTCGGTTAAATACAGTGCGTGTTAAAATGATACGGGGTAAACGGATGACTTCATCAGTACGCTCACGTGTATAACGTTTAGCAATGTCTTCTGGGGCCAAAAGGGTAACAACCTGATCGGCATCTTCCTTGCCAATTTGGGCGCTCATTTTTTCAGCAACGAGTTTAAGACGCAATTCAGCGTCGCGTTTGCGCTGTTCCTCTAAAAGAAGTTTTTTCTCTTGTTCTGCCTTAATTCTAGCATCTTCCTCATGCTTAAGTCGCTCGGCTTCCTGATGGGCTTTTTCCTCCTCAATCCTGCGTAACTCTTCACGTCGCTTCTCCTCGGCTAATCTCTGCTCTTCAGCTTCCTTTTTTAAACGCTCCAATTCTTTGATTCTGGCCTCCTCTTCGGCTTTTCGTTTGGCTTCTTCAATTAAACGTTGTGCTTCAGCTTCTTTTTGTATTCTTTCCTCTTCAAGCCTCTTGGCCTCCTCGGCAGCTAGGCGTTTGGCTTCCTCCTCTTTTTTAAGACGCTCCTGTTCTTGTTTTAACCGTTCCTCCTCCTGCCGACGAAGTTCCTCTTTTTGTTTAGCTTCCTGCTCTGCTCTTATTCTTGCCTCCTCCTCGGCTTTCTTACGTTCCTCTTCTTTTTGTTTGAGTTCCTCCATTCTGGCTTTTTCCTCAGCCAAACGACGCTCCTCAGCTTCCTTCCTCAAGCGTTCCTCCTCTTTTTTCTTAGCCTCTTCGGCAGCTTTACGTTTGGCTTCTTCAACCTGTCTAATCCTTTCTTGTTCCTGTTTTATTCTTTCTTCCTCCTGCTTACGTAGTTCTGCCTTACGTTTTTCCTCTTCCTCATCCTTTTTTCGTGCTTCCTCTTCGGCTTTCTTGCGTTCTTCCTCCTGACGCTTTAATGCCTCTTGACGAGCCTTTTCCTCAGCAATCCTACGTTCCTCGGCTTCCTTTTTTAACCGTTCGTCTTCTTTTTTTCTGGCCTCCTCAGCTACTTTTTTCTTAGCTTCATCTTCTTCTTTGCGCTTTTGCGCTTCAGCAATTAATTGCTGTTTCCGTTCCTCCTCTTTTTTAATCTTTTCCTCTTCTTCCTTCTTTTTTCGCTCTTCGGCTAATTTTTTGTTCTCTTTTTCAATTTCCTTTAGAACCCTTAATGAGTAATCGGTGTCGTATGCAAAATCGCGTATATCATTGGCATACATAATTCTTGCTACAGGATTGGCATACTCCTTGATAACATCTTCGCTTTGCTTTTCCAAAATAACATCGAAACCGGTAACGCGCTCAACATCTTTTTGAAAGGTGGGTGGAACCTTAGTATCGATCAAAACCTTTTTAGTAATATACCCGGTTTTTTCAAAAACAATAATATATTCTGAATCGTAGTTAAGCATGAAATCAAAAACACCCTTATTACCTACCGGAATTGTTTGAACAATATTACCATTTTGTGTTACGGTAACCTTTGAGCCCACCAAGTCGCCTTTTTTTATTATTAATTGAGCAGATACCTGAAGTCCTTTCTGGGCAAAGACCGCCAGATAAATAAACAAAAACAGAATTGTTAGCAAGATTTTTCGAATATTTCTAAGTTTGAGCATTAGGGTCATACCATCTTAAATGCTTTACTAAAACAAATTTGTAACAAATTAAGCAAAAATATCTCAAACTAATACGAAGCAAACCATTATTCGGTTCGACATTTTAAAATAATTTTTGATAGTCGTCTATTTGGTTTGGTTACATCATTATAAAAAGCATTGATATATTTGACCAATTTTTTTGTTTCCTGCTCTGGTAGATATGTAAACGTCTGAATGGTCGAAAGTATTGTATCCCTTTGGTTAATAAAATATTGAAATGCTTTGTTATATTCCTCGGTTGTTCTGCAAAATCCATTAAAATGACGTTCCTTGACCGATTTAATGGGCATGTGTTCAGCCGGAAGCGCATATGGGGCATCAACAAATCCAGAAAAATCGAAATCGTAGGGTATGGGCACCGGTGGCGCTGAAGGCTCCAGTTCCAAAAGAGCTATATTGTGAAGTGCTTTAATGGACCAGTCGGTGTGCCCTATCATATACTGAAAAATTGCCATACGATTGTATGCTATTCGGCTACAAGCGTTGGGATGTATATTGCGTCGCTCTATTTTAATACCACCCAAACGCTTTGCCAACACTTCATCGGGTTCTATGAAAAAGGCAGGAATGGTTTGATAATCACCCGTATATTTATCTCTAAGTTTTAGTTCAATTAGCCGAACACTGTATGATGAATCGGTAATAGCATTATATAGCAGGTAACACAGGTATTCTTTTAGTAACACATTTCTGTATGTATCCGAATTATAGCATGGTGCTACCAACTTTAGCCTATTTATCCCCTCAAATGGGGAAAAATTTGTTTTTTGGGTATCAAATTTTAGTAGTAATGGGGGAATAGAGCAATTTTCAGGGTTTTTACGAAAAATGCCACGTGTTTTAACCTCCACTGGTATTACTGTTCGCGCACCCCACTGGTTGGTAAAAATCAGTTTAGCCTTATGAAAAGATGGATTTTTCCCCCTGTCAGAAAAGATTTGTTCAGTTGCTGCAATAATTTCGATATCAATTTTTCCACCTTCATTAAATAACAGTAGACTATTCTGCGATAAAGCAGAATAGTAGAAAAGCGCAATGCAACAAATTATAGAAAGTTTATTTTTCAAATTATTTTTAATGAAATATAGCAATTATTTTACAATTTCACGATGTTTTCTTGTAACGTTTAATGGCAATAATGATTACAACCGTTGCAATTATTGAAATTGCAAGAAAATTGGGCCATAAATTGCTAAAATCGGAACCCTTTAATATGAGCATTCGGTTTACGTTCATAAAGTAGAATAGCGGGTTTATTTTGTTAAACCAGTTTGCCCAACTGGGCATGCTTTCGGTTGGGGTAAAAAGTCCGCTTAGCATTAGGAAAACTGTCATGAAAAAGAAAGCCATAAACATTACCTGTTGCTGGTTGCTTGCCGAGGTTGAGAGAATAAGTCCTAAACCTAATGCAGCAATAAGATAAATAGCGGCAAATCCGAAAAGCAGTGGAATGCTCCCTGTAATGTTAAGATTAAAAACTACTCGGGCAATAACCAAACCAAACATTAATTCAGCCAGGGCAATTACCCAAAAGGGTATCAATTTCCCAATAATAAATTGATAGGGCTTAATAGGTGTAACGTTTATTTGTTCAATGGTTCCCAATTCCTTTTCCCGAACAATATTTATTGCTGTAAGAAACATCCCCACGATGGTAACCAGAATTACCAAAATTCCTGGAACCATATATAACTTATAGTCGAGTGTAGGATTATACCAGTGCCTTATACTTGCCTGACTAATAGTTGGTTTGCCAAACTCAACTGTGGCATTTGTGGCATAATCAAGAACGATTGAGCTGGTATAACGATTAATTAGCGCCGCCGAAGTAATATTAATTGCATTGGTTAGCAGCTGCAATTTTATGGATTCGCTCCTATTTGCCATAGCTCCAAAGCTATTTGGAATGATAAGTGCAGCATCGGCATAACCCATGTCGATAAGTTTAATTGCCTTTTTGGTGCTGCGTTCAACAGGTATAATTGCGTAAAACTTTGAAAATGTAAACTTTTCGATTAACCCCCTTGATTCGGGAGAACAATCGTAATCAACAATGGCCAGTTTAATATTCTTCATTTCCTGAGTTGCAGCATTTGCCAGAATAAGCAGTTGAACTACAGGTAATACAAATATTATGGGGAGTATGGTCTTATTTCTGAATATCTGAATAAATTCTTTTTGCAGCAGTATAAATATCTTTTTCATTTTTTCAGATTTACTCCAATCGAACCTTAAACTTTTTGATGCTTAGTATTATGAACATAATAGCCATACCGAGCATTACCAAAACCTCATTTATAGTATACATCAAACCCTGGCCTTTTATCATAATGGTTTTTAATGCACTTAAAAACCAACGGGGTGGCATAATCAGACTTAGCCACTGCAGAACCTTAGGCATGTTTTCGATGGGGAATATGAATCCAGAGAGTAGAATTGTGGGAAGCATAAGCGCAAACATCGACATAAACATGGCCAGAGCCTGACTCGAAGCAACAGTGGAAATAAATATCCCTAACGAAAGTGCCAATATTATAAAAAGCGAACATAGCGCTAGCAGCAATAGTAGATTCCCACGTAAGGGCAAATGGAACACGGTGTAACCCATAAAAATGATAACCAATACGTTGGTAAAGGCAATGCCAATGTAGGGCAAAACCTTACCCAAAACAATATGCCAGGGTTTTAGTGGCGATATCAGCAAAACCTCCATGGTTCCCATCTCCTTCTCACGGGTTATGGATATAGATGTCATCATTGCTGTAACCAGCATCAGAATAAGCACCATGGTGCCGGGAACAAACATAAAGGCAGAGCTCATCTCCTCATTGTAAAGCATTCGGCTTTCAATTTCAACAGGCATAAGCCTTAAGTATGATGAATAATTTTCGGCAACAAAGGCATAAATAACCGATTGAGCATAACCGGCAAGAATACTGGCTGTATTTGGGTCCGATGCGTCGGTTATTATTTGATAATATGCACTCCGTTCTCTTTCGAGTTTAGTTGCAAGGTCTTCTCCGATAATCAGAACCAATTTGGCATCCCCATTTCGAAATGCCTTCTCAATATCGTTTTCATTTTTTAGATATCCCATAAGTTTAAAGTATCCTGATGCCGTAAGCCGCTGTACCAATTTGTTGGACTGAACGTCGTGGGAATAATCGAGTACTGCAAAGCTTGCGTTTTTAATATCAGCAGAAATAACAAATCCGAAAATAAGCAGCTGAATGATGGGCATCACCAGAACTAAAAGCAGTGTCCGCACATCGCGGAAAATGTGTTTAAACTCTTTGGTTACAAAGTTGAAAAACATGTTTCGTCCCACAATCATCAAATTTTAGTGTTTTCATTTCGAGCCAATGAAAGGAACACATCGTCCATTGTAGTCGAATTATATAATGATTTAAGTTCGTTGGGCTGACCTGCCGCAACAAGCTTACCATCAACCATAACCAGCACATTATTGCAGTATTCAGCTTCGTCGATGTAATGCGTGGTAACCAATGCAGTGGTGCCATTAGCCGAGATTTGGTGAATGGTTTCCCAAAACATTCTGCGTGCAATTGGGTCAACGCCACTGGTGGGCTCATCAAGCAATATTATTGGTGGGTTATGCACCAGTGAGACGGCAAGAGCTATACGCTGACGCCAGCCCGGGGGTAACGATTGAACCGTAAGGTTCATAAACGGTCGCATCTCAAAGTCATCAATTAGTGCTTCGGCTCTTAACTTCAGCTGCTTACCCCAAAGTCCATATACTCCTCCAAAAAAGTGAATGTTCTCCCAAACAGTTAAATCGTTATAGAGCGAAAATTTTTGGCTCATGTAGCCAATTCTGGTGCGAATCTGCTCGGCTTGTAGATAGGCATTGTATCCGGCAACTTTAATTTTTCCCGAAGTGGGCGCCAACAATCCGCATAACATTTTTATTGTAGTTGTTTTTCCAGCGCCATTGGCTCCCAGTAAACCTAAAATCTCACCGGAGCTAACCGAAAACGAAATGTTATCGACGGCCGTAAAGCTTCCAAATTTTTTTGTCAACTTATCAACTTCAATGGTTTTAATCATGATAGCTCAGCATTTTCGGTTAACTGCCTTATAAAATAATCCTCGATGCCGGCGTTTATTTGCTTAATATCTACATCACCGGATAATCCAATTTGATGCAACTTATTTGTAAGTGTTTCGGTGGTTTCTGCATCATCTGTTGATACATAGTGCAAATTGCTGCCAAACATATAGGCCGATTTGCAGGTATCCAATGCTCTGATTTTATCCAGAAAAGACCAAATCCCGTCAGCATAAACATCATAGAGCTTATGTGGAAACATTTGGGCAAATCCGTGTGGTGAGTTTACACCTAAAACCCTACCCTTTTGGATGAGCGCCACCCGATCGCACTGCTTTGCCTCGTCCATGTATGCAGTTGAAACAAAAATGGTGATTCCCTGATGCTTGATATCGTAAAGCAGCTCCCACAGTTCCCTTCTCGAAACCGCATCAACTCCGGTTGTGGGCTCATCAAGGATGAGCACCTTTGGGCGGTGGATTAATGCGCACGAAAGCGCAAGTTTTTGCTTCATTCCCCCAGAAAGTTTACCTGCCGGTCGGTTTTTAAACGGCTCCAGCATATGATAAACACCCCTTATTAGGTTGTAATTTTCAGCAACGGTAGCTCCAAAAACTCCTGCAAAAAAATCTAGATTTTCCTGGACAGTTAGATCGGAATAGAGTGAAAAGACCGCGGGCATATACCCAATTTCGCCTCTGATTTTCTTGTAATCCTCGCGGGTGTTGTAACCCAAAACATTAACGTATCCGGAATCGGGCAAAAGCAGTGTGGTTACAATTCTTATTAATGTTGATTTTCCAGCACCATCTGGGCCAATCAAACCAAAAAGTTCTCCCGCGTCAACATTAATGTTGACGTTATTCAGAGCCTTTATCTTACCGTACGATTTTGAAAGATTGCTAATTTCAATATAGCTCATTGCAGGAAATAGTTAAGGTTGAATTCACTAAAGAACACTCTACCTCAATAATTTAACCTCCACAGGCATGCCAATCTTGAAAGTTCCATCAGCATTAGGAATTCGAACTTTCACGGCATAAACCAGGCTAACCCGCTCCTTTCGGGTTTGAATAACCTTAGGTGTGAACTCAGCCTCAGCTGAAATCCATGCAATTGTGCCATCGGCTTCAACAAATGATTTATCCCGTTTATCAGCTAAAACCTTGACCCTATCACCTATTTTGATTGCTGAAAGTTGAGCCTCATCAAAGTAAACCCTGGCTAAAACTGTGTCGATTGGAGCAATTCTGCAAATAGGGTTTCCGGCTACTACCAGTTCGCCTGCATTTACATAACGCGATACAATGGTTCCTGAAATCGGTGATATAATTTTACATCGCAGCAATAGGTCGTTAGCCTGTTCGGTTTGTGCTCTAACAGCCTCTATTTCGGCCATAACACCCGCAAGTTGTGCATCAAATGTAGCCCTTTGTTTAGCTGCAATGCTGTATTTTCCCACAATATCGTCGAGTTGACGAAGGGTAGCTGCACTATCGGCATAAAGTTTTTTTGTTCTTTCCAACTCCTTATTAAGAACGGCTACCTGTTCATCATGAACGGCAATCTGCGCCTTAATACCCTGTAAACGGGCATAGGCTGCACTTAGCTGAGCAGTTAGCTGTTTTAGCTTTAGAATCTGGGGAACGGTGTCAATCACACCAATCAACTGGTTTATTTCAACACTATATCCTTCGTCAATTGTAAGCTCTAGTAGTTTCCCACTAACCTCGGAAGAAATGGTTATATCGTTTGTTTCGATATTACCAAAGGCATCGGAATCGCCGTTGCTGCTGGTGCATGAAACCGACATTATTATAACTAAAACGCCCAAGAAGGTGTATATTTTGTTCATAGTTTTATTATTTTACTCGTTAATACTCAGACCTAAGGTAATGTATAGTTTTGCCACTTCATAAGCAAGTTTCACCCTTCGAAGCTCCATATCGACTTTAGCTCTAAGCAAACTGTTAAAATCCGACAGGTAAACCGAAGATGTTATGGTGCCATTGGATAGTTGAGAAGCTGAAGCCCTTACCGATTTATCAAGAAGTTCTACAATTTGCTCGTCGTTTTGAATTTGCCTTTGCAATGATTGTATTTGAGCCCAAGCCGATGAAACCTGTGCATTAAAGCCCTCATTGAAAGCAATGCGTCGATACTGGAAAATATTTTGCTGAATTTTCAGAACCTGACGTTCCCGCGATGTGCTGTTCCAATCCCAAATATTCCATGAAAACCGAGCACCAACCATTGCAAAAGAGTCAAACTTATTGGAAAGCATATTCAGTCCGGGCTTACCATATCCAACCCGCGCAAAGGCTGATAAACGCGGCATTCGTTTACTTGCTAAAGTTTCCGATGCTGTTAAAAGGTAGCTGTTCTGAAGTTCAAAAAAAATATAATCGGGACGCAGGCAAGTATATTGGTTAGGAATGGTTAAAACTGGCAAAAGAAATGCTGAACCGTCATCAATTTTTTGACCTGTTAGCGATTGTATAGCGCTAATCAAACTGTAACGCTGCGAAATATTGGCCTCAATGCTTTGCATCAACCTTAATTTTTCAGCCTTTAAAGCATTTAGCGATGATTCCAGCGCAGCACCAGCCTTTACGCTGGCTTCAAGTTCCCCTAAACGCTTTTCCAGTTCATTTGCCATTAATCTAAGCTGCTCATTGGCAAGGTCAATGGAAAGAATGCTAAAAAAAAGCGAAACAACCCTCTCCTTTTGACCATACAACTCACTGTTAACCCTGTTTTTCTCAATTTTTCTGTTTTCTTCCTCTAGTTGCAGCTGTGCCTTTGTGACTCCTCCATCCCAAACAAGCTGACTTAGGTCAATGGTAATCCTGTAGCTGTCCCTATCGGGCTCAGGTATCGAAACACCCGGAAAGGGAATACTAACATGGGTTACATCCGATTGCCATGTTGCCTCTGCATTTAAATCGATTTTAGGATAGTAACTTTTACCAATATTGGCTTTACGAATTCCAAAAACCGAATCGGTAGCTGCAACTACCCTATACAGCTGATTCCATTGCTCCATGCTTTTGAGCAAACCGGAAAGTGTTACTACATGCTGCCCCTTGAGCATGTATGCCGATGATGTTAGAGCTACAAAAAGTGAAATTGCTGCTACTTTTCTCATTGCTGCTATCATTTTAATAATCGTCCTTTTAATGAGTGAATCACGAAATCGGCCACATAGGTTTTACGATGATTCAAAAACTTTTGGTAATCGCCCTCGTTGTCATCAAAAAGCACCTGTTTAATAATTGGTTTACCTGCAAAGGGAAAAATACAGGCGCTAACGATTGTTACCATTAAATGCAACATCTCATTCATGGTCAGGTTTAGCTCCGTAGCAAACACATCCAATAGGTTACGTAACTTTTCGGGTTCAATTCCGGCTTCGCCAATAAACTGAGCAACAATGCTTGGGTTACGATTTACCTCGCGCAATACAAAAGCAGGCAAAAAGGGTTCTTTAATAAATAAATCGATATAGTTCTCAACAAAATGACGAATTTTCATCTCTGGTGTCAAGTCCTTCGATAATAAAACAGGAAATAATCGGGGAAAGAAGTTTCTTAGCTCCTCCCTAAAAATGGTTAGAAAAAGTTTTTCCTTTGAACGGAAGTAGTAGTGTAGTAGTGCTTTATTTATTCCGGCTTCATCGGCAATCTCCTGCATTCGGGCTCCATCCAATCCCTTACGTATGAAAATACGTTTTGCAGCGTCAAGTATCCTACTTTCAGTATCCTTTTCAATTTTTTTGGGCTTCATAAATAATTAACCATATGGTTAAACTATGCGGCAAATATATTTAATATTTATAAATACTCAAAATTTCTGATATATTTTTTAACCATATGGTTAATTTTATTATTATCCACTGAAATCAACTATATTTGGGGCAATTAAACACTGCCCATGAAAATTTTTGAACCTATCATTATCAACGGCAACACCATTAAGAATAGGATAGTACTGCCGCCCATAGTAAATTTTGGCTGGTCCAACGACAAAGGGATGGTCAGTCAAAAGCATATTGTCCACTACGAACGAATTGCTCAGGGCGGTACAGGGCTAATTACTGTTGAGGCAACTTGCGTGCATCCCGAAGGACGGATTTTCAACTACCAGCTAGGCATATGGGATGACTACCATATAGAAGGATTAAAAAGGATAACCGACGGTGTAAAACGTCATGGTGCGAGGATTGTAATTCAGCTACACCATGCCGGTTTGTTGACTCGAAAAGCGGTAGCGGAAAAGGCCTTTGGCCCATCAGTTGACCCAGAAAATGCAAGGTCCAATGAAATGACTACGGAACAGGTAAGGGATTTGGAACAACGCTTTATAGATGCTGCATATAGGGCCTACCGCGCAGGCTTCGATGGAATAGAACTGCATGGTGCACACGGTTACTTGCTCAATCAGTTTGCCTCGTCGGTCATCAATTGCCGAACCGATGAATACGGTGGACGCCTCCAAAACCGTATGCTTCTAGCCAAAAATATTATAAAAGGGATAAAACACTTGGTGCCTAAAGATTTTATAATAGGCTACAGAATGGCGGGTTGCTCCCCTACCCTCAACGATGGTATTGAAATTGCAAAAATTCTTGAGAATGCAGGTGTTCATTACCTTCACGTTTCTCACGGGGGCGAAAAGGGTATAAATCCGGTTGTGCCAGATGGATTTCCTTTTAACCATATTGTTTATATGGGTACTGAAGTAAAAAAACATGTAAACACACCAATTATTGCAGTAAATCAGATTAAATCGGCAGAAAGAGCAAATATGTTGGTAAAAAACGGATTTGCCGATATGGTAGCCATAGGACGAGATATGCTCACCGACCCGGATTGGGCAATCAAAGCCCAAAAGGGGGAACCGATAAATCTATGTATAGATTGCAAGCCCCGCTGCAAGCGATACACCAAACCTGAATCGTGTCCGCTGTGGATTTAAGGGAGTTGTTAAACAATTAGTGTAGATGTTTGCTATTATTAAGAAAGCAGGAAATTTATTAACACTGTCAGGGTTTTAACTACAATAGGCTATCAAAGCATTAGTTTTTAATGAATTCTCCTGCTTTCAGTTTAGCTATATAGCCATCGGCTTCTGCCTTCATTACGGGGAAAAGCAACAGCAGCGCAATCAGGTTTGGAATGCTCATAAAGGTAATAACCATATCAACAAAATGCCAAACCAAATCGATACCCCAAACCGAGCCGAAAAATACAAAAAGAGTGAAAACATAGTAGTAGGGTTTAATTGCCTTATCACCAAAAATATACTGTGCAGTTCTGGTTCCGTAGTACGACCAGCTAATAATAGTTGAAAAAGCAAATAGCAGCAAGCTAATAGCTACCATATGACGGGCCAAAAAGCCAATACCTATACGCCCAAGCCCTTCCTGAAAGGCATTAACTGTCATACCCACTCCCTTTACTGCAACATCGGCTTTCCAAACTCCTGTAAGGACAATTACCAAAGCTGTTAGGGTACAGATTACAATGGTATCGATAAAGGGTTCGAGAGAGGCCACAAAGCCCTCGCGCATGGGGTATGGGGTTTTAGCAGCAGCATGCGCCATGGGGGCAGAGCCCTGTCCGGCTTCGTTTGAGAAAAGCCCACGGCGTACACCCCAAATCATTGTCATGAAGAAGGTAGACCCAACACCCCCCCCTACCGCAGCATGTCCGGTAAATGCGCTTTTAACAATTAACAAAAGGGCTGCAGGAATATCGGCATAATGAACCCCTATTACAATAATCGCAGAGCCAAAGTAAATTATAGCCATTAAGGGAACAAGCCGCGATGTAACATTGGCAATACGGCGCAAACCACCCACCACAATCAAAAAAACAAGTGCCGATATGACAAGTCCGGTATATAGTACAGGAATATTGTAACTTTTATTAAGCACATCGGAAATTGAGTTGGCCTGGGCCATGTTTCCAGTACCAAGAGAACAAAGTATTCCTGCAAAAGAAAAAAATATAGCCAAACGCTTTGCCCAAATGCCAAGTTTATCCTTAAGTCCATGTTCTATGTAATACATAGGGCCTCCGGAAACGGTGCCATCGGCATTAATTTTACGAAACTTTTGGGCTAGAGTGCACTCCACCATTTTGAGCATCATCCCAAAAAAACCTGTAACCCACAACCAGAAAACAGCGCCGGGGCCACCGTAGTATATGGCAAGTGTTACCCCAACAATATTTCCCGTACCCACGGTTGCCGATAGTGCCGTAGTAAGTGCCTTAAAGTGGCTAACATCGCCTGTATCGGTTGATTTGCTGTACTTTCCCCTTACTAAATCGATGGCATGCTTGATATGACCTATCTGCAGAAATTTAAGCCTGATGGAATAGTATATTCCAGTAGGAACCAATAGGGCAAGTATTAGGTAGCCACCAACATACTCGTTATAAAGCTGAATGATATAATCAAATTTTTCAAGAAACGAATTCATATAGGGTTAGTTTGGTTTAGGTTTGCCTACAAAAGTAGAAAAAACAATAACCTGCCAAAAAATATGTTAACATATTTACTGAATATATCGCATTTTTCTGATTACCATTTTTTATCCCAAATTGGGTATTCCTTTATTATTAAAAGCAAAATTTTCGCCATACGAAATTACCACGCCATAATTTAACTTAATCGCTAGGATTACATGGTCCTTAAAACCATAGGGTATCTATACACAATAATGAAGTGTATAGTAGCGTTCCTGAAAATTTGTGTGCAAAACAAAACCAGCAATTAAGTTCATATTCTCATTCCGTTTACAAAAGTGCTTAATTAAGAAATTAAGCCTCATCTTGTTCTGAAGTAGGTTTAGTGTATTGGCGTTTTTCTGGTACTGAAAACTGTCAATGGTGAACTAACCGTTACTGCTAAATCACCAATTTTTGATACTAAAATGGCTGAATGAATCAAAAACTGAAAATCTTTGAAATGATGTTTCTCAGAAAATAGAGTTGTTGAGAATTGATAAGATTACTGTAGCCAAGACCAAAAAAATAAGCCAAAAAAGTTTGAGCAACAAGGTTAATTGAAAAAATACCCTTGACTGGATAAACTAAATTTTTTTATATCTGCAAACATAACTATGGTTCAATGTTAATAAAACCTTTATAAAAACAGTAATATTTGAAATTTTATTTTTTTATAAGTAGACATTTGATAATCATTATTTTAATGTAATAAGTAAGATTTACTGATTGTTCTCAATGGCATAAAACTAAAAGGTTTTAACTTTGTATGCTAACGTTCGCATTATTTGTATATTCATCTTTTAACAAAACAATTACTCCAATTACAATAACACACCTTCACATTAATAGCATCTGATACGATATGTTAAATGAGAATAATGTAATAGTAGCCATTGCCACAGCACCCGGAATGGGAGCCATTGCGGTTATACGTCTTAGCGGTAAAGGGGCAATTGAGATAGCTGATGGTATTTTCAAACCTGCACGCAAAGGGAAAAAACTCATGCAGCAACCAGCCTACACCATTCATTATGGGAGCATATACGATGGCGATAGGGAATTAGACCAGGTTCTGGTAAGCCTTTTCAGAGGACCGCACAGCTACACTGGTGAAGATATGGTGGAAATATCATGCCATGGGTCAGTGGTTATTCAGCAGCAGCTGCTTGAGCTGCTTGTGCGGCATGGCGCACATCTGGCCAAACCGGGTGAGTTTACCCTACGTGCATTTTTGAATGGCAAAATAGACCTATCGCAGGCCGAAGCCATAGCCGACCTGATAGCATCAACCAACGAAACGGCTCGTCGGGTTGCATTTAACCAAATGCGTGGAGGAATTTCGAATAAACTGGCTGAACTTCGCACCGAACTGCTTAAGTTCACTGCCCTTGTAGAGCTGGAACTTGATTTCAGCGAAGAGGATGTGGAATTTGCCGATAGAACCGAGCTCACCAATTTGATAAACACAATACTTGAAGAAATAGACAGGCTCACAGCATCGTTTAGCCAGGGCAATGCCATTAAGATGGGCATACCTGTAACTATTGCCGGAAAACCCAACGTGGGTAAATCAACCCTGTTGAACCGCTTGCTTAACGAGGAAAAAGCCATTGTTTCAGAGATTGCAGGAACCACCCGCGATGCCATTGAGGATACAATCCACCTAGGCGGAATTAACTTCCGCTTTATCGATACAGCTGGAATTCGTAGCACCACCGATACCATTGAAAGTATTGGAATTAAACGTGCCTTCGATAAAATTGACAAGGCCCGCATTGTGCTTTACCTGGCCGACGCACAAAGCAATACCAATGTAGTGGTTAATGAGATAGATGAGTTCTCAAAGCGAATAACAAGCTCACAACAGCTAATCATCCTAGTAAACAAAGAAGACAAAACAACCCAAAACCATGTTGATGAACTAATAGGAGAGGTTTCCCAAAAGGGGTATATGGCCATGGCCATTTCTGCCAAAGAAGGACACAATATCGATGCGCTCCAGCAACTGCTTATCAATCTGGGTAAAATAGATATGCCGGATAACGAAGAGGTAATAGTAACAAATGCTCGTCACTACAACGCCTTAATTAAAGCCCGAGAAAGTTTACTGCAAGTAGTTGCTGGCCTCAAGGCAAACATAAGTGGCGACCTGCTAACTATAGACATCTATCAAGCCCTTGACTACCTTGGTGAGATCACGGGCCAAATCTCTAATGATGAGGTTTTAGGATACATATTTTCCAAATTTTGCATAGGAAAGTAACCAGCACAAAATATCTAAATAATAATATATAATCGATAAACCAACAAAGGCCTTGAAATAAAGGCTTTTTTTGTTAATCCCATGTTAGTAATAATTTTTATTATTTGATTTATTAGGTAAAAATAATCAATACTCTCCGATATTGCTACAATAAAAAAATAGAACCACAATAGTAACTTACCTCTTATGCTGCAATCCATGCACCAAAAAAACGACTCCCAAAGGCAGAAACACAATGAATATACAAAACAACAGTAGAGACTTAAATAAAAATCATAAAATTGTAAGAATAATACATCATACATTATTGATTTTTTTGTTATTTTATTCTAATTTTAAAGATTATATTAATAATTTTATACATCAATTCGTATCTTGTCAAGGATATAATAATATGCGATGATAAGTTTTATTCTTAACGAGAAATTGGTTAGCACAAGTAATAATCCTGGAATGAGTTTACTTGATTTTATTCGATATGAAGCAAATTTACCTGGGGCCAAGATTGGATGTCGCGAAGGCGATTGCGGTGCCTGCACAGTACTAATTGGAGAAATCAATGATGGCATAATGGCGTATCGGAGTGTAACATCATGCCTATTCCCGTTAATAAATGCTCATGGCAAGCATGTGGTAACCATCGAGGGAATTAATCTAAATAACAAGCTCACCCCTGTACAACAAGCAATAGCCGATAATGCTGCCACCCAGTGCGGTTTTTGCACTCCAGGTTTTGTTATGTCGTTTACAGGTTTTTGCATAAGCAGTAAAGAACCATCAACCCAGAAAGCCATTGAGGCTGTAGCGGGCAACATTTGCCGCTGCACTGGATATAAATCCATCGAACGTGCCGCAAAAGATATTGCCAAAGCGGTGCAAAACAAAGACTTAAACGACCCAATTAACTGGTTGATACAGCATGGCTTTCTTCCTAAATACTTCACTGAGATTCCCGAAAGGCTTAAACAAATTCAACCCCAAACGATTTCCGAAAAAAAACCAGATAAAATTATTGCTGGCGGAACTGACCTTATGGTTCAGCAACCCGATTCCATTTACAGACAAAAAATTGAATCGGCCTTTAACATTAACCTACCCCACGAAATTATAATAAGCAATTGTACCTGTACCATTAGCGGGGCAACAACGGTGAATGATCTACTTAAAAACGATAAACTTTTATCGCGCTTTCCAGAACTTGATAATTACCTAATGCTGGTATCATCAGAGCCCATAAGAAATATGGCAACTATTGCTGGGAATTTAATTAATGCCTCGCCCATAGGCGATTTAAGCGTAATGCTCTTAGCATTAAATGCTCAACTAACCATTATAAACGGAGATAAAACACGCCAAATCCCATTAAACAAACTTTTTACCGGATACAAGCAGTTAGCCATAGAACACGAAGAGCTAATACAGCTCATCACCTTTGAGCTTCCTAAAAGCAATGCAACATTTAATTTTGAAAAGGTTAGCAAACGCAAACATTTAGATATAGCAAGTGTTAACACAGCCATGCTAATTGAAATTGATAATGGTATCATTACCAAATTTAGGCTATCGGCTGGGGGGGTTGCCCCATTCCCGCTATACCTTGAAAAGACATCAAAATATATAGCAGGCAAACACCTTGACAAGGGAACTATTGCCAAAGCCTTTGAGTTGATTGATGAAGAGATTTCGCCCATAAGCGATATAAGAGGAACTGCCGAATATAAGCGCTTGCTTTTAAAACAGCTATTCAAAGCTCACCTACAAAAGGTAGTAGGGGATGAGTTTTATAAGTTAATTTAAAAATGCCTTCATGATGAAAAATATCGATACCGTTGGCCACGTTACAGGGAAATCGGTTTATCTCGATGATATCCCTACAATAGCAGGAACGCTACATGCTGCAGTTGTAGGTTCTGAATTTGCTCATGCCAAAATTATCAATATAAACATTAACGAGGCTGCCAAAATTGAGGGGGTTGTAAAGATTATACTCCATTCCGATATCCCAGGGGAGAATCAGATAGGTGGCATTATTGAGGATGAAATGTTGCTTGCCGAACATGAGGTTCACTATCAGGGGCAGCCCATAGCTGTTGTGGTTGCAGAATCGGAACGCATTGCCCGAAGGGCAGCTCATATGGTAAAAGTTACCTATGAAGAGCTTGCACCGGTGACAAATCCACGCGAGGCAAAAGAGAAGAGTCTGCTGCTCATTCCCCCCAGAACGTTCAGCATGGGAAATATTGATGAGGCCTGGAGAAAGTGTAAGCACATTGTTAACGGAACCGTTGAAATTGGTGGGCAAGAGCACCTGTATATCGAAACGCAGGGAGCCTATGCCTATCCAATGGAGGGTGGCTATATTAGGGTACACTCATCCACTCAGGGGCCTACTGCCGTTCAAAAAACCATATCAAAGGTGCTTGGGGTCCCCATGCACCTTATTGAGGTTGATGTGGTTCGGCTCGGAGGTGGATTTGGAGGTAAAGAGGACCAGGCATCGGGATTTGCAGCAATGGCTGCACTGGCTACCCACATTACCGGGAAACCCGTCAAGTTGGTTCTGCCACGTCACGATGACATGCGCATTACTGGCAAACGCCATCCCTACAGCGCTGATTTCAAGATAGGACTTTCGGATGATTTAAAAATTTTAGCCTACGAAGCAACACTATACCAGAACGGTGGTGCGGCTGCCGATTTATCGCCGGCTATTTTGGAACGAACCCTCTTCCACTCCACTGGCTCATACTTTATTCCGAACACGCGGGTAACCGCATATAGCTGCAAAACCAACCTCCCGCCAAACACCGCTTTTCGGGGATTTGGAGGGCCACAGGGAATGTTTGTTATTGAAAGTGCCATTGCTAAAGCTGCTGAGCATATTGGAGTTGATGCTATTGATATTCAAAAAGCCAACCTACTAAAAGAGAACGATGAGTTCCAGTACGGCCAAAGGGCAGAAAATGTTAATGCTCATAAATGCATAGAACTAGCTTCCAATAAGTTTAATTTGGTTAACCTTAAAAAATCGATTGAAAACTACAATAAAAACAATAAATACAGCAAGAGCGGATTGGCTATTATGCCCCTTTGCTTTGGCATCTCATTTACCAATACAGCAATGAACCAGGCACGTGCCCTTGTTCATATATACCAGGATGGAAGTGTTTCGGTTAGCACAGGGGCTATTGAAATGGGACAGGGTGTTAATACCAAGTTGGCACAAATTACTGCTCTTATGCTGGGAATTAGTATTCAGCGGGTTAAAGTTCACTCAACTAATACAACCCGAGTAGCCAACACATCGCCAACTGCAGCAAGTACCGGTGCTGACCTGAATGGGCATGCTGTAAGAATAGCAACTTCCGCACTTAAAAAACGATTAATCAGTGTAGCTGCCCAAGAGTTGGGTTGTAGCGAGGATGAACTTAACATTGAAAATGAAACAATCACCCTGAATGGCAAAATTACTCACCTTTCCTGGCAAAATCTTATTAAAAAGGCACATTTAAAACGAATTGCTCTTACCGAAAATGGCCATTACGCCACACCCATTATCTACTTTGACAAAACTAAGGAGAAAGGCCATCCCTTTGCCTACCATGTTTACGGAACCGGAATCATTACCGTTACAGTCGATTGCCTTAGGGGAACCTACTGCATCGATGATGTTTACATAGTTCACGATTTTGGCAATAGCATAAATTCAATTATTGATTTGGGCCAGGTTGAAGGAGCCGTGGTACAGGGAATTGGTTGGGTTACCATGGAAGAACTTGCTTTCGACAAAAAAGGCAAGCTGCTCTCAAATAGCTTATCAACCTACAAGGTGCCCGACATCTTTTTTGCGCCTAAAACCATTGAATGCATAGCACTGCCAACCGAAGGTCCCAATTTGGCCATATTACGGTCTAAAGCCATTGGCGAACCACCCTTTATGTATGGCATTGCTGCCTTCTTCGCAATTCAAAATGCCATTAAATCGTTCAATCCCAAACACAGGTTCAAATTTGATTCACCCTTAACTCCGGAGAAAGTTCTTATGCAGCTCTACAGCAAAGATGAAACCGATATTACTAAATAACCCAAAATTCTACTTTTTTTGAATTACCCTTTCGTATTCGGCCGGACTATTGATGTTAATCAGAATACTCTCATCATTCACCTCCACCCCAATTTTTGAGAATCGGCTAAGATACTCCTTAATATTGTAGTCGTATGTTGTTTCTTTTTTAATTAAGGCAATAATTTCGGGGGAAAGCAGAATTGGGTGTCCTCCCCTTCCCCTGTAAACCGGAAAAATATAGTACGCTTTTCCGGCATTATCAGCCATTATAAATAAAGCCTGATCCGATACCATTGGATTATCGACATTAGTCACAAATATATGTTGATTTGGCTCAATATCGCTAAGGCCAAGGGAAAGCGAATAAAATCGTCCAAGTTCGGGCTTTGTATTCACCACAAGCGAAATATCATTGAGGTTAAAATCTTCCTCTTTTATATTTTCAGCTACCATTGGATTGGTAACCATAATTACCCTATTGCACCCAAATGCTAAAAAATCATCGGCTATTTTACGAGCAAAGCACCTATTGGCTTCATATTCAAGCAAAGCCTTATGCTGCCCCATTCTACCTGAGTATCCTGCTGCAAGAATTATGGCGGAAAAATTTTCTCCCATTTTGACGGACAGTAAAATTCTTTACTAAAATTAAACTTTATGTCATACAAAGTTAACATAGTACGCCAATCTTTTTAGTTTTGTAAAAAATCAAAGTAAAATGAGCGATAAGTTTTCTCCCATACCTGCTGAGCAGCTACTTGGGCTCATACTTTCAGAGATAGAAAAAAGTAAGAGTGTTTTTGGATATCCTGTTGAGCTATTTTTTAATCCCATACAGGGCACTTTGCCTGCTAGTATTTTCGGCCATGAAATTGATACACCTATTGGTGTAGCTGCTGGGCCACATACGCAAATGGCGCAGAATATTGTAGTAGCCTGGCTAATGGGCGCTCGGTACATTGAATTGAAAACCATTCAAACCCTCGATGAACTTGGGATTGCTAAACCCTGTATTGATATGCAGGACGAAGGATACAATTGTGAATGGTCGCAAGAGCTAAAAATCGAGGAAAGTTTCAATGAATACTTAACGGCATGGGTTATCATTCATATACTAAACCATAAGTTTGGTTTTGGGGATACCCCAAAAACCATATATAACATGAGTGTTGGCTATAACCTTGAAGGTATAAAAAAACCTAATGTTCAATGGTTTTTAGACAAAATGAGCAATGCTGCACCAGAACTTAATGAGATGATTCATAAGCTAAGTAAATTATATCCAGATGTAAAGAAACTAAACATACCTGCTAAACTTTCCGATAACATCACCCTTTCTACCATGCACGGTTGCCCAGCAAACGAAATAGAGGGTATTGCCCGCTACCTACTCACCGAACGCAAGCTGCACACGTTCGTAAAACTGAATCCAACCCTATTAGGAAAATACGAGCTGAAGGAAATATTGAACAGCAAGCTACAATTTAGAACCGAGGTGCCTGATGTTGCATTTGAGCACGATCTTAAGTATCCCGATGCCATTAAACTAATAGAAGCTCTTAATGCTGATGCAGCCAAACAGATGCTGACATTTGGTGTAAAGCTAACTAACACACTGGAGAACGTTAATAATAATGTTTTTAGTTCGGATGTCGATATGATGTATATGAGTGGCAGAGCCCTGCACCCCATTTCAATCAATCTAGCTAAAAAACTTCAAAATGAGTTTAACGGTAAGCTGCTCATTTCGTTTTCGGGCGGGGCCGATGCATTCAATGTTTCAGAATTAATGCAGTGTGGTTTTAAAACCGTTACAGTATCTTCCGATTTGCTCAAGCCCGGTGGCTATGGCAGGCTAAAGCAGTACATCGATAATTTAAGGAATACCTTTAGTAAAGACTCTGTATTGTGGCCAAGTGGCGATACTGCCCTCAAAAACCTTAACGCCTACGCCGAAAAGGTTGTATCGAGCAAACGATACAAAAATGAGCGCTTTAAGAAACCGTCAATCAAAACAACTCGCGAGCTCGACTACTTCGATTGCATAGCAGCCCCCTGTGTGAGTACCTGCGCCACCAATCAGGATATTCCCTTATACATGCACTTTGCCTCACAGCGCAACTACACCAAGGCACTTGAGGTTATTCTATGGACCAACCCATTCCCAAATACAACCGGAATGGTATGCGATCACCTTTGTCAAAATAAATGCACCCGCATCAGCTACGATAATCCCCTTCAAATTCGTGATGTAAAGCGGTTTATTGCAGAAAATACCGACATCAAACTATCGGCACCCCAAGCAAATGGTAAAAAAATTGCCATTATTGGTGCTGGTCCATCGGGACTTTCGTGCGCATTTTACATGGCACTTCATGGATTTAAGGTTGACGTTTTTGAAAGCCAACCAAAGGCAGGTGGCATGGCCCGATACGCAATACCTGGTTTCCGTTTAACCGATGAGGCTATCAATAAAGATATTAGCCGGATTGAACAGCTCGGAATTAACATCAGCTACAACCACAAAATCACGCAGCATGAGTTTAACAAGCTGAAAAAGGAATACAACTATATTTACATATCGGTAGGCGCACAAAAGTCAACCCAACTCAATATTGAAGGCATTGAAACCAAGGGAGTTTACAATCCCCTTACTCTGCTTGTAGGAGTTAAAGAGGGGAAAATAAGGGAAATAGGTAAAAGAGTGGTAATCATTGGTGGTGGTAACACCGCCATGGATGCGGCACGAACTGCACATCGACTTGTTGGAGCAGATGGAAGGGTAACCATAGTTTACCGGCGCACCATCAATGAAATGCCCGCCGATGAGGGCGAAATAAAGGCGGTTATTGCTGAGGGTATTGAAATAGTTGAACTCACATTGCCGGAAAGGGTGGTTTCCACAAATGGTAGGGTAAGTTCATTGGTATGCAGCAAAGTAAAACTCGAGGAGTTCGATTCTAAGGGACGTCCTAAACCTGTTAAGATTGGAAATTCTGAATTTCAAGTTGATTGCGATGCCATAATTCCGGCTATCGGACAAAATTTAGATATAGATTTTGTCCCAGCTGAACTGCTCAAAGCCGATACCAAAACCTACAAGACATTGCTTGGTAACGTTTACATAGGCGGTGATGCGCTACGTGGAGCAGCCACAGCCATAAAAGCTATAGCTGATGGTCGTAAAGCTGCTGAGCAGATGATTGCTAATAGCGGGCAAACCAAACTTGATACAGCCATACCCGATAAAAAGCATTCCTACCGCGAGCTCATGATTAAACGAACCGAACGCAAGTACGGCTACACCCATAAGGAATCCTCGGCGGAGCTAAGCCGAACCTTCAATCTGGTTAGCCAAACCCCCGATGAGCAAGCCATAATCGATGAAAGTGCTCGCTGTTTACACTGCGACGAGGTTTGCAGCATCTGCACAACCGTTTGCCCCAACATGGCCAACTTTGCCTACACCATTAAACCCGTTCGTTACCAACTTGAAAAGGTGCTGATAGATTCCAATGGTGGCATCCAAATTCAACCCGATTTCACCTTTGAGATAAAACAGCAGGTTCAAATCCTCAACATCGCCAACTTCTGCAACGAATGCGGGAACTGCTCAACCTTCTGCCCCACACAGGGTGCGCCTTACAAAGATAAACCCAAATTCCATCTTACTGTAAAATCGTTCAAAGAAAGCAACGGTGGATACATGCTAAGCGTCCTAAAGGACAGGTTGGTGCTGATATTTAAACAGAAAGGTGGCATTAAAACCCTAACCGAGAAACATGATGAGTATATCTACGAAACCGACCATGTTTATGCACGTTTCGAAAAAAACAGTTTTAAGCTAATTGAGGCCAAGGCCCTCACACCGTGCGTAAGACAAATTCAGTTTCAACACGCTGCCGAAATGAGCGTTATCATTGAAGGAGCTAAACAACTCGTTACAAAAAGTTCTAAATAATTTGATGATATACTTTGAAGGTTCTTCAGCTGATTAACCGTTTCGATTTTGGTGGAGCCGAGAACCATGTGCGAGAGCTCTGCAACGAGCTAGCCCACCAGAACATCAATGTGTTTTTAGCAACCGAATACGGTAGGCAAAAAGCCCTGTTAAATCAAAGGGTGAACTTTATTAAAACATCGATGTTGACAAGAACCATGCTAATACCACAGGTAATTTCTATTGCCTACACTGTAATAAAGTACCGAATCGATGTAATAAATGCACATCAGCGACTACCCATTATTTCGGCATGTCTGGCGGGCTTTCTGTTGCGAGTCCCGGTTGTTGCAACCGTACACGGAAGGGTAAGGCACGATTTACGATCATTTTTAGCCCGGCGCATGACCTCAAAAATTGTTTTTGTGAGCAAAAGAGTACTTACCGTATCAAAGCATTACAAACAGCTATACGGTAAATCCCTAATCATTCCAAATGGAATACCTCTCTCCAACCGTAATCCCAAAATCGCACCGCTTTCCATTGGTTACATTAGCCGAATTGATACCCAGCACACCAGCGTTATTGAACGTTTAACACTGGCCGTCGAAAGCCTAAAAAACGATTACCCGGATATCACCCTAACCATTTATGGCGATGGTAAAAAACTTAGCAAAGTGGTTGAAATGGCAAATGAGATAAACAACCCAATAGGCTCCCCTACGATTTACGTTAAGGGATATTCAAATTTTATGGACGAAGAGCTCCTGCCCGAACTTATAGTAGGGGCCGGAAGGGTTGCCATTGAAGCTATACTCCAAGGAATTTCTGTTCTTTCGGTAACACCTAAGCGTATGGGCGATATTATAACCCCTACGAACTACAGGTGGCATGCCGAAAATAATTTTATCAATATAAACGGAGAGCCTTCCACTATTAATGTCCTCTACAGCAAAATAAAAGACCATATAAAAAACAGGCAATACTACCGCAATTGTTCCGCAGAACTTCAGAACAGCGCAGCTGGCGATTTTGGGATTACAAAAACTACTACCCATTTGGTAGAGCTCTACTCCACCCTTCTTTATGAAATACCCGAACCAATGAACAACAAAAAGGCATAACTTAGCCTTCATCCATTGCCATACGATTGCATATTTTTACTATGCTCCCTTGCCGCGTATGGATTTTTACGCCGATGTGTTAAAAAAGAAGAACGTGTAGTTTTTTAACTCACCGTTTATAGGTTCAGAGCATATTTCCAATAACCATTTTAATCTATACTAATATGGGCTTACGAGCTAAACAAACCCACCCTAAAAAAATTCGTAACGCTACATCAGATCCCGGCTTGGAGCAGCTCAGGTTTAATTAGCTGCATAAACGCGTACCCTCTCAATTTTAATGGTATTTCATTCGGCAAGGTTAAAATGACCTGTATGCTGTTTTTATACGAACCTAAACACAGGCATTATATCAGTAATGCTTGCTGCACATTTTACATAGCTGAAAATAATTATGGGTAAAAAAATGAACGTTTTAGCAGATGATCTGCTCGGTTATCGAGCAGCGCAAGCATACCGCACGATTGTGAGAAGCGCAAGCGTATCGAACAACTGTTTATAAAATCCTTGTTTTAGTGGATAATGGTTTCTGACAGCACCCTGTAGCATTCCGCTGAAAACCAAATAGTCATCAGAAAACTTTAATAGAATTTCACACATATTAGATGAAAAAAAGAAGGTTTTTTGATGGGGTGCAAGGGTACAAAATTTTTTGGCTCATGTCAATACCCTTTTATAAACCTTTTAAGCAAATATAAAAAATATCTACCTAGAAACCTATCCATCAAAAATTTTAAATCAGGGCCAATAAACGCCTATGTACATTAACTCCAACCATTGGCGTGCTATAATCCGATCTTCTGCCCCCTCCATAACATTTCCCTGTGCGTTTATTGTGGCAGTAGAGATCAGCAACCGTTACAGCTCGTACTTGTAGCTTTGCTTGGCCTCCGACATCACAAATGAGCTGTAGAACTGGGTAATGTTCTTGATCACCGAAAACTTATGGATCACAAAGTTGTGGTAGTCCTCCATGTCGTTGCACTGTACCTTGAGCAGAAAATCCCAGTTCCCCGAAACATAGTAGCACTCCATCACCTCGGGTAGGTTTTTGACCTCGTTCTCAAACTCATCAACCACCTCTTTGGTATGGTTGGAAAGTGAAACCGAAATAAAAACAGTTAGTTTCTTGCCAAGTGCCCTGGGATCTAAAAGTGTAATGTACTGCTTAATAAATCCGTTTTTTTCCATTTTTTTTATGCGTTCGTGAATGGGAGTGGTTGATAGGTGCAGCTTTTCGGATAGCTCACGTATGGTAATGCGACTGTTGTCCTGCAAAATGTTGAGCAGCTTACGGTCAATTTCATCTATTCCTTTCATAGCAACAATTTTGAGTAAAATTACTTATTTAACTTGCACGCCAGTGGTTAAAATCATTATTGCAAAAATAAAATTTTTCTACATATATCAAAATATAATGCTTTATTTTTCTTTTTTAGATTTGTATACATAGATATATACAATAGTATTTGTATCTTTATTAAAAATTTCAAATAGTTATGATTGAAATAATTGATAGGATATCAAATCCAACGGCACTGGAAAATGCCATAAAACGATTTCGTGAAAAGGGTATAATACTTCCTACATTCAAGCAGCAGCAAAATCCTGAACTTATACCTGATAAAATTAAAGAAAAGCTCAAGGGAGTTGGTATGTGGGAAATTAATCCGCTAAACCTTTTCCGCATAACATGGAAAAACGAGCCAAAGGAAAAGGGTGGACTTTACGGTAAAGTAAACTATATTGAACTTCCCAAAGAGCTGACAGGTGTTGAGGCACGAATCATCCTACTTGTGGGGAAATGGTTCCCTACCGGAGCGCACAAAGTTGGTGCTGCATACGGATGCTTAGCACCCCGTATAATCACCGGGGGGTTTGACCCCACAACACAAAAAGCGGTATGGCCATCAACCGGCAATTACTGTCGGGGTGGCGCATTTGACTCCAAACTTATGGGAACCGAATCGGTTGCCATACTTCCAGTGGAGATGAGCCGCGAGCGCTTCACCTGGTTACGCAACTATGTTGGCTCAGAGGTTATAGCCACTCCGGGATGTGAATCAAATGTCAAGGAAATCTACGATAAGTGCTGGGAAATTCGCCGTACAAAACCCGACTATGTGATATTTAACCAGTTTGATGAGTTTGGTAATGCCGCATGGCATTACAACATAACCGGAAAAGCCATTGAAGAGGTGTTCAACACGCTTGGAGGGAAAGTTAACCTGAGCGCCTATGTATCGGCTACAGGTTCAGCCGGGACCATAGCCGCGGGCGATTACCTAAGAACCATCACCCCACAGCTTAAGGTTGTGGCATCGGAGGCCAAGCAATGCCCCACCATCTACCTTAATGGTTTTGGGGGACACCGCATTGAGGGGATTGGCGATAAGCACGTGCCGTGGATTCATAACGTGAAAAATACCGATGTGATAACCGCCATTGACGATGAGGATTGCATGCGAATTTTTAGGCTTTTCAACGAACCTGAAGGTATTAAGTATCTAATTTCCGCAGGCGTTCCAACCGAAATTGCTAACAACCTAAATCTACTTGGCATATCAGGGATTAGTAACATGCTTTCGGCCATCAAAACTGCCAAGTATTTTGAGATGACATCGGAAGATGTGATATTCACCGTTACTACCGATTCAGCCGAAATGTATCGATCCAGACTCGATGAGCTAAAAGCGGAACGTGGTAGCTACAACCAGCTGCAGGCAGCAATAGATTTCGACCATCGCCTTTTGGGCGCTTCTACCGATTGGGTAAAGGAGCTAAGTTACACCAATCGTAAAGCCATTCATAACCTTAAGTACTTTACCTGGGTTGAGCAGCAGGGCAAAGAAATTGAAGACCTGAACCGATTGTGGTATGACAGGGAGCTCTGGCCCAAACTTTTCAATCAGGTTCACAGGTGGGACGAACTTATTGAGGAGTTCAACGAGCGTGTTGGCCTTTTAAAAAAATAAAAGCGCGTGGATATCATGAACAATAGGTTCACTCTTAAATGTACGGGCTGTGGCAAAACATACCCGCCAACGCCTGAACTTTACCTTTGTCCCAAATGCAGCAAGCAGAACACCCCCACCACCCCACCCAAAGGGGTACTTAAAGCAATTTACGATTATGATAGCTTAAAAAAGTCCATTGATAGAGCTATATCAAACAACTTTTGGGAGTTAATGCCCATACAAACCCCCTTATCGATGCCCGAGCTAAGGGTAGGCAATACACCCCTATACCATTTCACGAAAATCGAAGGGCAGCCAATAGCGTTTCAACTTTATCTAAAAGATGATTCCCAAAATCCAACGTTCTCGTTTAAAGATAGGACATCGGCAGTTGTATCGGCCTATGCCAAGGAACACGGTATAAATACCATTGTGACTGCTTCTACGGGAAATGCCGGCTCATCGCTTGCCGGGATATGTGCCTCGCAGGGGCAAAACGCCATTATTATGGTCCCCAAAAGCGCCCCGCTTGCCAAGCTAACCCAAATAGTGATGTATGGTGCAACCATTGTTCCCGTTGATGGCAGCTACGACTTGGCCTTTGACCTAAGCATTGAGGCCACCAAAGCATTTGGCTGGTATAATCGTAATACGGCATTTAATCCGTTAACCATTGAAGGGAAAAAAACGGTATCGTTGGAGCTGTACACCCAACTCAAAAAAGTTATTCCCGATTTCATTTTTGTACCCGTTGGCGATGGGGTAATCATTTCGGGAGTTTACAAAGGCTTTGAGGATCTGCTTAATCTTGGACTAATTGATATAATCCCAACCATTGTTGCCGTTCAGGCCGAAGGCAGTGCAAACCTAATTAACAACCTAAAACGCAAAGACTTTGCAATTACCCCAAGCCTCACCATCGCCGATTCCATTTCGGTAGATATCCCCAGAAATTTCTGGATGGCTAAGGATTATATAGACAGGTATAAAGGCGAAGCCATTACGGTAAGCGATATTGAGATTATTGAAGCCTCAATGATACTTGCCCGATACACTGGGATATTTTCCGAACCTGCAGCAGCAACGGCATATGCAGGAATGCTCAAATACTATAGGCATGAACGTTTTAGGGTGAATCAAGTGGTGGTTGTGCTGCTTACCGGCAGCGGACTTAAAGACCTAAAGGCTGTTTCGGGAGCAATAACAATTCCAAAAGCTATTAAGCCAAGCATTGATGCCTTAAAGGATATGAAAATATTTTAATGGGGAGGATGTATCAATTCAAATTTTTTACACCCAATTCAAGAATTTAATAATCAGTAGCAAATCAGGGTATTGGACAGCATTAATGGGTAAAGCAAAGCTTTTTAGCAATGAGGTTTTTGAATACTGAAAATCAATCGCATAATAAGCAATTTTGTAACTTTGTACTATTATGGTGAAGTTTAATTTAAACGGCGAATCAGTAGAGTACAAAGGCGATCTAAATCGTTCGTTACTCGATTTTCTACGTAACGATAAGCACCTAACAGCTGCCAAGGATGGCTGTTCAGGACAAGGGGTTTGTGGTGCATGTTCCATTGAGATTGACGGAAAGATAAAAATGTCGTGCCAGATAAAAATGGCCGATATCAATAATTCAACAATTTTCACATTAGAGGGGCTACCCGTCCATTTTAAAGAAGTACTTTCGCGCCATTTTGCAATGGAGGGAGCAGTACAGTGCGGATTTTGTTCGCCCGGAATGATTATGAGAGCTCGCGGTTTATGGCTCTCAAATAGGGCTGCCACACGCAACGATATTACTCAAGCCATTACACCAAACCTTTGCCGTTGCACGGGATACGTAAAAATTATAAATGCCATTCAGAGCGCATTCAACGAGCTAAATGGCAAACCAGTAGGCACTGTAAAGCATAGAGCAAAAATAGGAGATCGATATCCCAAATACCAAGCAGTAGAAACAGCCCTTGGAATCAGACCCTTTGTTGATGATATGTTTATTGATGGGATGCTTTATGGTGCGCTGCGTTTCTCGGACCATCCCAGAGCTAAGGTGCTAAAAATCGATATATCAAAAGCATTAGCGGTTGAGGGGGTTGTTAAGGTATTTACCGCAGCCGATATTCCAGGCGATAGATATATTGGGCTCATCTTTCAGGATTGGCCAGTTATGGTTGCCCAGGGCGAAGTAACCCATTACATTGGCGATGTAATTGCAAGTGTGGTTGCTACCACGAAGAGTGCTGCACGTAAAGCAGTGCAGCTAATTGATGTTGAATATAAGGTTTACAAACCCATTACCGATATTCATGAAGCTGTAAAACCCACCTCGCCCAATGTGCATCCCAACCAATCGAATGTGCTTGAAACCTGCACCATCAAATTTGGTGATGTAGAAAAGGCTTTTGCCGAGGCTGCTTACATTTCATCGGATATATATGAGACCCAAAGGATTGAGCACGCATTTCTTGAAACAGAAGCTGCACTTGCCCTACCCAATGGCAATGGCATAAAGGTATTCAGCCAGGGACAGGGTGTTTATGTTGACAGAAAACAAATAGCAATAATTCTAAACCTACCCGAAAGTAGTGTAAATGTGGTGCAGGTTCAGAATGGAGGTGGATTTGGGGGTAAAGAGGACCTTACCGTTCAAGGTCATGCAGCTCTCATGAGCTATATCACCCAAAGGCCTGTAAAGCTTCACCTTAATCGCGACGAAAGCATAAGAATGCACCCCAAACGGCATCCTGTTTGGATGAAGATGAGCCTGGCCTGCGATGCCAAAGGGAAATTCACCGCCCTGAAACTCGAAGCCATTGGCGATACTGGTGCATACGCTTCAGTTGGCACCAAGGTGATGGAACGAGTAGTGGGACACGCTACAGGCGGCTACACCGTACCCGCAGTTGATATCTCATCTAAAACGGTTTATACCAATAATATTCCTTGTGGTGCAATGCGGGGTTTTGGCGTACCACAGGTAACCTTTGCCATAGAAAGCTGTATAGATGATATTTGTCGGCAGGGGGGCTTTGATCGTTGGCAAATCCGTTACGATAACGCCCTTGAAGATGGAGCAAAAACAGCTACAGGCCAGGTGCTAAAAGGTGTTGGACTAAAGAAAACCCTAATAGCAGTTAAAAAGCAGTTCCAATCGGCAAAGTATGCTGGCATTGCCTGTGGATTAAAAAACACGGGAGTTGGGAATGGAATGGTTGACGATAGCGAGGTTATTATTCGCATTGTTAGCCCAACCAATGTAGAGGTTCATCATGGATGGACTGAGATGGGGCAAGGCGTACATACCATGGCCATTCAAACCCTACACCAGGAAACCGGTATCAACCCTGAATTCATCAGGGTTATTGTAGATACATCTGCTGATATACCAACGGGTATGACAACATCGTCAAGGGCTACCACCCTTGTAGCCAATGCTATTATCAACGCGGCAAGCGAACTGAAAAAGGATCTTTCGGAAAGTTCACTTGAAAAACTTGTGGGCAGAAACTATAGAGGGAAGTTTGTATGCGATTGGACAAGTAAACCCGGTGCGGATATCGATAACCCCGTTATACATTTTGCCTATGGTTACGCCACTCAGGTGGCCATACTAAACAATGAGGGCAAGCTATCAAAGGTAATTGCTGCGCACGATGCTGGTAAGATTATGAACCAAATGCTATTCGAGGGTCAGATAGAGGGTGCCGTTCATATGGGAATGGGATATGCGCTAACCGAAAACCTACCCATGGAAGATGGATTTCCTGTAAGTTTTAAGTTCAAAGATATTGGAATAATTAGAGCAAATCAAATGCCCGAGATTGAAGTAATTGGCATTGAAGAACCCGACCCAATTGGTCCCTATGGTGCCAAGGGTATTGGCGAAATTGGCCTGGTGCCAACTGCTGCTGCCATAGCAAATGCACTTTGGACATTCGATGGGATTAAAAGAACTCGTTTACCCATGATGCGAAAAGAAATTAAAAAGTAGCACCTAAACAATTTTTAAAATGATTTTACTAAAAAACGCCAATTATATTGATTTTGAAACCCTGGAAATTATTAATGTTGATATTCTTGTAAAAAACGGTTCGATTGAATTTTTTCCAGCCCATTCATACCAGGGTGAAATTTTAGAAACAGTAGACTGCACCAATAAATACGTAACGCATTCGTTCATTGTGGGGCATCATCATGCATACTCAGCCCTGGCAAGAGGAATGGGTGCACCCAAAAAGACGCCTGAAAATTTTTATGAAATACTAAAATATATTTGGTGGACACTCGATAAAAAATTAACAACCGAAATGGTTGAATATAGCGGCTATATAACAGCAATGGCGTGTGCTAAGGCTGGGGCCACCTTAGCAATCGACCACCACGCATCGCCATTTGCCATTGAAGGCTCGCTTGAAATCCTTGCAAAAACCTTTGAACGGGTTGGGGTTTCACACCTGCTATGCTACGAAATAAGCGACCGAGATGGAGCTCAAATCGCCCAAAAGGGTTTAGACGAAACCGACAGTTATCTCAAAAACAATCAGGGACTGGTTGGCCTTCACGCTTCTTTTACACTAAGCGACAGCACTTTAAAGGCTGCTGCGCTACTCATGCAAAAGCACAACTCGGGTGTACACATCCATGTTGCAGAGGATAAATACGACCAGGAAGACTGCAGGCAAAACCATGGTATAACAGTTACCGAAAGGCTTAACGGTTTTGGGCTTCTTAAATCAAGCAAAACGTTACTAGTCCATTGCCTACACCTTTCCGAAAAGGAACGAAAACTCATTGCAAGCTCACCCAGTTGGGTAGTACAAAATACCGATAGTAATCTTAACAATAACGTGGGTTACTTTAGTGGGAGAGAACTTGGTAGCAATATCCTGTTTGGAACAGATGGCATGCATAGCGATATGCTTAGGAGCATGCAATCGGCCTATTTTGTAGGACAAAACTTTGACCCCATGAGCCCCATGCAGGCCTACCAGCGTTTACGAAATGCACACCGATATATCTTACAAAACGGCTTCAAAGGCGATGGCCCCGATAACCTGGTGGTTCTAAATTACGATTCCCCTACCCCCGTTACTGCTGAAAATATTCTTGGTCACTTTATTTATGGCATCAACCAGTCGCATATAGAACATGTAATTTCAAATGGGAAACTCATAGTTAAAAGCAGAGCCATAACTACCCTTGATCAGGAAATCATTCTTAAAGAATCACAAAAATTAGCGCTAGTGCTTTGGAAAAGAATGAGAGGGTAAGATTTAAGAACTTGTCCGGCGAAGACGGATTAAAGGTTAAAGATTCAAGGTTAAAGGTTAAAGATAAAAGATAAAAGAACTTGTCAAAGCATCCCTTTGTCATGCTGAGCCCGTAGAAGCATCCCTTGCTACCATAAAGAGATCCTTCGTTTCGCTCTGCTCGGGATGAGAGGCGGTTACCAGATCCCTCGGCTGCGCTCGGGATGGCAAGGGCATTCGATAGTCGATGGTTGATCATTGCTCAGGAATCGCACCAAATAATTTTACCTATCATTTTAGTTGTTCAACAAAATTACCAACCAATAAATTCCCTATTTTATGCTTATCTTTGCAACTTAAACTAAAAGTAGATGAATCAACAAGTATTGGAATGGATTGGATACAGCGCATCAGTTATCATAGCGCTGTCGATGACAATGAGTTCAATTGTTAAGTTTCGATGGATAAACTTAACCGGAGCATTGATGTTCTCAATTTACGGTTTTTTGATTGGAGCATGGCCGGTTGGTATTTTAAATGGTTTTATTGTACTTACCGATGCTTACTACCTATTTCAAATCTACTCGAAAAAAGATGTATTTGAGATACTTGAGGTCCGACCCGATAACCGCTACCTAATTCGCTTTCTCGATTTTCATCAAAAGGATATTCACAGTTTTTTTCCCGATTTTAGCTATAAACCCAACGAAAACACTGTAAGCTACCTTATACTGCGTAATATGGCAATAGCAGGAGTTTTCATCGCACAACGAAACGAAAATAGGGCACTTGAAGTAGAACTTGATTACGTTCTGCCAGAGTACCGCGATTTTAAGAATGGACGATTCGTTTACTACTGGCTTAGCAAAAAGTTTTCGGAGAGCAGCTACACTCGTGTATGGGCAAAGGCTTGTAACAAAAGCCATCGTAAATACCTAAAACGATTGGGATTTACTGAATCAGGCGGAGAACATTTTCTCAAAATACTTCAATAGCAATAGGGTTGAAAATACTAATTAAAAACGGTAAACTGGTAACCGCGGCTGAAGAAATATACGCCGATATACTAATTAATTCTGGCAAAATCGCGCAAATTTCACCAAAAATTAACATAAAGGCTGAAAGGGTAATTGATGCTACAGGCTTGTTGGTACTGCCGGGTGGAATAGATCCTCATGTGCACCTGCAGTTACCCACACCGGCTGGCCCATCATCCGACAATTTTGAGACCGGAAGCCGAGCCGCTCTTATGGGTGGAACAACTACCATTATCGATTTTGTTACTCCTACCCGTGGACAATCGATAATTGAAGCGCTAAATCAAAGAAAAGCAGAAGCAACTTCTGCTCTAACCGACTACTCATTTCATATAAGTCCAGTTGAATGGAATAACTATGTACCCAAAGCGATTGCTCAGTGTATTGATATGGGTTTCCCATCCTTTAAAATTTACATGGCCTACAAAAACACTGTTGGAATCGATGATAAAGCACTTTACTACATAATGCACACCGTTGCCCAAAATGGTGGCACCGTTACTGCTCACTGCGAATTGGGTGATGATATAGAGGTACTAAGGGATTTTTACGCCTCGCAGGGTATGGCATCGCCTAAGTACCATATGCTCACGCGTCCGCCACGTTTTGAATCGATAGCTGTTAAACGCGCTATTGACCTTGCTGACCAAACCGAATGTCCACTTTACATAGTACACGTATCTACGGCTGATTCCATGAAGCATATCATACAGGCACAGCGAAGCGGGCAACCCGTATTTGCTGAAACCTGTCCGCAGTACCTGCTACTCGACGAATCGCTCTACGATCAATCGCTCGAAAAGGCTATTAAATATGTAATTAGTCCACCCCTACGCACCGAAACACACCGAATGGCTCTTTGGAATGCTATAGCCTCTGGCAGCATCCAAGCAATAGGTACCGACCATTGCCCCTTTACCCTTCGGCAAAAAATGAACGGAGCTGACGATTTCAGAAAAATACCCAATGGAGCAGGAGGAGTTGAGCATCGCCTTGCCCTACTCTACACCTATGGTGTACTTGCCGGTATAATCAACCTTAGTAAATTGGTTGATATTTTCGCCACGCAACCTGCAAAAATATTTGGTTTATACCCGCAAAAAGGCGATTTACAGGTGGGTTCCGATGCCGATATCGTAGTATGGGATCCGAATGTTACATCAATTATTTCGGCAAAAAGTCATCACTCAAATGCAGATATCAGTATTTACGAGGGTATTAAAGTAACAGGAATGGTGCGGCACCTTTTTAAGAGCGGATATTTTGCCATTGAAAATGGCAAGATGAGCACAAATTTGCCTAAGGGAAATCTCCTCACCCGCCGAACCGCTCGAACCACAAACCAATACTATAAACGAATGGATAACCCCGAAGCCGATAACTGCGGAAGGGTATAAAAAGAATGGCTAAAGAGCCACCCTTTTTGTATTCCGTTCGATTACTCTGAGCAGCAAGTCGCCAACGTCCTCAAAACGGTTGGTAAGCATCATAGTTGCTATGATATAGGGTTTATATCCGGCTTCCAAATAGGTTTTAATGCGGTAGCGCTCAAAGGTATTTTTGCTGACCTCGCCTTGAGCACACGATTCACCGGAGATGTCAGCTGGTAAGCAGTGCATGTAAAGAGCATCGGCATTTTTGGTCACCGTCCGAACCTGCTCGTTATACTCCCAGTCTTTAAATTTAGCATTATTGGCCAAGCAAACCTGCTCCAGCTCCTTCAAACCATTTTTATCGCCTTTCATAAGTAGCTTAGTACGTTCTTGCATGATATGAAAAGGAGCCCAACTTTTAGGATAAACAATATCAGCATCACGCATAGCCTCTACCATGCTATGGCTAACCCTAAAGCTTCCACCACTTTGGGCAGCATTATTTTTGGCAATATCAACAATCTCAGGAATTAGGTCGTAACCTTCGGGATAAGCCAGTTCCACATTCATTCCAAAACGGGTCATAAGGGCAATAATACCCTGGGGAACCGATAAAGGTTTTCCGTAACTTGGTGAGTAGGCCCAACTCATCACTATTTTTTTACCCCTTAACGCTTCAATTGAACCAAACTCATTGACAAGGTGAAGCAAATCGGCCATCGATTGAGTTGGGTGGTCCATGTCGCATTGCAGGTTAACAATACCAGGACGAACGGGGAGCACCCCCTTGGCAAACCCCTCGTCAAGGGCTTCACCTACCTGTCGCATGTACTTATTCCCCTCACCCAGAAACATATCGTCGCGTATTCCAATAAAATCGGAAAGGAACGAGATCATATTTGCCGTTTCGCGAACCGTCTCGCCATGCGAAATCTGCGATTTCTCCTCGTCGAGTTCCTGCACAGCAAGCCCTAAAAGATTGGCTGCCGAAGCAAATGAGAAACGAGTTCTTGTTGATTTATCCCTAAAATTGGATATTGCCAAACCCGAATCGAAAATGCGTGGTGAAATGTTCAGCCCTCGCATCTCTTTGAGTATAGAGGCCACGTATAAGACAGTATTTAGGTCATCCACTGACTTTTCCCATGTTAATAGGAAGTCCTTCCCATACAGCTCCGATTTAAAACCTTTCAGTTCTTCAATCAATCTATATAATTTCATATACTACCATATTTAAAGATTACTAATCCGTTTGAATTAAAATTTATAGTCACTGATTTAAAAAACTACAGCTGTAATATAAAAACATTTAGATTTCATAAGCAAAGGCTGCATAAAATGCAGCAGCAGCTACCAAATCGCTAATGGGCACTTTTTCATTAGGTGCATGCGCAAGCACCTCATTACCAGGGCCAAATCCAATAGTAGGAATGCCATAGGTGCCACAGGTCATAACGCCATTAGTAGAGAATGTCCATTTATCCACTTTAGGTTCTTTCCTAAATAGTTTTTTATAGGCTGAAACGCCCTTTTGAACAATCTCGCTATCCTCTTCCATTTTCCATGTGGGGTAGTATTTCTCCATACCATATTCGAGTCCGGTATAGGCTTTTTCAAGGTAGGTAAGAACCACTACCCTAGCATTCATTCCCTTTATAAGCTCCTCTATTTCAGCAACAGCGCTTTCCTTGGTTTCACCCCAAGTCAAACGGCGGTCGAGATGAATTCGTGCATAATCGGATACGGCACAAAGTGATGGGCTATTGGAAATAAATTCGGTAACAGTGACACTACCCTTACCTAGGAACTCATCAAATTTTAATCTTTCATTGAGCTTTTCAACTTCAAGGGCAACTTTTGAGGCCATATAGATGGCATTCTTGCCCCTTTCAGGGGCAGAACCATGAGCAGAAACGCCATAGAAATGCACCTGCATCTCCATTCGTCCACGATGTCCACGATAAATATTTAGATTGGTAGGTTCAGTACTAATAACAAAATCGGGACGGATTTTATCCTCCTCCACAATATACTTCCAGCAAAGCCCATCGCAATCCTCCTCCATTACACTCCCAACAAAGTAAATGGTAAGGTCGCGATCAAAACCTAACTTCTTAAGGATTCTACCCGTCGTAACAAAAGCGGCAGGTCCCCCTTCCTGATCAACCGAACCACGACCATGTACATAGCCATCGCGAATTTCTCCTCCTAACGGGTTAAAATCCCAATTATCAGGATTTCCAATGTCAACCGTATCCATATGTCCATCAATGGCTAAAATACGTTTACCATTGCCAATACGGCCAATTACATTTCCTAGCCCATCAATTGTCACCTCATCAAATCCAGCCTCCTCCATTTGCTTCTTCAGTTCAAGTTGCACATCACGTTCCTGTAAACTTAGGGATTTTATTTTCACCAAATTCGACAGATTTTTTGCTGTGAAATCGGCATACCTTTCCGATAACTCCTTTATTTTATCAAATATTTCGCTCATGACCTATAATTTTAAAACTCAAATTTATCTATTTAGATTAAAGATAAAACGATCAATATGTATAATTTTTATTCAAATCGTAAAATATAGATATTTTTTCTATTTTATAGGCTTTTATTATTTAAACCACATTTATTGATACATATGACATAAATCTATTATTGTAATTTATTTTATATCTAACTAAATTTACAAAAAATCAATGGAAATGATCTGGAAATTTATCAAAGAAAAGATAGAGAATGGAATTGATGTATATCTGATAACAGTTACCGAGGTCAACGGGAGCAGCCCAGGTAAGGTGGGTTTTAAAATGGCAGTAGCATCTGATAATGAGATAAGTGGGACAATAGGTGGAGGGATAATGGAATACCAGCTAGTTGAATTGGCCCGCAAGGAGCAAAAATCGAAATCGGGAATTAACTTTTTAAAACGACAGGTCCATACCCATGATGCCAAGGAGGATAAATCGGGGATGATTTGTTCAGGAGAGCAAACCCAGATTTTTAATCATCTCACCCAAGCCAATGTTGATGAAGTTAAAAAGATTATTGAACTAATTGAAAATAATAGACCCGGCAAGATTGTTTTAACATCAAACGGTATCGAAGTTTACGAAGGTGATGCCCATATAATTAAAGATGAAATTGAATTTCAAAATAACTTAAGCTCTTACCGTTACAGTGAGCCTACAGGAGTAAAAGAAACCGTTTATATATTTGGTGCTGGCCATATTAGCCTCCCCCTTTCGCAAATACTTGCTCTTCTGGATTTTAGAGTTGAAGTGTTCGATAATCGTAAAGGTTTAAATACCTTTGAACAGAACATCCATGCCCATAAAAAGGAGATTATTGATTATAAAAACGTTTCGAAATTAGTGCCCAATGGGAGAAATTCATATGTAGTGATAATGACATTTGAGCACAAGTTTGATGAAATAGTTTTGAGACAGCTTCTTAAAAAAGATTTAAGATATATAGGGATGATAGGAAGCAAAAGCAAGGTTACTACCATATTTCAAGACCTCATAAATGAGGGTTATAGTAGGTTAGAGATTGAAAGAGTATGCTCCCCAATAGGGTTACCAATAGGTGGACAATTGCCATCAGAGATTGCAGTAAGCATAGCTGCTCAAATTGTTGAATGGCGGAATAAGCGGGAAAGAGAATTTAAATGAAATAGCCATTACTGTCATGCTGAACACAGCAAAGCATCCCTTTGTCATGCTGAACGCAATAAAGCATCCCTTTGTCATGCTGAGCCTGTCGAAGCATCCCTCGCTAACATAAAGAGATCCCTCGCTCTGCTCGGGATGACAGGCGGTTACCAGAATCATCGGCTGCGCTTGGAATGACAAAAACAATCTAACAATTCAATTAGCAACAGATTTCAAAACCAATTCACTGTTCAACAACATCTGCACCAATAAACGTTTTGATATTCTTAAGTTCAGGGTTGCCAGTATAGGTTAGGCTTCCACCAGTAAGCACCTTAGCTTCTAGTTTCTTTGTTGCTTTAACCTTAGCGTTAGCACCTGTACTTGCCCTCACGTAAACCTTATCGGCTATTAAATCAATTGCTGAGAGTATTCCACCTGTATTAACCCTGGCTTCGTACCCATTAACAAAACCCCTCAGCCGAAGGGTTGATCCCTGACCAACTGAAAATTCAGCACTTTCAGCCTGAATGGCTCCATCAAGTTCTGAACTTGTGTTAACATCTATCGTTAAACTTTCAGCATTAAGAGTATCTTGAATGCTAACGTTCGATGCAGCGGATAGCGATATACTATTAATTTGATGATATGTTATATAAATATTTGCGCTTACGTTTTCGTAAATTTTCCCTTTTAGGAGTATTTCAAGGGTATTTCCCATAACATTAATAGAAACATCCGAAGCAGAAATGTCCTTGGTCTCAACCCTTGCCTTTAACTCATTCCCCTTTTCCAGGTAAATTTTAAGTTCCCCAAAAGCCCTAATCTTAGTATAATTGCTTAACTTATATTCTGCCGAATTCTGAGCAAAAAGAATTAAGCATGTTAAGAAAAAAATTGATGTCAAAAATAATCGTTTCATGACGTTATAATTTTGAATAATGTTTGAATTCAAAGATAGTTTTCAAAAAGTATTCCAACATCACTATTAACTTATTTTATTGAATTGGAAACGAACAAAAAAAAACCTTTGGTTGTTTTCCATTAAAATTAATAAGCATGCAATACATTTTAATCCTATTAGGTTTCGTTTCGGTTTACGGATTTGCACAGAATCAAAAAGAAAGCACCATGAGCAATAATTTAAAAGAAAAGTTAACTCCAATGCAATATTTTATTACCCAGGAAAAGGGTACAGAAAGACCCTTTACGGGTGAATACTGGAACCATTTTGAACCAGGTAGATATGTATGTGTTTGTTGTGGAGCCGATTTATTTGAAAGCGACACCAAGTTTCATTCCAGCTGTGGCTGGCCAAGTTTTTTCGATAGCAAATTTATTGATAATATTAGGTTTCAAAAGGATTTGAGCCATGGTATGATTCGCACTGAAGTTTTATGCAAGAAATGCGGGGCCCACTTGGGACATGTATTCAACGATGGGCCTGAACCCAACGGTATTAGGTACTGTATCAACTCAGCATCGCTTAAATTTATTCCCAAATCAAACACAAAAGAAAACGAATGACAGGTACTACCAAATATATGGCCATGTTTCCATTAGGAGTTTTCCTGCTTCCTGGTGAGCAAATACCGCTTCGAATTTTTGAACCCCGTTATAAACAACTTATAAACGAATGTAACGAAACGGGTGAAACCTTTGGGATACCCTATGCCGATGAAGAAATCCTAAAACCCTATGGAAGTGAAGTAGAGCTGGTAAAAATTGCTGCAAAAAACAGCCTTGGCGAAATGGTTATTCTTATTAGAGGCGTTTCAAATTTTCATCTCCTGAACTTTAAGGAAAAAATTTCCGATAAGTTTTACGGTGCAGGCATTGTGGAGTATGTAGATGATAACTTTACCACAACTAATCCCGAACTGGCCGTGCTGGTAAAGAAGCTAAACCTCAACCTCGACCCATTGTTGGGTTCGCTGATTTTCAACAATGCCATTAACCTGATGAATATAGCCAAGTCCCTGATGCTCAATTCGGAAGAGAAATATCTTTTCTACTCCATGCGAAATCAAGCCAAAATGGAGGCATTTCTAATAAAACGACTTAAGTTCCTTGAAAGAATTCAGTCGCAGGAAAAGTTGCTGGAAAACAACTTCAGTCTAAATTAACCAAGCTACTCTTTTGCACCTTGCATGGTAAGGTCAATATTAGGTAGCGTTCTGATATGCTTCTCGAAAATTCTCAATAAAAATTTGTCAACAATATAGGGGAAACGAGCCCCCTTCCATGGACTGGTGTTGGCAACAAATACTAAGGTGTAACCATCGGGACGGTTAACCACAAGGGCTGTAGTTCCAGCCATTGAACCTGAGCGCCATAGCGTTCCATCGGGTTTTAACCAGCGCCAGCCGAGGGGCTGAAAATGTCCATCTTTAGTATCAGTCATTGTGGCTATAGAATGGTGCGATATCAAATCGGGAAAATGACTTTGGCCATCAATGGCCATTACAAAACGGGTAAGACTGATGGGCGAAATCACCCATCCACCTGCTGCCCCAAGGGTTCTAACATCATTGCCTCCCCTCGACTTCATAATATTTTGCTTGGTACCATCGAACGATATTACCCGTTCGGCTTGGTTTACCTCGTAATACCTCACTTCGTTTTTATAGCGAAGGCTATCCCAGTTGTTTGACAGGTGAGCATCGTTAATACCAAGAGGAACAAAAATTTTGTTCTGCACATATTCTTCGTAATCCATTCCCGATACCCGTTCAATGACGCGCTGCAATATGGCAAACCCTAGGTTGCTATAGGAGCTGTGGCTGCCGGGTTGAAAGTGAAGCCTTTTTGAAAGGGCAAATACGATGTAATCGTCCAAATCCAATGGCAAATCCTTTTTTAGTTCTTTTGCTATAGCCTCTTTAATAAACATGTGGTCGCCCCAACGGGGAGTCCAGCCACCTGAGTGGTTAAGCAGATTATGAATAGTAATCTCCTCTACCCTCTTATCCTTATAATTAAGAAATCTTTTGTCGTTTAATATGCCGTTAGCACCAAAAACCTTATCGTTAAGCGATAGCTTTCCCTCTTCAACCAAGCGCATTACCGCTACGGCCGTAATTAATTTTGAAACACTTGCAATACGCATCAGATGGTAGGGTTGAATGACAATTCCCTCCTCACGATTGGCCATGCCAAAACCATGGGCATAAATTATTTTTCCTTTATGAGCAATACACAATACAGCTCCGGTGAGGTCCCATTTTTCAATAAATTTTTGAACCTGACTGTTAATATCCTTGTATTCGGCACCCGAGGTAAGCTTATTGTTGATGCCTATTGGGTTGACATGGGAATACTTGCTTTCCTTTACATGAATAAATGGGTATTTTTTATTAAACCAGCCCCATTTGTCTGAAAAGCCTGCAAGCAGCAGAACGAAAGTTATAATTAACCAGTATTTGTTCTTGCTTATAAGCATTGTAAATAAAATAATTCTGCAAAAATAGAAAAAACCTTTGCAGAAGGCTACAAAGGTATTCGGTTAAATAAGACTAATTCTATTCTACCGTCCGGCCATTAGTTCCGAAAGCAATGCAAAAAACTTTTCGATATCGTCGGTTGAGGTATCCCAAGAGGTCATCCAACGAACCTCCGAACGGTCTTCGTCCCAAACATAAAAGAAATACATTTCCTGAAGTTTAGGGATTATCTCTCTTGGGATAATTGCAAAAACTGCGTTAGCCTGAACGGGCTGTGTGATTGTAACCCCCTGTATAACCGAAACCTTTTTGGCAAGCAGCTGAGCCATAGTATTAGCATGTTTTGCAGTGGAATCCCATTGACCATCCTGGAGGTATGCTAAAAATTGTGCAGAGATATACCTCATTTTGGAAGCCAACTGTAAGCCCTGCTTGCGTGTGTACATGAAATCATGCGCTAACTGTTGATTGAAAAAGACAATGGCCTCGCCATACATCATGCCATTCTTAGTTCCACCAAACGACAGCACATCGACACCGGCATCGCGGGTAAAGGCGCGGAAACCTATTCCCAACGAAACGGCAGCATTGGCCAACCGCGCACCATCCATATGAAGATACATGCCATGGGCATGCGCATAATCGGCAAGTGTACGAATTTCATCAACCGAATAAACCGTTCCCAACTCTGAAACCTGCGATATTGAAATCACCTTTGGTTGAGAATGATGCTGAAAACCAAAGCCGTGCATGTGCTTTTTTATCCCATTAACAGTGAGCTTACCATTGGTAGTAGCTATGGATAGAAGCTTGCAGCCTGTAAATCGCTCGGGTGCACCACATTCATCAACATTAATATGAGCTGTTTCAGCGCATATTATAGCATTGTGGGGTTGGGTAAGGGCTTTTAAGCCTAAAACGTTAGCCGCAGAGCCTATAAATACAAAAAATACCTCAATATCAACACCAAAAATTTGCTTAAAACGATCAATAGCCTTTTGCGTTACTGGATCATCGCCATATGCAATGGTATGGCCATTATTAACCTCCTCAATGGCTTTAAGGATAGCAGGATGTACGCCCGAATTGTTATCGCTTGCAAAACCTCTAGGAAACATGATTTAAATTTTTAGTAAAGTTAGATGTTTAAATTGAAATTTTTACACCAGTTAACCTTTAAGTTTTTTAAGCATCTGATAATCGAAATAGTATAAGATTTTTATAGATAAGCTATTATACTGTGGTGCATTCCAGATGCCCTCAATATTCTGCATATATCCATAAACGGGGTTTTCAAGCATTTCCTCGGCCATGTTCTTCCATGCCAGCACCATCTCGCTTCCCGGTGCAAAAAACCATTGATAAAACATGTCGATGTTAAAAAGGTTATAGTTTAGATTTTGGGAAGATGTAACCAAATCGGTTGGACTCAGAGAGCCGTTTATGTTTAACGCATAAAAGGCGTTATACTTATAATGCCTTATGTAATGACGCGCCCGGAAGTTCAGGAACGATTTAGCCGTAAATGCATACTGAAAATTAAGCGAATTTGTGATGGTAACCAACTTGCGGCTTCCTATTATTATTTCGTCGTTAATTGTAGTGTAGTATCCCAAATTATTCCGCTCCGATTGGTATACCCAACTATATATCATGAGCAACCTATCGGAAACCCTCACCCTTGGACTAATAGTATAGCTATAGGCACGTTGATTATAATCATCGGAAAACCAATAATTTAATCGATGATCCACTGCTACCGTTTTACGGTAGTCGGTTGAGCCCCACCATTGAAACCCAAAAACTCGGGGAAGCTTAAGTTTACGCCCCTCGACACGTGGCTCATAGTAATCAAAACTGGCTGTGGGATTTAAGGAAACATTCAGTCCACCACTAAAATTTGTTACCGTGGTAAATCGTAATTTAAACGAAATATTTTGACTTTGGAAGCTCCAAGGCGAGTAGAGACGGTTGTTGGAAAATTCTATACCTGTTTCCATGTTGAGAAACTTCCAAAAAGGGTCATAAACATTGTAGCTGAGTTTAACACCACTTGAAAACTCATTAGGACTTTTAAGGTAACCCAGATCGTTTGGGTTGTATTGCTTGCTCTCAATGTTTAACCAAATATCTCCCTTTAGGCTTCCGCTTATCTTGCTAAAACTTAAATAGGATTTGAATCCCCGTTGAGTAGAATCCACAACACGTTGACTTACAGAACCAACACCATATACTCCATAGCTTTGGCTTTGGTTTTTAATAAATAGTTCAGTCGCCGTTACGTTTGCTGTAAAGTTGTCGGTTGGCCTGAACACATTTGTATTAATTAGGCTGATATATGAGTTATTGGGTAAATTTTGGTCAAAAACCGTAACGTTGTAATTTGTAAAACCTTGCGTTAATAAGCGATGCCGTAAACCAGTAATTGTGTCGAGTATCTCGGCATAGGTATTTTGGGTCATGGAATTAAAAAATCCTAAACCTAAGCCATTGGCAAACCGTCCGGAAATTTTGGTGGCATTAATCATTTTAGCTTCCTGCGGGTTTTCAACAACCACCTCGTTAGATTTAAGCGAGTCATAAATAACATAGTAATTTACGGGTTGACCACCTATTCTGCGGGAATAAAAAATACTTGCCTTGCCATAAAGTTCCATGCCCTCGGTAAAGAATTGCCGGGCCTCATTGTACTTAACCTCAAAGGGTGAAAGATTAAGAATCTTATCGTCCGATTTAACCTGGCCAAAATCGGGAATGAGCGTGGCATCAAGAGTAAAGTTCTGGGCTAAACCCAACTTCAGGTCCATACCCCCGGCATACCGTTTGTTAAACCCCTTGCTGTCAGGGTAATGATCGGCATAAGCCGATAAATAGGGCAGGAATGAAAGCCTCACAGGAGGCTTTATACCCGATATTCCTTTTAGTATGCCGGATTGTGTAACGAAGCCCGATTGAGACTTATCAACAAAGTTCCATGTGCTAATCTCGTTCATTCGCTTAATTAATCGCGAAAAGTTCACACCCCAAACCTGATTAGTGTTGTTAGAAAAGCGCAGGGCAGAATAGGGAATTTTCATCTCAACTTGCCAACCCATGCTATCGAATGCAACAGCACTTTCCCAAACGGCATTCCAGTTTCTATCGGATTTTCCGGATGCAATACGAATATCAGTTTGAACCCCTGACGCCGAAACGGTAAACTGTAGATAATTTATTCCATCGTTATAGGTGCTCAGGTAAACGCTAAAGGCATCGGCCCTAAGTTTGTCACTATTATCGCGCTGACCAAGGTCGCGGTAAATGCTATCGGGTTTGGAGTCAAAAAGTCGTGCACCTACATATATTGCGTAATCATCGTAAAGCACCATAACTTCAGATGGTTGCGATGCCTTAGCACCATTAAACGGTTCATAAATCAGAAATCCATTGGCAATATCGGCATGTTTCCAGTTGGGCTCACTTAAAAATCCATCTATCCGGATGGGACCATCGAGTCGAGACCCGTATATTTCTCTGGTAACCCTTAATGAATCCTTATTTCGTCCTGCAAATAAACTATTTTGCTGAATGGTAAAAATAAAGGCACAAAAAAACGCTATCCACCTGATCATACTATCCCAAATTTATTATCTATTTGAATAGTGATGTACGAAAAGGTTTAAACTTATTTGACGGTTGTGATAGCTGATAAAATATATGACCCAGAACCTAAGTAACGTTGACCGGGTACAAACAGTTGCAGGAAAATATTTCAGATAACAACTAACGCCTCATCCGGCTTTGCTGGAAAAATTGTTAAGCTGGAGTTAAATTCGATAAATCAAGCGCCAATTCCCTTTTCCTATTTTGGTCTAGACGATTCCCTAACAATGAGTTGGGTTTTGAGAATTTCGGTAACCGGTGGGTCCTGTTTGGTTTGTGTAATTCGTCGAATTAGCTGCTCCATGGCTTTTTTACCCATTTCAAAACCCGGCTGGTTAACAGTAGTCAATGTAGGCTCAACCATGAGTGAGGACTGGTCATCGCCAAAACCTACTACGGCAATATCTTGGGGAATTTTATAGCCATTGCGCAACAGAACCTTCATGGCACCGGCAGCAGTAAAATCGTTAACTGTAAAAATTGAATCGAACTTCAAACCGCTATCAATAAGTTTTTGGGTTTCCACCAAAGCCGACTGGAAGGTATCGCAATGAATGATATGCCGTTCATCGATATATACGCCATTATCGCGCATGGCCTTAAGGTAACCGTTTAAGCGGTTTTGACCAATAAGCCGATTTTGGGGGCCAGAGAAATGAACAATTTTCCGTCGGCCCTGAACAATTAGGTGCTCGGTAGCCTGGTAGGCACCATCAAAATCATCAATAATGACCCTATCGGCCTGAATCTCATCTATAGCCCTATCGAAAAAAACAATGGGAATACCCTCTTCCTCAAACCTTTGAAGATGCGTATAGTTATCGGTTTCCTTTGAAACCGAGATAAGAATGCCATCTACAATACCATTTAAAAAGGCATCGCAAGCGGTTACCTCGCGGTTATAATCCTCGGCCGATTGGCTAATCATAACACTGTAACCGTTAGCAATGGCAACTTCTTCAATGCCACTAATTACCGATGAAAAGAAATAGTGAACTATTTCGGGTATCACAACCCCTATTATATTACTACGCTGGTTGCGCAAACTCAGCGCAATAATGTTGGGTTTGTAGTTGTACTTGGCAGCCAGTTCATTAACCATACGCTTGGTTTCCTGGCTAATATCGGGATGATCCTTTAGCGCACGCGACACAGTTGATGGACTAATTCCCAACTCACGGGCAATATCCTTAATAGTAATCTGACTCGATTTCATGATTTAAAGGGATAATAATTTATTCTTAACTTTTTAATGTTTAAATTGTTATACTTCAAACATAACACTTTTTTTAAAATCAAAAATAGCGTATAAATGATAATAAAATTAAACCCCAGCAATATATAATTTTTTAATCAAAACTCAAACGATTGCGGTATCGTTTGCATAATTTTTTGAGGCATTTTACAGATATTAAATATATTACACTTTAACATTTAATAACTTTCAGGTGAAAATTTAACCTAACCATAAAATTCTATTTATATGAAGAACAGAAGTTTTATTAAAAACATCGTCGTCCTACTGGCCCTAATTTTTTATCAGGGTCTGGCATTAGGGCAAGGCATCACAATAACCGGTACGGTTACTGATGCCTCAAGTAAAGAGCCTATGCCGGGCGTTTCAGTTTTTATTAAAGGTACAACAGTTGGTACCGTTACTGATTTAAATGGGAAGTACAGCATCAAAACACAAAACAGCTCCGATTTGCTGGTGTTTAGTTTTGTAGGTTATGAAACTGTAGAGATTCCCGTAGCTGGACGCTCAGTAATTGATGTACAACTCAACGTATCAACCAAACAAATTGAAGAAGTTGTTGTAATCGGTTATGGTACAGTTAAAAAGGAAGACCTGACCGCTTCGGTAAGTTCGGTTTCAGCCAAGGACTTTAACAAAGGCGCCATTACCTCGCCACAGGAGCTGCTGGTTGGCAAAGCAGCTGGTGTGGTTATTACCACAAATAGCGGTGCTCCGGGTAGTGGTTCAACCATTCGTATTCGTGGTGGCTCATCGTTAAATGCTTCCAATGATCCCCTTATTATTATTGATGGAACGCCCATTGATAACAGTAATGTTTCAGGAAGTTCCAACCTTCTTTCATTCCTTAATCCCAACGATATTGAAACTGTAACTATTCTTAAAGATGCAGCTTCAGCTTCTATTTATGGTTCAAGGGCATCAAACGGTGTAATACTCATTACAACTAAGAAATCAAAGGAGGGCTCTCCTTTCAAAATTTCTTACAATGTTAATACCTCGCTTTCGAGCGCCATCAAGTTCATTGACGTATATTCAGGCGATGAGCTAAGACAAATAGCCTATGATAACCGCAATCTTTATGGTGCTGATAAGCTATTACTTTTAGGCTCAGAGAATACCAACTGGCAAAAAGAACTCTTTAGAACTGCATTTTCACAAGACCATAATATTGCTGTTAGCGGATCAACAAAGTACTTACCATATCAGGCTTCTTTAGGTTACACCAATCAGAGCGGTATTATGAAAAACACCGATATGCAGCGTGCAACCGGTTCATTAACACTTAATCCCTCATTCTTAAATAACACCCTTAATATAACCGTTAACGCAAAGGGGATGTCCACTAAACAAAACTTCGGTGATGAAGGTGCATTAGGTTCTGCGCTCAACATGGATCCAACCCAGCCCATTTACGATGGTAATGAACTATCCAAAGGATACTATCAGTGGGAAAACTACGGCGCCAACCTTGGTACTCCAAACCCCGTTCAGCAATTAATGGATGTTGACAACAAATCGGATGTAGTTCGATTCATCGGAAATTTCCAGGTAAATTACAAATTGCCCTTTGTTGAAGGATTGCAAGCCAACTTAAATATGGCTACCGACTACAATAAGGGAGAGGGACACAATAACAGACCATACTGGTCACCTAATACCCTACGTGGTCAGTACCTAGGAAGACTAAATAGCTACAACAGCACAAACAAAAATAACCTTTTGGATTTTTATCTTAACTACAATAAGGAATTGGGTTTCCTTAACAGCAAAATTGATGCTACTGCAGGTTATTCATGGCAGCATTATGAAAGAGAAGGTGAGTCGTTAACTTACAGTCAATTGGTAACAACTGGATGGCCCTATAGGGAAGAAAAAAGTTCATACATTACCGAAAACTACTTGGTTTCGTTCTTTGGTAGAGTTAACTACTCAATATTTGAGAAATATTTGATTACCGCTACCGTGCGCTATGATGGTTCTTCACGTTTTGCTGAGAGTAACCGTTGGGGTCTATTCCCATCAGCCGCTTTTGCATGGAAAGTTAAGGAAGAATCGTTCCTTAAAAATGTTGATTTAATTTCCGACTTAAAGTTCCGTTTAAGCTGGGGGGTTACTGGTCAACAAGATATATTCAATGATTATCCTGCACAAGCCAGGTACATTGCCTCAACAGAAGGTTCATACTATCCCATTGATGGAGAATTCCGTCCCACACTGAGACCTAACGCATACGATCCGGATATTAAGTGGGAGGAAACTACCACTCAAAACGTAGGAATTGATTTTGGATTCCTTAAAAACAGAATTAACGGTTCATTCGACCTATATAAGCGTAAAACCAAGGATTTGCTTAATGTAGTTAACATTCCTAGTGGTAGCAACTTCTCTAACGTGCTTCTAACCAATGTGGGTAGCCTCGAAAACAAAGGTTTTGAGGTAGCATTAAACTTCATTCCTATTTCAACAAAGGATATGAACCTTACCTTTGGGTTTAACCTAACCTACAATAAAAATAAAATTACAAAGCTGTTAATGTCCGATGATCCTAATTTCATTGGCATCCTATATGGCGACGCATTCACAGGTCAGAAACAGGTTACCCGCGTTGGTGAACCAGCTTACTCATTCTTTGTAAATAAGCAGGTTTACGATGCCAATGGTAATCCTATCGAAGGTTTGTATGTTGATCTTTCGGGTGAAGGTGGTGTTGTAAATGGCGACAATGCAGATAAGTACATTTACCACAACCCCAACGCCGATTATTTGATGGGCTTCACCATTCGTTTCAGCTATAAGGACTTCGACATTTCTACCTCAAGCCGTGCCAGCATTGGAAACTATGTATATAACGGCATTGCAGCAGGTGCTTCGTACGACCAAATGTACCAAATTGGATACTGGAAAAACTTCACCACCCAGCTTAGCGATACCCGTTTTGTTAAACGTCAGTTCACCAGCGATTACTTTGTTGAAAATGCCTCGTTCCTGAGAGTTGACCATATAACCGCAGGATATAACTTTAACAACATCCTCAGTAAGGTTAACCTTCGCGTAAGTTTTACCGTTCAAAATGCATTTACTTTTACCAAGTATAATGGTATTGATCCTGAAGTTAACGGTGGTGTTGACTATAGTTTTTATCCAAGACCTCGCACCTTTATGTTAGGACTTGGTTTTACATTTTAAAAAATAAAAAACAATATTAATATGAAGAGAGTTAAAGTAATATTCGGTATCTTTCTAGCAGCGCTAGTATTTACTGCATGTGTGAAAGATCTTGATGTGAAACCTAAGGATCCCAATTCAATTCTTTCGGGAAACCTAGGTGATGATCCTAACTACATGAAACAAGTTCTTGGAAAAATTTATGCCAGCTATATCATTGCAGGGCAAGGGGCCAATGGTGGAGCAGATATTAGTGCACCTGATGAAAACTTCTTTACAACCTGCCGTGCGCTTTGGAACCTCCAGGAAATTACTACCGACGAAGCTATTTGCGCCTGGGGTGATGTGGGTATTGCTGATTTGAACACTCAAACCTGGAGCTCACAGAACCCATTCCTTACAGCACTTTACCAACGCTTAAGCCTTACAATTACTTATGCCAACGACTTCATTAACCTAACCAATGGCAGCTCAGATCCTGACGTTCAAAGGTACAATGCAGAGGCCCGCTTTTTAAGAGCACTTGCCTACTACTACCATATGGATCTTTTTGGAAATCCCCCATTCACCACCGATAAGGATGGCGTAGGAAAGTACTATCCCAGACAACTCGATGAAAATGTTGTTGAAGCACGAAAAAAACTCTTCAACTACATTGTATCGGAACTTAAAGCAATATCTCCTAAACTAGCTGTACCCGGAGGTGTATCGACACAGGCTAATCGTGCTGCTGCATGGATGTTGCTTGCACGCACCTACCTTAATGCTGAGGTTTACACAGGAACAGCAAAGTGGGATAGCTGTAAAATTTACACCGATAGCGTAATCAATTCTGGGGCCTACTCTTTAGCCACTAACTATCGCCAAAACTTTAGTGCTGACAATAATCACCCTACAAACCCTGAAATGATACTTGCCTGGGAACAGGATGGAATTAATACACAGGGTTATGTTGGAACCACCTTCATTATTGAATCGAGCAGCGATGCCACATATATTAGAGCGGAAGATTACCACGGCTTAACCTCAAACACCAACTGGAATGGTAATCGTGCTCGTTTACAATTTGCAGAAAGAATGCTGGGTATTTCGAATCCAGCCTGGAGCGAAGGAACCGATCTTCGTACACTCTACCCTGCCGATACCCGTGTTTTCTTAAAAGTAAAAAAACAAACTGACATACCTGCTGCATCTTCAAGCGGTGACTACGGTATAGGAGTTTACAAGTTCACTGCCCGCAACACTGATGGCACACACCCAGCAAATTACAACCCTGCATTTGCATGTACCGATTTCCCTGTATTCCGTTTAGCCGATGCTTATACGATGCGCGCTGAAGCCAATTTCAACTTAGGTAATACCCCTGACGCACTTGCTGATATCAACTACATCCGTGATCGGGCTTATCAAGGAGGTGATTTTGGTACCACACCAACTAGTTCCTACCGTTTAACCTCGCTTACACTTGATGATATTCTAGATGAAAGAGGACGCGAGTTTTACTATGAAGCCCAGCGTCGTACCGATTTGATACGCTTTGGAAAATTCACAGGTGGAAGCTATCTGTGGACATGGAAAGGTGGTGTTAAAGATGGCACTGCTACCCCAGATCATCTGAATATATTCCCTATTCCTGCTGCTGAGGTATCAGCAAATCCTTTCATTAGACAAAACCCCAATTACTAAATTGTTACAAAAAAACGAATGCCATGAGAAATAAAGTAATAAAATATTTTGGGATAGTTGGATTGCTGGCATTGTTTGCCGGCTGTGAGAAGGATGGTGAACAGGTTAAAATGCTTGCCGAACCAATTCCTCCAACTATTGTTTCAATGCCTGAAATGAAGTTCTTTAGAACAGGTGACCCCAATCAGGTTGTTGAAATTAGGTGTACTCCAGTTGATCCGGGCTTTAAAGCTTCGGCAACTTACTTCCTTGAAATTGCTGCTTCGGGTGAATCATTTGCAAACCCTATTCTTCTTTACTCTGGAGCACAGGATACATTAATTTCGTTTAAGGTTAGTGAACTCAACGCAAAATTGCTTAGTGTTTTCGATGGCGATGTAGAAACCAATGCCGAAGTTAGAGTTAGAGCAATTCTAACTGTTGACGCAGGTACAGGCGCTCCAGGAACAGGAGCCAATGCCTTTGAATATACATCAGCCTCATCGGCTACTGTAGTCAGACCTTACGGTTTACCGCGCCTTGACCTTGTTGGTACCACATACACCAACTGGATTGAGTCACCCAATGCAGATGGCATTTACAGCGGATTTGTTAAGTTAAGTAGCACTGAACCCTTTACCCTTAAAAACCCAGACGATAACAAGGTTTACGCGCTTAATTCAGCGGGTACTGCTATTGAAGAAAATGGCACTACTAGCTTAGTGTCAACCGACAATGGATGGTATAAGCTAACCATTAACCTCAATAATGGCACATTTGCCATTGATGCTCATATGTACGGAGTTGTTGGTTCTGCTACTCCCAATGGCTGGGGTTCTCCCGATATCAAAATGGATTACAACCGCAAGAAAGGATTCTGGGAGGTAACAACCGACCTCGTAGTAGGTGAAATCAAGTTCCGTAAAAACGACGGATGGGCTTGGAACCTTGGCCTTGATGGAACCGATGGCAAACTTAAGCACGACGGACCAAATATACCTGTTGCAAGTGCTGGCAGCTATTACATCACCCTTACCATTACCCAATACGATGGTCCGAATGAAGCAGGTGTATATACAATTACTAAGCTTAACTAATTAATAATGCAGCTATGAAACGAAACAAAATATTAAAGTTCTCTGCGCTCCTCTTGGCGTTTGCCTCTCTTGGTATAGTATCGTGTACCGAGGAGCCTGCAGATAATCGTCTTCAGCCAAACTTGGCCACGACTCAAGTAATGAATGTTACCAGTAACTCGGCAACTGTTGTAGGCTATATTGTTGCTGGAACCGAAAAGTTCACAGAAAGAGGTGTTTGCTATAGCACAAGCCCTGACCCTACAATTGACAATGAAACCATTCTTTGGATTGACAATGGTGAAAAGAAAGCAACATTCCAGGTTACCATTAGTGGGTTAACACATGTAACAACATACTATGCAAAGGCCTACGCTAAACTTGGTGATGAAATTAAGTATGGCGAAGAGCTTTCGTTCACTACCCTACCTATTCCTCCCACTGTTACAACAGCAGATGTTACAGAAATTACCAGCTCATCAGCTAAAAGCGGCGGTGAAGTTACTAACAATGGCGGTGCTGAAGTAACTGCAAGAGGAATTTGCTGGTCAACCTCGTCAAATCCAACTGTTTCTGACTCAAAAACATCCGATGGTAATGGAGATGGTGCATTCACAAGCAACATAACTGGTTTACAACCAAACACAACCTATTATGTTCGGGCCTATGCTATAAATAGCGCTGGAACCAGCTACGGTGAGGAAAAGCAATTTAAGACCCTAAATATTACTAAATTCTGGGTGGTTGGCAGTTACAACGGATGGGACAATAGCGATAATGCAAAGTATATCATTTCGTCATTAACCAGTGGTAACTGGGCAGAAGGGTACATATACCTAACAGCAGGTGAATTTAAACTTGTAACCGATCACAGCTGGTCCGATCCAGCAACCTTTGGCGACGATGGTAGCAATTCTGGCAAATTGGCTAACCCCGGCAACAACATTACCGTTTCCGCAGATGGCCACTATCGTATTAAAGGTAATATGGTGGATATGCAATACGAATTGCTAAAAATGGATTGGGGTGTTATTGGTAGTGCTACTCCACTTGGCTGGGGTGATGAAACTACTTTAACATACAATCAAACCCTAGATCAATGGATTGGTGGAGTACATCTAACAAATGCTGAACTTAAATTCAGAGCTAACCATAGCTGGGATTACAACCTTGGTGGCGATTTGAATGCCCTTTCGTATGGCGGGGCTAACATTGCAATCAGTCTTGAAGATGACTATGCAATTACCCTCGATTTAAGCACACCAAATGAATATAAGGCTTCCATTAACCGTTGGGGTATTATTGGTAATGCAACTGCCGACGGCTGGAATTCCGATCAGAATATGACCTGGGATGGCACAAATGGTGTTTTCACAGCCACACTGGATCTTACTGTTGGGGAAATCAAATTCAGGGCTAACGATGATTGGACAGTAAATCTTGGTGGTCCATTAAATGCACTTGAACCCGGTGGTGCAAATATTGCGATCAACGAAGCAGGTAATTACACCATTACGCTGAATCCATGGACTAAAGTTGCAACTATAATTAAGAACATCTAGCATTTAACAGGCTGCCTCAGTACTGGGGCAGCCTTTTTAATACTTAAACTATGAAAAAGTTCAACCTAACAACTATTCTCTTTCTCTTCTTTTTTTATATTATTCACGCTCAAGTAGTAACGGTAACCCCTACGCTGCCAACAGATGCCGATGCGGTTACCATTACCTTTGATGCCACAAAGGCTTCCAGAACCGATTTGGTGGGCTATACCGGCGACGTTTACGTTCATACGGGTGTAACCGCTAATGGCGTTGAGTGGCAACACGTTATTGGAAACTGGGGCGACAACAACGTTCAACCCAAACTTACTAGAACAGGAACAAATACCTATGAATTAACTATACAGCCCACTATCAGAGATTTTTACGGCGTTCCGTCCGATGAAACGATAACCCAGATGTGCTTTGTGTTTCGGAGTGCTGATGGCTCAAAGCAGACCGAGGATATCTTTTATGATGTTTACAAGCAGGGTCTTTCGGTTAGCATAACCAATCCCATACAGAGCAAGCCCATTTATGAACTCAACGATGTAATTAATATACAGGCTAGTGCCAATAATGCCACATCATTATCACTATATATCGATAATCAACTGATGGGCAGCACAGCGGAGCAATCACTAGCATACTCATATACCGCTACCGAATACGGTAAACACTGGATAAAAGCCATTGCTACCGATGGGAGCAATACCATTAAGGATTCCGTTTACATTCTCATCCGATCTGAAATAAATGTTGCAACACTTCCACAAGGTGCTCATCCAGGTGTTAATATAATTGATGAGAATAGCGCAACCATTGTTCTGTACGACCCTCCCGCCCTAAAAAAATATGTTTACCTTATCGGGAGCTTCTCGGATTGGCTACCCGATGAACCCTACTACATGAATAGAACACCCGATGGCAAATACTACTGGATTACACTTAACGGGCTTGAACCCAATACCGAGTTCGCCTTCCAGTTCCTTATTGACGGTTACCTGCGAATAGCCGATCCATTCACCAATAAAACCCTAGACCCTAACGATACATACATACCCTCAACAACCTACCCAAATCTAATGGCCTACCCTTCAGGTAAAACAAATGGAATAATCTCAACTTTCACAACAACACCTCAACAATACACATGGACCACTACAGATTTTAACCCTCCAACAAAGCAAAACCTTGTAATCTACGAACTTCACATACGCGATTTTGTTGGCGACTCATACATTCAAACCGTTCGCGACTCGTTAAGCTACTTAAAGAAATTGGGTATAAATGCTGTTGAGCTGATGCCCATCAACGAATTTGAAGGTAACGATAGCTGGGGATACAACCCATCGTTCTACTTTGCTACCGATAAAGCCTATGGCACTGCAAACGACTATAAAGCTTTTATTGACGAAGCCCATAGCTTGGGCATGGCTGTAATAATAGATATGGTGCTGAACCATTCATTTGGACAATCGCCCCTGGTACAGATGTATTCCACTTCCGATGGAACATCGCTCGGAGAGCCAACGGCTGATAACCCCTGGTATAACACATCGTGCCCTCACCCACCCTACTGCTGGGGCTATGATTTTAACCACGAAAGCCCTGAAACCCAAATGTTTGTAGACTCAGTTCTTACCTACTGGCTTACAGAATATAAGGTTGATGGCTTCCGATTCGACTTCACCAAGGGATTCACCAACACACTTAATGCAGGTTCAAATTACGATGCTCCACGTATTGCTATCCTCGAACGCATTGCCGATAAGGTTTGGAGCGTTAATCCAAATGCCTATGTTATTTTGGAACATTTTTGTGATAATTCCGAAGAGAAAACCCTGGCGGAATATCGGAGTAGCGAGGGTAAAGGGATGCTTATCTGGGGGAATATGAACTACTCCTACAACCAGGCAACCATGGGGTGGTTAACCGATTCCGATTTCTCATGGATTGCTGCTAAGCAACGCGGCTGGAGTGTTCCTCATGTTGTGGGTTACATGGAAAGCCACGATCAAGAACGACTGGTTTATAAAAACCTTACCTATGGTAATACTAGCATTCCTGAGCACAATGTTAAAACGCTACCCATTGCGCTTAAGCGAATTGAAACAGCGGCTAACCTATTCATTCCTTTTCCCGGACCAAAAATGATTTGGCAGTTTGGCGAACTGGGCTACGATGTAAGCATCGAGTATAACGGTCGCCTTGGCCGTAAGCCAATACACTGGGAGTACTACCAGGACGATAACCGACGGAATATATTTAACACCTTTGCCCACCTGAACCATTTGAAACAAAAATACGAAGCATTTAAAACTGATAGCTACGACTACTCACTCGATGGGGCAATCAAGTGGTTAAAACTTAATAGCTCCAGCATGGATGTGTTAATTGTAGGAAATTTTGATGTTTCGGTTAAAAACACCTCAATCACCTTTAACAATCCCGGCTGGTGGTATGAGTACTACAGCGGCGATTCCATTCAACTAACCTCAAATAATTACAGCCTTACCCTTAATCCTGCTGAATACCGTATATTTACATCTAAAAGGATTAATAGGGATAATATTTACGTTGGGGTTGATCAGCCCAGTTCTTTTGACAACAATGTATTGGTTTGGCCAAACCCTGCAACCGATGAGATTTTTGTTTCCTACAACCAACCCAAATTAGGAACAGTTACTGCTAGAATATATAATCTAACTGGACAGCAGGTAGGGATCTTCCAAAAGCAAAGCTTTTCGGGAAATAATGTTATTAACATTAAGTTACCCGTTAACTTACCAGCGGGTATATATCTGTTAAATTTATCCATTGATGGTTTTACCAGAACTGAAAAAATAGCTATTACGAAATAGTTTGGTTTAGGTTTTAGGTTTACAATTTTAGTAATAACCTACTCGTATTATTCGGGTAGGTTATTTTTTTGATGAATGCAAAAGTTATTGCTGAAGATAATTCTTTCCCTAAATTTTTGCGCCTGCAGCGCCGTGCCTCTTGAACAGAACTTCAACAAATTCAATACCTTATACTTAGAAATTTTAACTTTTGCGAAAAAGTTAATTTATCAAGGCTGTACCCTAAAACCACTAACTGGTAACTATACCACAGGGCTTAGAACCTATACTTATTTTAAAACTGCTAAGCAATCAATAAGAAATTGTTGTCAAATACTAATATTCCAAAACCCTATGAGTTTGTGCTGAGTTAAAAACATATCCAAACGTAGGCCACAGAGTTGCCATAGGTTTGGTCTTTATAATTAAAATATAGCTAAAGAATGCATAAGGAATCTTTATCTATTTTATCTAATTGATATCCAATGGAATTACAGGAGTAAAACGCTTCTCTATCCCTAAAATAGGTTGTAATTTTAACCCAAACTACGCATTAACAAATGCGATTTTGCCTAAAGGCCCGCTAAATCAATGATTTGTTGGGATTAACTTATATACCAATCGAGTAACCAACAAACCAAGCATTAGTTCATTACATTACTAATCCTTAGTCTAAGAGCCTGTTTAAATTTTGCATAGATATAAAAGTGGCAAAAGATTAACTTTTTAG